>NZ_CP049199.1:0-1274166 GCF_011045195.1 Caulobacter soli | reverse complement strand
TTTTTAGGAAGCCCACCTGACCCCTCCCCGTGCGATCAGGATGCGGACGGGGTTCCGTTCAGGCCGTTCAGCAGGGCCTTGGCCGCCTCGGCGCCGCCCCCGCCATGCGGATCGTTGACCAGCGGCATCAGCAGGTCGATCGCCTCGGCCTTCTTGCCGCGCGCGATCAGGGCCCGCGCCGTCTCGAGGCGGATGCTGGCCACCTGCGGCGCCTGCTTGAACGAGATCAGCAGGGCCTGCAGCGCGTTGTCCGACGGATAGTGCGGGTCCAGCGAGCGGGTCTGGGCGAAGGCGAACAGGGTCTGGTAGCGGGTCGGATCCTGCTTGAAGGCCTGGGCCAGCAAGACGCCGGCCTGGTCGTAGTCGGCCTGGATGTGGGCCTTGTCGGCGTCGCCCGCCGCGATCAGACGCTGGGCCTCCAGGGCCAGGGCCTCGACGTCGCGGGGATCGGCCGCCAGGCGCTTCTTCAGGATCTCCGCGCCGACCGTCGGGTCGCCCAGCACGATCTCGGCGCGGGCCAGGGCGCGCTCGGCGAAGGCGTCGCCAGGATAGCGCGCCGCCCGCGCGCGGATGTCGGCCAGCACCGGCGCCTTGAAGGCGTCGGGCACGCCGGTGCGCACGTCGAGATCCTCGAGCATCAGTTCGGCCGACGGCGGCAGGGTCGAGATCGTCACCTCCGGCTTGGGCCGGCCGGAACGGTCGACCTCGCGATAGTGCGACGCGCCGGCATAGTAGAGATGCAACGTCTTCTCGAAGGCCTGCGGCGTCATGCCGGTGGCCTTGGTCATGGCGTCGACCGACTTCTCGCCGTTGGAGATCGCGGCCATATAGGCCTGGAACTGCGGCATGTGGGCCGGGTCGCTGAGGAAGTAGTGGGTCAGCAGCCAGGACTGGGCATAGAATTGGCCGCGCTTGGCCGCCGGGATCGTCCAGACCTGCTCGCCGAGCACGTCGGTCAGCGGCAGCCACTTGTTGTTGGTCAGGTCGTACTGCCGGCCCTCGTCGGGTTTGCCGACGTCGGCGCTCTTGCTCTTGATGTCGGCGGTCATCAGGTACTCGGCGTAGCCCTCGATGAACCAGGCCGGATAAACCGCCGGGAAATGCCGCAGCATCAGGTGGTGGACATATTCGTGCTGCAGCACCGACTGGCCCGCGCCCCGGATCGACAGCGCGTAGGTCTCGTCGGGCGAGGCGGAGTAGAAGCCGACGATGCCGCCGGGCATGTCCGGCGAGACCCGGCGCAGGGCGCCGACGCTGCCCACCATGTAGACCTTTAGCTTGGCCTCGGGCTCGGTCGGCGCCTCCAGGCCGTACAACGACCAGAACAGGTCGTCGAACGACTCCAGGGTCTCCGCGGACTTGCGCAGCCCGCTGACGTCGCCGTCGCTGTAGACGATGAAGTGACGGGTCTCGGCCTTGCTCCAGGTCTCGACTGCGCAGGCCGGTCCCACGAAGGCGGCGGCCAGCAGGACAGCGCCCGACACCATGCGGGCATACCAAGACAACTTCACGCGAACGCCCCCGAACTAAAACCCCGGGCGAAGCTAGACCAAGCTCAACCTTGAGAAAACCCCGGAAAGCCCCTGCCGTCGCGGATTTCGGCCTCTCCGGACCCGTGGCCGCCGGCAAAAATCCAGTCGACCGCGCACCCCATGCATCGCCCCCGCGATGCGACAACGCGTCCGCATACCGCAGCCACGAAAACCCGGGAACGACCCTAGTCAGTGAAGGGTTTTGGAGTCATGCTCACGTTACTTGCGGACCTCCCACGCAGAGGGGCGGCCGCGAAAGAGGAAACGATAGATGGCTATGGTTCACGAGCCGCGCCACCGGCGCGGGGTCTGCACCCCTCAGGGTAACGCGCTGTGCTTCAGCACCGCGATCGTCGGGCTGGTCCTGCTGGCGGTGGTCCTGAGTTGGCTGTTCGGCTTCGTCGGCTTCCTGTAGGCGACCAAGCCTGAAAGCCCTGAACCAAGACAGGCCGTCTCGTGGTCAGGCCGCGAGACGTCGCCAGACCTGACGGTCGGCTTCCACATTGCTCAGAGCGCCGATCTTCTGGCGATCGAACAGCGATCCCATGATTTCCGGGCTCAGCTGCGCGTAGCGCACCTGCACCTGATCCACCAGGCAACCGCGCGACGGCGCGATGAACAGCGCCGCGTTGATGTCCGGCGTCTTGGCGATGATCAGCGCGGCCAGGCGCTGGGCCTTGTCCAGATCCTTGTGATGCAGCAGCGGCTCGGCGGCGTACAGTTCCTGGCCCAGCTTGCTGACATAGCTCAGCGACACCTTCGCGAAACGTTCGCGGGTGAGCGGCGGGGCCAATTCGGCCGCGTCGAGGCTGAGAACAACGTCGTTAAGCAGGAAAAACATAGGAACCTTGTTGAGGCCTGGCGGCGGCTGCGGGGAATCATCAGGAACGTGCGTCACCCTGCCGCATCGAGCTTTCGGTCCGGTTTAGGAGAAGGGTTAACGGCGCGGGAAATGAGACTCCTGGATAAACCTCGGGACACGGGACGAGGCTTGGCGCGATCGGCGGAACGCCCCATGTGGAGACCTCGTTCCGCCGGAGGCAGCGCTTGATCCCGCCCGAAACTTTCAAGCAAGACATCACCGCCGCCTTGAGGGACACCGGCTTCAGCCGCGTGCCCCCGGCCCAGACGGACGCCCTGCTTGGCCCCGAGGCCGTGGCGGGCTGGGACGCCTTCGCCGACAGTTGGAACGACCTGGGCCTGGACCGCTTCATGGCCGACGGCGGCCGCTATCGCCAGCGGCGGTTCGCGGCCTTCTCGGCCTCGCCAGAGACCATCCTCCGCAAGCCGCACCAGCCGCACTATCAGAGCCGCGACTACAACGGCCTGAACGGCGGCGTGCAGCGCTGGTTCGAGCCCGTGCTCGACGGCGTGGCCGAGCACCCGGTGACGCAAGGACTGCTTCGCGCCGGCCTGGCGGCGTTCCACCCGCTGACCGTCGCGCCGCCCAGGAGCTGGCACGTGGAGCTGCACCAGTTCCGCATCGAGGCCGGCGACGGCGAGGCCGGCCTGCCCACGCCCGAGGGCGCGCACCGCGACGGCGTCGACTGGGTGATCGTCATGCTGGTCGAGCGCTGCAACGTGGCCAGCGGCGTCACCGACATCTTCGCCAACGACGGCGCGCGGCTGGGCGCCTTCACCCTGGAACAGCCGCGCGACGCGGTGTTCCTCGACGACCATCGCGTGATGCACGGCGTGACGGCGATCCACCCGCTGGAGCCCGGCCAGCCGGCGCGGCGCGACGTGCTGGTGGCGACGTTCAGGCGGGAGTAGTTGCAGGCCGCCCGAACGCCCCCTCCGTCACGATGCTGCGCATCGCGCCACCTCCCCCGTTTCACGGGTGAGGAGGAAGTGGCGGCGACCTCACTCCCCCGTGAAACGGGGGAGGTGGCGGGCGAAGCCCGACGGAGGGGGCGTCGCGTCGTCAGCCCGGATCCGCCTCCACCGGCTCGGTCAGGAAATGCCGCCCGTCGCGGTCCTCGATCTCGACCACCCAGATGTCCGGATCGATCCGCGCGGCGCGTTCGGCGTAGGCGTCCAGGTCCGGCTCGAAGTCCGAGCGCACCGGCTGCATCCAGAAGCGCTCGCCGTCGCCTCGCGTGGCCTCGCTGTAGAGCTTGGCGGTGTTGGCGCGGCGGTCCACGGCCTTGACCAGCACGGCCCCGGCCCGCGGGTCGCCCTTGCGGGCCACGGTGGCGAAGGCCCCGCCCAGCTCGGCGCGGCGGATCAGCGCGCCGACCCAAATGTCCGTGGAAAGAAGCATCGCTAACTGAACCGCAACCTCGGCGCCCTAAGGCTGCCTGCTGAAACCGTTCTCGCAGAATACGAGACTATGTCGAAGAAGAAGACCCTTGGGGGTTCGACGGCGCGGTGGCTAGGGGCTTTTGTCGCGATCGCCGGGCTCGGCGCGTCGTCACAGGCCCATGCCGGCGCGGCCGACCAGCTCTACGAGCGTACGCTGATGACCTCGGCCGACGCCCGCTGCCGGCTGTTCAAGCCCGCCGTGGGCTCGGCCCTGGACGCCGCCCGCGCCCAGGCGCGCGGCGCGACCCTGCGTTCGGGCGTCAGCGAGGTCCAGGTCCAGGCGGTCGAGCAGCGGGCCCGGGCCAAGGCCAGTGGGGCGGCGTGTAATTCCGCCGACCTGCAGACCGCCGCCGGCCGCGTGCGCCAGGCCTTCGACGGCTATTCGACCATGCTGCGGATGACCTATCCCGGCGACCGCGCGACCTGGCAGGCCGACCGCTCGGTCTCGGCCACCATCCCGGTCTGGCGGCTGTCGCAGCCGGCCGGCTTCGGCGGCGACCGGCTGATGTTCGGCCTGTCGGGCCGGGCCAACGACATGCTGGCCGTGGCGACCTTCGCCGACAACGCCCAGCCCTACACCGCCCGCCTGGTGTTACGCGACACGCTGCGCACCCAGGGACCCTATCTGAACGCCCGCAACGCCAAGGGCCTGGCCGCCAACGCCGCGCCCCGCAACGCCAGCCGGGTGTTCGGCGCCGAGACCCGCGACTCCGCCCCCGTCACCCTGCTGCCGACCGGCGCCAAGACCGGCCTGTCGTTCCGCTTTCCCCGCGAGGCCGCCGACGCCATGAGCCGCCTGGACCCGCGCGAGGCGGCGACCCTGGAGTTCGTGTTCACCAGCCGGACCGGCGTGGACGTGGTGCGCCGGGCGTATGTGGAGGTCGGGGACTTCGCGGCGGGGCGGGCGTTCTTGAGATAGTTTTCAAAGCCTCCCCCTGTGGGGGAGGCGATCGAGCAGCGATCGGTGGGGGGAGTTTTAGGATCTTCGATCCAGGAACGCGGTCGCCGGCCGATCACTCCCCCCCTCCGTCGCCCTTTGGGCGACACCTCCCCCACAGGGGGAGGCTTTGGATCAGCGCGGCGGCGCGAACTTCACGACGTTCGGGCCAAGCTCCGGCTCTTCCGGCTCGACCTCGGACATCGGCTCCAGCAGCGGAGCCTCCATCATCGGACGCGACGCCTTCAGCAGCACCGGCATGCGCACCGAGACGCTGGTCCCCGCCCCCATCCGGCTTTCGATATGCATCTCGCCGCCATGCAGCTTGGCGAAGGCGCGGACCAGCGACAGGCCCAGGCCCGTGCCCTTGGCGCGCTGGTCGACGCCGCCGGCCTGCTCGTAGGGACGGCCCAGGCGCTCGAGGTCTTCGGGGCTGATGCCGACGCCGGTGTCGGCCACCACCAGTTCGAACTCGCCGTCGTGACCATCGGCCGTGACCGTCACCTGGCCGCCGCGCGGGGTGAACTTCAGGGCGTTGGACACCAGGTTCAGCACGATTTGCTTCAGCGCCCGACGGTCGGCGTCGACCTCGAGTTCGCCCGGCGGCAGCACGCCGCGAAGCTGCACCCCGGCCGCGTCGGCCTGGACGCGCAGCAGGCGCATGGCCGCCGTCACCGCCTCGCGGGCGTCGAACTCGCCGCGCTGCAACTCGAAGCGCTCGGCCTCGATCTTGGACATGTCGAGCACGTCGTTGATCAGGTCCAGCAGGTGGCGGCCGCTCTCGTGGATCAGCTCGGCGTATTCGCCATAGCGGTCGGTCAGGGGGCCGAACATGCGGGCGCGCATGATGTCGGAGAAGCCCATGATGGCGTTCAGCGGCGTGCGCAGCTCGTGGCTCATATTGGCCAGGAAGCGGGCGCGGCCGGCGGCCAGGCCCTCGGCCTCGGCGCGGGCCTGCTGTAGGGCGGTCTCACGGGCCCGCTCGATCGTGGCGTCGCGCATCACGCCCACCAGCAGGTCGGGCGAGACCTGGCGCAGGTCCAGGCACACGGTGCGGGTCGGATCCAGCAGCGGGGCGAAGGCGACGCTGGCCTCGCCGCTGTCCAGGGCGGCGGCCAGGGCGGCGCTGACCTTTTGACGGTCGCCAGCCACGGCGGCCGAGGCCAGGCCCTCGTTGACGAGGTTGACGGTCGCCACGCCGCGCGGCGCGGCCCCGCGCACGGTCTTGACCCGGCCGTTGCTGCCCACGACCAGCAGCAGTTGCGGCGCGCCGTCGACCAGGGTCTGCAGGGTGTTGAGTTCGCCGACGTTGCGGCTGTCGCGCTCGCCCGCCCAGCGGTGGGTCAGGATCAGGCCCGAGGCCAGGCCCACCCCGACGGTCGCCACCGACAGGAAACCCAGGATGAAGGCCAGCGGTCCGGTCGGCGCGGCCGGGGCCAGGCCCGACAGCTGGGTCAGGGCCGCCACGGCGCCGCCGATCAGGGACAGACTGGCGCCTTCGGCCAGGCGTCGCGGCGAGGACAGGGTCGAGGCGGCCGCCACGGGGGCCAGGATCCAGGCGCTCATCGCGCCCGAAACGCCGCCGGTCACCACCGCCGCGCCCGCGCCGCAGGTGGCCCACAACACTAGGATCAGGGATTGCAGGCGCTCGTCGCGCCGCTCGCCCACGGCCAGAGCCGCCAGGGCGGGGATCGCGCCGGCCGCCAGGGCCAGCCAGACGTGAAGCCCGACGACGCCGGGCGTGAAGGCCGCCGCGCCCGTCGCGAAGATGACGGTCGCAAGCCAGCCCAGCCGCCATAGATGCGCCGCGCCAAAAGCCCCCGTCGAGGCTTCCCTCGTCAGATGGCTCTGACCCGGCCGAGGGCCGGTCTGGAACGGGGCGCCGTCAATGGGCAAGGCCGCGAGAATCCCTTCCGGTGAATCTTCGTCCTCAAAGCTTAACGCGGCCCGGGGAGTCTCCCAAGGCCGCACAATCGGCGCGCGATCGTTAACGCCAGAGCTTCTTGTGGACGGAAACGGATTCGTAAGCGCCTTGGTTCATTCTGTCGCATCGAAGAGACGGACAGAAGGTCCGGGAGTGCTTATGCCGCCACCGGCGATCACCGACGCGTCGGGCCATGCCGAGACGCCGCGCGAAAGCGCCGGCGCCGACAGCGGCCTGATGTCGCAGACCACCGCCTTCCGGCGGGCGGCGGCGCGCGCGCGGCGAAAAGCGTCGCTGGACGACCAGAAACGCTCGTTCCTGCGCATGGTCAGCCATGAGCTGCGCACCCCGCTGAACGCCGTGATCGGCTTTTCCGAGATCCTGTCCTGCGAACTTTACGGCCCCTTGGGCGCGCCGCAGTACAAGGAATACGCCAGCCTGGTGCACGAAAGCGGCCTGAAGCTGTTGCGGCTGGTCAACCAGATCGTCGAGATCGCCCGGCTGGAAGGCCATGTCACCGACCTGGACCTGGGCGAAGAGAGCCTGGACGACGCCGTCGAGGACGTGATCCTGCAGTTACGGAGCGAAGCCGCCGCGCGCGGGGTCAGCATCGTCGCGCCCGAAGCCGGGACCCTGCCCAACCTGCGGGTCGACAGCCGGGGCCTGCGCACCATCCTGAGCAACCTGCTGCAGAACGCCCTGACCCATTCGCCGCAAGGCGGGCTGGTGGTGATCGAGGCCAAGTCCATCGGCGGCGGCCAGGTCGAGATCGAGATCCGCGACCATGGCGAAGGCGCCGATCCGGCCGACCTCAACCGCCTGATCCGCCCGTTCGAACAGGGCGGCCCGACCTTGACGCGGTCATCCGAGGGCGCGGGCCTGGGCCTGCCGATCGTCGACCTGCTGACCCGGGCCATGGACGGATCCTTGCGGCTGAAGTCCACGCCCGGCCATGGCTTCACCGCCATCGTCACCCTGCCGGACGCCACGACGCGCGTGTCGATGGCGCGCGCGCGACCCTAAGGGGCTTCCCCTTTCGGCTTGGCGGCACTAAGTCCGCGCCATGCAACGCTCCATAGACGCCGCCCTCGACGAACTGGCCGACGAGTTCGAACTCCTCGGCGACTGGGAAGAGCGCTATCGTTACGTGATCGAGCTGGGCAAGGAGCTGGCCCCGCTGACGCAGGCCGAGCATTCCGACGCCAACAAGGTGCGGGGCTGCGCCAGCCAGGTGTGGCTGGTGACCGAGCCCCAGCCCGACGGGACGATCGTGTTCCGAGGCGACAGCGACGCCCACATCGTCAGCGGACTGATCGCCATCCTGATGCGGCTTTATTCGGGCCGCCCCGCCAAGGACATCGCCGAGTTCGACGCCGCCGCCGCCATGGCGCGCCTGGGCCTATCGGAGGCGTTGTCGTCGCAGCGGTCGAACGGTCTGAAGGCGATGGTCGCGCGCATCCAGCGGGACGCCGGCGCGCTGGCCTAGCCCCTTAAAATCCGCTCATCCCGGCGAACGCCGGGACCCAGATGGAATAGCTTTGAAGCTGACGCCACAAGCGCTGAGCTCTTCCAATCAAACACACCGCTATGGGATCTGGGTCCCGGCGTTCGCCGGGATGAGCGGTGTACGTAGGCTCAGAAGAAGCCCGCCCGGGTTCCGATGAACCAGATCGCGATCACGATCAGCACCAGCTGGATCAGCCAGTTGACCGGCGAGGGAATGGGGCTGCGTTGGACCGCATAGAGCGCCAGGCCAAGCAGGATGAGGGCGACGAGGACGACGATCAGGATGCTCATGCCGGTGTAAGCGCCGCCATCCGCCAATAGTTCCAGCGCCGCTTGAGAAGCCGCGCTTCAGCGCCTATCAGCCCCAGTCATGACCTTCCGCGTCGCCGCCCTCTATCGCTTCACCACCTTCGCCGACCCGCTGACCATCATGCGGCCGCTGTCGAAGCTGTGCTGCGGCCTGGGCGTCAAGGGCACGCTGCTGCTGGCTCGCGAGGGGATCAACGGCACCATCGCCGGCCCGTCCGAGGCGATCGACCAGGTGCTGGACCACATCCGCGCCCTGCCCGGCTGCGACACGCTGGAACTGAAGTTCGCCGACGCCGCAGCCATGCCCTTCCACCGCATGAAAGTGCGGATCAAGCGCGAGATCGTCACCCTGGGGGCCGGCGACCTGGATCCGGTCAACAACGCCGGGACCTATGTCGACCCCGCCGACTGGAACGCCCTGATCGCCCGCGACGACGTGGTGGTGATCGACACCCGCAACGCCTACGAGGCCGCGATCGGCACGTTCGAGGGCGCGATCGATCCGAAGACCGCCAGCTTCAGCGACTTCCCCGCCTGGTTCCGCGCCTTCCGCGAGACCTGGGATCCATCCGCCCCGCCGCCCAAGGTGGCGATGTTCTGCACCGGCGGCATCCGCTGCGAGAAGTCGACGGCGTTCCTTAAGAGCGAGGGCGTCGAAGACGTCTTCCACCTGAAGGGCGGCATTCTGAACTATCTGGAGACCACGCCGGCCGAGCAAAGCCTGTGGCATGGCGAGTGCTTCGTGTTCGACGAGCGCGTGGCGGTCGGCCACGGCCTGACGCCGGGCACCCACGCCCTGTGCCGGGGCTGCCGCATGCCCGTCAGCCCCGAGGACCGCGCCTCGGAACACTATGTCGAGGGCGTCTCCTGCCCCGCCTGCCATGACGCCCGCGACGACGAGGCCAAGGCCCGCTACGCCGAACGCCACCGCCAGGCGACAAGGGCCAAGGAACTGGGCATCGCCCATGTCGGGGCGGTGATGGGGGATCAGGACTAGCTGAGCCCCAGCGTCGTGACGATCCGGTCAAAACGCTGCGCGGCCAAGTCCGAGCGCGTTATCCAGAGACGCATCATGGCCTGATCCAGCCACGGGAGACTGGCGTCGGCGGCGATCTGCAGCAGCAGAACGTTGTCGCGATTCCAGTGCGGCTCCTCGTTCGGCGACCTGCCATAACCGAGCATCTGATCGTAGTCCGACGTCCGGACGGCATGCTGTCTTGGTCGCCGACCGCTTTCCGGAAGCACGGCCATGGCCGCACCGCCGTGCGCCTGTATCATGTTCATCGCCAGGGGCGGGGTCTTGGCGATGAGGCGTTCCACGTCACTAAGTCTGGGCGCATGCGCGCCTTCCATCATTTCGGGCTTGAGAACCGCCGCGCGCGCGACGAAGGCCTCGATCCAGACCCTCAAGGCATGACGGTCGGCCGCGTCCAGAACCTCGTAGCGCCGCGCGGCCCATCGCGCCTGCTCGGTCCGGGCCTCGGCGACCAGGGCGTCGCGGATCGCCAGGCCCTCCGGCGTCCATTGTATCCGCCCATCCAGATAGCGAATGACCCGAGGCAGGGCGTCCAAGGTCGCGCCGACCGCCAGTTCGGCGAAGATTCCCGCCCGCGGCCAGGCTTCGGAATTCCACGTCGACCACAGCGCATACCATGCCGGATCCGAGGGCCCTGGCTCGGGCAACACCTGCCTCAACGCCGCGTCTCTCAGCGCGTCGGTCAGGGCGATCAAGGCGTCGTGTTCGTCGTCATCGTCCGCGTCGTAGTCGATCTCTTCGAAGCTGGCGTCGTAGGCCGTGACGGCCAGGAAGCGCACGGCCCGGTGGGTGTCGATGCGCGTCGCTGGATCGCCCGGCGACAGCCAGGCATAGGGCTTGCGCTGCTTCAGCGGCCCCAGATCGGACGGCGCGGGGCGTTCAGGCCAGGCGCCGCCAGCGCCCGGACGGAAAAGCACGCTCACCGCGTCAGGCTCCAGCCCGACATTGTCGTGATCGGCGAAGAACCAGAGCACGCCCTTGGCGGGGAGGCCCTCGGCCCACGCGACGGGCGGCAATTCGGAAAGATCAATCTGGGCGATGAATGACATCGGCTTGCCGGTCGCGGCGCGGATCGGCCAGGCCAGGTCCGGCGGCAAGCGCGGCAGGCCGCCAAAGGCGCTGCGCGACACATGATCCGAGCCCGGCCACTCGCGCAGCACCAGGATCGAGGGACGGGCTGTCCTGGCCGCCTTGGCGCGCAGCAGGTCCAGCCGCGCCTCGGGCGCGCCCCGCGCGGCGCGGCCAAGCTTGGCGAAACGCTCGAAAATGGACGGTCGCCGCATGTGATTTCCCGACTCACGCGCGCCGCAAGGCCCGCTGGATCACAACTGAAAGCGGTCAATCACCCATGGATCAACCCCGCCACCCCCGCGTTATCGAGGCTCCCACTTCTGACGGAGCCTCCCCATGGCCGCCTACGACGCCTCCTACGGCACGCCCGCCGCCGCTCGCCAGGGCCTGCTGTCCAGCCTGTCCGACAAGCTGTCGGGCCTGTTCCACAAGAGCTCTGAAAACACCTACGGGGCCGATCCCTACGCCCCCGCCCCGCCGGCCGACTACGCTCTGACGCCCGACGCCGAGGGCAAGGTCACCCTGGCCGGCTACAAGGTGCCGGTGGCCGTCGCTCTGTTGGGCGCGGGCGTGGCCGCCGCCTTGCTGATCAACCGCCGCACGCGCGGTCCGGCCATCGCCGCAGCCACCACCGCCTGGAGCTTCCTGGGTTCCAAGCTGGCCAAGTAAGGCCGCGCTTCGAACCTTTCGCCGACGCCCCGCGTTAGGCCGTTCCCCAACATCGGAGAGCCTCCCATGGCCCATACCAACGAAGACCACATCAAGCTCGTCAACAGCCTGGTCGAGACCACCATCGACAGCGCCGACGGCTATGCCGAAGCCGCCAAGGACGCCGACGGCGCCCGCTTCAAGACCCTGTTCACCCAGCGCGCCCAGGAGCGCCGCTCGGTGGCCTCGGACCTGCAGGGCGAAGTCCGCCGTCTGGGCGGCGAGCCCAAGGACGACGGCACCATCCTGGCCGCCGCCCACCGCGTGTTCGTGAACCTGAAGGACAGCCTGACCAAGGGCGACGACGCCGTGGTCAACGAGGTCGAAGCCGGCGAAGACCACATCAAGGCCAAGTTCGAAAAGGCCCTGCAGGACACCGACGTCGACGCCCAGACCCGCGCCGCGATCGAAAAGGCCTGGACCTCGGTCAAGTCCGGCCACGACCAGATGCGCGACATCAAGCAGTCGCTGAAGCACTAGGTCTCAGCCAGAGCTTCTCAGTTCTTGGCTCTTCCCTCCCCTTCATGGGGAGGGGGGACCAGCGAAGCTGGTGGGTGGGGTCTGCTGATTCAGCAAACCCCACCCGACCTCCTTCGGAGGCCACCCTCCCCGCAAGGGGGAGGGACGGTTCTAAAAATCAAACCATCCGGTAGTGTATCGCCAGCCGCTGCAGCGCCAACTTCAGCACTGTCTTCCCCGCGCGCCGGGGCAGGCCCAGTTCGCGCTCCGCCACCTGCAGCGCCGTCTCGGCCAGGCACACCCGTTCCAGGATCTCCCGCAGGCCCGGCCCCACCGCCGCCAGGGCCGCCGCGATCCGGTCCTTGGCCGCCCTGGCCCGCAGCGCCGGCTCCAGGCGAGGACCGCCACCCGCCGAACGGGGCTGGGCGTCCCAGTCCATGGTCAGGCGGCCCACCGACCCGGCCCGCTGGAAATCCTCGCGCAGGCGCTCGCCGGCCGCCGCCTCCACCGGCTCCAGCCCGCCGCGCCGGGCCAACCAGGCCAGGGGCGACTCGCCGAGATTGGCCTTGAGCACCACGTGCTGGCCGCTGCCCTCGATCACCACCCGCTCGCCCTCGATCATGCCCGGCCGTCCCGGCGGCAGGACCGGCGCAGACACCGGCTTGACCAGTCGCCAGCCGCCCTCGCGGCGCGGGGCCAGGGCCCCGTCGCGGGCCAGCACGCGGAAGGCCGCCTCGTCCACGGTCAGCATGGCCCGGCGGCGCGGACCGAAGCGGACCACATAGCCCAGTTCCTTGACCTCGATCAGCGCGCCCGGCCGGCGCAGCAGCCGCTCGGCGCGGGACGCCAGGTGCTCGGCCTCCAGCGCCCGTTCGAAGGCGCCGCTCATCGGTCCGGCCCCAGTTGGGTCAGCTCTGGAATGGCGTCGGGCGCCTGCTTGATGCAGGCCTCCAGCATGCTCATCCGGGCGTCGAAGTCGGCGTTCTCGCGCATGTCCTCGATGCGGTGGCAGGCGTGGCCGCAGGTGGTGCGATCGCGATTGAAGGCGAAGGCCACGCGGATCAGCGGCCAGTTGAAATTGACGTGCGCCAGGTAGATGGCGATCTGCCGGGCCCGCGCCGCCGCCTTGCCCGCCCGCTTGGTCGAGGCGATATCGGTTGGAGAGACCCCGGTCGCCAAGGCCACGGCATGGGTGATGAAGGCCGCCGTCAGTCTATCACGGCGCGGGTCGGGCGAGATCGCCCACAGATCCTCGAGAGCTTGAGCCAGCATCGGCTTCCCCCTGCGAACGGCGTCCCTGTGACGCCCTCGACCCGAATCCTAGGTCGATATTCCGGGGGTGAGGATAACTTTCCTATTACGCGCGTCTAGTAGGAATATAAACCTTTGATTGCGTTGAGGCCGACCGCTCTCTATCCCCGCGACCAAACGGGCATAGAGGCCGTCGGGATGATCGCGCCCTTGCAGCCGACTACGGCCGCGGCCAGCTGATGGCCGCGACTCACGGCGGTCTCGATCGGCAGTCCGGCCAGGCGCGAGGCCAGGTAGGCGGCGTTGAAACTGTCGCCGGCGCCGGTGGTGTCCAACGCCTTGACCCGGCTCGGCGCCGGGGTGGCGACGCGGCCTTCAGGGGTGTGGACGTTGACCGCGTGGCTCTCGTCGCGCGCCACCACCTCGGCGCCGGCCTTCGCCCATTCTGCGGCTAGGTCCTCGGCCTCGCGGCCATAGAGCGGCCGGCTGTCCTCGCTGCTTAGCGAGACGTAGCGGCACGAGGGCACGACACCATCCAGCGCCTCGCGCGCCGCTTCCGGCGACGCCCACAGCGCCGGGCGATAGTTGAAGTCCAGCGCCACGGCCACGCCCAGCGAATGGACATAGGCCAGGATGTCCTTCAGCCGCGCCCGCCCGATGTCGCCGATCACCGCCAGGGTCACGCCCGACAGATAGACCAGGTCGCTGGCCTTGGCGGCGGCGATCAGCTGGTCGGCGGTGTGCTGGGAGAACAGGTCGCGGATCGGGGCCCGCTCGCGCCAGTAGTGGAACTTCCGCTCGCCGTTCTCGTCCAGCACGATGGCGTAGAGGCCCGGCAAGCGGTTCTCGGCCTCGCGCACCAGGGCGGTGTCCAGCCCCTCGCGGCGCATGGCGGCCAGGGCGCCGTCGCTGAAGGGATCGCCCTTGCCCAGGGCCGTGCAGTAGGCGACAGCGTCGCCGAGGCGGGCCAGATAGACGGCGGTGTTGAAGGTGTCGCCAGCGAACCCCATCCGGTGCAGCCCCTCGCCCTCCGGCGACAGCTCGACCATGCATTCGCCCAGGACTGTGATCTTGGCCATGGCGTGAATGTCCCCCGGTGTCATTGGAGGCAGTGATAGGCGGTTTTGTCTTTTCAGACCATTGGGTAAGGCATGTCCGAAACCCAAGGCCCTCCCCCTATGGGGGAGGCGATCGCGAAGCGATCGGTGGGGGGAGTTTTAGGACCTAGGATCCGGGTTGTGGCCAACATCCGATCACCCCCCTCCGTCGGCTTCGCCGACACCTCCCCCACAGGGGGAGGGCCTAAATGGGAGCCGCCCTACCCCTTTTTCTTCTCCGCGATCCAGGCGTCGATCTTCGCCTCCAGAACCGCCAGCGGCAGCGAGCCGTTCAGCAGCACCGCGTCGTGGAAGCCGCGCTCGTCGAACCGATCTCCCAGGGCCGTCTCGGCGCGATGGCGCAGTTCCAGGATCTTCAGCTCGCCCACCTTGTAGGCCAGGGCCTGGCCCGGCCAGGAGATGTAGCGCGCCACCTCGACGTCGATATTGGTCGGCGACAGGGCGGTGTTCTCGATGAAGCAGGCCTTGGCCTGGTCCAGCGTCCAGTGCTTGGCGTGGATCCCGGTGTCGGCCACCAGCCGGCAGGCGCGCCACATCTCGTAGGACAGCCGGCCGAACAGCTCATAGGGGTCGCGATAGATCCCCATTTCCTCGCCCAGCCACTCCGAATACAGGCCCCAGCCCTCGCCATAGGCGTTGAAATAGATGGTCTTGCGGAAGTCCGGGACGCCGGTCTGCTCCTGGGCCAGGGCGGTCTGGATGTGGTGACCCGGCGCGCCCTCGTGCAGCACCAGGGCCGGCAACTCGTACAGCGGTCGCTGGTCCAGGGCCGAGGTGTTGATCATCAGCCCGCCGGCCCGGCCGGTCTTGGGATCGCCGCCGAAATAGCGGCCGGTGGTGTAGCCCTGCTCGATGCTGGCCGGCACCGGCCGCACGCCGTAGGTCAGGCGCGGCAGGACGCCGAAGTGGGCCGGTAGTTGGTCGTCGGACCGCTTGGCGATCTCGCTGGCCTTCTCCAACAACTGCTGGCGGCTGGTGGCGTAGAAGCGCGGATCCTTGCGCAGGAAGGCGATGAAGGCCGGCAGGTCGCCTTGGAAGCCGGCCTGCTTCATCACGACCTGCATCCGCGCCCGGATGCGCGCCACCTCCGACTGTCCCAGGGCGTGGACCTGGTCGGCGGTCATGGTCGTGGTCGTGTGGCGGCGCACCAGGAAGGCGTAGTAGCGCGCGCCGTCCGGCAGGTCGGAGACCGCCAGGCTCTTGGCGGCGTGCGGAACATATTCGGTCTCCATGAAGGTCACGAAGCCGGCGCGGGCCGGCGCGACCTTGTCGGTCACCACCTTGGTTCCCTCGGCCAACAGAGCGGCGCGGCGCTCTGCGGGAATGCCGGCGGGCAGGTCGCGCAGCGGGGCCAGCAGCGGATCCTCGGCCAAGGGCGTGGCGGCGGCGCGGCGGGCGCGGTCCAGCACGGCCTGGGCGGTGGGCGCGGCCTGAACGAAGCCGGTCGCCACCCCGCGCCGGGCGCCCGCGATATTGGCCGCGTACCAGTCGGGGGTCTGGGCCAGCAGGGCGATCCACTGCCGCGCCTCGGCCTCGGACTTCAGGTGCATGCCGTTGGCGCGGTACAGCAGGATGACGTCGAAGCCGCCGTCGGTGCTGAACGGCATGCGGGCCTCGTCGAACGACAGGCCCTCCAGCCGCTCGTCCAGGCTCCATTTCAGGATGGCGTGGGTCAGGCGCTGGTCGGGCGTCAGGGCCGCCAGGTCGACGCTGTCCAGCGATTGGAGGGCCGAGGTCAGCAGGGCCTTGCGATCGGCGTCGGCCTTGGGCCCCACCGGCGGGAACTTGAAGCGCGAGGCGTCGTCGGCCCCGCCCTCCCCGTCGTCCTCGCCCGCGCCGGCCGCCTCGTAGGCCTTGACCGCCTGGGCCAAGTGGTCGGCGGCGCTGGGCGCGGCGGCCATGGCGGCGCTATTCAGGGCCAGAACCAGGGCCAGGCCCAGAAGGACGCGTTTGGACATCGGAAGCTCCCCGCAAGCCTCTCAGCTTAGAGCAGGAATCGCGAAGAGGCCCAACTCGCGGTCTAGGATGCGCCGGCCTCGGCGGCGGCTCCGATCTTCGCGCGCCGCGCATCGCTCCACCGCCAGGAGCGGCCATAGCGGGTCAGCGGCTCTTCGATCAGCTTGGTCATGCCCCAGCCCACCAGGACGCAGACCGGCAGGGCCGCCAGCGACACCCCCCACTGGGCGGGCGTCTCGAGCGCCGGGCGCTGGCCGAGGATCAGGCCATGCATCAGACCCAGGACGGGAATGTGGGTGAGATAGATGCAGTAGCCGTTGTCGCCCAGGAACCGCAGCACCGGCGACTTGAAGCGCCGAGCCTCCGGCGCGTCGCGCACCAGCGCCAGCAGGAACGACGCGCAGCCCACCGCCATGGCCAGGGGCATCAGGGCGTCCGTGACCACGCTGTCCACGGCCTTCAGGCCCAGTATGGCGACCAGGGCCAGGATCGGCGTCAGGCGCAGCGCGAAATCGAACCGGGGCCAGTCCACCTTCCACGACGTCATCGCCACCGCCGCCAGCATGCCCAGGCACAGCAGGTCGGCCCGGCTGGGCAGCAGCACCAGGGCCGCCATGGGATTGTGCGGATAGAGCAGGTGGATCGTCAGCCGGACCAGAACGGCCATCGCCGCCGTCCCCGCCAGCAGCCAGGGCAGCAGCCGGCGCGGCGCCAGCACGATGACCAGCGGGGCCAGCAGGTAGAAGTGCTCCTCCAACGCCAGGGTCCAGGTCGGCGCCAGCCAGTGCGCGCCGATCGAGCCGCTGGAGATCATGAAGAAGGGCTGGCTGAAGCTCAGATAGGCCCACAGTGGGAAGGCGTCGCGCGCGCCGCTCCAGGCCGGATCACAGACCGCCATCAGGCCGCTGACGATCACGATGGTCACGACGTAGGCCGGAATGATCCTCAGGGTCCGCCGGATGTAGAAGACGCTGAAGAAATTGGCGTGGCGGCTCTTCTCCAGGATCAGCCTGCCGACGAGGTAGCCGCTGAGGACGAAGAACATGTCCACGCCCACCCAGCCGAACATCAGGGCGTTCACGCCGCCGGGCAGCTCCGCGAAATAGTGGGAAATCACGACGAAGGCGGTCATCAGGCCCCGCAGCCCGTCCAGGGCGACGACGCGCTCGGCGCCGCCGGCGTTGGGATCCACGATCTGGGACATTCGGGCGCCTGAAGCTGATCAAACCTTTGGTTGAACAGTCTCAGGCGGGACTTAACGCGACCTAAACGTCAGATTGCGCGCCCTGTAAAACTAACCGAAGATGGCGCACCGATCTTCTAGAACGTCGTGCGGCAGCCCTGCTTGGCGTGCACGCCGCGCAGGAAGCCGCGGCGGGCGTAGCCGGCGTCGAGGGCGGCGTTCAGGCGGCGGTCGGCCGGGGCCGCGCCGGTGAGCTCGCGCACCAGGCCCCGGAACGGGATGATGGTGTTGACCACGGTCTTGCCGCCCGCTTCGGCCAGCTTGCCCATGCGGTTTTCCTTGACCTCGTTGCCGACCACATAGTCCGGACCCAGCACCGCGTTCAGGTTCGAGACCTCGGCGGCCAGCTGCTTGCAGGTCTTCAGGCCCTTGAGGCTGTAGGGGTCTTGTCGCGCCTTGATCAGGATCGGCGGGATCTCGCGCTTGGCGATGCCCACGTCGCGCACCGGCTGGGTGCCGATCTCCACCGACTTCTTGCGCACCTCCTCGCTCCAGCTTTCGTCCGGATGATCTTTGTCCGGGGTCGTGGACGAGTTCGGCGGAGTGACGGTCTTGGCGGGCTTGGTCGTCGAAGACTCTTGCTTGGCTTGGGGCTTGGCCTGGGACTTGGCTTGAGCCTGGACCTGGGCCGCGCTCGCCAGGGTCAGCACCGCCGCGATCGCCGCCAGACGGCCGACGCGCGTGCGTCCGAGATCATATCGAGTCATGGTCCAGCATTCCCAGCCTCACCCGCCCCGCGCAGGGTGATCACCGATCAGGAACGGCGGCCTGCGCGACGGGTTCCATAGGCCTAACAGGAGCCCACCGGATGCGTCACGCTTCAATTTTTGGGAGGGAAATTGGAGCGGGCGAAGAGATTCGAACTCTCGACCCCAACCTTGGCAAGGTTGTGCTCTACCACTGAGCTACGCCCGCATCCGGGATATTTCGGGTCTCGTTCCACGCTCCGGAAGCCGGAGAATGGAGCGGGCGAAGAGATTCGAACTCTCGACCCCAACCTTGGCAAGGTTGTGCTCTACCACTGAGCTACGCCCGCATCGGAAGGGCTGAAAACAGCGCCCCGCGACGAGGAGGCGGCTTATGGCAGAGCGCCTTGCGGTTGGCAAGCGGTCTGACGCCGGTTCGGGCGCGTCATTGTGGACAACGTCAACGTCCTCCTCCCAAGGGGAAGGATCCGCTCTTGCGCGAACGTCCGTTTTGTCCGCTCATTCGCCCCCTTCTTTTCGGGGACTAGAGCGTCTTGCGTCTGTTCGTGTTCGGATTGGGTTATGTCGGCCAGGCCTTCGCGCGGGCGCTGATCGCGCGCGGCTGGAGCGTCGCCGCGACAGTGCGTGACGCCGGGCGCGCCGCCGAACTGAGCGCCCTGGGCGTCCAGCCTGTCGACGCCGAGGACCGTGACGCCCTGACCGCCGCCCTGGTCGGCGTCAACGCCGTGCTGATCACCGCCCCGCCCTCTTCCGACGGCTGTCCGGGGCTGGAGGCGGTGATCCCCGCCCTGGCCGCCGCCCAGGCCTTCCCCGACTGGATCGGCTATCTGTCGACCACCGGCGTCTACGGCGACTTCGAGGGGCGCTGGGTGTTCGAAAGCTCGCCGCTGAAGGCCCAGTCGGTCGAGGGCGCGCGCCGGGTCGGGGCCGAGCGCGACTGGCAGGAGGTCGGACGGGGCATGGGCCTGACGGTGACCACCTTCCGCCTGCCCGGCATCTACGGCCCCGGCCGCAGCGCCCTGGACCGCCTGCGGGCCGGCGAAGGCCGCCGCATCGTCAAGCCGGGCCAGGTGTTCAGCCGCATCCATCTGGAAGACATCGTCTCGGGCCTGCTGGCCTCGCTGGACCGGCCCCGGGCGGGCGGCGTCTACAACCTGGTCGACGACGAGCCGGCCCCGCCGCAGGACGTCATGGAGCACGCCGCCAGCCTGCTGGGCGTCGCGGTCCCACCCGACCTGCCGTTCAACGAGATGGGCCTGTCGCCCGCCACCCGCCGCTTCTACGCCGAGAACAAGCGCGTCTCGAACGCTCTGGCCAAGGCCGAGCTGGGCTGGCGACCGAAGTATCCGACCTATCGCGAGGGGCTGGCGGCGATCCTGAAGGCGGGGGACTAGAGGCTGTCCGGCCAGCGGCGAGCGCCGTGGAAGACTCCGAGGATCGCGATCTCGTCGCCACGGACCTTGTACGCGACGATAAAGGGACCTCCGGGCACAATGAGTTCGCGCGCGCCGCCACGACGCCCTGGTCGTCCGATGCTGGGGAAGTCGCGAAGCCCCGCGACCGCATCGACGATCCGCTGAACCTGGCTTGCGGCGGCCATGGGGCGATCCTGAGCGATCCATGCCCGAGCGAAGGCGAGGTCGCGCACAGCGGGCTCAGTCCAAACGATGCGCATGCAATCAATCGCGTGTGGGCATGGGCCGTTCGTTCGGCGTATCCCAGGAGGCGACCCATTCCGCGATTTCGTCGTGCTCGAAGACCCGTCCCTCCTCGGCCGCACGCAAACCTTCGTCGATCGCCGCGTCCTGCCAATCGCGCAGCTCGAGGAAGTCGCGCACTGCCCGTTCGATCAACGCCGCCTTCGGCTGATCCATGACCTCGGCGACCTCGGACAAGCGCCGGTCCAGATCGCCGTCGAGTTCTATGCGGAGAGGAGCGGATTTCGTCATCGGCCTTCTCGAACAAGTCGTGAACACACCATACGACCGACGATGAAAAAGGCCAGCTATTCCTCGTCCGGCCCCATGTCGGCGGCCGCCCACGAGGCGCCTGGAGCCTGTCCCGCCGCGCGAGCGCGAGCGGCTCGGGCCAGACGGCGCGCCACGGGGTCGTCCTCGACCGGTTCGGCCAGCATGCGGGCCTCGGCCACCGCCGCGACCAGGCGCTCCAGGTCCTGCGGCCGCGACAGGCGGTGATCGCCGTCCTTGATCAGGGTGAAGACCACGTCGTCGGAGGCCAGGCTGTTGGCCAGTTCCAGGGCGTGGGTCCACGGCACGTCCGGATCGGCGCCGCCCTGCAGGACGCGCACCGGAACGTCGATCGGCACGGTCCCCGACAGGATCGACCACCGCGCCCCATCCTCCAGCAATTGCCGGGTGATCGGATAGCCGCCGTCATCGTATTCCGAAGGCCGGACCCAGCGGCCGTCGCGGGCGATCGCCGCCTTGGCCTCGACCGACAGCTCGGGCTCCATCAGCTTCTCGGTGAAGTCCGGCGCCGGGGCGATCAGGACCATGGCCTTGACCCGGTCGGGCCGGGCGATGGCGGCCAGGCACGCCAGCCAGCCGCCCATCGACGAGCCGACCAGCACCAACGGCCCCTCGGTCAGTTCGTCGAGCACCGCCAGGGCGTCCTCGCGCCAGCGGCTGATCGTGCCGTCAGCGAAGTCGCCGTCGGACTCGCCATGGCCGAAGTAGTCGAACCGCAGATAACCGCCGCCCGTCGCCTGGGCCTGATCGGCCAGAACCTGGGCCTTGGTTCCGGTCATGTCGGAGTGGAATCCGCCAAGCCACACAACCGTGGGCTGGGTTCCGTGGACGATCCGGTACGCCAACCGCAGATTGTCGTTGCGAACGAGGGTCTGAAGGGAATCGGTCATGGCGCGGCCTCGTTCATTTCGATAACTACGACCCCCTAATCTGGTTAGAGCAACGCGTGTCCATCCTTCCCGACGATTTCACGCTTCTGCAGGTGACCCCGGAGCTGGAAACCGGCGGGGCCGAACAGACGACGATCGACGTCGCCCACGGCGTGATCGCCCAGGGCGGCAAGGCGCTGGTCGCCACCAAAGGCGGTCGCATGGCCGCGCGCCTGGAGGCCGACGGCGGCCGCCTGGCGCAGATGCCCGCCCAGTCGAAGAACCCGCTGATCATGCTGGGCAACGCCGCGCGGATGATCGACCTGATCCGCCGCGAGAAGGTCAGCCTGGTCCACGCCCGCTCGCGCGCCCCGGCCTTCAGCGCCCTGTGGGCCGCCCACGCCACCAAGGTCCCGTTCGTGGCCACCTACCATGGGGTCTACAACGCCAAGTCCAGCCTCAAGCGCTGGTACAACGCGGTGATGACCAAGGGCGACCTGGTGATCGCCAATTCCGAATTCACCCGCGCCCACGTGATCGCCGAACACGGCATTCCGGCCGACCGCGTGGTGGCCATCCCTCGCGGCGTCGACCTGACCCGCTTCGAGCCCGGCCTGGTCTCGGCCGAGCGGGTCAGGACGCTGCGCGAGGCCTGGGGCGTGTCGACCGAGGACCGCCGCCTGAAGGTGCTGCTGGCCGGCCGCCTGACCCGCTGGAAGGGCCAGGCCCTGGTCATCGAGGCTATGGCCCGACTGAAAGCGGTGTCCGACGTCCGCGTCCTGCTGCTGCTGGTCGGCGACGACCAGGGCCGCAAGGCCTATCGCGCCGAGCTGGAGCACATGATCGCCCAGGCGGGGTTGCAGGACAGCGTCAAGCTGGTGGGCCATTGCGACGACATGCCGGCCGCCTATCTGGTCGCGGACCTGGCCATCGCCCCGTCGCTGGAACCCGAGGCGTTCGGACGAACCGCGGTCGAGCCGCAGGTGATGGGCAAGCCGGTGCTGGCCGCCGATCACGGCGCGGCGCGCGAGACCGTGGTCGACGGCGAAACCGGCTGGCTGGTGGCCCCGGGCAACGCCGAGGCCTGGGCCCAGGCCCTCTCCAACGCCTGCGAGGCGGGGGCCGCGCGTCGCCAGGTGATGGGCATGGCCGCCCGGGCGCGCGCTCGAAAATTGTATTCTGTTGACGCGATGGTCGAAGCAACGCTCAAGGTCTACGCACGCGTTCTGGAGACGAAAAGTTGAGCAAGGAAATCAAGAAGGTCCTGGTCATCAAGCTGGGCGCCCTCGGCGATTTCGTACTGGCCTTGGCGGCGATGAAGAAGATCCGCGAGGCTCACCCGCGCGCCAAGATCACCTTGCTGACCACGCCGCCCTTCGAAGCCCTGGCCAAGCTGTCGCCCTACTTCAACACCGTCGAGACCGACGGCCGTCCCAGCGACTTCGGCGACCTGACCGCCCTGCTCGGCCGCCTGCGCAAGACCCGCTACGACCGCGTCTACGACCTGCAGACCAACAGCCGCACCAACTGGTACTTCCAGGCCCTGCGGCCGTTCGCGCCGCAGTGGTCGGGCATCGCCGCGGGCTGCTCGCTGCCCCAGCGCGGCAAGGCCCGCTACCACATGCACACGCTGGAGCGGCAGGCCGACCAGCTCAAGCAGGCCGGCATCTGGCCCGACGCCCCGACCGAGCCCGGCGGCGCGCCCGCCCCGGACCTGTCGTGGATCCTGCGCCGCACCAAGGAGCCGCGCCCCGTGGCCGGCGCCGCCGCTCCGCGCCCCTATGTGCTGTTGGTGCCCGGCGGCTCGGCCCACCGGCCCGAGAAGCGCTGGCCGGTCGAGAGCTACGCCCAGCTCGCGGCGCTTCTGAAAGCGCGCGGGCTGGACATCGTGATCATCGGCGGCCCGCAGGAAAGCGCCATGGCCCGCCAGATCCAGAAGGCCGTGGGCCAGGCCCGCGACCTGACCGGCCGCACAGACTTCGCCCAGCTGGCCGTGCTGGGCGCCAAGGCGGCCCTGGCCGTCGGCAACGACACCGGCCCGACCCACCTGCTGGCCGCCGCCGGCGCCCCGACCATCGCCCTGTTCTCCGACGCCTCGGACCCCGAGCTGTGCGGCCCCCGCGGCCACGTGGCCGTGATCCGCTCGCCGGACCTCAAGGCCCTGCCGGTCAGCACCGTGGCCAGCGCGGCGATCGCGCTGCTGCCGCACTGACTTCATCATCTTGAATGAACTTCCCTCCCCCTCGTGGGGAGGGTGGCCCCGAAGGGGTCGGGTGGGGCTTGTTGAGCCAACGCCCTGCACCGATCCCCACCCGTCGGCTTCGCCGCCACCCTCCCCGCAATGGGGAGGGAAAGACAAAACCCTAATACCCCTCGTACCGCCCCGGCTTGTGGTTGGCGATGATCACCGCGCTCAGCGCCACGGCCGACAGGATCGACAGCAGCAGCTTGTCCCAGCTGATCACCGCGAAGGCCGCGGCCACGATCACGCAGTCGGACGCCATCTGCACCTTGCCGGCGCTGATCCCGCGCTTTTCGTAAAGCCACAGGGCCAGCACGCCGATCCCGCCGACGCTGGACTTGTGCCGGGCCAGGGCCAGGATGCCCATGCCGATGATCGTGCCGCCGAAGATCGCGGCGAAGACCGGATCGACCGTGGTGATCTTCAGCCAGAACGGCATGCCCAGGGCCAATCCGGCCAGCAGCAGGTTGGTGATCAGGGTCTTGCCGGTGAACACCCAGCCCATGGTCTGCTGCGCCAGCACGTAGAACGGGATGTTCAGCAGGAAGAACAGCACCCCGACCGGCCAATGGGTCAGGTAGGACAGGATCAGCGCCACGCCCGCCATGCCGCCCGTGGTCAGGCCCGCGGCCTTCAGCAGGGTCAGGCCCACGGCGATGAAGCTGGAGCCGATCAGCAGGGCGTGGACGTCCTCGATCGGGGTGTGGCGGGCGGCGGAAGGCGGCGTGTTCATGCAGGCGAAAACGGGTCACGATTGGAGATGGAGGCCGACCCGACCCCGGCGTTTCGCTCCCCCAAGCCCTTCAAGGTCCCGTCACGTCGCGCCCAGCCCCTTAAAAGACGGGCCTTGGACACGCATGCGCCTTGATAGCGCGGGACTCCTTCGTCATATATCACTTGCGAACGCGGCGTCCCCCGGACTCCGCGCGAACTCATTCAACGATACCGCTTTAATACACAGCGCCCTTAAACAACACCGGAGCCGCCCTATTCGCCGTCCTATGCAAACGCCGCCCGTCAAGGATGGTCCGCGTATCAACGAAGACATTCGGGTCCCCCGCGTCCTGCTGATCGACCAGAACGGCGAGAAGCAAGGCGAGATGCCGATTTCCGCCGCTCTTGAAGCGGCCGAGGAAGCTGGCCTGGACCTGGTCGAGATCGTTCCGAACGCGAACCCTCCGGTCTGCAAGATCCTGGACTACGGCAAGTTCAAGTTCCAGGAGCAGAAGAAGAAGAACGAGGCTCGCAAGCGGCAGAAGATCGTCGAGCTCAAGGAAATCAAGCTGCGCCCCAACATCGACATTCACGACTACGACGTGAAGGCCAAGTCGATGACCCGGTTCTTCGAGGAAGGCGACAAGGTCAAGGTGACCCTGCGCTTCCGCGGCCGTGAAATGGCGCACCCGGAACTGGGCATGAAGCTGCTGCTGAAGGTCAAGGCCGACTTCGACGAGATCGCCAAGGTCGAGTACGAGCCGCGCATGGAAGGCCGTCAGATGATCATGATCCTGGCCCCGCGCTAAGGATCAGGCTTCCAGCCACGACATGACGAACGCCCCGGCCCTCAGGCCGGGGCGTTTTTCTTTAGGCCTTGTCGCGCCCCCTTACCGTGCGAAGGCTCGCCGAAGAGCGTCGTTGCGGAGGCGGGCCACCGCCAAGCTCTGGGGCGCGGTCTGGGCGACGCCGAAGCCATGATAGGCGCCCGGCGTGACATGAAGCTCCACGGCGACGCCGGCCCGCGCCAGGCGCCGCGCGAACTCCAGGTCCTCCTCGAAGAACAGGTCCAGCGCGCCCACGGAGATGAAGATCGGCGGCAGGCCGGTCAGGTCCTGAGCCCGCGCCGGGGCCGCGCCTTCCGGAACCTCGGCCCCGCCAGGCTCCACGCCCAGCAGCGAGCGCCAGCCGAAGCGGTTCTTGTCGGGCGACCAGACGAACTGGCCGCAGTACGGATGCGGCTCGGCGGCGCAGGTGCGGTCGTCCAGCATCGGCGCGTCCAACAGCTGGAAGCAGATCGCCGGGCCATCGCCTTCCCTTCTGGAACGATCACGCGCGTAGAGGGCCAAAGCCGCGGCGTGACCGCCGCCGGCGCTCTCGCCGCCGATCGCGATCCGCGAGACGTCCAGGCCCAGCTCGCCGGCGTGGCCGTGCATCCAGACCAGGGCCGCGTAGCAATCCTCCAGCGCGCCCGGAAAGCGCGTTTCCGGCGCCAGGCGGTAGTCGACCGACACCACGATGCAGCCGTGTTCCAGGACCATCGCGCGGTTGGAGGCGTCGTTGATCTCCGGATCCCCCAGCACGAAGCCTCCGCCGTGCATGTGCAGCAGGGCGGGCAGCATCGCCGCGCGGGTTTCCGGCGGCCGGTATAGCAGGATCCGCACGTCCGGCGCGCCCGCCGCTCCCGGAATGAAGCGCTCCTCCGGCACGACGACCTCCAGCCCGGCCGGCAACGGCGCCCTGGGCCGATCGGCGAACGGCGTGCGGAAGGCGTCGATCCCCTGGCTGAAGTCGAGATCCGGCAGATAGTCGAGAAAGGGCGCAAGCTCCGGCGCGACCCGCGCGCGGCTGGTGTCCGACATCCAGATCCCTCCCCTGACTGGCGTTCCGCGACGCCGGGATAAAGTCGCGCGGTCGAAGCGTCTCGGATCGAGCCCCCTTAACAACCTCGCGCTGTAAACAAGCTCGACTGTACGGCCGGCTTTGTTAGTTTGGACGAAGTTGGGGGAGTACGCGTGTTGAAGAAGCTTCTGGCCGTCGCCACGGCGGGTTTTATCGTGGCCGCGATCGGCGCCGGCGCGGCTTGGGCGCAGGTTCCGCCGTTGTCGGTCTACGGGCGCCTGCCCAACGTCGAGCAGATCGAGATTTCGCCGGACGGGACGAAGCTGGCGATCGCCGTCACCGACGGCGAGAGCCGGATGCTGCTGATCCGCGAAGCCGCCGAAGGCGGCAAGCTGCTGTCGGCCATGAACTTCGCCACGACCAAGCTGCGCGGCGTGCAATGGGCCGGCATGGATCACGTGCTGGTCACGACTTCGAGCACCGCCGAGGTCCACGGCCTGTCCGGGCCCAAGCGCGAATACCTGATGGCGTTCGACTACAACCTGGTCACCAAGAAGCAGCGCCTGCTGATGGCCAATGAGGAAGAGGCGATGAACGTCGTCCTGGAAGCGCCGGACGTGCGCTTCATCGACGGCGTTCCCTACGCCTTCGTCGAGGGCGTGCACTTCCTCGACAACCGCGGCGTGAACACGCTGTACAAGATCAATCTGGCGACTGGCGCGACCCGCAGGCTCGACAGCGGCGTCAACGAAGACACAGACGACTGGCTGGTGTCGCCCGACGGCCAGCCCCTGGCCCAGTCGCGCTACGATCAGAAGAAGGGCGACTGGACGCTGAAGATCAAGGGCGAGCGCGGCTGGATCACGGCCGAGCAGGTGATCTCGAAGATGGGATCCCACGGCGTGGCCGGCATCGGGCGCGACGGCCATTCCGCGCTGGCCTGGATGGACGACGAGGACGATGAGGACAAGACCGTCCTCAACGAATACGCCCTGGACGGCAGTCACGTCGTGATCCCCGACAGCGCCCGGTTCGACGGCCTGATCCACGCCCCCGACGGATCCAGCCTGGTGGGCGCGTTCAGCCTGGTCGGCGACGACCGCCGCTACATCTTCTTCGACGCCAAGCTCCAGACCAGCTGGAACGCCGTGACCAAGGCGTTCCCCGGCGAGCAGGTGACGCTGGTCTCGTGGTCGAACGACAAGCGCCAGTTGGTGGTTCAGGTCGATTCCCCCACCCAGGGCCCGGCCTACGCCCTGGTGAACCTGAACACCAAGAGCGCGAGCTTCCTGAGCGAGGTCTACAAGGACCTGACGCCGGAAGGCGTCTCCAAGGTCGAGCCGATCAAGTACAAGGCCGCCGACGGCCTGGAGATCACCGGCTACCTGACCCTGCCGAACGGCAAGGCCCCCAAGAACCTGCCGCTGGTGGTGCTGCCGCACGGCGGTCCGAAAGCCCGCGACACCCTGGAGTTCGACTGGTGGAGCCAGGCCCTGGCCTCGCGCGGCTACGCGGTGCTGCGCCCCAATTTCCGGGGGTCGGACGGCTTCGGCTGGCCGTTCGTCAAGGCCGGCTTCGGTGAGTGGGGCAAGGCCATGCAGACCGACCTGTCGGACGGCGTGCGCTATCTGGCCAAGCAGGGAACGATCGATCCCAAGCGGGTCTGCATCGTCGGCGCCAGCTACGGCGGCTACGCGGCCCTGGCCGGCGCCACCCTGGATCGAGGGGTCTATCGGTGCGCGGCGTCGATCGCCGGTCCGGCCGACCTGAAGCGTTTCTTGGTCGACAAGAACAGGCTCTACGAGAGCAACGACAACTCCACCCAGCGCTTCTGGCTGCGGTACATGGGCGCCGACGGCCTGAAGGATCCCGACCTGGCCGCCATCTCGCCGGTCCAGCAGGCCGGCAAGGCCGAGATCCCGGTGCTGCTGATCCACGGCAAGGACGACACCGTCGTGCCTTACGTCCAGAGCACGCTGATGGCCGACGCCCTGAAGAAGGCCGGCAAGCCCGTCGAACTGATCACCTTGCCCAGCGAGGACCACTGGCTGTCGCGCGGCGCCACGCGTCTTCAGATGCTGACCGCCGTGGTCGGTTTCCTGGAAAAGAACAACCCGCCGAACTGACGTCGATACGGGACCGCTATCTGAAATTTCAGATAGCGGTCGCCAGGACGCGCGATGAAGCGTAAACCGCCCGGCCTGATGAGTACGCTGACCGCCCCGCCCGCCCCCGCCGCCGTGAAGACGCCGGACGCCAGTCCGCGCGCGCTCTACGTCCTGTTGCTCGTGGTGTTCATCAACCTGGTGGGCTTCGGGCTGGTCATCCCGCTGCTGCCCTTCTACGCCAAGTCGATGAACGCCAGCCCCTGGCAGGTGACGGCGCTGTTCTCGGCCTATTCGCTGGGCCAGTTCATCGCCGAGCCGTTCTGGGGACGCCTGTCCGACCGCATCGGCCGGCGTCCGGTGCTGATCGGCACCATCCTGGCCAACACCGTCTCGTACGTGGCCCTGGCCTTCGCGCCGAACATGCTGTGGTTCTTCGCGATCCGTCTGTTCAGCGGCTGCGCCACCGGCAACATCTCGACGATCCAGGGCTACATGGCCGACGTCACCCCGCCGGAAAAGCGGGCCGGGCGCATGGGCCTGCTGGGCGCGGCGTTCGGCATGGGCTTCGTGGTCGGCCCCACCCTGGGCGGACTGCTGCCGGGCGTGGCCAAGCTGTTCGGCCATTCCGACACCGGACGCCTGGCCTTCCAGATCCCGCTGCTGACCGCCGCCGCCCTGGCCGCCATCGCTTCGCTGGGCGTCTTCCTGTTCGTGGTCGAGAGCCGCGCGCCCAGCCACAAGGACGCGCCGGTCATCCGTCGCCGCGACCACCTGGCCGCCGCCAGCGCCGATCCCCTGCTGTCGCGGGTGCTGCTGGTCACCCTGATCACGACCGCCGCCTTCTCGGGCATGGAGTCGGTCTTCGGCCTGTGGACCCAGGCGCGCTTCGACTGGGGTCCCAAGCAGGTCGGCCTGTGCTTCGCGGTGATCGGCGTCGTCGCCTCGGTCGGCCAGGGCCTGATCACTGGCCGGCTGGCGCGCCGGTTCGGCGAGGCCAAGGTCCTGGTGGCGGGCCTGATCTTCATCGCCATCGGCCTGACCGTCACGCCGTTTGTCCCGACCGCCGCCCTGGTGCCCGTCGCCGTGGGCTGCACCGCGTTCGGCCAGTCGCTGGTCTTCCCCTGCATCGCCGCCCTGATCTCGCGCGGGACCTCGCCCGACAAGCAGGGCGCCATGCTGGGCCTGAACGCCGCCGCCGGCTCTCTGGCCCGGATGAGCGGCCCGATGCTGGCCGGCCCGCTGTTCGGCCTGGCCATCGGCGGTCCCTTCTGGCTGGGCGCGGTGCTGATGCTGCCGGCCGTCGCCTTCGCCCTGACCATCGAGCACCGGGTCAAGACCCCCGCCTAGGCTCAACCGCTTGCCCCCTCGACAGCTTCACCGTGCGTCGCTAATTCTTCGCCGTTGAGTTGGGGGATTACATGTTGAAGTTGTTCGCTGGCGCCGCCCTGGCCGCGCTGGTTTCGTCGAGCGCCCTGGCGGGCTCGCTCGACGCCTACGGCCGCCTGCCGGCCATTTCGGACGTCGAGATCTCGAGCGACGGCGCCAACCTGGCCTACATCGCCCATGACGGTGAAAACAGCCGGGTGATCATCCAGCCGCTGAACGGCGGCGACGTCCAGGCCGTCGAGTTCGGCAAGGTCAAGATGCGCGGCGTGATGTGGTCGGACCCGAACCACGTGGTGGCCGAGGTCTCGCGCACCCAGGCCATCGAATACGTCACCTATGTGGGCGAGCAGTTCCAGGCGACGAGCATCAACATCAAGACCGGCGCCTCGGTCCAGATTCCCAAGCGTTCATACGAGACGATCAACAACGTCCTCAGCTCCAGCCCCATCGGCGGCGTCGTCAATGGCAAGCCGACGATCTTCACCCAGTTCTATGCGGGCGAAGAAGCCAAATCGATCCAGGCGGGCCGCTTCGATCTCTATCGTGTCGATCCCGACACCGGCGTCGCCGCCATGGTGCAGATGGGCGACACCCAGACCGGCGACTACCTGTTCAAGACCGACGGCACGGTGATCGCCCGCACCGTCTATGACCGCGATACCTCGCGCTGGTCGATGGAACTGCGCAGGGACGGCAAGTGGGTCGACGGCTATGTCGTCACCGCGCCGCTCGACGGGCCGAGCATGGAGGGCTTGTCGCTCGACGAGAAGTCCGTGGTGATGTCGATCAAGAACGAGAAGACCGGCGGATACGAGCTGGCCAACATCTCGATCGCCGATGGCAAGCAAGGCGACTTCTACGGTCCCGACGGCTCCTTCCGGGTGATCATGGATGACGCCAACCACGTTATCGGCACCAGCACCGACGACGGCTACAGGCAGTACCATTTCGACGAGCCCCGGCTCGCCGCCGCCTGGTCGATGATTACCGGCGTCTTCCCGGGCCGTCAGTTGACCCTGTCGTCCCACACGCCCGACTACGCCAAGATCGTGGTCTATGTCGAAGGCACCGGCGAACCGGGCGGCTTCTACCTGCTCGACCTGACGGCCAAGAAACTGAGCAAGGTCGGTTCGGCCTATCCCACCTTGACCCCGACCGACGTCGCCGAGGTGCGGGCCATCAAGTACGCCGCCGCCGACGGCCTGGAGATCCGAGGCTATCTCACCTTGCCGCCAGGCAAGGCCGCCAAGAACCTGCCGCTGATCGTCCTGCCTCACGGCGGACCGGAAGCCCGTGACGAAGCCGGCTTCGACTGGTGGGCCCAGGCCCTGGCGTCGCGTGGCTACGCGGTGCTGCAGCCCAACTTCCGGGGCTCCACGGGTCGCGGCGAGGACTTCATCCGTGCCGCCGACGGCGAATGGGGCGGCAAGATGCAGACCGACCTTTCGGACGGCGTGCGCTTCCTGGCCAAGCAGGGGATCGTCGATCCCAAGCGCGTGTGCATCACCGGCGCCAGCTACGGCGGCTACGCGGCCTTGGCCGGCATCACGCTGGACAAGGGCGTCTATCGCTGCGCGGTGTCCGTGGCCGGCATCGGCGATGTGCGCCAGATGATCAACTTCGAGATCCTGCGCTATCGCGAGGAAAGCCGGACCGTGCGCTATCACAAGCGTCTTTTCGGCGTCACCTCGACCTCGGATCCCAAGCTGGACGCGCGCTCGCCCGCCCGGCACGCAGACCAAGCCGATGGCCCGGTTCTGCTCATCCACGGCAAGGAAGACACCGTCGTGCAGTACGATCAGAGCACGGACATGCGTCGCGCCCTGGAGAAGGCTGGCAAACCCGTCGAGTTCGTGACCCTGCGCGAGGAAGACCACTGGCTTTCGCGCGAAGCCACTCGCCAGCAGATGCTAGCGGCGACCGTCACCTTCCTCGAAAAGAACAACCCGCCGAACTAGCCGACGGGCGTCACCGGAGGGGCGGAGACGGCGCTTGCCTTCTTCGCCTCTTTCCCGTAGTAACCCCGCCTTTCCGGAACCGCCTGGCCAATTGGCATGCCATGGCGGTTCGTCATGCTATCTAGAGGACGGGGCCGTTAAACGCTCCGACGCGAAATGCCTAAGTTGAAGACCAAGTCGGGCGCCAAGAAGCGCTTCAAGATCACGGCCACGGGCCTGCTGAAAGCCGGCGTCGCCGGCAAGCGTCACCGTCTGATCGGCCACAACGGCAAGTACATCCGCCAAAACCGCGGCACGAAGGTCATGAGCGAATCCGACGCCAAGACCATCCGTTCGTACCTGCCCTACGGCCTTTAAGGAGCGCTGACACATGGCTCGCGTTAAACGTGGCGTCACCGCCCACGCCAAGCACAAGAAGGTTCTTGAACAGGCGAAGGGCTTCTACGGCCGCCGCAAGAACACCATCCGCACCGCCAAGGCCGCCGTCGACAAGGCCGGCCAGTACGCGTACCGCGACCGCAAGGTGCGCAAGCGCGCCTTCCGCTCGCTGTGGATTCAACGCATCAACGCCGGCGCTCGCATCGAGGGCTTCACCTACTCGCAATTTATCCACGGCTTGGACGTGGCGGGTATCGTGATCGACCGTAAGGTCCTCTCGGACATCGCGGGCAACGACCCGGTCGCGTTCAAGGCCATTGCTGACAAGGTCCGCACCGCCCTGGCCGCCTAAGGTCTTCTATCGGGTTCGCCCCGATTGCGATCTGAAGAGCCCTCCGGTGCGAACCGGAGGGCTTTTTGCTGCGCGCTCCCCTACTCCCCGTCCCACGAATGCTCTAGACGGAACCCCGTCATGACCGATCTCACCTCCCTCGAAGCCGACGTGCTGGCCCAAGTCGCCGCCGCCGGCGATCTCGCCGCCCTGGACGCCGTGCGCGTATCCGCCCTGGGCAAGACCGGCTCGATCTCGGGCCTGCTCAAGACCCTGGGCGCCATGAGCCCGGAAGAACGCAAGGAGCGCGGCGCGGCGATCAACGTCCTGCGCGACCGCGCGCAGACGGCGCTGAACGACAAGAAGGCCGTGCTGGAAACCGCCGCCCTCGACGCGCGCCTGGCCAGCGAGACCCTGGACCTGACCCTGCCGGCCCCGCACCGCCGTCGCGGCGGCGTGCATCCAACCATGCAGACCATGGACGAGATGATCGCCATCTTCGCCGAGATGGGCTTCGCCGTGGCCGAGGGCCCGGACATCGAGGACGACTTCCACAATTTCACGGCCCTGAACTTCCCCGAGAAGCACCCGGCCCGCGAGATGCACGACACCTTCTTCTTCAATCCGAAGGAGTCCGGTGAACGCATGCTGCTGCGCACCCACACCAGCCCCGTGCAGGTGCGGACCATGGTGTCGCAGAAGCCGCCGATCCGGATCATCGCGCCTGGCCGCACCTATCGCTGCGACAGCGACGCCACCCACACGCCGATGTTCCACCAGGTCGAGGGCCTGGTGATCGACAAGGGCATCCACATGGGCCACCTGAAGTGGACCCTGGAGACCTTCATCGCCCGGTTCTTCGAGACCGACGCGGTGACGACCCAGTTCCGGCCGCACCACTTCCCGTTCACCGAGCCGTCGGCCGAGATGGACGTGCAGTGCGATCGCTCGGGCGGCGAGATCAAGATCGGCCAAGGCACGAGCTGGCTCGAGATCCTGGGCTGCGGGATGGTTCACCCCAACGTCCTGCGCGCTTGCGGCATCGATCCGGACGAGTATCAGGGCTTCGCCTTCGGCATGGGCGTCGATCGCCTGGGCATGCTGAAATACGGCATGCCCGACCTGCGCGACATGTTCAGCTCGGACGGCCGCTGGCTGGACCACTACGGCTTCAGCGCCTTCACCGCGCCAAACGCCGCCAGCGGCTTGAGCTGATCCACCCTGAGATTCCACCAGCCCCGCCCGGCGGGGTTTGGAGACCGACACGATGAAGTTCACCCTCTCCTGGCTCAAGGACCACCTTGAGACCACCGCCTCGGCCACCGAAGTCGTCGCCGCCATGACCATGGCCGGCCTCGAGGTCGAGCACGTCACCGATCCCGCCTCGAAGCTGGCCGCCTTCACGGTGGCCAAGATCGTCGAGGCCGTGCAGCACCCCAACGCCGACCGCCTGCGCGTCTGCCAGGTCGACACCGTCGACGGCCGCAAAGAGATCGTCTGCGGCGCGCCAAACGCCCGTCCGGGCCTGACCACCGTCTACGCCCCGATCGGCGCCTATGTGCCGGGCCTGGGCGTGACCCTGGTCGAGAAGCCGGTGCGCGGCGTGGTCTCCAACGGCATGCTGTGCTCGGGCTCCGAGCTCGAGGCCGACGACGGCTCCGAGGGCATCCTGGAGCTGTCCGACGACCTGGCCGTCGGGACGCCGGCCGCCCAGGCCCTGGGCCTGGAAGCCGTCATCGACTTCGAGGTCACCCCCAACCGCCCCGACTGGCTGGGCGTGGCCGGCATCGCCCGTGACCTGGCCGCGGCCGGCGTGGGGACGCTGAAGGACCTGTCGATCGCGCCCGTGCCAGGGAGCTTCCCCTGCCCGATCACGATCAAGGTCGACGGCGACGCCTGCCCGACGTTCAGCGGCCGCCTGATCAAGGGCGTCAAGAACGGTCCCTCGCCCAAGTGGCTGCAGGATCGCCTCAAGGCCATCGGCCTGCGCCCGATCAACACGCTGGTGGATATCACCAACCTGATCACCTACGACCGCGCCCGCCCGCTGCACGTTTATGACGCGGCCAAGCTGGTTGGGACCGTGATCGAGGCGCGCCTGGGTCATCACGGGGTGCACGGCGACGAGCACCTGATCGCCCTGGACGGCAAGACCTACGAGCTGACGCCCGAGATGAGCGTGATCTCCGACGCCGCCGGCGAGCGGCCGATCGGCATCGGCGGCGTGATGGGCGGCGAGAGCACCGGCTGCTCGGACGAGACCGTCGACGTCTTCCTGGAAAGCGCCTGGTTCGACCCGATCCGCACGGCCCAGACCGGCCGCACCACCGGCATCAACAGCGACGCCCAGTACCGGTTCGCCCGCACGGTCGACACCGGCTCGGTCGTGCCCGGCCTGGAGCTGGCGACCAAGCTGATCCTGGAACTGTGCGGCGGCGAGGCCTCGGAGGTCGTGGTGGCCGGCGAGGCCCCGGCCGCCCCCGGTCCGATCCTGTTCGACCCGGCCTATGTCGAGCAGCTGTCGGGCCTAGCCATCGCGCCCGAGCGAACGCTGAAGATCCTGACCGACCTGGGCTTCACGATCGAGCCGCCCAAGGACGTCTCGACCACCGCCTTCGCCATGAACGCCGAGAGCCTGGTCTGCGTCACCCCGCCGACCTTCCGCCGCGACGTGCAGGGCAAGGCCGACCTGGTCGAGGAAGTGGCCCGCATCGCCGGCTACGCCGCCCTGCCCTCCACCCCGCTGCCGGAAACGGCGCGGGCGGTCGGCGGCGTGCTGACCCCGCGCCAGGCCCGGGCCCGCATCGCCCGCCGCGCCCTGGCGGCGGCCGGCTACAACGAGGCGGTGACCTGGAGCTTCACCAACCAGAAGATCGCGGCCCTGTTCGGCGGCGGCGCGGCCGAACTGGTGCTGGCCAATCCGATCGCCTCGGAACTGGACTGCATGCGCCCGTCGATCCTGCCCAACCTGATCGAGGCGGCCGGCCGCAACGCCCGCCAGGGCTTCCCGGACGTCGCCCTGTTCGAAGTGGGTCCGGTGTTCTTCGGCGACCGCCCGCAGGACCAGAAGACCACCATCGCCGCCATCCTGGCCCCTCGCGCCCCGCGCGGCTGGGACAAGGCGTCGGCCGAGGACGTGTTCACGGTGAAGGCCGACCTGCTGGCCCTGCTGGAGGAGATCGGCGCGCCGGTCGACAAGCTGCAGACCGCCCAGGGCGACGCCTCGTCGTGGTGGCACCCCGGCCGCTCGGCGCGCCTGCAGCTGGGCCCCAAGGCGGTGCTGGCCGAGTTCGGCGAGCTGCATCCGGCGGTCTTGAAGGCCCTGGACGTGGCCGGTCCGGTCTACGGCTTCGAGATCACCCTGGAAGCCGTGCCCGAACCGAAGAAGAAGTCGGTCAAGACCAAGCCGGCCTTCACGCCCTCGCCGCTGATGCCCCTGACCCGCGACTTCGCCTTCGTGGCCGACAAGGCCAAGGCGGCGGGCGACCTGGTCAAGGCCGCGGCCGGCGCGGACAAGGCGCTGATCGCCGCCGTGCGGGTGTTCGACGTCTATGAGGGCCCCGGCGTGCCGGACGGCTCGAAGTCGGTCGCGCTTGAGGTGGTGATCCAGCCGCGCGACAAGACCCTGGCCGAAGCCGAGATCGAAGCCCTGTCGGGGAAGATCGTGGCGGCGGTCGAGAAGGCTGGCGGGAAGCTGCGGGGTTAGCGGCTCACCCACTTGCCCCCACCTGACCGCTTCGCGGTCTGTCCGCCCCCATAGGGGGCGGAGCGCTCTTCCCCCTGTGGGGGAAGACGACCGCGAAGCGGTCCGTAGGGAGCAAGTGCTAACCGCCTGAGCGCGGCCGCATATTTCTTGCGCACCCCAGGCCATTCGCCGCAGCCGCGCGGCAAAGCCTTGCGCTGGGCCTACGCCCACGCTACCTGTGTAATCGCACACGGAGTTTCCACGCCATCATGCTGTCGCAGCTGGCCATGAACGTTCTGATCGCCACCGGCCTCACCGCCGGCGTCGCGATCTCGTGTGCGCGCGCCATTATGATGCAGGCCAAGATTAAAACCGTTCGTGTGCGAACGGGGCAGCACAGGCGCGCGGGCTAGACCCGCAAAAACGCCGAAGATCGCAAGATCCGCAAAGCCCCGCTTCCCACAAGGAGCGGGGTTTTTGCTGTGCGGTCGTCGGTCCTCCCTTCGAACCCAAAGGACCTTTGAAACATGAGCTACCTGCCGTCCCCACCCGCCTTCCACTCCGACCACGAAGGCGTCACCGTCCACCAGCTGCTGCTGGCCGCCCAGGACGCGCCCTCGGCGCTGGAAGCCGTCCGCCAGGGCCTGGCCGACAGCGGCGCGGAGCTGTGCGCCCTGTCGATGAAGCCGGTCGGTCAGATCGTCGAAGGCTTCCTGCGCGTGCGCCACCTCAGCGACCAGGCCGCCCGCCTGCTGGCCCGCGACCTGGCCGCCTGGCCGGGCGTCACCTCGGCCAGCGTCGAGCATCAGTGGGTGCGACCGTGAGCGCTCTCGAACCGGCCAAAGACGAAGAAGGCGACAAACGCCGGCTGTTCCTGGTGATCGCCGACGACACGCCCGACGCCCTGATGCGGGTGTTGGGCGTGGCCAACGTCCAGCAGACGCGCCTGCGCGCCCTGACCGCCCAGCCCGACGGCGCGGGCCTGTCGATCCGCATGGAGCTGGACGACCAGGGCGACGACCGCGCCCAGGTCCTGGCCGCGCGGTTGTCCGCCTGCCCGTCGGTGCGCGGCGTCGGATTCGGCTGGCGATAGGGTGTAACCTTTCCATCGCCCGATCCGTATCTAGAGGTACGTCCTTCCGGAGACCTTCGATGATCCGCCGCCTGCTCGTCCTGATCGCCAGTTTCGCCGCCATCGTACTGCCCGCCGACGTGCTGGCGGCCGGCAAGCCCGCCCCGCCCGCGACCGCCGTGTTCGCCGGCGGCTGCTTCTGGTGCATGGAGCACGACATGGGCGGCATTCCGGGGGTGCTGAAGGTCGAGAGCGGCTACACCGGGGGCCATGTCGACCGCCCCACCTATCGTGATGTGACCAGCGAGACCTCGGGCCACTACGAGTCGGTGCGCGTCACCTACGACCCGGCCAAGCTCGACTACGGCTTCCTGCTCTACAAGTACTGGAAGCTGGTCGACCCCACCGACGATGGCGGCCAGTTCTGCGACCGCGGCCCGTCCTACCGCCCGGCGGTGTTCGTCACCCCCGACCAGCGCCCGATCGCCGAAAAGTCCCGCGCCGAGGCCGCCAAGCGCCTGAAGTCCGGCACGATGAAGGCCCAGATCCTGGACCTGAAGACCTTCTGGCCGGCCGAGGCCTATCACCGCGACTACGCCAAGAACCACTCCATCGACTACAACGTCTACCGCCTGGGCTGCGGCCGCGACCTGCGCCTGAAGCAGGTGTGGGGCGGGTAAGGTCTAACGAACGGCGGCTGGCGGCGAGGCGATCCTGCGCTATCGTGGGTTACATAACCGACGACCAGGCCCAAAGGACCCGCGCCGCCGATGCCAATGCAGAAACCCATCCTCGAAACCTGGCTGGAGCGCGGTCTGTTCGCCTCGCGCTGGCTGATGGCCCCGTTCTATGTCGGGCTGGTCATCGCCCTGGCCGCCCTGATGGTGGTGTTCTTCCAGGAGCTGTTCCACGGCCTGCCGCTGGTGTTCAACGCCAAGCCGGAGAACGCCATCCTGCTGGCCCTGTCGCTGATCGATCTGTCGCTGGCGGCCAATCTCCTCGTGATCGTCATCCTGTCGGGCTACGAGAACTTCGTCTCCAAGATCGACACCGCCAGCCACGAGGACCGGCCCGAATGGATGGGCACGGTCGACTATTCGGCCATGAAGATGAAGCTGATCGCCTCGATCGTGGCGATCTCGGCCATCGCCCTGCTCAAGGCCTTCCTGCATCTGAGCGAAGTGACCTCGCCACCCGAACCCATCGACCAGCCGCGCCTGATGTGGCTGGTGATCGTCCACCTGGCCTTCGTGGTCTCGGGCCTGCTGCTGGCCCTGATGGACTATGTGAACAGCAAGGCGTCTAAGCACTGATCCCTCGGTGAACCTTCGCCCCGGGCAGGCCGTTGTCACGGCTCACCTGGGGAGACGACCATGCGCGTGCATGTCGAGGCGCGGTTGGACTACGACTTTCCCGAACGCGTGGAGTCCCTGCTGCAGATCGAGGCGGCGGTCGCCGACGACCAGACGGTGGTCGAGGAGCGGCTGACCTTCGATCCGCCCGTGGCCTTCACCCGCCGCGACGATCCCGCCAGCGGCGAGCGGCGCGTAGCCTTCGAGCACCAAGGGCGCCTCGCCATCGTCTACGCCGCCACCGTCGAGATCGCCGATCGCCAGATGGACCTGGCCGGCGCCGTCCAGCATCGCGTGGCCGAGCTGCCGATCGAGACCCTGCCCTATCTGCGCGGCAGCCGTTACTGCCCCTCCGACACCTTCGAGACCATCGCAGACCAGAAGTTCGGGACCTTGCGCGGTGGCGAGCGCGTGGCGGCCATCGCCGCCTGGATCATCGGCCACCTGGAATACCGCCCGTGCAGCGACTGGCGGACCACGGCGCTCGAAACCTATGTCCAGCGGGCCGGCGTCTGCCGCGACTTCGCCCACCTGGCCGTCACCCTGTGCCGGGCCAGCGACATCCCCGCCCGCGTGGCCAGCGTCTACGCCCTGACGCTCGACCCGCCCGACTTCCACGCCGTGGTCGAGGTCTATGTCGGCGGCCGCTGGCGCCTGCTGGACCCCACGGGCCTGGCCCCCATCGACGGCCTGGTCCGCATCGCCTACGGCCGCGACGCCGCGGACGTGGCGTTCCTGACGATCTTCGGGCGGGCGAACATGGTCAGCCAGAGCGTGACGGTTAGACGCGCGGACTAGGCGACGCCGCCTTCTTCCGCCGCGCCTTCGGCTTCTTCCTGAACACCCGCTCGAACAGCACGAAGGCCGCCGGCAGGGTCAGCAGGAACGACAGCAACCCTACCCCGCCCTTGGCGATCAGCACCGTGGCCTTGGGCACGCCGTAGATCGTGAACACCTTCACCGGCAGCAGGATCTGCGGATCCGACCCTTGCGCTTCGCCATTGGCCGAGATCGGGATCGCCTTGAACGTGGCCGGACTGACGTTGAAGCGCACGAGCAGCACATGGTCGCCCTCGTCCTTGGGCGAGACGATCCACTTTACCCGCTCGACGCCCGTGGCCGCGATGCGCTGGACGTCGAATTCGTGGCTTGGGGCGGGGGTGAGCGCCAGGTCCGCGCCGCTGAGCTCGACCTTCATCCCGGCCGGCGGCTGCACCGAGGCATAGCCGTAGCCGTCACCCGTCCCGTCGTCCGCCGAGCCGGTTTTCCAGTGGGCGTCGCCGGTCGTGTATTCGGCCTCCAGCACCCCCTCCTCGTTCTCGCGGATCGTGCGGGGGTACTTGATGTTCAGCCAGCCGATGGCCGTTCCGTTCGGGTCCTGGACCACGAAGCGCGGCGCGATAGCGGGCTCGGCGGTCGGCGGCGGCGCGGCGGACGTCGCCTTGGCGTCGATCAATCGGGGTAGGACGACGGCGCTGGCGATCGCCAGTCCAAGCCAGACGAACCAGAGGCGCTTGAGCCGCTCGAACATGACGCATCCTCGCGTCGGGCGCGCTCCGAGGCGCGGACCGGCCGCCGCGACCCGACGTCTTCGCGCGGCGGGACTTTCCCGTTGCGATTGATAATGGCGAGAAATGCTCGCGAGACCAAGCACTAGGTCCTCCCCCTATGGGGGAGGTGTCGGCAAAGCCGACGGAGGGGGGAGTAATCCGAAGCTGACCACGACCCGGTCAACGCTCCGACAACTCCCCCCACCGGCCTTCGGCCGCCTCCCCCACAGGGGGAGGATCTTGGGCCTAGAACGGCAGGATGTTGCGCTGGCGGCTATAGGCCAGGTAGCCCACGTTCGCGCCCAGGCGCAGGCCGACGCCGGCGCGGATCGGGGCCAGGGTGATGGTGTCGGCGCGCTGGTAGTTCACGCCCAGGCCGCCCACCAGATAGGCCGTGCCCTCCACGCCCGGGAAGCGGCGGAAGATGGCGTCCGGATACTGCAGGTTATAGCACAGGGTGAAGACCCTGCTGGCGTTGCCGCCCCAGTCCCAGCCCACCGACGGGCCCTGCCAGAACACCTCCTGGGTGTCGCGGCCCTTCATGTACAGCAGGCCCCGACCATAGCGCAGGCCCACGCCGACGGCGCCCGAGCCTTCCTCGCCGGCGATGTAGCCGGTGGGCTGGCCGTTGTCGCGGAAGGCGCGCTCGATCACCGCCCCGATGCTCTCGGCGGTCACGCCCAGGAAGTCCGAGCCGCTGCGGATCATCTCGTCGGCTGAATAGGTCTGGGCGCGACCGGTGTCGTACTGCGACCGGGCCGGCGGGTCGCCGGGGCGCTCTTGGGCGGTGCTGGCGCAAGCGCCGAGGCCGGCGGTGGCGATGCCCGAAAGGATCAGCTTGCGACGGTCCATGTGCTCTCTCGTGATTCCGACAGTCGAGAGTGTCTCAACCCTTTGAGTCGGGTTTGCGGCTTGAAGCTTAATGGCGAGTTAACCATGAGGGTTCAGCCGGGGGCCGGCGGAACGACACTCGCGAAACCGCGCAAATATGCTAGACGCACGCACATGACTTCGACGCCTCTCGACCGCATTCGCAATTTCTCGATCGTGGCCCACATCGACCACGGCAAATCGACCCTTTCCGACCGCCTGATCCAGGAGACCGGGGGCCTCACCGCGCGTGAGATGACCGCCCAGGTCCTGGACAACATGGACATCGAGAAGGAACGCGGGATCACCATCAAGGCCCAGACCGTGCGTCTGGACTACAAGGCCGACGACGGCCAGACCTACATCCTGAACCTGATGGACACCCCCGGCCACGTCGACTTCGCCTATGAGGTCAGCCGCAGCCTGGCCGCGTGCGAAGGCTCGATCCTGGTCGTCGACGCCAGCCAGGGCGTGGAAGCCCAGACCCTGGCCAACGTCTATTCGGCCATCGACAACAATCACGAGATCGTCCCGGTCCTCAACAAGATCGACCTGCCGGCCGCCGAGCCCGAGCGCGTGCGCGCCCAGATCGAGGACCTGATCGGCCTGGACGCCAGCGACGCCGTGCTGGCCAGCGCCAAGTCGGGCGTCGGCATCCACGACGTGCTGGAAGCCATCGTCACCCGCCTGCCGCCGCCCAAGGGCGACGAGAACGCGCCGCTGAAGGCCCTGCTGGTCGACGCCTGGTACGACGCCTATCTCGGCGTCGTGGTTCTGGTCCGCGTCTTCGACGGCCGCCTGCGGGCCGGCCAGAAGATCAAGATGATGCAGCACGGCTCGACCCACCTGGTCGACCGCGTCGGCGTCTTCAAGCCCAAGAACACCCCCGTCGAGAGCCTCGGCCCCGGCGAGATCGGCTTCTTCACCGCCCAGATCAAGGAAGTGGCCGACGCCGCCGTCGGCGACACCCTGACCGACGAGAAGAAGCCCACCGAAAAGGCCCTGCCCGGCTTCAAGGACGTCCAGCCGGTGGTGTTCTGCGGCCTGTTCCCGGTCGACGCCGCCGACTTCGAGGACCTGCGCGCCGCCGTCGGCAAGCTGCGCCTCAACGACGGCAGCTTCACCTACGAGATGGAAAGCTCGGCGGCCCTGGGCTTCGGCTTCCGCTGCGGCTTCCTCGGCCTGCTGCACCTGGAAATCATCCAGGAGCGCCTCAGCCGCGAGTTCGACCTGGACCTGATCGCGACCGCTCCCTCGGTGGTCTACAAGATCCACATGCGCGACGGCTCGGAGATCGAGCTGCACAACCCCGCCGACCTGCCCGACCCGATGCACATCGAGAGCATCAGCGAGCCCTGGATCAAGGCGACGATCTTCACCCCCGACGAGTATCTGGGCGGCGTGATCAAGCTCTGCCAGGATCGCCGCGGCGCTCAGCGCGAGCTGTCCTACGTCGGCAACCGCGCCATGGTGATCTACGACCTGCCGCTGAACGAGGTGGTCTTCGACTTCTACGACCGCCTGAAATCCATCTCGAAGGGCTACGCCTCGTTCGACTATCAGGTCGAGGACTACCGCCCCGGCGACCTCGTGAAGATGTCGATCCTGGTCAACGCCGAGCCCGTCGACGCCCTGTCGATGCTGGTCCACCGCGACCGCGCCGAAAGCCGCGGCCGTGGCATGTGCGAGAAGATGAAGGAACTCATCCCGCAGCACATGTTCGTCATCCCCATCCAGGCGGCGATCGGCGGCAAGATCATCGCCCGCGAAACCGTCCGCGCCCTGCGCAAGGACGTGACCGCCAAGTGCTACGGCGGCGACGCCTCGCGCAAACGCAAGCTGCTGGACAAGCAGAAGGCCGGCAAGAAGCGCATGCGCCAGTTCGGCAAGGTCGAGATCCCGCAGGAAGCGTTTATCGCGGCGTTGAAGATGGACGGGGATTGATCCGACCTCATGCTGCGGATCTCCGATCTCAAGCTCCCCCTCGGCCATCCGCCTGAAGACCTGGCTCCGGCGATCTGCAATCGCCTGGGCGTCACCGCCGACGACCTGATCAGCCACACCATCGTCCGCCGCGCCCATGACGCGCGGAAGAAGGCGGCAATTCTGATGGTCTACACGGTCGATGTCGCGCTGCGCGACGAGGCGGCCGTGTTGGCGCGGTTCGCGGGTGACAGCCAGGTGCGGGCAAGGCCCGACACCGACTATCGGCTGACAGCCCAGGCCCCGAAGGACTTCACGCGCCCCGTGGTCATCGGCGCTGGCCCCTGCGGGCTGTTCGCCGGGCTGATCCTGGCGCAGATGGGCTTCAAGCCGATCATCCTGGACCGGGGCAAGGTGGTGCGCGAGCGGACCCAGGACACCTGGGGCCTGTGGCGGCGCGGCGAGCTGAATCCGGAGTCCAACGTCCAGTTCGGCGAGGGCGGCGCGGGCACCTTCTCGGACGGCAAGCTCTACAGCCAGATCAAGGACCCCCGCCACCTGGGCCGCAAGGTGCTGGAGGAGTTCGTCAAGGCGGGCGCGCCGGAAGAGATCCTGACCGAGGCCCATCCGCACATCGGCACCTTCCGCCTGGTGACGATGGTCGAGAGCATGCGCGAAACCATCGAGGCGCTGGGCGGCGAGTATCGCTGGCAGCATCGGGTCGACGACTTCGACATCGAAACCGCCGCCGACGGCGCGCGCAGGCTGAAGGGCCTGCACATCTCGAACGGCGACTACCTGGAGGCCGACCACGTGGTGCTGGCCGTCGGCCACAGCGCCCGCGACACCTTCCAGGTGCTGTACGACCGAGGCGTCCACATCGAGGCCAAGCCGTTCTCGATCGGGGTGCGGATCGAACATCCGCAGTCGTGGATGGACAAGGCGCGCTTTGGGGCCTGCGCCGGCCATCCGGATCTGGGCGCGGCCGACTACAGCCTGGCTCATCACTGCGCCAACGGCCGCACGGTCTACAGCTTCTGCATGTGCCCGGGCGGCACGGTCGTGGCGGCGACGTCGGAACCCGAGCGCGTCGTCACCAACGGCATGAGCCAGTATTCGCGCAACGAGCGCAACGCCAACTCCGGCTTCGTGGTCGGCATCGATCCCGAGCGCGACTATCCGGGCCACCCGCTGGCCGGCATCGAGTTCCAGCGCAAGTGGGAGAGCCTGGCCTATGTGGCGGGCGGCTCGACCTACGCCGCCCCGGCCCAGAAGGTCGGCGACTTCCTGGCCCGCAAGCCGTCGGAGGCCCTGGGCGAGGTGCAGCCGTCCTATCGCCCAGGGATCAGGATGACCGACCTGGCCGAGTGCCTGCCGGCGTTCGTGCTGGACGCCATGCGCGAGGCCCTGCCGGTGTTCGGCCGCCAGATCGCCGGCTACGACCACCCGGACGTGCTGATGACCGGGGTCGAGACCCGCACCTCCTCGCCGATCCGCATCACCCGCGGCAAGGACTTCCAGAGCCTCAACGTCGCCGGCCTGTTCCCGGCCGGCGAAGGCGCGGGCTACGCCGGCGGCATCCTCTCGGCGGCCGTGGACGGCATCAAGGTGGCCGAAGCGGTGGCGGCGGCCTATGTCGGGGCGCCGGCCACGGCCTAGTACGGAGACCCCCATGCTCAAGATCCTCGGCCGCACCTCCTCGCTGAACGTGCGCAAGGTGCTGTGGACCTGCGACGAGCTGGGCCTGGCCTATGAGCGCGAGGACTGGGGGACGGGCTTCGCCTCGACCAAATCGCCTGAGTTCCTGGCCCTGAACCCCAACGGCCTGGTGCCGGTGCTGATCGACGAGCAGGGGGCGCTCTACGAGAGCAACGCCATCTGCCGGTACCTCGCCGCCCGCTATGGCGCCGGCCACCTGCTGCCGGTCGAGCCGCGCGCCCGGGCCATGGTCGAGCAGTGGATGGACTGGCAGGCCACCACCCTGAACCCGACCTGGAGCTACGCCTTCCTGGCCTTGGGGCGACCGACGCCGGGCTATGACGACCCGGCCAAGATCGCCGCCAGCGTCGAGGCCTGGAACAAGGCCATGACCCTCCTCGACCAGCGCCTGGCCGACACGGCCGCCCATGCCGCCGGCCACGACTTCACCCTGGCCGACGTGGTGCTGGGCGTCTCGGTCCACCGCTGGAAGCGGACGCCGATGGACCGCGCCGACCTGCCGGCGGTCGAGGCCTACTACGCACGGCTGAAGGAACGTCCGGCGTTCGGGCCCTGGGCGCTTGACGCGGTGGGCTAGCGCCCTCCCCGCTCATCCCGGCGAACGCCGGGATGAGCGGTCAAAATGTCTCTAGCTCGCGATCTTCTGCGTCTTGGCGAACGGGCTCAGGCCCAGCCAGGCCTGCATGTTCGACGCCAGGTCCGGGTCGCCGGTCAGGTGCATACGCTGGCTGTCCAGCGCCGCGCGGACCGTGTCCACGCCCATCCAGATGGCGGTCATGGTCTTCAGGTCGCAGGCCACGTAGAGGTCGACGTCGAAGCCGGGCTCGACGGAGCACAGGTCGACCGGGGCGCCGGCCTTGCCCGCGTCCGGCTCGACGATCAGCCACCAGGAGCGGTCGACGGCGGCCTGCTCGGCGTAGAGGAACTGGATGACGCTTCGCCGCTTGGGCATGGGCTCCAGGTCGAGGTGGCGGCGCATGTCCCACATCAGCAGGGAGGCGTCGAGCTGCTGCAGCGACAGCTCGGTGGTCACCCAGCGCTGGCCCCAGTGGCCCATGGCGCCGACCATGATCTCCAGCTCCTGGCCGGCCGGGGTCAGGTGGTATTCGAGCACCCCGCTGTCGCGGCCGGCGACGCGGCGCACCACGCCGTGATCCTCCAGGTCGCGCAGGCGCTGGACCAGCAGGGCCGGCGACATGCGCGGCACGCCGCGCCGCAGGTCGTTGAACCGGGTCGAGCCGGCGACCATCTCGCGCAGCAGCACCAGGGTCCACCGCGTGCACAAAATCTCGGCCGCCATCGCCACGGGGCAGAACTGCCCATAGCTGCGTTGCGACATCGCCACCTCCCCGTCGACATAACGATGTTAGATTAAGCCCGTCGGGCCGGCCGGACTAGTTCAGTGACTGTACCGGCCGGGTTCAGTTGCTGAACTAGCTGGCCCGGCGTCGCCCTGGGCAAGGTCGCGGAACCGGCGGGCGAAGGACCCGCCTTCGACAAGGAGGTTCAAACATGCCGCTCGACACCGCGACGCCCGAAATCACCGCCTCGATCGACTGGCTGGCGCGCGCCGACACGCTGGCCCAAGCCATCGCCGCCCAGGCCGCCATCCACGACGCCGACGACAGTTTCGTGGCCGACGCCTACGCCCAGCTGAAGGCCATGGGCTTCTTCAAGGCCCTGGTTCCCGTCGAGTTCGGCGGCGGCGGGGCGCAGGTCGCCGAGATCTGCCAGGTCATCCGCCGCCTGGGCGCGGCCTGCGGCTCGACCGCTCTCGCCTTCGCCATGCACAGCCACCTGGTCGCCGCGGCCGCCTGGCGGTGGCGCAAGCAGGGCGCGCCGACCGAGGGCCTGCTCAAGCGCGTGGCGGCCGAGGACCTGGTGCTGGTGTCCAGCGGCGGGTCGGACTGGCTGGCCAGCGGCGGTCAGGCGACCAAGGTCGAGGGCGGCTTTTCGATCACCGCCCGCAAGGCGTTCTCCAGCGGCTGCCTGGCCGGCGACCTGCTGTCGACCAGCGCGGTCTGGGAGGATCCGGAAGGCGGCCCCACCGTGCTGCACTTCGCGGTCCCGCTGAAAGGACCGGGCGTCGAGATCGCCGAGACCTGGCGCACCCTGGGCATGCGCGGCACCGGTTCGCACGACGTGGTGCTGACGGACGTGTTCGTGCCGGAGGCGGCGATCTCGGGCCGGCGTCCCAGCGGCCCATGGCATCCGCTGTTCCACATCATCGGCATGATCGCCTTTCCATTGATCTATTCGGCCTATCTGGGCGTGGCCGAGGGCGCGAGAGCCCGAGCCCTGGAGATCGTGCGTCGCAAGTCACCACGCCTCTGTTGCCGAGTTGGTCGGCGCCATAGAGGACGCCTTCGCCGGGGCCGAGATGGCCTGGGAGCGGATGGTCGACACCGCCGAGAACGGCGTCCCCAGTCCGGAAACCACCAGCCGGGTCATGATCGGCCGCACCCTGGTGGCGCAAGGCGCGATCGCCACGGTCGAGCGGGCCATGGAGGCGGTGGGCGGCGCGTCGTTCTATCGTGACACCGGCCTGGAGCGAGCGTTCCGCGACGTCCAGGGCGCGCGCTTCCATCCCCTGCAGGAGGCCCCGCAGCGGCGCTATTCGGGCAGGATCGCGCTGGGCTGGGACATTGACGGCTGATCGGGAGACGCCTGGACAGCGGGCTGGGCCCGCACCCGAAACACCCGGGCCTCGCGCGCCACGTCGTACAGGCGGTAGACGATGAAGGCCCCCGGCTGGGCCTCGCGGAGGGCTTCCTCCACGGGGGTCAGCCGGAAGGGCGTGGCCGGGCCGCCGGTGGTGGTCTTGACGGCGATGCGGCGAGGGCCGCCGGTGCGGCTGAAGCTGATCAGGTCGCAGCCCTCGTCATCAGCGGGCAGGGCCAGGCGCACCTCGGCTGCCAGATCCTGGCGACCGCGCTCCTCCAGCCGGCGCTGCTCGTAGATCAGGGCCGAGGCGACACCGATCCGGGCCAGCATGCGGGCTTCCAAGTCGCGGGCGGCGGGATCGAACTTGGCGACCAGACGCTCGGCGCGCGCGCTGGGCGGGACGTGATGGGCCCGCGACGGCGCGCCCTCGGCCAGGACCGGGGCGAGCGCGCGGCCCAGCAGGACCGGCGGCTGGGCCAGGTCCTTCAGGGCGCCGGGCTTGGCGGTCAGGCAGCGGTCGACCGCATCCACCAGGGCGTCGCCGAAGTCCCAGCGCGGTGGGTGGTCCTTCAGGATGGGCAGGCCGATCAGGGTCAGGATCGCCGAGATCTCGCCCTGCAGGAAGGTGATCGCCCCGCCCGAACGGTTGGTGACGAAGCGCAGGGCGCGCTGGTGGTTGGCCGGGTCATAGGCGCGGCCGGTCATCACCTTGTCGAGCATGACGAGGTAGTCGCCGACCACCATGTCGTGCTCGGCCTCGTTCCAGGTCTTGCCGTTGATCGCCGAGTCGCCCACGCCGCGACGATGCCCCATGCGCGAGGCCAGCGCCAGGATTGGGTCGTGTTTCCAAACGGGGGCCCCCGGACAGATCGCGCCGGGCGTGCTAGAAGCCGCTCATGACCGAACAGACTGACGACAATTCCGAGATTCCCGGCGAGACCCCGATCCAGCGCGCCCTGCGCCTGAAGAAGGCCGCGCTGGCCGCCAAGCCGAAGCCGCCGCGCGGCGGCCGCTTCCAACGCGAGCAGGCCGCGGCCGCCGCCTCGAACAGCAAGAACAAGCCCTGGATGACGCGCTAGGGCCAAGGCCGGAGCGTGCTTTCCCTCCAAGCGGCGCCTTGAGAACGCCGTGCTTTGATCACACGTTGAGGACCATGCGCGCATCTGCCCTCGCCCTGATCCTCTGCGCCGTCGCCGGTCCGGTTCTGGCCCAGGCCACGAAGCCGGCCGAACCGCCGACGCCGGTCTCGCCCGTCACCGTCATGCCGCCGACCCAGAAGCCCAAGGTGGTCGCCACCTGGCCGGCCGCCGGCGAGACGGTCGCGCCGGGCGTGCTGGTGTTGAAGGTGGTGTTCGACCAGCAGATGACGCCGCGCGACTTCGCCTACGGCCTGGGAACCGGTGGCGACAAGCTGGACTGCCTGAAGACCCCTCGCCTGCTCAACGACAACAAGACCTACGTGCTGCTCTGCACGACCCTGCCGGGCAAGACCTACGCCGTGGCGCTGAACCCCGGCGCGGCCGGCGGTCCGGCCTTCAGCAACCTGGCCGAAAACCGCGCCGAGCCGGACACCCTGACCTTCACCACCGGAACCGGCGAACCCGTCACCAAGCTGCGTGACGCCATCAAGGCCGCGGGACTGGGCAATCTGGACATGCCGGTCGAGGAAGCCCCGGACCAGGCCAGGCCGACGAAAGCGCCCTGAGCGGGCGCTCACGAAGCGTCGAAAAAGGAATGGGGGAGAGCCGGCCGAATTCGTGCGTCGGGACACCCCGGCCGGCTCTCGGCCTGCGGCTGGATCCGCCCCGTCGGAAGTAGGCGGCCCAGCGCGTCGAGGGGAATCGGGGGAGGACACCTCGACGTCTGCAAGCCCGCTCAGGTTGCATCAAGCGAGTCGGGCCCACCATCGGGTAAAACCCTAGAACCCAATCGTTGAGACCCGATCAGGCCCCGCGATCGGGCCAGAGCGGGATGACCCGATGCTCCTCATCGGCGCCCAGGGTCAGCCGCACGGTCAGGCCGATGTCGCTGGATTCGTAGACCAGGTCCGCGCCCAGCTGACGCGCCAGGCCCCGCACCACGCGGAAGCCCAGGCCCCCGTCGCTGAGCGGATTGAAATCCTCGCTGAGCCCGACGCCGTCGTCGGCGACCTCGACCACCAGGCCGCCGCCGCTGGAGCGGCACGAGACCAGGATCCGGCCGGCCACCCCGGTGGGATGGGCGTATTTGAGCGCGTTAGTCACCAGCTCGCTGACGATCAGCGCGACGGGCGTGGCCTGGTCGGGCCTCACGACGCAACCGCCCAGATCCCGATGGGTGATGACGGTCTCGCCGGCGAAGCTGACGGTTTCCATCAGGCTGGCGCACAGCTTGGCCAGGAAGCGGCCCAGGTCGATGCCCTCCTCGCCTTCGCCCGGCGCGGCCGACAGCAGGCGATGCAGTTCGCCGACCGTCTCGATCCTGGCGGCCACCTCTTCCAGGGCGATACAGGCTTCGCGCGCCGACAGGGGCCGACCGGCCTTGTGAAGGCGGCTGGCCTGCAGGCGGGTATAGCCCGCGATCAGGGCCAGGTTGTTGGCGATGCGATGCTGGGCTTCGCTAAGCCGGTCGTCAGACCCGACATGGCGAACGGCCGCACCACCGAAGTCTCGGTGCTCGACGTCCATGGCTCGGGGGCTTTCGGTGAGGCGGCAGGATCTTCCGTCGCCTCAATGAAGCACACACAGAACAAAAAAGCGATGGTTTTGTTTGACGAAGAATCCAAGTTTTATTTACTTACCTTATCATTCTCCTCAAGTGTCGGGAACTCGACTGATCAATGACTTCAACTCAGTGTTTTTATAACTTGACGCTTGCTTAGCGAAACGCACCTTTCGCACTTAATGAGTAAGTGACATATTCACTGCCAAGTGCGTTTTTTGCGTTTCAATGGAACCCGATGGTGGCGCTCATGCGTTAGCTCCACCAGACCAGAGGAGAGCTGCCCCTTTATCCCAGGGGCCGAGACCCATGAACGACCTGACCCGACCCGAACGCCTGCAGATCATGCTCACGCAGGATGAGCTCGCCGCGTTGGACGACTGGCGCTTCACACGCCGCATGCCCAGCCGGGCCGCCGCCGTGCGTGAACTGCTCAAGCGCGGCCTGGAAGCCGAAGGCGTCCAGCTGGCCGACGGCAAGATGCGCTCGCGCGACTTCGGCGTCGTCGACGGCCCCCTCCGCTCCAAGGCCTCCGGCGGAGACGGCGAAAGCGCCTAAGCGCTCCGTTTCCGAACAAGCTTCGCCTTTCCCCAAGGTCCACCTTTCGCCGGTGGCGATCCAGGCCCATCATCGCGCCAACAAAGCGATAGGGGCGGAACGTCATGCGGTGGATCCTGCGAGGCCTGTTGGCCGTCGTCTGCTTGGCGCTGGTCGCCGTGCTGGGCCTGATCGGACTGGACCTGGCCACACGGCCGCCCAAGCCCGACACCCAGGCCCTGATCGCCAAGGCCGGCGCCTATGACGTGCGCATCCGCCGCGATGAGTGGGGCGTGCCGCACATCCTGGGCAAGCATGACGCCGACGCCGCGTTCGGCCTGGCCTACGCCCAATCCGAGGACGACTTCGCCACCGTGCAGTCGGTCACCCTGGCCACGCGCGGGACGCTGGCGCGCCGGGACGGTCCCAAGGCGGCGGTCACAGACTATCTCGTCGGCCTATTGGACGTCTGGCCCACGGTCGAGGCCGGTTATCCGAAGCTGCCGGCCGATCTGCGCGCCCAGCTCCAGGCCTATGCCGACGGGGTCAACTACTACGCCGCCTTGCACCCCAAGGCCGTGACTCCGGGCCTGCTGCCGGTGACGGGCAAGGACATCCTGGCCGGCTTCGTGTTCAAGCAGCCGTTCTTCTACGGGCTGGACGGCGAGCTGAAGCGGCTGAACGCGCCCGAAACGCCGCAGACGGAGCCGCCGAAGGGCTCGAACGGCCTGGCCTTGGCCCCGCCCCGCACCGTCGACCACCTGCCGCGCCTGCTGGTCAATTCGCACCAGCCCTATACCGGCCCGGTGGCCTGGTACGAGGCCGTGGTCGAGAGCGGCGACGGCTGGCACGTGGCCGGCGGCTTCTTCCCCGGCGCGCCGTTCATGCTGCATGGCCACAACGCACACCTGGGCTGGGCCAACACGGTGTCCAAGCCCGACCTGTTCGACGCCTATCGCCTGGTGATCAATCCCCAGAACAAGAACCAGTACCGGCTGGACGGCGCCTGGCGCGAATTCCAGCGGCATGACGTCAAGATGCGGATCAAGCTGTGGGGGCCGATCGTCATCCCGGTGACCAAGCGCGCCCTGCGCACCGTGCAGGGGCCGGTGCTGGAGACCAAGCATGGCCTGTTCGCCCTGCGCTACGCCGGCATGGGCGAGTATCGCCAGCCGCTGCAATACTGGCGGCTGAACAAGGCGCGTAACCTTGACGAATGGCGGGCGGGCATCGCGACCCACGCCCTGCCCAGCCTGAACTACATCTATGCCGACGCGGCCGGGAACATCGGCTTCGTGCACAACGGCCAGTATCCCAACCGGCGCGAGGGCGTGGACTGGAGCCGGATCCTGCCCGGCGACCGATCCGACCTGATCTGGCAAGGCTATCGTCCGGTGGAGACCATCCCCCAGCTGTGGAACCCCAAGTCGGGCTACGTCTACAACTCCAACAACAGTCCGTTCCTGGCCAGCGACCCCGCCGACAATCTCAAGCCCGCCGACTTCCCGGCCAGCGAAGGCTTGCAGACCAACGTCACCAACCGCGCCCTGCGCATCCAGGAGCTGGTCGGCGCCGACCCAGCCATCACCGAAGACGCCTTCCGCCGCTACAAGTTCGACATCACCTACAGCGAGCATTCGTCCGAGGTGGCGATGATCAAGACGCTGACGGCGCTCGATCCGGGAAGCGACGCCGATCTCAAGGCCGCCCAGGCCATCCTGCGCGGCTGGGACCGCCGCACCGACATCCACAACCGCGCCGCCGCCCTGGCCTCGCTGACCATCCAGCCGATCCTGGTGGCCCAGATCAACGGCGACGCGCCGCCCACGCCGCTGAACAGCCTGAAGGCGGCGATCAAGACGCTGAAGACGAACTTCGGCCGGCTGGATCCCGAATGGGGCCAGGTCAACCGCATCCGGCGCGGCAAGGTGGACCTGCCGATCGACGGCGGGGCCGACACCTATCGCTCGGTCTGGGGCATCCCGCAGAAGGACGGCTCCCTGACCGCCGATGCGGGCGACACCTTCATCATGTTCGTGCGCTGGGACGCGCAAGGGGTGGTGCATTCCGACAGCATCCACCAGTTCGGCTCGGCCACCCTGGACGCCGCCTCGCCCCACTACGCCGACCAGACCCCGCTGTTCGCGACCATGCGCACCAAGCCTGTGCTGTTCACCGAAGACGCATTGCGCGGGCATGTTCGGGAGGATTACCGGCCAGGAAAGCGCCAGCCGCCGGCGCCATGACTTCGCCGTGGTGAGGCGCTTGAACGTGGCCGTGGGCCAAGGTTAAGGTCCGCCGCCATTTCTCCAACTGACGAGACCTCTCCATGCGCAAGATCGTGATCCTCGCCACCGTGGCCGCCGCCCTGATGGTTTCGGCCTGCAACACCGTCGCCGGCGTGGGCCAGGACGTTTCGGCCGCCGGCCGCGCCGTGACCAACACCGCCAAGGACGCCAAATAGTCGCATCATCAAGGGTTGCGGACTCCGGCCGAACGGGGTCCGCGAACCTTGGTATAGTTAAGCTGTGGTGGCGCACGGCCGCGCTCGCGGCGCGTTTTTCCCGCACGAGCCACAACTTATCCACAACACCCTGAAGCAATTGTGGTTAACTGAACAAAATAACGCCGTTTCAATTGGCTCGACTTGCAGGCGAATGCTTGCGCCGATCGCCGATCACCTCAACGAAATCTGATTCAAAATGGCGCATGCGACCCCGCGCCCTCTTTCGCCAGGACCGTCTCGGAGGCATATCCACGCCCATGAACGAGCAGACCTCCCCCTGCCCGCCTCCGGTCAGCATGCTGACCGGCATGAAGCGCGGCGTCCGCCATCGTTGCCCCAACTGCGGCGAGGGGCGGCTCTATACGCGCTATCTGAAGGTCGACCTGGACTGCGAGGTCTGCGGTCACGACCTGGCGCGCTATCCGGCCGACGACGGCCCGGCCTATTTCACGATCCTGATCATCGGCCACCTGGTCGTGGCGCCGCTGCTGCTGTTCCCGTTCATCTGGAAGATGTCGCCGGCGCTGGTGGTGCCGCTGACCGTGCTGCCCCTTGCCGCCCTGACCCTGATGCTGCTGCCCCGCGTCAAGGGCGCGGTGATCGGCGCCCTGTGGGCCGTGGGCCTGCGCAAGGCCGAGGACTGCCCGGGCGGCTAGGGCGCCCGCCTCGCGACGAAAGACGCGTGAGGATTGATTAAGCCGCCGCGCGGCGCGACCCTCTCCCCGTTCGACGGAGGGCGCGGCATGGCGCACTTTCTGATCATCGTGGCGACTCTCGTCGCTCTCACCGGCCTTGGCCTCGCCTCCCAGGCCTTGGCCCGCTTCGTGCGTCGCAAGCTTCCGCCGGTCCTGGCCGCCATCGCGCTGATCGCCGTGGCCTTGGTCGGCTTGCTGGCCTTCATCGTCATCGCCGCCGCGTTGATCGGCGATCCAGGCGTGAAGATCACGACGTAGACGCGCCTTACCGTCCCGCACCGTCCACGGAACCTTGGCCGCACTTCTCGCATTCCCTCCGCCTAACCCCGACGCGCAGGGCGCTCGGATGCAACGGAGACGGACATGCTTGGCACGATCCTCATCATCATCCTGATCCTGGCCCTGATCGGCGCCCTGCCGACCTGGGGCCACAGCCGCTCGTGGGGCTACTTCCCCAGCGGCGGCCTGGGCCTGATCCTGGTGATCCTGATCATCCTGGTCCTGCTCGGCAGAATCTAGCGACATCCGGGGACGCACGCAGGCGTGTGTCCCCGACCGTCCACGCGCCCTTCCCCCGGCGACCGATGTTCGCCTAAGGTCCCCCCAACGAAACACGGGGGGCGACATGACCGACACCGCTACGGCGACGCCGCCTCTCAGCGCCTGGCGACGCACCCGGGCCATTCTAGGCGGATCGGCGGGCAATCTGGTCGAGTGGTACGACTGGTTCGCCTACGCCGCCTTCTCGATCTATTTCGCCAAGATCTTCTTCCCCAAGGGCGACCAGACCGCCCAGCTGATGCAGACCGCCGCCATCTTCGCGGTCGGCTTCGGGGCGCGCCCCGTCGGGGCCTGGCTGATGGGACTCTACGCCGACCGCAAGGGCCGCAAGGCCGGCCTGACCCTGGCGGTGGGCCTGATGTGCGTCGGCTCGCTGATCATCGCCCTGTGCCCCGGCCACGCCAAGATCGGCGACGCCGCGCCAGTGATCCTGCTGCTGGCCCGCCTGCTGCAGGGCCTGTCGGTGGGCGGCGAATACGGGGCCAGCGCCACCTATATGAGCGAGATGGCCGGGAAGAAGCGCCGCGGCTTCTGGTCCAGCTTCCAGTACGTGACCCTGATCATGGGCCAGCTGGTGGCGGCCCTGGTGCTGGTGATCCTGCAAAACAGCCTCAGCAAGGAAGACCTCGCCGACTGGGGCTGGCGCATCCCGTTCTTTGTCGGCGCGGCCCTGGCCGTGGTGGTGTTCTGGATCCGCACCGGCATCGAGGAAAGCGTCTCGCACCAGAACGTCACCTCCCATGATCCGGTCAGCCGCCGGCAGGTGGCCTGGGTCAGCGGCCTGCTGCTGGCGACCGTGGCGGCCATGGTCGTGGGCTTCACCGAGGCGCCGTTCGCGGCGACGGCGCAGTACGGGGCGGTCGCCCTGCTGATCGCGACCTATGTGGCCCTGGCCGCGCCGCTGGTCTCGCGCCATCCCAAACAGACCCTGGCGATCATCGGCCTGACCGCCGCCGGCTCCTTGGCCTTCTACGCCTACACCACCTACATGCTGAAGTTCCTGACCAATACGGCGGGCTTCGACAAGGCCACGGCCGGGGCGGTCAACCTGGCCACCCTGGCCGGCTTCATGCTGATCCAGCCGCTGTTCGGCTGGGCTTCGGACAAGCTGGGCCGCAAGACCATGCTGGTCTTCGCCTTCGGGGTGGGGGCCCTGATCGCCTGGCCGGTGTTCACCCTGACCGCCAAGGCGACCAGCCCCGCCGTCGCCTTCGGCCTGATCTTCACGGCCCTGTTCGTGCAGTCGGGCTACACCGCCATCAGCGCCGTGGTGAAGGCCGAGCTATTCCCTACCCATGTGCGCGCCCTGGGCGTGGCCCTGCCCTACGCCATCGGCAACGCCGCGTTCGGCGGCACGGCCGAATATGTCGCCCTGTGGTTCAAGCACGAGGGCATGGAAAGCGGCTTCTACCTCTATGTGGCGGCGATCATGGCCGTGGGCCTGACCGTGTCGCTGCTGCTCAAGGACACCGGCAAGAACAGCCTGATCCTCGAGGATTGATACCGGTCCCCCTTTCGCCGACTCTCGTTCCAGACATAAGTTCGCTTCATGCATCCCTCGCTCTCTCGCGCCTTGTCCCAGCAGTTCCTGTCGCTGCCGATCATCGATCTGGTGGTCCTGGCCTTCTTCCTGTTCTGCTGGCTGTTCTACGAGCCGATGCTCAAGCAGCTGGGCCGCGAGAAGAACGTCATCAACACCGACATGACGGTGATCCGTCGCCGGTGGATGGCCGAGATGGCGGTGCGCGAAATCGCCCTGCTGGACGGCCAGTTGCTGGGCCACGCCATCAACTCGACCTCGTTCTTCGCTTCGTCCAACCTGATCCTGATCGCCGCGGCGGCCGGGGTGCTGTTCGGCGGCGACAGCGCGCTCAAGAGCATCGAGGGCCTGGCCGTGCTGGCCCCGGCCTCGACCCTGGTGTTCCAGATCAAGCTGGGCGTGGTGCTGGTCACCCTGGCGCGCGGGCTGCTCGACTTCATCTGGGCGATCCGCCAGATGAACTACTGCCTGGCCGCCATCGGGGCGACGCCGATGTGGGCGCCGCGCGAGGTGCTCGAGGAATATGCCGAGGCGGCCGGGGCGATCCTCAATCCGGCCCTGTCGGCCTTCAACGCCGGGGTGCGCGGCTACTACTTCGCTCTGGCGGCGGCGGCCTGGCTGCTGGGACCCGTCGCCTTCGCGGTGGCGACCGGCGGGGCGATGATCCTGCTGCTCTGGCGTCAACGCCGCAGCCCGGCCTCGGCCGCCGTGCGCAAGGTGCGCCAGATCCTCGAGCGCCAGCCGGTGGTCGTCGGTCCGCACATGAGCCGCAAGGACAACGAGCAGGTTTAGAGCCCCAGCTCCGCCCGCGCCTTCCGGGTCAGCTTGGCGGCGATCAGGGCGTGGGCTGTCTTCAGCCAGTCAGCCACTTCGTCCGCGTCCTGGGCGGCGAGGTCGGCGAAGTGCAGCCACTTGGCCCGGGCCAGATAGGGCGCGGGCGTGGCCCGGCCCGTCTCGCTCAGCACCTCGAACGCCACCTCCGAGGCCTTGAACGAAAAGCCGTTGCGCCCCACCGCTCCGCCCAGCACGGCGAACATCTTGCCGCCCACCTTGTAGACGTGGTCGTCGCCCCACTGGATCGTCATGGTCGCGCCCGGCAAGGCCAGGGCGGCGGCGTCGAAGGCTTCGGGCGTCACGCTTCCACCCCGACGCCGATCGGGCAGACCACGCCCGTGCCGCCAATGCCGCAATAACCTTCCGGATTCTTGGCCAGGTACTGCTGGTGATAGTCCTCGGCGAAGAAGAACGGGCCGGCCGCGCCGATCTCGGTGGTGATGGTCCCCAGCCCCTGGGCGTTCAGCGCCTGCTGATAGGCCTCCTTGGACGCCACCGCCGCGGCGGCCTGGGCGTCGGACGTCACATAGATCCCCGAGCGATATTGCGTGCCGATGTCCCCGCCCTGGCGCATGCCCTGGGTCGGGTCGTGGTTCTCCCAGAAGGTCTTGAGCAGGGTCTCGTAGGTCACGACACGCGGATCGAACACCACCTGCACCACCTCGGTGTGACCAGTGCGGCCGGTGCAGACCTCCTCATAGGTCGGGTTCGGCGTGATCCCGGCCGCGTAGCCGGCGGCGGTGACATAGACGCCGGGAACCTTCCAGAACACCCGCTCCACGCCCCAGAAGCAGCCCATGGCCAGGACCGCGATCTCCATCCCGTCGGGATAGGGTCCCTTCAGGGCATGGCCGTTGACGAAGTGCTTGTGCGCCGTCGGGATCGCCTGCGCGCGGCCCGGCAGGGCGGTGTCGACGGTCGGCATTTCGAGGGTTCTGGGGGCGGAAGCCATGACGGGATCTCGGGATCGAAACTGAATAGCCGATCCTAAGATGTTCGCGATCTCGTTTCACCTCGTATGGCGGCTTGCTACCGGAACCTTCCTGAGTATATTGCGCCCCTTCCTGCGTCGGGGGCCTCAACCGCCTTCCGAATCGAGAGCGCATGGTGAGGTGGCCGAGTGGTTGAAGGCGCACGCCTGGAACGCGTGTATAGGGGAAACTCTATCGAGGGTTCGAATCCCTCTCTCACCGCCACCGCTCCTCCTTGATCGCCAACCCGCTTCGGACCGCTAGGGACTTTTCCCACACGGCCTGAGACCAATCCCACGGCCCCGCCGGGATATGCCGGATTGTGCGAAGACGGCCGCGGCCGACACTGATCCAAACCCCAGGATTTCCGCGAAAGGCGTCTGGAGCCATGCGCGTTCGCTGCTCGATGGGAAGCCTGACATTCGCGGCGCTCCTACCGTTCGCCTGGACGTCGCTGCCCGACGCCGTGAACGCCCAAGATCTGGAGCCCCGCGCCTATTCGCCCTCGCCGGTCGGCGCGACCTTCGTGATCACCGGCTACGCCCATTCCAGCGGCGCGGTCGCGTTCGACGCCGCCGCTCCGATCAGCAACGCCCATGCCGACCTCAATCTGGCCACCGCCGGCGTCAGTCACGTCTTTGGTCTGGCCGGTCACCAGGCCAGCGTGACGGCCGCCCTGCCCTATCTCTGGGGCGACGCCAGCGGCGATGTGGGCGAGGCGCGCCAGAGCATCACCCGCTCGGGCCTGGGCGATCTGCGGCTGAGGGTCAGCACCTTGCTGATCGGCGGTCCGGCGCTGTCCAGACAGGCGTTCGCCGTCCGCAAGCCCGCGCCGATCCTCGGCGTCAGCCTGCTGGCCGTCGCCCCGACCGGCGAATACATGCCCGACAAGCTGATCAACCTCGGCGCCAACCGCTGGGCGTTCAAGCCCGAGATCGGCGTATCCTTTCCCCGAGGCCCCTGGCAGGCCGACGCCTATGCGGCGGTCTGGCTCTATGCCGACAACGACGACTTCCTGAACGGCAAGCGGCGCGAGCGCGATCCCATGGGCGCGTTCCAGGTCCACCTCAGCTACACTTTCCGGCCCGGACTGTGGGCGGCGTTGAACAGCACCTTCTATCAGGGCGGGACCACCACGGTGGACGGCGTGCGCGGCGCGGACCGCCAGGAAAACGCCCGCGTGGGCCTGACGCTCTCGGTCCCTGTCTCGCGCACCCAATCGCTGCTGTTCGTCGGCAGCAAGGGCGCGTTGACCCGGTTCGGGGGCGACTTCACGACGTTCGGGGTCAGCTGGCGGGCCCTGAGCTTTCACTGAAGCGGCGCCCCGTACATTTGACATTGAGGAGCTCCGTCCCTATCTGAACTTCACCGGCCGCGATCCGATCGCGCCGGACGCCTGACCACAGGCTTCTGATCTCCAGGCTCGCGCTCAGCGCCCAAGGCCTGGAGCTAAAGTGGAAAGTCCCCTCCGCCATGCCCTTTTCAGATCGGCCGTAAGACGGCCAGCGTTGGCTTAGGCCACGCACGATCCTGACCAGGGACGCGGCTTCATTCCCGAAGCCTCCGGTCTTCATGAACGCCCGCGCCGCACAGTGCGCGGCGCCGAGCCCCCAAGGTCCCGCGCTCATATGCGCCGGCCAAGGCTCAAAACATCCCCAGAAAGCCACTATGAATACCCAGATCCACTCCACCCAAGCCCTGCCCGCGATCTATGTGACCGAGGCCGACTTCGAGATCCTCTCCAACCTGGCCGACGCCGCCGCCGGCCGCGCGCCGGGCGGCCGCGTGCTGGCCGAGGAAATGGCCCGCGCCATGATCGTCGAGCCCGATGAGGCGCCGCGCCCGTTCGTGCGCATCGGCTCGCGGGTCGCGTTCCAGGACCTCTCCAACGACCAGACCCGCATCGTCCACGTCAGCCTGCCGCGCGACGCCAGCATCGACGACAACCGCATCTCGGTGCTCAGTCCCGTGGGCGCGGCCCTGATCGGCCTGACCGCCGGCGAGACCTTCCACTGGACCGACCCCGAAGGCCGGGCGCGCGGCGTCCGCGTACTGGCGGTTCAGGACTAGAAGCCCCGCTCCTCCAGCCACGCCGTCACTTCCCCCACAGCTCGCGGCAGCAGATCCGGCCGCTCGATGTAGTAGTGGTCGGCGTCCTTGATCTCGACATAGCGCTTGTCGGCGCCGGCCAGGGCGTCGAACAGGCGGCGAGCGTGGCTGGGTGTGCAGGCCAGGTCCGCCGTGTTGCTGATCACCAGGGCCGGGCACGTGACCCTGGCCGCGTTCAGCACGCCGTTGGCGCGGCTGTCGTCGAAGCTCCATTGCGACAGCCACGAGCGCAGGGTGGTGAACCGCGCCAGGCCCACCGGCCCGTCGTTGGCGATGCGGGGGTCGCCCAGATAGCAGGTGCGCGGCCGCCGGTCGGACGGGTCCTGGGCCGGGTCTGTCCAGCGCACGTCGCACATGGTGCCGTAGACGACGAACGGCCGCTCCAGGTCCGGATCGACGGTCTTGAGCTCGTCCAGCGTCGCGCGAACCCGAGCGGTGATGCGGCGATTGCGGGCCAGCTGGGCGGCGCGGAACCTCGCCACGAAGGCCTCGTCGTAGGGCGGCTGATGCGGACAGTCGGGCGCGTAGATGTTCAGCTCGCGATCCCGCTCGAACGGGCGGTCCTCGTCCAGGATCGAGGAATCCAACCATTCGGTCAGGGTCACCGAGCGGCTGACGTGGGCGGCCAGCAACATCACGCCGTCTGCGGGCTGCAGCGCCGCCCCGACCAGATCGACCGGATCGCCGGCCGGGGTGTGAGTGATCGTCGGGTTCGTCGCCTGGTCCTGATAGAACAGCGACAGCGAGCCGCCGCCCGACCAGCCGCCCAGGATCACCGTCCTGTAGCCGAACCGGGTCTTCAGGTCGGCGACGCAGGCGCCCAGGTCCAGGACGCACTTCTCCAGGATCAGGGCCGTGTCGTTGCCGCGGTACCGCGTGTTGCAATAGACGACGTGCCGCCCAGCCCGCGCCAGGGCGGTGACCAGCGGCAAGAACGACCCGCCGCCGATCGGATGGCTGAACAGGATCACGGTCTCGGAGTCGCCGACCTCAGGCCGGATCCGCATGCACTCGACGAACACCTGGCCGTCGGGACCGCCATAGGTCTCCTTCAGGCGGGAGCGTTCGGCATAGGCGTAGCCGTAGGGCTCGCGGACGATGCGGACCGGATCCTTCGCCATCTTGCCTCCCCTAGCGTAACGTCGTTATCCGGACATCAAGGGACGGAAACTATCCCCGGGGAAGTCAAGACAGCCAGGAGCACCGCCATGGCGCAGCATCCGACGGGCATCCACCACCTGGCCTTCATGGCCGGCGACATCAAGAAACACATCGCCTTCTTCAGCGAGGTCATGGGCTGCCCTCTGGTGGCGCTGTTCGACATGCATGGCGTGCCGGGCGGCCTGCACGCCTTCCTGCGGATGAACGACCACAGCTATTTCTCGATCGTTCAGTTGCCCGACGTCGATCAGATCCCGGTGCAGTTGGGCGTCACCCACGCCGGCAACGGCGCCCTGCCATCCGCGCCGGGCACGCTGCAGCACTTGGCCTTCCGAGCCGACACGGAGCACGAGTTGCTGGCCCTGCGCGACCGCATCCGCGGCCACGGGGTCAACGTCATCGGTCCCATCGACCACGGCATGTGCCGCTCGATCTACTTCGCCGGTCCCGACCAGATGACCCTGGAGGTCGCCTGCTCGTCCGAGGCCATCGACCCGGCCCGCTGGATCGATCCCGTCGTCCTGGCCAAGGCCGGGATCAGCCCGGACGAAGCCGCCCGCTTCAAGGCCCCCGCCCCCTATGACGGCCCCAGCCCCGCGTCCCAGCCGCCCTACGATGAAACCAAGCCGCACATGGCCTATCCGAAGAAGGCCTATCTGCAGATGCTGACCGTTCCGGACGAGGTGATCACCGCGTCGGCCTCGTATGCCGAGCCGCCGGTCAAGGCTGTCCCCGCGACCTGATCGGGTGCTATCCCTCGGCGCATGACCCAGCGCCCCCTCGCCGCCCTGATCGCCGCCCTCGCCTGCCTCGCGTCCGCCCCCGCCTGGGCCAACGACACCTCGGCCGAACTGGCGGCCGGCGGTCTGGTGCTGACCAAGAGCGACAGCATCGAGATGCGCTCCGAAGACCTCTACATCTCCGAAAAGGCCGTGCGGGTGCGCTATGTGTTCGCCAACACCAGCGGCAAGGACGTCACCGTCCGCGTCGCCTTCCCGATGCCCGACATCGGCGGACCGGGCTTTTTCCAGAGCGACGTTTCGATCCCGATCGACGACGCTCCGGCCAACGTCCTGGGCTTCTCGACCAAGGTCGATGGCAAGCTGGTGAAGGCCGAAGTCGAGCAGAAGGCCATCGCCACCGACGGCGTCGACCGCACGGCCTGGCTGGTCGCCAACCATATCCCCCTGGCCGTGCACGTGGCGGGCGCCGACGAGGCCATGGCCGCCCTGCCCAAGGCCAAGCGCGACGAGGCCGTCCGGCTGGGCCTCTATGACGGCGAGGGCGACGAGGGCCCGCAATGGGTGCTGAAGACCACCTATCACTGGCTGCAGACCTTCCCGGCCGGCCGGCCGATCGTGGTCGAGCACGCCTACACCCCCTCGATCGGCGCGACCGTGGCCACCAATGTCGGCACGCCGTACGCCAGCGAGATCAAGGACAAGTACTGCGTCGACCAGACCCTGACCGACACCGTCGTCCGCGCCGCCAAGGCCGACAAAGACGGCAACGCCCCGTGGGTCGACCGCTGGATCGACTATGTGCTGGTCACCGGCGGCAACTGGAAGAAGCCGATCGGCGACTTCCGCCTGGTGGTCGACAAGGGCTCGCCCAAGAACCTGGTCAGCTTCTGCGGTTCGGGCGTCAAGAAGATCAGCCCCACCCAGTTCGAGATGCGCCGCGCCAACTGGCGGCCGGAGAAGGACCTGTCGATCCTGCTGCTGGTGTCGCACGACGCGATGTAGGATGCGCTCCTTTCCCTCCGCTCATCCCGGCGAACGCCGGGACCCAGATCCTCAAGCGGTGTGGATGATTGGACGGGCTCGGAGCTCTTGGCGTCGACCCAAGCGCTAGCCCATCTGGGTCCCGGCCTTCGCCGGGATGAGCGGGCAAAAAACCCACGCTCTAACCAGCTCCGTCCGTCTCCACGAACGCCTTCAACCGTCCCAGCGCGTCGTCCCATTGGCGCGACACCCGGTCCAGATAGGCCCGCGCCTCGTCGATCGTCTCGCGGCGGGCGGCGAAGCGGCTTTCGCGGCCGACCTTGAGGCTGGCCACCAGGCCGGCGTCCTGCAGCACGTGCAGGTGCTTGGTGATGGCCTGGCGGGTCAGGTCCGTGTCGCTCGACAGGGCCGCGATCGACCGCGCCTGGCCATCGGCCAGCTTGCCCAGCAGCGACAGGCGCGTGCGGTCACCCAAGGCCGCGAAGATCGGCGCGGGGTCCTGGACGCTAGGATTCAACATGGGCCTTGATGTTCCGCACCTGCTGCGTCCAGCCCCCGTCGTTCATCCGGAAGGCTTCCTCGCGACGATGGGCGGGGACCTTGTCGAAGCCGGACTCGACGACGGTCAGCCGCGTGCCGGCCCCGTTCGGTTCGAGCAGGAACTCGACCAGGGTCGGCTCCTCCTGGTCGTAGTCAATATCGGGATCGACGCCGTAGGGATGCCAGGTGAAGGCGAAGCGCCGGGGCGGCTCGATGGCCGTCACCCTGGCCTTCCAGGTCACGTGCTCGAAGCCCGGGTGGGTGATCTGGCCGCGCGCCTCCTGGCCGACGACGAACGGCGCCTCCAGATCGACCTTGAACCAGGTCCCGAATTCCTTGTGGTCGCTGACGGCGCGCCAGACGCGCTCGATCGGCGCGTTCAGGTCGATGGTCTTTTCGATGCGGTCGGTCATGATAGCAACCTCCTGGTTGCACATTCATGACTCCAGCAGGTCAAATAGGCAACCATTGAGTTGCAAATAAATCCGCTCATCCCGGCGAATGCCGGGACCCAGATAGAATAGCTTTGAGGCTGACGCCAGGAGCGCTGAGCCTATCCAGTCATCCGCACCGCCATAGGATCTGGGTCCCGGCATTCGCCGGGATGAGCGGTATAGAGAGGGTGCTAGTTCGTGTCTTCAGCCACCGGATCGGCCGCCGAGACCACGCCGTCCTTGTTGGTGTCGTGGGTGACGAACATCCGCCAGCCCGAATATTCGAACTCGGCCGGGGTGATGCCGCCGCTCTTGTCGGTGTCGAGCACGCCGAAGCGCACGTCGGCCTGACGCAGCTGGCGCACGCGCTCCTCTTCCTTCTTCTCCGGCGTATCGGTCGAGGCGGCCAGGCGCTTGGTCAGGCGCGCGGTGAACTCGCCGACATATTCGTCGTGCGAGAGCTTGCCGTCGTGGTTGGCGTCGATGCCGGCGAACTGCTTCTCGCGACCGGTCTTGAACTCTTCCTTGCTGACCGAGCCGTCGCCGTTGAGGTCCTGCTCCTTGATGAAGGTGTCGCGGGCGTGCGAGGCGGCGAAGGCGGGCGCGGCGACACAGAGGGCGGCGGCGGCCAGGAGGGCGATCTTGGTCTTCATGAGGCTGGTCTTTCTCAGCGCAGGGATTCGAAGGTGAGAGCGTAGGTGTAGGAGTGGCCGACCGGATCGGCGGCGGTCGGGGCGACGCGGTAGCGGGCCTGGATCTGGTAGACGCCCGAGTGGCCCGGCTTGATCGTGAAGCGGCCCTGGTCGTCGCTGGTGACGGTGATCGGCGCGGCCTTGGCCTCGGCGTAGTGATCGTCGGCGCCGTGCAGGGTGACGGCCTGGCCCTTCACCGGCTTGCCGTCGAACAGCACCACGAACTTGGCGTCCTGGCCGGTGGTGATCTCGCTGGGATGGGTGACGGCCACGAACTCCAGGCCCTTGCCGACCGGGGCGAGGGCGGCCGTGGTGGGCGCCCCGCGCGTGACATAGACATCGGCCAGGGTCAGGCTCTGCATGTCGACGGGCGTGGTCCCGGCCGGGGCCTTGCTGGGATCCTCGATGAACTCCCACTCGCCCTTGACCAGCACCGCCTTGGCGGTGCGGCCGGTGCGCTGGCCGCTGGTGATGCGATAGGTGCCGGCCGCCTCGGTGGGCACCTCGACCAGGGCCAGTTCGCGCAGGTTGGTCGGCGTCAGGGCTTTGCGCGCGCCGTCCGGCCCGACCACCGCCCAGGCGTCCGACTTCATCACGACTTCGGGCGTGAAGAAGCTCTCGGTGAACGAACCCTGCACCGTCACAAGCTTGCGGTCGGACGCGTCGAACACGGTCGGCAGCAGGTAGGGCGAGTGGGCCTGGGCCGCGCCGGCCAAGGCGCCGGCGAGGGTCGCGCCGATCGCGAAGGCGGCGAAGGATAGCGAACGGCGCATGGGCGGAATCTCCGGATTCAGGAAAGCGTCGCTGGAAGCCCTACTGCTAGTGATTCTAAGAATCAATCTCATTTAGCTTGACCAAGGCGCGCGATGGCCGTAGCTCACCGCCCAATAGATGCGAACAATTCGCATTAACAACAGGACCCGGGGGTCTCCTAATGTCTCGCGCCAAACTCGTCTGTTTCGCCGCCGCCTCTGCGTCGGCCCTGCTCTGCGCTCAGGCTGCTTTCGCGGCCGAAACCGCCTCCGACGCCGCCGAACTCGACAAGGTGACGGTCACCGCCACCCGCTCGGAGAAGAAGCTGCAGGACGCCCCGGTGACCGCCAGCGTGATCTCCGACCAGGACATCGAGGACGGCCTGGTCAAGGACATCAAGGACCTGGTCCGCTTCGAGCCCGGCGTCTCGGTGCGCCGCGCCCCCGCCCGCTTCACCGCCGCCGGCGCCTCGACGGGCCGCGACGGCAACAGCGGCTTCAACATCCGCGGCCTGGAAGGCAACCGCGTCCTGATCATGGTCGACGGCGTGCGCGTGCCCGACGGCTACGCCTTCGGCGCCCAGAACATGGGTCGCGGCGACTATGTCGACCTGGACACCCTGAAGTCGGTCGAGATCGTGCGCGGCCCGGCCAGCGCGCTCTACGGCAGCGACGGCCTGGCCGGTTCGGTCAACTACTTCACCAAGGATCCGTCCGACCTGCTGACGGGCGGCAAGAGCTTCGCCCTGCGCGGCCGCGTCGGCTACGCCTCGGCCGACGAGAGCTGGACCGAAAGCCTGACCGCCGCCGGCCAGAGCGGCAATTGGGAAGGCATGGTCGCCTATACCCGTCGCGACGGCGAGGGCCAGAAGACGGCCGGGACCAACGACTCGGCCAACACCGACCGCACCACCGCCAACCCCGAGGACGACCAGTCCAACGCCGTGCTGGCCCGGGTGGTCTACACCCTGAACGACCAGAACCGCTTCCGCCTGACCTATGACCACCTGGACAGCGACACCAGCTGGACGGTGCTGAGCGCCATCGCCAAGCCGCCGCTGGCCTCGACCAGCGTGCTGGGCCTGACCGCCTTCGACAAGATGAAGCGCGACCGCGTCAGCTTCGACCACCGCTACACCGGCGGCCAGGGCCTGATCCAATCGGCCCAAACCACGCTGTACTACCAGAACAGCACCACCCGGCAGTATTCGGCCGAAGACCGCAACACCGCCGTCGACCGCACCCGCGACGCCACCTTCGACAACGAAGTCTGGGGCGCGGCGCTGGAACTGCATAGCGACGCCACGATCGGCGGCGTGACCAACAAGTTCGTCTGGGGCGGCGACGCCTCGATCACCCGCCAGGAAGGCGTGCGCGACGGCACCGTGCCGCCCGCCGGCGAGACCTTCCCCACCCGCGCCTTCCCGACCACCGACTACACCCTGGCCGGCGCCTATGCGCAGGACGAGGTCGCGGTTGGCCCGGTCACCTTCTATCCGGCCGTGCGCTTCGACTACTACAAGCTGGAGCCCAAGAAGGACGCCCTGTTCACCGCCAACGTGCCGGCCAGCCAGAGCGACAGCCACGTCTCGCCCAAGCTGGGCGTGGTGTGGAAAGCCACCGACCTGGTGACCGTGTTCGCCAACGCCGCCGCCGGCTTCAAGGCCCCCTCGCCCTCGCAGGTCAACAACGGCTTCGCCAACCTGGTCTCCAACTACATGTCGGTGTCCAACCCCGACCTGAAGCCCGAGACCAGCGAGACCTTCGAGCTGGGCTTCCGCCTGAACCGTCCGACCTGGAACGCCAGCGTCACCGGCTTCACCGGTAAGTACGACGACTTCATCGAGCAGGTGCAGGTGCGCGGCGCGTTCACCCCCACCAATCCGGCGGTCTACCAGTACATCAATCAGTCCAAGGCCGAGATCAGCGGCGCCGAGGCCCGCTTCGTCACCGAGCTGGGCCACGGCTTCACTCTGCAGGGCGCGGCCTCCTACGCTCGCGGCAATTCCGAGAACAACGGCGTGAAGGCCCCGCTGGTCACCATCGACCCGGTCAAGGTCGTCGCCGGCCTGTCGTACCGCGATCCGGCCGGCCGGTTCGGCGGCGCGTTGAACGCCGTCCACTCGGCCAAGGAGTCGGCCGGTCGCTCGGGCGTCAGCTGCTCGATCACCACCGGCACGCCGCCCCGCACCCTGACCGGTTCGGACTACTGCTGGATGCCCAAGGAATTCACGGTGTTCGACCTGACGGCCTATTGGAACGTCACCGACAACGTCACCCTGCGCGGCGGCGTCTTCAACCTCACCGGCCAGACCTACGCCTGGTGGGGCGACGTGCGCGGCCTGGCCGACAACTCCGTCGTCAAGGACGCCTACACCCAGCCCGACCGCAACTACAGCGTCTCGCTGGCGGTGAAGTTCTAGGCTGATGAGGTTCTAGCCGGGCCTATTCCCCTTCGACCGGCTTGAAGCACGGGTCGCGATCGTGTCGGCGATCGCGACCCGTTTTCCTTTTGTGAAAGCCCTGTGAGAACAATGCGGCTTGGCCGTGCGGCTCAGGTCGACTACGACCCCTGCCATGGACGCCAAGACCCCCGCCGACCGCTACATCCTGATCCTGCAATGCCCCGACCGGAAGGGCGTGGTCGCCGCCGTGTCCGGCTTCCTGGCCGACAACGACGCCTCGATCGTCGAGAGCAGCCACTTCAACGACGGCTTGGCCGACCAGTTCTACATGCGCACGGTGTTTCGGCCCGACGGCGAGATGCCGGGGATCGACGACCTGCGCCGGGGCTTCGAGCTGATCGCCAAGCGCTTCGGCATGACCTGGGCCCTGCATGACGCGGGCGCCAAGCCCAAGGTGCTGATCGCCGTTTCCAAGTTCGGCCACTGCCTGTTCGACCTGCTGCACCGCTGGCGCGCTGGCCTGCTGCCGGTCGAGATCGTCGGGGTGGTGTCCAACCACGAGGACATGCGCTCGTTCACCGAATGGAGCGGCCTGCCCTATTTCCACCTGCCCACCACCAAGGCCAACAAGGCCGAGCAGGAAGACGCCTTCCTCAAGCTGGTCGACGACCTGGCCGTCGATCTGGTGGTGCTGGCCCGCTACATGCAGATCCTGTCGCCGGCCCTGTGCGCGCGGCTGTCGGGCAAGTGCATCAACATCCACCACTCGTTCCTGCCCAGCTTCAAGGGCGCCAAGCCCTATCACCAGGCCCACGAGCGCGGCGTGAAGATCATCGGCGCCACGGCCCACTACGTGACCACCGACCTCGACGAAGGCCCGATCATCGAACAGGGTGTCCACCGCGTGGACCACAGCCACACCCCCGACGACCTGGTGACCCTGGGCCGCGACGTCGAATGCACCGTGCTGGCCCGGGCGGTGACCTGGCATGTCGAGCACCGCGTGCTGATCGCGGGCGCCAAGACGGTGGTGTTCGACTAACACCACCAACACCCGTTGACCCGGCCCCTGGGACCGCCCCGATAAGGCGTACGGTCAGCCGTCAACGAGGTGATTCCGTGCGCTCCACCTGCTTCCTGAACCCCGCCGAGGCCGCCCGGCGACTGGGCGTCTCGGCCAAGGCCCTGCGGCTCTACGAGCAGCGCGGTCTGGTGACCCCGGTCCGCACGGCGGCCGGGTGGCGGGCCTATGGTCCCGACCAGATGACGCGCGCCGGCGAGATCGTCGCCCTGCGCGCCCTGGGTCTCAGCCTGGCCCGGATCGCCGACGTGCTGGACGGCGACGCCCAGGCCCTGGAGCCCGCCCTCGCCGCGCATCAGGCAGCGCTGGAAGGCCAGGTTCGCCAGCTGACCGGGGCGGTCGAAAAGGTCCGCGACCTGCGCGCCGATCTGGCCCGAGGGCGGGCGCCCACCGCCGAGGACCTCACGAACCTGCTGACCCCGCGCCCTGGTCTCGGCGTCGCGTTCGAGCTGCCCTGGCCCTGGGGCGGCGAGCGGTTCGAACTGCGCGACATCCCGCCCCTGACCTACATCACCGGCCCCCTGGGCAGCGGCAAGACGCGGCTGGCGATGCGCCTCGCGGAAGCCCTGCCGGGGGCGGTATTCCTGGGCCTGGATCGGACGGCCGCCGACATCACCGACGCGGCGCACGCCACGCGGGTCAAGCAGGCCTTGGCCTGGCTCGCCGAGGACGGGGCCGCGCCGTCCGAAGCCCTGCGGACCTTGCTCGTCGCGCTGGACGCCGACGGGGCCGCGGCCCTGGTCATCGACATGCCGGAACACGGACTGGACCAGGCTACTCAAGAGGCCCTCGCCGTTCATCTGCGTCGTCGGAGCTCCAAGGCGCGTCCGGTGTTCCTGCTCACCCGCTCCAACGCCATCCTCGACGTGGCCGCCGTCGGGCTGGGCGAAACGATCCTCTACTGCCCCGCCAACCACGCCCCGCCGATCCGCGTGGCGCCCTATCCGGGCGCGGCGGGCTACGAGGCCGTGGCCGATTGCCTGGCCTCGCCGGAGGTTCGAGCGCGGACGCAGGGGATGATGGCGGTGATGAGCCCGGCAGTGTGAACCATCGAAAAGTCGGTTTCTGCTATGGTTGGAACTGAGTGGCCACCCAAGGCCAAGTCGCGACGCGAAATGTGATTGCGAACAGCGCCCAACACATCCCGATGAGGAAACCCGCCGCCCCGGCCAAATTGAGGCTGATACTGATCGCATCCCATAAGACCATTGATCTCTTTGAAGAGCCCAAGCCTTCGCGATCTTGACCTATCGCCGCTTCAAAGCGGCGCGCCACGCACATATGGTAACGAAGTCTTGCCCACGGGATGGCTCCTGCGGCAGCGACACCCAAAGCCATCATCCACATCGTAGGAAGCAACGCGAACCAAAGCTCACCTCGCGCATCCTTCAACGCATTCGCGGCGGCCAGCAGTCCCGCCCCGTTGGCAACTCCAAGTGAGGCGATCCACACCTTGCGCCACGCGGCGGAATTTTCCTTCTCCCGCTCGGCATAGTCCGCAATGGTCTTACCCTCTTCAGACATTCCGCCGTCCTTAGATCGTCACCAATCCCAGCCCCGCCGCCGTCGGCAACCACAGCGCCAAGTCAGCGATCACCGCGCCGGTCTCTCGGCCGCTGGCCTGGGCCGCGCGGGCGGCGGCCACGTGAACGTCGGCCCCCTCCTCCCCCAACGCCTCCAGCCAAGCGTAACGCCAGACCGGCAGGGCGTGGACGGCGACGCGCCAGCGACTGCGGGCCACGGCGACCGGGGTCGGACAGGGCGGCGGCGGATCAATCGGTCCGCCCCGATCGACGGCGGCCAGCAGCGGCCCCGGATCGAAGCCCAGGGTCAGCAGCCGCACGCTGTCGGGCCGCCGCAGCCGCGCGCCTGGGGTCAGCAGCAGGTCGGCGGCCAGAACCGGTCCGCCCAGGCGCTCAACTCCGGCCGCGCGCTGGACCTCGGCCCGCGCCCGGTCCAGGCGCGCCAGCTCGGCCGGCAGGGCCGACAGCGCGGCGGGACCGTCGTCGCCGGCGGGCCGCGTGGCCTCCAGATAGTCGGCGAAACCCGCGCCCAGGCCGTAGAGGCTGGGATCGGTCGACGGCCGCGCGGCGATGTAGCCGGCCGCGAACAGCTGGAACACCTGCTCGCCGGCCAAGGCCAACAGGCACGGAAATTCGGCGGTCAGACACTCCATCAACCGGGCGCGATAGCCCCGCGCGTAGAGGCCCAGGCGCTGGGCGGCGGTCAGCCCGCCTTGGTCCTGGGCGGCACCGACAACGACGGCGTCGACGTCCAGCGGCGCGGCACGCCCCAGGATCGCCCCCTGCATCCAGCGCTGCATGGTGGCCAGCTCGGGCTCAACCATGGGCGCGAACCGCTTCCTCGGCGGGCGACCACCCCTCCCGCGCCGCGCTCGCCTTGGCCAACTCGGCCAGCAGGTCCAGCCACGGGGGAATGTTGGCGTCCCATTCCAGCAGGGTCGAGACCCCGCCGGTTCGCGCCTGCACCTCGGCGTAGAGCGGCCAGACCGCGTCGGGCACCGGAGCGTCGTGGGTGTCCATCAGGTGCGTGCCAAAGTCGCTGGGGCCGGCCAGATGGGTCTGCACGATCCGCTCGGCCGGAATGGCGGCGATATAGGCCATGGGATCGAAGCCATGGTTGAAGGCGCTGACATGGACATTGTTGACGTCCAGCAGTAGGCCGCAGTCGGCCGCCTCGGCCAGCCGGGCCAGGAACTCCCATTCGGGCATCTGCGAGGCGTGGAATTCCAGATAGCTGCTGGGGTTCTCCAGGATCAGCGGCCGGCCCAGGCGGTCCTGCACGGCCTTCACCCGATCGATCACATGGGCCAGGGCGGCCTCCGTCAGTGGCAGAGGCAGCAGGTCGTGGGTGTTGATCCCCGCCACCCCGGTCCAGCACAGATGGTCCGAAATCCAGGCCGGCTGGATGCGGTCGGCCAGGGCCGCCAGCTTGTCCAGATAGATGACGTCCAGCGGGTCGGCGCCGCCGATCGACAACGACACCCCGTGCATCACCACCGGCCGATGGGCGGCCACCACCTCCAGCACGTGAGCGGCATAGCCCGCATGATCGAGGAAGTTCTCGCTGATCACCTCGAACCAGTCGACGCCCCAGTCGGCCGGGGGCGTCGCCATCAAGTGCGGGAAATGCGGCTCGCGCAGCCCCACCCCGTCGCCCAGGTTGGGCAGGCCCAGGCGGGGCGCGCGGGGCTGGCGACCGGCCATCAGGTCCCCCTCGTCACGTCGATGGCGGGAAGACGAGGCGCAGATTGTCCGCCGCCGGAGGATCGGCCGGAACCGTCTTGCCCCGATGCGTCATCACCGCCTGATAGGCGCGATAGGCCACGTCGTGCACCTTCTCGCCGCGCTGATACAGCATGGGGTCGCCGAAGGGCACAGACTGCCAGCCATCCTTGCCTTCGCTACCTTCAACGAAGTCGTACAGCTGCATCTGGCCCGTGGCCGGGAACACCTGCGAGGCCGAGATCGGCACGGCGCAGCCGCCGAACCCACCGCACTTGTTGTCGCTGGGCGCCGAGTACAGCTTCTGGGGCGGCAGGCCGCAGCCGCCGCCGACCCCGACACCCGCGCCGCCGCGCACCACCACCGCCGAACCGCAGTTGCCGCCGCCGCCCACCGGCTGGACGAAACCGCAGCCGCCCTGGGCGTGGCAGTTGTTGGAGCCGCGGCAGGTGTGGAAGATCTCGACGGCGGCGCAGCCGTTGTCGCCGGTCCCGTCGAGGTCCAACGCCTGGCACGAATGATAGAGCTTGCCCGGCGTGGCCGGATCCAGGCCGATCGACAGGTCGGGCGTCAGGCCCAGAACCGCCCAGGCGATCGACATCCGGTCGCCCGATCCCGCCATCGACGGGAACGGGAAAAGCACCGGCCCGGTGGCCGGCGGGTTCCAGTAGTCGTTGAGCACCGTCGTCACCCCGGCGATCGCGCCGATCACCGCCTGGCTGAGCAGGGTATGACTGTTGGCCTGGGCGGTCGGTTCGTTCAGGGCGTTCAGCGCCGCCGCCAGTTCGTCGGGGGTCGGCAGCTTGAGAGGGTTGGACGGATCATAGTCCGGCCCCTGCAGCTCCTTGGCCGTCCAGGGGCCGTTCGCCTTCAGCCACATCGGCCAGGTGACGATCTGGGGCAGCAGGTCCAGCACCTTCTTGAACCGCTCGTAGTGGTCCATCGGGTCGTTGTCGGACCGCGCCACGGCGTCGGCCGACGGGATCTGCCGCCCGGTGTCGTCATAGCTGGGATAGTCGGCGCGCAGAGCGGTGTCCGACGGCTGATACTTGGGCTTGACCGCCTGCAGCAGTTGGGGTCGGCGCTGGATCTCGCTGCCCTCGCCCTGGTCGGTGATGGCGTCCATCATCGAGACCATCTGCTCGAAGGCGATGGCCTTGTCGGTGGTGGCGATCGTGGTCTCGAAGCCCATGAACTCGCGCATCGGATGGCCGGGCGAGGAGAAGCTGTTGAACAGGTCGTTCTGCACGGCCGTGGGCGTGAACAGCGCGTCCCACAGGGTGGAGCCGTCGCTGTAGGCCAGGCTCAGATAGTCATAGTAGCACTGGTACATCCAGCCGATGGTGCCGAACCTCGGCAGGGGCTGGCCGGGCTTCCAGTCGGCGAACGGCGCCTTGGGGAAATAGGCCTTTTCCTTGCCGGGCTTGATGTTGGCCCGGGCGTCGATCTCGGGCTGCTCAATGGCGATGAACAGCCGCAACAGCACGTCCGACAGCGGCCCCACGTTCACCGGCACGTCCTCGTGGTGGATCGTGTCCTTCAGGTCGATGATGTTGGGGATGACGCTGTTGGTCGGCCCGTAGCAGGTCCAGCCGTGGCGGTCGTCCTGCAGGGCGGTGTCGGTGAAGCGGGGACTGACGCCCAGCACCGTGGCCATGTTGGCGGCCATCTGCAGGTGCAGCATCTCCTGGATGAACACCGAGAACACCAGGTTAAAGGCGTGCTCGTTGGCGGTGATGGGGTTGGCCGAGGTCTTGGCTCCGGGCCACAGGCGACCTTGGTAGAAGTCGTTCCCCTGCCCCGTGATCGCGTGCATGCCCTGGATCGAATAGAGGCTGGTCATGTAGAGCGGGATCGTGAACAGCTCGACGTCGACCGCGGCCTGGGCGATCGCCCGCAGCGCCATCTTGTCGATCGTCTTGAGCGCTGGATCGCGCGGCGCCTGAGCGCTGGCGCTGAGGGTGCGGGTCACGGCGTCCTCCGATCTGAAATCGACGACGCCCGTCGAGGGGCGGTCGGCGCAACCGGAACGACTCGCTCCAGTCGATTTTGATCTTAGGTTGTGTGGCGGCCAGATCAATACTCAAGATTGATCTGGCCGCGAAAGCGCTACAGCAGGATGTCCGCCGAGGTGAGCGTGCCGGTGACGTTCAGGGCGATCACGAAGTCCGCGATCCCGTCGCCGTTCAAGTCGCCCGAGACATGGTAATAGCCCGAGCTGTCCGGCGCGGCGATGATCAGCTGGCCCGCTGTCTGCGAGAAGCTGGTCACCACCGAGAAGGCGTCGTTGGCCCCCGTGCCCGAATTGGCGTCGATGCCGCTCAGGTCCAGCCTGTCGCCGTCGGCGTGGCTGAAATCGAAGATCAGATCCGTGGCCACCGGCCTGCTGTCGGTCGCGGCGGTATAGACGAAGGTGTCCGCCCCGGCGCCGCCGATCATGAAGTCGGCCCCGCCGCCGCCGGTCAGGGTGTCGTTCCCGTCCAGGCCGTAGAGGATGTCGTTGCCGGCCCCGGCGATCAGGGTGTCGGCGATGTTGTGGCTGGTGCTGTCGCCGACCATCGTGAAGGCCTGGGTGGCCCCGCCGCTGCCGATCACGTCGGAGGCCTTCAGCGACGTCCCCTGGACCGTGATCACCGACTGGAAGTTTCCGCCGGCGTCGGGGGCCGAATAGATGAAGGTCGTCCCGGCGAAGCGCGCGATGGTGATCTTGCCGCCGTCGATCGCCGAGATGTCGATCTTGTCCTCATCGGGGGTGAAGTCGATGACGCTGTCGTAAGCGCTGAAGTTCGAGTTGGTGACCGAGGTGTACTGGAAGGTGTCGTGGGCGTCGCCGCCGTACATGATGTCGGCCCCGTCGCCGCCGAACAGGGTGGAGTCGGTCGTGCGCCCCACCAGAACGTCGTCCCCACTCCCGCCGGCCAGGGCGGCGTTGTTGTCGCCGCCGCCGCTGCTGGCGCTATCGTCGCCGTACATCGAGAAGCTGACGCCGTTGCTGGTGATCAGGTCCGACAGCTTGATGTCGCCGAAGACCTGCACGACGCTGGAATTACCCAGGCCGCCGAAATAGATGAAGGTGCTCAGGCCGAAGCGCGCGAGAATGACGATGCCGTCGTCGGCCGCCGAGATGTTCAGCTTGTCCTGGCCGGTCTGGAAGTCGGTGATCACGTCCCAGTGCAGGATCGGCGAGTCGCCGTCGTCGTAATAGAAGGTGTCGGCCCCGGCCCCGCCGGTGAGAATGTCGCCGCCGTTGCCGCCGTGGAGGCTGTCGGCGCCGGCCGAACCGTTGATCGTGAAGCCGAAATGCGCCACGCCGGTGACGATATCCTTCACCTGCAGGCCTTGGCCCAGCGACTTGATCTGACCGTCGGCCGTGCCATCGCCGTTCTGGTCGATGGACAGGATCTTGTTGGTCCCGTCCGTGGTCAGGGTCAGCTTGGTCGACCCGGTCATCAGCGGCGTCAGCCGCAGCGTGTCCACGCCGTGGGTGAAGTCGGTGATCGTGTCGAAATTGGCGATCGTGCTGTCGCTGACCGCCTCATAGGCGAAGACGTCGGCCCCGCCGGCGCCCGTCAGGGTGTCGGCGCCGCCCTTGCCGGTCAGGGTGTGGCCCGTGCCGTCGCTGATCAAGGTGTTGGCGTTGGCGTCGCCCGTGGCGGATCCCGTGATGGTGATCGTCAGCTGGGCCGTCCCCGCGGCGCCGCCGGGATCCTTGATCGTATAGTCGAACTTGTCGGTCACGACCTGGCCAACGACCAGACCCTCGTGATCGGCCACGTAGGTGTAGGTCCCGTCCGGCCGGATCGTCAGCTTGCCGTTTGCGCCGTTCACCACCGTGCCCCCGGCCACGACGGCCTGGTCCACATGGGTGGTGTTGAAGGCGACATTGGTCACCGTCAACGTTGTGAGCGTGTCGTCGGCGTCGCTGTCGTTGGTGCGGACTGAACCGCTGACCGACAGGCGCTGCGTCACCGCATTGGCGTCGTTGACGCCGGTGGGCGCGAGATTGATGTGGGCGACGGTGGCGGTGGCCGCGCTGGTCGCCGACTCGGCCGTGCCGTGATCGTCGGTATAGCTGGTCACCACGCGGACGACGGCGCCAACATCGGTCGCGGTCAGCGCATAGGTCGCCTGGTCGGCTCCGACATTGACGAAGCCACTGCCGCTGTCGCGCTGCCATTGATAGTGCAGCGTGCCCAGCCCATCGAGATCGACCAGGGTCGAGGTGTCGGCCGTCAGGGTCAGGTTCTCGGCCGCCGTGCCGGTGACCGACACACCACCGGTTGGAAGGTCGTTGACGTTGGCGATCGTCGCCGTCGCGGCGCTGGTCGCCGTTTCGGAGAAGCCCTGGCCGTCGGTATAGCTGATCACCACCTGGATCGTGGCGCCGACGTCGGCGTCGCCCAGGGTGTAGGTCGCCTGGTCGGCCGCGCCGATGCTGACAAAACCCGAACCTGTGTCGCGCTGCCAGTCGTAGTGCAGCGTGCCCAGGCCATCGACGTCGGCCAGGGTCGACACGGCGGTCAGGACCTGGTCCTCGGTCGCCGTGCCGGTGATCGACGCTCCGCCGGTGTGCACGTCATTGACCGCGCTGATGGCCGTCGTGGCCGAGGAGGTCACGGTCTCGCTCGTGGCGTGTCCGTCGGTGTAGCTGATCACCACCTGGATCGTGGCGCCGACGTCGGCGTCGCCCAGGGTGTAGGTCGCCTGATCGGCCGCGCCGATGCTGACGAAGCCCGAACCGGTGTCGCGCTGCCAATCGTAGTGCAGCGTCCCCAAGCCGTCGGCGTCGGCGAGAGCCGAAGTATTGGCGGTCAGAACCTGGTTCTCGGCCTTGGTCCCGGTGATCGTCACCACGCCGGTCGGGAGATCGTTGACGTTGGCGATGGCCGCCGTCGCGGTGCTGGTCTCCGCTTCGGAGAAACCCTGGCCGTCGGTGTAGCTGATCACCACCTGGACCGTGGCGCCGACGTCGGCGTCGCCCAGGGTGTAGGTCGCCTGGTCGGCCGCGCCGATACTGACGAAACCCGAACCGGTGTCACGCTGCCAGTCGTAGTGCAACGTGCCCAGGCCATCGACGTCGGCCAGGGTCGACACGGCGGTCAGGACCTGGTTCTCGGTCGGCGTGCCGGTGATCGACGCCCCGCCGGTGTGCAGGTCATTGACCGGAGCAATGGGGTTGGTGCCAACGATGCTGACCTGCTCGGCCGCGCCCCGCTGATCGGTATAGGTGACGATCACGCCGATCAGCTCGCCGACGTCGGCGTCGGTCAGGGTGTAGGTCGGCTGGTCGGATCCGACGAGGACCGTGTCCGTCCCGACACCACGCGTCCATTGATAGTGGAACGTGCCCAGCCCGTCGGGATCGACCAGGTTGGAGGTGTTGGCCGTCAGGACCTGGTCTTCGGTCGTCGTGCCGGTGATCGAAATCCCACCGGTCGGAAGGTCGTTGACGTTGGTGATCGTCGCCGTCGCGGCGCTGGTCGCCGTTTCGGAGAAGCCCTGGCCGTCGGTGTAGCTGATCACCACCTGGATCGTGGCGCCGACGTCGGCGTCGCCCAGGGTGTAGGTCGCCTGGTCGGCCGCCCCGGTGCTGACGAAGCCGCTGCCGGTGTCGCGCTGCCAGTCGTAGTGCAGCGTGCCCAGGCCATCGACGTCGGCCAGGGTCGAGACCGCGGTCAGGACCTGGTCCTCGGTCGCCGTGCCAGTGATGGACGCTCCGCCGGTGTGCGGGTCGTCGACCCCGGCGATCGCCGCGCTGGGGCCGCTGGTGACGGTGTTGGAGAAGCCCTGGCCGTCGGTATAGCGGACCACCACCTGGATCGTGGCGCCGACGTCGGCGTCGTCCAGGGTATAGGTGGCCTGATCGGCCGCGCCGATGCTGACGAAGCCGCTGCCGGTGTCGCGCTGCCAGTCGTAATGCAACGTGCCCAGGCCGTCGGAGTCGGCCAAGGTCGAGGTGTCGGCCGTCAGGACCTGGTCCTCGGCCGCCGTGCCGGTGACCGACACGACGCCGGTCGGGGTGTCGTTGCTGGCGACGATCGCGACCGTCGGAGTGCTGATCGCCTCCTCATACGTCCCGCCGGCGTCCGTATAGTAGATCTTCACCTGGATCAGGCCGCCGATGTCGCCGTCGCCCAAGGTGTAGGTCGACTGGTCGGCTCCGACATTGACATAACCGCCGCCGACGTCGCGCTGCCACTGGTAGTGCAGCGTGCCCAGGCCGTCCGGATCGGCCAGGGTCGAGACCGCCGTCAGCACCTGGTCCTCGGCCGCCGTGCCGGTGATGCTGGCGCCGCCCGTGGGAGCGTCGTTGGAGCCCGCGATGTTGAAGATGACCGAGCCGCTATCCGAAAGCGCGCCGCCGGTTCCCTGGCCGCCGCCGTCGTTCAGGCTGTAGTTCAGCGTCACCGACGCGGGGGGCGCGTCGCTGGTATTTTCATAGGCGATGTGTCGGATGAGGTCGTTGACCAACGCCGTCGTCGCCGCCGTGCCCGAGCTGTTGAAGGTGATCGTCAGCACGTTGCCGGTTTGGTTGCTGGTGGCGAAGGTCAGGCCCCCGGCCTGGAAATCGCCGGTGCCGGCGTCGACGGTGAACAGCCCGCTGGCGAGAACGCCGAACAGATCGCTGGCGTTGGGCGAGGCGCGCTGGACCGTGAAGGTGGCGCCGGCGTAGTCGCCCAGGCCGCCGTTGCGGGCGTCGAGCTCGAGGTCCGAAACCGTGAGACCGCCCAGCAGGGCCGAGAAGGCCTGCTCGACCCCGTTCACCGTCGTGGCGGTGGCCGGAACCACGGGCGCGTCGTTCACCGCCGTGATGCTGGTGGTGAGGTCGACCGCGCCGCCGCTGTAGTGGGTCGCGCCGCCATTCGCGCTGATGTCGGTCGACGCGCTGAAGCTGACCGCGCTCGAATTGTCGATCAGGTGGGCCGTCAGGGCCGGAACCGCCCCGTTGTAGTTCGCCGCCGGCAGGAACCGGATCAAGGCGTTGGCGGGCAGCACGAGGGCCGCGCTCAAGGCCGGCGAACCGACCGCGCTCCAGTTGGAACCGCTGTCGGTCGAGTACTGCCACGTTCCCTGGCTCGTCGCCGCGTTGCCGGTGATCGCCACTCCGCCCAGGCTGTCGCCGTCGATGTCGCTGAAGTGCGAGGCGAACAGGCTGGAGACGGTCGCGCCCGCCGGGTTGGCGGCGTCTTCGGCGACCGCCGTCAGGGTGGCTGAACCGCTGGCGACCGGCGCGTCGTTGGTCGCAGTGACGACGACGTTCAGCGTCATGGACGCGCTGTACGGCGTCGTGCCGCCGGTGGTGGTCAGGTCCGCCGTGGCGCCGGTGGTCACCGCGCCCGCCGCGTCGTCGATCAGCGAGACGGTCAGGGACGGCGCCGTGCCGTTGTAGTCGGCCGCCGGCACGAACCGCACCAGGGTGCTGGCGTCCAGGATGAAGGCGCTGGAGGTCGAGACCGCCGGCAGGTCGTGCCAGGTCCCGCCCTCGAAGTATTGATAGACGCCCTGCGCCGCGGTCGCCGCGTCGCCCGTCACCGCGATGCCGGTGAAGGCGTTGGCCGACGAGCCGCCCGAGACCGTGTCCTTGGCGTCGGAGAAGTGGCTGGCGAACAGCGAGGAGACGGTCTGGCCGGCCCCGGGGGCGGAATCCTCGGCGACCGAAGTCAGGCTGACGGTCGAGCCGTTGATGACCGTCGGCGCGTCGTTGACGGCCGTGACCGCGTGGCTCAGCACCACCGTGCCGGTGCTGAAGGCGGTCGAGCCGCCGTTGGTGGTGGTGTTGACGACCGCGCCGGTGGTGATCGCGCCGCTGGAGGCGTCGACCAGCCGCACCGTCAGGGTCGGGGCCGGGCCGTTGAAGTCGGTCGCCGGGGCGAAGCGGATCGCCGTGGAGGCGGCCAGCTCGACCGCCGCCGCCGTCGAGGTCGCGCCGATGTTCACCCAGGTCGAGCCGTTCCAGTACTGCCACTGGCCCGTGCCGGCGGTCGAACCGTTGGCGATCACGGCCACGCCGGCGAAGGCGTCGCCGTCGCCGTCGGCGTACTGGCCGCCGAACACGGCCGAGACCGTGTTGGCCAGGGTGGTGGGGCTGATGTCCTCGTTGCTCGCGGTGACGCTCTCGGTCCCGTCGCCGCTCACGGTCGGCGCGTCGTTCACGCCGATGATGGTGATGGTGTAGTTGTCGGTGTCGCTCAGCGTGCCGCCCGAACCGGTGGAGCCGCCGTCGCTGGTGACCACCGTCAGGGTGTCGGTCCCGCTGACATTGGTGTTGCCGTGGAACAGCAGGCCGTTGCTGGCCGCCAGGGTGGCGTTGATCGCGTTGATCGTGCCGGTGAGGGTCACCGTGCCCGTGCCGTTGCCGCTGACGGCGCCCGCGGTCAGGCCGCTGCCGACATCGGTCCGCAGGGTCAGCACGCCCTTGGTCACGCTCAGGGTGACCGTCATCGTGGCCGAGGCCGGATTGGCGTCGGCGTCGCTGATCTGCAGGCCCGTGACGGCGATATCGGCGTTTTCGTTGCCCGTGGCGCCGGACACCGTGCCGTTGACCGGCGCGTCGTTGACCGCCGCTATGTTGATCGTGCTGGTGGTCGTGTTGACCGAACCGGCCAGCACGCCCGGCGAGCCGTCGCTGACCGTCCAGGTGACGGTGCGGCTGGTGTTGGAACCGTAGTTCGTCGGGTTGTCGCCCGTGGCCCAATAGACCAGCCCCGCCATGGCGGTCTGGTAGTTGGCGATGGTGTCGTAACCGGTCAGCGTCAGGGTCTCGGTCGCCGCGTTCCAGCTGATCGTGATGCTGGTGCCGGCGATCGTACCGGTGATCTGCTTGCTGCCGCTGTAGCCCAGATGGTCGTCGGCGGTGCTGTTCTCGTTCGACGAGAACGTACCGCCCGTGATCTGCACCGTGGCGCTGACCAGGTAGCCGCTGTCGGTGTCGGTGATCGTCGGCGCGCCGGTCAGCGCGGTGAGCGTGGCGCCCTGCTCTGTCGCGCCCGTGCTGTTGCCGCTGACGGTCAGGACCGGCAGGTCGGTGAAGGTCAGGCCTTCGATGTTGGCGCCGGACGCCGTGAAGGCGGGCGAGGGAAAGATCGAGCGGATATAGGTGGCGGTCGTGCCGGCGGCGTTCAGCTGGAGGACGTAGATCACGTCGTCGGTGTCGGAACCGGTGGTCTCTTCGCTTTCGACATAGAGCTGGCGCGTCGACTGGTCGAACGTCATGTCGCCGCCGAAGAAGACGTTGGCCGGCATGCCGCTGAACGTCACCTTGGTCGGGGTTCCGTCGGTCGCGCTGGCGTCGATCCACCAGACCGCGTTGTCGTTGGCGTCATAGCTGCCGCTGGGCGAGGCCGCGTTCGACCGGGTCGTGAAATAGACCTTGTGATTGCTCTCATCGACCTCGACGTCGATGATCCGGCCGTTGCTGCCGTCCGTCGGAAAGACGCTGGCGGCGATCATGTTGGTCGCCGTGTCCGGCGAGGTCAGGTCAAGGCGATACAGCGCATTGGAAGAGCTGCCCAGACGCTCGCTGTAGAACAGGCGACCGCCGGCGACGACCGAGCGGTCGAGCGCGAAATCCTGCGGATCGAGCAGATGGAGCGTGCCGTTCACGTTGGCGCGGTTGTCGGAATCGGCGGTGGTCAGGAAACCCAGGTCGGTGAGCGTGCCCGCCGTGTCGTAGCTGTAGACCTTGATGCCGGTGATGGCGCCGTTCGTTCCCGCGCCATCCTGCACCCCGACGTAGATCCTGTGCGTGAAGGCGTCGACCTCGATCGTGTTGACGATGAGCGAGGTCGAGAAGGTGACCACCGCGGTCGGGGCCGCCGAGCTGCCGATGCTGCCGCGCAGCAGAACGGCGTGGTCGTTGATGGTGTTGTTGTTGATCGCGAAATAGAAGCCCGCCGCCGTGTCCACGCCGATATCGGCGGTGAACGAGCTGGCGAACTTGTCGTCGCCCGTGCCGGCGACGCCGTTGTCGACGACGACCGTGCCGCCGGTGTTGTCGTCATTGATGCGGGCGAGGCGGGTGTCGGCGTCGCCGCCTTCGGTGATGTACCACAGTTGGCCGGAGAAGGGCATGGATCAGTCCTTTGCCTCGGCCGAACCGTACACCGGCGGACGACCTCGGAGCTCTCGCTCCGCGTGTAATGGATGAAGGAAAAGACCGCGGGCGTCCCATCGCCCCGCACGAGGCGGAGGTGAAAAGTCGTGCGCACGAGCGCATTTTTTATGCACCTGACTCCCTCCCCGCTCTAGTCGAACCTTAAACGCAACCTTAACGGGGAGTCCGAAGGCGCACAAGTAGACATACGCCAAGCGGCGAACATCGTTCTCCTGTCTATTGTGCAGCTCAGGATAGTGAGATACGAGGAGGACAATCGCGGGATGGGGTGCGCGCTCTTAGTCTTGGTTAAGTCGAAACCACAACTAATGGTTTAGCCTTTCCGGTCGCGCCCTATAGCCTGCGCTTTAAGACTTTTGGGAGCGAGGGAGACAGCATGACCCAGCCTTATATTGGCGAGATCCGCCTGTTCGGGGGCAATTTCGCTCCCATGGGCTGGGCGATGTGCGACGGCCAGCTGATAGCCATCGCCACGAACGACACGCTGTACAATCTGCTTGGCACGACCTACGGCGGGGACGGCGTCAACACGTTCGGCGTCCCCGACCTTCGGGGTCGGGTTCCGAGCCACATGGGCACCAAGAACGGCATGACCTACGCCATAGGCCAGCCGGGCGGGACCGAGTCCGTCACCCTGACGCCCCAGCAACTGCCCCAGCATACACACCCGATGTTCGCGTCCTCCGCGACGGGCACATTGAACGTCCCCACCGCCACGAGCCTGCTTTCCAACCAGGGGCCGACCGGAACGGGGATCAACGCCTACACGCCCTATAACGCGAGCAACCCGCAGGTCGCCCTGTCGGCCGCCTCGACCACGCCGGTCGGCGGCAACCAGCCGCACGACAACATGCAGCCCTATCTGGGCGTCAACTTCATCATCGCGCTGTACGGCGTCTATCCGTCGCAGAACTGAAGCCTTCCGCCCGAAATCATCAGGAGACTCAAAGAAATGAGCGATCAATTTCTCGCGGAGATCCGTATCTTCAGCTTCCCGTTCGCGCCGGCGGGCTGGGCCCAGTGCAATGGGCAGATCATGCCGATCCAGCAGAACACCGCGCTGTTCTCGCTGCTGGGCACCACCTACGGCGGCAACGGCACCAGCAACTTCGGCCTGCCCAACCTGATGGGCAACATCCCGCTGCACGTCGGACGCAACCAGCCGGGCCCCGGCCTGCAGATCTACGACCTGGGCCAGACCGGCGGATCGACGACCGTGACGATTCTGCAGACCGAAATGGCGATGCACAGCCACTCGCCGATGGCGACCACGGCGGACGGCACCGTCCCCACCGCAGCGAACAACCAGCCGGCCAGGGCCTATACCGGCAATATCCAGGACTACACCGAAGGCCTGTTCTACAGCCCCATCACCTCGCCCCAGCTGCAGATGCCGCCCCAGACGCTCGGCCTGACCGGCGGCTCGCAACCGCACAACAACATCATGCCCTCTCTATTCGTGAACTACTGCATCGCCCTTCAGGGCGCCTTCCCCGCCCGCAACTGATCCGCCCCGCAACGAACACGAGGAACAAGACTCATGAGCATGCAATACATGGGCGAGATCCGGATCATGGCCTTCAACTATGCTCCGAAGAACTGGGCGATGTGCAACGGCCAGACCCTGGCCATCTCGCAGAACCAGGCGCTGTTCTCGCTGCTGGGCACGACCTACGGCGGCAACGGCGTGACCACATTCTGCCTGCCCGACCTGCGGACGCTGGTGCCCGGACACGTTGGTCAGGGCTATACCCTGGGCGAGACGCTGGGCGAGTATTCTCACACTCTGCTGCAGACCGAAATCCCGCAGCACACCCACTTCTTCAAGGTGGACGACACCAACGCGGCGTCCAGCAACACCTCGGCGGCGGCGGCCGGCAAGAGCTTCGGCCAGACCGCGGGCAGCCTCAACGGCAGCTCGCCCGTCGCGTTCAACATGTACAGCTCGACCCTGACGCCAACCTCGGTGATGGCGCCCCAGGCGCTGGGCATCGCGGGCGGCAGCCAGCCGCACGAGAACCGCCAGCCGTTCCTGACGCTGAACATCTGTATCGCCCTGTCGGGGATCTTCCCCTCGCGGAACTAGCGACCGGATCCCCGTCGCGTGACCTCAGTTGAACACGGCCTGATAGTCCTGCCGCCCCGGCTGGGGCGTGTGGATCGGGATCAGATAGAGATCGTAGGTGGTCCCATCCTCGTGCGTGATCGCATGCATCCCCTCGGCGAGCACATCGCCGGGGGGACCGCTGAAGATCAGGACGAAGGGTTGAACGCCCGCGTCATGGCCCGGCTGGACCTCGAGCCGCTCGACCTCGCTCAGGGACAGCTGATGATGACCGCCCTCGACGCGGAATGTCGCGTTCACGTGGGGGGCGAAGGTGTCCGCGGTCAGCGGGACGTAGTCGGCGGCCATGAAATCCCTCGGGTCAGAATCGAAGCGTGGCCATTATGACGACCTCGCCACCTGAACAGGAAGACCCTGCCGCGACGCGTCCGGAAGATGCAATCCCCTTGAGAACGCCCCCGCCCTTCGCGCTGCGCCCCGAGGCGGAAGCCGACACGCCCTTCCGGCTGGCCTTGTTTCGCGTCTCGCGCGGCCCGGGCTGGGACCAGGTCCCCCTGCCCGCCGACCTGCTGAGCAAGATCATGGAGCAGCAGTTTCACGCCCAGACCCAGGGCTATCGCATAGCCTATCCGCGGGCCCGGCTCGAGATCGTCACCGTCGACGCGGCTCCCGTGGGGCGGCTGGCCACGGATCGAAGTCCCGACGCCGTGCACCTGATCGATATCGCCATCGTCCCCGAGCGGCGCGGCCAGGGGATCGGCGAGGCGATCCTGCGCGCCCTGATGGACGAAGCCGACGGCGCCGGCGCGCCGCTGATCCTGCAGGTGGCCCGCGACAACCTCGCGGCCCAGCGCCTGTACCAGCGGCTGGGCTTCGTCGCGACGGCGGCGGACGACACACATTTCAGACTGCGCTGGCCCGCGCCCCCCGCTTGACCCGCGTCGCCGTGGCGAGCGATCCCGACGGCGCTGGGCGAGGTCGCCCTTGGAAGCGGACCGCACCTCATCGACCTATCGAGCCAGCTCTACGGGTCAGAGAAATTCGCCAATTTCCCCAGTGTTGCCAGATCAAAAACGCCCCTTTTACGAGCACCCATGAAAAAGTTCTCGCAAAGCGCGCACTCAAGCGAGCTCAATCCCAATTGAACCCGGCCTGGATTGCCTCCGAACCTAGCCCAGAGGAGGGGGATGTCTTGCGAAACCTCGCATAACGTCGCTCAAAGACTTTCAAATAGCGAGTAATATCACGCCATCACAACAAGGTTAGATCAAATACTCCGTAAAAATTTCTAAATATACCTAAGACAAAGACCCTTTTCGCGAAGGTTTTCAACGCGTACGATACCACCATGTCGACGGACGCGTTATCCACAAATAAGAACGTCCGCAACGCGAGGGATCTATGAACGTCCATATTTCGGCGTTTTCACTGCACATAGACAGAGATCAAGCGTCGAACTTTCAAAGCTTGACTAGAAACAACCCGCGACACGAAACGTGCGCCAGCGTCGTCGCCGACCGCGTTGTCGGCCAGGACGCCACCCTTGGCCCCGGCGATCGCTCCCCCGAGGGGCCGGAAGGACCGTGGCGAACGATCAACCTCTCGGACCTCGGCGAAGGCCCCGATGACGAGCTGTCGGCGAGCGTCGGATGAAGCGGGCCCTGGTCATCGGATCCGAGGGCAATATCGGCAAGCCCCTGGCGATCCATCTGCGCGCCCAGGGCTGGGAGGTGCTGTGCGCCGACATCAGGCCCGGCTGGCGCAAGGACTACCTGCAGATCGACATCAACCAGCCCGCCGACCTGATGCCCACCCTGCGCTGGAAACCCGACGTGATCTTCGCCCTGGCCGCCGTGGTCAGCCGGGTGACGTGCGAACAGGCCTCCAGCCTGGCGGTCAGCACCAATCTGGGCGGACTGAACAACGTGGTGCTGCTGGCCCAGGCCGCCGACGCCAAGCTGGTCTATTTCTCGACCTCCGAGGTCTATGGGCCGACCGACGGACCGATGGACGAGGCCGCCACCACGCCTCGCCCCAACAATCGCTACGGCCTGACCAAGCTGCTGGGCGAGCAACTGGTAGGCTACGAGGTCGCCCAGCACGGCCTACGCGCGGTCACCTTGCGGCCGTTCATGATCTACGACGAGAACGAGGACTTCGGCGACCACCGCTCGGCCATGATCCGCTTCGCTCACGACCTGGCGCGGGGTCGGTCGATCCAGGTGCATCGCGGCAGCGCCCGGGGCTGGCTGCACATCTCCGATGCCGTGCGCGCCATCGAGGCCGCCGCCGCCGTGGAAGAGCATGCGGTGATCAACATCGGCCATCCGGACGTGTCGCCGATCGAGGCCCTGGCCGAGGGCCTGCGGATCCGCCTGAACGCCTCGCCGTCCTTGATTACCCAGAACGACCTGCCCGCCCGAATGACCCCCGCCAAGCAGCCTAGCCTCACCCGCATGCGTGATCTGCTGGGCGTGACGCCGAAGGTGTCGCTGGACGAGGGCCTGGACCGCGTGGTGGCGCGGGTGCGAACCCGCCTCGCCCTCAGCGCGATGGAACAGCCGGCGTGATCGAGCCCGTGATACGCTTCGGCCGACACCACGACACCGCCCTGCCTGGCGCCAAGATCCGAGCCCGGCCATGAAGGACTCCCACGACCGGCCGCGACCGCCGCTGCCAAGCCACGACGTATCGACGGACAGCGCCCCCGGCGATCCACCGACGGCGGAGGCGCGGCCGCTGCGTATCCTGCTGGCCTGCAACTACGACCCCGCCAACGCCGCCACGGTCTGCGACCACATCAACGCCTTCGCCCGCTATTCGCGCCACCAGGTGCAGGTGCTGTCGCGGGTCGGCGAGATCTTCGACGGCGTGAAGCTGGACACCTTCGACGTCGTCGTGATCCACTATTCGCTGTTCCTGGCGGTCGAGGCCTTTGTCGGCCCGCGATCGCGGCGGGCCCTGGCCGCGTTCAAAGGCGCCAAGGCGGTGTTCATCCAGGACGAATACCGCTTCGTGAACGCCACGCTCGACGCGCTGGAGGCCTGCGGCGTGGACCTGGTCTTCACCTGCCTGGGACCGGCGGAGGCCGAGCGGATCTATGGCGGGGCGCCGGGCCTGCGCACCCAGCAGGTGTTGACCGGCTACGTGCCGCAATGGTTGGCGAACTATCCGCCCATACCGCTGTCGGCCCGCAGGACCATGGTCGGCTATCGCGGCCGGACCTACCCGGCCTGGCACGGTGAACAGGGTCGCGAGAAGATTCGCATCGGCAAGCTGTTCAAGCGCGACGCCAGGCGCTTCGGCATCTCGACCGACATCGCCTGGTCGGAACGCAGCCGGCTCTACGGTCGTGACTGGGTGAAGTTCATCCGCGATTGCCAGGCCGTGCTGGCCGTCGAGAGCGGGGCCAGCGTCTTCGACTTCGACGGCGCGGTGGCGGCCCGCAGCGAAAGCTTCGCCACGTTGATTGAGCGCCCTCACCCGATCCCCGCCCTGGCCCGAAAGCCCTCCTACGAGATGTTGCGCGATCGGTTCTTCGCCGGGCGCGAGGACCAGATCGACATCGCCCAGATTTCGCCCCGCGTGTTCGAGGCGATCGCCTTGCGCACCCTGATCATCGCCTATCCCGGCCGCTATTCGGGCGTGATGGAGCCTTGGCGGCACTATGTCCCGCTCGACAAGGACCACGGCAACATGGCGCAGGTCGCGACGGTGCTGCGCGACCCCGAGAAGATCGCCGAGATCATCACCAACGCCTATGCCGAGATCGCGCTCAATCCCGCCTACGGCTACGGCGCGATGATCGCGCTATTCGACGCACGGGTCGCCGAGACGGCGGTCGGCAAGCCGCGCGCCACGTTCAGCGACCGCAGCGACGCCAGGTTCCGCAAGGCCTTCCCGTTCACGCCCGTCGACAATCCGCACGAGGTGCGCCCCCGGGGAGCGGTCGAGCGGCTGGCGCGCGCGGCCGTTCGCCGCCTGGGCCTTGCGGACCTGGCGCGCCGCGCCTTGCGGTTTCGATCCCGCGCCTAGTCGACGCCGATCCAGCGCCGCAGGATCGGCAGGCGGGCGATGTCGCGCAGCCGCCGCCGCAGCAGGGGCGCCTTGAGCAGGCGCGACTCCACGATGACCGCCGCCCAGGCGCTCCAGTCCCGCAAGCGCAGGAACAGCCGCAAACCGCGTCTCACGCCAGCACCTGGTCGGTGATCTCGCGCACCACCGTGCGCCAGCTGTAGCGGCCCGAGGCCACGATCTCGGCATGGGCCCGATCGGCCATGGCCTGGGCGCGCCGGACGTCGCGGCTGAGATCGAGGGCCGCCTCGATGTCGGACAGGTCGCGGCGAACGGGCTGGTAATGCGTCCCAGCCTCGAGCACGCCACTATAGTCGCCCTCGACCAGCACCTGGAAGGTCCGGGTCGCCACGGCCTCGAGGTGACGCGGCGACATCGCGCGGATCTCGATCCGCGACGCAAGGTCGTCCGCCCGCGCCTCGCCCGTCAGATCGACCAGCGACGAGCCGCCCTCGACCCCGACCACCGCCCGGCTGGCGCCCAGCAGGCGGATCCAGGCCTCGCCGACCAGCCGGCGCTCGCCATCCACCGCCACGTCGGCGCGATGGCCCCGCGCCCTGGCCCAGGCCGCCGCGCGCACGCCGACCTCGCGCTTGAGCTCACCCATCTCGCCCAGCCAGGCCGGCGCTTCCCAAGCCCGATAGCTGACGGCGATCGACCGCCGCGCCAGATCGCTGGAGCCCCGCCGCATCAGCTTGTCGTCCACATAGCTGGTCAGGAAACGCCGCAGGGCGAAGGGTCTTTGGGCGACCGGGTAGACGCTGTCCCACAGCGCCGGCTCAAGCGCGGTGAGCAGCAGGTCGATCCGAGCCTCGACCAGGAAGTCGCGCAGCGCCTGGAGACCCAGGAACTCGTCGAGCGGCGCGGCCACGCGGCGCGCCCGCGGCGGAAGCGCCTCCATCGCTCGTCGCAATCCGCCCAGGCCCACGCGTGTATAACGGGCGGTCAGGGCCGTGGCGTCGATCAGCACCAGATCCGGATCCAGCTGGGCGATCCAGGCCGAGTTGAACGGAAAGCCGATGTTCAGAAAGCTCACCCGCCCGGGGAAGCAGGTCCTCCAGGCAAAGATCCGCTGGTGCTCCCAGCGGCGCATCGGCCACTGGCCGCGCCAGTTGTACAGGACCAGGGCGGTCGGTCGGTGACCCATGCCCGGCGCGCTAGGCCACGCGGCGCACAAGAAGGAATTGCGAAGCCATGAACGCCACCTTGAGGTTGGAGCGCCCGACGCGCTCGCCTCAAACGTCGGCGGCGTCGAGGGTCGCTGTCAACGCCTAAGGCTCTCGCCCTGGGCTCCGCGCAGGGTCTCGGACGGAGACTCGCCGAACATCGCCCGGTAGGCGCCCGAAAACCGGCCCAGCTCCCAGAAACCCTGGTCCAGCGCCACCTGGGTCACGGTCGTCGGGCGATTGCCGGCGTCGAGCAGCCGAGCCCGCGCCGCCGACATGTTCTTCAGTCGCAGATAGGCCTTGGGGCTGACGTCGAGCAGATCATGGAAGGCCCGGTAGAGCGTGCGGCGCGAGATGTTCAGGGCCACGCAGATGTCCTCGATCTGCACCGCCTGGCGGGCACCGCCGCTTTCCAGGAAGTCCTCGGCGCCGCGCACGATGCGAGCGGCGTTCAGCGCGCCCTGCCGGCGCGCGCCCTCGACCTTGACCGCGGCCAAGGCCGTCAGCACGCCGTCCAGCAACTCGTTACGCAGGAAGGCGACCGTGCTGGATGGGACGCCCGCGCCCAGGGCCCGCAACAGGCTGGAGCAACCCTGCAACACCCGCTTGCAGGCGGCCCGGGCCTCGGGCGGCGGGGAATAGATCGCCGGCTCGGTCCAGAAGCAGGGGTCGGCCAGCCATTCGAACGCCTCGGCCCGCTGCATCACCAGGCCCCACGGCGCGGTGACGACGGCGTAGGCCACGTGGCCCTGGAAGCGTCCGTCCAGCTCTCCGCCGGGCGGGATGGCCACGATGTCGCCCTCCTCGACCCGATGGCCCCACTGGTTCAGCACGCCCTCCTGTTCCATCACCGAAACCAGGCTGAAGGCCTTGCGCGCCATGACCCCGCGCACCCGCAGGTCGCCATCGAACGCCCCGGCGTCGAAGCCCATGTCGCCCAGGGTGGACCGCAGCAGATGCCCGCGGCAGGGCTCGGGCGTCAGCTGGGTGATCGCCAGATCGCGGCCAGCGGTGTGGGCCCAGACCTCATGCGGGCCACGCGTCTGCTGCAGCACCACATGGCCCAGCGACACCGGCGTCGTCGCCCGCGCCCCGAACGAGCGATGCTCGTCGAACCCGTCCTGGGACAGATCGTCGACGCCCGACTTGACCGTCCTGGCGCGCCGCCAGTCGACGTTCGACCAAGATTGAGACTCGGACTCCCTCACGCTTTCCTTGTCCATCGGACCTCTCCTGGCGGAGACGATGCGATCAATGGCGTCCACGCCATGACCTTAAAGCGATCGCACCTGTCGTCACGCCCGATTCACCCTTTGAGGATGGCATGACCCTTCTTTGTTGTAAGTAAGGTGAAACCACTAGAAAGCATCGAAACAACAGACAAAATTACAACTTTTCGAATGGCACAGCTTGATAACCAAGTCTTATGTATAGTTAATTTAATATTATTCATTAATACTCAAATTCACGAGAATAAGGTGTACGATTGGCACGCATCGCATAGCAGACCGAGAGATTCCGAAGAAACATGACGACGCAGCAGGGTCATGGAGGACTCTATGGTTCGTCAAACTTGGAAGGAAATGGCGATCTTCGGGAAACGGAATCTCTCGGAGACTCCAGGCAACCCGCGAGAGCCGGATGACTGGGCGCAAGCCCTGCGCGACATGAAGGCCGCGTGCGACGGCGAGCGCCGGCAAAGGCGCCAAATCGCGGAGAGCGGCGCGCGCCAGCTGAGTCGGGCCCAGGCCGTGCTACGCGAGGCCGAAAACCGCCAGCGCGACGCCGAGGCGGCCTTGAGCCGAGCCCGCCGCATGGCCGCCGTCGGCTGGATGGCGGCCGAGGCCTGCCGCGACATGACCGCCCTGCACGCGGTGGCCATGCGGGCCCTGACCGCTTCACGCGAACGCCTGCACGGCGACCACCGCACGGTCAGCGAGATCGACTGGGCCCTGGGCGGCCTGAACCAGGCCGAGCAGATGCTGGACCGGGTGACGGCCTATCTCGACGCGCGCCGCGAGAACGTCCAGACCGCGCGCATCGACGGCCTGCTGGCCGGGAGCTGAGCCCCCGGCCCACCGCCCTAGGCTTCGATATCGACGTCCTTGGTTTCCTTCAGGAACAGGACGCCCACCACCGCCGTGACCCCGGCCACGACGATCGGATACCAGAGGCCGTAATAGATATTGCCCGTGGCCGCGACCATGGCGAAGGCCGTGGTCGGCAGGAAGCCCCCGAACCAGCCGTTGCCGATATGGTAGGGCAGGCTCATCGAGGTGTAGCGGATGTTGGTCGGGAACAGCTCGACCAACATGGCGGCGATCGGGCCGTAGACCATGGTCACGTACAGCACCAGGATCGCCAGCACCCCGACCACCAGCGGCTTATTCATCGCCGCGTCGTCGGCCTTGGCCGGATAGCCGGCGGTCTTCAGCGCCGCGCCCAGTTCCTTTTCCCAAGCCGTCTTCCTGGCCTTGAACGCGGCCTTGTCGAGGGTCTGACCCGGGAACGAGGCGAGGGTCGCCTGGCCGATCTTCACCTGGGCGACCGAGCCCGCCGGCGCGGCCTGGTTGGCGTAGGTGACGCCGGCCTTGGCCAGGTACGACTTGGCCAGGTCGCACGAGCGGTTGAACACCGTCTTGCCCACCGGATCGAACTGGAACGAGCAGTCGGCCGGGTCGGCCACCACGGTGACCGGGGCGCTGGCCACGGCCGCCGCCAGCTGAGGATTGGCGGCCGTCGTCAGGGTCTTGAACAGCGGGAAATAGGTCAGGGCCGCCAGGATGCAGCCCAGCATGATGATGGGCTTGCGGCCGATCTTGTCCGACAGCCAGCCGAAGATCACGAAGAACGGCGTGCCGATCAGCAAGGCGATGGCCACCAGCAGGTTGGTCGTGCCGCCGTCGACCTTGAGCATCTTCTCCAGAAAGAACAGCGCGTAGAACTGGCCGGTATACCAGACCACGGCCTGGCCGGCGGTCAGCCCCACCAGGGCCAGCAGCACGATCTTCAGATTGCCCCACTTGGCGAACGAGTCGGCCAGGGGCTTCTTGCTGCCCTTGCCCTCGTCGACCATTTTCTGGAACGACGGGCTCTCGGCCAGTTGCAGGCGGATCCACAGCGACACGCCCAGCAGCAGCACCGAGATCAGGAACGGAATGCGCCAGCCGAAGGCCTGGAAGGCGTCGTCGCCCACCGCGCCGCGGGTCAGCAGGATCACCACCAGGCTGAGGAACAGGCCGAAGGTCGCCGTCACCTGGATGAAGCTGGTGTAGAAACCGCGCCGTCCGGGCGGGGCGTGCTCGGCCACATAGGTCGCGGCGCCGCCATACTCGCCGCCCAGGGCCAGGCCCTGGACCAGGCGCATGATCACCAGGGCGATGGGCGCGGCGATGCCGATCTGGGCGTAGCTGGGCAGCAGGCCGACCACGAAGGTCGACAGCCCCATCAGCAGCATGGTGACCAGGAAGGTGTTCTTGCGGCCCCACAGGTCGCCCAGCCGGCCGAACACCAGCGCCCCGAACGGCCGCACAGCGAAGCCGGCGGCGAAGGCCAGCAGGGCGAAGATGTAGCCGGTCGTCTCGTTGACGCCCGAGAAGAAGTGCCTGGTGATGTAGGTCGCCAGCGAGCCGTACAGATAGAAGTCGTACCACTCGAACACGGTGCCGACCGAGGCGGCCCCGATGACCAGGGCGTCCTTGCGCCCCACGGCGCGGCCGCCCTTGGCGCCCTTCACCGGTTTCGCGGCGTCGCTTCCCATTCGCATCTCCCCCGTCATCCCTTGGCGCCGCCGCTTCGGGCGATCGATCAATGTTACCGCAACCACGGTTCAGTTCACAATGAACGGCGTTCGCGATGTTGGCGAGAGGCTAAACATGAACCGGACGAAAGCCGAAGCGTTGGCTTCGAGGATTCTCCGCCGTCCCACCTTGCGGGACGAAACCGCCCGTCAGGACCCCTCATGAGCGTTGTCGCGGCCTATATCTACAAGGACGGCGCTCGGACCCGCGAGGTCAGCCTCGACCAGGCCGACGCCCTCGTCACCAAGCCGGGCGAGTTCGTGTGGATCGGCCTGTACGAACCCAGCGAGGCCGAGATGGAGCGGTTGCGGACCCGCTTCAAGCTGCACCCCCTGGCGATCGAGGACGCCCTGAACGCCCACCAGCGACCCAAGGTCGAGGTCTATGGTCGCGAGCTGTTCGTGGTGGCCCGCACCGCCCAGCTGGTCGACGCCCAGATCGCCTATGGCGAGACGGCGATCTTCGTCGGCGAAGGCCACCTGATCACCGTCCGCCACGGCTCGGCCCGCGCCCACACCGAGCTGCGCGCCCAGTTGGAGGCCTCGCCGACCTTGCTGGCCAAGGGCTCGGACTACGTGCTGCACGCGGTGCTCGACTTCGTGGTCGACGGCTATCTGCCGATCATCCAGGCCCTGGAAGACGAGGTCCTGGACATCGAGCGGCGCACGCTCGAGACCTTCCTCAGCCACGCCGAGGTCAAGCGCCTGTTCCACCTGCGCCGCGACCTGATCCGCTTCAAGCGGGTGCTGTCGCCCATGAGCGAGGTCTGCGGGCGACTGGAACACCTGGACGCGCCGTGCCTGGACGACGACGTCCGCCCCTATTTCCGCGACGTGCTGGATCACACGCAGAAGGTCGAGGGCATGGTCGACGCCCTACGCGAGGTGATCACCTCGGTGTTCGAAGCCGCGTCCCTGCTGGAACAGCAGCGCCAGAGCGCCATCACCCGCAAGCTGGCCGCCTGGGCCGCCATCCTGGCGGTGCCCACGGCGGTGGCCGGGATCTACGGCATGAATTTCCAGCACATGCCGGAGCTTGGCTGGACGTGGGGCTATCCCGCGGTGATGGTGGCGATCGCGGTGATCTGCGGCGTGCTGTACGCGCGGTTCCACAAGGATGGATGGCTGTAAAGACGCGATGACCGACGCCCAGAGCCTGACGCTGGTGCGCGCCGTGCATACGGCGATCTATGTGGTCATGGCCTTGGCGTCTCTGGTCGTCCTCTACGCCGGCCTGACCGGCGCCCACGGACCTTGGCTGTGGATCGCCAGCGGCCTGGTCGCCGTCGAAAGCGTGGTGTTCGCGACCAATGGCTTCAGATGCCCGCTGACCGCGATCGCCATCAGGTACGGCGCGACCAAGGAAGGCGCGTTCGACACCTTTTTTCCAGAGCGGATCACCCGCTACACGTTCCGGGTTTTCGGCCCCATCATCCTGCTGGGCTTCGCGCTTCTGGCCGTCCGGTGGTGGTTGACCTAGCTGGCCCAGGCCCGCGCCGGGTGCAGGAACCGGCCCGCCTCCGCGCCGTCGCGCAGGAACACCCGCACCTCGGCGGCGCGGCCGGAGGCGGCCAGGCGGTTGGCGAGATCGCGGGCGGCGGCTTCGGCGCGACCGCCACGTTCGAAGGTGAGTTCGGCCTCGAGGGCCTCGGAGCGCACAGACCAGCCTTGCTCGGCCGGGGCGACGGAAATCAACAGAGCCATGACGAGCTCCTTACGCAAAGCAGACTTGGAGCGCCTGATCAGGGGCGCGAACGAGCGGTTTTTCGGGCCGGCGACCAGACCCGAAACATCGAGGTCAGATCGGCATTCGCCCTACGAGGGGATGACATCGACACATCTTATAGGCTCGCATTCTCACAACTTGACGACATGGGTATGACCCGCTCGCAACTGACGCGAGCCAGAACTCCTGGCGTCGTTTTTAGTTTCTCGGGTCGTTCGATGATCTGTCGGCGGGGCCAGAAAATCTGCCGGGACTCAATTCCTATCAGTTTGATAGATTTTTGAGAGCGACGTCTTTTCCCTCCCCTTAGACGTCGCCAGCGCGCGCCGCGCGGACCCATCGGGGGATGGGTGTTCGCGCGGCGCGTTTAGCCCCTAGGGCTTGGCGCCTCAGCAGTCCGGCTTGTCCAGATGGGCCTTGATCAGCGCCCGACCCGCGCGCGCCACGGCGCGCACCGGACCTTCAGCGCCCAAGGTGACGCGGGCGGTGTAGGAGCCTTCCATCAGCAGCATCAGGCCGTCGGCCAGATCCTCATCCTTCGCGCCGGCCCGCTTGCACAGGTCGACCAGCCGGGCGTGGAGTTGCTGCTTGTAGGCCACCGACACCTTCTGGGCCGGATGGTCGGCCTCGTGCAGCTCGATGGCGGCGTTCGATAGCGGGCAGCCGTGGACGTCGGCGTTGCAGGCCTTGGTCTCGAAGGCGTCGAAGATCGCCTCCAGCTGACCGCGCGGATCGTCGCAGCAGCACGACGTCACCTGGTCCCACCACGCCCAGTAGTCGCGTTCCTGCTCGCGCAGCACCTCGGCGACCAGCTCGTCCTTGGATGGGAAGTTGCGATACAGCGTCATCTTGGTCGCGTCGGCCTCGTGGGCGATCGCCTCGACGCCCACCGCGCGGATGCCGTGCTGATAGAACAGCTCGCGGGCCGTTTCGAAGATCCGGTCACGGGCCGGTCTTTTGGACAGCGGAGCGCCCACGGGCGCCTCCAGCTCGTCCATCTTGCCCCCGCCAGAATTTCTCTCAGCCATTTTCACAGCACCTCACCTTGACGTGAGAGTTACCGGTCAGTATCTCTCACGGCGACGAATGATACCGAACGGTACCGTCACATCCATCTACATCGTCACAGATGACCGCTACGTCAAGCAACACCCACTGCGACATTTCTTCTTAACCCGGAACGGAGAGCGAGCCATGCCCCCGAGCGCAAGCCCAGACACCGCCGCCCGACCGGTCCGAGCCGCCTGGCTCGAATTCGCGGCCGGCCCGGTCCGTTCCCTCGGCAAGCTGATCGGCCCCGGCGCCGACGGTCCGCCCGGCCAGGATTGGATCTCGTCGCCGAAAGCCCGCCAGAAATCCCGGCGCCCCGTCTGGGAATAGAAAACATCTCTTTCGCGTCTCCTCCCCCGCTTCCCCGTCCGACAGGTACACCGATGTCCCTCCGCCCCGTTTTCACGTCTTTCGCCGGTCTGGCCGCCATGGCCGTGCTGGCCGCCTGCAGCGCGCAGGCCAAGCAAGAAGCCGCCCCGCCGCCCGCCCAGGTCACCATCACCCCGGTGGCCTTCAAGGAACTGCGCCAGTGGGATGACTTCACCGGCCGCCTCGAAGCCATCGACACCGTCGACATCCGTCCGCGCGTCAGCGGCTTCGTCGACGGCGCCCGGTTCGAGGAAGGCGCCCGCGTCAGCAAGGGCCAGGTGCTGTTCCAGATCGACCCGCGCCCCTACCAGGCCGAAGCCAACCGCGCCGAGGCCGAGGTCGCCCGCGCCAAGGCCCAGCTGGACCTGGCCGTCGTCAACCGCGAGCGCGGCCGCCGGCTGATCGAGCAGAACGCCCTGGCCCAGAGCGAGTTCGACCGCCTGTCGGCTGAAGAGAAGGCCGCCCAGGCCAATCTCGGCGCCGCCAACGCCGCCTACCAGACCGCCCGCCTGAACCTGGAATGGACCCGCGTGGTCTCGCCGATCGACGGTCGCGTCTCCAAGGCCGTGATCACCCGCGGCAACCTGGTCACCCCGTCCGACCTGCTGACCACCGTGGTCTCGGACACGCCGATCTACGCCACCTTCAACGCCGACGAGCAGACCTTCCTGAAGTACGCCTCGGCCGAACGCGGCAAGGCCAGCCCGGTCTATATGGGGTTGATGACCGAGGACGGTTATCCGCACCAGGGCCAGCTGAAGTTCATCGACAACGCCATGGACGCCAAGAGCGGCACGATCAACGGCCGGGCGATCTTCGCCAACGCCGACGGCCGGTTCACCCCCGGCCTGTTCGCCCGCATCCGCATGGTCAGCGACAGCTCGGCGACGGTGGCCCTGGCCCCCGACCGCGCGGTGGCGACCGACCTGGGCAAACGCTACGTCGTGGTGGTCGGCGCCAACAACAAGGCCGAGTACCGCACCGTGGAGATCGGCCCGTTGGCCGGCAACCTGCGCATCATCCGCACCGGCCTGAAGCCGGGCGACCGGGTGATCGTCGGCGGCCTGCAGAAGGTCAAGCCGGGCGACACGGTCAATCCCGTGACCATCAAGACCGACCTGTCGGCCGACCTCTCGCAGTTCGAGACCGGTCCCCAGCGGGTCGCGATGATCAACAGCGTTTCCCAGAACTAGAGCTCTCCGCTCACCCAAGGATCGAAGGTTTCAGGGAGCCCCTCGCGGGCTCCCCACGCCCCCTCTTTGCCTCCTCCCCCCTTTTTATTCGCCCGAAATAGGCGCCTCCCATGAACTTCTCGAACTTCTTCGTGAGCCGGCCGCGCTTCGCCGCCGTGCTCTCGATCGTCATCTTCATCGCTGGGTTGGTGGCTCTGCCCCGCCTGCCGATCTCGGAATATCCCGAGGTGGTGCCGCCGACCGTGGTCGTGCGCGCCGCCTATCCAGGGGCCAACCCCGCCGTCATCGGCCAGACCGTCGCCGCTCCGCTGGAGCAGGCGATCAACGGCGTCGAGGGCATGCTCTACCAGTCCTCGCAGTCGGCCGCCGACGGCGCGATGGTCCTGACCGTCACCTTCGCCCTCGGCACCGATCTCGATAAGGCCCAGGTGCAGGTGCAGAACCGCGTCGCCCAGGCCCTGCCGAAACTGCCCCAGGAGGTGCAGCGCGTCGGCGTGACCACCGACAAGGCCTCGCCCGACCTGACCATGGTCGTGCACATGATCTCGCCGAACAATCGCTACGACATGCTCTATCTGAGCAACTACGCCCAGCTGAACATCAAGGACCGCCTCAAGCGCGTCGACGGCGTGGGCGACGTTCAGATCTTCGGGGCCGGCGCCTACTCGATGCGGATCTGGCTGGATCCCGAGAAGCTGGCCTCGCTGAACATGACGGCCGGCGACGTGGTCAAGGCGCTGCGCGAACAGAACGTCCAGGTCGCCGCCGGCCAGCTGGGGGCCCCGCCCACCAACACCGGCGCCGACTTCCAGCTGTCGATCAACGCCCCTGGCCGCCTGACCGACGAAGAGCAGTTCCGCGACGTCATCATCCGCTCGGGCGAGAACGGTGAGATCACCCACCTGGGCGACGTGGCCCGCGTGGAGATGGGCGCCAACAACTACGCCCTGCGCTCGCTGCTCGACAACAAGTCGGCCGTGGCCATGCCGATCTTCCAGCGCCCCGGCTCGAACGCCCTGCAAATGGCTTCCGACATCAAGAAGACGATGAAGGAGCTGAAGAAGGAATTCCCCGAAGGCGTCGACTACGAGATCGTCTACGACACCACCGCCTTCGTGCAGGAATCGATCAACTCGGTGATCCACACCCTGATCGAGGCCATCATCCTGGTGGTGCTGGTGGTGGTGCTGTTCCTGCAAGGCTGGCGCGCCTCGATCATTCCGCTGATCGCCGTGCCCGTCTCGCTGGTCGGCACCTTCGCGGTGCTGCTGATGCTGGGCTTCGGCCTCAACGCCCTGACGCTGTTCGGCCTGGTGCTGGCCATCGGCATCGTGGTCGACGACGCCATCGTCGTGGTCGAGAACGTCGAGCGCAACATCACCGACGGGCTCGAACCCGTGGCGGCCACGCGCAAGGCCATGAGCGAGGTCACCGGACCGATCATCTCCACGGCCCTGGTGCTGTGCGCGGTGTTCATCCCGACCGCCTTCATCAGCGGCCTGTCGGGCCAGTTCTACCGCCAGTTCGCCCTGACCATCGCCATCTCGACGGTGATCTCGGCCTTCAACTCCCTGACCCTGTCGCCGGCCCTGGCCGCCGTCCTGCTGCGCAGCCACGACGCGCCAAAGGACCGCTTCCAGAAGGCCATCGACGCGGCCCTGGGCTGGCTGTTCAACCCGTTCAACCGCTTCTTCGCCAAGGCCTCGCACGGCTATGTCGGCGGGGTGGCCAAGACCCTCGGTAAGTCGACGGCCGGCCTGATCATCTACGGCGTGCTGCTGCTGCTGACGATCGGCGCCTTCGCCAAGACCCCGGGCGGCTTCGTGCCCCAGCAGGACAAGGCCTATGTGGTCGCCGTCGTGCAACTGCCCGACGCCGCCTCGCTGGACCGCACCGAGGCGGTCATCCGCCAGATGGGCGACATCGCCCTGAAGGTGCCGGGGGTCAAGCACGCCATCGCCTTCCCCGGCCTGTCGGTGAACGGGCTGATCAACAGCCCCAACTCCGGCGCGGTGTTCCTGGCCCTCGACGACTTCAAGGATCGTCACGACAAGACGGAGTCCGCCGGCGCCATCGTCGCTTCGCTGAACCAGAAGTTCGGCGCCATTCCCGACGCCCAGATCGCGGTCTTCCCGCCGCCTTCGGTGCAAGGGCTGGGCACGATCGGCGGCTTCCGCATGCAGATCGTCGACAAGGCCGGCCTGGGTTCCGACGAGCTCTACGCCGCCACCCAGAACCTGATGGACAAGGCCCGCAAGGACCCCGCCCTGGTCGGCGTGTTCTCCAGCTACCAGGTCGGGGTTCCGAAGATCCAGGCCGACATCGACCGCGAAAAGGCGCGAGCCTCGGGCGTGTCGCTGACCGACCTCTTCGAGACCATGCAGGTCTATCTGGGCTCGCTGTACGTCAACGACTTCAACCGCTTTGGCCGCACCTACGAGGTCAACGTCCAGGCTGATCAGAAATTCCGCCTGCAACCCGAACAGATGCTGCGTCTGCAGACCCGCAACGGGTCGGGCCAGATGATCCCGCTGGGCAGCTTCATCAGCTTCAAGGAGGCCACCGGTCCCGACCGCGAAAGCCACTACAACGGCATGCTGACCGCCGAAATCAACGGCGGCCCGGCGCCCGGCTTCTCGTCCGGCCAGGCCCAGAAGGCCCTGGAAGACCTGGCGGCCAAGGAACTGCCCAACGGCATGGGCTTCGAATGGACCGAGCTGACCTATCAGCAGATCCTGGCGGGCAACACGGCGATCTACGTCTTCCCGATCTGCGTGCTGCTGGCCTTCCTGGTGCTGGTCGCCCAGTACGAAAGCTGGAGCCTGCCGCTGGTGGTCATCCTGATCGTGCCGATGACCCTGCTGTCGGCTCTGGCCGGCGTGCTGCTGACCCATGGCGACAACAACATCTTCACCCAGATCGGGCTGATCGTGCTGGTGGGCCTGGCCTGTAAGAACGCCATCCTGATCGTCGAATTCGCCAAGGAGCGAGAGGAGCATGGCGACACGCCGCTGCAAGCGGTGCTGGAAGCCTGTCGCCTGCGCCTGCGGCCGATCCTGATGACCTCGATCGCCTTCATCATGGGCGTGTGGCCGCTGGTCACCTCGCACGGGGCGGGCGCCGAAATGCGCCATGCCATGGGCGTGGCGGTGTTCTCCGGCATGCTGGGCGTGACGGTCTTCGGCCTGGTCCTGACCCCGATCTTCTACTTCGTCATCCGCCGCAACACCGCCCGCCGGGCGGCGCTGAAGGCGGCCCGGACTACGCCCGTGGAGGCGCACTGATGTCTCAAGCTCTCACTCCTAACTACGGCTGGCGGAACCTGCGGGTTCAGCTGGGCCTGTTCGCCAGCATGCTGCTGCTCTCGGCCTGCGCCGTGGGACCCGACTACAAGACCCCGGTCACCGCGCCGGTGGTCCTGCAGAACGCCCCGGCCGGCGCCTTCTCCAGCGCCAACCCCGAAGCCCAGTGGTGGAAGGCGTTCAACGATCCGGTGCTGGACAGCCTGGTCACCCAGGCCCTGTCAGGCAACCTCGACCTCAGGGTCGCGGTCGCCCGGGTGGACGAGGCCCGCGCCCTGTTCAAGGACGCCCGCCTCGACCAGATCCCGCGCGTCACCGCCAGCGGCGGCTATCAGAAGAGCGACCAGCAGCAGCCGGGCTCGAACGGCGAGCGCGTCGAGAGCGAGACCTACCAGGCCGGCTTCGACGCCGGCTGGGAGATCGACCTGTTCGGTCGCGTCCGCCGCGGCGTGGAGTCGGCCCGAGCCGAAGCCGGAGCGGCGCGAGCCGACTTGCGCGACGCCCAGGTGACCGTCGCCGCCGAGGTGGCGCGCAACTATCTGGAACTGCGCGGCGCCCAGGCCCGCCTGGCCGTGGCCAATCGCAACCTCGACACCCAGCGCGAGACCCTGCGACTGACCAAGGTCCGCTACGACGCCGGGGCCGGCAATCCGATCGACGTCGCCAGCGCCCAGGCCCGCCTCAACGCCACCGAGGCGGCGATCCCGTCGCTGATCACGGCCGAGAAGCGCGCCAACTATCGGCTGTGCGTCCTGGTCGGAAAGCGGCCCGGCGAGCTGGACGCGGCCCTGGTCGCCACGACCGCCGAGGTCACGCCGCTGATCGCCGCCCTGCCGATCGGCGACGCGTCCGACCTGCTGCGCCGCCGGCCCGACGTCCAGGCCGCCGAGCGTCGCCTGGCCGCCCAGACCGCCAAGGTGGGGGTGGCCACGGCCGACCTCTTCCCGCGCGTCCGGGTGACCGGCTTCATCGGCTTCCTGTCCGGTTCGGCCTCGAGCTTCGGAAACAGCGCCAGCCAGGCCTGGTCGGTGGCCCCGACCGTGTCCTGGCCGGCCCTGGACCTGGGCGGCGCGCACCAGCGGCTGAAGGCCGCCGAGGCCCGCAACGACGCCAGCCTGGCCGTCTACGACCAGACCGTCCTGCGGGCGCTGGAGGATCTGGAGACCGCCCTGGTCGCCTATCGCCAGCAGCAGGCCCAGCTGGTCAGCCTGACCAACCAGGCCGCCGCCTCGCGTCGCGCCGCCGAACTGGCCCGGATCCAGTACAAGGAAGGCGGCATCGACTTCCTGGTGCTGCTGGACGCCGAGCGGACGCTGCTGGCGGCGGAGGACTCTCTGACCGTCGCCGAGACCGGCGTGAACACCAACGTCGTGGCGATCTACAAGGCCCTCGGCGGCGGCTGGACGTCGTAACGGCGAAAGTTATCCACAGGCCCTTGCCTTCTCCCCTTGCGGGAGAAGGTGGCCCGAAGGGCCGGATGAGGGGTCGAAAGACAGAGCCGCCGCGACTAGCCGAAAGGCCGGTCGCGGCGGTTTTCGTTTGCGTGCCCCCTCACCCGACGGTCCTCCGGACCGCCACCCTCTCCCCGCAAGGGGAGAGGGATCCGCGTCTATCCCCGCGACCGTCAATGCGGACCCAAGCGAATTCAAACCCTTACACAAAAACGCACGTTTCCTATCCCCACCCTCCGGGGCGGCCGCACAATGACGGCATGACCCAAGCTCAAGACATCCCCACCTGGTGCCTGAACTTCCAGCTCAAGCTGATGGCCGCCCTCGACGCGGCCTGGGCGATCCTGGAACGCACCGACGATCCCACCGAGATCAAGCGCGCCCGCGACAAGGCCAAGGCCGTCGGCGACCTGGCCGCCATGGCCCGCAAGGTCGCCCTGATCACGCCCCGCGACCGCGCCAAGCCGGCCCAGGCCCTGATGACCGACGCTGTCGCCGCCGGGTTCGCGGCGACGCGGGGCATGGCCGATCTGGAGGCGATGGCGGCGGACATGCGCCCACCCGCGCCGCCGGCTCAGGTCGAACACTCCCGCCGCGCGCTGGACAAGCTCAAGGGCGGGCGGCGCGGACGGCTTTGAGGAACGCGGTGGCTCACCCACTTGCCCCCACCTGACCGCTTCGCGGTCTGTCCGCCCCCATAGGGGGCGGAGGACTTCCTCTTCCCCCTATGGGGGAAGACGATCGCGAAGCGATCCGTAGGGGGCAAGTGCGTGTGATCTCACGCCCAAGACAAACGCCTCAGTGCGGCATGTCCGAAAACTCGGGCACGCCGAGCGGCGCCGCCCAGGGCAGCCGGCGCTTCACGAACATCTCCAGCTTCGGCGTGATGGTTTCTGGCCGGTCGAGGCTGCAAAGCTGTCCTTGTCAAACTCGAACGTCACCGCATTGCAGGCGCATCGCGCCGTGTATTTCTTCGTCATGTCCAAGCTCCTTTCCCTTCGAGATCCACCGCGTACGCGGGGCGGAGGGGGCGGCGCGACGCGACTATGCCTCGTGACGGAGAAGGCGTCTCCCACGGCTATCCCCCTCACCTCTATCGAGCTAGACACCGCCTCATGACCAACCAGACCAAGATCCAGATCGCCATCGGCGTGGCCATCGCCGCCTTGGGCGCGGCGCTCGCCTATGCCGGCCAGCACGACAAGGTCCGCATGGCCGGCGCCGCGATCGCGGCGCTCGGGCTGGTCTTCACGCGCCACGCTCTGCGCGGGGTGAAGTGGGGCCGTGATAAATCATAGCTCTTATCTTCCGCTCATCCCGGCGAACGCCGGGATGAGCGGATCAGAGGGCGCTAGGCCTTCGGCAGCCCCACCTCGAACGCCGCGCCCTTCGCGGTCTCGACGAAGCCGATCCGGCCCTGGCTGGCCGCCAGCAGCGACCTGGCGATCGACAGCCCCAGCCCGGTCCCGCCCGTCTCGCGGCGGCTGGTGAAGAACGGCTCGAACAGACGCTCGCGGTCGGCGGCCGGAACGCCGGGACCGTTGTCGGCGATGCGCAGCACGACCTCGCCCTCGACGCTCTCGCCGGTGACCTGAAGCGCCGTGGCGCCGGCCTGGCGGCTGTTCTCGGCCAGCGAGACAAGCACCGCCTCGATCGTCGCCTCGGGCGCGGCGACGGGCGGCAGGCCGTCGGGCAGGTCCAGCACGATGTCCAGCCCGCGCCCGCCCTGGGCGTCGACCGCCCGGCGCAGCGGCGAGGCCAGGTCGGTCGCCACCCCCGCCTGGGGCATGGCCATGTCGGCCCGGGCCAGGTCCATCAGCCGCCCGACCAGTTGCGACAGCCGCGCGCTGTCGGCCGAGATATTGCCCAGGAACCGGCGGCGCTCGTCCGGGGTCATGGTGTCGAAATGGTCGTCCAGCAGCTCGACCGCGCCGGTGATCCCGGCCAGCGGCGTCTTGAACTCGTGGCTGACGGCCGAGGCGAAGTCGCGCAGGTAGCGCGAGCGCACGGCGATGGCGTCGGCCATCACCCGGAAGTCCTGATAGAGGTCGCGGATCTCGACGGCGGCGGTGGCGGGGGTCTCCGGCACGCTGCCCTGCCCGGTCGCCACGCTCCGCGTCGCCGCGCTCAGCGCCTCGATCGGCCGGGTCACCCCGCGCGACACCAGGCCCGACAGCAGCACCAGCAGCAGGATCGTCGCCCCGGCCCCGACCAGCAGCTTGGCCCGGTCCTGGTAGACGCCGCGAAACAGCGCCCGGGGCGAGCGCGACAGCAGCAGCGCGCCCACGACCTGGCCATTCACGACCACCGGCCGCGCGTGATGCAGCCGCACGGCGGAGGCGCGGCTGAGCCACTCGAACGAATAGCGCGGGTGATAGGCTCCGTTGCGCCGCAGGACCGTGCGGGCATGGCCCTTCAGCGCCGCCTGGATCTCCGGCAGGCTGGCCAGGCTGCCGCCCTGCCCCAGGCCGCGCACCACCACGCCATGGCGGTCGACGATCAGGATCGAGGCCAAGGTGCTGCGGCTGGTCTGGTCGAAGATCGGCTCCAGCACCTCGGCCGCCGCCTCGGCCTTGGGATCGGCCGTCTGCCCGGGCGTCGCGGCCGGGCGTTCGGGCAGCAGCGGCGAGCCGCGCAGATCGACGCTGGTCGACTCGGGCCGGTAGTAGCCGGGATCGTCGCGGGCGTCGGGATCGGCCGGCGTCAGGTCGCGCACCGCCCCGGGCCACAGGTTGGCCGCCGCCGAGGCCAGGGCCGCGCCCTGGCTCGTCAGTTCGGCCTCTGTCTGGCGCACCAGGGTGTTCTCGTAGGTGCGCAGGAACACCGCCCCGATCGCCGGCATGGCGGCGGCGAACAGCAGCACGGTCAGCAGGATGGTCCGCAGGCGGAGGGCCGGCCACCAGCGCCGCAGCCAGGCGCTCATCCGGCGACGGCGCCCTGGCCCGAATTTCCCTGGCAAGCGCCGAGGCGGTAGCCGATCCCGGCCCGCGTCTCGATCACGTCATGCCCGCCCACGCCGGCGAACTTGGCCCGCAGGTTGCGCACGTGGCTGTCGATGGTGCGGTCGGTCACCGCGAAGCCCGGGCCGCGCAGGCGGTCGATGATGGCGTCGCGGCTGAACACCTTGGTCGGGGTCGTGGCCAGGGTCTTGAGGATCGTGAATTCGGTGACGGTCAGCGACAGCTCGCCGCCGGCCCACGCCGCGCTCCAGGCCTCGGGATCGAGGGTCAGCTTGCCGCGCGCGATCAGGCCGTCGGCCGGCGTCGCCTCCGCCGGCTTGCCGCCGGTGCGGCGCAGGATCGCCTGGACCCGGGCCACCACCTCGCGCGGGCTGAACGGCTTGACCACATAGTCGTCGGCGCCCAGCTCGATGCCCAGCACCCGGTCGATCTCGTCGTCGCGCGAGCTCAGGAACAGGATCGGCAGCTCGCCCTGCGCCCGCAGGCGGCGGCAGACCTCCAGCCCGTCCAGGCGCGGCATGTTGATGTCCAGCACCACCAGGTCCGGCGCGCGCTCGGCCACCGAGGCCAGGGCCGCCTCGCCGTCGGCCGCCTCGCGGGTTTCCAGCCCGACCTTGGCCAGGGCGAACACCAGGAGCTGGCGAATGTGGGGATCGTCGTCGACGACCAGGATCGTGCGCTGCATGGCCCTCATGTTCAGCGCCTAGCGTCGCGGGTCAACGGGGACGTCGGGGCGGTTCGGCGCGTTTGCCGTGCAGATGTCGTGCAGACCCTAGGAGCCGCTCGCCGCCTCGGTCCATTTGGCGAACGGGGTGTCCGGCTCGTCGACGAGGCTGGGCTGCAGGGAGCGCAGGTCGCTGGGGCGGATGTTGAACGCCTTGCGGAAGCTGCGGCTGAAATGGGCCTCGCTGCTGAAACCGCACTGGAAGGCGATCTCGCTGATCCGCCGGGCCCGCTTGGGATCCAGCAGGGCGGCGCGGGCCAGGTGCAGGCGGCGGTCCCAGATATAGGCCGTCACCCCGCCCAGCGGCTCGAACAGGCGATAGAGAGTGGAGCGCGACACGCCCAGGGCTTCGCTGATCCTGGCCGGGTTGAGGCTGGGCTCCAGCAGGTTGTGCTCGACATAGGCGCGAGCCCGCAGCAGCACCGGCGACTCGCGCATGCCGAAGTCGGCGCGGCCGGCCTCCATGGCCAGGCAGGCGCCGAGCAGTTCGATCGTGGCGCGGGTGATGCCCGGCAGGGTCTCGGGCAGCAGTTGCGGGAACCAGCGGCTGACCGAGGTCAGGTGCTCGACCAGCAGGCCCGCGCGGTTGCCGTCCAGCACCATGCCGTGCAGCTCGATGTCGGGCACCACGGCCTTGACCTCGGCGCGCGGCAGGAAGGTCGACAGCACCTTGACCGCCGTCGAGTGCAGCAGCATCGGCCGCGACAGGTCGCAGATCCCGATCTCGCCCGGACCGGCCGAGAACGCCACCCCGTCGAAGTCGCCGGTGTGAGAACCGGCGATGTTGAACTGGACGATGTAATGGTCGTGACCGTCGGCGGCGATCATCTCCGGCGTGCGGAACATCGTGTGGCCGCCGGTCTCGGTGACGTAGAAGGCGTGGGAGCCCAGCCGCAGCGACGTGATGTTGGCCGTGAACCCCGGCTCGGGATCGCGCGCGTCGAGCGCCGTCAGCACCTCACGACGATAGAAGTCGTGACGTTCCTCGGGCGGAACGCTCCGTGTGCTGAAATTCGATCGCCCCAGTCGCAACGCGGACTCCGAAGGCGGGCTCAAAGGTTCACTCATGTGGCCTCCCCCAAGGCACAATCACGTATTTACTGTATTCGCCAATGCGGGCGTTCGTCGCACCACGCGAGACCGCGCTTTTCCTTTGAGACAAGGGATCAAGAAAATGGGACCGGCATGTAATGTCTGCGACGCACAAAGCCTTACTGCTGTCGGCCCTGGCGAATGAACATTGATCGTCGATCAACAATGTTCGGTTGAATTTGTCACCGACGCTTCGGACGCCAACGTCATCGGCTCGGAGAACGGAGCACCGCAAGGCCTGGGGGGGCCGAGCGATCAGCGCCGCCCACGTCCCGAGGGGGACTCGAACTAAAGGCGGGCCTCGGGGAGGCCCGCCTTTTTATTTGCTCGCGCTTTTATTGGGATGCGACGCCGCCTAGTGCTCGCGGCCCATCCGCCAGAAGGTCTGGAACAGCGGCTCCATCAGATAGGCCAGGGCCGAGCGCTTGCGCAGCGGAATCAGCACCTCGACCGGCAGGCCGGCCTGCAGGCCCGACTGACCGCCACGGACCTTGCGGATCTTCTCCAGCTCCTCGGGCGGAGCGGCGACCTCGGCCTTGAAGTACTGCACGCCGGACTTCTCGTCGGTGAAGCTGTCGGCCGACAGCTCGGTCAGGGTGCCGTTCAGCAACGGCAGGTCGCGCTCGTGCAGCGAGGTGAAGCGGATCTGGGTCTTCTGGCCGGGCTTGAGGTCGTCGGCGTCGTTGGGCGACACCTTGGCCTGGATCACCAGGCGGCGGTCCTGCGGCACGATCTCCATCAGGGTCTGGCCGGGCGCGACCACCCCGCCGACGGTGAAGACGTTCAGCCCCACCACCTTGCCGCCCGACGGGGCGCGGACCGTGGCGCGGGCCAGTTGCTCGCGGGCGGCCAGCACCTTGGGCTGCAGGTCGTCGAGCCGGACCTGCACGTCGCGCAGCTGGCCCGAGACCTCCTCCAGCATTTGCCGGTCCAGCGACAGGGCCTGCAGGCGGGTTTCGCCCTCGGCTTCGCTGTTGCGGGCGATCTGGGCGCGGTAGGCGCCGTCTTCGCCCGTCAGGGAGGCGGCGCTGCGCTGCAGGGCCAACACCCGGGTCTTGGGCGCGAAGCCCTTGGCGGCCAGCTCCTGGACGCCGTCCAGTTCCTCGGCGATCAGCTTCTGCTGCTCGCGATTGGCGTCCAGCTGGCGTTGGGCGCCGCTGGTCTGCTGGCCCAGCTGCAGGATGCGCTGGTTGAGCACGCCGCGCTGGGTCTGCAGCGAGCCCCGGCGGGCCTGGAACTGCTGGCGCTGCAGCCGCAGGGAGTCCTCGGCCAGAGGCTTGTCCTCGGGGGCCAGGTCGGCGAATTCCGGCGGCGCGGCGAAGCCCGGCCGGCCGTCGCGTTCGGCGACCAGGCGCGCGCGCTGGGCCAGCAGGGTCAGGACCTCGCCCGTCATGCCCCGCTCGCTGGCGCGCAGGTCCGAGGCCGACAGCTCGACCAGGATCTGGCCCTTGACCACGCTCTGGCCCTCGACCACCCGGATGGCCGTGACCACCCCGCCCTCGCGGCTCTGCACGGCCTGGCGGTTACCGGCCACGGCGATCACCCCGTGGGCGTAGGCCCCGGCGTCCAGCGGCGCCACGGCCGCCCAGCCCAGGAAGCCGACGAAGAACAGCCCGGCCACGCCGGCGCCGATGCGGATCATCTTGGCGGGATCGTCCGACAGGCGCGGCGGGAGCTTGGCGGCCGCTTCGCCGGCGGCGCCGGGAGTCTGGCCCAAGGGCGGGAATGTCGCGTCGGTCATGGCTTGGCGGCCTGCAAGGCGGTGGAGGCGGACGCCGGCTTGGCCCCGGCCCCTCTGGTCTGGCTTTGGGCGGCGGGAGACATCTTGGCGACGACGTCGGCGCGGGGGCCCAGCATCTCGATCTGACCATCGCGCAGGACCAGCAGGCGGTCGGCGATGTTGAGGATGCCGGTGCGATGGGCGACGATCAGGATCGCCGCGCCGCGCTGCTTGGCGGCCAGGAGCGTGTTGTTCAGCGCCGTCTCGCCGTCGGCGTCGAGCGCCGAGTTGGGTTCGTCCAGGACCAGCAGCGGCGGCTCGCCGTACAGGGCGCGGGCCAGGGCCACGCGCTGGGCCTGCCCCGCCGACAATCCGCGTCCGCCCGCCCCCAGCGTGGTGTCGTAGCCCTTGGGCAGGCGCAGGATCAGCTCATGCACCCCGGCCGCCTGGGCCGCGGCCACGACGTCGGCGTCGACGATCGTCGGATCGGCCCCGACCCAGATCGCGAAGCGCGAGATGTTGTCCTTGATCGATCCGGCCATCAGGCCCGAGTCCTGCGGCACGTAGCCGATGTAGCGGCCCAGCCGGTCGCCGTCCCAGTCGGCCAGGCTGGCGCCGTCCAGACGCACCGCGCCCATGTCCGGCGCGATCGCCCCGGCCGCCACCCGCGCCAGGGTGGTCTTGCCCGCTCCACTGGGGCCGATGACGCCGAGAATCTCGCCGGGGGTCAGACGGAAGGAAACGCCGCGCAGCAGCACCGCTCCGCCTTCGCCCGGCGCGCGCACGGCCACCTGCTCCAGGGCCAGGGCCCCGGTCGGCGCGGGCAATTGGGTGCCGGACACGTCCAGCCCGCGTGTCGGTGGGAACAGCTTGATCAGGTTGTTCAGCGCGCCGCGCACCTGGCCGACCACGCCCCAGGAGCCGACCAGCTGCTCGATCGGCTGCAAGGCGCGGCTCATCAGCACCGAGGCGGCGATGATCGACCCCGCCGAGATCTGCTTGTCGACCGCCAGCCAGGCGCCCAGGCCCAGGGCCGCCGACTGCAGGAACATGCGGGTGAACTTGGTGGCCGCCGAATAGCCGCCGCCCGTGAACTGGGCCTTGGCCGACAGGTCCAGGCCCGTGCGACGGTCGGCCAGCTGGCGCTCGCGCAAGGCGCCGCGCATGCCCAGGGCCCGCACGACCTCGCCATTGGCGGCGGCCGCTTCCTGCGAGGCGTAGGCCTGGGATTGGGCGGCGAAGGCCTCGCGGGCCCGCCCTCGCGTCGCCCGCTCGTTGAGCACCGCCAGGGTCACCAGCACCACGCCGCCGACGATGGTCATCGCGCCCAGCGCCGGGTGGATCATGAAGGCGACCAGCACGTAGATCGGCGTCCACGGAATGTCGAAGGCCGCCACGGCCACGGGCCCCGACAGGGCCTGGCGCACGATATCGAACTCGCGCATGCCCTGGGCCGAGGACCCGGGCGTCATGGCGCTCATCAGCTTCTGCAGGATGCCGCCGGCCAGCAGCCGGTCCAGGCGCAGCCCGGCCAGGGTCAGCAGCCGCGAGCGCACCGACTCCAGCGCCGTCTGGGTGCCCAGGGCGAAGGCCACCACCAGGGTCAGATACAGCAGGGTCAGCCGCCCTTCGGTGGGCACGACCCGGTCGTAGACCTGCATCATGTAGATGGTCGGCGCCAGCAGCAGCAGATTGATGAAGGCGCTGAAGACAGCGGCGGCCAGCAGGTGCGGGCGACAGGCCCGCAAGGCGGCGACCAGCGGCGGCGGCAACGGGGCGTCCAGGAACTTCACGCGTCTCTCCCCTGAGCGCGCGCCTCAGTCGACCCACCGGCCGAACACTGGTCTCACGCCCGTCGGGCCGTACCTAACGTTGCGCTCAAGGTTTATGCAAGCAGCTCGCGCATCAAAAAGATGCGAACTTGGCCTTACTCGACAAAAGCTGGAGCGACGACGCGGCGACCCAACAGAAATGCGTCGGCCACGTGACGTAACGGCGTCACATCGACGTCGGAACGCCCTGTCGCGATCAGGTCCGCGAACCGGGCGTAGAGCGCCGGATATTCCGCCTCGGGCTGCTCGTGAACCAGAGCGCCGTCGATCCACAGCTTGGCGCCGCCGTGTGACAACCGCAATGCGCCGCCGTCGGTGTCGACCTCGATGTCCCAGCTTTGCGGACCGGTCTGCAGGAAGTCGAACTCGGCGGTGACCGGCACGCCGTCGACGTCGACGAAGGCCAGCTCGGCCTGGATCGGCGACTGGCGGTTCTCGGGCACGTGCAGCGTCGCCTGCGTCAGGAAGAACGGGCGCGGCAGCAGGGCGGTGGCGATCGACAGGGCGTTGATGCCGGGGTCGAAGACGCCCAGGCCGCCCGGCTCCCAGATCCAGTCCTGGCCCGGGTGCCAGACCCGCACGTCCTCGCGCCAGTTGATCCGCGCCGCGGTGATCGTCTTGCCGGCCAGCCAGTCGCGGGCCGGAGCGACGGCGGGGGCGTGGCGCGAGTGCCAGGTGGTCTGCAGGGTGACGCCCTGGGCCTCGGCGACCTGGCGCAGGTCCTCGACCTCGCTCAGCGTCGCGCCGGGCGGCTTTTCCAGCATCACGTGCTTGCCGGCCTCCAGCGCCTGGCGCGCCAGGCCGTGGCGCACCTGCGGCGGGGTGCACAGCGCCACCGCGTCGAAGGCCAGGCCGTCGGCCAGCAGTTCGTCCAGGGTATGGAAGCTGGGAAGTCCGTCCTGCGTGGCGTGGCGGCTGACGATGGCGACCAGCTCGAAGCGCGGATCGGCGGCCATGGCCGGCAGATGCTGGTCGCGAGCGATCTTGCCCAGGCCGATCAGGGCCACGCGGATGGGCCCCTCCTTAAACGAACTGGCGGACATGGGGCCTCGCGACTCTGGAATTATTTGTAGGATAAATGCTCGGCAGGGAGGCGGATGTCAAACCTATCAATTTCCCTCTCTCATAGAGAGAGGGAGCGGCCCGCCGCGAAGCGGTGGGAGGGTGAGAGGTTACAATCTCTCCGGACAAGGTACGGCGCTAGATCCCTACCTATCGCGGCTGGGGGAGACGTCTAGCTTCTCGATCACATCAACAGGCGGGACGGTCAGCGGAAACAACGGGGGTTTGCTGGCAAGGGTGAAACCTCTCACCCTCCCACCGCCTGTGGCGGCGGGCCCCTCCCTCTCTCAAAGAGAGAGGGATTCTTGATGTCGCCTCCCTCAGGCCCCCACCAGCTCGAAGCTCGCCGCCAGGCCGTCGACGGCGCTGTTGGCCACCCACAGGTCGAACATGCCGGGCTCGGCGATCCAGCGGTCGTTCTCGCCGACGAACATCAGCGAGCCGCGCTCCAGGCTGAACCGCACCTCGCGCTTCTCGCCCGGCTTCAGCGCCACGCGGATGAAGCGCTTGAGCTCGCGCACCGGCCGGGTGCGGCTGGCCACCCGGTCGCGGATATAGAGCTGGACCACGTGCTCACCGGCGATCTTGCCGGTGTTGGCCACATTGACCGTGACGAACAGCTTGTCGTTCCAGGCCAGGCGCATGGTCGACAGCTTGACGTCGCTGAGCGCGAAGCTGGTGTACGACAGCCCGTGGCCGAACGGGTACAGCGCCTCGTTGCGGGTGGTGCGCCAGCGGGCCTTGTACTCCTGGCTGTCGTCGGCCTGGGGCGCGGGACGGCCGGTGGTGCGGTGATTGTAGGCGAAGGGCTCCTGGCCGCTCTCGTGCGGGAAGCTGACCGGCAGGCGGGCCGACGGATTGACCTTGCCGAACAGCACGTCGGCCACGGCGTGGCCGGTCTCGGTGCCCAGGAACCAGGTGGCCAGCGCGGCCGGCGCGGCCTTGACCGCCCCTTCCATCACCAGGGCCCGGCCGTGGCGCAGCAGCACCACCGTCGGCTTGCCGACCGCGCCCACCAGCTCGGCAAGCTGCTGTTGCACCTTGGGCAGGCCGATCTCGGTGCGCGACTGGGCCTCGCCCGACATGTTTTGGCTCTCGCCCACCGCCAGCAGCACGATGTCGGCGGACTTGGCGGCCGCGACGGCCTGGTCGAAGCCGCCGGGGATGGTGTTCTCGACGTCGCAGCCCTTGGCGATGGTCAGTTGCGACGGGTCGGCCATCGCCTCGCGGATTCCGGTGGCCAGATCGACGCCCAGGCCCGGGTCGCCGAAGAAGGCCCACGGTCCCAGGATATTGGCCCGGTCCTCGGCGAACGGACCGATCAGGGCGATCTTCTTACCCTTCGTCGGCAGCGGCAGCAGGCCGCCATCGTTGCGCAGCAGCACGATCGAGCGCGCGCCGGCTTCCCGCGACAGCGCCCGCATGGCCGGGGTGGCGGTGTTGGCGGCCTGGGCCTTGGGGTCGATCGAGCGGAACGGCTGGTCGAACAGGCCCACCGCCTCCTTCAGGCTCAGCACCCGGCGCACGGCGTTGTCGACCACCGCCATCGGCACCCGGCCCTGGGCGACCAGTTCTGGCAGGTAGCGGCTGTAGAGTCCGCTCTGCATGCTGATGTCGACGCCCGCCAGGATCGCCAGCCGGGCGGCGTCCTTGTCGTCGGCGGCGTAGCCGTGGGCCACCAACTCCTGGTCGGCGGTGTAGTCGGAAATGACCACGCCCTTGAAGTTCCACTCGCCGCGCAGGATGTCGGTCAGCAGATGCTTGTTGGCCGTGGCCGGCACGCCGTTGATGTCGTTGAACGCCGACATCACCGCCAAGCAGCCGGCGTCGAAGGCGGCCTTGAACGGCGGCAGGTGCACCTCGCGCAGGGTCTCCTCGGAGATGTCGACGGTGTTGTAGTCCAGACCCGCCGCCACGGCGCCATAGGCGGCGAAATGCTTGGCGGTCGCCAGCAGGCTGTCGGGCGCGGTCAGGTCACGGCCCTGGAAGCCGCGCACCCGGGCCTGGGCCATCACCTCGCCCAGGAAGACGTCCTCGCCCGAGCCCTCGGCGCCCCGGCCCCAGCGCTGGTCGCGGGCCACGTCGACCATCGGGGCGAAGGTCCAGTGGTTGCCGTAGGACGAGGCCTCGATCGCGGCGGCGCGGGCCGTGCGCTCGGCCAGGTTGGGATCGAAGCTGGCGGCCTCGGCCAGGGGGATCGGATAGACGGTCTTGAAGCCGTGGATCACGTCGGCGGCGAACAGCAGCGGAATGCGCAGGCGCGAATGCTCGACGGCGGCGGTCTGGGCCTGCAGCGCGCCCTCGACCCCGACGCCGTTCATCAGCGTTCCGATCCGGCCCGCGCGGATGTCGGCCAGGATCTGCTGGGTGTTGCGTTGGTTGACCAGCGGATTGATGTCGCCGACCGGCGGCCGGATCATGTCGGAATAGCACGACAGCTGGCCGGCCTTTTCCTCCATGGTCATCTGGGCGATCAGCGCCTCGACCCGGGACGAGGCGGCGCGCGCCGCGCCGGCTCCGGCCAAGGCGAATCCCGCCAGGCCCGTCGCGCCGGCCAGGACCGCCCTGCGATCCACGCCCTGTCGCTCCGGACCTCGTCGCCCGCCTCGATCCGCCATGAAGCCTCCCCGAACTGGATTCGCCGCAACCTCGCCAGAAACGCCGCTTGGTGCAATGGTGCGTTACCTGAGGAGCGAACCAACGCCTTCAACCTCGGAGAAGCTCCCATGACCACCCGCTGGCGCATCGATGTCCGTCTCGGCGACGCCCCGCCGGAAGCCCCGCTGCGCAGCGTCGTGGTCGAGGCCCCCACCGAGGTCGAGGCCCTGCGCCTGGTCCTGGCCCAGGCCGAACAGGATAAAGCCGACGCCGAGGAACTGCTGCAGGACGGCCAGGAGGAGGTGTTCTCGCGGACGGAGGTGCGGGCCGGGCAGACGGAGCATCAAGGGCATACGGATTGAGGATTCAGATCCTCCCCCTGTGGGGGAGGTGTCGGCGAAGCCGACGGAGGGGGGAGTGTTCGGCCGAAACCCGGATCGACAATCCTATAAATCCCCCCACCGATCGCTGCGCGATCGCCTCCCCCACAGGGGGAGGCTTTAGGGCCTCACCGCCGATACAGATAATCCCCCGCCAACCCCATCCGCAGACACGCCTCCACCGCCGGCGTGCCCTGGACCGGCAGCCGGTCCGCCGCCGCGCCGGCCAGCTTGACCAACCGCCGCTCGACCGGCCCCAGGTCCCACGCCCGGCCCAGCCCCACGACCTCACGCACCGCCACGGGCGTGATCGCCACCGCCGCCCGGATCAGCGCGCCCTGCAGGCCGCGCAGCGGCGCCGGCAGGATCGCGGTCTTTCGCATCAGGTCCAGGAACTCGAAGACGATCTCGTGCCGCTCCAGCGTCGGCAGCATGGCGGCCAGCTGGGCCTCCCACGCGGCGACCGAAGCCGGCGCGCCCACCGCGCCGTACAGCGCCGCCGCCGGCGCGGCCTCGGCATAGAACCGGTCGCGGTCGGCGTCGCTCAGCGGTCGGGCATAGGCATGGTAGGCCTCCATGAACCCGTAGCTGGCCGTGGCCTGCACCCAGTCCAGCAGCGCCACGTCATTGGCCCGATAGGCCGCCCCCGCCGGGGTGTCGCCAGCGACCTTGTCGTGCATGCGCACCACGCCGGCGATCATCTTCTGGGCGGCCGAGCGCGGACCATAGACCGTGACCATCGCCGCCAGGCCGGTGCGCTTGAGGCGGGTCAGCGGATCGCGGCGAAAGCTGGAATGCTCCCACACGCCGCTGCGCACGCGCGGCTCGGCCAGTTCCAGGATCACCGCCGCCACACCGCCGACGAACAGCGAGACCGGGTTCTTGAACACCCGCCAGGACACCGACTCCGGCGCGGCCAGGGCGGGTTCGCCGGCCGGCTGGCGAAAGTCGACGCGCGGCCCGCCCTCGGGTTGATACAGCCCCTGGACCAGCTCCGCGATGCGACCGCCGCCATCCGCCATTCAGTTCACCCTTCGTGTCTTGCCGGCCCAATAGGGCTCGCGCAGCTCGCGCCGCAGGATCTTGCCCGAGGCGTTGCGCGGCAGGGCGTCGATGAAGTCGACGCTCTTGGGCGCCTTGAAGCCGGCGATGCGGCCCTTGGCGAAGGCGATGATGTCGGCCGGGTCCCGGGGCGCGCCGGGCTTGAGGGCGACCACCGCCTTGACCGCCTCGCCCCAGGTGTCGTCGGGCACGCCGATCACCGCCACCTCGGCCACGTGCGGATGGCCGTAGACCGCGCTCTCGACCTCGGCCGGATAGATGTTCTCGCCGCCCGAGATGATCATGTCCTTCACCCGGTCGTGGATGAACAGGTAGCCGTCCTCGTCGAGGTAGCCGGCGTCGCCGGTGCGCAGCCAGCCGTCCTCGCCGATCGTGTCGGCGGTGGCCTCGGGCAGCTTCCAGTAGCCGGCCATGTTGGCGGGCGAGCGCACGGCCACCTCGCCGACTTCGTTGGGACCCAGGGCCTGGCCGTCCTCGCCTAGGATCCTCAGCTCCGCGCCGGGCATGGGCAGGCCGGCCGAGCGCATGCGGGCGTTGCCGGCCGGATCGTGATCGCGCGGCGGCAGATAGACCACCGTGCCGGTCGTCTCGGTCATGCCGTACTGCTGGACGAAGCCGCAGCCGAACACCTCGATGCACTCGCGCAGCAGGTCCAGCGGGATGGGCGCGGCGCCGTAGAGGATGTGGCTCAGCCGGCTGTAGTCGACCTGGCGGGCGCGCGGCTGGCGCACCACGATCTGCAGGGCGGCCGGCACCATGAACATCTTGGAGACCCGGTCCTTCTCGATGAAGTCCAGCACCCGGGTGGGGTCGAACTCGCGGGCGACCACGCCCTTTGCGCCGTTGATCAACCCGACCACGCCCCAGCCGGTTCCGCCGATATGGGCCACGGGCATGGCCACCAGGCTGACGTCGTCGGGGCCCCAGCGGTTCCAGTCCATGTCGGCCTGGGCGGCCAGCTTGCGGGTGGTCAGGATGTTGGAATGGGTCAGCATCGCGCCCTTGGGCCGACCGGTGGTGCCCGAGGTGTAGAGCTGGATGGCGATGTCGGCCGAGGTCACGCGCGCCGCCGGGACGTCGTCGTCGCGAGGCTCGTCGCGCCAGGCCGTGAAGCAGGGATAGCCGTCCTCTCCCGGCTCCATGGCGATCACGATCGGCTGGTCCAGCATCAGCTCGGCCACGAACTGGACGTGGGCCATCAGCTCTGGACCGACGAACACCATGCGCGCCTCGGAGTCGCCCAGGATGTAGGCGATCTCGGGCGCGGCCAGCCGCCAGCCGATCGGCGCCAGCACCACCCCAGCCTTGGCCGCGCCGAACAGCAGCTCGAAATAGTGGTCGCTGTTCTTGCCGACATAGGCGATGCGGTCGCCCTTGGTCAGGCCCTCGGCCAGCAGGGCGGCGGCCACGCGGTCGGTGTGGCGGTCAAAGTCGGCGAAGCTGGTCGAGCGCCCCTCGAACACCAGGGCCGTCGCCTCGGGGCGGACCTCGCGGTGATAGCGGGCGACGTCGCCCAGGGTCGTCATGCGATCGAAATCGACAGCCGGTCCGGACATGGTCGACGAACTCCTCGCGCGGTCCGAGGCGGTCTAGGCGCCGCCTTCGGCTTCAACGAACGCCAGGATGACGGTCATTTCCGCCGCGCGGCTAGGGAAAAACGCGCGTTCCGGTCGGACGCACGCCGGGATTGAGGTCAAGCCTTGGCGTCCAAGCGGCGGGCGTTGGCGGTCGCGGCGGCGTGAACCGGGGCCAGCATGGCCGCCTGCCAGGCCACGCCCAGCGACATCATCCGCCCCCAGAACGCGAAGGCGTTGGTCGCCGACGACAGACCCGGCGTGGTGCTCCAGGCCTGGGCGAAATAGCGGTTGGACTCCGCCGCCATCGCCAGCCAGCCCGGACCGCCGGCCGCGGCGCCGCGCGCGAAGGCCAGGGGCTTCTCGGAAACCATGCGTGTCAGCTCGGCGTAGTCGCCGCGCATCGGGTCGCTGAGGGCCCTGGCGATCATCGGCGTGCGGGCGTTGACGACCCGCAGTGAGGCCAGGGCCAGCTCGGTGCTAGCGCTGGCCAGGGAGAAGGCGTCGGCGGCGGTGGCCTTGCGGCGGGGCGTACGGGCTTTGGGCATGAGATGACAACGCGCCCCTCTCGTCCTTCGCTCCGCTCAAACAAAAAAAGGCCGGTCCCGCGCACGGAGCCGGCCCTTTCCTGATCTCAGGACACGCTTAGTGCGCGGCGTCCTTGGCGTCGTGGCCGGCGTCCTTGGCCGCGTCGCCGGCCTTTTCAGCCTGGTCGCCCGCGGCGGCGGCGGTGTCGCCGGCGGCCTTGGCCGTGGCCGTGTCGCCCGTCTGGGCGGCGGTGGTGCTGGCGTTGGCCGCTTGAGCGGCGGCGTCGGCGGCCTGTTGGCTGGAGGCGGCGGCGGCGGTCGCGTCGGCGGCGGCGTCGCTGGCCTTTTCAGCCTTGGGCTGGCAGGCGGCGGCGCCGATGGCGAGGGCGGCGACGGCCGCGATGGTGACGATACGCATGCTGTGAAGTCTCCCAAAATCCCCGACATCTTTGCCGTGGGCTGAGCAAGAGAACCCCGTCGGCGGTCGAAGGTTGCCGCGTCGTCGCGCGAGCCTTGCGCGACGACGCTTGACCCGACGCGGCGGTCGCCTTCTCTTGAGGCGATCCCGCAGGATGAGCAGCTTCGCCTTTGCAAGACCCGGTCGCCCCCGACCCCGTATCGGACTCGCCCTCACCCGCCGCCGGCACCGTGCGCCGGCGCCTGCTGCTGATGGCCCTGTGCCTGGTGGTTCCGGCCACGCTGTTCATGGCCCTGCTGGCCCGCGCCGAGTTCGGCGAGAGCCGGGCGCGCTATGAGCGGCAGCTGATCGCCACCACCCGCGCCCTGGTGCTGGCCACCGACCGCCAGATCGGCCAGGGGCAGAGCATCCTGCAGACCCTGGCGGTCTCGCCCGACCTGATCGCCGGCGACATCCCCGCCTTCGAACGCCAGGCCCGGGCGGCCGTGGCGGGCGGCCAGGGCTGGATCGTGCTGCTCGACAACGAACGGCAACTGGTCAACACCCGCTCGCCGCCTGGCGAGCCCCCGCCCACGATCGGCCTGCCGGACTATCGCTGGCAGACCATCCGCGCCGGCCGCTCGTCGGTCTCCAACCTGGTGCGTCCCGCCAAGGCCGGTCAGTTCCCGCCCTTCGTCTCGATCGACATGCCGGTCATCGTGGGCGGCAAGCTCTACGACCTGGCCTATCAGCAGCCGCCCGAGGCCTTCTCGTCGATCTTCGCCGCCCAGAGCATTCCCCACAGCTGGACGGCCAGCATCGTCGATCGCGAGGCCTCGCTGGTGGCGCGGTCCAAGGACGGCGACCGCTTCCTGGGTCGCAAGGTCAGCGATCAGATGCGCAAGGCGATGACTCGCGGCAACGAGGGCGTCACGCTGAGCCATACGCTGGACGGCACGGCCACGCTGTCGGCCTTCAGTCGCTCGTCGAGCACCGGCTGGTCGTTCATCGTCGGCGTGCCTCGGAGCGAGCTGAGCCGGGCCAATTTCGCGTCGGTGGGCTGGCTGACCATGGCCAGCCTGGTGCTGCTGATCATCGGCGCGGGCGCCGCCGTGCTGGTCGCGCGCGACATCTCCGCCTCGGTGCGCGGGCTGGGAGTCGACGCCAAGGCCGTGGCGGCGGGCGAGGAAATCGCCCTGGTCCCGGACCGCTTCCGCGAGATCGCCGAGGTCCGCGCGGCCCTGCATGACGCCGCCCACCAGTTGCGGACCCGCGAGGCCGAGGAGCTGCGCGCCCACCAGCGTCAGCAGCTGATGATCAACGAGCTGAACCACCGGGTGAAGAACACCCTGTTCACGGTGCAGTCCCTGGCCCGACAAAGCCTGGGCCGCCCCGCCGACACGCCTGGCCTGACGGCCTTCAACGAACGCATCATGGCCCTGGCCCGCGCCCACGACCTGTTGACCCAGAGCGTGTGGGCCGGCGCCGACCTCAAGGAGATCCTGGAGGAAACGCTCGAACCCTATCTGGACCGGACGGTGCTGGCGGGACCGCCGGCGGCCCTGACGCCCAACGCCGCCCTGGCCCTGTCGATGGTGTTCCACGAGCTGGGCACCAACGCGGTCAAGTACGGCGCGCTTTCGGCGCCCGAAGGCACGGTGACGGTGGTCTGGCACGTGGATCCCGGCGCCTTGCACCGCCTGACCCTGCACTGGGAAGAGCGCGGCGGCCCGACGGTGTCGCCGCCGGCCCGCAAGGGCTTCGGCTCGCGCCTGATCGCCGCCAGCCTGAAATCCGACCTGGCCGGCGAGGCCCGGATCGACTACCGGCCCAGCGGCCTGGTCTGCGTCCTGACCTTGTCGCTGCCTCGGACGGGCCGGCAGGAGGGCGAACGGCAGGCGGATATTTAGTAAGTCGTTTCTGAATTAGCCCAAGACTTAGGCGCCCCATGGGGTAATCGGCTCGTGGCCGGGTTTCGCAAACCATCGATCGATTGCGCCCCGCTCCGCGATGGTCTTACCTGCGTCGCTCACCCCTACGGGAACGAGCGATGACCCCTGACACCCTGATGCTGCCGGCCCGGCCCGAGCCGATCGCCCTGCCGATCGAAAAGACGGCCGTGATCGTCATCGACATGCAGAACGCCTACGCCTCGCCCGGCGGCTATCTGGACCTGGCCGGTTTCGACATCAGCGGCGCGGCGGCGGTGATCGACAAGATCAAGGGCGTGCTGGACGTGGCGCGCGGCGCGGGCATGCCGGTGATCTATTTCCAGAACGGCTGGGACGGCGACTATGTCGAGGCCGGCGGCCCCGGCTCGCCCAACTGGCACAAGTCCAACGCCCTGAAGACCATGCGCGCCCGGCCCGAACTGCAGGGCAAGCTGCTGGCGCGCGGAACGTGGGACTACGAGCTGGTCGACGACCTGAAACCCCAGCCGGGCGACATCCAGCTGCACAAGACGCGCTACAGCGGCTTCTTCAATTCCCAGCTGGACAGCGTGCTGCGCTCGCGCGGCATCCGCCACCTGGTGTTCGTCGGCATCGCCACCAACGTCTGTGTGGAATCGACCCTGCGCGACGGCTTCTTCCTGGAATATTTCGGCACGGTGCTCGAGGACGCCACCCACCAGGCCGGTCCCGACTTCGTGCAGAAGGCCGCGCTCTACAACATCGAGACCTTCTTTGGCTGGGTGTCGAACACGACGGATTTCAAGGGCGCGGTGGGGCAGCGGGAAGGCGTGGCGTGATCAGCGCCGTGCGTCCTTCGAGGCTCGGCTACGCCTCACACCTCAGGATGAGGACCATTTGAGCCTTCTGAATTCCTCATCCTGAGGCGCCGCGTAGCGGCCTCGAAGGACGCAGGGCCTCAACAACACAGGAGACCGCCACATGCCCAAGACCGTCATCATCCCGCCCGGCACGGGCACGCCCATCGCCCCGTTCTCGCCGGGCACGCTCGCCGACGGGATCGTCTACGTCTCCGGCACCCTGGCCTTCGACAAGGACAACAACGTCGCCTTTCCCGACGACGCCGAGGCCCAGACCCGGCAGGTTCTGGAGACCATCAAGTCCGTCATCGAGACCGCCGGCGGGACGATGGACGACGTGACCATGAACCACATCTTCCTGACCGACTGGTCCAACTACCAGACGATCAACAAGGTTTATGCCGAGTACTTCCCCGGCGACAAACCGGCCCGCTACTGCATCCAGTGCGGCCTGGTGAAGCCCGGCTTCGTGGTCGAGATCGCCTCCGTCGCCCACATCGGCAAGAAGTGATGCAGAGCGGAACCGTCGACGGCCTTCACTACGAACTGCATGGCGGTCCTATAGCCGGCCGAGACGTCGTGCTCTTGTCGCCGGGCCTCGGCGGTTCAGGCGCCTTCTGGGCGCCGCAGATGCAAGCCCTGACCGCCCGCTGGCCGGTGCTGCTGTACGACCACCGGGGCACGGGCCGTAGCGTCCGCGAGCTGCCTTCCGGTCCCTACAGCGTCAGCGACATGGCCGAGGACATGGTCAAGGTCATGGACGCGCTCGGCCTCCAGAAGGCCCACGTGGTCGGTCACGCGGCGGGCGGCAACGCTGGCCTGGCCCTGGCGCAGGACCATCCCGATCGCGTCGACCGGCTGGTGGTGGTCAACGGCTGGTCGCGGCCCGATCCGCATATCAAGCGCTGCTTCGACACCCGCCTGGCCCTGCTGAACAACACCGGCATCGCCGCCTATGTGCACGCCCAGCCGCTGTTCCTGTATCCGGCCGACTGGCTGAGCGCCAACAACGCCCGGCTGGAGGCCGAGGAAGTGCATCACATCCACGGCTTCCCGGACCCGGACGTGATGCGCGCCCGCATCCAGGCCCTGCTCGACTTTGACATCGACGAGGCCCTGCCCTCGATCACGTGCCCGGTGCTGGTCAGCGCCAGCGCCGACGACATGCTGGTGCCCCTGGCCTGCTCGCGCCGCCTGGCCGAGCGCCTGCCCAACGCCACGCTCGACATCGCGCCCTGGGGCGGTCACGGCTTCACGGTAACGGCGGCGGAGGCGTTCAACACGGCGGTCGTCAGTTTCCTGGAGGGGGCGTGAACATCCCATCGCCCGTCTTCCCGGCGAAGGCCGGGATCCAGATTCATCCAGAGCGGCTCGTGGGTTTCACCTGGGCCCCGGCCTTCGCCGGGGAGACGGAAGAAACCGGAGCCCGCACTACAGAAATTCAAGCTTAGTCGGAGGGACTAATTCCATGGAAATCGGCGTCTTCATTCCGATCGGCAACAACGGCTGGCTGATCTCCGAGGCGGCCCCGCAGTACATGCCGTCGTTCGCGCTGAACAAGGAGATCGTCCAGAAGGCCGAGAAATACGGCTTCGACTTCGCTCTCTCGATGATCAAGCTGCGCGGCTTCGGCGGCAAGACCCAGTTCTGGGAGCACAATCTCGAGAGCTTCACCCTGATGGCCGGCTTGGCCGCCGTGACCAGCAAGATCAAGATCTTCGCCACCGCCGCCACCCTGACCATCCCGCCGGCCATCGTGGCGCGCATGGCTTCGACCATCGACTCGATCGCCCCCGGCCGGTTCGGAATCAACCTGGTCACCGGCTGGCAGAAGGCCGAATACGACCAGATGGGCCTGTGGCCGGGCGAGGGTCACTATACCGACCGCTACAACTACCTGGCCGAATACGCGACCGTGCTGCGCGAGCTGCTGGACACCGGGGTCAGCAACTTCAAGGGCAAGTACTTCCAGATGGAGGACTGCCGGGTCAGCCCTCACCCCGAGGACACCAAGCTGATCTGCGCCGGCTCGTCCAACGAGGGCCTGGCCTTCACCGCCCAGTACGCCGACTACAGCTTCGCCCTGGGCAAGGGGACCAACACCCCCACGGCGTTCGGCGGAGTCAACGACCGCCTGAAGGCCGCCGCCGACAAGACCGGCCGCGACGTGGCGTCGTACATCCTGTTCATGATCATCGCCGACGAGACCGACGAGGCGGCCATGGCCAAGTGGCAGGCCTATCGCGCCGGCGCCGACCAGGAAGCCCTGGCCTGGCTGACCAACCAGGCCGCCCCAAACGCCGCGGCGGGCTCGACCACCAACACCGCCCAGCTGGCCGCGCCGGAATCGGCGGTGAACCTCAACATGGGCACGCTGGTGGGCAGCTACGAAAGCGTCGCGCGAATGCTGGACGAGGTCGCCGCCGTCGACGGCACGGCCGGCGTGCTGCTGGTGTTCGACGACTTCGTGGCGGGAGTGGAGAACTTCGGGACGAAGATCCAGCCGCTGATGGCGTCGCGGGCGGGGATCTGAGGCTCACCCACTTGCCCCCACCTGGCGGCTTCGCCGCCTGTCCGCCCCCGTAGCGGGCGGAGGCCGAGAATACGCGACCTCTTCCCCCTGTGGGGGAAGACGACCGCGAAGCGGTCCGTAGGGGGCAAGTGCTCGCCCCCTCCCCGCTTCAGATCAATCCACCGCCAGCATGCCGATCAGCTGCAGGCGGAACACCAGCACGCTGTTGGCCGGGATCGGGCCGGAGTCGCGTTCGCCGTAGGCCAGGTTGGCCGGGATCCACAGGGTCCATTCGTCGCCGACATGCATCAGCGGCAGGGCTTCCAGCCAGCCCGGGATCAGGCCGTCGGCCGGCATGATCGCCGCCTGGCCGCGCTGGAACGAGCTGTCAAACACCGTGCCGTCCAGCAGCTTGCCCTCGTAGTGCACCTTGACGATGTCGCCGAGCTTGGGCGACGGGCCGGTCTTGGGACCCGAGGTCGTCACCTTGTACTGCAGGCCCGAGGCCGTGGTGACCACGCCGGGCGCCTTGGCGTTCTTGGCCAGGAAGGCCTGGCCCTCGGCCAGGGTCTTGCTGGTGTCGACGGCGGCCGACAGTTGCGGCGGCGCGGACGTCTCCTGCGCGAGGACAGGGCTCGACAGCAGGGAAAGGGCCAGGACCAGGCCGGAGGCGAGTTTCATCGATGACTCACTGTACAATCTTGAGCGGAAGACACCCGACAGGGACGCCCGAAGGTTTATCCCGCGCCGAGCCCGGAAGCTAGGCTGTCTTCCATGAACCTATGGCGACATCGAGACCGCCAAAAGGCCGCTGGCGTCTCCGCCAACGGCCTCCTGATGGTGTTCGACCAGACGCCTACTTCTTCGGCGAATAGATGTCGTCCAGACGCGCGGGCGTGCCCTCGATGCGCTCCAGGCGCGGGTAGCGCAGGCCGCCGTGGTAGTCGATCTTGACCGTCCGGTAGCGCTCGCCGTCCTTGATCAGCAGTTCGACGACCGGCGCGTCGGCCTTGGCCGTGGCCTTGACCGCGTCCTTGATCAGGTCGTCGCCATAGCTCGTGCCGTTGACCGCCACGATGGTCTCGCCGGCCGTCAGGCCCGCCTTGAAGGCCGGGGTGTCCCAGTTGACCGCCGACAGCACGCCGCCGGCCCCGACGGTGATCCCCAGCGAGTAGCTGAGATTGACCATCTTGCCCTTGGTCTCGGCCGCCTTGAAGTAGTCGGTCGGGGTGTCGGTATAGACCAGCTTGTAGCCGCCGCGGGTCAGGCCATCCAGCGGGGCGTGCTCGGACAGGCCCTCGATGCGGGTCTTCAGGAAGGTCGCCCAGTCATAGGGGACCACGCCGTTCAGGGTCTGGACCACGGTGTCGAAGTCGTAGGTCAGCACCACGTACGAACCGTTCTCGACGCCGAAGAAGGCCTTGGCGAAGTCGTCCAGCGACTTCTTGCCGCCGGTCTTCTCACGGATCAGCGTGTCGGCGTCGAGCCAGACCAGTTGGCCCTCCGAATAGTAGTCCTCGCTGCGCTGCCAGCTGGTCCACGAGGCCGGCTTGCGGTTGGCGATGATCGGGTCGTTGGTGGTGTCCAGCACGTTGCGCCAGTTGCGGCCGGCGCGGGTGTCGTAGAGCGCGGCGGTCATGGCCAGGGACTCCAGGCCCTGCTGCTTGGTCTGCAGGCCCGAACGGGCGGCCAGCACGTTGCCCCAGTACTGGGTCTGGCCCTCATAGACCCACATCAGGCTGTCGCGCATCGGCTCGTTCAGTGTGGGCGTATAGAGGTCGGCGGCGCGGCGGAACTTGCCGTTCCACGAGTGGGTGTATTCGTGGGCCAGCAGGTCGCGGCCGACGAAGCTCTTGTCCCATTCGGTGAAGTACTTGGGCACGACGCTGTTTTCGCTGGAGCGGTGATGCTCCAGGCCGATGCCGCCCAGCTTGTCGCTCAGGGCCAGCAGGAAGTCGTAGTGGTCGTAGTGGTGCGAGCCGTACAGCTTGTAGGCCTGCTGCACCAGGTTGCGGTGGATCTGCAGGGCTTCCGGCTTGATGTCCAGCAACTCGGCCTTGTCGGCGACGATGTTCAGGCGCACCGGCGTGGCCGCGCCGGGGTCCAGGTCGACCTGCTTGTAGTAGCGGCCGGCGAACATCGGCGAGTCGACCAGGGTCTCGAAGGTCGTGGTCTTGAAGGTGGTGGTCGAACCGCTGGCCGAGGCCTTTTCCAGGGCGGTGCCGAAGCCCCAGCCTTCCGGCAGCTTCACGGTGGGCTCGATCTGGATGCGGCGCGTGTAGTAGCCGGCCGGATAGAAGCCCAGCTGCAGCCACTGCACGTTCAGCATGTCGTCGGTCACCAGGGTGCGGCCGACGTCGGGCTTCACCGGGGTCAGGAACTGGAAGCTGACCTGGATCTCGGTCGCGCCTTCGGGCACGTCGAAGTGGAAGGCGTGAACGGCGACCGGGTCGCGGGTCCACGGCAGGGTCTTGCCGCCGGCGGTGATCACCAGACCGGCCATCTTGTCCAGGTCGTTACGGGGCGAGTGGCCGCCGGGAACCCATTGCGGATAGAGGATGGTCATCGGGCCGGACTTGGCGACCGGGATGGTTTCGCGAACCTGGAAGATCTTGCGGTCCAGGTCGGTGGTGTCGACCGACAGCTTCAGCACGCCCGGATAGGCCACGTCCTGGGCGGCGGCGATCGGCGGGGTCGGCGGGGCCTGGACCGGCACGCGCTCCTGGGCAAATGCGCCCCCAAAGCTAAGGGAAAGGGCAAGGGCGGAGGCGGTAAAGAACAGCGTTTTCAAGAAACGACCCCAATGCGACGCGCGGGCATCCTCCCGCGACGAAAGACGGCATACTTCTCCTCTAAAGCGCTGCTTGTCGAGATTGTCTGTGGCGGTGAACGGACGGTTGATCGAGTTTTTGGAGCGAGCTTGCCGGGCGGGCGGCGACTTCGGGTGATCCGCGTTACGCGGCGGCGGCGGACGTTCGACGATGGTCGCGGTTGGAACGCCTGCTGAAATCTGGAGGCTGGACGCGAAGCCAGGCCGCATGCGCGGTTCGGGAGGTTCTCCATGCTCGTCCACGCCGTCGCCCTCATGGCGCTATTGATCAGCGCCCCGTCGGCGCCGTCGCCGGACGCGCCATCGGCGATCGCCGGCGGTCCGGCGACGGTTTCGCTCTGGCCTCGCGGCGCGCCCGGCGCGGAAGGGCGCGCCGGCGAGCCCGAGATCGTGGAGAACACCTATGTGCGCAATGTCCACAGCCCGTCGCTGACGGTGTTCCCCGCCGACCCGCGCCACGCCAATGGCGCGGCGATCATCATCGCGCCTGGCGGCGGCCATCGCATGCTGGTCTTCGTCAACGAGGGCTCCGGGCCGGCCAAGGCCCTCAATCGCTACGGCGTCACCGTCTTCGTCCTGAAGTACCGCCTGGCGCGCGAGGCCGGATCGACCTACGCGATCGACCGTGACGCCGCCGCGGACCTGCGCCGGGCGGTCCGATGGGTCCGGGCGAACGCCGCGCAATATGGCGTGGACCCGCACCGCATCGGCGTGATGGGCTTTTCGGCCGGCGGAGAATTGGTTTCGCTGGTCGCCGACAACCCCGAGCCGCCCCATTCCCAGGCTCCCGGACCGACCTCGGCCGATCCGCTCGACGCGGTCAGCGCCCGTCCCGACTTCCAGGTTCTGGTCTACCCCGGCCCTTTGGGCGTCCCGGCTCAAGCCCCAGCCGGCGCCCCGCCGGCGTTCATCGCCGCCGGCTCGCTGGATGCGTGCTGCGCCGAGCCGGCCGTGACCCTCTATGAACAACTTCGCAAAGCCGGCGTGTCGGCGGAGCTGCACATGTTCGCGGACATGGACCACGGCTTCAACATCGCCGCCCATTCCGAAAGCCTGTCGATCCTCCACTGGCCCGACCGGCTGGCCGATTGGTTGGGCGACGGCGGCTGGCTGCGTCCAAGACCCTTGGTCGCCCCCAAACCCTTCAAGCCCTGAAGAGCCGTCGCGCCTAAGCCGCCAGACACCCACCGTCGAAGCGCGCTTCCAACGCCCGCACCGCGCACAACAAGCGGGCCGGCGAGATCGGCTTTTCCAGGCGGGCGTCGCCGCGCTCGTCGTCCTTCAGCAGGTGCTCGTCGCGGCCCGAGGCCAGCAGCACGGCGGTGCGTGCGCCCCGGCGGCGGCGGGTGGCCTTGATCAGCTCGCCGCCGTTCATGCGCGGCATCGAGAAGTCGGTGATCAGCAGGTCGGGATCGAAGGCGTCCATGGCCTCCAGGGCCTGCTCGCCGTCGCGGCACACCAGGACCTCGAAACCCGCCTCGCTGAGGGTGATCTCGTGGATGGTGGCCAGGAGGATGTCGTCCTCCGCGACTAGGATCTTCTGCAACGCTCGCCCCCGACGTGCTTAACAACTGGTAAACACGATCTAACCCATCCCCGAGGCGCGCGTCGCCGTGCGCTATCGTCGCAGCTCGCAACCGCAAGCGCTGCCGTTCCGTAGCTCGCCCGCGACGCGTGCGCGCCTTTTCCAGGGAAGGCTTGCTTTTGCAAGTCGTTCTCAATATGGGCTGAAGCTCAGCCCTGCCCCTGTAGCGCCCCCGGATTTCGTGAAGACCGCACCCGCCCAGCAAAGCCGTTCGTTCTGGCTCAAGCAGCTGCACCAGTGGCACTGGATCAGCGCCGCGATCAGCCTGATCGGCATGCTGTGCTTCGCCGTCACCGGCTTCACCCTGAACCACGCCGGCCAGATCGAGGCCAAGCCCAAGGTCGTCGACCGCAAGGCCACTCTGCCCGCCGACCTGCTGGCGCAGCTGGCCAAGGGCCCGGTCGAGGGCAAGCGGCCGCTGCCGATCCAGGTCGAGACCTGGCTGGACAAGGCCGTCGACGCCGACATCGCCCGCCGCGAGGGCGAGTGGTCGCAGGAAGAGGTCTATGTCGCCCTGGCCCGTCCCGGCGGCGACGCCTGGATCAGCATCGACCGCGCGACCGGCGCCGTCGAGCACGAGAAGACCACGCGCGGCGCGATCAGCCTGCTCAACGACCTGCACAAGGGCCGCAACGCGGGCAAGGCCTGGGGCTGGTTCATCGACATCTTCGCCGGCGCCTGCGTGATCTTCGCGGTCACGGGCCTGATCCTCTTGCAATTCCACGCCCGGGCCCGCCCCCTGACCTGGCCCCTGGTGGCCGGCGGTCTGGTGATCCCGCTGCTGCTCGTCATCCTTTTCGTCCACCTTTGAGGCGTCATGTCATGAAGCGTTCCCTTTCCCTGCTGACCTTCGCCGGCGCCGCCGCGGGTTCTTCGCTTATTGGCGGCGCCCCGGCCCTGGCCGCCGACCTCAACGTCACGGTCGAGGTCCCGCGCCTGACGGTGGCCGAGTATCACAAGCCCTATGTCTCGATCTGGATCGAGAACCCGGCCGACGCCACCGCCGCCGGCACCCTGGCCGTCTGGTACGATTCCGATTCCAAGGAAGACAAGGGCGTGAAGTGGCTGAAGGACATGCGCCAGTGGTGGCGCAAGGCCGGCCGCACCATGAGCTTCCCGGCTGATGGGATCAGCGGCGCCACCCGCGCGCCGGGCCCGCAGAAAGTGGTGTTCAGCGGCGCCCAGGGCGCGCTGAAGGACCTCAAGCCCGGCCAGTACAACCTGGTGGTCGAGGCCGCTCGCGAAGTCGGCGGCCAGGAAGCCGTGCGCGTGCCCTTCACCTGGGGCAAGCCGGGCGCGCCCGCCACCGTCAAGGGGACGGCCGAAGTCGGCGCCGTCACCGTCGCCGTCAAATAAGCCAACAGAGAAAAACGCCATGACCTTCAAGAAGCGCCTTCTCGCCGTCGCCGGTCCCCTGATCCTCGGGGCCGCCCTGGTCCTGCCCACCGCCGCCAGCGCCCACCGTGGCTGGCTGCTGCCGACCGCCACCGTGCTGTCGGGCGACAGCGCCTGGGTCGAGGTCGACGCGGCCGTCTCCAACGAGCTGTTCTATCCCGACCACAACCCGATGCGCCTGGACGCCCTGGTCGTCACCGCGCCGGACGGCGCGATCGACAAGATCCAGAACGGCCTCACCGCCAAGTACCGCTCGACCTTCGACGTCCAGTTGACCAAGCCGGGCACCTACAAGATCGGTTCGGCCACCAGCTCGATCATGGCCAGTTGGACCGAAGGCGGCGAGGTCAAGCGCTTCCGCGGCACGCCCGAAGACTTCGCCAAGCAGGTCCCGGCCGGCGCCGCCGACCTGAAGACCATCAAGAGCTTCAACCGCAACGAAACCTTCGTCACCCGCGACGCGCCGACCACCACGGTGTTCAAGCCGACCGGCAAGGGCCTGGAATTGGTGCCCGTGACCCACCCCAACGACGTGGTGTCGGGCGAGGCGGCGACCTTCAAGTTCCTGCTCGACGGCAAGCCCGCCGCCGACCTGGAAGTGACCTTCGCCCCCGGCAACGCGCGCTACCGCGCCACGCCCGGCGACTTCAAGGTCAAGACCGGCGCCGACGGGTCGTTCAAGGTGACCTTTCCGGAAGCCGGCATGTACTGGATGAACGCCGTGGTGCGGACGGGCGAGACCGGCCGTCGTCCCGGCGGCGAAGGCGGCGGCGCGCCGGGCGGCCCCGGCGGTCCCGGCATGGGCGGCATGCCCGGCATGGGCGGACCCGGCGGCGGCCAGCAAGGCCCCGCCACGCCCCTGGCCGGCAACGGCATGAGCGCCAGCTACACCGCCACGCTCGAAGCCCAGCGGCCGTAAGCGCCGAAACGTTGTCATCCCGGAAGCCTCGCGGAGGCCGTCCGGGACCCAGGGGACTGGGCGAAGGCGGTGCGGTTGTCCTGGATCCCGGACAGCGCTTCGCGCTTCCGGGATGACAACCTTCTTTGATTTGCGACCCTCCCCATGACCCGCGTCCTCGTTCCCCAGCTCGCCCAGCCGCCCGCCCGCCCGATCGGCGGCGCGGTGCTGGCGCTCGCCGGCGAGACGATGGGCACGACCTGGACGGTCAGGCTGGTCGCGCCGCCGACCGCCGACGCCCAGGCCCTGACCGCCATGGCCCAGCGCGAGCTGGATGGCGTCGTCGCGGAAATGAGTCCGTGGGAGCCGCTGTCGGACCTGTCCCGCTACAACCGCGCCGCCGCCGGAAGCTGGACCGCCCTGCCCCCGGCCTTCGCCCAGGTGCTGCGCTGCGCCCTGGAGATCGCCGAACAGACCGACGGCGCCTTCGACCCGACCCTGGGGGCCCTGGTCGACCTGTGGGGCTTCGGCCCTCGCCCGTTCTCCGGCGCGCCGCCGCAAGCCCAGGACATCGCCAGGACCCGCGAAGCCGCCGGCTGGCGCCGCCTGGTGCTGGACGGCGACAACCTGTTCCAGCCGGGCGGCCTGCGCCTGGACCTCAACGGCGTCGCCAAGGGCTTCGCGGTCGATCGGGTCGCCGCCGCCCTGGATCGCGCCGGCGCCCGCTCCTACCTCGTCGAGGTCGGCGGCGAGCTGCGTGGGACCGGCGCCAAGCCCGATGGCCAGCCCTGGTGGGTCGAGCTGGAGCGCCCGCCCACCGCCAATGACGACGGCCCGCGCACCCTGGTCGCCCTGCACGGCCTGTCGGTGGCGACGTCAGGCGACTACCGCCGCTTCTTCGAACACGACGGCCGCCGCTACGCCCACACCCTGGACCCGGCCACGGCCGCGCCGGTCGCCCACTCCACGGTCAGCGTCACGGTGCTGGCCGACAGCTGCATGCGCGCCGACGCCTACGCCACGGCGCTCACGGTCATGGATCCCGACAAGGCCCTGGCGTTCGCGACCGCCCACGGCCTGTCCGCCTTGATCCTGGCCCAGGGTCCGGCCGGCCTGGAAGAGCGCCTCTCCCCGGCCCTGTCGGCGATGCTCGACGCATGAGCGACCTGAAGCTGTTCTGGGAGGGCCTGACGCCCGAGGCGCGACGCCTATGGGCCGCCGGCCTGGTGTTCGGCGCCTATGTCCTGCTCTGCCTGGCCATCGTCCTGCGCGAGGCTCTGCGCAAGCGCGCCGCCCGCCGCGCGGCCCAGGCCCTGTCGGCCGGAACCGGCGCGAGCGTGCTGGTCGTCCACGCCAGCCAGACCGGCTTCGCCGAGGAACTGGCCATGGCCACCGCCAAGCTGCTGGGCGACGCCGGGGCGCGGGTGACGCTGAAAAGCCTCGCCGAGGTCGCCGCATCCGACCTGACCGCAGCTGGCCGCGCCCTGTTCGTGGTCAGCACCACCGGCGAAGGCGACGCCCCCGACACCGCTCGCCGCTTCATCCGCGAGGTGATGGGGCGCGACGTCATGAGCGGCGAACCCGCCCTGCACGGCCTGAGTTACGGCGTGCTGGCCCTGGGCGACAGCACGTACACCCACTTCTGCGCCTTCGGCCGCACGCTGGACGCCTGGCTGGCTCGCCACGGCGCCGCGCCGCTGTTCGACCGGGTCGAGGTCGACGATGGCGATCCGGCCGCCCTGCGCCACTGGCAGTCCCATGTCGGCGTGCTGGCCGGCGTCACCGACGCCCCCGACTGGACCCGCCCGCGCTATGGCCGCTGGCGGCTGGCGGAGCGTCGCCGGCTGAACCCGGGCAGCGCGGGCGATGCGGCCTTCCACGTCCGCCTCGAGGCGCTGGAGGCCGCGACCTGGGAGGCTGGCGACATCCTGGAAGTCGGCCCGCGCAACGATCCGGCCGAGACGGCGGCCCTGCTGGCGCGCCTGGGCCTGGACCCCGCCGCCCCGGTGACCGCCGAGGACGGCGCGACGCTGGCGCAGGCCCTGTCCTGGCGACGCCTGCCGCACGACGGGACCGTCCCGGCCACCACAGCCCAAGGCCTGGTCGACGCCCTGCCGCCCCTGCCCCACCGCGAATACTCGATCGCCTCCCTGCCGGCCGACGGCGGCGTCGAGCTGCTGGTCCGGGCCATGACGCGCGCCGACGGCAAGCTGGGCCTGGGCTCGGGCTGGCTGACCGCCCACGCCGCCCAGGGCGCGGAGATCGCCGCCCGGGTGCGGACCAACCGCTCGTTCCATGGCCCGCTGGACGACCGCCCGCTGATCCTGATCGGCAACGGCACGGGCCTGGCCGGCCTGCGCGCCCACCTCAAGGCCCGCGCCGCCGCCGGTCGTCATCGCAACTGGCTGGTGTTCGGCGAGCGCGCGGCGGCCCACGACTACTTCCATCGCGACGAGATCGAGGCCTGGCGGGCCAGCGGCGTGCTGACCCGCGTCGACCTGGCCTTCTCCCGCGACCAGGACCGCAAGGTCTACGTCCAGCACCGCCTGACGGAAGCCGCCGAGCCCCTGCGCGCCTGGGTAGCCGATGGGGCGGCGATCTATGTCTGCGGGTCGCTGGAGGGGATGTCGGGCGACGTCCACGCCGTGCTGGTCTCGGTGCTGGGCGCGGAGACCATGGAACGGCTCGCCGACGAGGGGCGGTACCGGCGAGACGTGTACTGAACATTGCCCTTTCCTCCCCCTTGTGGGGAGGGTGGCCCGCGTCAGCGGGTCGGGTGGGGGATCGGTGCGGGGACTCAGCAGGCCCCGCCCGTCGGCTTCGCCGCCACCCTCCCCACAAGGGGGAGGGAAAGCGCTAGAACTTCATCCGGCGTGTTGGCGCCCCGCAGCCTGACCCTCACCGCCTCGTCGCACGGCAGCGCGATCAACCCCGCCCGCTCGACCAGCCGCCGTAGCGGCCAGCCCGCTTCCGCCTCGGCCGGCAGCGCGTCCAGCGTCACCACCATCGGAACCGGCAAGCCCTCGTAGGCTGCCCCTGGCCCGTCCGCCGCCAGCAGCGGCGCCAGGTCCTCGACCGTCGCCGTCGGCGCGTCGACCGCCAACACCAGGGCGCGCGTCAGACCCAGCGCCGCCAGCGCCCGCGCCCCGGCCAGCACCCCGCCGACCGGGCCCGCGCCAGGGGCCGGATCGTCGACATGCTCGAGCCCATGATCGCGTCCCGCCGTCAGCACACGGACCGCGCCCAGCGCCGTCGCCAGGGCCGCCACGCGATCGACCGCCCGCTGGCCGTCCCAGTCCAGCGCGGCCTTGTCGGCGCCCATGCGGCGCGAGGCGCCGCCGGTCAGGATGATCACGCCGAAGGGGGTCATGGCGCCAATCTAGGTCAGACAAAGTTCGCCGTCTGCACCGTCCTGGCCATGAGGCGTTCGGACGAAAGCTGGAAAGCCGCGCCTTCAAACCTCGTGTTTCCTCAAACACCTGCGCCTCGTCTTCCAAGACACGACCGAAACGGTCTAGTGTCCGCCGCAATTAAGGGACGGACCATCGATGAACGACCGCAACGAGCGTCAACGCCGCCGCACGACCCAGAGCGCGACCATCCGCGACGTGGCCGCCCTGGCCGGCGTGTCGCCGATGACGGTGTCGCGGGTCATCAACCGCGAGACGACGGTCAAGTCCGAGACCAAGGCCCTGGTCGACGCGGCGATCCGTGACCTGAACTACGCGCCCAACCCCGCCGCCCGCAGCCTGGCCGGCTCGGCCCCGTTCCGCATCGGCCTGCTCTACGACAACCCCTCGACCGGATATCTGTCCGAGTTCCTGGTCGGGGCCCTGGACGAAAGCAGCCGCACCGGCGCCCAGGTGGTGATCGAGAAGTGCGCCGAGCCCGAGCTGGCCGGCGCCACCCTGACCCGCCTGCTGAAGACCGGTGTCGACGGCCTGATCCTGCCCGCCCCGCTGTGCGAGAGCGCCCAGGTCCTGGCCGAGGTCAAGGCGGCCGGCGCTGCCGCCGTGGCCGTGGCGCCCGGCATGGCCAGCGCCGACATGGCCACCATCCGCATCGACAACGAGGCGGCCGCCTTCGAGCTGGCCCAGCACCTGCTGGCCCTGGGCCACAAGCGGTTCGGCATCATCAAGGGCCACCCCAACCAGACGGTCAGCCAGCAGCGCCTGGACGGCTTCCGCTCCGCCCTGACGGCGGCGGGCATTCCCGACGAGAACGTCCGTGTCGAGCAGGGCTACTTCACCTATCGCTCCGGCCTGGAGGCCGCCGAGCGGCTGCTGGGCGAGGACGATCGGCCCACCGCCATCTTTGCCGGCAACGACGACATGGCCGCGGCCACGGCGGGCGTGGCCCACCGCATGGGCCTGGACGTGCCCGAGGACGTCTCGATCGTCGGCTTCGACGACACCTCGATCGCCGCCAACATCTGGCCGGCCCTGACCACCGTCCACCAGCCGATCGCCGCCATGGCCCGCGCCGCCGTCGACCTGGTGCTGGAGGAAATCCGCCGGCATCGCGGCAAGGCCGGCGAGCCCAAGCAGCTGGTGCATCCCCACACGCTGATCGTGCGGGATTCGACGGGGCCGGCGCCCGAGGCCTGAGCCGTCAGGCCTCTTCGGTGATCGCGTCGACGCGGTCGGGATAGAAGGCCAGGTGATCCTGGATCGCCGCCACCGACGGATAGGCCGACTCGTAGGTCCAGATCGCGTTGACCGACCGCTCGCCGCCCGCCGGGATGCTGAAGTACGAGGCCTCGCCCTTGTACGGGCAATAGGTGGCGTGATCGGTGCGCTCCAGCAGCGCCATGTCGACATCCTTGCGCGGGATGTACTGCACCGCCGGATAGGACGCCTCCTTCAGGATCAGGGCGTCGCGGGTGTCGGCGATGACCTTGCCGGCCAGGGTGACGATCACGCGCTTGGAATTGTGCGTGACGGTGATCGGATGGTCGGGTCCCGGAATCTTGATCGGCCGCTCGGTCATGGCGTTGTCCTGCTGGAGTTTGCGCCTCTGAAGTGGTCGCGCCGCGCCCCTTCCGCTAGGGCGGCGGCGTGATTTCCACCGTGCGGCAGGGCTTGCGCTCGGCGTCGTGTTAGCGCTAACAACGTCGGCGACAAATGACGGGGGGCGTGGGCGGCGAGTCAAGACCGGTCCAGCGCGCCCGCCAGGGAGAGACGACCGGTGGCCCTTAGTGATTTCCTTCCCGACGACTGGCGTGACGCGACCCTGCTGGGCCGTATCGACTTCGGCCAAGGCCCGACGCCGGTCCTGATCCGTGGCGGCCGCATCGAGGACGTCAGCAAGATCGCGCCCACGACGTCCGACCTGATGAACGCCTTCGCCCCCGGCGCGGCGATTCCCAAGGGCGAGGACCTGGGTCCGCTGGAAGCGCTGGACGTGCGCGCCGTCTGGGAGAACCCGGAAGGCGCCGCCGCCAAGCTGCTGGCCCCGGTCGACCTGCAATGCCTGAAGGCCGCCGGCGTCACCTTCGCCGTCTCGACCCTGGAGCGGGTGATCGAGGAGCGCGCGCGCGGCGACGCCGCCGCCGCCCTGAAGATCCGCGAGCAGCTGTCGGCCAGCATGGGCGGCGACCTGCGCAGCGTCGATCCGGGCTCGGAGGGCGCCGAGCGCCTGAAGCAGACCCTGATCGCCGACGGCCTGTGGTCGCAATATCTGGAAGTCGCCATCGGCCCCGACGCCGAGATCTTCACCAAGGGCCCGACCCTGTCCTCGATGGGCTGGGGCGACCATGTCGGCGTGCGCAGCGACAGTCACTGGAACAACCCCGAGCCGGAAGTCGTGCTGCTGTGCGACGGCAAGGGCCAGATCCGCGGCGCCGCGCTGGGCAACGACGTCAACCTGCGCGACTTCGAAGGCCGCTCGGCCCTGCTGCTCAGCAAGGCCAAGGACAACAACGCCTCGTGCGCCATCGGCCCGTTTTTCCGCCTGTTCGACGACGGCTTCTCGCTGGACGACGTGCGCTCGGCGGAAGTGACGCTGAAGATCACCGGCCGCGACAACTTCGTGCTCGACGGCCACAGCAACATGAGCCTGATCAGCCGCGATCCCGCCGTGCTGGCCGGTCAGGCGTTCGGCAAGCAGCACCAGTATCCCGACGGCTTCGCCCTGTTCCTGGGCACGATGTTCGCCCCGATCCAGGACCGCGACGCCGCCGGCCAGGGCTTCACCCACAAGGTCGGCGACCGCGTGCGCGTGGCCACCCCCAAGCTGGGCGTGCTGGAGAACGAGGTCACCACCTGCGATCTCGCCGCCCCGTGGACGTTCGGCGTCTCCGCCCTGATCCGCAATCTGGCCGGCCGCGGCCTGCTATGAACATTGAAGTGAAGCGTCCCCAAGTGAGCACCTCCTCAGCCATCTATCCCAGCCTCCAGGGCAAGCGCGTCGTCATCACCGGCGGCGGCTCGGGCATCGGCGCGGGCATCGTCGCCGGCTTCGCGCGCCAGGGCGCCGAGGTGATCTTCCTCGACGTCGCCGACGAGGACTCCAAGGCGCTGGCCGCGCAATTGGCGGGCTCCAGCATCGCGCCGGTCTATATCCGCTGTGACCTGACCGACCTGGACGCGGTGGCCAAGACCTTCGCCGACATCGGTCCCATCGACGTGCTGGTCAACAACGCCGGCAACGACGACCGCCACAAGCTGGCCCAGGTGACGCCCGCCTATTGGGACGAGCGCATCAATGTGAATCTGCGCCACATGCTGTTCTGCACCCAGGCCGTGGCCCCGGGCATGAAGGCGCGCGGCGGCGGGGCGATCATCAATTTCGGCTCGATCAGCTGGCACCTGGGTCTTGAGGACCTGGTCCTCTACGAGACCGCCAAGGCCGGCATCGAGGGCATGACCCGCGCCCTGGCCCGCGAGCTGGGCCCCGACGACATCCGCGTCACCTGCGTGGTGCCGGGCAACGTCAAGACCAAGCGCCAGGAGAAGTGGTACACGCCCGAGGGCGAAGCCGAGATCGTCAAGGCCCAGGCCCTGAAGGGCCGCCTGGTCCCCGACCACGTCGCCTCGCTGGTGATGTTCCTGGCCTCGGACGACGCGAGCCTGTGCACCGGTCACGAATACTGGATCGACGCCGGCTGGCGTTAATCGATCTCGGATGCGAAACCCTCGTCCTTCGACAAGCTCAGGATGAGGGTTTCTACTGCGGGGCCCGGCAATAGCCCTCGTCCTGAGCTTGTCGAAGGACGAGGGCGGGCCCTCGGCAGTAGCTTTTGCGGAGACCTGGAATGCCTACCCCCACCTGCGTCTGGGATCTGAAGGCCACCCTCGGCGAGGGGCCGATCTGGTCCGCCGAGGAGCAGGCGATCTGGTTCGTCGACATCAAGGGCCACAAGGTCCACCGCTTCCATCCGGCCAGCGGCGAGACGGCCAGCTTCGACGCTCCCGACCAGGTGACCTTCCTGGCCCCCCGCGCCGGCGGCGGCTTCGTGGCCGGGCTGAAGAGCGGGCTGCACCACTTCGATCCCGCCACCGGCTTCGCCTTCCTCGGCCAGATCGAGGACGCGGACCTGAACAATCGCCCGAACGACGCCACGGTCGACGGCGAAGGCCGGCTGTGGTTCGGCACCATGCACGACGCCGAGACCATCCCGACCGGCGCGCTCTATCGCCTGAGCGCTGGCGGAGAACCGCTGCGCCAGGACGGTGAGATCTGCATCACCAACGGCCCCTGCGTGTCGCCCGACGGCAAGACCTTCTACCACACCGACACCCTGGAAAAGGTGATCTGGGCCTACGACCTGGACGCCGACGGCCAGCTGTCCAACAAGCGTCAATTCTTCAAGGTCGAGATCGACGACGCCTGGCCCGACGGCTCGGTGGTCGACAGCGAAGGCTATGTCTGGACCGCCCTGTGGGGCGGCCATGGCGCCCTGCGGATCTCCCCCCAGGGCGAGATCGTCGACCGCATCACCCTGGACGCCATCAACGTCACCAAGCCCTGCTTCGGCGGCCCCGACCTGAAGACCGTCTATTTCACCACCGCCCGCAAGGGTTTGAGCGACGAGCAACTCGCCGCCTATCCGCTTTGCGGCGGCCTGTTCGCCCTGCCTGTCGCCGTCGCCGGCCAACCCCAGTACGAGGTGCGTCTTGACCGCCCCTAATCGAACGCCCCGCCGGTTCCGCTCGCGCGACTGGTTCGACAACCCCGACCACATCGACATGACCGCCCTCTATCTGGAGCGGTTCATGAACTACGGGATCACGCCCGAGGAACTGCGCAGCGGCAAGCCGATCATCGGCATCGCCCAGACCGGCAGCGACATCTCGCCGTGCAACCGCATCCACCTGGACCTGGTCACCCGGATCCGCGACGGCATCCGCGACGCCGGCGGCATTCCGATGGAGTTCCCGGTCCACCCGATCTTCGAGAACTGCCGTCGCCCGACGGCGGCCCTGGATCGGAACCTGTCGTATCTGGGCCTGGTCGAGACCCTGCACGGCTATCCGATCGACGCCGTGGTCCTGACCACCGGCTGCGACAAGACCACCCCGGCCGGCATCATGGCCGCCACCACGGTCAACATCCCGGCCATCGTCCTGTCGGGCGGCCCGATGCTGGACGGCTGGCACGAAGGCGAGCTGGTCGGCTCCGGCACCGTGATCTGGCGCTCGCGCCGCAAGCTGGCGGCCGGCGAGATCAACGAGGAGGAGTTCATCCAGCGCGCTTCGGACAGCGCCCCCTCGGCCGGCCACTGCAACACCATGGGCACGGCCTCGACCATGAACGCCGTCGCCGAGGCCCTGGGCCTGTCGCTGACCGGCTGCGCGGCCATCCCGGCCCCCTATCGCGAGCGTGGCCAGATGGCCTATCGCACCGGCCAGCGGATCGTCGACCTGGCCTATGAGGACATCAAGCCCAAGGACATCCTGACCAAGAAGGCGTTCGAGAACGCCATCGCCCTGGTCGCGGCGGCCGGCGGCTCGACCAACGCCCAGCCGCACATCGCCGCCATGGCGCGGCATGCCGGGCTCGAAGTCACCGCCGACGACTGGCGCGCGGCCTACGACATCCCGCTGATCGTCAACATGCAGCCGGCCGGCAAGTATCTGGGCGAGCGCTTCCACCGGGCCGGCGGCGCGCCGGCGGTGCTGTGGGAACTGCTGCAGCAGGGCCGCCTGCACGGCGACGTGCTGACGGTGACCGGCAAGACGATGGCGGAGAACCTGGAAGGTCGCGAGACCAAGGACCGCGAGGTGATCTTCCCCTACGCCGAGCCCCTGGCCGAAAAGGCCGGGTTCCTGGTGCTGAAGGGCAACCTGTTTGATTTCGCGATCATGAAGTCCAGCGTCATCGGCGCCGACTTCCGCGCCCGCTACCTCAGCAAGCCCGGCCAGGAAGACATCTTCGAGGCCCGCGCCATCGTGTTCGACGGCTCGGACGACTATCACACCCGGATCAACGACCCGGCCCTGGCCATCGACGAGCACTGCATCCTGGTGATCCGCGGCGCGGGTCCGATCGGCTGGCCGGGCTCGGCGGAAGTGGTGAACATGCAGCCGCCGGACGCCCTGCTGAAGCGCGGCATCATGAGCCTGCCCACCCTGGGCGACGGCCGCCAGTCGGGCACCGCCGACAGCCCGTCGATCCTCAACGCCTCGCCCGAAAGCGCGATCGGCGGCGGCCTGTCGTGGCTGCGCACCGGCGACACGATCCGCATCGACCTCAACACCGGCCGCTGCGACGCCCTGGTCGACGAGGCGACGATCGCCGAGCGCCGCAAGGAAGGCATCCCGGCCGTCCCGGCGACCATGACCCCCTGGCAGGAAATCTACCGCGCCCACACGGGCCAGCTGGAAACCGGCGGGGTGCTGGAGTTCGCGGTCAAGTACCAGGACCTGGCCAGCAAGCTGCCCCGGCACAACCACTAGAGACGACCCAAGGCCCCGGAGCGATCCGGGGCCTTGTTGTTTGAGCGACGATTACTTGCCCAGATCGGCGAGCAGCGCGTCCAGCTGCTCGAACTGTTCGGGCATGCCGTCCGCCATGCCGGCCATGGCCTCGTCGAGCGCTTCCTTCGTGGGATAGCGTTCGTGCAGGGTCAGCAGCGTCTGGCCGTCCCGGTCCTCGAAGGTCACCGTGGTGACGGCGGCGTCCTGGCTTTCCTCATTGGTCCAGACGAGGCGCGAGGGCGGCTCCACTTCGAGGTACTGGCCGAAGAACGCGAAGGACGACGCGGCGTCCTTTCCGAACTCGAGGCGGTACCCGCCCCCGACGCGAACGTCCATCTCGCAGGACCGCAGGGGCACGCCCGACGACTTGGGCGCCCACCACAGCTTCATCAGCTCGGGCTTGGTCCAGGCCTCGAACACGATGCGCGCCGGGCCGTTGAAAGTGCGCGTGACGACAAGCTCGTGATCGGACTTCCGTTCGATCGTCGTGGGGTTAGTCATTGGCTTCCTCCTTGCGTTTCAAGTCCTCGATAACCCCGTCCAAGGCGTCGAAGCGCGAGGCCCAGAGCTGTCGGTAATGTTCGATCCAGGCCGCCTCTTCCTCGAGCCTGCGTAGACCGAGCTTGCAGGTCCGCACGCGCCCGACCTTCTGCGTGGTGACGAACCCCGCATGCTCCAGGACGCCGACGTGCTTCTTCATCCCCGTCAGGGTCATGTGGAACTTGTCGGCGAGCTCCGTGATCGAAGCGTCCGACCGTCCCAGTTGCTCCAGCACGCCGCGTCGCGTGGCGTCCGAGAGCACGGCGAATGAGGCGTCGAGGCGGGATGTTACATACTGAACCATTTGGTTCAGTATGTAGCGAGAGGATTTGCAACATGCAAGGGGCGACGTCAGACGCCTCGCCGACTAGGCAATTTGCCCAGGCGTTCCTGCGGCGATGTCCCGATGGCCGCCAGCCCGGCGACGCGCAAAGCTTGGTCTTTCCAGGCCCGGCTCGCCGTGAGGGCGGGTGCGGGCCTCAGGACGGGAGCCGCTCTATGAAGCCCAGGATCCGAGCAAGCCTGGTGGTCGCGCTGGTGGTCGGCGAGCTGGCGATGGCCGGTTCGGCCGGCGCCCAATACGCCTATCCCGCCAAGGGTCAGAGCCAGGCCCAGCAACAGAAGGACGAGACGGCCTGCTCGCACTGGGCCACCCAGCAGACCGGCTTCGACCCGATGCATCCGCCCGTCGTGGCCCAGGCCTCGGCCGCGCCGGTGACGGGCAGCGGAGCCAGGGTCAAGGGCGCGGCGGTCGGGGCGGGCATCGGCGCCATCTCCGGCGGCGACGCGGGTGACGCGGCCGTCGCCGGCGCGGTCGCTGGCGGCGTCATGCGGCGCTCGAAGAACCGGCGCGCGGCCCGCGCCCAGAACGAGGCCGCCGAGCAGCAGGTCGCCGCCACCCAGGCCGGGTTCGACCAGGCGCGCGCCGCCTGCCTGACCGGTCGCGGCTATACGCTGGGCGGTCCCCGCTAGTTGCCCGCCGGCGCGCCCGTGCCGAAGTCGAACGCCTCGGGCCGCGCCTTGCCGCCGCCGAAGGCGTAGGTGAAGCCGAAGAACACCGCGCGCACGTTCGCCGTCCGCTCGATACGTTCGTGCAGCCGCGCGGTGTCGATCACGGTGACGTCCTTGAACCCGTCCAGGACGTCGTTGGCGGTGACCACGAAGTTCAGCTTGTCGCTGACCTTGCGGCGATAGCCCAGGTTCAGCAACGAGATCGGCTCGCGGTAGCCCTGCGCCGTCAGGCGCTTGCCCGAGGTCAGGGCGTTCAGCTGGAAAAAGTCCTTGGGCGTGGCCTGCCAGCTGAGGCTGGCCCGGCCCGACAGCGTCGTGCCGGAGCGCGTGCCGGAAAAGCCCAGATTGCCCGCGTCGATCTCGTTCCAGAAGGCGTTGGCGCTGACATTGTAGCTGAGCTTGGGCGTCAGCTTGCCGTTGGCCACCAGCTCCAGCCCGCCGTTGCGGCTCGTGGCCAGGTTCTCGCGCGTGGTCAGGAACACCCCGTCGCCCAGGTCGCGCACCACGTCGGTCACGCCGTCGCGGCTCCGCCGGTAATAGGCCGTGGCCAGGTACGAGGCCGGCCCCTTCCGGTACTGCCAGCCCAGCTCGTAGGAGTCGGTGATCTGCGGCTTCAGGTCGGGATTGCCGGCCCGGTAGTTGGTGGGGTCCAGATAGACCGGATAGGGGTTGAGGTCCTGGACCTGCGGACGCTGGACGCGCTTGCTGTAGTTGGCCGTCAGGGTCTGGGTCTGGCTCAGGGTGTAGCCCATGTGCAGCGACGGATAGAGCTTGAAATAGCTGTTGTCGTCCTTCTGCGCCGAGGTCACCTGGTCGGTGCGGATCTCGACCTGCTCGGCCCGTAGACCGCCCAGCACCGTGAAGTCGCCGAACGGCCGCTCGTAGGTGACGTAGCCGGCATAGACGTCCTGGTCGTAGAGGAAACGGTTGGTCCGGCGCGGATCGACGGCCTGGCTGGCCAGGGACGCGCCGCTGGAGCCGTGGTTGTCGTAGTCGTTGTCGACGCCCTCCAAGTCCAGCCCGGCCTTCAGCTTGGCCTCGCCGGCCATGGGACGGGTGTAGTCGAGCTTGAAGTTGATCCGGTCCTGCTCGGCGCCGTAGCCGTAGATTTCGTAGGCGTCGGCGCTGGTCGCGTTGTCGATGAAGGCGTGACCCGCGCGCTTGAAGTCGGTCGTCTCGTATTCCAGGTGGGCGTCCAGCTCGTGCTCGGCGCCCTTGAACTGGTGACGCCAGTCGCCGCTAACCGCGCTGTTCTGGCGATGCATGTCGGTGTCGCTGTCGCGGACATAGGCCGGGCCCGTGGACGGCGACAGTGTGGCGTAGCTGTCCTGGCCGCCCGTGGAATAGTCCAGGCCGCGATAGCGGACCTCGCCGCTCAGGCGGTCCTTCTTGGTCAGGGCGTAGTCGACGCCGCCGCGCAGGTTCACCGCGCCGCCGGCGTTGGTGAACGCGCTGTCCTGCACGGTGCGCTCGCCGCTGACGGAATCTTCCCGCTCGTCCACCGACCAGAACCGTTGGCGGTCGTAGCGATAGCTGGCGTCGCCCGACAGGGTCAGCTTGCCCTTGACCAGATTGCCGGTGACGCCGGTGTTGTAGCGCCCGTGGGGGCCGAGGTTCAGCTTCACCGAGCCGGTCGCGCCCGGCTTGTGGGTCTGCTTGGTGATCAGGTTGATGATCCCGGCCGTGCCGTCGGGACGATAGGCGGCCGAAGGGTTGGTCATCACCTCGACGCGGTCGATCTGGTCGGCCGGCATCTGCTGCAGGGCGTCGGCCTTGCCGTCGCCGTTGAACATGCTGGAGGGCTTGCCGTCGATCATGATCGTGACGTTGGGATCGCCGCGCAGGCTGACATTGCCCTGCACGTCGACCTCGACCGAGGGGATGTTGCGCAGGGCGTCGGCGATCGATCCGGTCTTGGCCGACAGGTCGTTGGCGACGCTGTAGCTGCGACGATCGATCGAGGTGCGCATGGCCGTGGAGTCGCTGGTCACCGTCACGCCCTCGACGGCGGTCGCGGCGTCGCCTGTCTTGGCCGGCGGCTTGGCGGACGCGGGCTTGCCCGCCGGCGCGGGCGCCGTCTGCGCGAAGGCCAGGCCTGGCGAAAGGATCGCCGTGGCGGCGAGCAGCAGAACTTTGAGACGCACGGAAATCCCCCGACGGATACTGAAGCGGCAAGGTGTAGCTTGACCACGACTTGGAGGCGCGAAAGAGGCCAACTCGCCCGCCTAGGCAAATGTCTTTTCGGTCATGTTCTCGTGCAAAGCCCTGTGTCGCAGGGATGACAACGTTGCCATTGCGCCTTAAGCCTGGGGCGTTGAGGGCGCTTGCGACCTGATACCGCTAACATTAAGGTCAAGCCCAACCAAAGGCCCCAGTCCAGGGCTCGTTAGGGATCAAACGCGGCCTTCGGGCCCATCGGGGAAAAGAACGTGGCATCTGTAATCAACGCCGGCCCGAGTCCGGGCATGAGCGCCGACGGCGCCAAGGTGAACATGGCCTTCATCGCCGCCATCGTGGCCGTCGCCACCATCGGCGGCTTCATGTTCGGCTACGACAGCGGCGTCATCAACGGCACGCAGGAAGGCCTGGAGAAGGCCTTCAGCCTCAGCAAGCTGGGCACCGGCCTGAACGTCGGCGCGATCCTGCTCGGCTGCGCCTTCGGCGCCTTCGCGGCGGGCCGTCTGGCCGACGTCTGGGGTCGCCGCACCGTGATGATCGTCGCGGCGCTCCTGTTCCTGGTCAGCGCCCTGGGCAGCGGCGCCTCGCACACCTCGCTGGTGTTCATCGTCTTCCGCCTGATCGGCGGCCTGGGCGTGGGCGCGGCCTCGGTGCTCTGCCCCGTCTACATCTCGGAAGTCACGCCCGCGAACATTCGCGGCCGCCTGTCGTCCGTGCAGCAGATCATGATCATCACCGGCCTGACCGGCGCGTTCGTGGCCAACTACATCCTGGCCCACACCGCCGGCAGCTCGACCGCGCCGTTCTGGCTGGGCCTGCCCGCCTGGCGCTGGATGTTCTGGATGCAGACCATCCCCGCCGCCGTCTTCTTCTTCGCCCTGCTGGCCATTCCGGAAAGCCCGCGCTTCCTGGTCGCCAAGGGCAAGGACGCCGAGGCCGAGAAGATCCTCTCGCGCCTGTTCGGCGAAGGTCAAGGCGCCGGCAAGGTCGCCGAAATCCGCGCCTCGCTGTCGGCCGACCACCAGCCCAAGCTGTCGGACCTGCTGGACCCCAACACCAAGAAGATCCGCGCCATCCTCTGGGCCGGCCTGGTCCTGGCCGTCTTCCAGCAACTGGTCGGCATCAACATCGTCTTCTACTACGGCTCGGTGCTGTGGCAGTCGGTGGGCTTCACCGAGGACGACAGCCTGAAGATCAACATCCTGTCGGGCGCCCTGTCGATCCTGGCCTGCCTGCTGGCCATCGGCCTGATCGACAAGATCGGCCGCAAGCCGCTGCTGCTGATCGGCTCGGCCGGCATGGCCGTGACCCTGGGTATCCTGACCTGGTGCTTCTCGACCGCCACCACCGTGAACGGCGCGCTGCACCTGGCCGGCAACACGGGCCTGATCGCCCTGTTCGCCGCCAACGCCTATGTGGTGTTCTTCAATCTCAGCTGGGGCCCGGTGATGTGGGTGATGCTGGGCGAGATGTTCCCCAACCAGATGCGCGGCTCGGCCCTGGCCGTCGCCGGCTTCGCCCAGTGGATCGCCAACTTCGCCATCTCGGTCAGCTTCCCCTCGATGGCCGCCCACAGCCTGCCGATGACCTACGGCTTCTACGCGCTCAGCGCCGTGGTCTCGTTCTTCCTCGTGCAGAAGCTGATCAACGAGACGCGCGGCAAGGAACTGGAAGCGATGGAAGGCTGATCCTCCCCCTTTGGGGGAGGTGGCCCGGAGGGCCGGAGGGGGCAGCGCGGCGTCGCCGAAAGACCCCCTCAGTCGCTCCGCGACAGCTCCCCCCCAGAGGGGGAGCATCTCCAAAAAATCCAAGACGCCCGGCGGCTCTGTCCGCCGGGCGTTTTTCGTTTCATGTTGACAACGTTATCTTCGATGACACCGGTGGACATTCACGCCGCGACCACCCTAAAGTTACCGGTATCAATCAGCGACGGACCAACGTCGCAGGCGTCGAAGGAAGGAAACAGATGGTCCAGATCAATCGCCGAGGAGCCCTGGGCTCGCTGCTGACCGGCGCGGCCGTCGCGGCCGTGCCCGCCGTCGCGGACGCCCAGATGGGGACCCTGCCCGGCAAGCCGACCTCCGGTCCGACCTGGGTCAAGGGCGTCGAGGGCCAGCGCAAGGCCGACCTGGGGAACGGGACCTTCCTCAACCCCATCCTGGCCGGCGACCATCCCGACCCGTCGATCCTCAAGGACGGCGACGACTACTACATGACCCACTCGTCGTTCGACGCCTATCCGGGCCTGCTGATCTGGCACTCCAAGGACCTGGTGAACTGGACGCCGGTCACGGCCGCCCTGAAGACCAATGTCGGCTCGATCTGGGCGCCCGAGCTCTGCAAGCACCAGGGCCGCTACTACATCTTCCTGCCGGCCAAGTTCCCCGACAACAACACCAGCTACGTGATCTGGGCCGACAGGATTGAGGGCCCGTGGAGCGAGCCGGTCGACCTGAAGCTGCCCCGCTACATCGACCCCGGCCACGTGGTCGACGAGCACGGCGTGCGCTGGCTGTTCCTGTCGGGCGGCGACCGTATCCAGCTGGCCCCCGACGGCCTGTCGACGGTGGGCCAGCCCGAGCACGTCTACAATCCGTGGCGCTATCCGGACGACTGGGACGTCGAGGGCTTCTCGCCCGAGGGCCCCAAGGTGATGAAGCGCGGCGAGTACTATTACCTGGTCACCGCCGTGGGCGGCACGGCCGGCCCGCCGACCGGCCACATGGTCATCGTCGCCCGCGCCAAGTCGCTGGCCGGTCCGTGGGAGGACGATCCCAAGAACCCGGTCGTGCGCACGACGAACAACAGCGAGAAATGGTGGTCGCGCGGCCACGCCACCCTGGTCGAGGGCCCGGCCGGCGACTGGTGGACCGTCTATCACGGCTACGAAAACGGCTTCTACACCCTGGGCCGCCAGACCCTGCTGGCTCCGGTCACCTGGACCAAGGACGGCTGGTTCGAGGTCGGCGGCGGCGATCTTTCGATGCCCCTCCCCAAGCCCAAGGGCGGCAAGGCCGTTCCACACGGCAAGGCGCTGTCGGACGACTTCACCACCGACAAGGTCGGGGTGCAGTGGAGCTTCTTCGATCCCAAGCCCAGCGACGCGGGGCGCATCAGCCGGGCCAACGGCGTCATGACCCTGAAGGGCGCCGGCGAGGCCCCCTCCACCGGCGCGCCGCTGATCTTCGTCAACGGCGACCAGGCCTACGAGATCGAGTGCGAGATCGAGGTCGATCCCGACACCCGCGCCGGCCTGATCCTGTTCTACGACCGCCAGCTCTATTGCGGCCTGGGGTTCGACGCGAAGAACTTCGTCACCCACCAATACGGCATCGAGCGCGGCCGGCCGGCCAATCCGCATGGGTCGAAGATGCTGCTGCGGCTGCGCAACGATCGCCACATCGTCAGCTTCCACACCAGCGGTGACGGCGGCAAGACCTGGAAGCGCTTCGACCGGGGCATGGAGGTCTCGGGCTACCACCACAATGTGCGCGGCGGCTTCCTGATGCTGAAGCCGGGCCTCTACGCGGCGGGCAAGGGCTCGGCGCGGTTCAAGGGGTTCAGGTACCGGGCGCTGGCCTAGAGCTTTCTTCCAGACCTCATCAGGTTGTCGTCCCGGAAAGCGCGCAGCGCTTGTCCGGGACCCAGGTGAACCGCAACGTATCAGCCCAGTCCCCTGGGTCCCGGACAGCCTCTACGAGGCTTCCGGGATGACAACGAAGAAGAGCGACGCTGACATGCTCAAACCCCTGCTCCTCGCCGCCGCCCTCTTCGCCACCCCCGCCCTCGCCCAGACCGATCCGCCGCCGTTCAAGGCGACCAAGATCGTGCTGGTCGGCGATTCCACCACCGCCGTGAACAGCGGCTGGGGCGGAGCGTTCTGCGCCACGCGGATCACCTCGAACGTCGCCTGCGTGAACCTGGGTCGCGGCGGGCGCAGCACCAAGACCTATCGATCAGAAGGCTCCTGGACCCTCGCCCTGGCCGAGATGAAGGGCGGGGCGTTCGCCGACACCTATGTGCTGATCCAGTTCGGCCACAACGACGCCTATGGCCGGGCCGAGCGGCTGACCGATCTTGCGACCGAGTTCCCGGCCAACCTGAAACGCTATGTCGAGGAGGCCCGCGCGGCTGGCGCCCACCCGGTGCTGGTCACGCCCCTGTCGCGCCGGCAGTTCAAGGACGGCAAGCTAGTCGACGACCTGGTCCCGTGGGCGCGGGCGGTTCGCGCCGTGGCCGCCGAGACCGGGACGCCGCTGGTCGACCTGAACGCCCGCAGCGCGGCGGCCGCCCAGGCCCTGGGCCCGCTGAAGGCCGGCGATTGGGCCGAGGCGCCGCCCTCGCCCGCCCTGGCCAAGGCCATCGCCGGCGGCACGACCGTGGGGGTGAAGTTCTACGAGCCGCCGATCCCGGGCGCCGCGCCCGTGCCGATGGATCCGCCGACCCCAGCCCCCGCTGCGCCGCCGGTCACCGGAAGGTTCGAGCCGTTGTTCGACTACACGCACCTGGGTCCCGAGGGCGCGGCGGCCTGTTCGGAGATCATCGCCCAGGGTCTGGCGGAAGCGGTTCCGGCGCTGGCGCGAAACCTCGTGCCGTAGCGCCGGCCGGGGACATGCGCATGCGCATGTCCCCAATCGCGAGCGCGTCCCGCTACTGCGCCGGAGCGGCCGCCGGCGGCGCCACCCAGGCCGGGCCGCTGAACTCGGTCTCGATGCTGAACTCGACCGCGTCGCTGACGCCCATGGTCGTGCCCGGCGCCGGAATGCCGGCGGCGACGCCGAAGTCCGAGCGCTTGAACGTCCCATGGGCCGAGAAACCGACCCGGGCGTGGGGATCCATGGAGAAGCCCTCGTAACCGCCGTTGAACGTGGCGTCGAGCACCACCGGCTTGGTCACGCCGTGCAGGGTGAAGTCGCCGGTGATCTTGGCGGTGTTGGCCCCGGTGACCTCGACCTTGGTCGAGCGGAAGGTGATGGTCGGATACTGGCCGGCGTCCAGCCAGTTCTTGCCCGTCAGCTCGTCCTTGAAGCCGGCCGGCGGGGCGTTCAGCAACAGCGATTTGGGATCGATGGTCGCCTCGACGCTGGAGGCCGAAGGATTGGCCGGGTCGAACTTCAGCTTGGCGTCGAAGGTCGTGAACCGCGCGGTGTAGTGCGAGAAGCCCAGGTGGTTGACCTTGAACTCCAGGCTGGCGTGGGTCGGGTCGAGCGTGTAGTCGCCCGCCGGCACCTTAGGCATGACGAACTTGTCGGCCGCGGGCGCGGCGGCGGCCGGCGCGGCGGGCGCCTCGGTCTGCTTGGCGGTCGGAGGCGAGCAGGCCGCCAGGGCCAGGGCGGCGGCCCCGGCCGTCAGCCAGAGAGCCGTGCGCGGCGCGTGCGGACGAGCGGTCGGATAGGTCATGGCGTCTTCCCTGTTCCACTGTGGCGGCCGCCGACGGTCCGCCGCGCCCGTCCCCGGTCAAATCCGAGGCGTGCGATCCCACGAAGGACGCACGAGCGCGGGAGGGTCCGACATCGGAACCGACTTTTTATCGTTGCGACTTGACGTTAGGTAACGCCTAGCGCTGTTGTCCAGCGTGACGTTGGTCCGACCGCACCCCCTCGGAGACGGTTCTTGAGCAGCTACGCGGCTTCAGCTCAGCAGTTGTCTAAGCGTCGCGACCAGAACGCGGGCCAGGGGCGCGCGATCGGTGTCGGGGTGATTGACCGCCCGGATGACCATGCCGTCGAACAGCAGCCCCACGGCCTCGCAGCGAGCCTGGAATTCGGCCTCCGTCCACTCGGGCTTGCGGCAGCGGTTGAGCATGGCCTGGGCGTAGACGCGCTCCTGCTCGTCGGCGGCGCGCAGGATCGCGGCGACCTTGGGGTTGCGGCTGGCCTCGGCCAGGACTTCCAGGGTCAGGGCGGCGCGGCCCAGGTCGAAACACTTGTCGACGGCCTCGGGCATGTGCTCGGTCATGGCGTCGACCAGGTCGCCCGGCCGGCTTTCCATCTCGGCGAACTTCTCGCGCATCTCGGCCAGGTCCTGGGCGACGATGGCGGCGATGATCGCCTCCTTGTTCTCGAAGTAGCGATAGATCTGGCCGACGCTGAGGCCAGCGGCCTTGGCGATCTCGGCCATGCTCGCGCCATGGAACCCGGCCTGCCGCACGCAATCGCACGCGGCGTCCAGGATCTGCTGCCGCCGCGCCTCGGGCGTCGGCCTCAGCGTCGTGTTGGCGTCATCGACCATCGAAAGCTTCGTTTCCCAATTAAATTCCCGTCACGATCAGGCTGGACGGGACCCCCGAGGTTGACTTGCGACAACCTCGGACCTATGTCCAGCCCCGCTGAGAATGAACGTTCATTCTCATGTTGGTTACCATCAGGGCGTCGTCAAGGCTAAAGCCTGCGACGCCCTGTCGCTCCTGGGGTTTTCTGCATGTCCTTCGACCGTTCTCGCGCCGCTCTGTCGGCGGCCTCCCTGGCGGCCATCGCCCTGACCCTGGCCGCCTGCGGCCAAGGCAAGGGCGCCGCCGGCGGCATGGGCCCGGGCGGCCCGACGCCGGTGGGCGTCATCGTCGCCAAGACCGAGCCGGTCACCCTGACCTCGGAACTGACGGGCCGCACCTCGGCCTATCTGGTCTCAGAAGTGCGCCCGCAGGTCGGCGGCATCATCAAGGCCCGGCTGTTCCAGGAAGGCGGCTATGTCCGCGCCGGCCAGCCGCTGTACCAGATCGATCCGGCCACCTATCAGGCCGCCTACAACAGCGCCGCCGCCGGCCTGGCCCAGGCCCAGGCGACCGCCACGGCCGCCAAGTTGAAGGCCGATCGTTACAAGGGTCTGGTCGAGATCAACGCGGTCTCCAAGCAGGATAACGACGACGCCCAGGCCGCCAGCCTGCAGGCCGCCGCCAACGTCGCCGCCCAGAAGGCCGCCGTCGACAGCGCCCGCATCAATCTCGGCTACACCAAGGTGCTGGCCCCGATCTCGGGCCGCGTCGGCAAGAGCTCGGTCACCCCCGGGGCCCTGGTCACCGCCAGCCAGGCCACCGCCCTGGCCACGGTCCAGGACCTGTCCAAGATCTATGTCGACCTGACCCAGTCCTCGGCCGAGATGCTGAAGCTGCAGGCGGCGTTCAACAGCGGCAAGCTGGGTCGTTCGGGCTCGACCCAGGTGACCCTGAAGCTGGAAGACGGCTCGACCTATCCGATCCCGGGCCGCCTGGAGTTCTCGGACGTCACCGTCGACCCGACCACCGGTTCGGTCGGCCTGCGCGCCACCTTCGACAACCCCAACGGCGTGCTGCTGCCGGGTCTCTATGTGCGCGCCGTGCTCGGCGCGGGCGTGGCCAACAGCGGCATGCTGATCCCGCAGCCGGCCGTCAGCCGCGACCCCAAGGGCAACGCCACCGTCATGGTGGTCGGCGCCAAGGGCGCGGCCGAGCCCCGCCAGATCGTCGCCGCCCAGACGGTGGGCGACAAGTGGCTGGTGACCTCGGGCCTGAACCCGGGCGACCAGGTCATCGTCGAGGGCCTGCAGAAGGTCCGTCCCGGCGCTCCGGTGAAGCCGGCCGTCATCACCGCCACCGCTGCTGCTCAGTAAGGCCGGTTCGTCATGCTTTCCCGTTTCTTCATCGACCGGCCGATCTTCGCGTGGGTTGTCGCGATCGTCATCATGCTGGCCGGCGTGCTGGCCATCCGCACCCTGCCGATCGCCCAGTACCCCGACATCGCCCTGCCCCAGGTCTCGGTCAGCGCGGTCTATCCCGGCGCCTCGGCCAAGACCGTCGAGGACAGCGTCACCCAGGTCATCGAACAGAAGATGAAGGGCCTGGACGGCCTGGATTACATGTCGTCGACCAGCGACAGCTCGGGCTCGGCCACCACCACCCTGACCTTCAAGGCCGGCACCAACATCGACATCGCCCAGGTGCAGGTGCAGAACAAGCTGCAGACCGCCACCGCCCTCCTGCCGCAGGAAGTGCAGCAGCAAGGCCTGACGGTCGCCAAGTCGGCGCGTAACTTCCTGCTGATCGTCGGCATGTACTCGGACGATCCGAAGACCACCAACACCGACCTGGCCGACTACATCGCCAGCAACCTGCAAGACCCCCTGAGCCGCGTCGACGGCGTGGGCGACGTCCAGCTGTTCGGCGCGCAATACGCCATGCGCATCTGGCTGAACCCGACCAAGCTGGCCAGCTTCAGCCTGACCCCGGCCGACGTGCAGGCCGCCATCCGCGCCCAGAACGCCCAGGTTTCGGCCGGCCAGCTGGGCGGCGTGCCCAACGTGCCGGGCACCGCCCTGAACGCCACGATCACCGCCCAGTCGCGCCTGACCACCCCGGCCCAGTTCGAAGACATCATCGTCAAGAACAGCGAAGGCGGCGCCATCGTCCACCTGCGCGACGTCGCCCGGGTCGAGCTCGGCGCGGAAAACTACGGCTTCGGCGCCAAGTACAACGGCAAGCCCGCCGCCGGCCTGGCCGTGAAGCTGGCCCCCGGCGCCAACGCCCTGGACACCGCCGACGCCATCAAGGCGCGGATGACCCAGCTGGAGAAGAGCTTCCCGGCCAACTTCAAGTACGTCATCCCCTATGACTCGACGCCGTTCGTGCGGCTGTCGATCGAGGAAGTGATCAAGACCCTGGTCGAAGCCGTCGTGCTGGTCTTCATCGTCATGTTCCTGTTCCTGCAGAACTGGCGCGCGACCCTGATCCCGACCATCGCCGTGCCGGTCGTCCTGCTGGGCACCTTCGGCGTGCTGGCGGCCTTCGGCTACTCGATCAACACCCTGACCATGTTCGGCCTGGTGCTGGCCATCGGCCTGCTGGTCGACGACGCCATCGTCGTGGTCGAGAACGTCGAACGGGTGATGAGCGAGGAAGGGCTGTCGCCCATCGAAGCCACGCGCAAGTCGATGAACGAGATCACCGGCGCCCTGATCGGCATCGCCCTGGTCCTGGCCGCGGTGTTCGTGCCCATGGCCTTCTTCGGCGGTTCGCAGGGCGTGATCTACCGACAGTTCTCGATCACCATCGTCTCGGCCATGGCCCTGTCGGTGCTGGTCGCCCTGATCCTGACGCCGGCCCTCTGCGCCACCCTGCTCAAGCCCGTCAGCAAGGGCCACACCACCTCGGACAAGGGCTTCTTCGGCTGGTTCAACCGTAACTTCAACGACGTCAGCAACCGCTATCAGGGCTCGGTGCGCAAGCTGCTGGGCAAGAGCGGCCGCTGGATGGTCGCCTATGGCGTGGTCATCCTGGTGATGGGCTTCCTGTTCATTCGCCTGCCCAGCGCCTTCCTCCCCGAGGAAGACCAGGGCACGATGTTCACCATCGTCCAGCTGCCGCCCGGCGCCACCGAGGAGCGCACCCAGCGCGTGCTCGACACCGTGCGGAACCACTTCCTGGTCGACGAGAAGGACTCGGTGCACGCGGTCTTCACCGTCGCCGGCTTCAGCTTCGCCGGCGCCGGTCAGAACGCCGGCCTGGCCTTCATCCGCCTGAAGGACTTCGACGAGCGCAAGGCCGCCAAGCAGAAGGCTCCGGCCATCGCCGGCCGGGCCATGGGCAAGTTCCTGCAGATCCGCGACGCCATGGTCTTCGCGATCGTGCCGCCGGCCGTGCCGGAACTGGGCACCTCGTCGGGCTTCGACTTCCAGCTGCAGGACACCGGCGGCGTCGGTCACGAGGCCCTGGTCGCCGCGCGCAACCAGATTCTGGGCATGGCCTCCAAGGATCCGACCCTGGCCGGCGTGCGTCCCAACGGCCAGGACGACACCCCGCAGCTGAAGATCGACATCGACCAGGCCAAGGCCGGGGCGATGGGCCTGACCACCGCCGACATCAACGCCGCGCTCAGCGCCGCGTGGGGCGGCTCCTACGTCAACGACTTCATCGACCGCGGCCGGATCAAGAAGGTCTACGTCCAGGCCGACGCGCCCTACCGCATGCGGCCGGAGGACCTGAACAACTGGTACGTCCGCACCAGCACCGGCACGATGGCCCCGTTCTCGTCGTTCGCCACCAGCCACTGGGTCTACGGCTCGCCGCGCCTGGAACGCTATAACGGCCTGTCGTCGATCAACATCCAGGGCTCGCCCGCCCCGGGCAAGAGCTCGGGCCAGGCCATGGCCGCCATGGAGAAGATCGCCGCCCAGCTGCCGCCAGGCATCGGCTTCGAATGGACCGGCCTGTCGGCCCAGGAGCGCGAGTCGGGCAACCAGGCTCCGGCCCTCTACGGCATCTCGATCCTGGTGGTGTTCCTGCTGCTGGCGGCTCTGTACGAGAGCTGGTCGATCCCGCTGTCGGTGATCATGGTCATCCCGCTGGGCATCGTCGGCGCCCTGCTGGCGACCAGCCTGCGCGGCCTGTCCAACGACATCTACTTCCAGGTGGGCCTCCTGACGACCATGGGCCTGGCGTCCAAGAACGCCATCCTGATCGTCGAGTTCGCCAAGGACCTGCACGAACAGGGCATGGAGCTGGTCGAGGCGACGGTCGAGGCGGTCCGCATCCGTCTGCGTCCGATCATCATGACCTCGCTGGCCTTCGTGTTCGGCGTGCTGCCCCTGGCGATCTCCAACGGGGCGGGCTCGGGCAGCCAGCACGCCATCGGCACGGGCGTGATCGGCGGCATGATCTCGGCCACCCTGCTGGCGATCTTCTTCGTCCCGCTGTTCTTCGTGCTGGTCGAGAAGATCTTCAAACCCAAGCCGCGTCGTCACGACGACGAGGCCGTCACGACTCCGGCCGAGAGCCACTGAGATGCTTCTGCGTAACCTGACCCTCACCCTGCTCGCGGCCTCGGCCCTGAGCGCCTGCACCCTGGCGCCGCCGACCGTGCGCCCGGCCCTGCCGGTGGCCAACGCCTGGCCGATCGCCGGCGCCAACACCAGCTCGGCGGCCTCCGCCGCCGACCTGGGCTGGCGCGAGGTGTTCATCGATCCGCGCCTGCAAGGCGTGATCGACCTGGCGCTGAACAACAACCGCGACCTGCGCGTGGCGGTGCTCGACATCGAGCAGGCCCGCGCCCAGTACCGCATCCAGCGCGCGGCCCTCGTGCCGTCGGTGGCCGCCACGGCGACGGGGACGCGCGGCGAGAATTCGTCCGCCCAGACCCAGCCGGGCGTCTCGCGCGACGTCGAGGCCTACACCGCCGGCGTCGGAGTCACCTCGTGGGAGATCGACCTGTTCGGCCGCGTGCGCAGCCTGAACAACGTGGCCCTGCAGAACTACCTGGCCACCCGCGAGGTCAGCCGTTCGGTTCAGATCAGCCTGATCGCCCAGACGGCCAGCGCCTGGCTGAACCTGGCCGCCGACGAGGACCTGCTGGACCTGTCGCAGGAAACGCTGCGCACCCGTCAGGACACCATGGTCCTGATCCGCAAGCGCTTCGAGGCCGGAGCCATCTCGCAGCTCGAGGTCAGCCAGGCCGAGACGCTGATCGAGGCCGCCCGCAGCGACGTGGCCACCGCGATCGCCCTGGTCGAGCAGGACAAGAACGCCCTGCGCCTGGCCGTGGGCGCCGACGTGCCCGCCGACCTGCTGCCGGCCGGCGGCCTGGTCACGGCCCAGATCCTGCGCGACCTGCCGGCCGGCCTGCCGTCCGACGTGCTGACGCGTCGTCCGGACGTGCTGGCCGCCGAGCATCAGCTGGCCGGGGCCAACGCCAATATCGGCGCGGCCCGCGCGGCCTTCTTCCCCAGCATCAGCCTGACGGCCGCCGCCGGGGTCGCCAGCGGCTCGTTGAGCAGCCTGTTCGACAGCGGCAACGGCACGTGGAGCTTCGCCCCGCGCGTCAGCCTGCCGATCTTCGCCGGCGGGGCCAACGTGGCCAATCTCGACAGCGCCAAGGCCGGTCGCGACATCGCCGTCGCCAACTACGAGAAGGCTGTCCAGACCGCCTTCCGCGAAGTGGCCGACGGCCTGGCCGTGCAGTCGACGATCCAGGAACGGGTCGGCTCGCAGGAGCGCCTGGTCGCCGCCGCCAATGTCTCGGTCCGCCTGTCGCAGGCCCGCTACGGCGCGGGGATCGACAGCTCGCTGACCGTGCTGGACGCCCAGCGCACGCTCTACACCTCGCAGAAGACCCTGATCGTCGCCCGCCTGGCGCGGGAGACCAACTTGGCCACGCTGTACAAGGCGCTCGGCGGCGGGGCTCCCGCCAGCCGCTGAGCTACACCGATCCCCCGTCCCCAGCGGGGGAGTGCTAGCGGCGTCGCCCCCCGACGTCGCCAAGCCGGAAGGGGCGCGCTCCCCCCAAATCCCGCGCGCCCCTTCCAACCTGGCGCAAGACTCTGGAAGGGGTCTGGATCGCGCCGGAGACTGTGCGCTAGCCTGGGCGCGCCGATCACGGCGCAGGGGGACACATGCCAAAGGCCAAGAAGAAGCTTCTTCCGAAGGACTTTGCGTCGCTTCTGAAGACCAGCGACCTCGCCGCGCTCAAGGGGGTCTTCGAGACCTGCGAACTCGACGCGCGCGGCGGCTATGGCAAGCAGACCACGCTGGCGTTCTATGATTGCCCGGATGAGCTGGCCCGCTGGCTGGTCGAGCAAGGCGCCGACCTGGAGGCTCGGGACACCTATAACCGCACACCGCTGCACAACCTCGCCTCAGGCCGGTTCAGAGAGGTCGAGACGTTGCTCGACCTGGGCGCCGACGTCCACGCGACGGACCATGAGGCGGCGACCCCGCTGCACATGGCCGCCAAGTCCGGCAACGCCGAGGCCGTGCGCGCCCTGCTCGACCGGGGCGCGCGCGCCGACGTCCTCAACGCGTCGGGCCTGTCTCCGCTGGCGGCGGCGCTGCAGTACTGCAGCAACAGCCAGATCGAACCCATGGCGACGATCGCCGCGTTGCTGCTCGCGGCGGACACGCCCCCGCCTCGCGCCAGCGGCCTGAGTAGCCTGGTCAAGCGCGTCTTCGCGGGCGGGCGCGACGAGCGGACGCCCGTCACGCCGCAGATGCGCGCCTTCGTGCAGCGTATCGGCGAGAACTTCGAGTTCCATCGCGCGGGGTTCAATCCGGACTCCGTCGAGGCGACCAGCGCGGCGCTCGATCGCCTCTATGCGCTGTTCGACGCGCCGCCCGTTCCCCGCCGCCAGATGTACGACGGTCGCTCGCCGATCGTCGCCAGATCGCCACGCTGGCAGGACCAGCATCAGGAGCTGTGGACCCTGCTGGTCCCCTCGCAAGGTCCCGCCTCCACCGTCCAGGGCGAGGTCATCCGCATCGCCGGTCGCGTCGCCGACGAGGTCGACCGGAACGGCGCGGCGAATTGGGACGCCGACTACGGCAAGATGACCCGCGCCTTCCTGACCCACATCGGTTCCGGGCAGCCCTTGCCCGACGCGGATCGCGATCGGGCCGCCCAGTTGATCGCCAAGGTACGGGAGATCGACGGCGCGGGCGCCGGGCTGTGCGAACTGGCCGTCCGTTGGGTGGCGCTCAATCCGACGCCGACGCCGCTGCAGCCGCCCGCCTATACGCGATGACAGCCCCTTCCCGTACCTACCGCTCGCGCCGCCACTCCGAGATCGGGATCGAGCCATCCGGTCGCGGCGTCGGCACCTGGTAGCTGAGGCTGCCGGTGGTCAGCACGTATTTGCGCCGTTGCTCGGTCCCGTCCCAGTTGGGAAAGGACGCCCCCTCGATCTTGAACACCAGCACGTGGGCGGCGGAGTCGATCGCGACCGTCCCGTAGTGGGTGGACGATCCGATCACCGCCCCGGCCAGTTCCGCCGGCGTGGCCGTGGCCTTGTCGCCCGAGGCGATGCGCGGGCGGTCGCCGTCGAAGATCTGCAAGCTGTAGCGCCCTTGGCCGTCGATGATCATCCGCCCCTTGGGATGCTGGCCGTAGTCGCGGGCGCGCGTGCCGTCGGGCTTCAGACGATCGGCCGCCGTCAGCGTCCAGGTTCCCGCCAGGGAGGGTTCGGCGGCCGTCGCGGCCGTCGCGAGCAGGGTCGTCGCCAGCGTCAGGCCGAGGCCAAGGCGGCGGTTTTGGGTCAAGTTCATCTCGCTCTCCAGCAAGTAACCTCTTTATCAGGTTAGCTTGTCGATCCTTGGTGAAGCACGGTAACCTGTCAATCCGGTTCGGAGGCGACATGACGGGAAAGGCGGAGATCCGCGACGGCTTCAAGTTTCGCGGCGGCAGCCCGGCCCTGGACCTGGCGGCGACGATGGTCGGTCGCCTGGGCGCCGCGCCGCGCGACCTGCTGGCCACCGCCGCCGACCTCGATCGCTGGCTGGTGGCCGCGGAGTTGGCGCGGGTCCCACCGGGCTCGACGGAAGGCAATCTGGTGCAAGCCCGGTCGCTGCGCGAGGCGCTCTACCGCCTGGCCCTGTCGCGCGCCGAGGGCGCCGCGCTGCCCGACGCCGACCGCGACCTGCTCAACGCCTACGCCGCCCTGCCCGCCGCGCCTCTGCAGCTGGGTCCGGACGGCCGCGCCCGCCTGTCCGGCGACGTCCGCGGCCTGCTGGCGGAGTTGGCTCGGGAAGGCGTGTCGCTGCTGGGCGGCGATTTCGGGGACCGCATCCGCCAGTGCGAGGGCCCGCCCTGCGCGGTGCTGTTCGTCGACATCTCCCGCAAGGGCGACCGCCGCTGGTGCTCGATGAGCGCCTGCGGGAACAAGGCCAAGGTGGCGGGGTTCAGGGCGCGAGAACGCTCCCAATAACTCGCTCTTCCCGGCGAACGCCGGGATGAGCGGCTTTTTGCTGTCACAACGGCAGTTGCACCGTGCTCTTCACCTCTTCCAGCACCGCGTAGGTCCGCGTCTCGCGAACCCCCGGCATCTTGACCAGGATGTCGCCCAGGAACCCCCGATAGGCCTCCATGTCGCGCACCCGGGCCTTGATCAGATAATCGAAACCGCCCGCCACCATGTGGCATTCCAGGATCTCGGGCGCCCTCCGGACGGCCGCGCCGAACTCCTCGAACACATCGCCCGTCGTGCGGTCCAGCACCACCTCGACGAAGATCAGCAGGGCTCGGTCCACCTTGGCCGGGTCCAGCAGGGCCGCGTAGCCGGTTATGAAACCCCGCTCGCGCAGCCGCCGCACGCGGTCGAAGGTGGCCGCCGGCGACAGGTTGCAGCGCTTGGCCAGCTCGGCGTTGGTGATGCGGCCATCGGCCTGCAGCACCCGCAAAAGCCGGCGATCGGTGTCATCCAGAGCAGACATGGTCATTCCCCATTTTCACCGAAGATAATTCGGAATTTTATATCGACAAACAAAGCACCTTCACAAGAAGCAGGACTATACCCTCGATCGTCCTAGCGAGCTTGGCCGCCACTTCCCCCCTCGGCGTCCCAGCGAACTTGGACCCGCCTCCGCCATTCCCCCTGGCGGAGCGCAGACACGGCGCCCCTCCCCCATAGGCGCCGTGTGAGAGCGGAAGGGACGCGCGACCTCCCCCCGTATCGCGTCCCTTCCCACCTCTCCCCTTCCCCATCATGCTGCCGATCGGCGCCCGCCTGTCCCGCGCCGCGACAGGTCGTCGCGCGCCTTGGAGCGGACAACGCCATTCGCCATTTTTGCCGAAGATCGTACTGCGCGGACACCAAACAAACGAAGCACCTTCGAACAAGCCGGCGATATAGCGACGATATCCAATAACGAGGCGACCATGACCGATTGGGACTCCCTGGACGACGGCAAGTATCGTGACGAGGCGGCGGTGATCGCCGACCTGCTGGCCGCCCAGCCCCTGAGCAGCGAAGACCGCGCCGCGGTCCGCGCCGAGGCCGAGGCCCTGGTGCGCGGCGCACGCCGCAGCGTCCGCAAGCAGGGCGTGGTCGAAAGCTTCCTGCAGGAGTTCAGCCTGGGCACCCGCGAAGGCCTGGCCCTGATGTGCCTGGCCGAGGCCCTGCTGCGCACCCCCGACGACGACACCCGAGACAAGCTGATCGCCGAGAAGATCGGATCGGCCGACTGGGCCAGCCACCTGGGCGGCAGCGACAGCCTGTTCGTCAACGCCTCGACCTGGGGCCTGATGCTGACCGGCAAGATCGTCGAGCCCGACGACCAGGCCCAGAAGGATCTGCCGGCCTTCATCAAGAAGATCGCCGGCCGCCTGGGCGAGCCGGTGATCCGCGCCGCCGTTGGCCAGGCCATCCGCATCATGGGCGAGCAGTTCGTGCTGGGCCGCACCATCGAGGCGGCCATCAAGCGCGCCGCCAATGACGGCGACATCTGCAGCTTCGACATGCTGGGCGAGGGCGCCCGCACCGCCGCCGACGCCGCCCGCTACGAGAAGTCCTATGCCGACGCCATCGAAACGGTCGGCAAGCTGTCCAACCGCGCCGGCCCCGAGGCCGGCCACGGCGTGTCGGTCAAGCTGTCGGCCCTGACGCCGCGCTACGAGGCGACGCAGGAAGCCCGGGTCTGGGACGAACTTTATCCCCGCGTCCTGCGCCTGGCCCTGATCGCCGCCAAATACGACATCAACTTCACCATCGACGCCGAAGAGGCCGACCGTCTGGCCCTGTCGCTGAAGCTGCTGGACCGCCTGTGCCGCGAGCCCGAGCTGGGCGCGTGGACCGGTCTTGGCCTGGCCGTCCAAGCCTATCAGAAGCGCTGCCCCGAGGTGATCGCCCGCCTGACCGCGCTGTCGAAAGAGACCGGCCGCCGCCTGATGGTCCGCCTCGTGAAGGGCGCCTACTGGGACAGCGAGATCAAGCGCGCCCAGGTCGCCGGCCGTCCGGACTATCCGGTCTACAGCACCAAGCCCGCCACCGACCTGTCGTACCTGGTCTGCGCCAAGGCCCTGATCGAGGCCGCCCCGCACCTCTACGCCCAGTTCGCCACCCACAACGCCCACACCCTGGCCGCCGTGGTGCGAATGTCCAAGAACGCCGGCGTCAAGATCGAGCACCAGCGTCTGCACGGTATGGGCGAGGCGCTCTACAAGGCCGCCGACGATCTCTATGACGGCGTGACCTTGCGCGCCTACGCCCCGGTGGGCGGCCACGAGGACCTGCTGCCCTATCTGGTCCGCCGCCTGCTGGAGAACGGCGCCAACACATCGTTCGTCCACGCCCTGCTCGACGAGCGGGTGCCGGTCGAGAAGGTGGTGGTCGACCCGATCACCGCCGTCGAGGCCCATCCCGACCGCCACGCCAAGATCCCGACGCCGGTCAATGTCTACGGCCCCGGCCGCAAGAACAGCGCGGGCCTGGACCTGTCGGTGAAGGCCGATCGCGACCGCCTGGCCGCCCACGTCGCCGAACTGGACAAGCTGACCCTGTCGTCGGGCCCGCTGATCGGCGGCAAGCTGACGGCCGGCGCCCCGCCGATGCCGGTGCAGAGCCCGACCGACCACGACCGCGTGGTCGGCGTGGTCTCCGAAGCCCAGCTGCCGCAGATCGACCAGGCCTTCAAGCTGGCCCGCGCCGCCCAGCCCGCCTGGGACCAGGCCGGCGGCCCCGCGCGGGCCGAGGTTCTCCGCGCCATGGGTGACGCCCTGGAAGCCAATATCGAGCGCCTGTGCGCGATCCTGGCGCGCGAAGCCGGCAAGACCCTGCCGGACGCCATCGCCGAGGTGCGCGAGGCCGTCGACTTCTGCCGCTACTACGCCAAGCTGGCCCAGGAGCAGTTCGGCCTGGCCGGCGAGGTCCTGACCGGTCCGGTCGGCGAGACCAACACCCTGCGCCTGGCCGGACGCGGCGTCTTCGTCTGCATCAGCCCGTGGAACTTCCCGCTGGCCATCTTCACCGGCCAGATCGCCGCCGCCCTGGCGGCCGGCAACGCGGTGCTGGCCAAGCCGGCCGAGCAGACCCCGCTGATCGCCTACGAGGCCGTGAAACTGTACCACGCCGCCGGCCTGGACCACCGCCTGCTGGCCCTGCTGCCGGGTCGCGGCGAGACGGTCGGCGCGGCCCTGACCGCCCACGAAGGTTTGGACGGCGTGGCCTTCACCGGCGGCACCGACACCGCTTGGCGGATCAACCAGACCCTCGCCCAAAGGCAGGGTCCGATCGTGCCGTTCATCGCCGAGACCGGCGGCCTCAACGGCATGTTCGTCGACACCACCGCCCAGCGCGAACAGGTGATCGACGACGTGATCCTGTCGGCCTTCGGCAGCGCCGGCCAGCGCTGCTCGGCCCTGCGCCTGCTGTTCCTGCCCGAAGACACCGCCGACCACATCATCGACGGCCTGAAGGGCGCGATGGACGCCCTGGTGATCGGCGACCCGGCCCTGGCCGTCACCGATGTCGGCCCGGTCATCGACCCCGAGGCCAAGACCGCCCTGGTCAAGCACCTGGACCGTCTGCGGCACGAGGCCAGGATCCTGCACACGGTGGGCGCGCCCGAAACCGGCACCTTCTTCGCCCCGGTTCTGGCCGAGATCCCCGCCGCCGACTTCCTGGAGCGCGAGGTGTTCGGCCCCGTGCTGCACGTGGTGCGCTACCAGCCGGAGAACCTGGGGCAGGTGGCCGGCGCCCTGGCGGCCCGCCGCTACGGCCTGACCCTGGGGATCCACTCGCGGATCGAGAGCTTCGCGGCCGACGTCCAGCGCCTGGTCCCGGCCGGCAACGCTTACGTCAACCGCTCGATGACCGGCGCCGTGGTCGGCGTCCAGCCGTTCGGCGGCGAGGGCCTTTCGGGCACCGGCCCCAAGGCCGGCGGCCCCCACGCCCTGCTGCGTTATGCGGTCGAGCGGGCGCTGAGCATCAACATCACCGCCCAGGGCGGCGACCCGTCGCTGCTGAATCTGTAGGCCTTGACGATAGCGGCCATGGGCGGGATTCTCCGTCCATGGCCGATGGCAACAGCATCCATCTAGACGACGAACGCGCCGCCAAGCTCAAAGCCTTGGCGGACATGGCAGACATGTCGCCGGAGGACTATGCCGCGCTTCTGATCGACCGTGATCTCGACCAGGCGCTCTTGCGCACGATCGATCCCGATCCTGCCATCGACCGAGCGATCATCGATCACGCCATGGCCACGGGCCAGTTCAGGCCCTGGTCCGAAGTACGCGATCGCCTCCTCGCCCGTCATCGCCGTTAGTCCTCTGACGTTTGCCGTTAATATCACGGCCGCGGCCGAGCTTGATGTTGAGCGTCTTTAATGACTGGCTATTCGAGAAGAGTCCGCACGCCGCACAGCGGCTCGTGGGCGTGCTGGAAGCCAGTTTCGCGAAGCTGGCCGATCTCCCTGATCGGGGACGCGCCGTCGACCTTGGCGTCAGGGAGTTGGTCGTCCCGTTCGGCGGCTCGAACTATCTGATCAGCTACGAAGTCAAGGAAGTTGGCGTCTTTGTTGCCCGCATATGGCACGGCCTGGAGGACCGACAGTCGTGACCGGCGAAACCGACCTCTCCGCCCTGATCGCCTCGATGGACCCCGTGCTCGACGACGAGGTCTACGTCTTCGCCACCCTGCCCTTGGGCGCGCCCACACCCGCCGGCCTGATGCCCGTGATGACCTTCCGCGAACGCGAGGGCCTGACGTTGATCGTCACCCAGGCGCAGGCTCAAGCCGCCGGGCTGGAGGCCGTCTTCTCCTGCCGGATGATCACCCTGAACATCCATTCGTCGCTGGAGGCCGTCGGCTTCCTGGCCGCCCTGCTGCCGGCCCTGGCGGCCGAGGGCATGGGGGTCAATCCGGTGTCGGGCTTCTTCCACGACCACCTGTTCGTACCGACCGATCGCGCCGAGGACGCCCTGCGGGTGTTGAAGAGGCTGACGGGTCGAGACGGCCATTTCTGAAAACAATTTTACTTAATCCCTTCCCCGAGGGCCTCGCCTCCCGTTAGGCTCGCGCAAAACGAGGGGGAGGCGAAGATGCTGTCGAGACGCCATCTGCTGGTCGCGGGCGCGGCCGCCACGATCGTGAGCCAGGCCCGGGCCGCCACGTCCTCGACCTTCGTCACCGTCCGTGACGGCCGGCTGAGCCTGGACGGCGAGCCCTATCGCTTCGTCGGCGCGAACCTCTGGTACGGGGCCTGGCTGGGCTCGCCGGGACCGTCGGGCGACGTCGCGCGGCTGGAGCGCGAGCTGGACCGGCTGAAGGCCCTGGGCGTCACCAACCTGCGCGTCCTGGGCGCGGGCGAGACCTCGCCGGCCAAGGTCGCCATCTCTCCCACCTTCCGAGGCTCCGGCGAGGACTACGACCAGGACCTGCTCAAGGGCCTGGACGTGCTGCTGGCGCAGATGGCCCGGCGCGGCATGAAGGCGGTGATCTACGTCAACAACTTCTGGGACTGGTCGGGCGGCATGCCGGCCTATCTGCGCTGGACTGGCAACGGCGACTGGTTCCAGCAAGGCGACCCGGCTCATCCCTGGCCGGAGTTCGCCGACTACTCCGCCCGCTTCTATGGCGACGCCAAGGCCCAGGACCTGTTCCGCCACTACCTGCGCGCCCTGGTCGGCCGCGTCAGCACCGTCACCGGCAAGCCTTATCGCGACGACCCGACGATCATGGCCTGGCAGCTGGCCAACGAGCCGCGTCCGGGCGGCAGCGAGGCGTTCGGCGTCGCCAACCTGCCGACCTATTATCGCTGGATCGCCGACACCTCGGCCTTCATCAAGACCCTGGATCCGCGCCATCTGGTCACCACCGGCAGCGAGGGCGCCATGGGCTGCCTGGAGCGCGAAGCCTGCGTGGTCGAAGCGCACAGGCCGGCCAGCATCGACTACCTGACCCTGCACGTCTGGCCCAACAACTGGGGCTGGATCGACCCGAAGAACCAGCCGGCGACCTACGACGCCGGCGAGGCCAAGTGCCGCGACTACATCACTCGCCACATCGCCATCGCCAGGTCGCTGAACAAGCCGCTGGTGATCGAGGAGTTCGGCCTGGTCCGCGACGGCCGCGCCTTCGCGCCCGGCTCGCCCACCACCGACCGCGACCGCTTCTACGGCATGATCTACGGCCTGGTCCTGAGCGACATGAAGGCCGGCGGGCCGACGGCCGGAACCAACTTCTGGGCCTGGAACGGCGAGGGCCGCGGCCAGCACGCCGACGCCTGGTTCAAGATGGGCGACCGGGCCTATGTCGGCGATCCGCCGCAGGAGGAGCAGGGTCTGTTCGGCCTGTTCGACGCCGACGCCTCGACCCTGGCGGTCGTGCGCGACCACGCCCAGGCGGTGACGGCCCTGGCCGCGCGATAGCCCCTACCCAAGGCGGAAAAACCGGGTCTAGTCTCCGCCGGCCCCGCTTGGGCGTATTTCGATGGGGACCCCATGAAGCCCTTCCTCGTTCCGATGCTGGTCGCGAGCCTCGCGGCGGCGACCCCGGTGTTCGCCCAGGATCTGACGCCGGTGCTGGGCGACTGGTACGGGACATTGAACGTCGGGGTGAAGATCCCGCTGGTGCTGCATATCAAGGGCGACGGTTCGGCCACGCTCGACAGTCCCGCGCAGGGCGCCTCGGGCCTGCCGGCCAACGCCAGCCTGGACGGCTCGGCGGTGACCGTGGTGCTGACCACGCCGGCGGCGCGGTTCGAGGGCCAGGTCGCGGCCGACGGCGCCAGCCTGGTCGGCGAATGGCGGGGCCGCGCCACCGCGCCCCTGACCTTCACCCGCACCGCTCCGGTCGTCGCGGTGCGTCCGCAGACCCCCAAGCCGCCCTTCCCCTACCACGCCGAGGACGTGACCTACGTCAATCCGGCCTCGGGCCTGAAGCTGGCCGGAACCCTGACCCTGCCGCAGGGCCCCGGCCCCTTCCCCGTGGCCCTGATGATCACCGGCTCGGGCACGCAGGACCGCGACGAGACCATCGAGGGCCACAAGCCGTTTCTGCTGATCGCCGACGCCCTGACCCGCAAGGGCGTGGCGGTGCTGCGGGTCGATGATCGCGGCGCGGGCGGCTCGGAAGCCGGCAAGACGATCATGGGCGTCACCAGCGCCGACTTCGCGACCGACGTCGACGCCGGCGTGGCCTTCCTGCGGGCTCGCAAGGACATCGATCCGGACCGGATCGGCCTGATCGGCCACAGCGAGGGCGGGCTGATCGCCCCCATGGTGGCGGCCAAGGACCCGCGTATCGCCTTCGTGGCGATGATCGGCGGGCCGGGCGTGAACGGCGAGCGGGTGCTGCTGAGCCAGACCCGCGCCCTGATGCTGGCCCACGGCGCGCCGCTGGCCAAGGTCGACGCCGCCTCGACCGAGAACCGCGCCGCCTACGAGATCGTCAAGGCCGAGCCCGATCCCGCCGCCGCGGCCGCCAAGCTGAAGGCGCTGTTCGTGGCCGACGGGGCGCCGGAAGCGACCGCCGAGCGCAAGGCCGCGATCCTGTCCCTGCCCTGGATGCGCTATTTCCTGACGGCGGATCCGGTCCCGAACCTGAAGGCGCTGAAATGCCCGGTGCTGGACGTCAACGGGAGCCAGGACCTGGAAGTCGCGCCGGCCATCAACCTGCCGCCGATCCGCGCCGCCCTGGCCCAGAACCCCGACGCCGCGGTCAAGGAGCTGCCGGGCCTGAACCACCTGCTGCAGACCGTGCCCCCAGGCCAGGCGCCGGGATATGGCGCGATCGATGAAACCATGGCCCCGGCGGCGCTGGCGCTGATCGTCGATTGGGTGGCCGCTCACGCCAAACCGGGCTGACGGCGCGCCCCGTGTTGCGGCCAAGAAATGGTTTGACCTGAATGATACCGGTGTCATCGTTGCCGTGAAAAGCTAGCGCGCCGCCAAGACGCCCGCCAAGAACGCCCGGAGGAGACACCATGGATTCGCCCCTTCCCCTCGATCGCCGCCGTCTGCTGATCGTCGGCGGCGCGGCCGCCGCGGCCGCGACCCTGGCGCCGAGCCTGGGCCAGGCCGCCGCCAAGGCCGGTCCCGTGGTGGCCACCACCTACGGCAAGGTGCGCGGGGCGAGCGGCGAAGGCGTCCAGGTGTTCAAGGGCCTGCGCTATGGCGCCGACACCGGCGGGGCGGGACGCTTCATGCCGCCCCAGCCGCCCAAGCCATGGACCGGCGTCGCGGACGCCCTGGCCTATGGCGCGGCCTGTCCGCAGGGCAAGGGCGAGAGCGGCGAGACCCAGAGCGAGGACTGCCTGTTCCTCAACGTCTGGACCCCCGCCGCCGGCAAGACCCTGGCCGACGGCAAGAAGCGGCCGGTGATGTTCTACATCCACGGCGGCGCCTACAACACCGGATCGGGCGCCAGCCCCTGGTACGACGGGACCAAGCTGGCCAAGCGCGGCGACGTGGTCGTGGTGACGGTCAATCACCGCCTCAACGCCTTCGGCTATCTCTATCTGCCTCGCCTGTTCGACGACGCCAGCGTCGCCGACAGCGGCAATGTCGGCCAGATGGACCTGGTCCTGGCCCTGCAGTGGGTGCGCGACAACATCGCCGCGTTCGGGGGCGATCCGGGCAATGTCATGCTGTTCGGACAATCGGGCGGCGGCGCCAAGATCGCCACCCTGATGGCCATGCCGTCCGCCAAGGGCCTGTTCCACCGCGCCGCCACCATGAGCGGCCAGCAGGTCACCGCCGCCGGCCCGTTCAACGCCACCAAGCGCGCCAAGGGCTTCATCGACAAGCTGGGAGTCAAGGACCTGGCCGCCCTGCGCGCCCTGCCCGCCGACGCCTTCCTGTTGGGCCTAAAGGCCACCGACCCGATCGCCGGCAGCGGCGGGGTCTATATGGGCCCGGTGCTGGACGAGCGGACCCTGACCCGCCACCCGTTCTTCCCCGACGCCTCGCCCGTGGGCCTGTCGGTGCCGATGATGTGCGGCAACACCCATGACGAGGTGCGCGGCTTCGTCGGCTACGACAAGACCCTGCTGGACCTGACGTGGGAGCAGGTGATCGCCAAGCTGCCCAGCCAGTTCAACGCCCGTGTCGACATCGACCCGGCCACGGTGGTGGCGGCCTATCGCAAGATCTATCCGGACTATTCGCCGTCGGACGTTTACTTCGCGGCGGCGACCGCTGGTCGCTCCTGGAAGGCGGCGATCATCCAGGACGAGGAACGGGCCAAGGCCGGCGCCCCCGCCTGGGCCTATCAGCTGAACTGGCGCGCACCCAAGGACGGCGGCGCCTGGGGCGCGCCCCACACGCTGGACATGCAGCTGGTGTTCGGCAATTTCGACGCGCCCGGGGTGATCACCGGCTCGGGTCCGGACGCGGTGGCCATGCACGGCAAGATCGCCGACACCTTCATCGCCTTCGCGCGCACCGGCAATCCGAACAACCCGTCGATCCCGGCCTGGGAGCCTTACACCCTGCCCAAGCGACAGACCCTGGTGTTCGACAACAGCACGCGCATGGAAGACGATCCGCGCGGGGCCGAGCGCGAGCTGTTCAACAAGGTGCCGTTCACGCAGTTCGGGACCTAGATCCTAGGATAGACCCGAGGATCGGGATCACCCCGCCACAGGGTCTCCAGACCCGTGGCGGTGAAGCGCGCGCGCAGCATGTCCGAGCCGTCGACCGCGAACAGGCCGTCGACGGTCAGGGCCGTCAGGCCGCGCAGCGGACGATCGGCCCGGGCCATCCACAGCTTGCCGTCGCGCAGGCTGATGGTGACCTCGCCATAGCGCCCCGCCCAGGTCTTCAGCTTGCCGGGCGGGATCGAGACCGGGTTCAGCCCCGCCGCCACGTCGATGCTGGCCCAGGCGTATTCGGCCTTCGCCTCGGGCGAAGCGCCGGGCGTGGCGGCCAGGCGCTTCAGGGCCAGGGACTGGGCGACCGCCAGCGCCTGTTCGGGTCGGGCCGCCACCGTGGGCGCGACGCCGGTTCCGTCCCAATTGGTCTGGCTGACCGCGTGGACCGGCCGGCCGAACGACACGCTGAGCATGAAGCCCGGCGCGATGGGCAGGAAGCGGTTGTTGTTGGCCGCCCCCGCCGTCGTCGCCCCGACCAGTTCGCCCAGCTTGAACTGCTGAATGTCGTAGGCGAAGGCCTCGGCGGCCGAGCCGGTGTTGTTGTCGATCAGCACGTACAGCGGCTTACCCCTCAACCGGCCCGCCGGCAGATGCTCCAGCGTCCGGGACTGGACGGGGGTCTGGCCGCTTTCCAGGAAGGTCATCTCCAGCACGTCGCCGTCCATGAAGTGGCTGACCAGATAGCGCACCGCCGGATGCGAGCCACCGGGATTGCCGCGCAGGTCGATGACCACCGCGTCGCCGTCCTTCAGGAACCGCAGGGCCTCGTCATAGATCGTCCCGGTTTCGTCCTGGACCCATTGGAAGGCGGCGATCTTCAGGTAGCGGAGATTGCCGGGCAGGATCTTCTGCTCGACGAGGCCGTGATGGTCACGCACCGCCAGGCTCCGCGCGAACGCCGCCTCGGCCGCTTCATTGACCGAAGCGTTCGCCGAGCCCGCGCTGGTCGCCGCGGCGTACTGGGCCGGGTCGTACAGCATGTACATGTGATGGTCGCCGCTGGCGGCGGTCAGATCCTCAGAGACCCGCTCGGCGAACACCCCCGCGTCGGTCGTGTCGTAGCGCCCGTCCAGACGCGCCTTCTCCAGGCGCGCGATGATCGTCGCGTCCTTTTCCGGGAAGACGTAGGCGGCGCGCACCGTCTCGGCGATCGCCACCAGGGCCGCGTCACGGGCGGCCTTCGACAGGGCGTTGGGCGCGGCCTGCTCCACGCCGCTCTTCACCTGGGCCAAGGCGGGCGCGTCCGGCGCGGTCAGGGCCAGGACGGCGCAGGCCAGAAGCAAGTGACGCGTGTTCATGGAGCCTCCAGGGAAATCTGTTCGGCGGCGTCGGCGATGCGATCGCCGAAGGTCTTGCGCTCGAGGGCCGCGATCGCCTCGACCAGCAGCCCGGACAGCGGCGCGGAAAGCTCGGCGTCGAGGCCGGCGGCGGCGGCGTTGACGGCGCGCCACTGGCGGGTCACGGCCGGCAGCATGGCTTGGGCACGCGGCGTCAGGGCGACGATGCGCTCGCGCCCGTCGATCCCCGGCGACAGCGCGACAAGGCCTTCCCTGACCATCTGCGACACCGTCTGGCTGGCGGCCGAATGGCTGATGCCGGCCTGGCGCGAGATTACCCGGATCGAGACCGGCCCCAGGGCCGTCAACGCCTTGACCACCGGCGTGTAGCGCGGACGGTAGTCCAGGCCGGAGGCGCGATAGGCGTCCTCCACCGCGCCGTCCAGCGTCTCGATCAGATGGCGCAGCAAGGTGCCGAGCGTCGGCGTGGGCGGTGTCATGACACCATATGTATAAGCGCTGTTATATTGAGTCAAACGCACGACGCCCGCGGCGCGAGCCACGGGCGTCGGAGGTGTTCGACCCGGAAGGAAGCCTACTTCGCCGCATCCATCAGGCCGGCGAAGCGCTCGAACAGATAGAGGCTGTCGGTCGGCCCCGGCGAGGCTTCGGGGTGATGCTGCACAGAGAACACCGGCTTGTCGGTCAGGGCGATGCCGGCGTTGGTGCCGTCGAACAGCGAGACGTGGGTCTCGGTGACGGCCTTGGGCAGGCTAGAGCTGTCGACGGTGAAGCCGTGGTTCATCGAGACGATTTCGACCTTGCCGGTCGTCAGGTCCTTCACGGGGTGGTTGGCCCCATGGTGTCCCTGCTCCATCTTCACGGTCTTGGCGCCCACCGCAAGGGCCAGCATCTGGTGTCCCAGGCAGATGCCGAACACCGGCTTGCCGCTGGCGACCAGCTTCTGGATCTCGGGCACGGCATATTCACCGGTCGCGGCCGGGTCGCCCGGGCCGTTGGACAGCAGCACGCCGTCGGGATTGCGGGCCAGGATGTCCTCGGCCGAGGTGCTGGCCGGCACCACCGTGGCGCGGGCGCCGACATGGGCCAGGGCGCGCAGGATGTTGCGCTTGACGCCGTAGTCCAGGACCACGACCTCGTACTTGGGCTTGTCCAGCTTGGCGTAGCCTTCCGGCCACGACCACAGGCCCTCGTCCCAGGTGAAGGTCTGGGTGGTCGAAGCGTCCTTGGCCAGGTCCAGGCCTTCCAGGCCAGCCCAGGCCTTGGCCTTGGCGACCAGGGCGTCCAGGTCGAACTCGCCGGTCGGCGAGTGGGCGATCACGCCGTGCGGCATGCCAGTCTCGCGGATCTTGCGGGTCAGGGCGCGGGTGTCGACGCCCGACAGGCCGATCATGTTGCGACGCTTCATCCAGCCGTCGAAGTCGCTGTCGGCGCGCCAGTTGGCCTGGTCGGTCGGGGCGTCGCGGAAGATCGCGCCGCGGGCGGCCGTCTCGGCGCCGCCGGCCATCTGTTCCAGGTCCTCGACGTTCGTGCCGACATTGCCCACGTGCGGGAAGGTGAAGGCGACGATCTGGGCCATGTAGGAGGGATCGGTGAGGATCTCCTGGTAGCCGGTCATGGCGGTGTTGAAGCACACCTCGCCGACCGCATCGCCGGTCGCGCCGCAGCCAACGCCTTGCAGGATCGTGCCGTCGGCCAGGGCCAGAACACCAGTGACGCCGGGGAGAAGGTCTTGGGACATTCTGTAAAGCGCCTCCTGAACGCGGGCCCGAAAGGGCGGATCATTGTCGCAAAAAGGCGGGCGGGGTGTAACCCTGCCCGCCCGCGCAAACGGCGGCGTGTCTAGGGGTCTATGGAGGGGGGGTCAACCCCTTCGATCACGCCATCGGGAGCCGCTCGCCACATTCCCGTGATCGGCGAACTTGCCCCCTCGCGTAAAGCCGCCATCGGCCCTTATGGTGCAAGCCTTAACGCGCATTAAGACACGCGAACCTGGGAGGAGACGGCCCATGCTCGAACTGCGTCCCAATTGCGAGTGCTGCGACCGCGACCTGCCGCCCGACAGCCCGGACGCGCGGATCTGCACCTTCGAATGCACCTTCTGTGTCGACTGCGTGGAGACCCGATTCTTCGGTGTCTGCCCCAACTGCGCCGGCGACCTGTCGGCCCGGCCGATCCGGCCGGCGGCGGCGCTGCATCGTTTCCCCGCCTCGCTGAAGCGCGTCTTCAAGGCCCACACCGCCTGCGCCAGCGTGCGGCCTCCGCCGCCCGACACGCGACAGCCGCCGTCGTTCTGGGCCTGAGCGTCTCTTCGGCGCCACAGCTGGAACAACTTGTCGCGGGGGCGCATCCGTCCAAGAAACCGACGCGTTAACTCCCTAGAGCTCATGGTCGAGCTTCAAAGGAGTTGTCCCATGACCACCCTCAGCGCCCGCCGCCTCGTCTTCGCGCCCGCCGCCAGCACAAGCTGGTTCGGCCTCGCCGAAAAGACCCTGCGCGTGTTGCTGGTGGCCGCCGCGCCGGTCTGCGCGGTGATCTTCATGGCCAAGACCTTCTAGTCCAGAAACCTATCTTGGCTTTAGGAACGTCGGGCGGCCGACGTCGTTTGGACACGCATGGGCGGGGGCGCCCTAGCTGTGCCTGTGCATGTCCGACTCCTATGACGACTCCGCCGAAGAACCCGCCTCGACCGTTTCGGCGGCTCTCACCGAGCAGATGCTGCATCTGACCAACCGGTTCGAGCAGGAACGCCTCAGGCTGGAAGAACGCACGTTCCGCGCCGAGGGCGAAGAGGACGAAGGCGGCGAGGAAGGCTGATCGCCCCGGCTTTGCCTGGAGCGCCGACCCAGCGTATCACCGGACCAGATCCGGAGAGCTTTTCATGCCCGTCACCACCGTCGGTGTCGACGCCGACGACACGCTTTGGCACAACGAAACCATCTTCCGCCTGACCCACAAGCGGTTCGTCGAGCTGCTGGCGCCCTATGGCGACGAGGCGCGGATCGAGGCCGAGCTGGCCCAGACCGAGAAGCGCAACCTGCGGCTCTACGGCTACGGGGCCAAGGGTTTCACCCTGTCGATGATCGAGACCGCCATGGAGCTGACCGACAGCCAAGTCAGCATCGGCGTGATCCGCCAGATCCTGGCCGCCGGCCGCGAAATGCTGACCGAGCCGGTCGAGCCCCTGCCCGGCGTCGAGACGGCCCTGGCGACCCTGTCGGAGCGCTACCGCCTGGTGCTGATCACCAAGGGCGACCTGCTGCACCAGGAACAGAAGCTGGCCGCCTCGGGCCTGGGCGACCTGTTCGCCGCGGTCGAGATTGTCTCGGAGAAGGACGCCGACACCTATCGCCGGGTCTTCGCCCGCCATGGCACCGGCCCGGAACAGGCGGTGATGGCCGGCAATTCGGTGAAGTCCGACATCATCCCGGCCCTGGACGCCGGCGCCTGGGCGGCCCTGATCCCCTACCCCCTGGTCTGGGCCCACGAGGCGGCGACGGCGCCGAAGGAGCATGAGCGGTATGGGGAACTGGGGTCGATCGGGGAGTTGCCGGGGTGGGTGGATGGGCTGGCTTGAACCCTCTCTCTTAGAGAGAGGGAGGGGCCCATGGCGAAGCCATGGGAGGGTGAGAGGTTACACCGTTAGCCGGCGCGTCGGCAGAGCGTGAAGGATCGCGCCGAGAACGGCCTTAAATCCGTTGGCGACGTCGGAGGGACCGTCTAGCCTAAATCCATGACTCTAGAGCCAAGAGATGGTGGGGCCGATGTCGAGGCGATCTACGCCGCCGGCCTTTCGGGGTATTACCCGAACGCGTATCTCACGAAGGCTGATCTCCAGGCGCTGTCCGACCATTGTCTTCGCGGCAAGAGAGTCATCTGCAACATCGAAGCCTTTGAGATCGATGGCGAGTTCGACATTGCTCGCCCTGACTTGAGCCTCTACGGGGAGGATCCTTCTCAGAAGGCCAAAAGCTGGTCTGATCGCGCTTCAGATTCGGCTTCCTTTGTCGCCTTGCTGCTCGACGAGGTTGCGAAGGAGCAAAACCGCGTCATGTTCCAGGTCTGGCTTGACTGGGATGGCGAGTAGAGCCAGCGGCGACTGAAAGCCCACCGTCCTACAGGCGCTCCCTGCCTCCACCGCCAGTGCCGTGTGAACCCGGCGAGGGTGAAACCTCTCACCCTCCCACCGCTACGCGGCGGGCCCCTCCCTCTCTCCATGAGAGAGGGTTCGTTTTTGGCCCAACCCGCCAATCCAATCCCGCGCCGGCCGCTCGAACAGCACCAGCGACAGATAGGCCGCCGGGATCAGCGCCAGCACCCAGAACAGCACCCACAGCCGCAGCGCGTCGCCGGTCAGACCCCAGGCGGCCACGCCCACCCAGTTGATCCCCATCTTCAGGGCGATCGGGTGCAGCAGATAGAGGCTGAAGCTCAGCTGCGCCCAGGGCGCCAGGCGGCGGCTGACCCCGCCCTGCGCGCCGGCCGCGTCGGCGGCGACGCCGGCCAGGCCCAGGGCGTAGATGATCAGCAGCAGCAAGGTCCGGTCGATCCGCAAGGTCGAGGCGACCAGGAACGCCGCCAGCAGGCCCCACATCCACCACCGGGCGCCCGGCAGCTTGCCCAGCGCGCCGCGCAGCTGGAAGGCCAGCATGCCCAGCAGGAAGCCCGGCACGGCGCGCAGCACGCCGAAGTTCCAGGTCCACTGGTGGAAGGGCATCGGGCCGTCCGGGTTCAGTAGCAGGATCACGAAGCTGGCGAGGGTCACGACCGCCGTCACGATCCGTCCGCGCCCCGTGATCCAGAACAGCAGCGGCAGGGCCAGGTACATCCCCATCTCGGCGCTGATCGCCCAGCTGACGAAGTTCCAGGTCTGGCTGTGGCAGGTATGCCAGGCGTGGACGAACAGGACGTTGGGCGCGATGCAGGCCAGGTCGTAGCGCTTGGGATCGACATCCCCGCCCCAGCCCACCGCGCCGGCCGCCCAAACCCCGACGAACACCAGCATGGTCGCCCAGTGCAACGGCCCCAGCCGCGCCACCCGCTTCTTCAGGAAGGTCCCGTACTTGTTCCAGCTCGTCAGCCGGCCGGTATAGATCGCCGCCATGACGTAGCCGGAGATCAGGAAGAACAGGTCCACGATCAGGCTGAAGCCCTTGATCATGTCGTCGGCCACCTGCCAGCGCCCATCCAGGTTGATGTAGCGGTTGAAGTGGAAGACCACGATCATCAGCGCCCCAACGATGCGCAGGGCGTCGAGGTGCAGCATGTCCTCGGAGTCGGGCTTCAGCGGCGGGAAGGCTTTCATCGTCCTGGGATGGGACGGGCGGGGGCGATGGTCAAGCTGTTGCCTTCCCTCCCCCTCGTTAGGAGGGAAAGGCGCGCAGACTACCGCAGCGTCGGCCCCTTGGCCTTGTCCAGGCTGGCCAGCGCCAGCTTCGGCGTCGCCTTATCCTCGACGGCGTCGCCGCCTTGGGCCAGCAGGGCGTCGATGTGGTTGCGTTGGGCCTTGAAGCGGGACAGCTCGCCGCCGGCCAGGATCGTGCCCTGGGGCACCTTGGCGCCGATCGGATTGACCCGGGTGCCGTTCAGCCAGACCTCGTAGTGCAGGTGCGGACCGGTCGCCAGACCCGTCGCCCCGACATAGGCCACCACCTGGCCCTGGCGCACGTGGACGCCCGGGCGGATGCCCGGGGCGTAGCGCGAGATGTGGCCGTAGCCGGTGTCCCACTGGGCCGAATGGCGGATGCGCAGCCAGTTGCCGTAGCCGCTCCAGCGGCGGGCTTCCAGCACCACGCCGTCGCCGGCCGCCAGGATCGGTGTGCCGGTGCCAGCCCCGAAATCGACGCCTTGGTGGGCGCGGGTATAGCCCAGCACCGGGTGCTTGCGCTGGCCGAAGGTGGAGGTGATGCGGGCGCCGTCGACCGGCGTGCGCAGCAGGAAGCCTTTGATGTTCTTGCCCAGCTCGTCGAAGAACTGCGGCTTGCCGTCCCCCCCTGCTCCATTGGGCCCATCACGATCGAAGGCGTAGAACTTCTGGCCCTTGACCTCGGCGTATTCCAGGTCGCCGGCCTCGACCGTGCGGCCGCTCTCGGTGACCTTGCGGCCGAACACCAGGCAGAACTTGTCGCCCTCGTGGATGTCGCGCGAGAAGTCGATCTTGTGCGAGAACAGCTGGGCGGCCTGGCTGACGATGGCCGGCGTGCCGCCGACGTCGGAAACGCTCTCGTAGAACGAGCCTTCCATCTTGCCGCAGGCGACCTTGGTCTCGTCGGTGACCTTTTCCTCGAGCTCGCGCAGTTTCATCGCGCCGTCGAAGGTGCGCGAGACGGTCAGGGTCGAGGACGGACCGGTGCGCATCGACAGGCCGATCAGGCGGGCGGACCCGGCGCGACCGTTGCGGCGCTCGGCGACGGCGGCCTCGAAGGCCATGCCGGCCTTGATGTTGACGGTGTCGATCGCGCCGTGCAGGGCGGCCACCACCTGGTGGGCGTCGTTGGGGGCGATGCCGGTCCGCAGAACCGCGCCTTCCAGGGTCTCGCCGGGGCGCACCTTGACGGGGATGGATTCCGGCCGCTCGAAGCCCGGCTGGGCCTCGGCGCTGGCGAAGGCGGCGTGCTGCAGGGCCGCCAGGGCGTTGGCGTCCAGCGGCGCGGCGACCACATGCACGGGCGCGTCCGGCGCCGTCAGCTTCCACCCCAGACCCAGGGCGGCCAGACCGGCGATCGCGGTGAAGACCTTCGGGGCCAGACGCATGGTCGGCCGTCTCGGATCGAATTCCTGCATCAAGCCCCCGACTGGTAGCGATGCCGCGTAGTCAAAATGACACGGCTGGGATGCCCCCCAGCAAACCTCGCGCCGGAAAATGGCGGATGACGCCACGTTCGGGCAAGGACTATTCGGTGCTTCGGGCGATTTGTCACGGACAGGGTTAACTGCCTGTCTTCACAAAGAAAAACGCCCGCCTCCGGAGAGGCGGGCGCTTGATCTTTCGAACGTCTCGCGGGCCGGTTTAGGCCGCGGCGACTTGCTCGTTCGGGTCGCGCAGCACATAGCCGCGGCCCCAGACGGTTTCGATGTGGTGCTTGCCCTGGGCCGAGGCCGCCAGCTTCTTGCGCAGCTTGCAGATGAAGACGTCGATGATCTTCAGTTCCGGCTCGTCCATGCCGCCGTACAGGTGGTTCAGGAACATTTCCTTGGTCAGGGTCGTGCCCTTGCGCAGGGAAAGCAGCTCCAGCATCTGGTATTCCTTGCCGGTCAGGTGAACGCGGTTGCTGTTCACTTCGACCGTCTTGGCGTCCAGGTTGACCACGATGTCGCCGGTCTTGATGACCGACTGAGCGTGACCCTTCGAACGACGGACCACCGCGTGGATGCGGGCGATCATCTCGTCCTTGTGAAACGGCTTGGTCATGTAGTCGTCGGCGCCGCCCGAGAAGGTCTTCACCTTCGTGTCGATTTCGGCGCTGCCCGAGAGGATCATGATCGGCGTGTTCACCTTCGCCACCCGCAGGGTGCGCAGAACGTCCAGCCCGCTCATGTCCGGCAGATTCAGGTCCAGCAGGATCAGGTCGTAGTCATAGATCTTGCCCAGATCCACGCCCTCTTCGCCAAGATCCGTCGTGTAGACGTTGAAGCCTTCAGACTTCAGCATCAGCTCGATGGTCTGCGCGGTGGCGCTGTCATCCTCGATCAACAGTACGCGCATGCAGCCCTCCCCGCCCTTAGGCGGCATTATTCGACAGCTAGGCGGAATACCGCCGGTGAAACCCGTCCTGCACTCTGCCGGACAGTTAATTTAAGACAGGTTAATGGTGAATGATCTCGCTGGAGAAATGGTTAATCTGATTTGCGAATCGGGTGCAAGCGGTCAGCGACTCATTTGGCGCAATGGTCGCAGGGGCCTGTGGATAGCCCGTCAAGATGATTCCTTTTGGCCCGAAACGCTTGATTTGCTGGGTTTGTAAAGGGTCTTGAGGGGCATTCTCCGCCCCATTTGCGGCGCTCGCCGTTCACCTATGAGGCGAGATTGCGGCGTTCTGTCGCGAGAAATTTGCAACCTCCGCCGCGCGTTCCGAAGCGCCGCCACGAGCCTGGCCTTACGGGGTCCGCGACGTCCCGCCGCAGCGGGTTTCACCCTATTTTTCGTCGCCAGGTTCGGGAGGCGGTTCGGGGGCCAGCCAGCCGGCCGCCCGAAGCCGGGCCACCGAGGCGCGCGACACAGGCGCGGCCAGGTCGCCTCTCAGGGTCAGGCGCAGATTTCGGCCGTCGGCGACCACCCCGGTCACGGCCGCCCGGGCCACCCACCACGAGCGGTGCACGCGCATGCCCTCATGAGCCATGCCGGCGATCACCCGCTCGAACGGCCCAGTCACCAGCCGCGAACCGCCCGGGGTGTGAACCCGGACGTAGTGGTCCTCCATGCGCAGGCACAGCACCTCGCCGGACGGCGGCAGGACCGCCGGCGCTGCTGAGGGCGCGATCGGCTCGCGCCGCCGCGCCTTCAGCATGCGCCGCACGACGACGAAGCTCAGGATCGGGCCCGACAGAAAGACGCACTGGCCGTACCACTCCAGAAGCGTGATCCTGCCGATCAGGAACGGCCACAGGGTGGTGGCCAGCCAACTGATGAAGAGGGCCAGCGGCAGGCAGCCGACCAGCAGGGCCAGGATGATCACCGGCCAGACGGGCAGCTTCCAGCGCTCCGCCCCGGCCACCGCCAGCCGCTGCAGCACCCCGAAGATCAGGGTCCCCACGCAGAAGCAGACGACGAAGTGGAAGACCCGCGGCCCCGGCGCGCCGTTCAGATAGCTGCCATAGGGCCCGATCACGCCGACGAACACGCCGACGGTGATCGCGACGGCGAAGTCGATGGCCCATTCGCGGGCGCTTCCCAGCAGGGGTTCGGCTCTGGCCATCGGGGCGCTCATGCTGCTGCTATAGCGTCGGTTCGCCGGTTCGCGAACCCGTTCGCCCATTCGCGAAGCTACCGTGGCGCGACCCGGCCCGGGACGGCATCAGCCTCGACATCTTCCATCCGCCCGAGGACGTCCATGCCGCTCCGCTCCCTGCTTCTCGCCCCGCTCGCCGTTCTGATCCTGGGGCTGGCCTCCCCCGCCCTGGCCGCCAACGCCGGCTTTACCGTGGTCCAGGCCGCCGATCCGCAAGGCGGCGCGCCGATCACCGTCGGCGTCTGGTATCCGACCGACGCGCCGGCCAGGCCCATGCCGCTGGGCATCGCCGACCAGGTCGCCGCCCCCGGCGCGCCGCTGGTCGGCGACCACCTGCCGCTGATCGTCATGTCACACGGCAACGGCGGCTTCTTCGGCGGCCATGCCGACACCGCCCAGGCCCTGGCGGAGGCCGGCTTCGTGGTCGCCGCCCTCACCCACACCGGCGACAACTACGCCGACCAGAGCCGCGCCACCGACATGGCCAACCGGCCGCGCCAGCTTTCGGCGGTGATCGACTACATGCTGAAGGCCTCGCCGATGCATGGGGCGATCGATGCGGACCGGGTCGGCGCGTTCGGCTTCTCGTCGGGCGGCTTCACCGTGCTGGTGGCGGCCGGCGCCGAGCCGGACCTGTCGACCGTGGCCCCGCATTGCAAGGCCCATCCCGACTTCTTCGACTGCAAGCTGACCGCCGCGCACCCGCCGTCCGCCGAGGCGATGAAAGCCGCCTGGACCCACGACGCCCGCATCAAGGCCGTGGTGTCGGCCGCGCCGGCCATGGGCTACAGCTTTTCCAAGGCCGGCCTGGCGAAGGTGAGCGTCCCGCTGCAGCTGTGGCGCGCCGAGGACGACCAGATCCTGCCCGACCCGTTCTACGCCTCGGCCGTCCGCGCCAACCTTCCCAAGGCGCCCGACTGGCATGTGGTCCCGGGAGCCGGGCACTTCGACTTCCTGACGCCCTGCAACGACAAGGGCCGCGCCACCGCCGCCGCCATCTGCGCCAGCGCGCCGGGCTTCGACCGCGCCGCGTTTCACAAGGATTTCGACGCCAAGGTGGTGGGTTTTTTCAAGGCCAATCTGGCGGTCAAACCATAACCCTAAACTCCGCTCATCCCGGCGAATGCCGGGACCCAGATCCCATGGCGGGGTGGCTGACTGGACAAGCTCAGCGCTTATGGCGTCAGCCTCAAAGCCATTCCATCTGGGTCCCGGCATTCGCCGGGATGAGCGGATCAAAATGGGATCAAGACATAAAGCCGCAGCCCCCCCCGCCAAACCCAAAGTCTCAAGAGCCGATTAACCATGTCAGCCTACTTCACTCCCCATTAACGCGCGGGGCTCAAAGCTGAGCCACGAGCCGTCGGGAGTTGTGCTTGCGTAGCCTGATCGCCGCCGTCGAACGTATCGATCCGCTGACCATCTTTGGTCGCGTCGCCGCCGTGAACGGCCTCCTGATCGAGGCGCGCGGCGGGCTGACCCGTCTTGCCGTTGGCGCGCGGGTCGAGATCGAGCGCCTGAACCTGCCGACCCTGCCCGCCGAAGTCGTCGGCTTCCGTGAAACCCGCGCCCTGCTGATGCCCTTCGGCCCCGTCGAGGGCGTGGCGCCCGGCGCCGAGATCAAGATCATGCCCGAGGGCGCCGTGGTGCGTCCGACCAGGGCGTGGCTGGGCCGCATCATCAACGCTTTCGGCGAGCCCATCGACGGCCTGGGTCCGCTGCCCCAGGGCGAGGTGCCCTACCCCCTGAAGACCCCGCCTCCGCCCGCCCACGCCCGTGGCCGGGTCGGTGAACGCATCGATCTGGGCGTGCGGTCGATGAACGTCTTCACCACCACCTGCCGCGGCCAGCGCCTGGGCATCTTCGCCGGCTCGGGCGTGGGCAAGTCGGTGCTGCTGTCGATGCTGGCCAAGGAAGCCACCTGCGACGCCGTCGTGGTGGGGCTGATCGGCGAGCGGGGCCGCGAGGTCCGCGAGTTCATCGAGGAGACCCTGGGCGAGGAAGGCCTCAAGCGCGCCATCGTCGTGGTCGCCACCTCGGACGAGCCGGCCCTGACCCGCCGCCAGGCCGCCTACATGACCCTGGCCATCGCCGAGTTCCTGCGCGACCAGGACCTGGAAGTCCTGTGCCTGATGGACTCGGTGACCCGCTTCGCCATGGCCCAGCGCGAGATCGGCCTGGCCGCCGGCGAGCCGCCGACCACCAAGGGCTACACCCCCACCGTCTTCACCGAGTTGCCCAAGCTGCTAGAGCGCGCCGGTCCCGGCCCGATCCGCCCCGACGGCACCACGGCCGCTCCGATCACCGCCCTGTTCACCGTGCTGGTCGACGGCGACGACCACAACGAGCCCATCGCCGACGCCGCCCGAGGCATCCTGGACGGTCACATCGTCATGGAGCGCTCGATCGCCGAGCGCGGCCGCTTCCCGGCCATCAACGTGCTGAAGTCCATCAGCCGGACCATGCCTGGCTGCCAGACGCTGGAAGAGCGCGAGGTGGTCAAGATGGCCCGCCAGACCCTGGCCGCCTATTCGAACATGGAAGAGCTGATCCGCATCGGCGCCTACCGCGCCGGGGCCGACCCGCTGATCGACCGCGCCATCCGCCTGAACCCGGCCGTCGAAGCGTTCCTCAGCCAGAGCCCCGACGAGGCCACCAGCCTCGACGACAGCTTCGGCTATCTCGCCCACATCCTGCAGAGTGACGCCGCGTAATGAGCAAGTGGGCCGACTCCCTGATCCGCATCTCGAACCACGAGGTCGAGACCCTGCAGAAGCGCCTGGCCGACGTCGTCGAGCGCCGCCAGAGCGCCGAGATGAGGGTCGCCACCCTGGACGCGGAATCCGAAGCCGAGGCCATGCGGGCCCAGGGCGACGTCGAGGCCGGCTGGTACATGATCGGCTTCCGCCAGGGCTCGAAGCTGCGCCGCGACCAGGCCCTGCTGGAGATCGACCAGATCCTGATCGAAGAGGCCGGCGCCCGTGACGCCCTGGCCGTGGCCTTCGAGAACCTCAAGAAATACGAGCACGTCGCCGAAGCCGCCAAGGTCGCCAAGGCCAAGCTGGCCGGCAAGCTCGAGACCGCGGCTCTCGACGAGCTGGGCCTGCGCCGAGTGGCGGTCGGTGGGCGGTAGCCTTTACTCCTCCCCCGCTACGCCGCGCTCCACGGGGGAGGAGATTTCTCGTCGAGCCGTCCTCACGTCGGCCGGAGCCCTGGCCCTCTCCGCCTGCGGCCCCAGGGACGCCCAGAGCCAGTCCGTTCCGGCCGACCTGCCCCCGCTGAAGACCGTCGCCCCGTTCCGGGTCGGCAGTTGCGTCCAGGCCCTTCGTCTGGACGATCCCGCCCTGGCCGACCTGCTGGCCCGCGAGGTCAGCCAGCTGACTCCCGAGTGGGAAATGAAGATGGAGTACATCGTCCAGCCGGACGGCTCCTTCCGCTTCGACGCCCCCGACCGCATCGCCGCCTTCGCCCGCGCCCATGGCATGGGCCTGCTGGGCCACACCCTGGTCTGGTACGCCCAGGCTCCGCCGGCCTTCGAACAGCTGGACGAGACCCGCATCAGGTTCGCCGACGCCTATCGCAACTACATCCACGCCGTGGCCGGCCGTTATCGCGGCCAGGTGGTCGGCTGGGACGTGGTCAACGAGGCCGTAGCCGAGGACGGCGCCGGCTGGCGCGACAGCCTGTGGGCGCGAAAGCTGGGCGCCTTCGAGCACATCGCCCTGGCCTATCGCACCGCCCGCGAAGCCGACCCGCAGGCCACCCTGCTCCTGAACGACTACAATCTCGAATACATGCCGGCCAAGCGCGCCACGTTCCTGAAACTGGCCGAGCGCCTGCTGGCCTCGGGCGCGCCGCTGACGGGTCTGGGCACCCAGATGCACGTGGCGGCCGACATCGCGCCGGGCAAGATCACCCAGATGATCCACGAACTGGCGAGCCTGGGCCTGCCGATCCATGTCTCCGAACTCGACGTGTCGCTGACCCGGTCCGACAACAAGCTTCTGTCGCGCGGCGAACTGCAGCGCCGCCAGACAGCCGTCTACGCCGAGGCCGCGGAGGCCTTCATGAGCCTGCCCCAGCGCCAGCGCTTCGCCTTCACCCTGTGGGGCCTGCGCGATCGGGACTCGTGGCTGAAGAAGGAGAACGCCGGCGACGCCCCGGCGCCCTTCGACGACGCCGGCCGCCCCAAGGCCGGCGCGGCGGCCCTGGTCGAGGCGTTCAGGACCTAGGGTTCCTCGCTGTCGTCCGCGCTCAGCGTCCTGGCCAGGGCCAGGATCTGCAGCCGTTGGGCCATCGGCAGTTGCGGCACCAGCGAGGCCAGCTCCACGCCCTCTTCGGTGGCCATGAAACGGCGCACGGCCTGGGTCCGCTGGTCGCCGTGGCCGTCCGCCTCGGGCGGCATGCCTTCGAAGAACCAGGCCACCGACGTCTGCAGCGTCACGGCCATGCCATAGAGCTTGGACGCGCTGACCCGATTGACCCCACGCTCGTACTTTTGCAGTTGCTGGAAGGTGATGCCCACGCTGTCGGCCAGTTGGGTCTGGCTCAGCCCCATGGATTTGCGGCGCATCCGCATACGGGCGCCCACATGGATATCAACGAGATGGGGTTCTTGATCGGCGGCCAACACATGTCTCCGGCAGGAGACATCACGCGCCCCCTGGCGCTTAGACGCCGGGGACGAGGCTCGCCCTCAAAGCTTCACGGTGAATTTTCATAAACCGCGTTATTCGGTCGCAGGCGACCGGCGCTTCAGCCCAGCGGCTTCTGGGCCGACCCCTGGCTTGGAGGACGCGTGACGGCGGCCACGGCGTGATCGGCGTCGCTGGCCTGGCGCAGGGCGCGCAGGTCTTCGCTGATCCGGAAGATGGCCACGTAGAACTCGCAGAAGGCGCGCCACAGCAGCACCATGGCCGCGGCGACCAGCAGGCCCGCCACCAGCACCGGGAAGGCCAGCAACAGCGATTGCAGGCCCGGCTCCTTCAGCGCCAGGCCGACGGCCGCGCCGACCACCGAGAACGCGAACAGGGCCACGACGCCGAGGCCGGCCCAGTAGATCAGATGAATCACCGGCCCCGTGACGAGACGGTCGAACGTCAGCAGGTCCCAGAACAGGCCGTTCGAGCCACGCGCCTTGGAATTTCTGGCCGAAGCCATCCGACACCCCTCATGTCAGCGGGAGCTCCGCCGGGTACTGACGCCATCGCTAGCAGCGCGAAGCCCGCTCGGCAATGCCGAGCGGGCTCGCGGTTCGTCACAGAACGATCGAACGAACGATCGTCGGTTATTGGGGCTTGGCGCCGGCCAGGGTGGCGTCGATCTGCGCCTTGGTGGCCGTGGTCTGCAGGCCGCCGGTAGTAGCGGCGCTGAAGCTGGCCTTGGGCAGGGCGAACTTCTTGTCGCCGCTGGTCACGACCACGTTGGTCGAGCCGTCGGCGCCCGCGGACGTGCCCGCGATGGTGCCGACCACGGCGCCCGAGGGATCCTTGACCTCGGAGCCGACCTTCAGGTCCAAGGCCACGTTGGCCGAGGACGGCGTGCCCGCCGCGTCGGCGTCAGCGGCCGTCGAGGTGGTGCTGGTCGTGCTGCTGGCGGTGGTCTGGGCCGGCGCGCCCGGGGTGGCTGCGGCCGCGGCCGCGGCCGACGGATCGGCCGGCGCCGTGGTGGTGGTCGTGGTCGAAGAGGTCGTGGCCGGCGCCGTCGCGGCGGGCAGCTGACCCGGCTTGGCGGCCGGGGCCGTGGTTTGGGCGAAGGACGCACCAGCCAGCGAAAGCGTCGCGGCGGCGGCGAACATAGCGATCTTGGTTTTCATCTTTGCGCTCCGTCGTGAAGGCCCCCGCCTTGCCAAAACGAACGCGACCTATCGGCAACGGTTCCGAAATAGTCCGTAACACCCCGTGACCATTTCGGGGCGTTTCCAGGCTTTTTCTGGGCGGAAGCCCCAGGGCCGGAGCCGCTGGAAGGCCTAGACCATCCCCACGGTGCGCAGGCGCGCGCGGGGGTGGATTTCGTTCTGGCTCATCACCACGGTCTGGCCGCGGAAGCGCTCGATGATCGAACGGACATAGGGGCGAACGCCCGGGCTGGTCAGCAGGACGGCGCTGTCGCCGGCCATGGCGGCGCGGTCGAAGGCCTCGCGCACGCCGCGAATAAAGTCCTGCAGGCGCGACGGGGCCAGGGCCAGTTGCTTGTCCTCGCCCGGACCGACTAGGGCCTCGGCGAAGGCCTGCTCCCACTCGGCCGACAGGGTGATGATCGGCAGGGCGTTGTCCTCGCCGCGATTGGCCCAGCATAGCTGGCGGCCGAGGCGCGCGCGGACCTGCTCGACCAGCTGGATGACCGAAGCGGTGTGCGGGGCGGCCTCGCCGATGCCTTCCAGGATCTGCGGCAGGTCGCGGATCGACACGCGCTCCTTGAGCAGGGCCTGCAGCACGCGCTGGATGGTGGTGGCGCTGACCACCGAGGGGATCAGGTCGTCGACCAGCTTCTTCTGGCCCTCGGGCAGGTCCTTCAGCAGCTTCTGCACCTCGGCGTAGGAGAGCAGGTCGGCCATGTTCTCCTTGAGGATCTCGGTCAGGTGCGTGGTCAGCACGGTGGCCGGATCGACGATGGTGTAGCCACGGAAGGTGGCTTCCTCGCGCAGGGCCTCTTCCACCCAGGTGGCGGGCAGGCCGAAGGCGGGTTCGCGCACGTGCTCGCCGGGCAGCTCGACCTGGCCGCCGCGCGGGTCCATGGCCATCAGGCAGCCCAGGCGGACCTCGCCAGCCCCGGCTTCCATTTCCTTGATGCGGATCGCGTAGCCCTGGTTGGCCAGGCGCATGTTGTCCAGGATGCGGACCGGCGGCATGACGAAGCCGAACTCGGTGGCCAGGGTCTTGCGCAGGGCGCGGATCTGGTCGGTCAGCTTGCGGCCGTCGAGATCGTTGATCAGGGTCAGCAGGCCGTAGCCCAGCTCGATCTTGACGTCGTCGATGGCCAGGGAGGCGCTGATCGGCTCCTCCTCCGGCTCGGCGGACGCCTCGGCCAGGGCCGCCAGGGCGGCGGGGTCGAGCGGCGCCGGCTCCTTGGCCTTCTGCACGCGGCGATAAGCCAGGAAGCCCGCGCCCACGGCCAGGGCGGCGAAGGGGATGATCGGCATGCCCGGGATCAGGGCGATGACGCCCGACGAGGCCGAGACCATGCCCAGGGCGACCGGGTTCATGGCCAGCTGGGTGGTCAGGGCCTTGTTGGCCGAGCCTTCGACGCCGGCCTTGGACACGACCATGCCGGCGGCGATCGAGATGATCAGGGCCGGGATCTGGCTGACCAGGCCGTCGCCGATGGTCATGATGGTGTAGGAGGCCGAGGCCTCGCCGATCGGCATCTTGTGCTGGACGACGCCGATCAGGATGCCGCCGATGATGTTGATGGCGGTGATGATCAGGCCGGCGACGGCGTCGCCCTTCACGAACTTGCTGGCGCCGTCCATGGCGCCGAAGAAGGTCGATTCCTGTTCCAGGTCCTTGCGGCGCTGCTTGGCGGTGTCCTGGTCGATCAGGCCGGTCGACAGGTCGGCGTCGATGGCCATCTGCTTGCCGGGCATGGCGTCCAGGGTGAAGCGGGCGGCGACTTCGGCGATCCGGCCCGAACCCTTGGTGACGACCATGAAGTTCACCACCACCAGGATGATGAAGACGATCACCCCGATGACGAAATTGCCCTGCATCATCAGGTTGCCGAAGGCGGCGATGACCGCGCCGGCCCCGTGCGAGCCTTCCTGGCCGTGGCCGAGGATCAGGCGCGTGGAGGCCACGTTCAGGCCCAGACGGTAGAGCGTCGCGACCAGCAGGACGGTCGGGAACGAGGTGAATTCCAGCGGCTTGCGGATCAGCACCGCCGTCATCAGGATCAGCACCGCGCCGGTCAGCGAGATGGCCAGCAGCAGGTCCAGCAGGATCGCCGGGACCGGGATGATCAGCAGGACGATGATCCCGACCACGCCCAGGGCCAGCCCCATTTCGCCGCGCAGGATTCCTTCCCACAGCGACTTGGCGCTGGGGATGGAGCTTGCGGCCTTGGGGACGGCGGCGTCAGCCATTCAAATCTTCGATCCTGTTGCGGAGCTTGAATCCGCGATGAAGCGATTTGCGCGAAGTCGCCAGGGTCTTAATCGAAATTAGCCATGTTGGGCGCCGGACCGATGGTCGCGGCCGCCCGAACAGGGTTCTCCCGCTTAAGCGGCGGCGACACCGCCCTGGGGCGGCGGCACCGAGACGCCGGCGTCCCCGTATTCCTTCAGCTTGTTGCGCAGGGTGCGGATCGAGATGCCCAGGATGTTGGCCGCGTGGGTGCGGTTGCCCAGGCAGTGCTCCAGGGTGTCGATGATCAGTTGCTGCTCGACCTCGGCCACGGTCGAACCGACGAAGGCGCGCGAGACGGCGTCGGCCGCCATCTGGGCGCCGCGGGCCACCGCCACGTCCGGAGCCGGGGCCAGGGGCTGGCCGTCCGGCAGGCGGATGGCGAACTCCTCGATCTCCGCGCCCGGCGACAGCAGCACTGCGCGGTGCATGGCGTTTTCCAGCTCGCGGACGTTGCCCGGCCAGCGGTGGGCGATCAGCCGGCGCTTGGCCTCGGCCGAGATCGGCTTTTCGGCGACGCCGTTGGCGGCCGAGTACTTCTTCACGAAGTGCTCGCACAGGGTGATGACGTCGCCCGGGCGCTCGCGCAGCGGCGGCAGGCGCAGGTTCACGACGTTCAGGCGATAGAGCAGGTCTTCGCGGAACGTGCCGTCCTTCACGGCCTGGGCCAGGTCGCGGTTGGACGTGGCCAGGATGCGGATGTTGACCTTCACCGGCTTGGAGCCGCCCACGCGGTCGATCTCGCGTTCCTGGATGGCGCGCAGCAGCTTGGCCTGCAGGCGGGCGTCCATTTCGCTGATTTCGTCCAGCAGCAGGGTGCCGCCGTCGGCTTCCTCGAACTTGCCGACCCGGCGGGCCACGGCGCCGGTGAAGGCGCCCTTCTCGTGGCCGAACAGCTCGCTTTCCAGCAGGTTCTCGGGGATGGCGGCGCAGTTGACGCTGATGAACGGCGCCTTGGCCCGACGCGACTTGGCGTGGACGTAGCGGGCCATCACTTCCTTGCCCGAGCCGCTTTCGCCGGTGATCAGGATCGAGGCTTCTGACGGCGCGACCTGGTCGGCCAGGCGGATGACGTCCTCCATCGCCGGATCGCGGACGATCATCGGACGGTTGTCGTCGGTGACGGCGGCCAGGACGGCGGCGATCAGCTCGGCGTCCGGCGGCAGCGGGATGAATTCCTTTGCCCCGGCCTTGATCGCCGCGGCGGCCCGCATCGGGTCGGCGTCGACGCCGCAGGCCACGACCGGCACCCGGATCCGCTCGGACTCGTTGGCGGCGATCAGGCCCGCGATGTCGAGCGCGTAGTCGACCATCAACAGGTCGGCCCCCTGCCCGGCGCGCAGCGCGTGGGTCGCCGCTTCGCAGGTCTCGACATGCGAGACCTTGGCCCCGGTGTTCATCGCCATCTTCACGGCGACCGAGAGCTGTCCGTTCAGTTTTCCGACGACCAGGAGGCGCATCGTTTTCTCTCCGTTGGGGCGTTACGTGCCCCGAATTCAAATCGTTCTAAGCTTCACTCGACGTCGCAGGCGATCAGCCGGCGGCGTCGCCGTCCTTGATGATTTCCGTCATGGTCACGCCCAGGCGCTCGTCGACGACGACGACCTCGCCGCGCGCCACCAGGCGGTTGTTCACATAGATGTCGATCGCCTCGCCGACCTTGCGGTCCAGCTCGAGGATCGATCCGGCCGACAACTGCAGCAGTTGCGCCACCGACATGTGGGCCCGGCCCAGCACGGCGGAGATGTTGACCGGCACGTCGAAGACCGGCGCCAGGTCCGAGGCGATCTTGTCGCTGAGTTCGACCGGCATTTCGGAGGCCAGCATCGTGCCGCCGAATTCGTCGAGGGTGAGGTTGTCTTCGGACATGACGGTCAGCTTTCGCTAGGCAGAAGGGGTTCGGCGTGGAGTCCCTCGGCCGCGATGGCGGCCTCGAGGGCTTGGGTGACGCGGGCGGCCGCGTCGTCAGGATTGAAGGCCGCGCGCCCGTCACCCCAGTCGAGGAGGAAGGCGGCGGCGGGCATGGCGTCGGCCCGGGCGATGATCTGGCCGGGAAAGCCGATGGCCTGGGCGGTCTGTTCCAGGGCGGCCTGGGTGCGCTCGACCAGATGGGCGGCGACCCGGACGGTCAGCTTCGGGCTGGCCTCGACCTCGCGGGCCAGGGCGACCAGGGCCGCCTGGGTCGGGGCCTCGGGGAACTGGTCCAGGGCCGCGTCGGCGATCGCCCGGCCGCAGGCCAGGGCCAGCATCGCCGAGCCTTCGCGGTGCTCGTGGGCCACGGCGGCCAAGGTGCCGAACGCGCTGTGGATCGCCTGGCCGATCGTGTTCATGGCCAGGGCGGCCTCGCGCTCGGCCTGGGCGACGGCCGACTGCTCGCCGGCGGCGTAGGCTTGGGCCTTGGCCTCTTCCAGCTCTTCCAGCGTGAAGTTCTTCTTCACCCGCACCGGCGCGGTCATGCCGCCGTTGTCGTCGAACACGGTGTCGAAGGTGAAGCGCCTGGGGGTCATGTCGGTCATTCAGCCATCCCCCTAGTAGATCAGTTCGTCTTCGGCGCCGGCGCCGGCCAGCATGATCTCGCCCTTGGCGGCCAGGTCCTTGGCGACCTGCACCATGGCGACCTGGGCCTGGTCGACGTCCTTCAGGCGGACCGGACCCATGCTCTCCATGTCCTCGCGCATGATCTTCGACGCGCGTTCCGACATGTTGGAGAAGAACATCTCGCGCAGCTTGTCCGAGGCGCCCTTCAGGGCCAGGGCCAGCTGTTCCTTGCCGGTGGCGCGCAGCAGGGTCTGGACGCCGCCCGGATCCAGCTTCGACAGGTCCTCGAACACGAACATCAGGGCGCGGATGCGCTCGGCCGCCTCGCGGTTTCGCTCTTCCAGCGCGGCGATGAAGCGGGCTTCGGTCTGGCGGTCGAAGTTGTTGAAGATCTCGGCCATCATCTCGTGGCTGTCGCGCTTGGACGTGCGCGCCAGGTTCGACATGAATTCGGTGCGCAGGGTCTGCTCGATCTTGTCGAGGATCTCGCGCTGCACCGGCTCCATCCGCAGCATGCGGGTGACGCATTCCAGGGCGAAGTCTTCCGGCAGCGAGGCCAGCACGCGCGCGGCATGGTCGGACTTCACCTTGGACAGCACCACCGCGACGGTCTGCGGATATTCGTTCTTCAGATAGTTGGCGAGCACCGCCTCGTTCACGTTGCCCAGCTTGTCCCACATGGTCCGACCCGCGGGACCGCGGATCTCTTCCATGAGCTGGTCGACCTTCTCCTGCGGCATGAAGGCCGACAGCAGGCGCTGGGTCTGCTCGTAGGAACCCATGATCGCGCCGGTCGAGCTCATGCCCGAGACGAACTCGACCAGCAGCTCTTCCACGACCGAGGCCGAGATCGAGCCCAGGCCCGCCATGGCCTGAGAGACTTCCTTGATTTCCTCGTCGTCCAGCGCTTCCCAGATCGCGGTGTGCTCTTCGCCCAGGGCGAGCAGCACGATCGCGGCCTTCTCGGGACCCGTCAGCTTTTTGACGTCTGTGATCGAGCTGGCCATTATTCGGACTCGTGCAGCCAGCTACGCAGGATCGCGACGGATTCCTCGGGGTGCTTTTCGACGAACTCCGAGACCCGCTTGATCGACGAGGCCTTCACCTGGCCTTCGATCTTGGCGATGTCGATGCGCTGATCCATGTCGCTGACCGGACCGCCGATGGCGATGGCCTCGCCCGACTGGTCGATGACCACTTCCTGGGTCGTGCCGTCCGACAGGGTGACCATGCGGGTCACCGGCGGCGCGTTCAGCGCCAGGCCCAGCGGGGTCGGCGGCGGGCTGGCCAGGCTCTTCAGGAACGGACGGACCGCGAACAGCAGGATCAGCAGGGCCACGACGGCCAGCACGCCCAGCTCGGCGAAGCGCATCAGGTCGTTCTTGTCCATGCCGTCCAGCAGGCCGGCCTTGCCCAGACCCTGGTCCTCGGGCTGCGGGAAGCGGACATTGACCACCGAAACCTGATCGCCGCGGGCCTGATCGAAGCCGACCGCGGTCTTCACCATCTGCTCCAGCTGGGCCATCTCAGCGGCGGAACGCGGGGTGTAGGCGCCCGGCTTGCCGTCCTTGCCCGGAGGGGCGGTGATGCCGTCGACGGCCACCGACACGGCCTGCTTGGTCACCGAGCCCGGCTCCTGAACGGTGGTCTTGGTGCTTTCCGAGATCTCGTAGTTGGTGACGCTCTCGTTGCTGTTCTGCTTGGAGCCCAGCGGCTGGAAGCCGTTCGGGGTCTGGCCCGGAATGTTCTGGGTCGAGGTGACGCCGCCGGTGTCGTCGTTCTTGGTCTCGCTGGAATCGTTGGCGTTGGTGCTTTCCGAGCGGATGACCTGACCGTCCGGATCGAACTTGCGTTCCTGGGTGGTGACGCGGCTCAGGTCCAGCTGGGCGGTGACGTTGACGCGCGCCTTTCCCGGGCCGAGGACGCCGTCGATCATGTCCTGCACGGTCTTGGCGATACGGGCCTCGGCCTGGCTCTTGGCGTCCTGGGCGGCCTTGCCGGCCAGGGTCTCGTCATTGCCGGCCGACAGGGTCTTGCCGTGCTGGTCCATGACGTTGACGGCGTCGGGCTTCATGCCGGCGACCGAACCGGCCACCAGGTTCTGGATGGCGCGAACCATGTCGGCCGAGGGCTCGCGGCCCATGCTGATGCTGACGGCGGCGGTCGGCTTCTCGGCGTCTTCCTCGAACAGCTGACGCTTGGGGATCACCAGGTGGACGCGGGCGGCGCGCACGCCGTCCCAGCCCGTGATGGTGCGCTCCAGTTCGCCCTGCAGGGCGCGCTGGCGGTTCAGCTGTTGGACGAAGTCGGTCTGGCCCAGCGCATTGCCGGTGTCGAAGATTTCGTAGCCGACCGAGCCGGAGGTCACCAAGCCCTTGGTGAAGATCAGCTGGCGGGCCGAATTGACCTTGTCGCGGGCGACATAGATCGTGCCGCCGTCGGCCTTGGTCTCGTACTTGATGCCGGCCTGGTCGAGGGCGGCGGTGGCGGCGGCGGATTCCTTGGGGTCGACGTTCGACAGCAGCAGCTCGTTGGGCTGCTTGCTCATCATCATCATGACGGCCGCGATCACGGCGATCGCGCCCGCGGCGACGCCGATCAGGGCGGCCAGACGGCCGACACCGAACCTTTGAATCGCGCTGAGGAACTTATCCAACCTACGCCCTACCCCTGAACAACGTTCTCCGACGAGAACGTTAGCCGCCGCGCGCCGGAGCACGCCGTCGCTAGGCAGGATTTACCCAGTGCAAGGTAAACGGGGCGTTTACAAAAGCCCCCTCCGAGGGGGGACCAAGGGCGCCAAAAGGTCGCGGCCGCGCCCCTGGGGGACGCGGCCGCTGATCTGTCGACTCGGACCGCTCGAGGGTCGAAACCCTTGCGCGGCTTACGCTTTGCCGTCCCGCGAACTAGCGGTACTGCTGAAGACGCGTGGTCCGAAGACCCGCCAGGCCGTGACGTTCGATCGATTGTTGCCAGGCGAGGAATTCCTCGTTCGTCAACTTGTACCGATCGCACGCCTCGTCGAGCGAGAGGAGACCACCGCGAACGGCGGCCACCACCTCGGCCTTGCGCCGGATCACCCAACGTTGGGTTTCCGGAGGCGGCAAGTCGGAGAGAGTTAGCGGCGCGCCGGTCGGACCGATCACGTACTTCTCACCCCGGCTGTTCGTGCGCTGCTGCTGCAACATGGCTTTACGCCTTTCCCACAACCATCACTGTTGGAGAGGAATATAGGCGCCGGGAAATAACAGGCGCTTAATTCCAATAGTAAAGAAAGACTGAAACACGAGGCTTTCTCCCTACTCCGGTGATGTATCAATGTGATACAGGGTAATTAAGGTCAGTTAAGACCTGTAATTACCGCTTAATGCTCAGAAGCTCTTCTAGCATCTGGTCAGCGGTGGTGATGATCTTCGACGAAGCCGAATAGGCTCTTTGTGTCGTGATCAACCCCGTGAACTCGGTCGACAAGTCGACCGTCGAAGCTTCCAGCGTGGACGGAGCAATCGAGCCCGCGCCGCCGCCACCTGGAGTCTTCAAGCTATAGGTGCCGCTTTCGTTGGTGACGCGATATGCATTTCCGTTCACCCCCTTCAATCCGTTGGGGTTTGAGAAGGTCGCGATCGCTACCTGTGCGATCCGGCGGGTCACGCCGTTGTCGAAGATCGCCGAAACATAGCCTTCGTCGTCGACTTCGATGTTGGTCAGGTTGCCGAAGGCCGTGCCGTTGGTGTTGACCGACTGGACCACCGACTGGCTGTTGTACTGGGTCAGGCCGCCGGCGGCGCTGGCCAGGTCGATCTGGATGTCCTGGCTGTCGATGCCCAGGCCGTCGGCCCAGCGCGGCGTCGTGCCGGTGGACAGCGGATCGGACGCGGCGATGCTGATCGAGGTCGGGTTGGTGGTCCCGAACAGGCCGCCCGTGCTGGACAGCTTGCCGTCGGTGGTGAAGGTGATCTTGCCCGAGCTGATCAGGCCGTTGGCGTTGTTGTCCAGGTCGCCCGGCTTGGCGCGCAGTTCGGCGTACCATTCGTTGGGGCCGGGGCCCTTCAGCAGCGACAGGGTGACCGTGCGCTGGCCGCCCTTGGAGTCCGAGACCGGGATCTGGATTTCGAAGTCCGGCTTGACGCCCGTGGTCGGGTCCTTGGCGTAGTCCGACATCGAGCGGGTCGCCGGATCGTAGGCGCCGCTGGCGACGGCGTCGGTCTTGTTGTTCACGCCCAGCTGGGTCTGGGTCAGGGTCACGGCCGGCGGGCCGGCGGCGATCTGCACGTTGGGCGCGGTGCCCGGCAGGGTCGAGGTCAGCAGGGCGCCGGTGACCGGGTCGTAGGTGTTGACGCCGGTCGCCACGGCCACGCCGGCCTTGCGGACTTCGACGTTGTACTGGTTACCGGTGCCGGTCGGGCTGTAATAGACCGTGTAGGCCGAGGTCACGCCGGCGCTGTCCACCAGGTTGCCCTTGTTGGACACGGCGTTGGCGGCGGCGGAGATCGGCGTTTCCGAGCGCAGGTTGGCGTTGACGCCGGCCCGGGTGGTCTTTTCGGCGGTGCCGCCGACGGTGCCGACATTGATCGACGACAGCTGGGTCAGGTCCGACGGGTCGGGCGTGATCGCGCCGGTCACCGGGTCGGCCAGCCAGCCTTGCAGATAGAGGCCCGCGTCGTTGCGCAGGTAGCCCAGATTGTCGAGCTGGAACGAGCCGGCGCGGGTGAACGAGCGGGTGTCGGTGGCGGTCAGGCCTTCCGGCTTCTCGGTGCCGACGAAGAAACCCGAACCGGCGATCGACAGGTCCAGGTTCGAGGTCGTGGCCTGGGTCAGGCCTTGCTGGCTGATGAACTGGTGGGTCTTGGCCGAGACGCCGCCGGCGCTGTAGGTGGCGTTCTTGCTCTGCGAGGTGACCAGCGTCGAGAAGTTGGCCGACACGCGCTTGTAGCCGACGGTGTTGACGTTGGCGATGTTGTCCGAAATCGCGGCCAGGGCCGACGAGTTGGAGATCAGGCCGGAAACCCCGGCGAGCATGGCGCTGTTGATGCTCATGACTGCGATCCTGCGATGAAATTCAAAAACGGATGGGTTTGAGGGTTCAGCGCGGTTTGCGTTTGGGTCTCGAAATCCAGCGAGGCGCCGGGGGAGACCGCGACGGCGTCTTTCTGACGCCCGTTCATCGGGTGGTGACGGCCGTTAGGTGGTCGTCGTGTCGGTGTCGTCCTTGGGCGGGTCGGCCGCGGCGTTGGTGACGCCGATCACGGAGTCGAGCGGGACCTTGGTGTCGCCGATCCAGACCATGTTGACGCCGCTCTCGTTGGTCACCTTGGTGACGATGCCGTCGATCCGTCCCTTGGCCGTGGTGGTGATGGCGGTGTCGTTGCCGTCGGTGGCGGTCACCTTGATGGTGTATTCGCCGCCGTCCGGCTGCTTGACGCCTTCGGGGGTGCTCTTGCCGTCCCACTTGAAGGTGTGGTCGCCGCCCGACATGTCGTCCGGCAGGACCGTGGCGATGGTCTTGCCGAACTTGTCGATGACCTCGACCTTGACCCCGGTGGCCGCGCGGCTCTGGGTGTAGCTCCAGCTGGCCTCGCCGTTCTTGAGCACCGACTTGTCGGTTTCGGCGGTGACCTGCTTGCCCATCAGGTTGACGCCCTCGCTGATGCCGCCGCCCGTGCTCATCCCGACCAGGGCCGTCAGCAGGTCGTTGGTGACCAGCTGCTGCTCGACGCCGGTCATCTGGGTGATCTGGCTGGTCATCTGGGTCGTGTCGGTGGGCGACAGCGGATCCTGGTTCTTCAGCTGGGTGGTCAGCAGCTTGAGGAACGTCTGCTCGTTGTTGGCGAGCGAGTTCCGCGAGTTGTTGATCTTGTCGAGCGTGGCGTTGCCGGTGCTGCCCGTGGCGGTGACCATGGCGAAATCTCCTAGATTCTGACGTCGACGCCGCTGGCCTCGGCCACGCGGAGGCCAGGCAGCAGGGCGGACGGGGCAAGCGGGATGTCTTCGTTCAGGGCCGACTGGAAGGCGCGTCCCTGGAAAGCCTGGCGGCTGTCGCCGCCCTGCTGGTTCTGGAAGTCGAAGAAAGCGTTCTGGCTCTGGCCGTTCTGGTTCTGGCTCGAGCTGTCGAAGCTGAGGGCGTTGTCTGCGACGTTGAAGCCGGCCGCGGCCAGGGCCTGGCGCAGCTCGCCCGACTTGCCGCGCATGTCGGCGGCGGCGGCCGGATTGTCGAAGTTCAGGGCGGCGGTCAGCTTGCCGTCCTTGGCGATCTCGATGCGCACGTCCACCCGGCCCAGGCCTTCGGGCTGCAGCACCACGTCGAAGCGGCTGGTCTTGCCCACCACCGCCTTGCTGGCGATCTCGGTCGTCAGGTGGCTGACCGTTTCCGGCCCGGCCTTGGGCAGCTGGGCCGCGACGATCGGGGTGGGAGCCGCCGTGGTGCCGGGGGCGATGAAGGTGGGAGCGGCCGCCGCGGCGTCGGCCTTGGCGATGATCGGCGCGGCGTCCTTGAGGGCCGAGTTCTGGGCGCCCGACTGGTCCTGGGCGCCGCCTTCGGGCGAGCCTTCGCCCGTCGTCGCGCCGTGGGCCGAGGCGACGACCTGGCCGTGGACCGGTTCGGCGGCGGCGTCGGCCACGGCCGCGGCGACGGCGGTCGCGGTGGTGGAAGCGGTCTTCGGCTCGGCGGCCTTGACGACCTTGCCGACCACCGAGGCGACTTCCGGCGTGGCGGCCTGGGCGGCGGCGGTTGTCTGAGCGGGCGCGGGCTCGGCGGCGTCGGTCTGCGGCACGGCGGCGGCCAGGGCCGCGAGGGCGGCTTCGGCGGCGGCGGGAACGGCGGCCTGGGCGGCCGGCGCGGTCGCGGCGGCTTCCGGCTTGACGGTCGGTGCGGCCAAAGCCGTCGCCGTCGCCGCCTTGGCCGCTGCTGCGGCGGCAAGGTCGGCGGCCGAAACGGCCGGCGCTTGCGGCAGGTCGGAGGTCGGCGCGGCGTCGGCGGCGTCCGTCGCCAGGGCGGCGGCGGGAACGGCGGCGTCCTTGGAAGCGGCGGCCTGGGCGACGACCGGCGCGAAGGCGGTCTGGGTCGCCGCGGTCTGGGCGGCGGTCGCCGTGGCCGTGGCGTCGCCGGTCGTCGCCGGCTTGGGCGTCTCGACCGTGGGCGCCTGCATCGCGGCGATCAGGGCGGCGGCCGCGGCCAGGGCGGCGGCGTCGGCCTGGCCGGTGGTCGCATCGGCGGCCTTGCCGTCGTCGGCGGCGCCGGCCGTGTCCGCGGCGGCCTGGTCCTTGCTGTCGGTCTTATCGTCGGTGGCGGCGGCGTCCGTGCTCTTGTCGTTCTGGGCGGCGTCCGCGGCCTTGGTCGTCTTGGCGTCGGCGGCCTTGTCGGAAGCGTCGGCGGTCTTGTCCGCCTTGGCGTCCGAGGCGCGGTCGGCGGCTTTGGAGTCGGCGGCCTTGTTGTCCTGCGCCCGGTCGGCCGCCTTGCTGGCGACCTTGCCGGTGTCTCGCGTGGGCGCCTTGTCGTTCGAGGCGTTCGCGCTGGTGTTCTGAGCCAGCAGCGCGCCGAAGCCTTCGGCCGCGTCCTTGTCGTAACCGCCGGCGATCGCCGGGGTCGAGGGCAGGACGGAAGCGGGAGCAGCGATCGCGGTCATGCGTCGTAGGGTCCACGGAGGATGGCGGCCCGAAGAGGACACGCCTTGATCCGGACTTCCCTGAGCAACCGCCGGGCCAACTCGCGAAATTCACATAACTAATTGTTTTAGTTGATATTAATCTTGCGTTTACGAGTTCGGAAAGGCCGACCACGGCGCTTTTTGCCGAGCCAAACAGGGTTAACAGGACCAGGGTTGCCGCGTCGCCCTGCCCCACCCGCAGTTGGCGCCCTCCTTGCGCATAGGTTTCTGTCGCTCGCTCGACGTCAGGAACGAATTGCCATGATTTTCAATGGCTTGCACATCGCCGAAGGGGTCGAACCCCACAACGCCCGGCAGTTTTCGCCGGGCAAGGTCGCGTCGTGCCGTTCGTGGTTTGCCGAGCAGGCCGGAGAATAGACCATGTCGTTGAACACCATCTTGAATGTGGCGACCTCGGGGATGATGGCGGCCCAGACGGGCCTGCGCGTCACCTCCGACAACGTCGCCAACATCAACACCGCCGGCTACGTCCGCAAGACGATCAGCCAGTCCAACCTCGTGTCGAACGGCATGGGCGTGGGCGTCAATATCGACGCCATCAAGCGGGCCACCGACAAGTTCATGGCCGCCGCCAGCCTGAACGGCGCGTCCGACTCCGGTCGCACCAGCGCGATCGCCACCGCCATGGACAACGCCCAGAAGCTGTTCGGCGACCCCAGCGCGGCCAACAACTTCTTCGCCACGCTGGATGACGTGTACGCGGCGTTCTCGGCGGCGTCGGACGATCCGTCCTCGACCCTCCTGCGCAGCAGCACCGTCACCAAGGTCGAGGACTTCCTCAGCGAGAGCAAGCGGATCACCTCGTCGCTGTCGAGCCAGATCAAGGACACCGACAACCGCATCGGCGCCGACGTCGACCGCGTCAACGACCTGCTCAAGCAGATCGACAGCCTGAACGTCGACATCACCCGCGCCAAGATGTCGGGCGCCGACGGCACCGGTTCGGAGAACGTCCAGAGCGGACTGATCAACGAGCTGTCGACCTATATGAACATCCAGGTCAGCGACCGCGCCAACGGCGGCGTCATGGTGCGCTCGGCCGAGGGCGTCACCCTGGCCGGCAACGGCCCCGCCACGGTAACCTACAATCAATCGGGTCCGGCCAACGGCTATCTGACGGTGGTCACCGCCAACAGCGGCGGCCAGGTCATGCCGCTGGCCGTCACCAACGGCGAGATCCAGGGCCTTCTGCAGCTGCGCAACACCGAGCTGCCCAACCTGTCCGACCAGCTGGGCGAGTTCGTCAGCCGGGCGGCCGAGGAGCTGAACCGCGCCTCCAACGCCTCCAGCTCGGTCCCCGCGCCCAACACGATGACCGGCAAGGACACCGGCCTGGACGCCGCCACCGCCTTCGCCAACTTCACCGGCAAGACGACGATCGCCATCACCAACGCCGCCGGCGCCATCGTCCAGCGTGTCGACGTCGACTTCAGCGCCGGGACCATGACGGTCAACGGCGCGCCTGGCCCGGCCTTCACCAACACCAACTTCCTGACCCAGCTGAACACCGCGCTGGGCGGCACCGCCACGGCGGGCTTCGCCAACGGCGAGCTGAGCCTGAACACCACGACCTCGACCAACGGCATCGCCATCGTCGACAACGCCACCACCCCCTCGACCAAGGCCGGCAAGGGCTTTTCCCAGTTCTTCGGCCTGAACGACGTCATCCGCTCGGACGGCTATTCGCCCTACGAGACCGGGATGGTCGCCAGCGATCCCAGCGGCTTCACGCCCGGCCAGACCATCACCCTGCGCATGACCGACGGCGACGGCAGCCGCATCCGCGACATCCAGGTGGCCATCCCCACCGGGACGGGCTCGATGCAAGAGACCATCGACGCCCTGAACTCCCGCAATTCGGGCGTGGGCCTGTACGGCTCGTTCGCCCTGGGTTCGAAGGGCGAGCTGACCTTCACGCCGAATTCCGCCACCCCGGTCAATCTGTCGGTGGTCGAGGACCTGACCCAGCGCGGCGTCGGCGGCCCGTCGCTCAGCCAGCTGTTCGGCGTGGGCATGAGCGAGCGTAGCACGCGCGGCGGCCTGTTCAAGGTGGATCCGGCCATGGACGCCGATCCGTCCAAGCTGCCGTTCGCCAAGCTGGACCTGACGGCCGCGGCCGGCACGCCGGCCCTGGCGGTCGGCGACGGCCGTGGCGCCCTGGCCCTGGCCAAGTCCGGCGACATCACCGCCGCCTTCGCCAACGCCGGCGACGCGGCCGGCGTCAAGAAGAGCGTGCTGAGCTACGGCGCGGACTTCAGCGGCTCGATCGCCCGCAAGGCCGCCTCGGCCACCAGCCGCAAGGAGGCGGCCGAGTCCGTCAAGACCGAGGTCGACGCCCAGCGCCAGTCGCAGGAAGGCGTCAACCTCGACGAGGAACTGGTCAACCTGACCACCTACCAGCAGGCGTTCAACGCCTCCGCCCGCCTGATCCAGGCGACGAAGGACATGTTCGATGTCCTCACCAATATCGTTTGAGGTTAAGCCATGACCCGCGTCTCCACCTCCGGCAATTTCGGCGTGATGACCAGCAACCTGATGCGCGCCCAGGTGCTGCAGAACATCGCCGGCGAACAGGTCTCCAGCCAGAAGAACGCCAACGACCTGAAGGGCTATTCCAAGAACGCCGAGGTCCTGACGGCGATGAAGACCGCCCAGGCCAAGGTCGCCGGCTTCCTGGGCCAGACCACCCTGGTCTCCAACCGGCTGGACGTGCAGGACGTCGGCATCGGCCAGGTCGCCGACGCCACCCAGGACGCCCGTGACGCCATCGCCAACGCCATAGCCGCCGGCAGCGCCGAGACCATGATGCAGCAGCTGAACGGCGCGTTCGGCGACGTGATCCAGGGCCTCAACAGCAAGTTCAACGGCCGCTACGTCTTCGCCGGCGCCAAGTCCGACACCCAGCCGACCACCGCCACCAGCATGGCCGATCTGACCGCCGGCCCGCCGATCTCCTCGCTGTTCCAGAACGACCAGTACATCACCAGCAACCGTATCGACGACACCACCTCGGTCGACACCGGCCAGCTGGCCGACAAGCTGGGCACGGGCGTGTACGGCGCCTTCCAGCAGGTCCAGGCCTATGTCGACGCCAACGGTCCGTTCACCGGCAAGCTGACCCAGGCCCAGAGCGACTTCCTCAAGGGCCTCCTGCCCGTCTTCGACGGCGTCAAGAGCGGCCTGGTCACCGCCCAGGCCCAGAACGGTCTGAACCAGAAGCGCTTCGACACCGCCAAGACCGACCTGTCGAACCAGGCCGACACCCTGACGACCATGGTCGGCGGCATCACCGACGTCGACATGGCCGAGGCGGTCACCCGCCTGGAGTCGGCCAAGCTGGCCGTCCAGGCCTCGGCCCAGGTCTTTGCGAGCCTGCAGAACTCGTCGCTGCTGAACGTGCTGAAGTAGGGACGGCGGAGACGCCTTACGCCCTTCGAGGTTCGACTTCGCCTCACACCTCAGGATGAGGAAGACTGTACTGAATTCCTCATCCTGAGGCGACCGCGCAGCGGGCCTCGAAGGACGCACGGTCGCGCCGCGACACCCCAAACCTCGCAAAACCAGCCACAACTCGCTATATGGCCGCGATGGACGCCGACATCGCCACCTTCGACACCGTGACCACGACCTCCGCCCTGGACCGCGCGGTCGAACAGGCACGCGCGGCCGTCGGCCTGCCGGTCGGGACGCGGATCGTGGCGGCCATGTCCGGGGGCGTGGACTCCACCGTCACCGCCGCCTTGCTGGCCAAGGCCGGCTACGACGTGGTGGGCGTCACCCTGCAGCTCTACGACCACGGCGCGGCGATCGCCAAGAAGGGCGCCTGCTGCGCGGGCCAGGACATCATGGACGCTCGCATGGCGGCCGAGCGGATCGGCATCCCGCACTACGTCCTCGACTACGAAAGCCGCTTCAAGGAGCAGGTGATCGAGGAGTTCGCCGACGCCTATCTGCGCGGCGAGACGCCGATCCCCTGCGTGCGCTGCAACCAGACCGTCAAGTTCCGCGACCTGCTGGACGTGGCCCGCGACCTGGGCGCTGAGGCCATGGCCACCGGCCACTACGTCCAGCGCGCCATGCCGGCTTCTGGCGGCAATCGCCCGCAGCTGCGTCGCGCCGCCGACCCGGCCAAGGACCAGAGCTATTTCCTGTTCGCCACCACGGCCGAGCAGCTGGACTTCCTGCGCTTCCCGCTGGGCGGCATGGACAAGCCGACCGTGCGCCTGGTGGCCGCCGAGCTGGGCCTGGCCATCGCCGACAAGCCCGACAGCCAGGACATCTGCTTCGTGCCCGAGGGCAAGTACACCACGGTGATCGACAGGATCCGGCCGCAAGGCGCCCTGCCCGGCGACATGGTGCACATGGACGGCCGCGTGCTGGGCCGGCACGAGGGCGTCACCCGCTACACCATCGGCCAGCGCCGGGGCCTGAACATCGCCGTGGGCGACCCGCTATTCGTGGTCAGGATCGACGCCGACAAGCGCCAGGTCATCGTCGGCCCGCGCGAGGCGCTGCTGACCCAGGCCCTGTCGCTGAAGGAAGGCAACTGGCTGGGCGCCGAAGACAGCCTGGAAGCCGCCGCCGCCAATGGCGCGCCGGTGCTGGCCCGCGTGCGCTCGACCCGCGAACCCGTCCCGGGCCGCCTGGCTCTGGTGGATGGCGAACCGCGTCTGGTGTTCGACGTGCTGGAAGAAGGCGTCGCCCCCGGCCAGGCCTGCGTGCTCTACGACCCCGCCGACCCCGAGCGCGTGCTGGGCGGCGGCTTCATCGTGGCGACGGAACGGGCCGCGCTCTAGACCGTTGCCTGACGCGGTCCGGTCGCGCGCGAATCCACATCCGGAATACAGCTGAACCGTCAGAAAACCCGCGCCCAAGCGCATGACGCGAGCGCCTTAAAAAGCAGCAAAACCGGCGAATTCACATGCTTATTTGACGCCCGTGATAAAAATCGCCGATCGACGAGAGACTTTCAGCAAAATAATCGCCGTCCACGGTCGAAATTCACATCTGAGGCGAGTGACATACGAAACTTTTGTGGCATGTAGACGTATCTACTGTACGCACGCGCCAAGTTTTTGACGCGTTTGTAGAATTTGGAGTTGAAGGCCGATGACGACCGCCGCCTACACCTACAAGACCCGTCACGATCGCCACGTCTCGCTGACCAAGCTGAGCGTAATCCTGACCAACCTCGGCCTGTGGGCCAGCCTGATCGTCGGGCTCGCGATCGTCGCGCGCTGATCTAGTCCGCGCCCTGTTCCTCACGGAACAGGCCTTGGATCGCGTAGAGACCCGCCACCTTCAGATCCACGAACACCGACCACCGGGCGATGTAGTCCAGCTCGGCGCTCCAGGTCGGTTCGCCCTCCGCCGCGACAGGCGGGATCATTCCGGGCCGCGCCTCGAAGCGCCGCGCATAGTCCGGCCGCACCTGGCTCAGGTGAGCATATTGCGCGGGCGATTGCGGCCCCGGCCCGATCAACGACATGTCGCCGTCGATGACATTAACGGCCGAGGGCAAGTCCCCCAGCCCCGCCAGCCAGATTACACGATCAAACACGCTTTCGCGCTCCGCCGGCCGGTGCACGCGCCAGCGTCCGAACGTCCGGCCATTCAGACCGACGGTTTCTTCTCGCGTGAAGATCGGGCCGCGCCGACTGCATCGAATGGCGGTGATCATCACCAGCCCGATCGGCAGGAAGAAGACCAGAACGAGGACCGCGCCCAGCAGGTCCAGCGTCCGCTTGCACACGCTTCCGGCGGGGCCAACCGCGTCAACACGCCCCGTCGCATCCACCAAACGCAACCCCACTGTACTCAAGGACGCCCCCGCCGAGCGCCCCTGTAGGAAAGGGGCGTTCGATGGCTCAGAACGTCCAGGTTGCGTCGGGGTTCCGACATAGATTTCGAAACCTGTGGATCAAACGATCTCGTCGAAGCCCATGCCGATCTTGAACAGGCAATAGCCGGTCTCGTCGACCAGCCGCGCCACGTCGGGATTGGTGTCGGCGCGCTCGCGGGCGCGGGTGAAGCGCCACGCGTCGGGATCGGCCCCATCCGGAAATCCCGCCCCGTCCGCCGTCACCAGCCGGTAGGCCGGCTTGGCGCGATGGACGTGGAAGCGATAGCTCACTCGGCGGCGATCCTGGCCGAGGCCTCCAGGGCCTCGCCGACCGTCAGGCCCGGTTCTTCATGGACGACACGGGTCAGGTCTCGGCCCTCGATCACTTCACCGCAGGCTTCACAAGCCAGCTTGGGGTGGAAGTCGCAGCCGCACTTCTGGTGCACGAAATGCACCGGGCCGTTGCCCAGGCCGTAGACGTGCTGGTCGCCCCACTCGGCCATGGTCAGCAGCACCGGCGACAGGGCCCGGCCCTTCGGCGTCAGCACATATTCCTGGCGCGGAGGGCGCTCGGAGTAGCGGCGCGGCTCCAGCACCCCGTTGGCCACCAGGCTCTTGAGGCGGGCGGCCAGAACGTTGCGGGCCACGCCCAGGCGCTCCTGCCACTGCTCGAACCGCTTCACGCCCTGGAAGGCGTCGCGGAGGATCAGCAGGGTCCAGGGATCGCCCACGACCTCGAGGGTGGCGGCGATCGAGCAGCGTTCATTGGTGTAGTCGGCGGTGCGGCCCATCACGGGAAGGTGAAGCCTTCCGCCGGGGAATGCAAGGGTTGCTTTTGCAGACGAAGGGTATAGGTTTTCAAAAGCAATTGACTCTCTCGGTTGCGCACTGCGGGTCGATGGCGAGAACATCCGCATTCCGCCATCACCCGCTTTTTGCGTGAACCCTTGCGCTCGACGCGCCGAGGAGGGTTTATCTCGCCACAAAATCCCCAGGGTGGAGCTCAAGCATGTCCAACGCTGATCCGGTCGTCATCGTCTCGTTCGCCCGCACGCCGATGGGCGGCTTCCAGGGCGCGCTGGCCGGGGCCAAGGCCACCGAGCTGGGCGCCGTGGCGGTGAAGGCGGCGATCGAGCGGGCCGGCGTCTCGGGCGACCAGGTCGAACAGATCTTCATGGGCTGCGTGCTGCCCGCCGGCCTGGGCCAGGCCCCGGCCCGCCAGGCGGCGGTCGGCGCGGGCCTGCCGCTGTCGGTCGAGGCCACCACCGTCAACAAGATGTGCGGCAGCGGCATGCAGGCCGCGATCATGGCCCACGACGCCCTGGCGGCCGGCAGCGCCGAGATCATCGTGGCGGGCGGCATGGAGAGCATGACCAACGCCCCCTACCTGCTGACCAAGCACCGCGCGGGCGCCCGTATCGGCCACGACCAGATGCTGGACTCCATGTACCTGGACGGGCTGGAGGACGCCTATACGCCCGGCAAGCTGATGGGCGCCTTCGCCGAGGACACGGCCGCCACCTATCAGTTCAGCCGCGACGCCATGGACGACTATGCGATCAAGGGCCTGGCCAAGGCCAAGAAGGCCGTGGAGTCGGGCGCCTTCGAGGCCGAGATCGCCCCGGTGACTGTCACCACCCGCAAGGGCGTGGAGACGGTCTCCCAGGACGAGCAGCCGCTGAAGGCCGATCCGGCCAAGATTCCGACCCTGCGCCCGGCCTTCGCCCGCGATGGCGGCGTCACCGCGGCCAGTTCCGCCTCGATCAGCGACGGGGCCGCCGCCCTGGTCATGACTCGCGAGAGCGTGGCCAAGCGGCTGGGCCTGCCCATCGTCGCCCGCGTCGTGGCCCACGCCGCCCACGCCCACGAGCCGGCCCTGTTCACCACCGCCCCGGTCCCGGCCATGCGCAAGGCGCTGAAGAAGGCCGGCTGGGAGGTCGCCGACGTCGACCTGTTCGAGATCAACGAAGCCTTCGCCGTGGTCGCCATGATCGCCCAGCAGGAACTGGGCTTCGATCCCGACAAGCTGAACGTCAACGGCGGCGCCTGCGCCCTGGGCCATCCGATCGGCGCGTCGGGCGCGCGAATCCTGTGCACCCTGATCTCGGCCCTGCGGGCGCGAGGCGGCAAGAAGGGCCTGGCGGCGCTGTGCATCGGCGGCGGGGAAGCCACGGCGATGGCGGTGGAGCTGGTTTAGAGCGCGACGAAAACCTCATCCTTCGACAAGCTCAGGATGAGGTTTCGACTGTCGAAGCCTATGCATTGGTCCTCATCCTGAGCCTGTCGAAGGACGAGGACCACGCACCACGCTGAACGCCCCCTACCCGTCCGATACCGCCTTCGTCACCAGGTTGATCCTGCGGCCGCCCGGCATCTCGACGTCGCCGCCGGTCCAGCCGGCGGGACAGGCGCCCGACCATTCGGCGGTCATCGACATCTTGTGCTCGCCGTTCATCGCCGGCTGGGCCGCGCCCGTGGTGGTGCTGGTGACGTCCATCACGTAGCGGGTGTTGAAGTCGCCGGCGACGTGGATGGTGCTGTCGCTCCTGCCGGCCGCCCCCATGTCGCAGGTCGAGACCACCGTCCAACTACCGTCCACGCCGCGCGTCATCGACTGGCGCCGGCAGCGCTTGTCGTCGCTCTGGGTGTCCAGGCCCATCTTCTCGTCGCTGGTCTCGTCGACGCAGAAGCGGAAGCTGCGCGTGAAGCCCTGCGCCTTCAGGGTCATGGTCTGGGTCCACAGGCCCGGCTTGCGCTTGGGCCAGGTGGTCGGGGCCGGCGCGTCCGGCGTCGCCGCGACGGCCGCCTTGGGTGCTTCGGCCGTCTTGGTCTGTTTTTTTGACCGCAGGCGGCCACGGCCGCCAAAATGCCAAACGCCACAAATGCTGCTGGAGCCCGCATCGCCCACCTCGCTCGCGCGTTAGCCCCCAGTCGAATAACACCCCTGGCGCGGCGCGCCGTCCAGCCCATATGCGAGTCATGACAGACGCCTTCAGCCACAACCCCGCCAAGAGCCGCTACGAACTGGAGGTCGACGGCATGCTCGCCTTCGCCGACTACCAGCGCAGCGGCCACCGCCTGGTCATCCCCCATGTCGAGGCCGACCCCGCCCTGCGCGGCACCGGCGCCGCCGGCCGCCTGATGGGCAAGGTCGCCGAGACCGCCCGCAGCGAAGGCATGAAGATCGTGCCGCTGTGCAGCTACGCGGCGGCCTGGCTGAAGCGGAACGATCCGGAGATCATCGCCTAGGCCGCCTGCTCGGTCATCCAATCCCGGAACGCCGCCAGGGCCGGGGTGACCGCGCGCGACTTCAGCCAGGTCAGCCAATACATCCCCGACCCGACCTCCAGGGGAAACGGCCGCACCAGCCGGCCCTGCTCCAGGTCGCGGGCGAACATCATCGACGGGGCCAGGGCCACGCCCGCGCCCTGCATCGCCGCCTCGACCATCACCCAGGAGCTGTCGAACACCGGCCCCCGGATCGGCGGCGGGGTGAGGCCGGCCGCGGCGAACCAGTCGGGCCAGTCGTCGGCGCGATAGCTGCGCAGCAGCACCTCGGACTTCAGCGCCTCGGGCGACTTCAACCGCTCGGCCACGGCCGGCGCGCACAGGGGCGTCATCGGCGCGGCGAACAGCGGTACGGCTTGGGTGCCGTGCCAGGCCCCGTCGCCGAACCGCACGGCGCAGTCCAGCCCCTCGCCGGCGATGTCGATGCGGTTGTTGTTGGTGAACAGCCGCAGGTCGACGAACGGGTGAGCTTCGCGGAAGGCCGGCAGGCGCGGCAGCAGCCAGCCCACCGCGAAGGTGCCCACTACCCCCACGCTGAGCACCTCCATCACCCGGCCGGCCGAGAACCGCTCGAGCACGTCGCCCATCCGCTCGAAGCTGTCACGCAGCACCGGCAACAGGGCCAGGCCCTCGTCGGTCAGGGCCAGGCCGCGCGGCAGCCGACGGAACAGGCTGGCGCCCAGCCGCTGTTCCAGCCCCTTCACCTGGTGGCTGACGGCGGCCTGGGTCACGCACAGCTCGATGGCCGCCCGCGTGAACGACAGGTGCCGGGCCGAGGCCTCGAAGGCTCGCAAGGCGTTCAGGGGAAGTTGCGCGCGGCTCATCTCGATACCCAAAATTTTCTAGGGTTTCGACCCAAGTATCATCGTTTGATCGAAAGGCCACCTGTCGCCCATCTTCCGGGTCATGGAGGATCCGATGATCGACAGACGCCAAGTGTTAACGGCCCTTTCCGCGCTTCCCGCCCTGCCCCTGGCCAGCCCAGCCGCCTCGGCGGCGACCGCGCGGCTAACCAGCGGCATTAGCCGGAGTATCGTCGCCCTGGAGGCGCGCAGCGGCGGCCGGCTGGGCGTTTCGGTGCTGGACACCGCCAACGGCAAGACCTTCGCCTATCGCGGCGACGAGCGCTTCGCCATGTGCAGCACCTTCAAGGCCCTGGTCGCCGGCCTGGTGCTCAAACGAGTGGACCAGGGCCTGGAGCGGCTGGATCGCCGGATCGTCTACGGCAAGAACGTGCTGCTGGCGCACTCGCCCGCCACCGAGAAGCATGTCGGCGAGGGCATGACGGTCGGCGCGCTTTGCGAGGCGACGGTCACGCTCAGCGACAACGCCGCCGCCAACGTGCTGCTCTACACCTTCGGCGGCCCGCCGGCCCTGACCGCCTTCCTGCGCGGCCTGGGCGACAAGGTCACCCGCCTGGACGGCTACGAGCCCGAACTGAACGTGGTCCGGCCGGGCGAGATCCACGACACCACCTCGCCCAACGCCATGCTGGCGACCCTGCGCACCCTGACCCTGGGCTCGGTCCTGTCGCCCGCTTCGCGCCAGCAACTGGTGGCCTGGCTGGTCGGCAACCAGACCGGCGACAGGCGCCTGCGGGCCGGCCTCCCGCCGGGATGGAAGGTCGGCGACAAGACCGGCAGCTGGGGCGACGGCAGGATCGGCACCACCAACGACATCGCCGTGATCTGGCCGCCCGCCCCTACGAAATCGGGAAGATCACCTCTGCTGATCACCGCCTATCTGAGCCGCTCCACATTGGACGACGACGGCCGCAACGCCGCGATCGCCGAGGTCGCGCGGTTGGTCACGGCGGCGGGATTCGGGTCGTAAAAATTCCAATACAACCTCAGGGGCGCGGCGATGAGCCGCGTCGCAAGCCACTGTTCTTTAAGGCCTTCGTCCTATTCGTCCTGTACGGTTCACCCTAGCTTGAGCAAAGCCAGGGCGACCCGCGAAAGCAGGGTGATGACAGAGACGACCTCTTCCGGCGCGACCTGGTTAAATCCCAAGTGGACCGGCCGCGACCTTCTTAAGACCCTGGGCCTCGCCGCGATCGCGGCGATCGGCTACGCCCTGCTGGCCTATCTGTGCGTCGAATTCCCTCGCAACTACGGCCAGGTCGCGCCGATCTGGCTGTCGAACGGCTTCGGCGTGGCCTGCCTGCTGTCGTGCCGCAGCCGCCATTGGCCCGCCGTGCTGCTGGGTTGCCTGGTCGGCGGGCTGGCGGCCGGCGCGCACGTCCAGGACCTGCTGGCCGTCAACGTCGTGCTGGTCAGCTGCAACATCGTCCAGATCTTCCTCTGCGGCTGGGGCATGCGCCGCGTCTGCGGCGCGGAGGTCGACCTGGGCCGGGCGCGCGACATGATCGCCTTCGCCCTGATCTGCGGCCTGGCCGCCCCGGTCTGCACCGGCGCGGTCGCCGCCTCGATCCACACCGCCATGCGCGGCGGCGTGCTGCTGGCCAATATCGGCGTCTGGTCCCTGGGCGACATCCTGGGCCTGATGACCATCACCCCCTGCCTGCTGGCCCTGGTGCGCATACGCCACTATCTGCGCGAGCGGCCGCTGTCGGCCTCGGGCGTCATCTGCCTGCTGGTGCTGCTTGTGGTCACCATCGCCGTCTTCACCCAGTCGCGCCCCGTTCTGTTCATCGTTCCGCCGATGATGCTGCTGGTCGCCTGGCGGCTGGAAGTGCTGGGCGCGGCGCTGAGCGCGACCCTGGTGGCCATCGTGGCGGTGATCTTCACCATGGCCGGCCATGGCCCGATCACCCTGCTGACGAGCGGCTCGCCCGACCAGGCGATCGTGCTGCAGCTGTTCCTGGCCGTGGCGATCTTCATCAGCCTGCCCGTGGCCTCGATCCAGCGGCACCGCCGCCAGTTGCTGCAGAGCATGACCGAGGCCAACGCCGCCGTGGTCCGCAGCGAGGCGCGCTTCCGCCAGCTGGCCGAGAACGCCCAGGACATGATCATCCACAGCAACATGCGCGGGATCATCCAATACGCCTCGCCAGGCTGCGCGCAGATGACCGGCTACACGGCCGAGGAACTGGTCGGCCGCGAGGGCATGTTCATCGTCCACAAGGACGACCGCGAGGCGGTGCGCGCCATCGTCATCGAACAGATCGCCCACATGGCCGCCCATCACGACAACGGACCCACCCGCGTCGAATACCGCGCGATCCGCAAGGACGGCGAGGTGATCTGGCTGGAATCCCGCCCCGGCCTGCAACGCGATCCGCTGACCGGCAAGGTCACCGGCATCACCGACATCGTCCGTGACGTCACCGAGCAGAAGGCCATGGAGCGCCAGCTGCGCGAGGCCCGCAACGAGGCCGAGGCCGCCGTCGCGGTGAAGAGCGAGTTCCTGGCCAATATGAGCCACGAGCTGCGCACGCCCCTGACCTCGGTGCTGGGTTTCGCCCGCCTGATCGACGACGAGCCGGAGCTGTCGCCCGACGGCCGGCGCTACATCGGCCGGGTGCTGAGCGGCGGCAAGGCGTTGCTGACGACGATCAACGACATCCTCGACTTCTCGAAACTGGAAGCCGGCCAGCTGGAGCTGAAGCTCGAGCCCGTCGCCCCGGCCCCGCTGATCGAGGAGGCGCTGGACCTGTTCTCGCTGCAAACCGAGGTGCGGGGCGTGGCCCTGCGCGCCGAGGGCCTGGACGATCTGCCCGCCGACCTGCTGATCGACGGCGGCCGGCTGCGCCAGGTGCTGCTGAACCTGATCGGCAACGCGGTGAAGTTCACCGAGGCCGGCTCGATCACCCTGACGGCCGCCTACGACCAGGCGCATGAACGGCTCAGCGTCTCGGTCGCCGACACCGGCCCCGGCATCGCGCCCGAGGACGTCGACCTGCTGTTCCGCCGCTTCTCGCAGGTGGACGCCGGCCTGACCCGCCAACACGGCGGCACGGGGCTGGGACTGGCCATCTGCAAGGGCCTGGTCGAGGCGATGGGCGGCCAGATCGGCGTCGTCAGCATTCCTGGTCGCGGCGCCTGCTTCAGCTTCGACGTCGTCGCCCCCTCGACGGCCCACGCCGAGAACAGCGCGCCGCGCGAGATGCCCATCTCGCTGCTGCCGCCCGCCTGCCGGGTGCTGATCGTCGACGACAATCCGGCCAATCGCGAGCTGGTCAACGCCATCCTGACCGCCATGGGCGCCCAGGTGGCCGAGGCGGTGGACGGCATGGAGGGCGTCGCGGCGGCCGCCGCCGATCCCTACGACGCCATCCTGATGGACCTGCGCATGCCGCGCCTGGACGGCGCCCAGGCCGCCCAGCGCATTCGCGGCGAGGGCGGACCCAACGCCCGCACCCCGATCATCGCCTTCTCGGCGGACGCCCGCCCCGGCGGTCCGGGCGGGGTCTTCGACGGTTCGGTGTCCAAGCCGATGACCGCCGCGGGCTTGGTCGACGCCCTGAACACCGCCATGGCGGGTTCGGCCAAGGCGGCCTGAGGCCCTTGAAATAACATCGATCTTCGAGATTGCGGACCCGGGAGCGCGCGCTAGGATCGCGCCACCTTCAGGGAGGTCCGCCATGAGCGACGAACTGGTCTTCTACACCAACCCGATGTCGCGCGGCCGGATCATCCGATGGATGCTGGAAGAGGTCGGCGCGCCCTATCGCACCGTGGTGCTCGACTACGCCTCGTCGATGAAGGCGCCCGACTATCTGGCGGTCAATCCAATGGGCAAGGTGCCGGCGATCACCCATCGCGGCGTGACCGTCACCGAGGGCGCGGCGATCTGCGCCTATCTGGCCGACGCCTTCCCCGAGAAGGGCCTGGCCCCGCCGGTCACCTCGCCCGAGCGCGGGACCTATTATCGCTGGCTGATGTTCGCCTGCGGGCCCGTGGAGTCGGCGGTGACCAACAAGTCGATGGGCTTCGTCGTGCCCGACGACCGCAAGGCCATGGCCGGCTATGGCTGCCTGGACGACACCCTCAACGCCCTGGAGCGCGCGGTGGAGGGCAAGACCTACATCGTTGGCGACCGGTTCTCGGCGGCGGACGTCTATGTCGGCGCGCAAATCGGCTGGGGCATGATGTTCGGCACGATCGAGAAGCGCCCGGCCTTCGAGGCCTACTGGGCCGGGATCAGCGCCCGTCCGGCGGCCAAGCGAGCGGCCGAGATCGACGACGCGCTGATCGCGGCGGCGAAGGAGACGGCGGAAGCCTGACGCCCCCTCCGTCGGGCTTCGCCCGCCACCTCCCCCGTTTCACGGGGGAGGAGAGGCTGATCCGCTTCCTCCTCACCCGCAAAGCGGGGGAGGTGGCGCGATGCGAATACGCATCGTGACGGAGGGGGCGTCAGCGGACCCGGGCGAACTCCCCCGTCAGCCACTCCATGAACACCCGCACCCTCAGCGGAATCTGGCGGGCCTGCGGGTAGAGCAGCGACACCGGGGTCGGACTGGGCGGATAATCCGGCAGGAGCTCGACCAGCCGTCCGGCCTCCAGGTCGGCCTTCGCGTGGTATCGCGGGATCTGGATGATCCCCAGGCCCTCGCGGGCGGCGACGATGTTGGTCTCGGCCCCGGTCACCGACAGCACCGTGGGCAGGGTCATGAATTTCAAAGCGCCCCCGACCGTGAACTCCAGCGGGAAGTGCTCGCCGGTCGCCGACGAGACGAAGCCGATCATCACGTGGCCGCCCGCCCCTAACGCCTCGGGCGTCGTCGGAACGCCGTGCTTCTCCAGATAGGCCGGCGCGGCGCAGGTCACCTCGTCCAGCAGCCCGACCCGGCGAGCGATCATGGCGCTGTCCTTCAGGTCGCCGACCCGCAGCACGCAGTCGACGCCCTCGCGCACCAGGTCGACCAGTCGGTCGCCCTCGCCCAGGTGCAGGCGGATGTCGGGATAGCGCGCCAGGAAGGCCGGCAGACCCGGCAGCAGGAAATGGCGGGCCAGGGTGCCGTGCACGTCGACCCGCAGCAGGCCGCGCGGCTTGGCGTCGCTGAACTCGGCCTCGGCGTCTTCCAGTTCGGCGAGAATGGTCAGGCAGCGGCGGTAGAAGGCCTCGCCGTCCAGGGTGGGGCTGACATGGCGTGTGGTCCGCTGCAGCAGGCGCACGCCCAGCCGCGCCTCCAGCTGCTTGACCCCCTCGGTGGCCGTCGAGGCCGGCAGGTTCAGGTCCAGCGCCGCCTGGCTGAAGCTGCGCCGCTCCACGATGCGGACGAACAGGCGCATGGCGTCGAAGCGATCCAGGGTGGCGACTCCATTATTCGCAATTCTGAATAATATTGTCGAATATTGGCTGATTATCTCCGTCAGTCAAAAGCTCATCTTCCTCTCACAGCCGACGCGGTGTCGGCCTGGAGAGACGAAATGACCCAGCAAACCCACAAGGTGGCGATCGTCACCGGCGCCTCGGGCGGCATCGGCGCGGCGGTCTCCGAACGCCTGGCCCGCGACGGCTTCACCGTCGTGGTCAACTACGCCGGCAAGGCCCAACCGGCCGAGGATCTGGTCCGCCAGATCCACGCGGCCGGCGGCAAGGCCGTGGCCCACCAGGCCGACGTCGCCGACCCCGAGGCGGTCCGCAAGATGTTCGAGGCGGCGGAAACGGCCTTCGGCGGCGTCGACGTGCTGATCAACAACGCCGGGATCATGAAGCTGGCCACGATCGCCGACAGCGACGACGCCCTGTTCGACAGCCAGATCGCCGTCAATCTGAAGGGCAGCTTCAACACCCTGCGCGAGGCGGCCGGGCGGCTGCGGGACGGCGGTCGGATCGTCAACGTCTCGTCCAGCGTGGTGGGCCTGCTGCAGCCGACCTATGGCGTCTACGCGGCGACCAAGGCCGCGGTCGAAGCCATGACCAGCGTCCTGACCAAGGAGCTGCGCGGCCGCAACATCACGGTCAACGCCATCGCGCCTGGCCCCACCGCGACAAAGCTGTTCCTCGACGGCAAGCCGCAGGAGGTGGTCGACCGCCTGGCCAAGCTGGCCCCGCTGGAACGCCTGGGCCAGCCCGAGGACATCGCCGCCGCCATCGCCTTCCTGGTCGGGCCGGACGGAGCCTGGATCAACGGCCAGACCCTGCGCGCCAACGGCGGGATCATCTGATCCCACGCCCTCCCCGACACCTCCATTCAAGGATCATCGCCATGACCACTTCGAACCAAATCATCGTCGTCACCGGCGCCTCCAGCGGCTTTGGCCTGCTCAGCGCCAAGGCCCTGGCCGCCGCCGGCCACACCGTCTACGCCTCGATGCGCGAGACCGAAGGCCGCAACGCGCCCCAGGTCGCCGAGATCGCCCGCTACGCCGCCGAGCACGGCGTCGACCTGCGCACCGTCGAGCTGGACGTCGCCAGCGACGCCTCGGTCGAGGCCGGGATCGCCAGGATCATCGCCGACAACGGGCGCCTGGACGTGATCGTCCACAACGCCGGCCACATGAGCTTTGGCCCGGCCGAGGCCTTCACGCCCGAGCAGTTCGCCCAGCTCTATGACATCAACGTGCTGAGCACCCAGCGGGTGAACCGCGCGGCCCTGCCGCAGCTGCGCAAGCAGGGCAAGGGCCTGGTGGTCTGGGTGTCGTCCAGCTCGACGCGCGGCGGCACGCCTCTATACCTGTCGCCCTATTTCGCGGCCAAGGCGGCGATGGACAGCCTGGCGGTCAGCTACTCGACCGAACTGGCGCGCTGGGGGATCGAGACTTCGATCATCGTGCCCGGCGCCTTCACCAAGGGCACCAACCACTTCGCCCACTCCGGCAAGCCGGCCGACGAAGCACGGGCGGCGGAATACGAAGACGGCCCCTATGCCGGCGTGGCCAAGCTGGCGCTGGACGGCCTGGCCGCCCTGGAGCCGGCCGACGCCGACGCGGGCGAGGTGGCCAAGGCCATCGCCGCGGTCGTCGACACGCCGTTCGGCAAGCGCCCCTTCCGCGTCCACATCGACCCGTCGCGCGACGGCGCCGAGGAAGTCAACGGCGTGGCCGATCGGGTGCGGGCCGAGATGTATCGCCGGATCGGCCTGGAGGATCTGCTGCACCCGGCGGTCGTGGGCTGACGCCCAAGAAAAACCCGCCCGCCCCGGCGAAGGTTGGGACCCAAACCGACCGACTTGACCCACCTCCACGACAGGTCCGGAAAGTCAGCTTGGGTCCCGACATTCGCCGGGAGGAGCGGGGCGCACGCACAGACGGGGACAGGCGCGCGCGCCTGTCCCCGAATGCGATCTACGACAGGACCTGGATTACCACGCGACGGTTCTGGGCGCGGCCGTCCGGGTTGTCGTTCGGGGCGACCGGATCTTCCTCGCCGTACGAGATCGTCGCCATGCGGTTCAGCGGCACGCCCTGCTTGCTGAGGAACTTGCGCACGGTCTCGGCCCGCTCGTTGCCCAGGGTCTCGTTGTACTGCGGATTGCCCGTGGCGTCGGTGAAGCCCTGGATTTCCAGATAGACGTTCTTGTTGTCGCCCTTCAGCTTGCTGGCGAAGTCGGCCAGGCGCTGTTCGGCTTCCGGCGACAGCTCGTGGCGGTTCAGCGGGAACTTCACCGAGTCATCGCTCAGCACCACCGAGTACAGGAACTTGCCCTCGGCCAGCTTGCCGGCGTCGGTCGCGCGCTTCAGCGCTTCCTGGCTGGTCCGGTCCACGTCGGCCAGCTTGGTGTCTGTGCTGTCGACCCGCGTGTTCACCGCGCCGACCTGATCGTTGACATAGCCCTTGGTCGCGCAACCGCTGACCGACAGCCCGCCGGCCACCAGAGCGCTCACCATCATCATCTTGTAGTTTATGCTAATCATGGGGACACCCTTCCACCTTGTTTCAACACCGAGCACCAAGCTGGACCGTTCGACAGTCCATCAGCGGCGCTTCGTCAGTCGAAAACCGACATTCGAAAGAGGCGAATTCTGGGCCTGTTCTAGACAGACTTAGCCATTCTTCGGCATGTCTCTACGCCGCTTCTAAGTAACGCGCGCGTACGCGGAAATCGGGCAAAGGTTCCCGATAAATATTTGCGATATGTGGGGACTGAGAAGCCATCCTGGACCCGTTTTCCCCGCTTCGCCAGACAGAAAAACGGGCGCGTCCATCGGACGCGCCCGTACAGGATTCGAGGGCGACGAACCTTACTGCAGCGTCGCCTTGTCGATCGCCAGGCCGTCGGAACCGGCGCCGACGGCGATCACGCCGCCGTCTTCCAGCTCGCCCGCCAGCAGCTTCTTGGCGATCGGGTCGATCAGGTCCTTCTGGATCACGCGCTTGAGTGGGCGCGCGCCATAGACCGGATCGTAGCCCTTGTCGGCCAGCCACTGCAGGGCCTCGGCGTCCAGCGCCAGGGTCATGCGGCGCTCGGCCAGCATCTTGTCCACCCGCTGCAGCTGGATGCGGACGATGTCGCCCATGTTCGAGCGCGACAGGCGCTTGAACAGGATGATCTCGTCGATCCGGTTGAGGAATTCGGGGCGGAAGTGGCCGCGCACCGTGTTCATCACCAGAGGCCGCACCTCCTCGACGTCCGAGCCGTCCTCCTGGTTGGCCAGGAACTCGGCGCCCAGGTTGGAGGTCATGATGATCAGGGTGTTCCTGAAATCGACCGTCCGACCCTGGCCGTCCGTGAGACGGCCGTCATCGAGCACCTGAAGCAGCACGTTGAAGACGTCCGGGTGGGCCTTCTCGATCTCGTCGAACAGCACCACCTGGTATGGACGCCGGCGCACCGCTTCCGTCAGCGCCCCGCCCTCGTCGTAGCCGACATAGCCGGGAGGCGCGCCGATCAGGCGGCTGACCGAGTGCTTCTCCATGTATTCGCTCATGTCCATGCGAGTGATCGCATGTTCGTCGGCGAACATGAACTCGGCCAGGGCCTTGGTCAGCTCGGTCTTGCCCACGCCCGTCGGGCCCAGGAACAGGAAGCTGCCGATCGGCTTGGACGGGTCGTGCAGGCCGGCCCGCGCGCGGCGCACCGCGTCGGACACCGCCTCCAGCGCCTCGTCCTGGCCGACAACGCGGCCGCGCAGGGCGTCCTCCATCTTCAGCAGCTTCTCGCGCTCGCCTTCCAGCATCTTCTCGACCGGCACGCCGGTCCAGCGGCTGACGACGGCGGCGATCTGCTCGGCGTCGACGACTTCCGGCGTCAGGGCCTTCTCGGCCCCCGCGCCCGTCTCGCCGGCCTCGGCGTCGGCCAGGCGCTTCTCCAGCGCCGGGATCTCGCCGTACTGCAGCTGACCGGCGCGCGCGAAGTCGCCGGCCCGCTGGGCGGCGGCCAGGTCGGCGCGCAGGCGGTCCAGGGCCTCGCGAGCCTGGGCGGCGCCGCCGACCTTGTCCTTCTCGGCCTTCCAGCGCGCGGTCATCTCGTCGGAGCGGAACTGCAGGTCGTCCACTTCGACTTCGAGGTTTTCGAGGCGCTGCCTCGAGGCCGCGTCGGTTTCCTTGGACAGGGCCTCGCGCTCGATCTTCAGCTGCACCAGGCGGCGGTCGATCTCGTCCAGCTCCTCGGGCTTGCTGTCGATCGCCATGCGCACCCGGCTGGCGGCCTCGTCCATCAGGTCGATGGCCTTGTCGGGCAGGAAGCGGTCGGCGATGTAGCGATTGCTGAGCGTGGCGGCGGCGACCAGGGCGCTGTCCGAGATCCGCACGCCATGGTGCACCTCGTACTTTTCCTTCAGGCCGCGCAGGATCGAGACGGTGTCCTCGACCGTGGGCTCGCCGACGAACACCGGCTGGAAGCGACGGGCCAGGGCCGCGTCCTTCTCGACGTGCTTGCGGTACTCGTCCAGCGTGGTGGCGCCCACGCAGTGCAGCTCGCCGCGCGCCAGGGCGGGTTTCAGCAGGTTGGAGGCGTCCATCGCCCCGTCGCCCTTCCCGGCGCCCACCAGGGTGTGCATCTCGTCGATGAACAGGATGATCGAGCCCTCGGCGGCCGTGACCTCGCCGAGCACGGCCTTCAGCCGCTCCTCGAACTCGCCGCGATACTTCGCGCCGGCGATCAGGCTGCCCATGTCCAGCGACAGCAGCTTCTTGTCCTTCAGGCTTTCGGGCACGTCGCCCTCGACGATGCGCTGGGCCAGGCCTTCGACAATGGCGGTCTTGCCGACGCCGGGTTCGCCGATCAGGACGGGGTTGTTCTTGGTGCGGCGCGACAGGACCTGGATCGTGCGGCGGATTTCCTCGTCGCGGCCGATGACCGGGTCGATCTTGCCGTCGCGCGCCGCCTGGGTCAGGTCGCGGGCGTAACGCTTCAGCGCGTCATAGCCTTCCTCGGCCGAAGCGCTGTCGGCGGTGCGGCCCTTGCGGACGGCCGCGGCGGCGGTCTCCAGGCCCTGGGCGGTGGCCCCGGCGTCCTTCAGGATCTTGGCCGCGTCGCCGCCTTCCTTGGCGATGGCGATCAGCAGGCGCTCGGTGGTGACGAAGGCGTCGCCGGCCTTCTTGGCGCCGTCCTCGGCGGCCGAAAACACCCGGGCGGTGTCGGGCTTCATGTACAGCTGGCCGCCGGCGCCGTCGACGCGCGGGGTCTTGGCCAGCAGCGCGTCGGTCGCCGCGTCGGCGGCGTCGGGCCGGCCACCGGCGCTCTGGATCAGGGCGCGGCTCAGGCCGTCCTTCTCCTCGAGCAGGACCTTCAGCAGGTGTTCGGGCCCCAGTTGCTGGTGCCCCTTGGCCAGGGCCAGGCTCTGGGCTGACTGGACCGCGGACTTGGCCCGGTCGGAATAGAGATCAATCTTCATACGGCATCCCCTCCATGGGCGGATCAACACTCAGCCGCCTCATACGAGCCCGGCCACGTCAGGCGGCATATAGTGTTGCTGAAACACCACACAAGCGCCGCCAGCACATTGGAAAATCATCCCTCCAAACTTGACTATGAGAAAAATTCTCTCAATAGTTGATTTTACTGACAGATAGAAACCTATGGGAGAGCGTCTTGTCCGACGAAGTCCCTCTGCGCCTTCGAACCGAAGAGACCCGCGCGAAAACAATCGCCAGCTACGGCGGCCTTCTTATTCCGGTCGCGATCCTGGTCGCCACCCAGATGTTCAACGACAATCGGCTGGCGGCCGAGGGTCAGCGACGCGCCAGCGAGCAACTGCTCCAAAACTCGCAACGCTGTGTCAGCGATAGCATGACCTATCTCGACAAGGCTTTCGATGAATCCAGCACCTCGGAGACGCTCAAGGAAGAGCGGCGACAGAGGATCGCGACGTTAGGCGGCTTACTCGTTCAGGTCTGCTCCGACGGCGGCCTCAAACTGCCGCCCACGCTGGTCGCCCAGCTCCAGGAGGCCAAGACCCAATCAACTGATCCCGCAACGCGCGACGCCGCCACCCAGGCGTTGAAGGCGAGCCAGGCGCCGACCGCGCCGCCAGCCGCCGACTTGTTGCGCGTTTACTTCCATATCTCCCGAGAGGATCAGCGCCCGGCGGCTAGAAAGCTTGAACTCTGGCTGGAACAGCAAACTCCGCAAAAGCGGGTGCTGGTGGTGCCCGGGATAGAGCTCGTACCGGGCAACAAGAGCCCCGACGTGCGATGCCCCTTGCCATCCGACTGCCCCGTCGCTGGCGAAGTCGCCAAGCTGCTCAACAGCCAGCTGACCTCGCCGCTCCTGCCGGCAAAGGCCAACGACATGGGCGGAGCCTATGCCGCCTCGCCGACTATTCGTCCGGGCACGATCGAAGTCTGGTTCGGCGCGGCCGAGATTTCGGTCAAACCTTAGCCCGAAGGCAACTCGGCCAAAGTCTCACCACCCCCGTTGGGCGATATAGTTTTGCAGCGCCACGATCCGGCTGGCGTCCGAAGGGTGGGTTGAAGCGAACTGCGGACTGCTGGATCCTCCCTGGGCCTGCATGTGCTCCCACAGGATCACCGCCTCGCGCGGGCGGTAGCCGGCCCGCTGCATGAAGTCGACGCCCAGGCGGTCGGCCTCCAACTCCTGCTTGCGCGAGAACGGCAACAGGAAGCCGTACTTGGCCGCGTCGCCGCCGTAGCTTGAGATCGCCCGGCCCGCATCGCCGCCGGCGGCCACGCCCAGCACGCCCAGGACCAGGCTGGAGGTCAGGTTCTGCGATTGCCGCTCGGCCGCGTGGTGGGCGACGACGTGACCGGCCTCGTGACCGATCACGGCGGCCAGTTGGTCGTCGTTGTCGACGATCTTCAGCAGGCCCGTGGTCACCCCGACATGGCCGCCGGGCAGCACGAAGGCGTTGGGCGAAGCGTCCTCGAACACCGCGTAGTCCCACGGCCGGCCGCCCAGGCCGGCGGCCTCGACCACCCGCTGGCCCACGGCGCGCACCCGGGCGTTGGCGGCCTTGTCGGGGCTGACCTTGCTGGTCTTCAGCGTCTCGTTCCAGGCCTGCTCGCCGGCCTTGGTCAGGCTGGAGTCGTCGACGATGGCGATCTGCTGGCGGCCGAGGTCTGGATTGTAGGCGCAGGCCGACAGGGCCAGGGCGGCGATGGCGGCGGCCGGCGGCGGAATGGGGCGCATGAATGTTTCCCGACGTCGGCCAGTGTCATGGCCGTTCTGCATCTAATCCCACGCGCATCTGCTGTCATCCCGGGCGTAGCGCAGCGAAGACCCGGGACCGACGCGTGAACTCAGCGCTTCCGGCGGTCCCGGATCGGCGCGCTTCGCGCTTGTCCGGGATGACACCAGTAGGGCTCCTACTTCCCGTCCGCGTACAGCTTGACCACCTCGTACAGGAACTGGCGGCCGTTCATCAGGGCCTTGACCTGGATGCGCTCGTTCAGGCCGTGGATGTTGTCGCCGTCCGGGCCGGCCATCAGGCCCGACAGGCCGTAGGTCGGCACGCCGGCGGCGTTGGTGAAGCGGCCGTCCGTGGCGCCGGTCAGCATGGCCGGGATGAACGGAACGCCAGGCCAGATCTTGCCGGCGACCTTGGTGGCCGGTCCCATGATCCGGGGCGTCAGCGGCGGCGGCGGACTGACCGGGTCGGGGTCGGCGGCCAGGGTGATCTTGATGGCCGGGTCGGCGACGACCTGCTCCAGCTGGTCGCGGATGACCTTGGGATCGTTGCCCGGCAGGATGCGGCAATTGACATTGGCCTTGGCCCGTTGCGGCAGGGCGTTGGGCGCGTGGCCGGCCTCGGCCATGGTCGCCACGCAGGTGGTGCGCATCATGCTGTTGCGGGCGGGATCGCGGGCCAGGATGGCGGCGGCGGCCGCGTCGGACGGATCCTTGACGATCGCCCGCATGGCGTTGGCGACCTCGGCATCGGGCTCGATCCTGGCGCTCTGCTCGTAATAGGCCTTGGTCGCGTCGTTCAGGGCGATCGGGAAGTCATAGGCGCCCAGGCGCGAGAGGCCGCCAGCCAGGTGGTAGATCGCGTTGTCCTTGACCGGCCGCGAGGAGTGGCCGCCCGGGTTCGTGACCTCCAGATTGTAGTCCATATAGACCTTCTCGCCGACCTGGATGGACAGCAGCTTGGGCTTGCCCGTCTCGTCCAGGCGACTGTCGTCGCCCTCGTTCAGCGCGAAGTCGGCCTTCATGGCTTCCGGGTGCTTTTCCAGCAGCCAGGGCACGCTGTTGAACTGGCCGCCCTCCTCGCCGCAGGTCAGGGCCAGCTTGATGTCGCGCTTGGGCGCGAAGCCCTCTTTCTTGTAGCGCACCAGGCTGTCGGTGAAGATCGCCGCCATGGCTTTGTCGTCGCTGGCGCCGCGGGCGTAGAAGTAGCCGCCTTCCTCGATCAGGGTGAACGGGTCGCGCACCCAGTCCTCGCGCTTGGCCTCGACCACGTCGATATGGGCCATCAGCAGGATGGCGCCGGCGCTGGGGTCCTTGCCGTGCAGGGTGGCCAGCAGGGCGCCGGCCTTGGGGTGCTCGTCGGGGAAGACCACCTTCACGTCGCTGTCGGGAAAGCCCGCCGCCTTCAGCCGCGCGCCCATGGCCTGGGCGGCGGCCGTGCAGCTGCCGACCGAGGCCGTGGTGTTGGTCTCGACCAGTTCCTTGTAGAGGCCGCGGAAGGCCGGCTCGCTGGCGTCCTTGGACGCGCTCTGGGCCTGGGCGAGGCCCGCCAGGGCCAGGGTCGACAACGCCGCCGCCGTCATGAGGATGGTCTTGGTCGCGCCGCGCATGTCGCCTCCCTTTATTGTTGAGCGAGAGGCTAGGCGGGGTTCATGGGCCAGCGCAATGGGCGAGGGCCAAAACGACGTCATCCCCCGAACGGGTCGGGGGATGACTGAAGTTTAGTCAATGCGTGGAGAAGCCTAGGCCTCTTCCGACCCGGGCGCCGCGCCTTCGAAGCTGCGCGGGGCGCGGCGGCGCTTGGGCTTTGCGGGGGCGGCCTCGGCGTCGGCGGCCAGAACCGACGAGGTCGAAACCGGACCGGTGTCCGCAACGGCTTCGGCGCGGGCCGACTTGCGGCCCAGGAAGGCCGGGGCGTGGCTGACGTCGCCGTCCTGGCTGCGCAGCAGCGGCGAGGCCGCGGCCTCGCTGGTCAGCGGCGTGGCCTGGGGCTCGATCACGGCCATCGGATCGCGATCGCGCGGAGCCCGTTCGCGGCGCGGACGCTCACGACGGCCTTCGGTCGGCGCTTCGACAGCCTCGGCGGCGACCGGACGATCTTCGCGGACGCGATCTTCGCGGGGACGCTCTTCACGGAAGCGATCCTCCCGGGGACGATCGTCGCGCGGACGGTCTTCACGGGGGCGCTCGTCGCGCTGGCGATCTTCCCTCGGACGGTCGTCACGAGGACGATCATCCCGGGGACGGTCATCTCTTGGCCGATCATCGCGAGGACGGTCGTCACGCGGACGATCATCCCGGGGGCGGTCATCGCGCTGACCGTCGCGCGGACGGTCGTCGCGGTCGCGCCAACGGTCGCGGCGGCTCTGACCTTGACCCTGGCCCTGCTGGCCGTCGAAACGGTCGCGGTTCTGGTTGTTGTTGTCGCGCGGGCGGTCGTCGCGCTGACCGTCTCTGGGACGATCCTCGCGAGGCCGGTTCTCGAACCGATCGCGACGCTGTTCGCCGCCCTGGCCCTCGCCGCCTTCGCCGTCGGCCGAAGCCTCGGTCTGGGTCGCCTCGGGGGTCTCGGGCTGTTCTTCGGGTTCGGCCTCGAAGTCGATCTCGTAGGCCGAATAGGCGTCCTTGCCGATGATGTCGCTGACCGGACGATTCGGCTGAATGGCGCGCAGGACCCGGAAGTAGTGCTCCGCGTGCTGCAGGTAGTTCTCGGCCAGAACCCGGTCGCCGGACGACGTCGCGTCACGAGCCAGCTGCTGGTACTTTTCGTAAACGCCTTGGGCCGCGCCGCGCACCTTCACGCCTTCGGGGCCGTTCGAATCGAAGGCCCGGTTGGCGTTGTGCTGCTGAGGCTTGCCGCCACTACCCGCTCCGCCGCGATTGTTGCGGCCGCGCTGGCGCTTCATGCCCTTGAAATCTCTCATCTTCTCTTCTGAACCTGTCCGGCGGCGATCTGCGCGTCCGGTGTTTGGCCTCTGGAGCGGGGTGGAACCCTGTTAGGTCCTGCCTTCGATGTTCTAGAGACGTTGGTTTCCGTAGAGCCTCCGCCCGGTTCGGGCGCGGCGATCAGCCGGATCGGCCGTTCGCGCCTGCCGGGGGAGCCTCGCGATCGTCTAGACGATCGTTTTTCCCGTCACCCGGCGCTTTGGAAGGAGACATTACTCGTCTAGCGCCTCACGCCGGGCTTTCCAAGGGATTTTTCAGCCCGCGATTTTGGCTGAAACCCTGGCCGTGTTGTCGACCGCTATTTCGTGCCGGTGATAACGCGGTCGTGGGTCGAGAGATCCTTGATGGTCTTCACGTTCTGGGCGCCGACGTCCTTGAACAGCGCTTCCACCGCCGCCGACTGGTCGTAGCCGATCTCGACGGCGAACATCGCGCCAGGCTTGAGCACCCGCAGGATCTCGCCGGCCAGCACGCGATAGGCGTCCAGGCCGTCCGCGCCGCCGTCCAGGGCCAGGCGCGGCTCGTGGTCGCGGACCTCCGGCTCCAGGGTCTCGATCACGTCGGTGGCGATGTAGGGCGGGTTGGAGACCACCAGGTCGAAGCTGTCGTCGCCCAGGCCGCTGGTCCAGTCGCCGCGCATCAGCGCCACGCGGCCGGCCAGATCCAGGTTGGCGGCGTTCTCGCGGGCCACGGCCAACGCGTCTTCCGAGACGTCGATGCCCAGCCCCTTGGCGGCCGGACGCTCGGCCAACACCGCCAGCAGGATCGTGCCCGAGCCGACGCCCAGGTCCAGCATGTTGAAGGGCATGGCCTCCGGGAAGGCCTTCAGCACCTCGTCGACAATGACCTCGGTCTCGGGACGCGGGGTCAGGACGTTCTTGTTGACCTGCAGCAGGATCTTCCAGAACTCCTTGCGGCCGATGATGTGGCTGACCGGCTCGCGCGCCGCGCGGCGGGTCAGGAAATCCTCCAGCGTCGCCATCTGGGCGTCGGTCAGCACGCGATAGGGATCGGTGATGATGTCGGTGCGGGTGACGTCGGCGGCCACTTCCAGCAGCAGGCGGGCGTCGATCGCCGGCTGATCGATCTGAACGGTCTTCAGACGATCCTTGGCGGTGTTCCAGGCTTTGACGAGGGTCAGGGTCATGGGGGCGCTCCTTAGCGCGTCATCGTCGCCGGGGCGAGTTTGAAGTCGGTACCATTTTCTGGTACTTTGCCGGTCGGAGGATCCGATGAGCAAGAATACCTCGATCGTTCTCAGCGACCACTTCCAGACCTTCATCGAAGCCCAGATTGGCGATGGCCGCTACGGCTCGGCCAGCGAGGTCGTGCGCGCGGGGCTGCGACTGCTGGAGGAGCGGGAAACCAAGTTAGAAAGACTGCGCGCCGAGCTCGCCAAGGGGCGTGCAAGCGGCTTCATAGACGACTTCGACTTCGACGCCTTCATCGAAGAAAAGCTTCGGGACGAGGGCGTCGCCGAGTGAAACGCGTACGGCTTTCGGGAGAAGCCCGTCGCGATCTCGATGACATCTGGACGTATTCCCGTGATCAATGGGGCGCCAGACGCGCCGCCGCCTATCTGCGCGACATCCGCGCGGCGTTCACGCTTATCGCCGAACGCCCGGCGATTAACCCTGTCCTCAACGGCCTCGACGAGGGCTATCGCAAGCGCCTAGTCGGATCACACGTGATCTTCTATCGGCTGGAGGCGGGGCACATCGAGATCGACCGCGTCATGCACCAAAGTGAAGACGCGACCCTGCGCTTTGGCGGCGACTAAACCACCGCCACCTCATCCCCCTCGGCCACCGCCCCGTTCTGCTCCACCTTCAGATAGATGCCGCAGAACATGTGGCCGTAGTTATCGAACAGGGCCTTCACCAGTTCGATGTCGCGCTCGGCGGTGACCGGGTCGACGTGGGTGGCGGCGCAGCGGACGATGGGTTTCAGCACTTCCGCCCTCGCCTCGCCCACGGCCATCGTCCGGCCGGTCCAGTCGTTCTCGACCCAGGCCGGCCAGCCCTCGACATAGAGGTTGGCGCGGAAGCGCAGGGGATCGACCGGCCGGCCCAGCTTGTCCGCCAAGTCGCGCACGCTGGCCAGGTTGACGATGGAGACATAGCCGCTGCGGCTGTCCATGAACCGGTAGTCGCCCGGCCCCTCGACCACGCGCAGCGGCCCCTTCACCGCATCGCCCAGCAGGCCGGCGAGCCAGGCCTCGAACCCGCGCCGCCCGTCGTCACCGCGCAGGTCGCCGGCGAAGTCCGCCTGGCCCTCGGTCCGCGCGGTGAGCACGCCGGTCGCCTCGTCATAGGCGGTGCGGGCCTTGGCTACCTGGGGGATCTTGGCCAGCACCGCGAACTTCATCTTCGAGATGTGGGTCGGCGCGTCGGGGTCGAAGCCGCTGGGCCCGTCCTCGACAGCGTAGAGCCGGTCGCAGGGGAAGCATTGGCCCACCGTAAGCTCGGCCCCGGCCAGGCGCTCGGGCGTGAAGCCCTTGACGGGGTGACGATAAAGGCTGGCGATCCGGGCGTGCATGGGCGCAAGGTCGGCGACGACTCGCGTCTTGGCAAGGAACACCGCCCCGCCCCGGGGTGTTCCTCCCCCGGAGGGCCAGACCATGACCGAGACCACTCCGCGACGCCCGATCCGGTCGTGGATCGCCTCGCGGCCCTATCACCTGACGCCCTGGATCGCCCTGCTGGCCCTGATCCCCTTCGCCCTGCCCAAGCCCGCACCGAAATCCGCCGCCAACGAGACCCTGATCGACCACCCGCCCGGCCTGTCCGAGGACCGGGCCATGCCGCCGCACGCGTTCGACCAGGCCGAGCCGATGCGCGGCCGCGCCGCCCGACATCCGCATCGCATTCCGGTCCTCGGCTGGCGCGACATCCTGTGGCGCACCTTCCGCGAGATCAGCGTCGACCGCCTGCCCGCCGTGGCCGGGGGCGTGACCTTCTACACCCTGCTGGCCATCTTCCCGGCCATCGGCGCCTTCGTGTCGCTGTACGGCCTGTTCGCCGACGTCGGGGCGGTCGAGAAGCAGCTGCAGGAGATGTCGAGCGTCTTCCCCGCCAGCGTCGTCAACATCATCGGCGAGCAGATGTTGCGCCTGGCCAGCCAGGAGCAGACCAAACTGGGCGTGGCCTTCGTGCTCAGCCTGCTGCTGTCGATCTGGAGCGCCAACGCCAGCATGAAGGCGCTCTTCGACGGCCTGAACATCGCCTATGACGAGGACGAGAAGCGCAACTTCGTCACCAAGACGATCTGGACCTACGCCTTCACCTTCTGCGCCCTGCTCTACGCCGTGGTGCTGGCCGGCGTGCTGATCGCCGCGCCGGTGGTGTTCGAGCGGATCGGCCTCAGTTCGGCGGCCGTGATCTGGGTCCCGCTGCGCTGGCTGATCGTGCTGGCGGTGACCGCCATCGCCTTCGCCATGCTCTACCGCTTCGCGCCCTGTCGCGCCCGCCCCCGTTGGCGCTGGGTTGCCTTGGGGGCGGTGTTCGGCGCGGCGGCCTGGCTGCTGGGCTCGCTCGGTTTCTCGCTCTACGTCAACAACATCGCCCACTACGACGCCACCTACGGACCGCTGGGGGCGGTGATCGCCTTCATGGTCTGGATGTGGTTCTCGATCATGACCGTGCTGGTCGGGGCCGAGCTGAACGCCGAGATCGAGCACCAGACCGCCATCGACTCCACCACCGGCCCCGAAAAGCCGATGGGCGAGCGCGGCGCGGCCATGGCCGACACCGTCGGCCTGGCCTTCCATCCCTGGGAGTTCATCCAGCGCGAGGCCGGCACGGTCAAACGGGTGTCCGGCCGCTACTGGAACCGGGCGCGCGGCAAGCGCTCCAACCAACCGCGGCCGCCCAGCTGAGCCTTGGCGAACCCCGGCTGCGCCGCTAAGTCATGAGCCATGATCTTCGCTCCCGCCGCCCCGTCCGAATTCCCCGCCATCGTCGACCTGGTCAACTCCGCCTATCGCGGCCAAGGCGCCCAGGCCGGCTGGACCACCGAGGCCGGCTATATCGACGGCCAGCGCATCGACCTGGAGAGCCTGAAACAGGACCTGGCCGAGGCCCCGAACGCCGTGCTGCTGACGCTGCGCGACGAGACTGATGGTCCGCTGCTGGGCTGCGTCTGGATCGAGCCGGACGCCGACGTGGCGGAAGGCGACACCTGGTACCTGGGCATGCTGACTATCCGCCCCGACCTGCAAGACCGCCAGCTGGGCCGCGCCCTGCTGGCCCACGGCGAGGCCTACGCGGCCGGCCGGGGCGCCAGGCGCGTGCGCATGACCGTCGTCCACCTGCGCGACACCCTGATCGCCTGGTACCAGCGCCGAGGCTATGCGCTGACTGGCGAGCGCAAACCGTTCCCGGTGGGCGAGCGGTTCGGCAAGCCGCAACAGGCGTTGGAGTTCGTGGTGCTGGAGAAGGTGATTTAGGCAGCGGTCGACTTAGACGCCCGGGATCCTGAGTCCCCGATGGCTTCGAGTCGCCGGCTGGCTTACGGGGTGACGGGGGCCGCGGCGAGAGCCGTGGCGGGCAGGGCAGGCTATGGCGTCCAAGGTGATGAGGACCGCGCTGCACGCGGCCGTGGCAGCCGCGTTGATGGCCGCCCCAATGGCTGTCGCGCCGTCGGCTGACGCCGCGTCCTTGGCGAACGACTACAAGCACGTGAGCTGGTCGGTCGAAGGCGGCGCGCCGGGCCGGATCAACACCATCGGCCAGTCCCGGGACGGCTATCTGTGGCTGGGCGGCGTCGAGGGCCTGTTCCGTTTCGACGGGGTCACCTTTGAAAAGATCGAAAGCGAGCAGCCCAAGCCGGCGCGGCTGGTGGTCGCCGAGGTGCTCGGCGCCCGCTCCGGCGACGTCTGGGTGGGCCTGGCGCGCGGCGCCGGCGTGGCGGTCTATCGCCAGGGTCGCCTGATCGACGCGCGCATGCCCAACCCCTCGCGCGAGGTCACCGGCCTGGCCGAAGGACCGGACGGCGCCATCTGGGTGGCCCGGGGCGGACGCGGCGACCACACCCTGGCGCGCTGGCGAAACGGCCGGTGGGACGAAATCGGCGCCGAGACCGGCCTGCCGTCCGACAGGGTCTGGCACATTCACGTGTCGCGCGACGGCACGCTGTGGGTGGTGCTGGACAAGACCGTCGTCTTCAAGCGCCCCGGCGCGGCCCGGTTCGAGGCGACCAACGAACCGGTCACCTCGCGCGCCAGCATCGGCGAGACGCCCGACGGGGCCATCTGGGTGTCCGACACGACCTCGACCCGCCCGCTCCGCCCTTCCGCCCTGCCCGGTTCAAGCCAGGCGTTCTCGCAGCTGGGCGAGGTGGGCGGCGCGCGGATCCTGTTCGACCGCCGCGGGCAGCTGTGGGGCACCACCTGGACCGACGGGGTGTTCAACGTCGCGCGCATGACCCAGCCGGGCGCCGACACCTTCACCGCGCGCGACGGCCTGACGTCCGATCAGACCCATGCCGTGTTCGAGGACCGCGAAGGCAATATCTGGGTCGGCACCGAGCTTGGGGTGGACATGCTGCGGCCGGCGGCCGTCGCCGTCGAACCGAACATTCCGCAGAACTCAGCGCGCGGTTACCGCCTGGCGGCCCGCGAGGACGGCACGGTGTTCGTCAGCGACTCCAAGACGCTCTACGCCATCCCCGCGCGTGGTTCGGCCCGGATCGTGATGCAGGCGCCGTCCCTGCCGGCGGCCCTGTGCGCCGGTTCGGGCGACAGCCTGTGGATGCCGCTGAACCAGGAAGTCTTCCGGCTGAGTCCCAACGGCGTCTCGGTGTTCCGCCGTCCCTCCGAAGCCTATTCGTACGGCTGCGCGGAGGACCGCGAGGGGCGGCTGTGGATTCCCGCCCTGGAAAAAGGCCTCAACATGCTGGCCGAAGGGCGCTGGTCGCATTGGCCGGTCGCGGCGGGCGGGGCGCCGCCCGGCAACGCCGTGCGCGATGCGCAGGGGCGAGCAGTCGTGCTCTATCGCGGCGATCCGAAGCAGCCGCCCATGCCGTTTCTCGCCGTCCACCGCGGCCGGGTCGGCATCGGCGAGATCGAGGGCGTCATGGCCGGCCGGACCGCCGTGTTCGCCAGCAGCGCCCGGGGCCTCGCCCGGCTTTCGGCCGACCGCGTCCAGAAACTGGGAGCCGAGGCCTATCCGTGGCTCGGCTCGATCAACGGCCTGGCGCAGACCGCCGCCGGCGACACCTGGACGATCGGCGACGCCGGGATCGTCAGGATGCGCACGGCCGACCTGGACAACGCCTTCGCCCACCCCGGCGCCCCGCTGCCGCACCGGGTGTTCGACTTCCGCGACGGGCTCAACAGCTATCCGCAGAAGGTGCCCGGCGCTCAGGTGGTGGAGGGCGGCGACGGCCGGATCTGGTTCCTCACCCGCCGGAACGTCCTGGCCATCGATCCCGCGCGACTGACCACCAACCCGACCCCGCCGCCGGTGGCGATCCGGTCGCTGACCGCGGCGGGACGCAAGCTGCGCGATCCGACGGGTACGGTGGTGCTTCCGGCGGGAACCAAGGCCCTGGCCATCGGCTATGCGGCGGGCAGCCTTTCGGTGCCCAGTCGCGTTCGCTTTCGCTTCCAACTCGAGGGCCTCAACGAGACCTGGATCGACGCCGACGCCCAGCGCGCGGCCTTCTTCAACGACCTGGGCCCGGGCCACTACCGCTTCCGGGTGACCGCGGCCAACGAGGACGGTGTCTGGAACACCGAAGGCTCGGCGCTGTCGATCACCATTCCGCCGACCTTGCTGGAAACCTGGTGGTTCCGCCTGTTGGCCGCGGCCGCCGTCGGCCTCGCGCTTTGGATGCTGTATTCGCTGCGCCTGCGCCGCGTGGCCCGCAATATCCGCGAGCGACTGGAGGAGCGCACCGCCGAGCGCGAGCGCATCGCCCGCGAACTGCACGACACCCTGCTGCAAGGCGTCCAGGGCCTGATCCTGCGCTTCCAGGCGGCGGCCGAGCGCGTTCCCGAGCGCCATCCCGCCCGCGCCGCCATCGAAGCCGCGCTGGAGCGCGCCGAGGCGGTGCTGGTCGAGGGCCGCGACCGGGTGCGCGATCTGCGATCCCCAGACGGGCGGCGCCTGGACGCCATCCTGCAGGAACTGGTCGAGCAGCAGCCCTTCGCGCCCGCCGTGGACGTCGCGGTCGGCAGCCTGGGCCTGCCGCGCGAGCTCGCGCCCCGGGTCGTCGACGAAACGGTGCGCATCGTCGGCGAGGCGTTGTTCAACACCGCGCGCCATGCCCAGGCCGGACAGGTTCGCGTTCTGGTCGCCTATCACGCCAGCGGACTGCGCGTCGTGGTCCGAGACGACGGCCGGGGCTTCGACGCCGACACTCCGCCGCGCTCGGAGCAGGAGGGTCACTATGGCCTGGCCGGCATGCGCGAAAGGGCCCGCAGGATGGGCGCGACCCTGGCTCTGGAAAGTCAGCCGGGCGCGGGCGCCAGCGTGACGCTGAACGTGCCCGCCTCGGTCGCCTATGCTCTTCGGCCCCGCGACTGGCTGCGCCGGATCTTCGGCGAGTCCGGCTCAGCGCGCGCCTAGTAGCCTTCTTCCAGGCTGGCCAGGCGCGCGGCCTGATCCTCGGCGATCAGCGGCTTGATCACGTCGTCCAGCCCGTCGCCCTCGATCACCTTGGCCAGGTTGTAGAGGGTCAGGTTGATGCGGTGATCCGTGACCCGACCTTGCGGGAAGTTGTAGGTGCGGATGCGCTCGGAGCGGTCGCCGCTGCCGACCTGGCTCTTGCGGGCGTCCGAGCGGGCGGTGTCCAGCGCCTCGCGCTGCATGTCGTAGAGACGCGCCTTCAGGTTCTTCATGGCCCGAGCGCGGTTCTGGTGCTGCGACTTTTCCGACGAGGTCACCACCACGCCGGTCGGCAAGTGGGTGATGCGCACGGCCGAGTCGGTCTTGTTGACGTGCTGGCCGCCGGCGCCCGACGAGCGGTAGGTGTCGATCCGCAGGTCGCTCTCGTTGATCTCGATCTCGACGTCCTCGGCCTCGGGCAGCACCGCGACGGTGGCGGCCGAGGTGTGGATGCGCCCTTGCGCCTCGGTGGCCGGCACGCGCTGGACGCGGTGCACGCCGCTCTCGAACTTCCAGCGGCCGAACACGCCGTCGCCGGTGACCGAGGCGATGATTTCCTTGTAGCCGCCCATTTCCCCTTCGGAGACGCTGTCGATCTCGACCCGCCAGCCCTGCAGCTGGGCGTAGCGCTGGTACATGCGGAAGAGGTCGCCGGCGAACAGGGCCGCCTCGTCGCCGCCGGTGCCGGCGCGGACTTCGAGAATGGCCGAAGCGTTCTCGTCCTTGTCGCGCGGGGCCAGCATCAGGGCCAGCTCGCGCTCCATGACCGGCAGCTTCTCGTCCAGCGCCGTGATTTCGTCGGCGACCATGGCCGCCATTTCCGGATCGCCGGCCAGCTCGTCCAGCTCGGCGCGGTCGGCGCTCAGCTTGGCCAGGGCCTGGACGGCCTCGGCCACCGGACGCAGCTCGGCGTGCTCCTTGGAGAGCTTGACGATCTCGGCGCCGTCGGTGGCCGCGCCCATGCGGGCTTCGACTTCACGGAAACGGTCGAGAACTTGGTCGAGGCGGGCCTGGGGCAGTCGCAAGGGGGAACGTCACGCTGTGGGGAATTGGGCGGTCTCTCTACCGCTCCCAGCGCCCGGCGTCACCCCTTGGCTCGGAAGCGAGCTTGACGGACCTGTTAAGCGCGGCCTTGCGCCCCCATCTCCCGGCCACGGCGAACCATCCACCACGCCGCGCCCTTCCCTCGGAGCCTTCCATGCCCCTGTCGATGCATCGCGCCTCGGTCCCCGTCTTCGTCCGCGCCCTCAAGGTGCTGGCGACCTTGCTCGAGAAGGGCGAGGCCCACGCCAAGGCCCAGGGCTGGAACCCCGACGACCTGGTCACCGCCCGTCTCGCCGACGACATGCTGCCGCTGTCCGGCCAGATCCAACGCGCCTCGGACGCCTCCAAGGGCGCGGTGTCGCGGCTCACCGGCCTCGACGCGCCGCCGATGGCCGACGACGAAACCACCTTCGCCCAGCTGCAGAAGCGCGTGGCCGACACCCTGGCCTATATCCAAAGCGTCGATCCCAAGGCCTTCGAGGGCAGCGAGGACCGCACCGTCGAACTGAAGACGGCCGGCGGGACCATGACCTTCACCGGCGAGGACTACCTGCTGGGCTTCGCTCTGCCGAACTTCTTCTTCCACATCGTCACCGCCTACGACCTGCTGCGCCACAAGGGCGTTGCGATCGGCAAGCTGGATTACCTGGGACCGCGCGGGTAGCCCCCGCTGGGGACACGCGCATGCGCGTGTCCCCGATCGTTGTCTACGGAACCGCCTTCACCTCGACCGTCACCACCTGCCGCACCGAGCGCCCCGGGCGCAGGTCCCCGTCCACCACCAGGCGATATGGCCCCTCCTTGGCGTCCAGCGGCTGGCCGTCCTTGCTGTCGGCGACAATCACCGGATTGGCGCGATAGATCGGGTCGGTCTCGCCCAGGGAGTAGGTGGCGGTGAAGCCGTCCGCGCCCTTGGCCACCACCACCTGGTTCAGATAGCGCCCCATCAGCCGGTCGCCCGACACCACGCCGGCCTGCTTTAGCGCCGCGTTCAGCACCGCGCCCTCATAGGTGATCTGCTTGCCGTGGGCGGTGAAGGTCGCCTTGGCGCGCGGCAGGGCCTTCAGATCGGCCGGCGTCAGCACCACGGAATCCCGGCCCTGAACGGTGACCTTGAGGTCCTGAGCCAGGGCGGGCGTCGCGGCCAGGGTGATCAGGGCGGCGAGAAGCAGCGGGCGCATGGGGCGAGGACCTTTCGTGAAGGCCCGATCTGGGGCCGATGCGCGAGATTAGGCAAGCGCGCTCCCTCCTCCTTTTCCGCTCATCCCGGCGAAGGCCTGGACCCAGATGGAATAGCGGTGTGGCTGACGCCAGGGGCTCTGAGTGCTTCCAATCACCCACTCGGCTTTAGGATCTGGGTCCCGGCCTTCGCCGGGATGAGCGGGTTGAATTGGCTAGTACAACAACGTCTTGCCCAGCACGCCCGACCCGTCCGGCAAGGGCGAGAGCTGCTTGATCATCACCTGGCCGCTCTTGGCGAACCAGAAGCGGGTCACGCCCATCTCCGGGTGGTTGTAGTCGGCGGTGACCAGCCAGCAGTCGACCTTGCCGCCGCCGGGCAGGTCCAGCACCTCCGACCCCGTCACCTTGAACAGATAGGCCGCCGGTGGGCCACCGCCAGGATGGGTGAAGACGATGCTGGCCTCGTAGCCCGTCGCCAGCGGCAGGGCCTGGAGGAACTCCATGTCGGTCTCGAAATTGAAGCTGGGCTGCGGCGAGGCGACCTCGAAATCCTTGGCGGCGTTGCCTTCCACGTCCTTCAGACCAACAATCTTGTCGGGCTGGAAGGCGTAGGCCTCGACCTTGGCGACGCCGTCCTTCTGGGTGCGGCGGATGTGGGTCAGGGGCCGGAAGGTGCCGACCTCGAACCAGCTGTCCAGCTGACGGTCCGACGGCGTCCCGCCCACGCCGTCCCAGTGCTGGACGATATGCAGCCGACGCTGGCCGTCCTGGTCCTCGAAGCGGACTTCGCGGGTCCAGACGTCGGCGACGCGGACCGTGTCGCCGGCCTGCTTGAAGCGCAGATAGCGGTGCGCGCCCGGCTTGATATTGGCGAAGCGGGCCAGCGGCTGGCCGACCGGCACGGGGGTGACGGCGGCCTGGGCGGCGCTCCCCATCAGCAGCAGGGCGGCGCAGACGGCGGAACGAACGGCGAGGGACATGGACGGCTCCGGATTTTGCCGCCGCACCAGACCTCAACCGCCCGCGCTGAACCACTTAAGGTTCGGTAATGGACGCCGACGCCGTGCGTGGTCCTCGTCCTTCGACAGGCTCAGGATGAGGACCATGGCGGAGGCCTAGGCAGTCGAAACCTCGTCCTGAGCTTGTCGAAGGACGAGGGTTTCGATCAGCCCTAGCCGTGCGACGCCCAGCGCGGCGTGGGTGGCAGATCGCTGGCCAGCTCGCGCGGAGCCTCCTTCGCCACGGCGGCGGGACGAGTCTCGACCACCAGCGGATAGAGCGACGCGACCAGCAGCACGGCCATGGTCACATTGAACATCCGCAGCACCACCGGCCGGTCCAGGAACCGGCGCAAGCCCTGGCCGAAGCCCGCCCAGGCGGCGCTGCACGGCGCGCCGACCAGCATGAAGGTCCCGGCCACGAAGAACACCCCTATCGTCGAGCCTTCGGGCGTGTAGGTGGTGGCCGCCGTCAGGGCCATGGCCCAGGCCTTGGGATTGACCCACTGGAAGGCGGCGGCCTGCAGGAAGGTCATCGGCTTGGCGCCGACGGCCTTGTCCGAGATGCCCGTGGCCGTGCCGATCTTCCAGGCCAGCCACAGCATGTAGGCGCCGCCCACCCACTTGAGCACGTCGTGTAGCACTGGCCAGGCCTTGAACACCCCGCTCAGCCCCAGCCCCATGGCCACCACCATCACCGCCAGGCCGACGCTGATCCCGAGGATTTGCGGCGCCGTGCGGCGCAGGCCGAAGTTCGCGCCCGAGGCCAGCAGCATCATGTTGTTGGGGCCGGGGGTGCCGGCGGTGGCGAAGGCGAACAGGACGAAGGCGAGCAGCAGTTGAGCGGTCATGAGGGACACTCCAAAGGCGGAATGTCACGGTCATCTTGCCAATTGCATCATGAGTCAAAACCTATATTGTCACCATTACAATTATGGAGACACCGATGGCGGGCTGGACCCCGACCCTGCCGCCCGGCGACGCGCCGCTGTACGAGCGGCTGATGGACGCCTTGCGGGCCGACATCGCCTCGGGCGCCCTGAACGACGGCGACCGGCTGCCGCCGCAGCGCGATCTGGCCCACCGCCTGGGCCTGGGCCTGGGCACGGTGACCCGCGCCTATGTCGAGGCCGAGAAGGCCGGACTGGTGCAGGCGCACGTCGGGCGCGGCAGCTTCGTGCGCGGCGCGGGCGTCTCGCCTGGACGGCCGATCCCGCTGGCGGGGCCCATCAACCTGGCCCAGAACATCGCCCCGCAGCGCGCCGCCGCCGACCATCTGGCCGAGGCCCTGACCAAGCTGCGTCGGCGTCCCGACCTGGTGGAGCACCTGGGCTATTCGCCCGTGGCCGGGCTGGACGCCCAGCGGCGGGCGGGCGCGGCCTGGCTGGCGCGCAGCGGCGGGCTGGAAGGCGCGGACTGGACGCGGCTGATCTGCTGCGCGGGCGCCCAGCAGGGCCTGGCCCTGGCGCTGGGCAGCCTGACGCGGCCCGGCGACACGGTGCTGTGCGAGGCCTCGACCTACCAGGGCGCCAAGGCCATCGCCGAGCACCTGGGCCTGCGGCTGCGCGGCCTGGCCATGGACGCCGACGGCGTGCGCCCCGACGCGCTGGAGGCGGCCGCCCGCGACGGAGCCCGCGTGGCGTTCCTACTGCCCACGCTGCAGAACCCCACCGGCCGGATCATGAGCCTGCGGCGTCGGGAAGAGATCGTCGCCGTGGCCCGCAAGCAAGACCTGTGGCTGGTCGAGGACGACATCTACGCGGTCTATGCCGGGCCGAACCGCCCGCTCCCGCTGGCCGTTCTGGCGCCCGAGCGCACCTTCCACGTCTCGGGGGTGTCCAAGTCGCTCGCGCCCGGCCTGCGCGCCGGCTATCTGGTCACGCCGCCGGGCGACCATCTGGAGCGGGTGCTGCGCGCTGTCCGCGCCCTGGCCTACGCCCCGCCGGCCTTCGGCGGACTGATCGCCACCCAGTGGATCGAGGACGGGACCGCCGACGTCATCGCCGCCGCGGGCGTGGCCGAGACCACGGCTCGCCTGGCCATGGCGCTGGAGATCCTGGGCCCGGCGGTGGAAACCCCGGCCTCCCTCGCCGCCCCGCACCTGTGGCTGCCGATGGGCGAGCTGGAGGCCGAGCGCGTGGCCGGGCGGGCCCTGCGCGGCGGCGTCGAAGTGACCCCGCCAAGCGCGCCGGTGGTGGCGCCGAGCCTGGAGACCGGCGTCCGTGTCTGCCTGGGCCCGGCGGCCGATCGGGCCGAGCTGGAGCGCGGCCTGCGCGTGGTCGCCGCCGCCCTGACCGGCGCGGACGAGCGATCGCAAGGCGTGATCTGAACGTCCGATTTCTTCTAGACGGAGTGGCGCGAAGGCCCGACACCAGCTCGACCTTTCGATCCAGCGAGGACCCATGGCCAGCGCCACCGCCCGCATCAGCGACGCCCACTACGCGACCACCATCACCACCGGCCAGCACACGCTGATCTCGGACGAGCCGCCGCGCAACGGCGGGGCCGACGTCGGTCCCGCACCGTTCGACCTGCTGCTGTCGGCCCTGGGCGCCTGCACGGCCATGACCCTGAAGATGTACGCCGAGCACAAGCAGTGGCCGCTCGAGGCCCTGGAGGTGCGGCTGCACTATCACGGCGGCGAGACCCCGCCGCGCATCGAGCGCGTGCTGTTTCCGACCGGCCCGCTGGACGACGCCCAGCGCGCCCGCCTGGCCGACATCGCCGAACGCACCCCGGTGACCCTGGCCATCAAGAACGGCGTGCCGGTCCAGACGTCTCTGGGGTGAGACCCTGCGATCGGGGACAGGCGCCTGATCGCGGTCGTGAAATGATCGCGTCACTCGAACTTGCTAAGGTGCTTCGTGGTTTGCCCCGCGTAGGATTCGAAAAGCGATGAACGTCACTTCCCCGTCCTTGGCCGCGTCCCTGGCCAAGACCCTGACGCCGCTGTCGGATCCCCTGGCCAAGACCGACGCGTCGAAGTCGGCTTCGAGCCCGGCGTCGTCCTCGGGATCGTCGAAGGAAACCAGTTCGCCCGGCCAGGACGTGGCCGAGAAGCTGAAGGACATGAGCAAGGCGCTGATCGCCCTGACCCTGATCCAGGACCCGGTGGAGCGGGCCAAGGCCGCCGCGCACCTCTACAAGCAGTATTCGCAGGTGGCCAAGGACTACGCCTCCGCCACGGCCGGCGGCCGCGAAGCCGCCGACCTGGCCAACGCCCAGAACCTCGCCCAGGCGACGGATCCGAACGCCGCCGCCCAAGCCAACGATCCTCAAGCCGCCGATCCTCAAGCCGTTCAGGCCACGCCCGACGGGACGCCCGTCGACGCCGCGCCCGTCGCGGATCCGCAGGCCGCGACGCCTCAAGACCCCGCGTCACAGGCCGCCGCCGCCCAGGGCGCCACGCCCGCCGCGACGCCGATGATCATGACCGGCGCCAAGCCGCGCTTCGTCGCCGACCTCTACATGGAAGAGATCAAGACCTTCGCCGGCGCCGCCAAGCAGATGTACGACACCGCCGTGCAGGAAGCGAAGCTGAAGAAGCTGACCGACAAGTCGCACAAGGACGGCGCGGCCGACGAGGTCGAGGACGCCAAGAAGGACCTGACCGAGGCCGCCAAGGCCGTCGAAGGCCCCGACGCGACCGCCGACGTCCAGCTGCCGTCGGGCGCCTCATCCTCGTCCCCCTCGGCGTCGATCCTGAACATCAAGGCCTAGGCCGGCGCGCCACCGGCCGCCATGGCCGCGCCCATGGCGCGCCAGGCCTCGAAGCTCATGCACGCCTGGTATTCGGCCTGCATGTCCGGGGTGAGGATCTCCATCATCTGGCGGCCCTCGATCCAGATCTCGACGACGCCGAACATGCCGCCGCGCTTGCGATACTTGGCCGGCCAGCCCTCGCGGGCGGCGATGGCCAGCACCGTTTCCAGGTCCAGCTCCGTGGCGACCGCGCCGTGGGTGGCGGTGAAGGCCGGCTGGCCGGTGTGTTCGCCGTGGGCGTCGGCGTCGCCCTGGGTTTCGCGCAGCACCACGTCGACCGGATAGACCTCCAGCGCCGTGCCGCGCGCGTCGCCGGCCAGGGCGATCCAGCCGTTGTCGGAGATCGGCGGAAAGCGGAAGGCCTCGCCGCCCCAGAGCTCGGCCAGCACCTGGGCCACGTGTTGCGGATCGTGCGCCGCGATCGACATGTGAAATAGCATCGGTATCCCTTTCGTTGGGCGCTCAATGCAATGTGGCACGATTTGTGTCAATATAGGTTTTGACACTTTTTGTGCCGAACCCTATGGATGCCGCATGGATGGTTCAGTTCACAAGCCCGGTCCCCGCGAACAGAAGAAGGAGGAGGTGCGCACGCGCATCGCCGACGCCCTGATCGAGCTGCTGGCCGAGGGGCGGATGGACATCAATCACGACCTGATTGCCGAGCGGACGGGCCTGGGCCGGCGCACCGTCTATCGCTACTTTCCCGACCGCGAGGCCTTGCTGGCGGCCGCCACCAGCCGCGTGCGCGAGCTGGCCGGGCCGCGCGTCGCCTTCCCCGAGCGCGAGGCGGATCTCACCGACGCGCTGCACGACATCTATACGGGCCTGGATCGCATCGCCCCGATCACCACCCTGGTGCGCTCCACGCCGCAGGGGCGGGCCATGCGGCGGGCCGACAATGATCGACGGGTGGACGCCTACACCAAGGCGACGGCCGACCTGGTCAAGGACCTGCCGCCCGAAGACCGGACGCTGGCGACGGCGATGCTGCAGGTGCTGCACACCACGCCGTGGCTGGAAATGCGCGACCACTGGGGCCTGAGCGGCGAACAGATCGCCAAGGCCACGGGCTGGGCCATGCGGACATTGATCGCCGACCTGCGGGCGCGCGACGGGCGACCGCTGGATGAGGACGACTGACGGCTACTCCGCCGCGATCGCCTCGGCGTCGGCGGCGGCCTTCAGTTGGGCCGCGCGCTGTTCGACCAGCTCGACGATGTGGTCGATCATGCCGTCGTTGGACTGTTTGTGATCGGGCTTGCCGGCCATGTAGATCATGCCCGAACCCGCGCCGCCGCCGGTGAAGCCCAGGTCGGTCATCAGGGCCTCGCCGGGGCCGTTGACCACGCAGCCGATGATCGACAGCGACATCGGCTGGCTGATGTGGGCCAGGCGCTGCTCCAGGGCCTCCACCGTCTTGATGACGTTGAATCCCTGACGCGCGCACGACGGGCAGGCGATGATGTTGACGCCACGGTGGCGCAGGCCCAGCGACTTGAGGATATCGAAGCCGACCTTGATCTCCTCGACCGGGTCGGCGGCCAGCGAGACGCGGATGGTGTCGCCGATGCCGGCCCACAGCATCGAGCCGATGCCGATCGACGACTTGACGGTGCCGGTGCGCAGGGCGCCCGCCTCGGTGACGCCCAGGTGTAGCGGGCAGTCGATGCGCTCGGCCAGCTGGTAATAGGCCGCCACGGTCATGAACGGGTCGGACGCCTTCACCGAGATCTTGAACTCGTGGAAGTCGTGGTCCTGCAGGATGCGGGCGTGGTTCAGGGCGCTCTCGACCATCGCGTCGGGGCACGGCTCGCCGTACTTCTCCAGCAGTTCGCGCTCCAGCGAGCCGGCGTTGACGCCGATCCGCATCGAGCAGCCGTGGTCGCGGGCCGCCTGGATGACGTCGCGCACGCGGTCGGGGCTGCCGATATTGCCCGGATTGATCCGCAGGCAGGCCGCGCCGGCCTGGGCCGCCTCGATGCCGCGCTTGTAGTGGAAGTGGATGTCGGCCACGAGCGGCACCCGGCTCTCGCGGGCGATGGTCTTGAAGGCGGCCGTGGAGTCGGTGTCGGGGCAGCTGACGCGGACGATGTCGGCGCCGGCCTCTTCCAGTTGGCGGATCTGCTCCAGCGTCGCGGCGGCGTCGCTGGTCAGGGTGTTGGTCATCGACTGGACGGTGATGGGCGCGTCGCCCCCGACCTCGACATTGCCGACGCGGATCTTCCGCGATTGCCGGCGCTCGATCTGACGCCAGGGACGGATGTGGGTGTGATCTGCGGCCATGACCCCAATCTAAGGGGTTTGGCGTCGGAACCCAAGAGCGCTTGCGTGCAGACGCGAAGGAGGAAATGTCGCGGGCGCCACGATCCTGACGCGAGCGGATGATCTCTGGACCGTCCCGAGGGCAGCCCCGGAGCTTCGATGAGCGGGCGGCCGCAGCACTACGATCCCCTGGTCCCAACGCCGCGCCCGCGCCGGCGCGCGAAGGCGGACGGCCTGATCGCCGGCGGGATCAGCCTGGCGGCCCATGCCGGCCTGCTGCTGGCGATCCTGGCCGTGCGGGTCCAACCGCCGATCCCGCCCGAGGCCGAGCCGATCACCGTGGCGCTGTACCAGCCGCCCCCTCCCCCGCCCGAACCGCCGAAGCTGGCGCCCGAGCCGGCCGGCGATCCCGCCCCGGCCAAGGCCTCGCCGCCCAGGCTGCCCGTGCGTCCGCCCAAGCTGGTCCCGCCGCCCCAGGTCGAGCCCCTGCCCGCCAGGCCCGCTCCCGCGCCGCAGGTAGTGGCCGAACTGGGCGAGGCCGACCTGATGGGCGCGGCGACCGCCGGCAGCGGCTCGGGGGCCGGCGGCGCCGGCAATGGCCCCGGCGGCGGCGGTTGCGACATGGTCCGGCTGCTGCAGGACGCCCTGCGCAAGAACCCTCGCGTCCGCGCCGCCCTGACCCAGGTCCATCCCGAGGCGGCCTCGCGCGGCAAGGCGGTGCTGGTCTGGAACGGTGACTGGGTGCAGAGCCCGGGCCAGGAGGGCAAGGGCCTGGCCGGGGTGCGCGAGCTGATCATGCTGGAGGTGGCGTTCGCGCCCAAGGCCTGCCGCGACGACCCGATGCGCGGCCTGGTCCTGATCTCGCTCAGCGACGGCCCCGGCGCCCCGCGCCTGGCGCTGGGGTCGAGCCGATGGAACTGGTCGGACCTGCTGTTCGCGAAATCGGGCGGGCGTAGGGGTTAGACGGTCCGTTTCCGCCGCTTGAGCAGCCAGACCACCCCGGCCCACACGCCCGCGATCAGCGCCAGCCCGAGGGCGACCGCCTCGACCAGCGCGCGCCAAATGGTGAGCCCGATACGGCCGATCGTATCGGCGTCGACCACCAGTCGCGGCCGAGCCTGGGCCAACGGAGCGGCGTCCGACAGCGACCGTACGACCAGGATATAGGTGCGCCCTCGCGTCAGGCGCACGCCCTCGACGCCCAACGTGAAGCTCTGCTGACCGCCGTAGCGACCGCCCAGCACGCCTTCGGCCGAATAGGTCCGCCGAAGAAGATCGGCGCCATCGGACGACAGGACCACCGATAGCCGGACCGGCATGGACGCTCCCGCGCAAGGTTCATCCAGCTGATCGATGTTGGCCACGCACGGGAACAGGCGCTTGGCGGACGCCTGATCCATCTCGACACCCAGGTCGTAGAACTCGTCGAGCGCCGCCTTGAACACGACCTTCGTCACGCCGCCAGGGCGCAGGTCCAGAGGCGCGGACGCCACGCGCGTCGGAGGGTCTGAAACAAAGATCACCGCCAAGCCGACCATGACAGCCAGCGACAACAGGATCAGCGGCGGAACGAACGCGCGCGGCAATCGACGTGGACTGGCCATGGGCTCGTCGGGCGACAACGCGAGGTCAGCGTCGCCGCAAGCTTGGCAGTTCAGGAACGGGCTCGCAATGGGCGAGCCCCCGCCGCCGGCCTCAGCCTTGAGGCTTGGGCGCTTGCGGCGCGGCCGGCTTGGGCGCGGTGGTGACCGGCGCCGGAGCGGCCGGGGCCACCGTCAGTTTGCCCAGCGACGCCGTCGGGCCGCTCATGCGGCTGGTCAGGGCGCCGCCGTTGTAGACCTCGAAGGCCGACGGGTCGGAGACCTCGGCGATCAGGCCGCCGTTGCGCGGGGCGCGGAACGCCTCGCCGGTCGACATCCAGCGGGTGAAGTAGATGGCGCCGCCGGCGTCGTGCACGGTCAGCGAGGCGGGCTTGCGCGCCTGCAGGATCAGGCCCGAGGCCTCGGCCTGGGCGGCGCCGTAGACCGCGCCTTTGGCCCGGAACGGGGCGCCGACATTGAGCACCAGGCTGGGATCGACGCCGCTCTTGGCGGTTTCGACCGCACGGGCCTTGGAAGCGGCGCTGACCGCATCGGCCGAACCGCCATTGGCGGCGGCGTCGTCGAGGCCGGGGGTCTTGTAGGGCTCGGGCGTGGTCGACTCGACCGGGGCCGGCAGGGGCGCCCCCAGCGAGACCGAGCCGGAGGCGGCGTTGGGATCGACCGGCACGGCGGCCGGAGCCGCGACGGCGGCGCTGGCCTGAGCCGGGGCCACCTGGGCCGGCGGGGTGTCCTTGGCGATGGCGCGCTGAGCGACGTTCCACAGCACGATGGCGGCCACGATCAGCACCCCGAACGCCAGGATCAGGCCCAGGCGCGGATCACGCTCATGACGCACGCCGACCGGGGCGCGCAGCGGCTCGCTGTCGTCGGGCACATCCAGCTTGAAGCGAGCCACGGCGGCGTCGCCGTCCAGGCCCAGCATCTTGGCGTAGGATTTCACGTAGCCGATCGTGAACGGGCGCGACGGCAGCTCGTCCAGGCGCAGGTCTTCCAGCGCCTCGATGTAGCTTTGGCGGATGCGGGTGGCGTCGGCGACGTCCTGCAGGTTCAGGCCGCGGAACTCGCGGGCGGCGCGCAGGGCCGAACCGATGTCGACGCCGTCGTCAACCGAAGGCTGATGCGCGGCCATGGGCGCGTGTTCAGGATCGCTGTCCGCGACCAGATGCAAGTGCGAGACCCTGCCCGTATCCAGCGGCATGGCTGCCATGAGACCCCAAATTCGCGTCGCCGGAGAATTCGACCCCACCTAGGAGAGAACCCGACGACTTGCCCCACCCGTCCTAGCCGGGATTTATTAATACTTTATGGTCGATATCAAAGTAAGTTGCCGGATTCAATACACTATAAAGCGCCGCTTGGTTAACCGTGGCCGTGTCTAGACGGCGACGTAAAGCTTGCGCGCCAGGGTTTCGATCTCGCCACGGAGCGATCCCGCCGAGGTCTTCAGCAGGGCCTCGACATTGCGTCGTGCGGCCTCGCGATCGCACGACAGCACCATCTGCTTGACTGGCCCGATGCCCGCCGGCGGCATCGACAGACGGTCGAAACCCAAGGCCAGCAAGGCGAAAGCCTCTAGCGGACGCCCCGCCATCTCGCCGCAGACCGAGACCGGCGTGCCGGTGTCGGCGCAGGCCTGCTGGATGGTCTTCAGCGCGCGCAGGGCGGCGGGCGACAGCGGATCGTAGCGGTCCGACACCCGGGGATTGCCCCGGTCGGCGGCGAACAAATACTGCATCAGGTCGTTGGTGCCGACCGAAACGAAGTCGGTCATCGGCAGCAGCGCGTCCAGATGCCACAGTAGCGAAGGCGCCTCGATCATCGCCCCGACGTCCAGGCGCGCCGGCTCGGGCCGGCCACGCTTCAGCGCCCAGGCCACTTCCTGGTCGACGAAGGCGCGGGCGGCGCGGAACTCGTCCACATTGGCCACCAGCGGGAACATGATCCGCAGCTCGCGGCCCCGCGCGGCCTTGATCAGGGCGCGGATCTGCATGCGCAGCAGGGCCGGCCGGTCCAGGCCCATGCGCACGGCGCGCCAGCCCAGGGCCGGATTGTCCTCGCGCTCCAGCTCCATGTACGGCAGCAGCTTGTCGCCGCCGAGATCGAGCGTGCGGAAGGTCACCGGCATGCCGTTGGCCGCTTCCAGCACCTTCTCGTAGAGGCTGGTCTGGGCCTCCAGGCGTGGCATCTCCTCGGCGACCATGAACTGGAATTCGGTGCGGAACAGGCCGATGCCCTCGGCCCCGGTCTCGCCCAGGATGTCCAGGTCGACGGCCAGGCCGGCGTTCATCAGCAAGGTGACCTTGTCGCCGTCCTTGGTGACGGCCGGCGTGTCGCGGATCCGGGCGAACTCGGCCTTGCGCTGGGCGCGGACCTCCATCCGGGCCTTCAGCGCCTTGACCACGTCCGAACGCGGCCGCAGCCAGGCCTCGGCGGTCTCGGCGTCGACCACCACCGGATCGCCCTCGCTGACCCGGTCGCGCAGGCCGGCCAGGCGGCCCACGCAGGGGATGTCCAGCGCCCGGGCCACGATGCCGGCGTGGCTGGCGGCCGAGCCCTCCTCGAGCAGGATGCCCTTGAGCTTGGTGCGGTCGTATTCCAGCAGATCGGCCGGGCCCAGGTTCCGGGCGATCAGGATCGCGTCCTCGGGCAGCACGCGCACGGCGTGGACGTCGCCCGACAGGTGGCGCAGCAGCCGGTCGTTCAGATCTTCCAGGTCGTGCAGGCGCTCGCGCAGATAGGGGTCGCGGGCCTGGCCCAGACGGGCGCGGTGCTCGGAGCGCACGCGCTCGACCGCCGCCTCGGCGGTCAGGCCCGAGCGCACGGCTTCCTGCAAGCTGCGGTTCCAGCCCCGGTCGTGGGCGAACATCCGGTAGGTCTCGAGCACCTCGTAGGAGGCGCCGACCAGGCCGTGCTGGCCTTCCAGCATCTCGTCGATCTGGGTCTGCAGGGCCTCGACCGCCCATTTCAGCCGAGCTTCCTCGGCCAAGGCGTCGTCGGACAGCAACTGCTCGGGGGCCACCGGCTGCTCGTGCAGCACGGCCACGCCGTAGGCCAGCCCTTCCGCGAACCGCGCGCCCTTCAGCCGCTCGGGCTTGTGGGGCGCGATCTCGACGTCCTTGAGCTCGGTCAGGCCCAGCAGTTCGCCGGCGCTGACCATCTCGGCCAGGACCATGGCGATGATCTGCAGGTCCTCGACCTCTTCCTCGTCATAGACCCGCTCGGTGCGGTTCTGGACGACCAGGACGCCGATGGTGCGGCCGCCGCGCAGCAGCGGCACGGCCAGGAAGGCGTGATACGGATCTTCGCCGGTTTCCGGGCGGTACGAGAACGACGGGTGGCTGGCGGCGTCCGACAGGTTCAGCGGCCGGCCCAGGCGCATGGTCTCGCCGACCAGGCCTTCGCCGGGCTTCAGCCGGGTGACGTGGACGGCGTCGCGCGACAGGCCTTCGGTGGCGAACAGCTCCAGGTCGTTGGAGGCGCGGCGCAGATAGATCGAGCAGACTTCGGCGACCATCGAGATGGCGATGGTGCGCACCACCATGTCGAGCTTGGCCTGGGCGGGACCGCCCCCGGCCATGGCCTCGCGAATCTGCCGAAGCAGGCTGCGTGGTCCTCGAACAGCGATCCCGGACGCCGCCATGTCTGCGCGCGTACTCCCCACTTTGACCGGTTGGCCATATTGGCCGCCCTTGGGCCATGGCCCGATACGGCTGATCCCGACAGAACGCGTCGAAGGTTAAGAAGCCGCACCGCCCTCAGCCGGGCTATAGCAGATTTCGCGCGACGCACAGCGTTCGCTCGCGGTCAAATCGTGGTTCGCGCACGAAAAAGGCGCCGCCCCCGAGGGGACGGCGCCCGATCATCCGGATCAGGACAGCTTAGCGGCGCTGGCCGTAGTAGCCATTGCCACCATCGTAGCGGTAGCCGGTGTTGTAGCGGTCGCCGCGCTGGTCGCGGCCATAGCCGTTGCTGTAGCCCGACTGGCCATAACCGTTGTTGTAGCCATTGCCGTAGTTCGACTGGCCGTAGCCGTTGTTGTAGCTCGAACCATGACCGTAACGGGGGTCGCGGTAGTTGCTGGAATAGCGATGGTCGCGATCGTTGCCGCCGGTCGAGGCGCCCAGGGCGGCCCCGGCGACGGCGCCGATGGCGATGCCGCCCGTGTCGCCCTTGGACAGGGCCGCGCCGGCGATGCCGCCGATCAGGGCGCCGATGACGGCGCGCTCGGTCTTGTTGCTCTTGTCGCCGGCGAAGGCGGCCGAAGCGGGCAGAACCAGGGCGCCGGTGACAGCGGCGGCGACAGCGATCTTCGTGAACTTACCAAAGGTCTTCATGGCGGTGCTCCTTGAGAGCGTCAGGCCGGAAGAAGTCCGGTTCGGCGCTGTTGAAGCCTTTGTCGCATTCCCGCCTTGAACCCGATCTGAACGGTGATGTTCAGGTTACAGTCATGTTTGAAACGACGATTGCCGTGCCTGCCCCCGTCAGTGCGCGCCGCGCTCGTCCGGCCGATGCAGGTGCACCGACCACAGCACCCCGGCCAGCATCAGCACGATGGCGGCGGCCTCCAGGGGCAGCGGCCAGCGGGCGTCGTGCAGGAAGCCGTAGAGCAGGGCGAACAGAGTCTCGAAGACGATCAGCTGACCCGACAGGCTCAGCGGCAGCAGCCGGCTGGCGGCGTTCCACAGGCCGTTGCCGATCACCGAGGCCCCCAGGGCCACGGCCAGGCTGACGGCCCAGAACAGCAGCCAGGCGTTGGCGAGATGCGGCGCGCCGCCCAGGAAGGCCGGCCAAAACGCGGGAACGACCAGCAACAGCGACAGCAGGCCGGTGACCACGCCGGTCAGCAGCGACCATTCGTGGCTGTTGAAGCGAGGCGTGCCGGCCAGGCGGCGGGCGTTCCAGACGGCGTAGACCGTCCACACCGCCAGCGCCCCGACCGCCGCCAGCAGACCCAGGACCAGCCGTCCGACATCGACCCCGCCGGCCGTCTGGAAGGCGGCGACATTGATGCAGACCACGCCCGCCCCGACCAGCAGCAGCGGCGCGGCCAGGCGGCGCAGCGCCACGCCCTCGCCGGGTTTGGCGCCGACCAGGGTGATGGTCACGGGCAACAGGCCGATGATCAGCGAAGCCGGGGCGACGCCGGCGATCTGCACCGAGATCGCCAGGCAGACGTAGTAGACGATATTGCCCAGCAGGCTCAGCCCCGCCAGGTCACGCCAGTCGGCCGGGGTCAGTCGCCCCAGCACCCGGCGCGCGCTGGGGGCCAGCAGGGCCGCCGAGGCCAGGCCGTAGCAGAGATAGCGCCCAGCGGTCATCTGCAGCGGCGTGAAGGCGGCCAGCAGCTTGGGCGCCAGAAACACCCCGCCCCAGAACGCCCCCGCGACGAGGCCGCACAGAAGTCCGATCAGGAGACGCTGCTGCTGGCTCATATTGTGGAGTTAGCAGAGGTAGGCCTGGCTGACATCGTAAAGACCCCAACTCCGCTCATCCCGGCGAATGCCGGGACCCAGATGGAATGGCTTTGAGGCGAGTTCCATAAGTTCAGCGCTCATCCAATCATCCGCATCGCCGTGGGATCTGGGTCCCGGCATTCGCCGGGATGAGCGGAGATAAATTTAGCGGGGGCCCTCTAAAAGGCCCGCGCCTAGCCGTGGCCCGGCAGGGCCAGGGGCTCGCTGATCGCTTCCACCAGCTGCTTGGCCTGCTCGACCGCGCCGTCGATGTCGCGCTCGATGAATTCGACCTCGGCGTCGGTCAGCGGGTGGGGCGCGGCGATCACCTCGCGGAGGTAGGCGCGCTTTTCCGGCTCGGTCATGGTCCACCAGCCGACGGTGTGACCTTCCTCGATCACCGCGTCGCCCATGGCCAGCAGGTCGTCCTCGTCGAAGATCGGCCGGCCGGGTTGCTCGGGGAACCACTGGCCGTCGTCGGGCAGGAACACGTCCAGCTGCTTGAGCAGGGCCGCCAGCCACGGGCTGACCAGCAGGGGCTTCTCGTAGCCGTCGCCGAACTTGGCGCGCAGCAGCAGATCGTACAGCAGATCCAGGCCCGCATCGCCCTGGAAGGTGACGGACTTCTTCTCGGGATCGAAATGGAAGACCGACATGGAGGCTCCTGGAAGGGATTCGGCCCTTCATACCGTCAGAACGCGACGTTTCGGCAAATATGTCGCGTTCGTGCGCGGGACGGGGACACGCACATGGGCGTGTCCCCAATCGAGAGCGCCGCGTAAGCGGATTCTAGAGTTGGTCCAGCCCGTAAGCCGCGTGCAGCGCCCGCACGGCCAGTTCGGTGTAGGCCGCGTCGATCAGGACCGAGATCTTGATCTCCGAGGTCGAGATGACCTGGATGTTGATGTTCTTCTCGGCCAGGGCCGCGAACATCGACTGGGCGACGCCGGCGTGCGAACGCATGCCCACGCCGATCACCGACACCTTGGAGACGTCCTCGTCGACGGCGACGTCTTCGAAGCCGATTTCCTTCTGGGCGGCGCGGACGATCTCGACGGCGCGGGCGGCGTCGCGCTTGCCGACCGTGAACTCCATGTTGGCGGTGTCGGCGCTGCGGGCGCGCGACTGCACAATCATGTCGACGTTCACATTGGCGTCGGCCAGGCGGCCGAAGATCTGCGACGACACGCCCGGATGGTCGGGCAGGCCCAGCAGGGTGATCTTGGCCTCGTCGCGGCTATAGGCGACGCCCGAGACGATGCGCTTTTCCATGATTTCTTCCTCGTCGCAGACGATCGTACCTTGGCCCGGGGCTTCGCCCGGCTCGACGAAACTCGACAGCACCCGCACCGGGACGCGATGGGCCATGGCCATCTCGACCGAGCGGGTCTGCAGCACCTTGGCCCCCAGCGAGGCCATTTCCAGCATTTCCTCGTACGAGATCTTGGCCAGCTTGCGGGCCTTCTTCTCGATGCGGGGATCGGTCGTGTAGACGCCGTCGACGTCGGTATAGATGTCGCAGGCGCCCTTCACCGCGGCGGCGATGGCCACGGCGCTGGTGTCCGAGCCGCCCCGGCCCAGGGTGGTGATGCGCTGATCGCTGGTCACGCCCTGGAAGCCGGCGATCACGGCGATCTGGCCGGCCGCGAAACAGGCCTCCAGATTGGCCGGCGGGATGTCTTCGATACGGGCGCGGCCGTGGGCGTTGTCGGTCAGGATCGGCACCTGCCAGCCCAGGAACGAGCGGGCGTCGTGGCCCATGTTGCGCAGGGTCATGGCCAGCAGGCCGGCCGTGACCTGTTCACCCGACGCCACGACGGCGTCGTACTCGTCGTCCGACTCCGGCAGACCCGCCGCCGCGCGGCCCGAGCCGTCGGTCCAGGCCACCAGCTCATTGGTCTTGCCCGACATGGCCGAGACCACCACCGCCACCTGCTTGCCGGTCGCCACTTCGGCCGCGACCAGGCGCGCCACCCGGCGGATGCGCTCCAGGTCGGCCACCGAGGTGCCGCCGAACTTCATCACCAGACGTGACACACGCTACCCCTCGAAACCTAAGGTCAATTCTTGCGCCGAGGCCGGACGAACCGCGCTGGCCGCGCAAGCCGCGGTCTTCTAGCGGCGCGCAGGCGCAACGGCAATGTCGCGGGCGTGTCTTTTTCGTCGAGTGTGGCGCCGCGCCCTGTGCCGGTTGTCCTGTCGTTGCTACATGAAGGTCATGAGCCAGTCCGCCGAAGCGCCCCCCTCCGCTGGAAATACGCCCTCGTGGAGCATCGATCCCGCCGACGTGGCGCGGTTCTCGGCCATCGCCGCCGAATGGTGGGACCCGCGCGGCAAGTTCGCGCCGCTGCATGTGTTCAACCCCTGCCGGCTGGGCTTCATCCGCGAGCAGGCCCTGGCGCGGTTCGAGCGCGACGGCAACGCCCGCGCGCCGTTCGAGGGCCTGACCCTGCTGGACATCGGCTGCGGCGGCGGCCTGCTCAGCGAGCCGATGGCGCGGCTGGGCTTCACGGTCACGGCCGTCGACGCCTCGGAAAACAACATCAAGACCGCCGCCGCCCACGCCTCGGAACAGGGCCTGGAGATCGGCTACCGCCCGGCCACCGCCGAACAGCTGCTGGCCGAGGGCGCGAGGCCGTTCGACGTGGTGCTGACCATGGAGGTCATCGAGCACGTGGCCGATCCGGGCGAGTTCCTGCGCACCTGCGCCAGGCTGCTCAAGCCCGGCGGCCTGATGATCGTGGCCACCCTGAACCGCACGCTCAAGGCCCTTGCCCTGGCCAAGATCGGGGCCGAATACGTGTTGCGCTGGGTGCCGCCCGGCACCCACGAGTGGAAGCAGTTCCTGAAACCCGACGAGCTGCGCGCCTTCCTCGCGGGCGAACCGGTGGACGTCCAGGGCCCGTTCGGCGTGGCCTACAACCCCCTGACCGGCCGCTGGAGCCGCTCGGCCGACTGCGACATCAACTACATGATGACGGTGACGAAGGACTGAGGTTCGCATGATCGCCTTGCTGCTGGCCGCCGCCGCGGCCTTCACGCCTTTGAAGGGCGATTTCGATCACGACGGCCGCCCCGACACGGCGCGGATCGTCCACGCGGGTGACCGGTACGTGCTGCGGGTGATACGGGGCGCGGATCCCCGCAAACCGGCTACGGTCTGGGATTTGGGCAGGAGTAAGCCGCCCTACCCCTTTGTCGCGGCGGCGCGAGCTGGTCGGTTTCAGACCGCGTGCAGCAAAGGCTTGGGCCGCGACGCCACCCCGTGTCCGCGCTCCTGGGTCACGGTGAAGGCTGGCGACCTGACCTTCGGCAACGCGGAAACCACCGAAGCCGTGGCGCTGTGGAATGGCCGACGCTTCGACGTGGAATGGCTTTCCGACTGAGCCCCTGCCCGTCTCGCCGACCGCCTGACGGAACCTGTACCGCCGCCGCGCCTTCTATTGGCCAGGGACACCTTATCAAGGATTGGCGGCCGTTATCGGGGGCCGACGTCGATCCGTTCGTCGGAACGGAGAGCTATCATGACTTCCAAGACCACTGCGTGGCTGATGGCCTCGGCTGTCGCCCTTGGCGCCGTCGCGCCTGCTTTCGCCCAGTCGGCGGACGCCGCCTACCAACAGCGCCTGGACACCTACAACGGCCAGCGCGCCGCCTATAACGAACGCTCGGCGGCCTACAACGCCCAGCAGGACGCCTATGCGGCCGATCGCGCCAAGTACGAGCGCGCCCGCGCCGATTACGACCGCCGCTACGGTTCGGGCGCCTATGACCGCCGCTATCCGGAATACGCCACGCGGTTCGACAACCCCAACTATTCCAACAGCTCGGCCTACTACAGCGAGCAGGCGACCTTCGACCACGACCGCCAGGTCTATGAAGACACCCGCAGCGACTACGATCGTCGCAACGGCTACGGCGCCTATGACCGCCGCTATCCCGATCAGGCCCGGCGCTTCAGCACCAGCGGCCAGGTCTACAGCTCCAGCAGCAGCGACTATCTGAGCCAGCGTGCCCAGTATGACCGCGACCGCGCCGAATATGACCGCGCCCGCGCTGACTACGATCGCCGCTACGGGTCGGGCTCGTACGACCGCCGCTATCCCGATTCCGCCACCCGCTACGGCGCGCCCTATGCCGGCAGCTATGGCGACGACGTCTCGTACAACGAGCCCTGCCGCATCGACGCCAAGAAGAACGCCACCGCCGGCGGCGTGATCGGGGCCCTGGTCGGGGCCGTGGCCGGCTCGAACCTGGCCGCTCGCAACGCCAAGCCTGAAGGCACGGTGCTGGGCGCCCTGGTCGGAGCCGGCGTCGGCGCCAGCATCGGCAACGCCTCGGCCAAGAGCCGCTGCGACGCCAGCGGCCAGTACTGGACCTATGACGACACCACCGCCTATCGCGAGAGCAGCCGCTATCGCGCCAGCTCCAGCACGGCCTACAGCAACTATTCCAAGCGTTGCCGCCTGGCCCCGGCCGACACCGACTACAACGGCCGCGTCGAGACCCGCTACGTCCGCGTCTGCCCCGACAGCGCCGGCCGCTATCGCGTCCAGGGCTAGCGTCCGCCCGAGGCCTTGAACCGGGATGAACGGCGGGGTCGGAACCGCTTCATCTCCGGTTCAGGTCGGAAAGTCGACACTGATCGAACCCATTCCGAGCTTGAGCGTTGATAGCGTTCAAGGATCACAAACCAAGAACGGAGCTCGCCATGCGCGCCCACCTCAAGACTCTCGCCGTCGTCGTCGCCCTGGGCTTCACGGCCTCCACCGTGGCGGTGACCGCCGCCGAAGCCCAGTCCCGCACCCACAAGGTCTGGGTCTGCAAGAGCACCAAGAGCGCTCGCAACAAGGGCACCGTCGTCGGCGCCCTGGGCGGCGGCACCTTGGGCGCCGTGGTCGCGGGCCATGGCAACAAGACCGAAGGCGCCCTGATCGGCGGCGCCCTGGGCGCCGTCGCCGGCAACCAGATCGCCAAGAAGCGGTCCAAAAACGACAACTGCCACTACGAATACCGTCGCTACTAGGGTCTCACGGCCCTGAAACCGGAAGGGCGCCGAGCTTCTCGGCGCCCTTTTTCGTGTCCGATAGCCGTCAGAGACGGATCGCCCGCAGACGCAGGGCGTTGCCGACCACGCTGACGGACGACAGGGCCATGGCCGCGGCGGCGACGGGCGGCGACAGCAGCCACCCGAACACCGGATAGAGCGCGCCCGCCGCGATCGGCAGGCCCGCGACATTATAGGCGAAGGCGAAGAACAGATTCTGGCGGATATTGCCCATCACCGCCCGCGAAAGACGGCGCGCCTTCACCAGCCCCTCCAGATCGCCATGCAGCAGGGTGACGCCCGCGCTCTCGATCGCCACGTCCGAGCCCGCGCCCATGGCGATCCCGACCTCGGCGGCGGCCAGGGCCGGAGCGTCGTTGACGCCATCGCCGGCCATGGCGACCTTGCGGCCCGCCTCGCGCAGACGCCGCACGGCGGCCGCCTTTTCGTCGGGCAGCACATCGGCCTCCACCTCGTCGATGCCCAGGCTTCGCGCGACGGCCAGCGCGGTCGTCCGGTTGTCCCCCGTCAGCATGACCACGCGCACGCCATCCGCCTTCAGGGCCTCGACCGCGCGCCGCGTCGTCGGCTTGACGGGATCGGCGATGGCCAGCACGCCGGCGACCGTCTCGTCGACGGCGACATAGATCGCGGTCGCGCCGTTCCGGCGCAGCCCCTCGGCCTCGACCGCCAGGCCGTCGGCCATGACGCCTCGTTCCTGGAGGAACCGCGCCGAGCCCACGATCAAGGCCCGCCCGTCGACCGTGCCGATCACGCCCTTTCCGAGGGGCGAGTCGAACGCCTCCGGCTGCGACAAGGTCAGTCCCCGCTCGGCGGCCGCTCGCACGATGGCGTCGGCCAAGGGGTGTTCGCTGGCCCGTTCGAGACTGGCGGCCAGGCGCAGGATCTCGTCCTCCGTAAAGCCTTCCGATGGGCGCACGGCGGTCACCGACGGACGGCCTTCGGTCAGGGTGCCCGTCTTGTCGACCACCAGGGTGTCGATCTTCTCGAAGCGTTCCAGCGCCTCGGCGTTGCGGATCAGCACCCCGGCTCGCGCCCCACGTCCCACGCCCACCATGATGGAGATCGGCGTGGCCAGGCCCAGCGCGCAGGGACAGGCGATGATCAGCACCGAAACGGCCGCGACCAGGGCGAAGGCCAGGCTCGGTGGCGGCCCGAGGATCGCCCAGGCGACGAAGGCCGCCAGGGCGGCCAGGATCACGGCCGGGACGAACCAGCCGGACACGCGGTCGGCCATGCGCTGGATCGGCGCGCGGCTGCGCTGGGCCTCGGCGACCATGGCCACGATCCGGGCCAGGAGCGTGTCGGCCCCCACCTTGTCGGCGACCATCACGAACGAACCGGTCCTGTTCAGCGCCCCGCCGATCACCTTGGCGCCCGGCGTCTTGTGGACCGGCATCGACTCGCCCGTGACCAGGGACTCGTCGACCGAGGCCTCGCCCGTCAGCACGCGCCCATCGACGGGAATCTTCTCGCCGGGTCGGACGCGCAGTTCGAAACCGACCTGGATGTCCTCAATGGGGACCTCGCGATCCTCTTCGCCCACCACGCGGCGGGCGGTCTTGGGCGACAGGTCGAGCAGGGCCCTGATGGCGCCGGAAGTGTTCTCGCGGGCCCGCAACTCCAGGACCTGGCCCAGCAGGACCAGCACCGTGATGACGGCCGCCGCCTCGAAATAGATCGGCGTCGAGCCGTCGGGCCGACGGAAGGCCGGCGGAAACAGATGGGGCGCCAGGACCGCCACGACGCTGTAGCTCCACGCCACGCCGATCCCCATGGCGATCAGCGTGAACATGTTGAGCTGGCGCGTGACCAGCGACCGCGCGCCGCGTTCGAAGAACGGCCAGCCGCAACCGAGGACGACGGGGGTCGCCAAGACCAGCTGGATCCAATTCGAGACGGCGGGCGGCATGTGCGCCGCCATCATCCCCACGTGCCCGCCCATCTCCAGGATGAACACCGGCGCGGCCAGGACCAGAGCGATCCAGAAGCGCCGCGTCATGTCGCGCAGTTCGGGGTTCGGAGCGGGGTCGGCGGCGGCGATCAACGGTTCCAGAGCCATGCCGCAGATCGGACAGGCGCCGGGGCCGGGCCGGCGGACCTGGGGATGCATCGGACAGGTGTAGATCGCGCCCGAAGCCGGCGTCGCTGTCGTGGATGAACCGTGGCCGTGGTGGCCGACATGGGAGCCATTGGGGGAGCCATCGGGGGCGGAAGGGGCGGCGTTGCCCATGGACGGCTCCTGCGGCGCGATACGCGTCCTGGACAGTACAATCGCCCCGCGTCGGGTCACGCGTTGTTCCAGGTCAAATCCGCCGAAGCCCTCGGTCGGGAGCCTCCGTCCTGGCCGCCCTCAGTTCACTTCCGTCTTCTTCGGCGGCGCCGGCGGCAGCGGCGCGATCTTGATGCCGTCCTCGACGAGGGCTTTCACCTCCTGGGGCGAGGCCTCGCCGTAGATGCCGCGTTCCTCGGACTTGCCGTCGTGGATGTCGCGCGCCTCCTTGGCGAAGCTGTCGCCGACATAGTCGAAGTTTTCCTCGACCTGGCGGCGGACCTCGCCCATGGCGGTCATCATCATCTCGCGCATTTGCGCATTCGGCTCGGGCGCGGCCTTCTGCGCCTTGGTGCCGGCCACGGCGGGCGACATGATCTGCTTGCGCACGCCTTTGGAGCCGCAGACCGGACAGTCCAGCAAGCCGCGCGCGGCCTGGTCGTCATAGTCGGACGACGAGCCGAACCAGCCTTCGAAGGCGTGGTCGTGGTCGCAGGCGAGAGCGTACTTGATCATGGGGACTATATAGGGACTACGGACCCGTGAAGGCGCGGGCGTTCTTGAGGGCCGGGATCGCCGCGCGGGCCTTGTCGACGGCCGCGAGGTCGAGATCGGCGATCAACACGCCCGGCTCGTCGTGGTCAAGCTTCCCGATCACCTCGCCCCAGGGGCCGACCACGATCGAGCGCCCCCAGGTGCCGCGGCCGTCCTCGTGGAAGCCGCCCTGCGCCGCGGCGATCACGAACGAGCCGGTCTCGATGGCCCGGGCGCGCAGCAGGATGTCCCAATGGGCCTCGCCGGTGGGGCGCGTGAAGGCGGCGGGCACGGTCAGGATCTGGGCCCCGCCCAGCGCCAGGGCCCGATGCAGGGCCGGAAAGCGCATGTCGTAGCAGATGCTCAGGCCGAAGGCGCCCAGCGGCGTCTCGACCACGGTGGCGCGGTCGCCGGGCGTATAGGTCGCCGATTCCCGCGCCGTCTCGCCAGTCGGCAGCTGGACGTCGAACATGTGCAGCTTGTCGTAGGTGGCGACGATCGCGCCGGCCGGGTCGATTACCGCCTGGCGGTTGGCGGCCTTGCCGTCCTCGCGCCGCACCAGGGCCGAACCGACGTCGATCCAGACGTTCAGCTCGCGGGCCATGTCGCGCAGGCCGCTCACCACCGGGTCGTCCTCCAGCGGCGCCAGGGTCGGCAGCAGCTTCTCCCGGTCCTTCTGCAGCACGTTGGTGCATTCGGGCGTCAGGATGAACCGGGCGCCCTGCGCCGCCGCCTCGCGCACCAGCGGCGCCACATGCGCCAGCGCCGCCGCGTGGGTGGCGGGGGTGCGGGTCTGGATCAGACCGACTCGGAGAGGCGTGGACGGGCTCATGCGGCCAGTAGCGGGTCCAGCTTGCCCTCGCGCTCCAGGGCCATCATGTCGTCGCAGCCGCCGATGTGTTGCTCGCCGACGAAGATCTGCGGGAAGGTGGTGCGGCCCGAACGGTCCATCATCTCCTTGCGTAGGGCCGGATCCATGCCGGCCTCGATCTCGGTGAAGTCGGCGCCCTTGTCGTTGAGCAGCTTCAGGGCCCGGGCGCAGTAGCCGCAGAACGGGCGGGTGTAGATGGTGACCTTGGCCATGGGGAATCCGTAACAGAAATCGCTTCCGTCCTCATATAGGACGCGCTTGCATTTCTGTAACGCGCGCGACGACGGCGAGTGACACTTGCGTGGCGCCGGCCGCCAACAAAGCCCGGGCGCAGCCCTCGGCGGTGGCTCCGGTGGTCAGGACGTCGTCGATCAGCAACACCTTGCGGCCGATCACCCGATGGCGGCGCCGTTCGGGCACGGCGAAGGCGGCCGCGACATTGCGGCGGCGGCCGTCGGCCGACTTGCCGCCCTGGCTGTCTGTGTCGCGCCGTCGCACCAGGGTGTCGGGCAGATAGGTCCGGGAAGTCATGGCGCACAGCGGCCGGGCGATCTCGGCGGCCTGATTGTAGCGGCGGCGCAGCAGGCGCGAGCGGTGCATCGGCACGGGAAGCACGGCCTGTGCCTCCTCCAGCAGATCGGCCGCCGAGCGCGACAGCCAGCGGGCGAACAGGCCCGACAAGTCGGTGCGGTCGGCGTGCTTGAGCTTGAGGATCAGATCGCGCGAATGCTCGTCATAGAGACAGGCGGCGCGGGCCCGGGCGAAGGCGCGGGGCTTGGCCTGGCACAGGGCGCAACGAATCTCGCCGGCGTCATAGGCGAACGGCGCGCCGCAACCGTCGCAGACCGGACCGTCGAGGAAGGTGATGCGGCTCCAGGCGCTGGCCGACAGTCCGGAGGTCAGGGCCGCCCCGCCGTCGAAGGCGCGCGGCGGCAGGATCAGGTCCAGCATCCCTTGCGCGAACGCGGTGACGTGAGCGGGAGGTTTCCATAAGGCGCGCGAAAGCCCATCTTGCGCCGACATGACCACCGCCCCTCTGCTCTTCGACCGCGCCCTGCTGCGCGCCCGTCTCGACCGCGCCGCCCCCGGCTTCGACGCCGCCGGCTTCCTGAAGGCCCGCGCCGCCGAGGACGCCGTCCTGCGCCTGGAGGCGATCCTGCGGGAGTTTCCGGTCGCGGTCGATCTCGGAAGCCGAAACGGCGCTTTCTCCAAGGCCCTGGCCGACAGCGACGCTCGCGCCAAGATCGGCCTGCTGATCGAGACCGACCTGTCGGCGGCGATGCTCGGCGGCCGCCAAGGCGCGCGGATCGTGGCCGACGAAGAGCGCCTGCCGTTCGGCGACGAGACCCTGGACCTGGCCGTCTCGACCCTGGCCCTGCACTGGACCAACGACTTGGTCGGGGCCCTGATCCAGATCCGCCGCGCCCTGAAGCCCGATGGCCTTTTCGTCGGCGCCCTGTTCGGCGGGGCCACCCTGACCGAGCTGCGCCAGGCCTTGCTGGCCGCCGAGGACGAGATCACCGGCGGGGCCTTCCCGCGCGTCTCGCCGTTCGCCGACACGGTCGATGCGGCGGGCCTGCTGCAACGCGCCGGTTTCGCCCTGCCCGTGGCCGACAAGGACCGGGTCAAGGTGCGCTACGCCCATCCGATCGCCCTGCTCAAGGACCTGCGGGCCATGGGCGAGACCAGCGTGCTGATCGACCGCTCGCGCAAGCCGCTGGGCCGCAAGGTGCTGCTGCGGGCGATGGAGATCTATCAGGAGCGGTTCGCCGAGCCCGACGGCCGCGTGCCGGCCACGTTCGAGATCATCACGGTGACCGGCTGGGCCCCGCACGAGCGCCAGCAGAAGCCCCTGCGCCCGGGCTCGGCCAAGATGCGCCTGGCCGACGCGCTGGGCGTGGTCGAGCAGCCGGCGGGGGACAAGGCGGGAGGTTGAACCGGCCTCAAGTCATCCCGGTTACGCTGGCGCCGCCTAGTTCGAGGCGTTGCTGTTGTTCAGCGTCGTGATGATCTTGGTGAAGCTGGTCTTCAGGCTGTCCGCGAACGTGGTCATGATCCCGACCAGCGCCAAGGCCAGCAGGGCGACGAGCAGGCCGTATTCGACGGCGGTGGCGCCACGCTCGTCGCGCCAGAAACGGCTCAGAGCAGATCGCGCAGCCAGGCGATCAATGGCAGGTCGGCCGGCGGCATCGGATAGTCCGCGAGCTGGTCGGGCTTCACCCATTTCAGCGCCTCGTGTTCCTTGGCGGTCACCAGTCCTTCCCAGCGCCGCAGCAAATACAGTGGCATCAGGAGGTGAAAGGACTCGTAACCGTGGGATGCAAAAACGAACGGGGCCAGGCACGCCTGGGCGACCTTGATGCCCAGTTCCTCGTCCAGTTCGCGGATCAGGCACTGTTCGGGCGTCTCGCCAGGCTCGACCTTGCCGCCGGGAAACTCCCACAGGCCGGCCAGCGATTTCCCTTGTGGGCGTTGGCAAATCAGCACGCGGCCATCGGTATCGATCAGGGCGGCGGCGGCGACGAGGACGGTCGGCTTGGTCATGAGGCTTTAGTTGAACGTCCCGCGCGGCTTGGCAACTGGCGATCAGCGCGACTCGCGCTCCGGATGTGACCTATAGTCGCGCTCAACGTACCCAAAGCCGCTGAAGTCGGCGGGCTGGGCGGCGCCGGAGAGGTCCTGGCAGGCCATGCCGACGAAGGCGCCGGTGAAGTTGGGGGCGCCGGGGGCGGTGGCCTCGTCCGAGAGGATCGAGGCGTCGAACACCTGGGGCAGCCAGGTCCATTGCTCGCCGTCCAGACTGAACGCGAACCTCAGACGCTCGAAATCGACCTCGACCCGCAGATGGACCAGACCCTCGCCCGGCAGCGGGATCGGGGCGGTGAAGGCGTCGGCCTGAGGGCTGTCGGGCAAGGCCGACATCACCTGCAGATGGCGGCCGTGGTCCTCGTCGTGGCTGACGAACAGGTAGTGGAACTTGCTGGCCCCGTAATAGCAGACCAGCCCGGCCATCTGCTGGAAGTGCTCGGGCGAAAAGTCCAGCACGGTGCGGGCGCTGTAGCAGAAGGCCTGCTGGCGGCGGGCGACCAGGGCCTGGCGGTACTGGCTGCCGATCGTCTCGCGGCCGTGCAGGCGCAGCCAGCCGGGGCGCGCGGTCAGGCTGAACAGTTCCTCGGGGAACGGCGAGCGCAGCCACTGGAAGTCGATCGGCAGGTCGGGGCCGTCGAAGGCGGTCCACTCGGGCGCGGCCGGCCAGGGCGCGGGGGTCAGGCCCGGCGACGGCGGGGTCAGCTCCGGATCGCCCGAGCCGTCGCGGGTGCGCAGCCAGCCGTCGTCGCCCCAGACCATCGGCTGGATCGCGGTCTCGCGGCCCAACACGCAGCGGCCGCGATTGGGCAAGGGCCGGCCGCACAGATAGGCCATCCAGGTGGTCCCGTCGGGGGTCTCGACCAGGTCGGCGTGGCCGGCCCGTTGGAGCCGAGCGTGCGGCCGGTCGCGAGCGGTCAGAACCGGGCCGTCGGGGTGCAGGTCGTAGGGCCCGTCCAGGGTCCTGGATCGGGCCATGGTCACCGCATGGCCGAAACCCGTGCCGCCCTCGGCGGTGATCAGGTGGTGCCAGCCGCCCCGCTTGTAGAGGTGCGGGGCCTCGGTCAGGCCCAGGGCCGTGCCGGGGAAGATGTTGAGGCGCTCGCCGACCAGCGCGCCGGCGGCGGGATCGTATTGCTGGGCGACGATGCCGGCGAAGCGGTTGCGGCCGGGCCGGTGGTCCCACAGCTGGTTCAGCAGCCACTTCTTGCCATCGTCGTCATGGAACAGCGAGGGGTCGAAGCCGCTGCTGTTGAGACGCACCGGCTCCGACCACGGCCCCTCGATGTCGTCCGCGGTGACCAGGTAGTTGTGGAAGTCACGCAAGCTGGCGCCCGAGGCCCCGCCGACCGTGGTGCGGCCATAGCGCTTCACATCGGTGTAGATCAGCCAGAACTTGCCGTCGGCGTGGGTCAGGCACGGGGCCCAGACCCCGCAGCCGTCGGCCGCGCCCAGCATGTTCAGCTGGCTGGCCCGCGTCAGGGGCCGGCTCAGCAGCCGCCAGTTCACCAGGTCGCGCGAGTGATGGATCTGCACGCCGGGGAACCACTCGAAGGTCGAGACGGCGATGTAGTAGTCCTGGCCCACCCGGACGATCGACGGGTCGGGATTGAAGCCCCGCAGGATCGGGTTGCTGATCGTGTCTTGCGGCATGGGGACTCTAGAGCGCGGGAAGGCCGCGACGGTAACGGTACCAGGGATAGACTGCTCCCCCTGGCCCGGCAAGGCGATGGTCTGACACTGAAGCAACGTGGTCTGACAAGTGGATCGATCCGAGGCTCAGCCGCGTTTGCTTCCGACAACCCAAGGAGTCCCCGATGAGCCTCGATGATCGCCTGGTGAAGAGCGCCGCCCTGATCGGCGTGAGGATCGACGACGCCGGCGGCCACAAGCTGGGGGTGATCCGCGAGGTGTTCATCGACCGCGACGCCGGCATCGCCCGCTATGTGGCCATCGAACCGGCCGGCCTGTTCGCGGCCGGCGGCAAGTACCGCCCCCTGCCCTGGCGGCTGCTGACCTGGGACGACAAGGCCGAGGCCTATGTGGCCGACCTGACCCGCGACCGCTTCAAGGAACTGCCCGCCTACGACCGCGACCAGCTCAACAGCGCCAGCTACGGCTGGGCCGCGCAGGTGGAGCGGTTCTTCGAGGGGGTGGACTAGGACTAACTTCACTCCCCCAACGCCCAACATCCCGACCTTCGTCGGGATGTTGGAGTTTGAGAATGAGGGACGGATTTGAGGGAAGCTAGTTCGCCCGAAATTCCCTCGGGCTCTTCCCCGTCAGGCTCTTGAACGCCCGGGCGAAGGCGCTCTGGCTTTCGAAGCCCACCTCGGCGGCCACGTGACCGATGGGCAGGCGGCCTTCGTTCAGCATCGCCGCGCCGGCGATCAGGCGGGCGCGGCGGCGGTACTCGTCCCAGTTCATGCCGAACACGCTGCGGAACCGCCGGCGCAGGGTGCGTTCGGACAGGCCCGCCGCCGCGCAGGCCGCGGCGATGTCGCCGCCCTTCAGATGCTTGCAGGTATAGGCCGCGGCGACCTGCAGCTTGGGATCGCGGGTGGTGGGCAGGCGCAGCGGCGTCTCCTCCTTGATCCACTCGGCGCACAGCGGGGCCAAGGCCGCGAAATAGGCTTGGCCGGTGCTGTCCTGGGCTTCCTTAAGCGGCCAGCGCATGGCGCCCAGCACCATCTCGCGCATCAGCGGCGAGACCTGGACGATGCGCACGCGGTCGCCGGCGTCGGGGATCATGTCGGGCGCGAACAGCACCGAACCCGAGCGCACCTTGTGCAGGCTGGTGGTGTGGGCCACCCCGGCCGGGATCCAGGCGGCCAGGGTGCGGGTCAGCAGATAGCTGGCGTGGTCGTCCTCGACCTCGATCATGCCGCTGAACACGTACTGCAGCTGGTGCATGTCGTGGCTGTGCCAGGGCGTGCTGAGGTCATAGTCGTCCTGCGGGATCGCCCCGGCCCGGGGCCGCGAGGCGGGCTCGACGATCGGCACCTGGAGGACGTCGCGCATCTGGTCTTTCGGGATGAAGTTTGGCCGCTGCTGCACAAAATATGGCCGGTAGCGGAGAGACGGTCAACGCCCCTACCGCGCAGTATGCTGGCCGCGAACAGGCGTGAGATCACGCTCGAACCGGAACAGCGCTGAGGCGATCACTTGCCCGCCCGGCCGATCATCGCTTGCGTTGGCTCTCCAGCGCGCGCGGAATCCGGGGTCGAGCGCCGAGAGCACGCCTCTCGAAAACAAGGACGACGCGACAGGCCTGGCCCCCAAGGGCGAAGCGACCGGCGTCGAGGGAAGGAGACCGTAATGGCCGACGACAACAGCGAACTGGCGGCGTCCGCGCGCAAGTACTGGAGCGCCGAGGGTTACACCCCGGGCGGCGTGATCCGCGACGTCGACTATAGCACCCAGTCGACCGGCCTGCGTCCCGAACTGGCCGGGATCAAGATCGTCGACACCGACACCCACATCACCGAAGCGCCCGACCTGTTCACCTCGCGCGCCCCGGCCAAGTTCAAGGACAAGGTCCCCTATCGCCGCAACGTGGGCGGCGTGGACAAGTGGTTCGTCGGCGACCGCGACTTCGGTTCGTTCGGCGGCAACGTGATCCGCAAGGACAACAACAAGCTCTTGGGCCGTCTGGCCTTCCCGACCCTGGAAGAGGGCCACCCGGGCGCCATCGAGACCAAGGAACGCCTGCAGGCCATGGACGACATGGGCGTCTATGCCCAGATCTGCTTCCAGAACTCGGGCGTCACCCAGGCGGGTTCCCTGATGTCGCTGGGCGACAACGAACTCGCCGTCTCCATCATCCAGATGTACAACGACGCCGCCGCCGAACGGCAGCGGGAGTCCGGCCAGCGCCTGTTCACCATGGCCCACCTGCCCCTGTGGGACAAGGCGGCCATGGAGGCCGAGGCCCGTCGCTGCATCGACATGGACCTGAAGGGCTTCGTCCTGCCCGACACCCCCGAGCGCCTGGGCCTGCCGTCGTTCCTGCACGACTACTGGACCCCGGTCCTGGAGATGTTCGAGGACGCCGGCGCGCCGATCAACTTCCACCTCAACGCGGCCATCGACCCCAACACCCTGACCTGGGAAGGCTTCGCCTTCGAACAGACCCTGTCGGTGGTGGCCACCATGTTCTCGATCGGCAACGCCGCGACCCTGGGCAACTGGATGGTCTCGGGGCGCCTGGACCGTCACCCCAAGCTGAAGATCGGCCTGATCGAAAGCGGCATGGGCTGGGTGCCCTTCGCCATCGAGGCGATGGAACACCAGTTCAACGAGATGCTGCCGTCCAAGTCGAAGATCCTGACGCGCCGGCCGTGGGAATATTTCCGCGACCACTTCTGGTGCACCTACTGGTTCGAGAAGATCGGCCCCAAGCTGCTCTTGGAGACCATCGGCGCCGACAAGGTGATGTTCGAGACCGACTTCCCGCACCCGACTTCGCTGTACCCGGGCGTCCAGGACCACATCATGGAAACCCTGGGCGGCTACGACCACGACGTGCGCAAGAAGGTCCTCCAGACCAACGCGACCAAGCTGTACAACCTGCCGTTCTAGGCGGCTGGTTCAGAGCGCTTGAAGGGGCGGGATCGCGATGCGGTCCCGCCCTTTTTCGTTTCGCGCCCCTAGTCCCTCCCCCGTGGGGGAGGTGTCGGCGGAGCCGACGGAGGGGGGAGTAGTAGGACGTCCGCCGCCCTATCCCCCCACAGATCGCTGCGCGATCGCCTCCCCCACAGGGGGAGGGCCTGATGTTGTCCTCCCCGCGTCAAAACCGCCAAAACCTTGCCGGCTCTTGACTTCGCACCTGCAATAAACGATCTAGGCCTCACGCCATCTGGCGTTATCGGCGCTCCAGCCGCGTGAGGGACCCTTCTGGGTCCAGCCTGTCGAGCGCACCGAAAGCTTCTCATCAGACCGCCCGTGTCACGCGGGGCGCTCCCCACCGACCCGCCGCCAGGCGAGCCGTGCGAGGACCGCATGCGCCGCCGCGTGGCTGACGAAAGACAGTCTGTGACTCAATTTACCGATCTCGGCCTCGCCAAACCCCTGCTGAAGGCGCTGACCGACAAGGGCTACACCACGCCCACCCCGATCCAGGCGCAAGCCATCCCGCTGGTGATGTCGGGCCGCGACCTGCTGGGCATCGCCCAGACCGGCACCGGCAAGACCGCCGCCTTCGCCCTGCCGATCCTGCACCGCCTGGCCGAGGACCGTAAGCCGGCCCCGCGCCGCGGCTTCCGCTGCCTGGTCCTGTCCCCGACCCGCGAACTCGCCACGCAAATCGCCGACAACTTCAAGGCCTATGGCGCCCACCTGGGCCTGACCGTCGCCACCATCTTCGGCGGCGTGAAGTACGGCCCGCAGATGAAGGCCCTGGCGGCCGGCGTCGACGTGGTCGTGGCCACCCCGGGCCGCCTGATGGACCACCTGGGCGAAAAGTCCGCCCACCTGAACGGCGTCGAGATCTTCGTCCTCGACGAAGCCGACCAGATGCTGGACCTGGGCTTCGTGGTGCCGATCCGCAAGATCGCCAGCCAGTTGCCCAAGGAACGCCAGAACCTGTTCTTCTCGGCCACCATGCCCAACGAGATCGGCAAGCTGGCCGGCGAGTTGCTGAAGAACCCGGCCCAGGTGTCGATCACCCCGCAGGCCACCACGGTCGAGCGCATCGACCAGTCGCTGATCTTCATCGAAGCCCAGCGCAAGCGTCCCCTGCTGGCCGAACTGCTGGCCGACAAGAGCGTCGAGCGCGCCATCGTCTTCACCCGCACCAAGCGCGGCGCCGACCGCGTGGCCAAGTATCTGGTCGCCAGCGGCATCGAAAGCGCCGCCATCCACGGCGACAAGACCCAGGGCCAACGCGAACGGGCCCTGGCCTCGTTCAAGGCCGGCCAAGTCAAGGCGCTGATCGCCACCGACATCGCCGCCCGCGGCATCGACGTCAACGACATCAGCCACGTGTTCAACTACGAGCTGCCCAACGTGCCGGAGGCCTATGTCCACCGGATCGGCCGCACCGCGCGCAAGGGCAAGGACGGCATCGCCATCAGCTTCTGCGCCGATGACGAGCGTCCGCTGCTGAAGGACATCCAGAAGGCCACCCGCCAGACGATCCCGACCTTCGACCGTCGCAACGACAAGAACCTGGCGGCCGCCGCGGCCGTGGCCGACAAGCTGGCCCCGCCGGAGAAGTACGTCGATCCGCGCCGCGCCGACCCGCGCAACAACGTCCCCTCGGAACTGCGCCGCCAGCGCAACCGTCCGGCCAAGGGCGGCGGCCAGGGCCAGAAGGCTCAAGGTCAAGGCCAGGGTCAGGGCCAAAGCAAGCCCGGCGGTCAGAACCGCGGCCGCAACGGCGGCGGTCAGGGCGCCGGCCAAGGCCAGCAAGCCCAGGGCCAGGCCCGCTCGGGCGGCGGCGACTTCCGCGGCCCCAAGCGCGCGGCGGCCCCGTCGGAACGCTGGAATCCGATCGACTAAGGCTGCGGCTCACCGCCCAAGCCAGACGCCCGTCCCGGTCTCCCCGGGGCGGGCGTTTCTGTTTGATCCCAAGTCCGCTTGACCAAACGGCGCCTTGGCGGCCTGCTGAGCCAACAGATTCGCCGAGGTCGCCATGCGCCAGTTCAATCTTCGTCCCTCGGCCTTTGTGCTGACCTCGACCATCCACGGCGCGATGCTGGTCAATCGGCACGACTACCACCTGATGGAAGGCGGCGGTTACGGCGTCGGCCACCAATTGCTGGAGACCTCGGCCTTTGACGCCAACGAGGTCGAACTCGTACTTCGGCTGCTGGAAATGCGGCGGACCTACTTCGGCGACGGCGTCATCGCGCTGGACTGCGGCGCCAATATCGGCGTCCACACCATCGAGTGGGCGCAACTGATGCATGGCTGGGGCGAGGTCGCGGCCTTCGAGGCCCAGGAGCGGGTGTTCTACGCCCTGGCCGGCAACATCACCCTCAACAACTGCTTCAACGCCCGGGCCATCTGGGCGGCGGTCGGCGAGGCGAGCGGGGTCATCAACGTGCCCGCCCCCGACTATTTCAAGCCCTCCAGCTTCGGCAGCCTGGAGATCCGCCAGACGGCGGAGAGCGAGTTCATCGGCCAGAAGATCGACGACGCGCGGGCCCAGCCCACCCGGATGATGGCGATCGACGACCTGGGCCTGACGCGCGTGGACTTCATCAAGATCGACATCGAGGGCATGGAGATGGAGGCCCTGCGGGGCGCCCGCGCCACGATCACGGCCTGCAAGCCGCAGATGCTGATCGAGAAGATCAAGACCGACGAGGCGGCGCTGCGCGCCTTCCTGAGCGAGCACGGCTATGGAGCGCTCGAGGCGGGCGGAAACCTGCTGGCCATCCACGAGACGGATCCGTCCAAGAGCCTGATCGCGCCGTAAGCCGCCCTCCCCACGCCCGAAAAAGAAAACGCCCGCCCCGGTTTCCCCGGGGCGGGCGTTTCAGTCTCGCGGTGGCGGAGCGCCTTAAACCAGCGCGCCGTGGCAGTGCTTGAACTTCTTGCCCGAGCCGCAGGGGCAGGCGCCGTTGCGGGCCGTGAATTCCCAGCCTTCCGGCAGGACCGAGACCGGCAGGGCCTCGCGCTGCTCGGGCGACAGGCCTTCCGGCAGAGCCCCGGCCACGGCGACGTTCTCGCCGCTCAGCGGGTCCAGGTGCACCTCGGTCAGGCCTTCGGGCGTGTGCAGCGGCTCGGGCTCGGCATAGGCGATCTCGACCGTCATCAGCCAGCGGGTGGTGTTGGTGCGCAGGTCGCCCAGCAGCTTCTCGAACAGCGAGAAGGCCTCGGTCTTGTACTCGTTCAGCGGGTCGCGTTGGCCGTAGCCGCGCAGGCCGATGACGTTGCGCAGGTGGTCCAGGTGCATCAGGTGCTCGCGCCACTGCAGATCGATCATCTGCAGCAGGAAGTTCTTCTCCACCGAGCGCATCTGCTCGGGGGTGATGATCACTTCGCGCTCGGCGGCGTAGGCGTCGGCGGCCTTGGTGATGCGTTCGCGCATCTCCTCGTCGCCGATGCCTTCCTCGGCGGCCCAGTCCTTCAACGGCAGGGTCATGCCCAGGATCGACTGGACGCGCTCGTCCAGGCCCTCGATGTCCCACTGCTCGGCATAGGCCTTGGGCGGCATGTAGCGGGCGACGAAGTCGTCGACCACGTCATGGCGCATCTCGTGGATGATCTCGGAGAGGTCGGTGGCCTCCATGAACTCCTGGCGCTGCTCGAACACGGCCTTGCGCTGGTCGTTGACGACGTCGTCGTACTTCAGGAGGTTCTTGCGGATCTCGTAGTTGCGCTGCTCGACGCGCTTCTGGGCGGTGGCGATGGCGTTGTTCAGCCACTTGTGGGTGATCGCCTCGCCTTCCTGGACGCCGAAGGTGCGCATGATCGCATCCAGGCGCTCGCCGGCGAAGATGCGCAGCAGGTCGTCCTCGCACGACAGGAAGAACTTCGAACGGCCCGGATCGCCCTGACGACCGGTGCGGCCGCGCAGCTGGTTGTCGATACGGCGGCTTTCGTGGCGCTCGGTGCCCAGCACGAACAGGCCGCCGGCCGCGAGGGCCTGGGCCTTGGCGGCCGAGATCTCGGTTTCCAGCTCGGCCTTCTGGGCCAGCTCGTCCTCGTGGGTCGGGGTGATCCCCAGGCCCTTCTGCTGCTGCTTCCAGTTGGCCAGGCGCATTTCGATATTGCCGCCCAGCTGGATGTCGGTGCCGCGGCCGGCCATGTTGGTGGCGATGGTCACCGCGCCGGGCACGCCCGCGTCGGCGACGATGCCGGCTTCCTGTTCGTGGAAGCGGGCGTTCAGCACCTGGTGCGGAATGCCCTTGTGCTTCTTGCCGTCCTGTTCCCAGGCATAGGTCGCCAGCAGCTTGGACAGCTCTTCCGACTTCTCGATCGACACGGTGCCGACCAGGATCGGCTGGCCGCGCATGTGGCAGTCGGCGATCTGCTTGAGGATCGAGTCGTTCTTCTCGCGCTCGGTGCGATAGACCTCGTCGTCGTCGTCGATGCGCTGGACCGGACGGTTGGTCGGGATCTCGCTGACGCCCATCTTGTAGATGTCGTCGAATTCCTGGGCCTCGGTCGCGGCCGTGCCGGTCATGCCGGCCAGCTTGCCGTAGAGGCGGAAGTAGTTCTGGATCGTCACCGAGGCCAGGGTCTGGTTCTCGGGCTGGACGATGGCGCCTTCCTTGGCCTCGATGGCCTGGTGCAGGCCTTCGCTGAGGCGGCGGCCGCTCATCATGCGACCGGTGAACTCGTCGATCAGGATCACCTCGCCGTCCTTGACGATGTAGTCCTTGTCCAGCGTGTAGAGGATGTTGGCCCGCAGGGCCTGGTTGACGTGGTGCACGACCGAGATGTTGGCGGCGTCGTAGAGGCCGGCGGTGTCCTCGGCCAGGTGGCCGCCCGCCATCAGGATCTCTTCGATGCGCTCCTGGCCGTCCTCGGTGAGGATGACCTGCTTCTGCTTCTCGTCGTGATCGTAGTTGGTCTTGTCCTTGATGAGCTCCTTCACCAGGACGTCGATGGTCTTGTAGAACTCGCTGCGATCCTCGGTCGGGCCCGAGATGATCAGCGGCGTGCGGGCCTCGTCGATCAGGATCGAGTCCACTTCGTCGACGATGACGTAGTGGTGGCCGCGCTGGACCATTTCCTCGACGCTGTAGACGAGGTTGTCGCGCAGGTAGTCGAAGCCGAATTCGTTGTTGGTGCCGTAGGTGATGTCGCTGCGATAGGCGCGCTGACGTTCACCCTGGCTCAGGCCGTTGACGATCACGCCGTACGACAGGCCCAGGAAGTTGTGGATCTGACCCATCCACTCGGCGTCGCGCTTGGCCAGGTAGTCGTTCACGGTGATGACGTGGACGCCCTTGCCTTCCAGCGCGTTGAGATAGGTGGGCAGGGTGGCGACCAGGGTCTTGCCTTCACCCGTGCGCATTTCCGAGATGCCGCCGCCGTGCAGGACCATGCCGCCGACCATCTGGACGTCGAAGTGGCGCATGCCCAGCACGCGCTTGCCGGCCTCGCGGACCACGGCGAAGGCTTCGACCAGCAGGCTGTCGAGCGTCTCGCCCTTGGCCAGGCGCGCCTTGAACTCGTCGGTCTTGGCCTTCAGGGCCTCGTCCGACAGCGCGGCGTATTCCGGCTCCAGGGCGTTGATCTTCGCCACCTGGGCGGACATCGCCTTGACCTTGCGTTCGTTGGAAGAGCCGAAGAACTTTTTGGCGAAGCCGAGCATGAAGTGGGGGTTCCGGAGCGGTGTCTGTGAGGCCGGCGCTAGGGCTTGAAGGCCTTCACTACGGTAAATTCGAGGCGTCGAGGTTAGCGGAAAATCCGCTTCTAGTACGCGCGCGGAGACTTAAGCACCGGCCTAGCGGGTGTCAACGCGAGGCGGGGGCGTCGTGGGCATTGTAAACGGCCGGATTGGCGTGGAAGTTGGCGCTTAAGTCGCCGTGGTGGAGGTTGGTTCCCTCGAAGACCCCTCTCTCTTTGAGAGAGGCAGGGGCCCATGGCGAAGCCATGGGAGGGTGAGAGGTTACATCCTCTCAGAAGGAAACGCCGCTTTCCGGCGAATAGCTGGATCATCTCCGAGACTTGGCGGTGGAATGGGTCGGGACTTACCTGCCAACGGTGAAACCTCTCACCCTCCCACCGCTTCGCGGCGGGCCCCTCCCTCTCTCTATGAGAGAGGGGTTTTCGGACAAGCGCGCGAAGCTGTTTCCTCTTGGCCGGAAACCGCGCTAGAGCGCTTGGGATGAGTTCAGCCGGAGATCGGCCACAGATGACTATTGGTAAGCCTCGTGCGTACGGCCTGGCCGCCGTCCTCGTCCTGACCCTTCTGGTCGCCGCCTGCGGTCGCAACAAGGCCGACGAACGCCCGCCCGAGCCCGGCGACACCGCCGTCGCCCGGGTCGACGGCCACACCGTCTGGGCCAGCGACGTCAAGCGCGAGGCCGTGGCCCAGGGGCTGATCAGCGAGGGCGAGCCTCTGGACATCGGCTCTGACCTGTTCCGCCAGCGCCTGGACGAGGTGGTCGATCAGAAACTGCTGGCCGCCGAGGCCCTGAAGCAGAAGCTGGACAAGGATCCCGTCGCCCAGCGCCGCCTGGCCGCCGCCCGCGAGCGCATCCTGGGCGACATGCTGGTCGAGAGCGTCGTCGAGAAGGCGGTCAACGAAAACGCCATCCGCGGCCTCTACGCCGAGCAGCAGAAGCTTTCCAAGCGCTCCGAAGAGATCCGCGCCCGCCAGATCCTGGTCGCCAGCCAGGCCGACGGCGAGGCGATCAAGAAGCTGCTGACCGCCGGCGCCTCGTTCGACGCCCTGGCCATGGAGCGCTCGACCGATCCGGCCACCCGCTTCAACGGCGGCGACCTGGGCTACTTCACCGTCGACGTCATGCCCCCGGCCTACGCCGTGGCCTTGAAGGACGCCCAGAAGGGAGCGCTGGTCGGCCCGTTCCAGACCGAAGGCGGCTGGGCCGTGCTGCGCGTCGAGGACAAGCGCCTGGAGGAACCGATCACCCTGGAGGCCGCCCGGCCGCAGATCGTGCGCTTCCTGACCTATGATCAGGTCCGCGACCTGCTGGAAAAGCTGCGCGGCGGCTCTAAGGTCGAGATGCTGACCGGCAAGCCCCAGGACGTGCCCGGCGCGCCCCAGGAGCCGGCCTCGGCTCCGCCCGGCGCGGCCGACCAGGCCCCCTCCTCCGATCTCGACAACGCCCCGCCGGCGTCCGCTCCCGCTCAAGTTCCGGCCAAGAAATGACCAAGACTCCGCAGAAGGCTTCCAAGCCCGCGTCGAAGACGGCGACCAAGGCCGAGCCCAAGGCCACGAAAACCGCCAAGGCCGCGGCCGCCGCGACCTCGCCGACCCCGGCCGAGATCGTCGGCCAGGGCGTCGCCAGCGTGGGCCATACCCTGGAGCGCGCCCTGGTCGACCCGCTGACCGCCGCCCTCAAGCGCGCCGGCCTGCGCCGCGCCCAGAAGGACGCCAGCCAGGGCTCGCCGGAAGCCGTGCAAGCCGCCAAGCCGGCGGCCGCGCCCGCCGCTTCGCCAGCGCCCGGCAAGCCGGGCCTGGCTGTCTCGCCCCTGGCCGTGCCGTTCCCGACCATTCCGCCGATCGCGGGCGTCGAGATCGCCACCGGCCGCGCCGGCTTCTACAAGCACGCCCGCGAGGACATGCTGCTGATGCGCTTCGCCGAGGGCACCTCGGCGGCCGGCGTCTTCACCCGTCACGGCGTGGGCTCGGCCCCGGTCGACTGGTGCAAGCGCCAGCTGGCCGCCAGCAAGGGCGAGGATGTTCGCGCCCTGGTGGTCAACGCCGGCTGCGCCAACAGCTTCACCGGCAAGCCGGGCGCCGACGCGGTGCGCCGCGTGGCCACGGCCGTGGGCAAGCGCTTCGACTGCCGCCAGCGCGACGTGATGATGGCCTCGACCGGCGTGATCGGCGTGATCCTGGACGACAGCAAGATCATTTCGAACCTGCGCGAGGTGGAGACCCGCTTCACCGAGGACGCCTGGGCCAGCGCGGCCTCGGCGATCATGACCACCGACACCTTCCCGAAGGGCGCCTACGCCACGGCCCTGATCGACGGGCATGAGGTTCGGATCGCCGGTATCACCAAGGGCTCGGGCATGATCGCGCCCGACATGGCCACCATGCTGGCCTTCGTGGCCACCGACGCGGCCATCGCCCCGGCCGCCCTGCAGACCCTGGTCAGCCTCTACACCCGCACCACGTTCAACTGCGTGACGGTGGACGGCGACCGCTCGACCAACGACACCCTGCTGCTGTTCGCCACCGGCAAGTCCAGCGCGCCCAAGATCCACCGCGCCGGCGACCGCCGCCTGGCCGACTTCCGCGAGAAGCTGGAGGCCGTGCTGCTGGACCTGGCCCTGCAGCTGGTCCGCGACGGCGAGGGCGCCAGCAAGTTCGTCAAGATCACCGTCAACGGCGCCGAGAGCCCGCTGTCGGCCCGCAAGATCGCCCGCACCATCGCCGAGAGCCCGCTGGTCAAGACCGCCTTCGCCGGCGAGGACGCCAACTGGGGCCGCATCGTCATGGCCGTGGGCCGCGCCGACGAGCCGGTCAATCGCGAGAAGATCAGCGTCAGGTTCGGCGAACTCTACGCCGCCCGCGACGGCCTGGTCTCGGCCGAATACGACGAGGCGGCGATGAGCAAGTACGTCAAGAAGGCCGAGTTCGAGGTCAACGTCGATGTCGGCGTCGGCAAGGGCTCGGCCACGGTGTGGACCTGCGACCTGACCAAGCAATACGTGGCGATCAACGGGGATTACAGGTCCTGACCATGGCCATCGATCTCACCGACATCGCCGAGGCCTGCCGCGAAGCCGGCTACGTCGTCGCCGAGATCGATCGTGGCCTGGAGGTCTCCGGGTCCGAGGACGGCGGGGCCTTCTACCTGTTCCCCGAGGGTGACTGGCTGCAGGCGCGCTGCCAGGTGTTCGACCAGGCCGACCTGGACCAGGCCCGCAGCCTGGACGCCCTGTTCGAGACCATCGCCCGCGCCCAGTTTCGCCTGATCGGCTGCCGGTTCGGCTTCGACGTGCTGACCGGCCTGTGGCTGGTGGCCGACCTCTATCCCGGCTTCGAGCCCGAGCGCCTGCCGGCCGTGCTGGAACAGCTGGCCTTCGTCTGGAGCTCGCTGGGCGAGGTGCTGGACGCGGCCCTGAAGGGCGAGGTGGTGGACGAAGTCACCCTGGACGCGGCGTTCGAACTGGAGCCGGACGGGCGGCCGAACTGAGGCTCACCCGCTTGAAACCGCCGTAGCAATCGCGTTCTCATGACCGCCTGTACCTGGGGAGACGCCGCGTTTGACCGAAGCTCTGATCGTCCGCGGCCTCGACAAGACCTTCACCAAGCCGGCGGTCATGGACCTGGACCTCACCGTCCACGCCGGCGAGCTGTACGCCCTGCTGGGCCCCAACGGCGCGGGCAAGACCACCACCCTGCGAATGGTCGCGGGCCTGACCAAGCCCGACAAGGGCGCGATCAGCATCTTCGGGATCGACGCCCTGGCCGAGCCGGCCGCCGCCAAGGCGATCACCGCCTGGGCCCCGGACGAGGCCATGGTCTATGACCGCCTGACCCCGCTGGAATATCTGGAGTTCGTGGCCGGCCTGTGGAACGTCGAGCCCAAGGCCGCCAAGGCCCGGGCCGAGGACCTGCTGGCCAAGCTGGGCCTGACGGGCGAGGCCCGGACCCGCTGTGAGGGCTTCTCGCGCGGCATGAAGCAGAAGGTGGCCCTGGCCGGGGCCCTGATCCACGACCCCCGCCTGCTGATCCTGGACGAGCCTCTGACGGGCCTCGACGCCGCCGCCGCGCGCCTGGTCAAGGACATGCTGCAGGAGCGGGTCGACGCCGGCGGCACGGTGATCCTGACCACCCACATTCTCGAGGTGGCCGAGCGGATGGCCGACCGCATCGGCATCATCGCCGGCGGCCGCCTGCTGGCCGAGGGCACGCTGGACGCTTTGCGAACCCGGGCCGGCGAAGGCAAGGACGATTCCAGCCTGGAGGACGTCTTCCTGCAGCTCACGGCGACCGACGCCCATGGGGGATCCGCCGCGTGACCCTGATCGCGTCGGGCTCCACCCCGTGGCTGCTAGCCCACGAGATGCGGCTGTACTGGCGCAACTTCCGCGCCGGCCGGGCGGGCAAGGGCGCGCGCGGCCTGATCAGCCTGTTCGTGGTCGGTGCGATGCTGCTGGCCGGCGGGGTGCTGGCGGCGATGGGGCTGCACGACGTCGAGGTCCCGATCAATCCGGTCTCGATCAGCATCGCGGCCCTGGGCAGCGTGGTGGTCTTCACCCTGATGCTGTCCCAGACCCTCAGCGCCTCGAGCGAGGCTCTGTACGACCGGGGCGACCTGGACCTGCTGTTTTCCTCGCCCATCGGTCCGGCCAAGGTGCTGTTCGTGCGCTCGCTGGGCGTGGCCGGCGGGGTGCTGACCATCTTCGCCCTGATCGTCACGCCCCTGCTGCTGCCGTCGGTGGTCTGGGGCCATCCCGGCTGGATCGGACTGCTGGGCGTGCTGGGCGCCCTGGCCCTGGCCTCGACCGCCGTCGGCCTGCTGCTGGCCATGGCCCTGTTCGCCCTGATCGGTCCGCGCCGCACCCGCACCGTGGCTCAGGTGCTGGCGGCCCTGGTCGGGGCGGCCTTCTTCCTGGTCAGCCAGACCCGCACCATCCTGGGTGCCCAGAAGAGCAACAGCCTGTTCGCCGAGATCACCCGCCAGGCCCAGGAGGGCCGACTGCATCCGGCTCCGATCGTCAGCCTGCCGTTGCGGGCCATGCTGGGCGAGCCCTTGCCGCTGCTGGCCTTGCTGGCCGGGTCGGCGGCGCTGTTCGCCCTGGCCGCCCTGGCCCTGGGCCGACGCTTTTCGGACGCGGCCGCCGCCACCCAGGGCAAGACCGCCGCGCGGCCGGCCAAGGCGACCCGGGGCGAGGCCCGCCGCGCCTTCGCCGCCGGCCCGTTCCTGGCCACCCTGCGCAAGGAGCTGCTGCTGATCGGGCGCGACGCGGCCCTGCTGTCGCAGGTGCTGCTGCGGGTGCTGTACCTGATCCCCACCGCCCTGGTGCTCAGCCGCAACGCCGCCCACGGGACCGGCGCGGCCCTGGCCGGCGGGGCCGGGGTGGTGGCGTTCCTGGCCGGACAGGTGGCCGGGAGCCTGGCCTGGATCACCCTGTCGGCCGAGGAAGCCCCCGACCTGCTGGCCGTGTCGCCGGCCCGGATCCACACCCTGCGCCGGGCCAAGCTGGCCGCCGCCCTGATCCCGGTGGGGCTGTTCCTGGCCCTGCCGATCGCCGTCCTCACCTGGTTCCTGCCCGCCGCCGGCGCCTGGACGGCCCTGGGCGCGGCCTTGGCCGCCTGGAGCAGCGGCCTGATCAACATCTGGCATCAGCGGCCGGGCAAGCGGTCGGACTTCAAGCGGCGCGGCGGCTCGTCCTGGATGGCCACCATCGCCGAGATGCTGGTCTCGGCCCTGCTGGCGGGCGCGACGGGGATCGCGGTGGGCGGTCTGTGGCCCTGGGCCCTTATCCCGCTGGGCCTGGCGGGCGCGGCCCTGCTCAGCCTGAGGCGCAGCGACGCCCAGATCGCCCGCAACCTTCGAACACGGTAAAGCTACAATTAGGGTTTTACCCGATTGCGCGACATTCCGACGCAGCTACGCTCCATACGGGTCGGGGACGTAGAGTTGTGTTGGAAACAGTCATGCCCGCCGTGCACACCACGTTCCGTTCGCAGAACCACCGGGCGGGAGTCCGCCAGGAGTCCAAGGCCCTGGTCGTGGCGATCAGCGCGCTGCAACTGGCGATGATCGTCTTGGTCTGGCTGCTGGCCCTGATTCCGATGGCCCTGATGGCCCTGGGCGCGACCGTGTTCCAGGCGGTGAAGCCGGCTTTCGCGAAGGTCCCGGCGCCGGTCGATTCCTGATCGATCCCAAGCTCCAAAATCCATTGTCATCCCGGACGTAGCGAAGCGAAGATCCGGGACTGCCGGAAGCGCTGAGTTCACGCGTCGGTCCCGGATCAGCGCGCCGCGCGCTTGTCCGGGATGACAAACGAGAGGCGAGCGAAGCCCCCTACCCGTCCAGCCCCGCCTCGATGCGGCACACCACCCCGCCCGGATGGAACTCGATGTGCGCCTCGCCCGACAGTTCGGCCGCCAGGCCGCGCTCGATCAGGCGCGAACCGAAGCCCCGCCGGGTCGGGGGCGAGACCGGCGGGCCGCCCGTCTCGGTCCAGGTCAGGACCAGCCGGGGATGGGCGCCGCCCGGGATCACGGTCCAGGCGATCCGCACCTGGCCCTCCAGGCTCGACAGCGCCCCGTACTTCACCGCGTTGGTCGCCAGCTCGTGCAGGGCCATCGACAGCGACAGGGCCATGCGCGGCGACAGCCGCACCGAGCCGCCCTCGGTCGTGAACCGGCCCGCTCCGCCGTGCAGGGCCTCCAGCCGGCCCAGCAGGTCCAGCAGGTCCGCCCCCTCCCAGTTCTCGCGGGTCAGCAGGTCGTGGGCCTCGGCCAGGGCGACGATGCGGGCCGAGAAGGCCTCCTGGGCCTGGGGCAGCGAGCGGGCGGCGTGGAAGGTCTGGGCGGCGATGGCCTGGATCGTGGCCAGCGAGTTCTTCACCCGGTGGTTCAGCTCGTTGACCAGCAGCCTCAGGTGCAGCTCGGCCTTCTTGCGTTCGGTGATGTCGACCGTGGCGCCGACCACCCGCGCCGGCTTGCCGGCCTCGTCGAAGAAGCCCCGCCCCTTGGCCGAGATCCAGCGCTCCTGACGGTCGTCACGGCCGATCGTGCGGTATTCGACGTCGATATCGGCCCGCACCGCCGGGTTCATCGCCGCCAGCAGAGCCTGGCGGGTCGCCTCGCGATCGTCGGAGTGCATGGCGGCGTAGAAGTCGTCCAGACCGACCTCGGCGCCCGGGGCCATGCCGAACATGCCGTAGCCCCGCTCGGACCAACGCAGCAGGCGCTTGCGCACGTCATAGTCCCAGGTGCCGACATTGCCGGCGTCCAGGGCCAGGGCCATGGTCGCCTCGCGCAGCATCTGGTCGGCCTCGGCCTCCTTGCGTTCGGTGACGTCGGAGACCACGCCGACGAAGCGCACGCACTGGCCGTTCTCGAAGAAGGCCTGGCCGCAGGTCTCGACCCAGCGCACAGCACCGTCGTTGGCGCGTCGGATGCGGTATTCGCGGTTGAGCATGTTGTCGCCGGCCGGATCCGTGGCCCGGCGCACGGCGTCCATGGTCGGCTGCAGATCGTCGGGATGGATCAGCCGCTCCAGGCTGGTGAGCGGGCTCTCGGTCGTCGTCTCGTCGGGCAGGCCGTAGATCTCGCGGCAGCGCTTGTCCCAGAAGCGTCGGCCGGTCTGGGGATAGTGATCCCAGCGGCCCAGGCCGGCGGCGTCGACGGCGATACGGATGTCGGCCTCGGCCGCCTCCAGGGCCTGCTCGATGCGCTTGCGCTCGGTGATGTCGACCATCACCCCGCGATGGCGCACCGCCCAGCCCTTGGCGTCGCGCTCGACCCGGCCACGGGTCTGCACCCAGCGGACCGAGCCGTCGGCCTGGATCAGCCGGTACTCCTCGTCGAAGTCGCCGGTGGTCTTCAGGTGGGTGCGGCCGGATTTGAGCAGTCGAGCCTGGTCGTCCGGATGCAGGGCGATACGGTATTCCGCCAGTGGCGCGCCGGCGGCCGCCCGGGCCGGATCGACATTGTGGAACGTCGCGTAGCGGGCGTCGGCATAGACCTTGTCGGCGAGGATGTCCCAGTCCCAGGTGCCCACGCCGCTGGCCGCCTTCAGGGCCAGTTGGTAGCGCTCCTCGCTGGCGCGCAGGGCCTGCTCGGCCCGCACCCGCCGCGTGACGTCGGCCAGAGCGATCAACACCCCGCCCACCCCGGACGGCACGGTGGCGTCGGGCATCGGGCTGAGGCGGATGGTGAAATAGCCGTCGGTGGTCGAGCCGTCCGACTGGACGGTGGTCAGCGGCAGGTCCTCGATGGCCGAACCGCCGCTGCGTCCGGTCAGGATCGCCCGTTCAGGCCCCTCGGAATCGGCGGCCGAGGTCGGCGGGGCCTCGGCGAAGGTCTTGCCCAGCACCTGGGGATGGCGCTCGCCCAGCATGGGGGCGTAGGCGTCGTTGTAGACCAGCACCAGCTCGGGTCCCCAGCGCAGGGCGCTGGGAAACCGGCTGGCGACGATCATGTCGACAGCGAAAGTCAGGCTGGGCGACCAGGTCGCGCGCGGTCCGAGCGGCGTCGCCGCCCAGTCGAACGCCTCGATCCGCTCGCGCATGTCGCCAGGCGCGAACGTCTCGGGGGCGAGCCCCTGATCACGGGTGTCCACCATGCCCGTGTTCCTTCCCGGCCGCGATAACGGCCAAGGTGCAGCAGACCTCAGGAAAAGCGCGGTTTCAAGCCACGGCGCTAGACGTGGGACTCTCGTCCAACGAAAAACAGCTCGCTCCCGCCTCCGAGGGCGAAAACGATCGTCATTTCATTCAGTTGCGGTCGGCTATCCGACAGAGTTCGCCGTACCGCTTTCACTACGCCACGCCACCCAGGCCGCGCCCAGCAGCACCATCGCGGCGATCAGGCCGGAGGTTCGCAGGCCCGCCGCGATCTGTTCGGGTCCGCCCGCGACCAAGGCGCCCATCACCGCCACCCCCGCCGCGCCGGCCGCCTGGCGGCAAGCGTTCAGCACGCCCGAGGCCGTGCCCGAGAAGTGGCGATCGACGCTGGCCAGCAGGGCGCTGGTCATGGCCGGCACCGCCGTGCCCATGCCCAGGGGGATCAGCAGGAACCCAGGGATCATCGCCCAGAAGGGGCTGTGGGCCGTCAGCCGGCTGGTCAGGGCGTAGCCCACCGCCGCCACCAGCACGCCGGCCGCCATGGTCCGCGCCGGGCCGAAGCGATGGGCGATCCCGCCGCTCAGCAGGTTGGAGACGATGAAGGTCGCGGTCAGCGGCAGGAAGGCCAGGCCCGCCTGCACCACGCTGTAGCCGGCCGCGCGCTGCAGGAAGAGGCCCAGCACGAAGATCACGCCGTAGTAGGTGAAGTTGACGCTGACCCCGATCACCACCGCCGACCACACCATGCGGCCGCGAAACACCGCCAGCGGCACGGCGGGATGCGGGCTGCGGACCTCGACCGCCAGGAAGGCCGCCGCCGCCGCGAAGCCGGCGACCAGTGCGCCCACCACCAGCGGGTCGCTCCAGCCGCGATGGCCGCCCTCGATCACCGCCCCGACCAGGGCGGCCAGGGCGACGAAGCCCAGGACCTGGCCCGGCAGGTCCAGCGGCCGCTTCTCGCGCGGCGGCGCCTCGGGCACGAAGGCCAGGGTCAGGATCACGCCCAGCAGGCAGAGCGGCAGGTTGACCAGGAACACCCAGCGCCAGCTCAACGCCCCGATCAGCAGGCCGCCGATCACCGGGCCAGCCGCGACCGACACCCCGCCGGCGGCCGTCCACCAGCCCACCGCCCAGGCCCTGGCCTTGTCGTCGCCGGCCGCCGCGTGGGTGATCAGGGCCAGGGACGGCGGCACCAGCAGGGCGGCGGACGCGCCCTGGACGGCCCGCGACAGGATCAGTTGCAGGGCGTTGTGCGCCAGGCCGCAGGCGGCCGACGAGACGGCGAACAGCACCAGCCCCGTCAGGAAAGCCCGTCGCGGTCCGAACCGGTCGCCCAGCGCCCCGGCCGACAGCAGCAGCGCCGCCAGCAGCAGGGTGTAGGCGTCGACCACCCATTGCAGGCTGGCGGTCGGCGCCCCGAACTCGCGACCAATGGCGTCCAGCGCCACGTTGACGATGGTCACGTCCAGCTGGACGATCGTGAAGCCGAAGCTGGCGGCCAGCAGGATCATCGGCAGGCCGGCGGGACGGGCGGAAGCGGCGACTCGGACGTTGGTCATGCCGCGATCTTCGCCCGGTTCGGCGCGGGATGTTACAGCGATGGGTGAAGCATCCGCGACTTTCGCCGCCTATAATGCGCTGATGGAAGCCAACATCGCCTCCCTCGCCGCCCTGATCGGCGATCCTAGCCGGGCGGCCATGCTGCAGGCGCTGATGGACGGCCGGGCCCATCCCGCCGGGGCCTTGGCCTGGGCGGCCGGACTGTCGGCCCAGGCGGCCAGCAACCATCTGGCCAAGCTGGTCGACGGCGGCCTGCTCAGCGTCGAGCGCGAGGGCCGCCATCGCTACTTCCGCCTGGCCAACGCCGAGGTCGCCCACGTGCTGGAAGCCCTGGCCGTGCTGGCCGCGCCGGTCCGCTCTCTGGAGCAACCGCGTTCGCCCCAGGCCCGCGCCCTGCGCGAAGGCCGCTGCTGCTACGGCCACCTGGCCGGCCGGCTGGGCGTGGCGGTGACCGACGCCCTGGTCCGCCGGGAGTTTCTCCGCCCCGTCGACGGCAAGCTCTATGAGGTCGGCGCCGGGGGCCGGGCCTGGTTCGAGGACCTGGGCCTGGATCTGGACGACCTGCGCTCCAAGCGCGGCGCTGCTCGCCAGTGCCTGGACTGGACCGAACGTCGCCACCACCTGGCCGGCCCGCTGGGCGTGACCCTGCTGAGCCGCATGGTCGCCCTGGGCTGGATCGAGACCGTCGCGGGCAGCCGCGCCGCGCGGTTGACCACGCTGGGGCGTGAGGAGCTGCGCCAGCGGCTGGGCGTGGACCTGGACGGGCTGGAAGGGCGCGAGGCGGCGTAAGCTGCCCCTTCCCTCCCCTTTATGGGGAGGGTGGCGGCGAAGCCGACGGGTGGGGCCGCCGTCGCAAAGGCGCCTTGCACCGACCCCACCCGGCCCGCTGCGCGGGCCACCCTCCCCACGAGGGGGAGGGAAAGCGCCTAAAGGTTGGGCGAGGCATGGATTACGGCCCGCCTTCTCAAAAGTGTCCCAAGCCAGGACACCCTCCATGATTGATACTGACCGCTCCCCTCTCCCGGAGCGCTCGCCATGCCCGACGTCAAGCTCGCCCTGGCCCCTCAGACGCTGACCCAGACCATCAACCCGTGGTCCTGGACCTTCGGCGACTTCAGCCTGTTCACGATCAATCTAGGGACCTCCAAGGCCCCCAATGTCGAAACCCGGGTGATGAACGAGGTAGGCAGCTACGGCCGGCAGCTGGGCCGGATCGGCGAGGCCCTGGCCGCCGTCGTCGCCTGGGCGGAAAGCCAGGGCATGCCCGAGACCGACGCCATCGTGGCCCTCAAGCTGCAGCTGGAGCACATCGACGTCATCCGCCGCGAGGAAGGCCGGGCGGCGGCCTTGCCGGCGGCGACGAAGGCTGCGGCGAAACCCTAACCCGCCCTGCGGCGCAGATCGTCGAGCCACTTGCCACCGCGGAAGCCGGCCCAGAACAGCACCAGGCACATCACGTCAACCACGCCCGCCAAGACGTTGCGCCACATCGGAGCCGCCATGGCCTTGGTCGCCGCCGTCATTACCTCGTGGTTTGCCAGATTCAACGACAGCATCACCAAGCCGTAGGCCGTGAACAGCCCCAGGATCAACGGGACGGTCAGGCTGGGTTTCTTCCACTGCACCACACCCAAGATGCCGATGATCAAGGCGAAGACCAAGCTGGCGCCTGCGGTGAGATAGACGAACTGTGGCGTCAACATCAGCAGCATTTTCTCGCGCACGGGATCGTCAGCGCCATATGTGGCGATCATGGCGGCGCGCGTCCTAGCCAGATAGGAGTCGATCGTAAACAGCAAGCAGAGCGCCCCGATCGCACCCGGCGTCGCCATCAGGAACGCGCCCCACGCCCCGGCTCGAGCCGCCCCGCGCGCGTCTTCCTCGGTGTTGATTGGCTTGGCCGGATTGATCGCATGCAGGAAACCAATCACGTCCCACTCCTCAAGAGCTTCACTATACCTTCGAGATCTGCATTACCCGGGTCAATGGCGTGCCAACTAAGCCGCTTCCACCCCGAACTGCAGCCGCGCCAGCTTGGCGTAAAGCCCGCCCTGGGCCGAGAGCTCGGCGTGGGTGCCCTGCTCGACCACGCGGCCGTCTTCCATGACCACGATGCGGTCGGCCTTGAGCACGGTGGCCAGGCGGTGGGCGATGACCAGGGTCGTGCGCTCGCTCATGGCGTCATGCAGGGCCTTCTGGACCAGGCGTTCGTTCTCGGCGTCCAGGGCGCTGGTGGCCTCGTCCAGCAGCAGGATCGGGGCGTCGCGGACCAGGGCGCGGGCGATGGCCAGGCGCTGGCGCTGGCCGCCCGACAGGGTCTTGGCCCGCTCGCCCACCGGGGTGTCAAAGCCCTGCGGCAGGGCGTTGATGAAGGTGGTGGCCTGGGCCGCGTCGGCGGCGGCGCGGGCCAGCGCCTCGCTGGCGTCCTCGCGGCCAAAGCGGATGTTGTCGAGAGCCGAGCCGGAAAACAGCGGGCTGTCCTGGGCCACCAGGGCCATGCGGTCGCGCACCTGAGCCGGATCGGCCGCGCGCAGGTCGACGCCGTCCAGCCGCACCACGCCCGTCTGCGGGTCGTAGAAGCGCAGCAGCAGCCGCAGGACGGTGCTCTTGCCCGCCCCCGAGGGGCCGACCAGGGCGACGGTCTCGCCGGGCTTCACCACCAGGTCGAAGCCCTTCAGGGCCGGCAGGTCGGGACGGCCGGGATAGGCGAAGGTCACGCCCTCGAAGGCGATGGCGCCCCGGGCCGGGACCGGCAGGGTCTGGGGCTTTTCGGGCGCGGCGATGGCCGGGTCGGAATTGAGCAACTCGGAGATCCGCTCCATCGCCCCGGCGGCTTTCTGCACGTCGCCCCACACCTCGCCCAGCGACCCGACCGAGCCGGCGGCCATGATCGCCAGCATGGCGAACTGGGCCAGGGTGCCGCCGGTCATCTCGCCCGACAGCACCAGGTGCGCGCCCACCCACAGCAGCAGGGCGATGCCGCCGAAGGCCAGGATCATCACCACGGCCGTCATGCTGGCCCGGGCCCGGATCCGCTTGACCGAGGCCTTGTAGGCGGACTCGACCGCTCCGCCGAACCGGGTGTCGGCGGCCGCCTCGCGCCCGAAAGCCTGGACGGTGTCCAGCGCGTCCAGGCTCTCGCCGGCATAGCCGACCGCGTCGGCGAACTTGTCCTGGGCGGTGACCGACAGCTTGCGCACATTGCGGCCCATCAGGAAGATCGGCGCCAGGATCACCGGCACCAGCAGCACGATGAAGCCCGCCAGCTTGGGACTGACGAAGGCCATGTAGCCCAGGCCGCCGATCAGGCTCAGCGTATTGCGCAGGGCGATCGAGACGCTGGCCCCCACCAGTTGCTCGATGATGGTGATGTCGGTGGTCATCCGCGACAGCACCTCGCCGGTGCGGGTCTTCAGGAAGAAAGCCGGGTCCAGGGTCAGGGTGTGGCCATAGAGCGCACGGCGCAGGTCGGCGACCACCCGCTCGCCCAGGCGCGTGACGAAGAAGAACCGCAGCGAGGTGGCCACGGCCAGCACCAGGGCCACGCCGGCCAGGCCGATGAAAGCGGCGTTGAGCGCGTCGCCCGACCCCTTGGCGAAACCCTTGTCCACCACGCCCTTGAAGGCGGCGGTGAGGCCCAGGCTGGCGCCCGTCGAGAACAGCAGGAAGAAGCCCGCGGCCAGCGCGTCGCCCACGTGGCGGCGCACGAAAGGCAGCAGATGAGCCAGCGGACGGATGTCCTTGCGGCGCGGCCGGCGGTTGGCGGCTTCGGCCAGGGTCTGGACCAACTCTGCGCCCGCGCTCGGCCTGCCCTCGGCCGAAATCTCGCCCGCGTTCACGTCACTCATCAACTGTCCCTTGCCAAATTCGCGCGCTTTCTTTATAGCCGCGCGTCTCCGAGAGCCACCGCAAGGTTCGGCCCCCGCCCACATTACACGCCGCTTCAAGTCGGTTGGATCGCCCGATGAAACAAGACATTCACCCCGACTATCACTTCATCACCGTCACCCTGACCGACGGTTCGAACTATCAGACCCGTTCGACCTACGGGAAAGAAGGCGCGACGCTGGCGCTGGACATCGATCCGCGCGTGCACCCGGCCTGGACCGGCGGCAACAGCCAGATGCTGGACCGTGGCGGCCGCGTTTCGCGCTTCAACGCGAAGTTCGCCGGCTTCACCGCCAAGAAGTAAGCGTTTCACGCTTCTCGCCGTAAGGGCGACGAAAGGCCGGCTCCGCGTTCGCGGGCCGGCCTTTTCTGTTTAATCCGCCCCCTACGGGGACGGACAGGCGGCGCAGCCGCCAGGTGGGGGCAAGTGGGGAGCGGTAAGGCGGACAAGGGTTAGCGACAGCGCGGCTAACACTTGCCCCCTACGGACCGCTTCGCGGTCGTCTTCCCCCGCGGGGGGAAGAGGCGCGGCTTACGCCGCGCCGAACGCCGCGCTGAGCCGGTCGAAGTGGGCTTGCACCGGGCGGGGGGCTTCGACCTCCCCGGCTTCGACATACATGCGCTTGTCCAGGTGGCGGACGCGCTCGTACAGGCGCTCGGAGCGCTGCAGCAGATTGACCAGGCCGAAGGGCAGGTCCTCGACCGGAGCCGGTTCGCCGGCTTCCAGGCCCAGGCGGTAGTTGTCGGCGCAGGCGGCCTCGGCGGCCATCTCGCCTTCCTTGACCGCGCGCTGGACCAGCAGCCACGAGGCCACCTGCATCAGTCGGGTCGTCAGGCGCATGCTTTCGCTGGCATAGGCCAGGGCGGCGTTGCGCGAGAGGATCTTGCTGTCGTGACGACCCGCGCCGTCGAGATAAGCGGCGGTCTCCTCGACCAGCGTCATGCCTTCCTCGAACGTGCGATCAAACAGCTCGGAGCGAGCGAAATCCTGGATGACGCCAGCGCGCCAGGGCGCCGCGGCCACGTTCAACTCGGTCATAGCTACTCATTGCCCCTTCGAAAGGCCGCGAGACGGTCTCGCCAGACAGGGGGACTGCAACCCCCGTGCCAGACGTGATCGTCCCGTTTCGCGACCACCCCTCCCCCAAAGTCCGGCGCGAGGCCGGTATCCGAGTCAGGCGGAGCCGAGAGTCCGCCTGTAGCGTAAACCGATCGTTAGTCCAGGCGACCAAACAGCGCATTGGCCGCGTCGCGTCCCGCCTTTTTCTTGCTGAGCTGGGCGCGGGTGCGGGTGATCTCCGCTTCCAGCGCCTCGATACGTTCTTCCAGTTCGGCCACGCCGTAGGTGTCCAGGTCCTCATGCGTGGTGGCGTTCAACGCGTCGCCGCGGAAAGCGCGCGGCTCGACCGGTTCTTCCATCATCGGATCGGTCTCCCTTGCTCGACCCCTTTTCGATCCGGCATCTGACGCCTACCAAGGGCGCGACGCAAGCCTCACGGGATGATCCGCCATGTCCGAGACCATGACCGCCATCGCCATCGAAGGCGGCAAGGGGGCGGCCGACGCGCTCCGTCCCGAGACCGTGGCGCGCCCGCGGCCGGGCCCCGGCCAGATCCTGATCCGCGTGCGGGCCGCCGGCGTGAACCGCCCGGACCTGCTGCAGCGCCTGGGCTTCTATCCGCCGCCGCCCGGCGCCCCGACCACGCTGGGCCTGGAGGTCGCTGGCGAAGTCGTGGCTGGATCAGGACGCTGGAAGGCCGGCGACAAGGTCTGCGCCCTGCTGGGCGGCGGCGGCTATGCGCAATACGCCGTGGTCGACGCCCGCCACGCCCTGCCCATTCCCGACGGTTTCGACTTCGCCCACGCCGCCGCCCTGCCCGAAACCGTGTTCACGGTATTCGCCAATGTGTTCGAACATGGCGCGCTCAAGCCTGGCGAGACCCTGCTGATCCATGGCGCAACGTCCGGTATCGGGACAACGGCGATCGCCATGGCCAAGGCGCACGGCGCGCGGGTGATCACCACCGGCCGCGGCGCCGACAAGAAGGCCCAGGCCCTGGCCCTGGGCGCCGACATCGCCGTCGACGCCAAGACCGAGGACTTCGCGCAGATCGCCAAGGCGGCCGGCGGGGTCGATGTGGTGCTCGACATGGTCGGGGCCAGCTATTTCGACAAGAACCTGGACGCCCTGAACACCGGCGGCCGCATCGTCTACATCGCCGCCCTGGCCGGGCCGGTGCTGGAGGCGCCGGTGATGAAGATCATGCAGAAGCGCGCGGTGATCACCGGCTCGACCCTGCGTCCCCGCCCCGCCGACGAGAAGGCCCGCCTGGCCGGCGAGGTCGAGCGGATCGTCTGGCCGTGGATCGCGGCGGGCAAGCTGAAGCCCTTGATCGATGCGAGCTTCCCCCTGGAAGACGCCGCCGCCGCCCACGCGCACCTGGAGGCGGGCGAGCACGTGGGCAAGGTGGTGCTGCTGGCGTGAGGGTCGATGAGAAACGGGGTAGTGGAATGGAAGATAGGACGGGGGAGAGAAGCGCGGATTTCGTGAAGCTGGCCCGATCAATCTGTCGGCATGAATTTGGCCACTATGTTGCCGCCAGAGCACTTGGTTTTAAGACCGGGATAGTGCGTGTCGAGATCGGCGATAATGAGCGATCGTATTTAGGTTCAGCTTTAATCGTGCCGACCGAGCCACACACGTCGCTGCAGTCCGTTGAGAGGCACATTCACCGCCGCATTGTGGTACTTCTATCCGGTGCGTGTGCAGAGACACTAAATCAATCGAGTAAGGTAGAAATCGAAAAGGCTAAGCGCCTTTTGAAAACGACGGCCTGCTCAGACGGCGAAAAGGCGGCCGAGCTTTCCTCACTCTTATACGGCCTCAAGTTCGCGGAAGCTTTCACCGTAGATTCCATTGAGACGGCCTTGGGGCCAGGCAAACTTTGGGATGACCTTCTAATAAAGGCGGCATCTCTTATCGAGAACCATGCGGAGCTTGTCATTAAGCTTGCAGAGGAGCTTTTGGCGAAAGTACGACCGGGTGAAAGGGCTTCGCTCGACGCACGGGTATTGGACACTCACCCACTTCTCACGAATTTGAAGCAGGCGGAGATGTAGATCACCGAATGGAGCTGTCTGAGTTGGAATGGTTGATCCCCGTTCCCTTTCTCGCGGAACCGGATTATAGGTCCAGGCTGAATATCCCGCCCGGCCGCAAGGTCGGGCGCCGTCATTTCTGGAGCCCCTCATGGCCGACATCCTGATGCCCAAGGCGACCGCCGTCTGGCTCGTGGAAAACACGTCGCTCACCTTTGAACAGATCGCCGACTTCTGCGGCCTGCACCCGCTGGAAGTCAGCGGCATCGCCGACGGCGAAGTGGCGCGCGACATCCGCGGCGCCGATCCGATGGGCAACGGCCAGCTGACCCGCGAAGAGCTGGACAAGGCCCAGGCCAACGACGCCTACCGCATGAAGGCCCAGGTCAGCCGCCACGCCGAACTGCTGAAGCCGCAGAAGAAGGCTCCGCGCTACACCCCGGTGTCGCGCCGCCAGGACCGTCCGGACGCCATCGCCTGGTTCATCCGCCACCACCCGGAAGTGACCGACGCGCAGATCTCCAAGCTGCTGGGCACCACCAAGTCGACCATCGAGCAGGTGCGCAATCGCCAGCACTGGAACTCGGCCAACATCAAGCCGGTCGACCCGGTGACCCTGGGCCTGGTCGGCCAGCTGGAGCTGGACGCCCTGGTCAAGAAGGCCGCCGAGAAGAAGGCCAAGGACGACCTGAAGAAGGGTATTCTGCCGGAAGACCCGACCCTGCGTCCCGCCTCGGAAACCAGCGCCCTGCCGGACGACCACGAGGACGAAGAGGCCGCGATCCGCAAGGGCCGCATCGAGCCCAAGGCCGAGGACGTGTTCGGCAAGTCGACCTACGTGGCCGACGACGAAGAAGACGACGAGGACTAACGCCTCCCGTGGTCAGTCATGGGCCACCAAGCAAAAGGCCCGCGCCGTTCGCACGACGCGGGCCTTTCTGTTTTCGGCCTCCTCTGGGGGCCACCGCCATTCCGACGCGGCGATGGCTAGAGGGGGCTAGTGAAGTCGCGCCCTAAGGCCTTCGATCTCCTCCTTGAGCCTGAGCTTCTGCCGCTTCAACTCCCGAAGTAGGGAGGTGTCACTGACGGGACGACGGGTCTCCTCCTGGATCGTGCGGTCGAGGTTCTCGTGACGGGACCCAAGCTCGCGGATACGGGATTCGATGGCCATGGCTGTCGGCTCCTTGCTGGTGGAGAGGCAAGTCAACACCCGCTGTTCGAAGCTGTCAGATCACATATGATTGCAATCGGCGGCGCTTGACCTGGCGCAGCTTGCTCCCAAGACGGACGAAAATTTACCATGTCGGACCCGCTGAGCCCGCCCGAAAAGCCCCGCCTCGTCGTCGGAATCTCTGGCGCGTCAGGGGTTGTGTACGGCCTGCGGGCCCTGGACGCCTGTCGCGAACTGGGGGTCGAGAGCCATCTCGTCCTGTCGAAATCGACGGTCCTGACCCTGTCGCAGGAGACCGGATTTTCCGTCGGAGAGGTCAATGAAAAGGCGGATGTTGTCCATCGCGTGGGCGACATTGGGGCGGCGATCGCGTCCGGCTCATATCGCACATTGGGCATGATCATCGCCCCCTGCTCGGTGCGCACCATGAGCGAGATCGCCACAGGCGTAACGTCTTCGCTGCTGAGCCGGGCCGCCGACGTTACGCTGAAGGAGCGCCGGCCGCTGGTGCTGATGGTGCGCGAGACGCCGCTGCACCTGGGCCACCTGCGCACCTTGACCAAGCTGGCCGAGATGGGCGCGGTGATCGCTCCGCCGCTTCCCGCGTTCTATGCCAAGCCGCGATCGATCGCCGAGATGGTCGACCAGTCGGTGGGCCGCGCGCTCGATCTGTTCGGCCTGTCCTGGCGGCCGGTCAAGCGCTGGGGTGAAGACATCGCGACGATCACCGGAGAGGCCTGAAAGAGGCCTGGGGGTTAACCAAGATGCGGCTTTGGCAGTGGGCCCTGGAGGTCTATGCGCGACCGTCTGTCGCAGAGGCCTGCCTGTCGCTGCAGGACGGGCACGGCCAGAACGTGCCCTATCTGCTGTGGGCCGCCTGGCGCGCCCACGAGGGCCGCCCCGCCGACGCCGGTGAAGCCGCCCGACTGGTCCAACGCTGGGAAGCCGAGGTCGGCTCGCCCCTGCGGGCCGTTCGCCGGGCGATCAAGCCGGCCTGGCCGGGGATCGACGACGACGCCCGCGAGGACTTCCGCAACGCCGTCAAGGACGTCGAACTGCGCGGCGAGAAGGTGCTGATGGAAAGCCTGGAGGCCCTCAGCGGCGAGCCGGGTCCGGCGCTGGACCTGCTGGACTCCTTGCTGGAGGCTGTCCAGGCGGCCGGCGACCCGCCACGCGAGACCACCCTGCGCGCCCTTTCCGACGCGCTTTCCTGAGCGCGCCTCAACGGCCTTTACCGGCTGTCAGGCTTTGCTATCTATCACCGCCCCCAGCGGGAATAATCGGGCCACCAGAGTAGGAGCGTCCATGAACGACGACGACGCTTCGGAAGACAGCGACATCGCTCTCGAGCGACGCCTGGCGATCCTGCGCGAGGAGCACCAGGACCTCGGCGACGCGGTCATCGCCCTGGAAGAACGCCCCCAGCCCGACATGCTGCAGATCGCCCGCCTCAAGCGCCGCAAGCTGGCCCTGAAGGACGAAATCGTGCGGCTTGAAGACCAGCTGATGCCGGACATCATCGCCTAGGTTTGGTTGCGTCCTCCGCCACCTATGGGGGCGGACAGACCGCGCAGCGGTCAGGTGGGGGCAAGCGGGTGAGCCGCCTCACTGTTCGACCTCCACGCTTGCCTCATGCTCCACCGGGAAGTTCAGCGAATTGGCCACGAAGCACTTGGCGTTGGCCTCGTGGTGCAGAGCCTGGGCCCTGGCCGGATCCGAGCCCGCAGCGATCGTCACGCGCGGCCTAAGCGTGGCGCTCTCGAAGCGGCCGCCGCCAGTCTCGTCCTCGACCATCACGGCCATGGCTTCATCGCGATAGGCGGTGACCACCACGCCGTTCACCGCGCACAGATGCAGGTACCACAGCTGGTGGCATGAGCTGATCGAGGCCAGCAGCAGCTCCTCGGGGTTCCAGCGGGCCGGATCGCCCCGGAAGCTGGAGTCGGACGAGCCCAACAGGGCCGGCTTGCCGTCGGCCGCGACCTCATAGGCGCGCTCGTAAGATCGATAGGTCGCCGTGCCCTCGCCGGTATTTCCCGTCCAGGTCAGGGTCGTGGCGTAGCGGTGCGACTTGGACATGAAACGGCCTCCTGACGGGTAGGAAACCAGAATAGCCACGCTCGCTGTATGAAACAGCGTCGTTCGGCTGAACTATGCTTCCTTGCGGACCCGCTTCTTCAGGAACATCGCCGCGTCGGCCTCGGCCAGGGCGACTTCGGGATCCGCGCCCGCCTCGATCTCGCGCACGCCCCAGGAGATGCGCAGCGGCACGGACCATTCGCCCACCTGCACCGGCATTTCGCGCACGGCGGCGGCCAGGGTCTCGGCCTTGGCGGTGGCCGTCTGCTGGTCGGCCTGGACCAGCAGCACGGCGAATTCGTCGCCGCCGATCCGGCCCACCACGTCACTCTCGCGCACATTGGCCTGCAGACGCCCGGCGACGGCCTTCAGGGCCTCGTCGCCGGCCGCGTGGCCGAAGCGGTCGTTGACAGCCTTGAAGCCGTCCAGGTCGAAGAACACCAGGCTGGCGGGCGAGCCGTAGCGCTGGGCGAAGGCCGAGACCCGCTTGATCTCGCGCAGGAAGGCCCGGCGGTTCAGCACCGGGGCCAGCACGTCCAGGTCGGCCAGGCCTTGCGCCTCGCCCAGCTTGAACTTCAGGCGGGCGACCTCGTTGCGCAGGTCGTCGATCTCGACCATCAGGGTTTTCAGCGCCGCCTGCACCTGAGGCGTCAGATCGGCCTCCGCCAGTCCCAGGAAGCCAGCCGTATCGGCGGCCACCACGGCGCGCGCCACGGCCGGGCCGGCCGCCTCGGTCAGCGCCCGGCGACGGATCGCCGAGAAGGATTCGGTGCGGGCGCTGGTGATCTTCATCGGACGATACGAACCACTGGGGGAATCACTTGTGGTGAAGCTCGAGCATTTCTGCGTTCTTTCATTAACCATGACAATGGCGACGCCCATGTGTCGCAGCGTCGCGGGGCCGCACTATCCCTTCGGATCGCCTGGGCTTTCCCTCGGGTTCACCAAGCGAGATCGGGCTTTGGAGCCTGGGCGCCAGCGGCTATAAGGCCCGCGATTCACGGCCGTCAGGTCACTGAGCGCCTCCAAACGCCTCCCAAAGCGCCTTACTGGGGAAATCGTCAACGATGCCCACCGTCACGCCACCCGTCGCCATCATCATGGGCAGCCGCTCGGACTGGCCGACGATGAAGAAGGCGGCCGACGCGCTCGACGCCCTGGGCGTGGCCTACGAGGCCAAGGTGGTTTCCGCCCACCGCACGCCCCAGCGCCTGGTCGAGTTCTCTACGAGCGCCCAGGCCGCCGGCTACAAGGTGATCATCGCCGGGGCCGGCGGCGCGGCGCATTTGCCGGGCATGGTCGCCTCGATGACCATCCTGCCGGTGCTGGGCGTGCCGGTGCAGTCCAAGGCCCTGAACGGCCTGGATTCCCTGCTGTCCATCGTCCAGATGCCCGGCGGCGTGCCCGTGGCCACCCTGGCCATCGGCGAGGCGGGCGCCAAGAACGCCGGCCTGCTGGCCGCCCAGATCCTGGCGCTCTCGGACCCCGCCCTGGCCCAGCGCCTGGCCACGTTCCGGGCCGAACAGACCGACAGCGTCGTCGAAAGCGTTGAAGACTGATGAGCGTTTCCCCGCCTGCTTCTCCCCTGCCCCCAGGCTCCACCATCGGCATCCTCGGCGGGGGACAGCTGGGCCGCATGCTGGCCCTGGCCGCCGCGCGCCTGGGCTTCGACGTCGTGATCCTGGATCCCGAGGAGAACAGCCCGGCCGGCCGCGTGGCCTCGCGCCAGATCGTCGGCCCCTATGACGACAAGTGGGCGCTGAAGCGCCTGGCCGAGGTCTGCGACGTCGTCACCTACGAGTTCGAGAACGTGCCGGCCGCCACGGTCGCCGAGCTGACCAGCCTGGGCATCCTGGTCGCCCCCGGCGCCAAGGCCCTGGCCGCCGCCCAGGACCGGGTGGTGGAAAAGAGCTTCCTGGCCGAGATCGGCGTGCCCACCGTGGCCTTCGCCGCCGTCGAGACCGCCGATGACCTGGCCGCCGCCGTGGCCAGGATCGGCGCCCCGTCGCTGCTGAAGACCCGCCGCGAGGGCTATGACGGCAAGGGCCAGGCCTGGGTGCAGCGGGCCGGCGACGCGCCCGCCAGCTTCGACAAGATCGGCGGCAAGCCCGCGATCCTGGAGGCCCCCGCCGACTTCGTGCGCGAGCTGTCGGTGATCGCCGCCCGTGGCCACAACGGCGAGATCGCCTGCTATCCGCTGTCGGACAACCACCACGAAGGCGGCGTCCTGCGCCGCACCAGCGCGCCCGCCAAGGTCTCCGAGGCCACCCGCGACCAGGCCGAGGCCATCGTCGCCAAGATCCTGACCGCGCTGGAATATGTCGGCGTCATCGGGGTGGAGCTGTTCGAGCTGGCCGGCGGCAAGCTGCTGGTCAACGAGTTCGCCCCCCGCGTCCACAACACCGGCCACTGGACCCAGGACGGCTGCGAGGTCGACCAGTTCGAGCAGCACATCCGCGCCGTCGCGGGCTGGCCCCTGGGCCCCACCGCCCCGCGCGCCCATGTCGAGATGACCAACCTGCTGGGCCAGGAAGTCGAGGCCTGGGCCAAGCTGGCCGCCGAGCCCGAGACCCGCATCCACCTCTACGGCAAGGGCGAAGCCCGGCCGGGACGGAAGATGGGTCACGTGAACCGGCTACGAGGGCTGAAGGACTAGGCGGCTAGAGCCGCCGCCGACGTCAGAGGCGCGAAAGTCCGACTTCGACCCTAGTTGGACGCCTCGTTGGCGAGAGTCGCGGTGGCCGAGATGGTCGCTTCTCCACTGTGGCCCGCGATCGCGTCGCGCTTGGCGTCGTAGGTCGTCACGGCAAGCCCTATCGATCGGACAGCCGCGTGACACGCAGCCGGCCTGAGGCCGATAACCCGCGTATTTCCGATCAGATGAGCGAGGGGCTCGCCGCCTTGAGCGCGGAGGACAAGGTCACGGCCATCGGCCGTGGCTCGTGTGATGCGTGACGTTTCAGTGTCCGTGCTGACCTCGACGAGGAAATCAACACCTCCACAGACGGTCCGGGTCGATACGATGTAACTGACAGGCGTCGGCGTTTCTCGAACGACGATATCCTGGGCGCCATGGGGAGCGCCGCCAGCTTGCAGCAAGGCCGATGAGGCCAACAGCGCGAGTGAAATGCCCATGCTCGAAGGATGGCACGAGCAAGGTCCAGTTTCCACCCATGGCTGACGCTCGGAGCGAGCGCTTCGAGGGCTCTCATGGTGAGGTCTTGGGCGAAATGGTGAGGCCATCGCCCGACCCCATTGCCTCCTGCGCCCCACACCGCCAAGCTCGGCTCATGCCCCACCGCCGCACCTTCTCGCCCGAGCACCCAGCCCTCATCGGCCTGATCGGCGGCATGAGCTGGGAGAGCTCGGCTCAGTACTACCGGCTGATCAACGAGGGCGTCCGCGACCGCGTGGGCGGCGTCGCCTCGGCGCGCACCCTGATGTGGTCGTTCGACTTCGCCAGGATCGAGGCCCTGCAGCACGCCGGCGACTGGGACGCCCTGGCCGGCGAGATGGTCGACGCGGCCAAGGCCCTGCAGAAGGGCGGGGCCGACTTTCTCATCCTGTGCACCAACACCATGCACCGCTGCGCCTGGGCCATCGACGCGGCGGTGAAGATTCCCCTGCTGCACATCGCCGACCCGACGGCGGCGGCGATCCAGGCGGCGGGCGTCACCCAGGTCGGCCTGCTGGGCACGGCCTTCACCATGGAGCAGGACTTCTATCGCGGCCGGCTGGAGGAAACCTTCGGCCTGGAGGTGCTGATCCCCGAGGCCGACGACCGCGCGGCGGTGCACGACATCATCTATCGCGAGCTGGTGACCGGCCAGGTGCTGGACGCCTCGCGCGAGGTCTATCGGGCGGTGATCCAGAGGCTGGTCGATCGCGGGGCGCAGGGGATCATCCTGGGCTGCACCGAGATCATGCTGCTGATCGGGCAGGCCGACAGTCCCGTGCCGGTGTTCGACACCACGACGCTGCACGCGACGGCGGCGGTGGAGCGGGCGTTGGGGAGCCCTTAAATCTAGGGGCGCCCGTACCGCATCCGCGCCAGGGCCGCGGCCACCTCGGCCGCCAGGTTCATCGGCTTGAGACCCGCCTTCCACTTCTCGAAGGCCATGACGTTGTCGATGCGGCCTTCCAGGTGCTTGAGCGCCGACTCGCGGCCCGAGGCCATGTCGACCGCCAGGGTCGAGACCAGGATCCCCGACAGGATCGCCCGCTTGGAATAGTGATTCTCGTCGGTGGCCGTGTCGCCCGCCCAGCGCCACAGGGCGTCGCTGCTTTCCCAGATCAGGGTCAGGGCCAGGGGCATGTTGGTCGGGAAGGCCAGGAAGGCGGACAGCTTGCGTAGAGCCTCGGCGTCGTGCTGCGCGGCGTCCAGGCGGGCGATAACGCCCTGGCGGATCTTGTCGCGGATCTTGGCCGGCGGCGGGTTCAGGGCCGCCAGCGCGGCCAGGGCGGCCTTGTCGTGACGGCGCGACAGCAGGGCGGCTAGATCACGCGGGCCTTGCGGCAAAAGGAGTTGCGCCTCGCCGGCGTTGAGGCCGGCGGCCACGGCGGCGGCGCGGGCCATGCCGGCGTTCCAGCCCAGGCGCGGCGCGAGGCGCACGGCCTCGTCCAGCACCCGCTGCTCGGTCGTGTCGGCCCAATCTGCGGTATCGGTCATGAATCCGAGTCTATACGGGAGTTTAGGCCGCGTCGCGATGGACATGGGCCCTTCCCTCTGCTATCAGCCGCCCCTCGTCGCCCGGGAGATCCCTTTCCGGGCTTATCAGGTTTTGTTCGCCCGCCCGGCCCCTGAGAGGGACTCGGGAAGATGGTCGGGCCGTCGAATGGAGAGAGACCCCTGGTCCAGATTTTCGTCCGCGACAACAACGTCGATCAGGCCCTGAAGGCCCTGAAGAAGAAGATGCAACGCGAAGGCTCGTTCCGCGAAATGAAGCGGCACGTGCACTATGAGAAGCCGTCGGAAAAGCGCGCCCGTCAAAAGGCCGAAGCTGTCCGCCGCGCCCGCAAGCTGGCCCGCAAGCGCGCTCAGCGCGAAGGCCTGCTGCCGATGCCGAAGAAGCCGGCCGGCGCGCGTTAAGCGACGCTTTCCAGGGTTCTGGAAACAACAAACCCGCCCGGAGCGATCCGGGCGGGTTTTGTTTTGCCTGTTAGGTCGGCGGCTCACCCACTTGCCCCCACCTGACCGCTACGCGGTCTGTCGCGGCGAGGGGGCGGAGCGCTCTTCCCCCTCCGGGGGAAGACGACCGCGAAGCGGTCCGTAGGGGGCAAGGGCTAGCCGCCCACGAACTCCACTGCCTTGACGATGTGCGAGGCGAACTGCTCGCCCAGCAGCCGCGTATGGGTCGCGGCTTCCACGTGGTCCACATAGCCGCGCTTGGACCGCTCGGCCGGGGCGGCCTGCATGGCCTTGCGCTTCTCGCGGCCCTTGACCGGTCCGGCGGTGACCACGGCCACCGGCCAGTTCGGATCATAGGCCGGCACGGCGACCGCCTGATCGGCCGACCGCGACCACAGCTCGACCTCGGCGGCCGAGGTGCGGTTGTGGCGGCCATTGGCGAAGGCCCAGCGCTTCTCGGCCTTTGCGGCCGGCGGCAAGCCGATCTTGTCGCCCAGGCCGGTATAGACCAGCGGCTTGTAGAGCCCCAGCGAGGCTCCCCGCGCCGCCCAGCGCGAGGCGGTGGAGAAGGCCTCGATGAACGGCTTGAACGCCTCGGTCTCCGACGCATCGGCGGTCGCGGCGTCGACCAGCACCAGACCGGCCACCTGACCCGGATTGCGTCCGGCGTATTCGCGCAAGCGCAGGCCGGCCATCGAGTGACCGACCAGGATGAAGGGCGCCTTTTCGCCCGAGGCCGCGACCAGCTTCTCGAAGTCGCCGACGATGGCCAGGCCGTCGCGCGGCGCGGGCCCAGGCGGTGAGAAGCCCATGCCGGCCCGGTCGTAGGCGCAGGAGCGCCAGCCGGCCTTCGCCAGGGCCTCCTGGGTCGCGCCCCAGTCGGCGGCGAAGCCGAAGGCGCCCGCCTCCAGCCAGACCAGCGGACGGTCGCTGGAAGGCCCCTCACAGACCAGGCGCAAGCTTCGCCCCTCGCCGATGTCGACCATCTTGCCCCGCGGCACGGGATGCCCCGCCGCCGACATCAAGCCGCCCACGGCGACGAACGAGAGAATGAAAAGAGCGAATCCGGCAACGGCGCGTCCGACATATCTGAGCATGCGGCCACTGTAGCCGAGCGTCGGTGTCCGTCGAGTGACGGCCCTGTGGAAAACCGGTGCAGGCCCCAGGCGCCCAAAAGACGAGCCCTAGCCGTCGACCACGTTGATCCGCACGCGGACACGGCCGCCCTTGACGCGGGTGACCACGCCCTCGCCGTTGGCCGCCATTTTGCTCTTCACGCCGTCGGGCCACTTGGACACCTGGGCCAGACGCACCTTGCGGCCCACCTTGGCGGCGGCCTTCAGCGGCAGGTCGTCCTTCTCGGCGAAGGTCTTGCCCATGAACAGCGCCGGGTTCAGCGGCTTGCCAGCCTTGTTGCGCAGCTCGAAATGCAGGTGCGAGCCGGTCGAGCGGCCGCTGTTCCCGACATAGGCCACGGTGGTCCCGCGCTTGACGTAGGTCCCGCGCTTGAGGCCCGCGTCGCGGCCCAGGTGGGCGTAGAAGGTGCGGAAGCCGTCCTTGTGCGCCACCTCGACGAAACGGCCGTAGGTCGACGACACGCCGCTGCGCATCACGATGCCGTCGGTGGCCACGTGGACGGGCGCGCCGGCCGGGGCGGCGATGTCGACGCCCTCGTGCAGGCGGCCGTTCTCTTCCCAAGGCATCTGGCGCAGACCGAACGGCGAATTGATCACCCGGCCCGGCAGCGGGGCGTCGAAGACGAAGGCGGGCGGCGGCGGGGGCGGCGGCTCGGGCGCGGTGACGGGGGCCACGGCGGGGGGCGGCGGCTGCGCGCCGGCGTTCATCACGTCGATGGCCGTGACGGCGTTGATCGCGCCCCAGACCACGATCGCGCCACCGACGGCGGCGAACGCGGCCAGCGAATAGGGAGACGACGTTGCGGCCAGGACTCGTGACGACAAGAGCGATCCTCGTGGACGATCGGTCGACCCAAAGAGACCGCGCCAAGCGCGCTCCCATCCCACGGGTCACCTTTCGGGATGATGAAGGCAGGCTCTATGCCGCGTCCATGCGGCCAAAAGGCGGCGAGCCTTAACCATTTGTCAAGCATGACCATAGTCAGCCGACAGATCATCATTCGCAACATTACAGGAAGTTTAGAACATTACTTTCAGTACACTTCTTTAATTACACGTCATGAAGGAGACGTAACGAGTATTCGTGAGAACACGAGAGTACACCTCTGGTCATGGGGCGCAGGGACGCGCCAAGACAGAGGGACAACTCAAATGCGCAAGTTCATGACCAGCCTGACCGCCGTGGCCACCCTGACGATGGCCGCCGTGCCCGCCCTGGGTCTGCTGCAGGCCGCCCACGCCGCCGAGCCGACCGCCACCATCCAGGTCGGCGATCTGGACCTGAGCAACCCCGCCCAGGCGGCCGTCTTCAACACCCGCCTCGACAGCCAGGGCCAGGCCCTCTGCCGCCAGGTCGCGGGCCGCGAGATGCGTTCGCGCATCCGCCAGGACGACTGCCTGACCCAGGTCCGCCTGGCCGCCCACCGCCAGCTGACCGCCACGCAACGCGCCGACCTGCGCCGCTCGGCCGCCGCCGCCTCCGTGCAAGTGGCCAGCCGCTAAACCGATCCCCCGCCGGCGCGAAAGCGCCTTTCAGCAAGCCCCCGGGCGCCAAGCCGCCCTTTCAAGAAGGAAACGTCCGATGCGTAAGTTCATGACCAGCCTGACCGCCGTGGCCACCGTCACCCTGGCCGCCGTGCCCGCCCTGGGCCTGCTGCAGGCCGCCCACGCCGCCGAACCGACCGCCACCATCTCGCTGGTGGGCCTGAACCTCTCCAACCCCGCCCACGCCGCCGAATTCGCCGCCCGCGTCGACGTCGCCGGCGAGCAGGTGTGCCGCGAGATGGTCCACGGCAATCCCGGCGGCGACTTCACGATCGCCGGCTGCAAGGTCGCGGTCCGCAAGCAGGTGAACGAACAGCTGTCCAAGTCGCAGCGCCACGGCCTGCAGATGGCCTCCCGCGCCGTCCCGGTGTCCGTCGCCGCCCGTTGAGCGACGACATGACCCCGACAAGCAAAAGGCCCCGGACGGAAACGTCCGGGGCCTCTTCTTTTCTGGCGTTAAGATCGAAGCCCTAGAGCCCCTTCACGATCCCTTCGACCATCTTCTTGGCGTCGCCGAACAGCATCATGGTGTTGTCGCGGAAGAACAGCTCGTTCTCGACGCCGGCATAGCCGCTGCTCATGCCGCGCTTGATGAACAGCACGGTGCGGGCCTTTTCGACGTCCAGGATCGGCATGCCGTAGATGGCGCTGGTCGGGTCGGTCTTGGCGGCCGGGTTGGTGACGTCGTTGGCGCCGATCACGAAGGCCACGTCGGCGGTCGAGAACTCGCTGTTGATGTCCTCCAGCTCGAACACCTCGTCATAGGGCACGTTGGCTTCGGCCAGCAGGACGTTCATGTGGCCCGGCATGCGGCCGGCGACGGGGTGGATGGCGTACTTCACCTCCACGCCCTCTTCCTTCAGCTTGTCGGCCATTTCGCGCAGGGCGTGCTGGGCTTGCGACACGGCCATGCCGTAGCCGGGGACGATGATCACCTTGGACGCGTTCTTCATGATGAAGGCCGCGTCGTCGGCCGACCCCTGCTTGACGGGACGGCTCTCGACCTTGCCGCCAGGGCCGGCGACCGCGTCGGTCGCGCCGAAGCCGCCCAGGATCACCGAGATGAAGCTGCGGTTCATGCCCTTGCACATGATGTAGGACAGGATCGCGCCCGACGAACCCACCAGGGCGCCGGTGATGATCAGGGTGGTGTTTTCCAGGGTGAAGCCCAGGGCCGCGGCGGCCCAGCCCGAATAGCTGTTGAGCATCGAGACGACGACCGGCATGTCGGCGCCGCCGATCGGGATGATCAGGGTGACGCCGATCAGCAGGGCCAGGGCGAAGATGCCCCAGAACGCCCAGATCGCGTGGCCGCCGCTGAGGACCAGCACCACCACCAGGGCGACGATGGCCAGGGCGATGACGATGTTCAGCAGGTGGCGGGCCGGCAGCAGGATCGGCGCGCCGCCCATGTTGCCGTTCAGCTTGGCGAAGGCGATGACCGAACCGGTGAAGGTGATCGCGCCGATGGCCAGGCCCAGCGACAGTTCGATCAGGCTGTTGAGGTGCACCTGGCCGTTGTCGCCCAGGATGCCGTAGGCAGCCGGGGTGTAGATCGCCGCCACGGCCACCAGACAGGCGGCCATGCCGACCAGGCTGTGGAAGGCCGCCACCAGTTGCGGCATCGAGGTCATGGCCACCTTGCGGGCGATCACCGCCCCCACCGTGCCGCCGACGGCGATGCCGCCCAGGATCAGGCCGATGGTCACGGGATCCAGCGCGCCCTGTTTCCAGAGCGTGGCCAGGGTGGTCAGCACGGCGATGGCCATGCCGATCATGCCGTTGCGGTTGCCCGCCTGGCTGGTCACCGGGCTGGACAGCCCGCGCAGCGCCAGGATGAAGAGCACCCCGGACACGATGTAGAGGATGGCGGCGAGATTGGCGTTCATGTCAGGTCTTGGCCCCCAAGAGCGGCGAAGAGGAAATCGTCGGCGCGGCGTTGACGCCGAACCGAGGCGGATGGCCTGAAGACAGGCCGGAGAGGTCGTAGCGCGGCGGCTCGTAGTGGTTGGCCGCCGAGTACGGCGCGGCGAAGCGGGGCTGGCCGTCGGAGCCGGTCAGTTCGTCCTCGCGCACGAAGAAGGCGTTGGCGCCGGAGAGATTGCACGCGACCAGGGCGTAGCCCTTGGCGCGGCCCAGGGCCTCCAGGCTGGAGAGGCTGGCGCTGTGATAATTGCCGCCGTCCCAAACCCGGTCGGCCTTGTATTCGGCGACGAAGGCGACGGGCGGCGGATAGGCGGCGTTGTACTCGATGATCACGACGCGCGGACGCACCGCGGTGATCGCCTCCCAGACCCAGTAGTCGTTGCCGTCGATGTCGATCGACAGCAGGTCAACGCTGGCGGGCTTGGCGGCGGTCCCGCCGGCCCAGGCGCCCAGCAGGTCGTCGATGTTCCGCACGGTGACGAAGGCCTTCTGGATGCTCAGCCGGCCCTGACCCACGGCGACGGCGTGGTGACCCTTGGCCGCCTCGACATACTTGTCCGAGCCGTCCAGCCACAGGCCGCTCCAGCCGGCCATCAGCAGCAGGGCGGTGTTGCACTCCACCCCGGCCTGGACGCCGAACTCGATGAAGCGCCGGTCGCTCTCGCCGATGCGGTTGAAGATCTCCAGGACGATGCCGTCCTCGTCGTTCTGGCTGTAGGTCTTGCGGCCATGGGCGATCAGCCGCCCGGGCTCTTGAGCCCTGGGCGAAGCGCGCAGCTCGTCCCACCACCGCTCGAGCGCGATGCGCTTGAGGGCGTCGGTTCGACCGGCCATGCGCTTGATGGCGCTGAACATCGCCCGAAGGCTCCCCCTGCCTTCGCGCCTATTTCTTCTCTTTTTTCTTATACATGGCCAGCATCCGGTTGGTGACCAGGAAGCCGCCGAAGATGTTGACCGCGGCGAAGGCGGCGGCGATGGCGCCGGCCCCCTTGGAGATCCAGGTCGAGGCCGCGACCGTGCCGCCCGACAGGTCGCTGTTGGCCCCGTGGGCCGCCGCCGCCAGCAGGGCGCCGACGATGATCACCGACGAGATGGCGTTGGTCACGGCCATCAGCGGGGTGTGCAGGGCGGGCGTCACGCTCCAGACGACATAATAACCGACGAAGATGGCGAGCACGAAGATCGCCAGGCGGAACACGGTGGGGTCGACGGCTTCCATCTTTAATCCCTCTGCTGAGTGGCGGTGCGGCCGCCCTCTCCTTCGACAAGCTCAGGATGAGGGCGGAATGAACCGCCCTTTCCCTGAAACCTCATGCCGAGCCTGTCGAAGCACGAGGTTTCACGCAGTGAGTTAGCCGGCCTGCAGGCTCGGATGCACAACAGCCCCGCCCTGGGTGACCAGGGCCGCCTTGAGGATCTCGTCCTCGAAGTCGGGGGCGAAGGCGCCCTCCTTGTTCAGGAACAGGCTCGACAGGGCGAAGAGGTTGCGGGCGTAGAGCGCGCTGGCGTCGGTGGCGATGCGGCCGGGCAGGTTGGGGATGCCCAGGATCTTGACGCCGTTGGCCGTGGTCAGAACCTCGCCCAGCTTGCCGCCCTCGACGTTGCCGCCGGCCTCGATGGCCATGTCGACCAGCACCGAGCCAGGCTTCATCGAGGCCACCTGGGCGGCCGAGACCAGCCGCGGCGCCGGGCGGCCCGGGATCAGGGCCGTGGTGATGACGATGTCCTGCTTGGCGATGTGCGTGGAGACCAGCTCGGCCTGCTTGGCCTGGTATTCCTTAGACATTTCCTTGGCGTAGCCGCCGGCGGTCTGGGCGTTCTTGAACTCTTCGTCCTCGACGGCCAGGAACTTGGCGCCCAGCGACTCGACCTGTTCCTTGGTGGCCGGACGCACGTCGGTGGCGGTGACCACCGCGCCCAGGCGGCGGGCGGTGGCGATGGCCTGCAGGCCAGCCACGCCCACGCCCATCACGAAGACCTTGGCCGCGGCGACGGTGCCGGCGGCGGTCATCATCATCGGCAGGGCCTTGCCATAGGCTTCGGCCGCCTCGATCACGGCGCGATAGCCGCCGAGATTGGCTTGCGAGGACAGCATGTCCATCACCTGGGCCCGGGTGATGCGCGGGATGAATTCCATGGCCAGGGCGCTGGCGCCGGCCTTGGCCAGGGCGTTCAGCGTGTCCTTGTCCTGGTGCGGATTGAGCGCGGCCGCGACGATCGCGCCCTTCTTCAGGGCGGCGATCTCGGCGGCTTCGGGCGCGCGGACCTTGAACAGGACGTCGGCGTCCTTCAGGGCCTCTTTCGCCGTCTTGGCCAGCTTGGCCCCGGCCGCCTCGTAGTCGGCGTCCGGATACGAGGCAGCAGTCCCCGCCCCGGCCTCGACCACGACCGAGAAGCCGGCCGCGGCCAGCTTCTTCACGGTCTCGGGCGTGGCCGCGACCCGGGTTTCACCACCGCGGGTCTCTTTCGTGACGGCGATAACGGCCATCGGCATACCCCTCCCAAGAGCGCTGTTTGCTTAGACAAGCTTGCGCGTCTCTCTAGGGGATGTTCTTGCCCGATGTCGAGCCTTACGCTCGCGGCAGAGGCAAAAAAATACCGATGTCTACCGGTGTCAGTGGGCGGAGGCGGGCTTTTCGCGCAGGAACACCACGCCCAGTACCGCCAGCACGATGCCGGGAATCACGCCGCCGATGAAGCCGGCCGAGGTGCAGAACCACAGGGTGATCGTCAGCAGCAGGACGGCGATGGCCAGCGAACCCCACTTGGTCATCTTGCCAAAGGCTTCGAAGGTCGCGGACTGTTCGTGGATGTCCATCTCACCGCGGTGATAGTCGCCGGCCATGTCAGTTTCCTAGGTGGAATTAAAAAACGCCCCGCCGCTTACAACGTGCGGGGCTCAGGCTCAAGCCGCCGGGATGTCGCGGTTGGCCCAGGCCTCTTCGGTGAACCGCGTTCGAACAGCCTTTATCGCCTGGTCGATCGAAATATCGGCGATTCGCCCCGCCCCGCCGTCGAGGCGCGACAGCCAGCTGGAATAGGCCGGCACGGGGCTGGCGCCCATCAGGCCGATGGCTGGGCGACCGACCGAGGCGGCGACGTTCAGCGGCCCCGAGTCGTTGCCCAGGAACCCGGCCGACAGGGCGATCAGGGCGGCGGCTTGGTCCAGCGGCAGGTCGCAGGCCAGGACGTCGCGCCCCGAAGGCTGGGCTTCAAGCGTGGGCTTCAGGCGCGGGGCGTCGTTGGGGCCGCCCAGCCAGAACACGGTCGGGAACAGGTCGGCCAGGGCCGTCGACACGGCGGCGAAGCGCTCGGCGGGCCAGGTGCGGGCCGGCTCGCTAGCCCCGACGCCCAGCACCAGCCACGGACCGGGACGCTCGCCGAACCGCGCCTTGACGGCGGCCACGGCCTTGGGGTCGAGCAACAGGCCGGGCTCGCGACTGTCGACCCTCAGGCCGTTCAGGGCCTCGAAGGCCGCCAGCTTGTCCAGGCGATGGTCCGGCCGCATGGCCTTGGGCAGGAACGGCCCTTGCAGCCATTGCTCCTGGCTCTTGTGGCCCAGGCCAAAGCCGCGCCGCTCGGGCACGCCAGCCAGCCAGGCGGCCTGGGCGGGACGACCGATCTTCTCCAGGATCCACACCGCGCGCGGCTTCACCTCGCGGCAGATGCGCCAGAAGTCGAGCACCTCCTTCACGCCCTTCAGCGTTCCGGTGAAGTGGCGGGCGTAGACGACACCGGCGATCGTCGGTTCGACGGCCAGCACCTCGGCGGCCCGGCTCGACGGCCGCGCGGCCAGCACGACCTGGCCCTCCGGCGTGGTCGCGGCGATCGCCCGAAACGTCGGCAGATGCCACATCAGGTCGCCGATCCCGCGATCGGGGGCGTAGACGAGGACGGGGCCAGGATACGGGGCGCTCATGCCACGGGCTTAGCGGGCGACCCGGCGGTTGTCATCCCGCCCGCCGCATCACCGGCCGCCCAGCGCCCACAGCCGGTAGGCGTTCAGGTCCTCGACCATCTTCTCGGGGGATCCGGGCCAACCCTTGGGCAACGCGCCGTCGGCCCCAAAGCTTCGCGCGATCCGATTGAGCGCCGTATCCTTGCGGGCGGCGGGCTCGAGCATGTAGCCGATCATCTTGCCGCCCCTGGGCAGGCGATAGACGAAGAAGCGCTCGACGTCGCGCCAGAGCACCGTCTTGGGAGAGCGGACGAAGCCTCCCCGAAGCGTGAAGCCCTGGGTGTCCAGGTCCAGAACCTGGGGCCGCACGAGCAGCACGACGAACGCCGCCACACCGAGCCCGAAGAAGAGCAGGACGAGCCATCCCTTCAGGCCCGCCGAAGGATCCTGGACCATCATCACGCCGATGGCGACGAAGACAAGGCTGATGGCCAGATAGAGCCAGAGCTTGAGACGCGACGCCTCGATGGTTCGCGGTCCGACGCGCGTATTCACGCCCACATCGATTGGCTTCGCCATGATCGTCCCCCCAAGCGTGACGATAGCCTAGCCAACGAATAAGCGGCGGAACAGACCCATGTGCGGCTTATGGCCACCCCGCCAGCAACCCGCGCAGCCCGGCCACGAAGGCCAGCGGCTGGTCCACCATCACATGGTGGTCCGCGTCGGGTATGATCGCGCGCAGGACCGTGTCGGGCATCTCACGGATCATGTAGTCCACGGTGTCGGCGCGCATCAGGGCCGAGCGCTCGCCCCACATCGCGGCGGCCGGACAGGCGATGCGCGGCAACAGGGCGCCGAGGTCGGGCATGATGAACCTCTGCCAGATGGCCGGGTCGAACTTCCAGGTCCAGCCGCCGTCGACGCCCTTCAGCGAACCCCGGGCGATGTGGTCGGCGATGTAGAGGTTCTCGCAACCCTGCGGCGGCGCGAGGCGGAAGTGGGCCAGGGCCTCCTCCAGCGTGGCGTAGACCCGGTTGCCGTTGGGACGCGGCGGCGGGCCGGTCCAGCGCTTCTCGGGCGGCTGGATGCTGCAGTCGACCAGGATCGCGCCGCGCAGGCGTTCGGGATGGTTGGCCGCGCAGTGCAGGGTGGGAAAGCCGCCGAACGAGTGGCCGACCACGATCGGCTTGACCCCGCCCGCCTCCAGCCCCGCCGCCTCGACCGCCGCGAAGATCTCGGCGGCGAACAGCTGCGCCGAATAGTCCGGCCGCCAGTCCGAGCCGCCCATGCCCGACCACGAGATCGCCGCCACCCGCCAGTCCTTGGCGAAGAACGGCGCGATGAAGCTCCACCAGTCGGCGTGGGCGCCGTTGCCGTGCAGGAGCAGCAGGCCCGGCTTGCCGACCTCGCCCCAGGTCAGCAGTTCGATCCGCGCCCCCTCGACCGGGATGCGCGAGCGTTCGGGCGCGACGGCCAGGGCGGCGTCGAACCAGGCCGGGGCCGGCGGCCTCTCGCCATGGAAGGGACCCAGCAGGGAGACGCGGGCGGGACGATCGTCGGCCATGGCGTCAGGCCCCGGCGGTTTCGGTATAGGCGATCTCGCCCGGACGTGGCGCGCGGGGGGCCAGGGCCTTGAAGATCCCCGTGCCGGTCATCAGGGTGCGCTCGCCCACCCAGATGCGGCCGCGCACGGTGAAGACCAGGTCCTCCTCGGAGATCAGCTCGCCCCGCCCTTCGACGAAGTCGCCGAGCTGAGCCCCGGACAGGAAATCGCAGTTCAGTCGCACCGTGACCCAGCTATAGGACTTCTGCAGCGAGATGATCCGCCCCCAGGCCATGTCGGCGAAGCTCATCAGCATGCCGCCATGGCAATTGCCCAGGCCGTTGACGTGGTGCTCCTCGACCCGGAAGCCCAACACCGCCTGGCCCGGTCCGGTGCGCTGCTCGTACAGCGGCCCTATCTGTCGGCCAAAGCCGCGCGACCAGTTCAACGGGCTGTAGCCGTCGGGAATGGCGGCGGCCTGGGCGCCTGTGAGATCGTCTGACATGGGGAAAGTCTAACGGTCGTTTGAACCGTGGCAAGGGTGACGGTTGGGGAAGGTTTCGGGGCCGCGCTGTAAGGACGGCGCGGCGGCCGGCGTCTAACCTTTCGAAAACGGGGCGGGTCATGGGTGCTGGACGGCAGGAGGACGAGGCTTTCGCGGCGTGGCTGACACCGCATCTGGCTGTCCTGCGCCGGGTCGCCCGCGCCTTCGCCGAACCGGCCGACCAGCACGACCTGATGCAGGAGCTGACCGTGGCCCTCTGGAAGGCCCGGCCGCGCTTCCGGGGCGAGGCCGCCGACGCCACCTTCGTCCACCGCGTGGCCCACAACGCGGCGCTGACCTGGCGGCGCGGCGAGACCCGGCGACGGCGGCGTCAGGACGGCGTGGCGGCCGAGCTGGCCCTGCGGCTGGATCACCCGGACACGCCCGAGGCGGGCCTGCTGGAGCGGCTCTACGCGGCGATCCGCACCCTGCCGCCGGTGGACCGCTCGCTGATCCTGCTGTCGCTGGACGGCCTGGCCTATGGCGAGATCGCCGGGCTGCACGGCCTGACGCCCACCAATGTCGGCGCGCGCCTGACCCGCCTGCGCGCCCGGCTGACGATCCTGGTGAAGGAGGACGGCGATGGAGTTTGACCGTCTCGAACAGGCCTGGCGCTCGGAGGCCAACAGCCCCGACGCCCAGGCCCAGGCCTATCTGATGGAGCAACTGATGCAGATGCTGAAAACCCGCCGTCGCGGCGAGATGCTGCTGGCCCTGATCCCGACCGCGGCCATGACCTTCTTCACCGGCGTCGCCGGGCAAGCGGTCCTGGACGGCCGCATCGACCTGGCCCGCGAGTGGGGCGGCCTGGCCATGCTGGGGGTCTGCTGGGCGGTCATCGCCACCGTGCTGATCGCCAGCGTTCTGGCCAAGCGGCCGCCCCATGACGGCTCGCCGATGCGCCAGACCCTCGAGGCCCTGCTGGCCGCCAATCACCGCGCGCGGGTCGGCTTCAGGATCTTCCTGATCAGCATGCCGGTGTTCATCGTGCCGACGCTGATCGGGGTGTTCCAGCTGGAGGCCGTGGGCAAGGCGACCGAGCGCAACATCACCCAGATGCTGCTGATGTTCGGCGTGGCCCTGGTCGCCAGCGTCGGCTGGAACGCCCTGCGGTTCTTCCGGGTGCTCAAGCCCGAGCAGCGTCGGCTGGAGGCGTTGCTAGCGGAATATGAGGGGTGATCGACGCCCCTACCCCGGCACGTTCCCGAACTTGCCGGCGTTGTAGTCGTCGATCGCCTGGATGATCTCCTCGCGGGTGTTCATCACGAACGGCCCGTGGGCGAAGATCGGTTCGCCGATGGGCTGGGCATGGCCCACCAGGACCACAGCGCCGGTCGGGCTGTCGAACGCCACCGCGTCGCCGTCGTCGTTCAGCTCGACCAGGTTCCACTTCGGCGCCGCCTGGCCTCCGACCACGATCTCGCCGGAGACCACGTAGAGGAACACCGCCCTGCCCCTGGCCACCGGCAGGTTCACCGCCCCGCCGGGCGACAGGCGCGCGACGCTCATCTCGATGCCGATCAGCGACGGGAACGGCCCGGCGACGCCCGCGACCTCGCCCGAGATCACCTCGAACGTCGCGCCGTCTCGCTCGACCTTGGGGATCGCGTCGCCCTGCAGGCCCAGATAGTTCGGCGTGGTCATCTTCAGCCGGCTGGGCAGGTTGACCCACAGCTGCAGGATCTCCAGCGGTCCGCCCGACCGCTTGAAGCTGGCCGGCGACAGCTCGGCGTGGACCAGGCCGCTGCCGGCCGTCATCCACTGCACGCCGCCCGGGCCGATGACGCTCTCATGGCCGCCGCTGTCGAGGTGCGACAGCTCGCCGTCCAGGATGAAGGTCACGGTCTCGAAGCCGCGATGCGGGTGCGGCCCGAACGGCAGACCTCGGTTGCCCGGCGGGTAGACCTGCGGGCCGTGGTGGTTGAGGAACAGGAACGGATCCAGCTGCGGGATCGCCGGACCGGGCAGCGGCCGCCGCGTGGTCAGGTCGCCGATGTCGTCGCGCTGGGCGGGATGGAGGCGCTTGAGGGTGCGAGGAGTCATCAGGATACTCCAGCCGCGCTCAACACCGCCGCTTGCCGCTTGGCCAGGCCCTCTTCCGAGAAGCCCTCCAGCGACCGCTCGAACAGCGCCTTCCAGTTATGGCGCGCGCCCAGGTGCAGGAAGGCCGCGCCCAGGCCGATGGCGGCGCGGTCCATGAACACGAACTCGCGGGGAATGACGACGCCGCCGACCGACTTCAGGGCCTGGCGCACCTTGAAGGCCTCGCGGCGGCCGTACTCGCCGGGCGGCACGTCGTCGGCGACGGTGCGCACGCGGTCGTCCAGCAGCGGGCCGTAAATGAACCGCGCCCAGACGTTCAGCACGTCGACCAGGTCGTCGGTCAGGTTGGAAAAGCCCCAGCTGCGATAGGCCTCGATCTGCTCGGCCCGGTCGTCGTTCGACAGAGCGCGGTACAGCCGCACCACCCCGGCCACGAAGCGCGGCGGGAAGATGCGGATGCAACCGAAGTCCAACAGATTCAGATGCGCCGCGCCGTCGCCCCCCTCGGGACCGCCGAAAGTGTAGTTCCCCAGATGTGGGTCGCCGTGAATGATCCCCAGCTTGGTCATCGGGCTCCACCAGGCCTCGAACAGCAGGGCGGCGATGCGGTCGCGGGTTTCCTGCGGCGCGTCCTTGAAGGCCAGCAGGCCCCGCCCTTCCAGCCAGGTCATGCTCAGCAGGCGCTTGGTCGACAGGGCCGGCACGGGCTGGGGAACCTGGATGTCGTCGCGGCCCGTGAAGAAGCCGCCATAGACGGCCATCAGCTTGGCCTCGCGCTCGTAGTCCAGCTCCTCGCGCAGCCGGTCGCCGACCTCGACGATCATCTCGGTCGGGTCGATCGAGCCGTCCATGCGCTTGAACAGGCCGATCAGGGCGCGTAGCTGGCCCAGATCGCTTTCGACGGCGCTCTGCATGTCCGGATATTGCAGCTTCACCGCCAGGGCGCGGCCGTCGGGGGCGACGGCGCGATGCACCTGGCCCAGCGACGCGGCGGCGGCGGCCTCGTGCTCGAAGCTCTGGAACCTCCCCGCCCAGTCCGGCCCCAGCTCGGCGGCCATCCGCCGACGAACGAACGGCCAGCCCATGGCCGGGGCGTTGGTCTGCAGCTCGGCCAGCTCGGCGGCGAATTCCGGCGGCAAAAGGTCCGGCACCGTGGCGAACATCTGGGCCGCCTTCATCAGCGGGCCCTTGAGGCCGCCCAGAGCCGCCCTCAGCGCCTTGGCGTTACGGGCGTCGGCGCTGTCGCCGCCGAACAGGCTGTTGGCGCCATACGAGACGGCCGCGCCGGAGAGCCCGGCCCCGACCTTGGCGAAGCGGGTCAGGCGGCCGGAGAGGCGGTCGCGTTCGGGGTCCTGAGCCATCTAGGCCCTCCCCCTGTGGGGGAGGGGGCGCGAAGCGCCGGTGGGGGGAGTAATCCCACCTCGGCAAATTCCCCCCTCCGTCGCCTGCGGCGACACCTCCCCCACAGGGGGAGGACCTAGGGGGACGTCGTCGCCGCGCCTCACACCAACGCCTCGAACTCGTCGACCAGCCGTTCCAGCTGAGCGCAACCCGCGGCCCAGAAGGCCTTCTCGCGCGGGTTCAGGCCGAAGGGCTTGAGCGCTTCGACATAGGTCCGCGTGCCGCCGGCGGCCAGCAGGTCCTCGTAGAGCGGCGCGAAGGCTTCAGGATCCTCGCGGCGCCTCTCCATCAGGCCGCGCACCAGCAAGTCGCCGAACGCGTAGGCGTAGACGTAGAACGGCGCGTGCACGAAGTGGCTGACATAGGCCCAGTAGTGCTCGTAGCCCTCGTTCAGGGTCACGGCGGGGCCCAGGCTCTCGCCCATCACCTCCAGCCACAGCCGGCCGATCTGATCGGGCGACAGCTCGCCGTCCTTGCGGGCCTCGTGGAAGCGCCGCTCGAAGCGGTGGAAGGCGATCTGGCGCACGACGGTGTTGAGCCCGTCCTCGATCTTGCCGGCCAGCAGGCCCATGCGGTCCTGCGGCGTGGCCTCGGCCAGCAGGCGGTCGAACACCAGGCCCTCGCCGAAGATCGAGGCGGTCTCGGCCAAGGTCAGGGGCGTGTCGGCCAGCAGGGTGCCCAGCGGCGCGCACAGGGTCTGATGCACGGCGTGGCCCAGCTCGTGGGCCAGGGTCAGCACGTCGCGCCGCTCGCCCATGTAGTTCATGAAGACGTAGGGGTGCCGCTCGGCGGTGACCGGATGCGAATAGGCGCCGGACTGCTTGCCCGCGCGCGGACGCGCGTCGATCCACGGCTGGTCGAAGAAGGTCTGGGCGGTGTCGGCGAACTTTGGGGCCAGGGCCTGGAAGCTCTCCAGCACGATCCCTTGCGCCTGAGTCCAGTCGTAGCTCCTGGGCGTCGCGGCGGTCAGGGGGGCGTTGCGGTCCCAATAGTCGAGGGTCTTGCGGCCCATGACCTTGGCCTTCAGGGCGTAGTAGCGGTGCGACAGGCGCGGATAGGCCTCGACCACCGCCTGCTCCAGGGCGTCGACGGCGTCGGCGTCGACCTCGTTGGCCAGGTGGCGAGACTGGGCGGGGCTGTCGAAGCGCCGCCAGCGGTCCTCGACCTGTTTTTCGAAGGCCAGGGTGTTCATCACCAGCCCTTGCGTGGAGGCGCGGTCCTCCAACGCCTTGGCCAGGCCGTCGGCGGCGGCCTTGCGGCGCTTGCCGTCCGGATCGGACAGGCGGTTCAGCGCCTCGGGCAGGGTCAGGCTTTCCTTGCCGACGTGGGCCGTGAGCTTGGCCAGGGTCTCGTCGTACAAACGCACCCAGTTGGCGACGGCCGGACCGCGATCGACGATGTAGCGCTCCAGGTCGGGCGTCAGTTCGTGCGGGCGCGACAGGCGCAGGCGGCGCAGCCATGGAACCCAGCGGATGGTGGCCGGATGGGCGCGCAAGGCCGCTTCCAGTTCGCCGTCTTCCAGCTGGTTCAGCTCCAGCGAGAAGAAAAGGCTTTCGGAGGCGATCTGGGACGAACGAGCCCGCAGGTCGGCCTCGAACTTGGCCCAGGCCGGGTCGTCGCGGGCGGTCGAGGCGGCCAGCCCCGCATAGGCCCCCACGCCCCAGAGGCCGTTGGTGGCCTGCTCATACAGCTTGATCCCGCGATCCAGCAGCACGCCCAGCCGCTCGGGCTCGTTCCGGGCCTGGAGGAACAGCCCCTCCAGCGAGGCCAGCTCGTCATTGGCGGCCTTGGCGGCGGCCAGGTCGGTCTCGATCCTGGGATCGTCGCGACCGGCATAGAGGTCGGCGAGGTTCCACTCGGGCAGGGCGTCGATCTTGAAGGGCGCGTTCATGGCCTGGGATATGGCCCCGTCGAAAGACGCGCGCAATCGTGGCCTTGGGGTTTCGTCGCCTAGCGCCCCCGCCGTTCGGTCTGGTCCATCAGCCATGCGAACAGGGTCGCCAGCAAATAGGCCGACAGCGAGGCGATCACCATCTGCGACGGGCCGCCGGTGGGCGGGGCCAGGATGCTGGCCAGTTGCACGGTCACCAGCAGCACGACGAACAGCGGCGCGCTCCAGCCGCTGTGGCCCTGCAGGCCGCGCCGCCAGCCCCAGGCCGCGGCCGCCATCGCCAACAGGCCCATCTCCAGCGCCTGCTCGGGCACGGGCGCGTTCCACCAACCCAGCCCGACCTTGGGACCACCGAACCACAGCGGCAGGTCGGCGCGGTGGACCAGGAAATCCAGCCCCCAGTGCGACAGCACCACCAGCCCGATGGCCACGGCCGCCACGCGCGGCAACTTCAACAGGAAATAGGCGGCCAGCCCCGCCGCCAGCGCCCAGACCGCCACGGCGGGCAGGCTGTGGGTGTAGGGGATGTACGACAGCACCAGCGGACTGCCGGGCAGATGCGGGTCCAGGCTGATCCGCTCGACTCCGGCCAGCACCAGTCCGGCCCAGGCAACGTCCACCAGTTGGGCGCCCAGCACATAGGTCCAGAACGGGGCCTTGGGCTGGACGGCCTTCGCCGCCAGGGCGGCCGCATAGTGCCCAACGAACATCATCCCCTCCCTACGCAACTTTGAGAGGAAGCTAGGTCGGATCGCGGCGGCTGAGAAGTCGTCCCGAAGCCGTCTTGGCGGATCGCCCCGGGTCGTCAGCATTACCGCGAATTAAAGGGCGCATCGACGAGTCGCGCCTTAGGATATCGCCGGTCGACGAGGGATCCCTCTGGGGATGTCGACGAGGGACATTCGATGATCAAGGCCGCTTCCATCGCCCTGGCCGCGGGTCTCGTCGCCGCGCCGGCGGCGATGGCCGCGGACAAGCCGCCCGCCCGGCAGATGGGCTGGTTCGCCCAGTCCATCCGCACGGTCGTGGTCTTCCACAGCTGCACCGAGCGCCTGAAGGAAAAGTTCGCCATCGGGCCGCTGAACGACATCGACGTCACCCGCATGGACGCCGACGGCGCCGACCTGTCGGGCGCCATGGACGTCAAGTTCGAGGCCGTCACCATCGAGAAGAAGACCCAGCGCAAAAGCCGCTTCGTCGGCGTCTGCCACATCGGCCGCGAAGGCGAGACCCGCATCGACGCCCGCCTGGTCAGCCAGAACGGCGGCGGCGTCGTCCGCCGCGTGCCGCCGGGCAGGATCGTGGGCTGAGGGGCAGATCGTCACACCGCGTTAAGGGCGACCGTTAACCCCTGACTCACGTCTCCGAAACCCGGTCTTTACCCCGTGGCTGTATCACTCTGAACCAACAAGAGCCCTGTCCCATGTCGGACGCGGCCGGTTCTGATGGGTGTCTGCTATGACCAAGACGGTTCTCGTCGTCGACGACGATCCGACTCAACGACGGCTGATCCAGGCCGTCCTGGAGCGCGAAAGCTTCTCGGTCTCGCACGCCGAGAACGGCGACGCGGCCATGGCGCACCTGGCCAGCGGCGCGCCGGTCGACGTGGTCCTGCTGGACCTGGTCATGCCGGGCCTGTCGGGCCAGGACACCCTGAAGGAAATGCGCGCGCGCGGCTTCACCCAGCCCGTGATCGTGCTCACCGCCTCGGGCGGCGTCGACACCGTGGTCAAGGCCATGCAGGCCGGCGCCACCGACTTCTTCATCAAGCCGGCCTCCCCCGAACGGATCACCGTGTCGATCCGCAACGCCCTGTCGATGGGCGATCTGAAGGGCGAGGTCGAGCGCCTGACCAAGCGCGCCGGCAATCGCACGACCTTCGCCGACCTGATCGGAACCTCACCCGCCATGACCCTGGTCAAGCGCATGGGCGAGCGCGCGGCCAAGTCGTCGATCCCCATCCTGATCACCGGCGAGAGCGGGGTCGGCAAGGAGCTGATCGCCCGCGCCGTGCACGGCGCCTCCGATCGCGCGGGCAAGCCGTTCGTGGCGGTCAACTGCGGCGCCATTCCGGAAAACCTGGTCGAGTCGATCCTGTTCGGCCACGAGAAGGGCAGCTTCACCGGCGCCACCGACAAGCACCTGGGCAAGTTCAAGGAGGCCGACGGCGGCACCCTGTTCCTGGACGAGGTCGGCGAACTGCCGCTGGACATGCAGGTGAAACTGCTGCGCGCGCTGCAGGAGGGCGAGATCGATCCGATCGGCTCCAAGCGCTCGCAGAAGGTGGACGTGCGCATCGTCTCGGCCACCAACCGCGACGTGGCCCACGCCGTCGAGCAGGGCCGGTTCCGCGAGGACCTCTACTACCGCCTGAACGTCTTCCCGATCGAGGCCCCATCGCTGCGCGAGCGCCGCGACGACATCCCGGCCCTGGTCGAGGCCTTCATCCGCCGCTTCAACGTCGAAGAGGGCAAGCGGGTGGTCGGCGCCGCGCCGGAGACCCTGGCCTTCCTCAACGCCTTCGACTGGCCCGGCAACGTGCGCCAGCTGGAGAACGCGGTCTATCGCGCCATCATCCTGGCCGACGCGCCCTATCTGCAGCCCTACGACTTCCCGGCCATCTCGGGGATCGTCGCGCCGCCGCCGGAGGCCGCCGCGCCCGTCACGCCCGACCTGCCGGCCGTGCTGCAGGCCGCCCACGCCGCCATGGCTCGCACGCCGGCCCCAGACTCGCCGGTGCGCATCCTGGACGACCGCGGCCACCTGCGGACCCTGGAAGAGATCGAACGCGACCTGATCCAGCACGCCATCGAGGTCTATGCCGGGCATATGTCGGAAGTGGCCCGCCGCCTGGGCATCGGCCGCTCGACCCTCTATCGCAAGGTGCGCGAGCAGGGCATCGAGGTCGACTTCAAGGAAGCGTCGTAACGCCGCCTAGGCGCTGATCGCCAGCGGCGCGGGGGCCAGGTCGCCCCCGACTTCCGGCGGCTCTTCGATGCGGACCCATCCCTCGTCGGACCGGCGGACCTGGCCTTCCTGCTCCAGGCCCTGAAGCTCCAGCATCACCGCCGCCAGCGGAATGGCGCGCCCCCACCGGCGCGTCAGCTTGCGCGAGATCTCGGACGCCGCGATCGCCGCGTCGTCCTTGCCCAGCACCATCAGGATCATGTCGCGGGCCGAGCGGGGCTTGCGGCCGCGCCGCGACGTCGCGGCATGGGCGAAGCTGGCGGGCTCGCCCTCCAGCCCCCCGTGACCGCCAGCGGCCAGACCGCCGCGCTCGATCGCGCTCAGCGCCAGGCTGAGCGCCCGCAGCTCGTCCTCGAACGGGGCCTGGGCGCGGCGCTGGGCCTCCAGCATGCGCGTCTCCAGGTCGGCCTTCCGCCTCAGCAGATAGTCATAGATCGTGGTCGCCATTTTCGGCTGTCCATAGGCGTGAGACTCCCCACCGCGGTCACGCTGTCGCGGCGTCAGTCGCAGCCATTTTCTACGGCGCGGACGGACGACAAAATCGATTAAAAGCAATACTTTACGCGAGACCCAAATGTCCGCCCGTTTCGTTACCGAAAACCTAACAGCGCCCTTCACAGACCAATGTTTGGTGAGAAACGGGGACCATTTTCATGGCCCTTCGGAATTTTGACACGCCACCTAGGGGTTTTACCCTAGATAAACAACTACCTTTAGTTGATCAGTCATCTTCGAGGTCTTTTGGTGAAGCTTGGGGCGCCCGTCCTGGCCGCGTGTCTCGACGACCGAACCCCTTGCCCCGCGACATCGGCTTGCGCTCGCCCTTCGCCTTGGCGGCGATTTCCTTGAGCTTGATAGTCTGGTTGACCGACATGGCCTGGCCGGCGCCGCCCTTTTCGGGATCCCCGAACGCCCGGCCGTAGGTCTCGATGCGTTGGGCCACCGAGCCCAGGAACTCGCCTTCCCATTCCGACAGCTCGATACCGGCGAGGTCGGCCGTGCGCTTGGCGCGCTTGAGCGCGTTCAGGGCGGCCTTGCGCGCTTGAGCGCGAGGATCGGGCGGCTTCTTGGCGCGCATGCGGGCAGACTAGCGGGCGTCGACGGCGGGACGCACGCGGAAAAATGGTGGTTGTGGGCGGGGACACACGCGAGTGTGTGTCCCCAGTCGCCCTAGATCTCGCCGATGGCCGACAGGTACAGGTCCAGGATCGCATCCTCTTCCTGGCGCTTGGCGCGGTCGGTCTTGCGCAGGCGAACCACCTTGCGCAGGATCTTGACGTCGAAGCCGTTACCCTTGGCTTCGAGATAGACTTCCTTGATCTGCTCGGCGATCTCGGCCTTCTCGACTTCCAGGCGCTCGACCCGGTCGATGATGCTCTTCAGCTGGCCTTGGGCGGTGGAGTTGAGCACGTCGGCGTGCGGAGCTGCGTCATCAGCCATGGGATAGGTCTCGCGAAAGGCGGGAAACGGGAGGCGCGGAACCTAGTGGCAACAGGCCTCCAGTGGAAGGCTGATTCAGCGCCCTTCCATGCGTCCGCGCGAGACTTCCGCCAGGGCGGCCAGGTCCGGCGTTTCGCCCTCGCCCGCCAGTAGGGTCTCCAGCCCGCCCTCGACCAGATCGGCCAGCGGCAGGGTCAGGCCCTTCTCGTCGCCGGCGGCCTGGGCCAGGCGCACGTCCTTCAGGGCCAGGTCGGCGGCGAAGCCCGGTGGGTGGTAGCGGCTCTCGGCGATCATGGCGCCGTAGATCTTGTAGATCGGGGCGGCGAAGATGGTGCTGGTCAACATGTCCAGCAGGTCGGCGGCCGGCACGCCGTGGGCCGCGCCCAGGGCCGTGGCCTCGCCCATGGCCTCGACGGCCGAGACGATCATCAGGTTGCCGGCGATCTTGACGGCGTTGGCGCGAACGGGGTCCTCGCCCATCGGCCAGACCTTGGTCGCCAGGGCCTCCAGCGCCGGCAGGGCCGTGGCCACCGCGTCGGGCGCGCCAGCCGCCAGCACGTTCAGTCCGCCGGCCCGGGCGACGGGCGGGCGACCGAACACCGGCGCGGCGACATAGCCCAGGCCCAGCTCGGCGTGCCGCTCGGCCAGCTCGCGCGCGAAGGCGGTCGAGATGGTGGCGAGGTTGGCGTGCACCAGGCCCGGCCTCGCGCGCGGCAGGGCGTTCAGCAGCACGTCGCGGATGGCCTGATCGTGGGCCAGGATCGACAGCACGACGTCGCCTTGCAGCGTCTCCTCGATCGTCGCGGCGACCTTGGCGCCCTGGGCCGCCAGTTCGGCGGCGGGACCTGGAGAGCGGTTCCACACCGTCACGGCGTGGCCCTTCTCCAGCAGGTTCTCGACCATGGCCTTGCCCATGGCCCCCAGGCCGATGAAACCGATGTGCATGAGGACGCTCCGGCTAGTCTTGCTCCCCTTGCGGGAGAAGGTGTCGGCCCCCTCTTGCTTGATTGGGGCCGACGGATGAGGGGTCGCACGAACGTCAGACGCTGGCGTGACGGTTCAACTGGTCGCGGCGGCAGCGATCTTCAACCCCTCATCCGGCGCTTCGCGCCACCTTCTCCCGCAAGGGGAGAAGGATCAAAGGAGACCGTGCTTTTCCACGGCCGCGCGCAACGCCGCCGGATCCGTGAAATGGTGCGTGTGAAACCCCATTGCGTCAGCCGCGGCGATGTTGGCGGCGCTGTCGTCGACGAACAGCAGGTCGGCCGGCTCCAGCCCCGTGCGTTCCAGGACGATCTCGTAGATACGCGGCTCGGGCTTGATGACCCGTTCCTCGGCCGAGACCACCGCGTCGCGGAAATGGCGGAACGCCGGGCTCATGGCCTTCACGTCGGGCCAGGTCTCGTTGGACATGTTGGTCAGGGCGAACTGCGGCACGCCGCGCTCGGCCAGGGCCTCGATCACGGATTCGGTCTCGGAGAACGTGCCGGAGAACATCTCGGGCCAGCGGCCCCACCAGGCGGCGATGTGCTCGGCGTAGTGGGGATGCTGGGCGCTCAGGGCCAATACGTTGTCGGCGAAGGTCACGCCGCGGTCGGTCGCCGCGTGCCAGTCCATGGTGCAGACATGCGAAAGGAACCGGTCGAGATCGGCCGGTTCCTTGAAGATCTTCGCGTAGAGCGTGCGCGGATTCCAGCGCACGATGACGTTGCCGACGTCCCAGAGCAGCGCCCTGGGAGGCCGCGCGAGCGTCATTAGCCTTGCTTGGCTTTGAAGCGCGGGTCGGTCTTGTTGATGATGTAGATCACGCCCTTGCGGCGGACCAGCTTGCAATCGCGGTGGCGCGACTTCAGCGACTTCAGCGAGCTACGAACCTTCATGACCGTCTCTATACTCAGCGGAGAGGTTCGCGGCCCGCCGTGTGGCGGAGGGAACATCCGGGATGTTTCGGAGGGCGTGCGTATAAGCAGGACATGGCGTTGAGTCAATGCGCGCCTTGGCCTCAAAGCGCGCATCCGCGCTTCGAGCGCGGCAAAAGCTCCACAGCGGAAGCTCAACCTCGCGGGAACTTAACCGCTCTGTCGCCCTTGTGATTGCAGCCTTCATACGGATGCCGGTAGCCTGCCACCATGGATAGACGCGTTTTCCTCGTTCTGCTGCTGGCCGGTTGCGCCGACACCTCGGCCAACGCGCCCCTGGCGCCGTCGGTGACCCCGCCGGCTCCGCCGCGCACGCCGCCCCCCGCCCCAGCCGCGCCCAGCGCCGATCCGGCCGCTTCGGGCCAGTCGGTCGGTTTCGACACCTGGCTGGCCGCCTTCAAGCAGAAGGCGCTGGCCGCCGGCCTGACCCAGCAACTGCTGGACCGCGAGCTGAACGGCGTGACGCCCGATCCCAAGGTCATCTCGCTGGACGGCCGCCAGCCGGAATTCTCCAAGCCGGTCGGCGACTATATCAAGGGCGTGATCAGCGACGACCGCGTGGCCGTGGGCCGCGACAAGCGCGAGACCCTGACCTTCCTGCCCGGCGTCGAGCAGCGCTACGGCGTGCCGCGCGACATCCTGCTGGCCGTCTGGGCCATGGAATCGGCGTTCGGCAAGATCCAGGGCAATTTCGACGTGGTGCGCTCGATGGCCAGCCTGGCCGCCGACGGCCGTCGCCGCAACTGGGCGGAAGGCGAGCTGATCGCCGCCCTGAAGATCATCGATTCCGGCGAGGTCACCCGCACGCAGCTGAAGGGCTCGTGGGCCGGGGCCATGGGTCAGACCCAGTTCCTGCCCTCCAACTACCTGACCACCGCCGTCGACAACGACGGCGACGGCCGCCGCGACATCTGGGGCAGCGACAGCGACAGCCTGGCCTCGGCCGCCAACCTGCTCAAGAAGGGCGGCTGGAAGCCCGGCGTCGGCTGGGCCAAGGAAGTGATCCTGCCCGCCGGCTTCGACTATGGCCTGGCCGAGGGCCCCCGCGAGATTCCGTCCTGGTGGGAAGCCAAGGGCGTCAAGCGCGCCGACGGCCTGCCCTGGACGGCGGCCGACGCCGCCTCGCCCGCCGGCCTGATCCTGCCGGCCGGCTGGTCGGGTCCGGCCTTCCTGGCCCTGCCCAACCATTTCGCGATCCGCACCTACAACAACTCCACGTCCTACGCCCTGGGCATCGGCCTGCTGGCCGACCGGTTCGCCGGCGGCGGGCCGCTGGTCGCCGCCTGGCCGGTCGAGACGCCGCTGGGCCTGGCCGACCGCATGGCCGCCCAGATCGCCCTGGGTCGCCTGGGCTTCGACCCCGGCCCGGCCGACGGGGTGATCGGGGCCGGCACTCGCAAGGCTCTGCGCGCCTGGCAGCAGGACCGCAAGCTGCCCGCCGACGGCTATCTGTCGTCCGACATGGTGGCGCGCCTGAAGGCCCAGGCGGGGATCAGCTAGCCGCGCGGCCGTAGCAACCAAGCGGCATTCACCGAGGAGCCGCCCTCGTCCTTCGACAGGCTCAGGATGAGGGCGAATGCTACGGCGGTTGAATTCGAATTCCTCATCCTGAGCCTGTCGAAGGACGAGGAATTCGCTCACAGCGCAGCAGATTCACGATCCTAGGCCATTCCCTCAGGCCGATTACCGTCGCGCCGCAGGGACGACTCAGCAATTCGCCCGATGGTCGCCCAAAGCGGCCCCAACCACTCTTCGGCCATACGCCACGGAGTGCTGGGGCCATGAGCCTAACGCCGAACATCCGATCCGCCCGCCGTCTCGCCCCTTCGCGCCTTGTCCGGGGTGTGGGCGCCAGCCTCGTCCTCGCCCTGGCGGCGGGCGCTCATCAGGCCCAGGCCTCCGAAGGCGGCGCCAGCCTCTACCTGCTCGGCTCGGGCGGTCCCGGCAACGCCGTCATGCCGCCGCTGAAGGGCGTCTTCTTCGACAACGAGATCTATTACTACAAGGGCAGCGCCAGCGGCGGGAAGCAGTTCACGATCGGCGGCAATGTCGTGGCCGGCCTGGACGCCAAGATCCTCGCCGACTTCGCCACCGTGCTGTGGGTGCCGACCACCGACCTGCACGGGGTGACGGTCGCCTTCGGCGCCGCCCTGCCGGTGGGCAACGCCGACGTCGATGTCGACGCCGTGATCACCGGGCCGCGCGGCAATCAGCTCGGCGGATCGGCCGGCGACACCGCCACCGTGATCGGCGACCCGATCGCCACCGCCATGCTGGGCTGGAAGACGGGCGACCTGCACGTCCAGGTCTCGACCATGCTCAACGTCCCGATCGGCGACTATCGCAAGGACGAGCTGGCCAACCTGGCCTTCCACCGCTGGGCGTTCGACTCGTCGCTGGCCTTGAGCTGGCACGACGAGAAGGGCGGCTGGGACGTCAGCGGCAAGGGCGGCCTGACCTTCAACGGCGAGAACCCCTATACCGACTACAAGACCGGGACCGAGATGCACCTGGAGGCGGCGGTCGAGAAGACCTTCTCGCCCAAATGGTCGGCGGGCCTGCAGAGCTATTACTTCAAGCAGATCAGCGCCGACCGCGGCCCGGGCGCCAAGCTGGGACCATTCCAGGGCGAGGTCACCGGCGTGGGCGCCACCGCGGCCTACAACTTCAAGATCGGCCACATGCCCGCCACCCTGCGGGCCCGGGCCTTCACCGAGTTCAACGCCACCAACCGGATGGAAGGCGACTCGTTCTGGCTGGGCCTGACCGTGCCGCTGAGCCTGAAGATGCCGACGGCGCCGCCCACCTAGCGGACGGTGATATCCACCGCGATCCGCCGGACCGCGCCGTCGGGGCTGGAGCCCTGCAGCACCATCCGGTCATGGCCGGCATAGCCCGAGGCGGCGGTGTAGAAGGCCTGGTTGCCCGGCACCTTGCGGCTGTTGCACGCCGAGCGCGGATTGGTCGGCGGGAAGGCCGCGAAATAGGGTTCGTCCTTGACCACCGCCGTACCGTGGGACGGCGGCTGCAGGATGGTCAGGGTGGCGCCGGGCGCATGGGCCGAGCAGTCGGGATCGATGGCGGTGTTGGCCCAGATCCGGATCGGCGTGCTGCCGACGGCGGCCCTGGCCACGCTCAGCTTCTCGTAGCCCGTAGCCGAAGCGGCCGGCTTGACCGTCACGACATAGCGGCCGGGCTGGGCGGCGGCGCCCGACACAATGGCCAGGCCCGTCGCGCAGACCAGGATGAACAGCTTGGAACGCACGGTCGATCTCCCTGACACGGCAGGTCCAGGACGCTGCGCCCGGTTCGTTTCACGACTATTGCAGACCCTCAGTGCGGTCCCGTCGCGTCGATCGAGCTGGCGTCCACGACCTGGGCCTCGTCGCGAGCCTCGCGCGGGGCGCTCGCGTCGCCGACCCTGCGCATGACCGGGTCGATCAGGGCGTAGGCGACCAGGCCGGCCAGGATGGCGACGTTCATCAGATAGGGCGACGGGTGGGCCCACTTGTAGAGCGCCACGCCCAGCACCGGGGCGATGATCACCGAGGCGCCGTTGATGGCGCTGATCGCCCCGGCCACCGCGCCCTGCTCCTCATGGCCCACCGACAGCGAGGCGCCGGCCGTGAAGCCGGGCCGGGCGAAGCCGTAGCCCAGGCTGCACAGGGCGAAACCGACCACCAGGGTGTGATAGTCGGGCGAGAAGGCGACGATCAGGTTGCCTAGCCCCGCGCAGGTCGCGCCCAGCCACAGCAGCTGGCGCGGAACCAGCCGCAGCATGCGGATCAGCCCCCACTGGGCCAGCAGGCTGGCCACCGCGCCGCCCATCATCGCGATCCCGGCGAAGGCCGCCGCCTTGGCCGGCGAGATCCGCAACTGGTCGATGACCATGAAGCCCAGGGTCTGCTGGTTCACCGTCTGGGCGCTGGCCAGCAGGAAGCCGTAGAGGATGAAGGGCATGATCCGCCGGTCGTTCCAGCGCACCCGGGCCCGGGGCTTGTCCTTGCCCGCGCCCACGCGGTCGGGGATCTCGTCCTGGGTTTCGGGCAGGCCGCGCAGGACCAGGATCAGCACGACGCCGGCGATCAGGGCGAACGAGAACATCGGCCCCGACAGGGTCAGCAGCGGAAACACCAGGAACGGTGCGACGGCCGGCCCCAGGATGGTGCCCAGGCCGCTGGCCGAAGCCATGGTCGCCAGGGCGTTGGTGCGGTCGGCCGGCGCGGTGCGGTCGGCGACATAGGCCTGGGCCGCCGGATTCGAGGCGCTGCCGACCAGGCCGAAGATCGCCCGCGACAGGGCCGCCCCGGCGAACACCGCCAGCGGAACCATCAGGCCCTTCAAGCCCATCAGGATGAAGAAGCCAAAGCCCAGCATCGACACGGCGAAACCGGCCATGCCCAGGATCACCATCGGCTTGCGGCCGCGCTTGTCGGACATCCGCGCCCAGACCGGCGACATCACCCCCCAGGCCAGGGCCGACAGCGAGAAGATCGAGCTGATCAGCACGTCGGGAATGCCCACCTCGCGGCCGATCGCCGGCAGCACGGTCTGCAGGGCGGTGTTGCCGGCGGCGCTGGACAGCAGGACGGCGAACAGGATGGCGAAGGCCCGGCCTTTGGCGCGCTCGTCCAATGGGACGTCCGGGCTGGCTGCGGTCATGTTCCCCCCTTCCAACACGACGCGTGCCGGTTGGCCCGGCTTGTTCAAAACAGCGGCGTCAAACATCTGTTAGAGCCTAATGGCCGCCAACGGAATCGCCATTTTCATCCGTCTCCCCGGCGAAGGCCGGGGCCCAGGTCCAGCCGTCGTATCGGACGACAATCCCAAACTCACCGCCCTACGACCTGGGTCCCGGCCTTCGCCGGGAAAACGGACCGGGGTAGACGGCCCCGTCCAAAACCCTCTCGCTCCTGCGGCTGCGGCGAAAGGCGCAACTGGGCCGCAAATCACCGCTCACCTTGGATTAAGCATTAACGGCGATGATCCGGGCGCAAGTTACCCGGGGCTACCTTCGTCATGTTTCAGATCATCGGCATCGTTCTGCTGTTCGGCCTCGTGTTCGGCAGCTTCATCATGTCCGGCGGCAAGATGGACGTGATCATCGAGGCCGCCCCGCACGAGCTGATGTGTATTCTCGGCGCGGGCATCGCCTCGTTCCTGATCTCGAACTCGATGACGGTGATCAAGGCCACCGGCGGCGGCTTCGGCAAGATCTTCAAGGGTCCCAAGTGGAAGACCAGCGACTATCGCGACCTGCTGTCGCTGCTGTTCCTGCTGACCAAGACCATGAAGTCCAAGGGCGTCATCGCCCTGGAAAGCCACATCGAAAAGCCCAACGACAGCACGATCTTCCAGCGCTACCCGAAGATCACCCACGATCACTTCGCCGTCGACTTCATCTGCGACACGCTGCGGATGATGACCATGAACCTGGAGGACCCCCACCAGGTCGAGGACGCGATGGAGAAGCAGCTCGAAAAGCACCACCATGAAGGCCTGGCCCCGGCCCACGCCCTGCAGAGCCTGGCCGACGCCCTGCCCGCCCTGGGCATCGTCGCCGCCGTGCTCGGCGTCATCAAGACCATGGGCTCGATCACCGAGCCGCCGGCCGTGCTGGGCGCGATGATCGGCGGCGCCCTGGTCGGCACCTTCCTGGGCGTGTTCCTGGCCTATGGCCTGGTCGCCCCGTTCGCCACCCGCCTGACCGCCGTGGTCGACGAGGAGGGCGCGTTCTACAAGATCATCCAGGCCGTCCTGGTCGCCCACCTGCACGGCAACGCCGCCCAGATCTCAGTGGAAATCGGCCGCGGCAACGTGCCGAGCGAAGCCCAGCCCAGCTTCCTGGAGCTGGAAGAAGCTCTGCAGCAGATCCCGAACGAGGTCTGATCGCGGCGTTCACGGACCGATCACGGATCCGTGAACAAATGCCTTGCCCCTGCTGACGAACTGATGTTCTGTGATGTTGTGACGCGGCCTCTCCGGCCGTGGTCGCCACAAAAAGCAGTCGCAAGGGAAGTCCCTATGACCACCAAGATTCTCCGCTCGATCCTGATCGCCGGCGTGGCCGTTTCGGCCCTGTCGCTCGCCGCTTGCGGCAAGAAGGCTGAAACCGCGGCCGACGCCTCCTCGAAGGCCGCCGCCGACGCCGCCGCCTCGGCCAGCACCGCCACCGACGCGGCTTCGAACGCGGCCACCGCCGCCGCCGACGCCAACAAGGCCGCCGCTGACGCCGCCGCCGCTCCGGCCGGCGCCGCCGACGCCACGACCGCCGCCGAAGCTCCGGCCGCCGCTGGCGCGACCACCACCACCACGACCACCACCGAAAAGAAGACCGAGCCGGCGGCCCACTAAGGCGCCCATCGTCTTCGAGACATCGGAAGGGCCGTCCGCGAGGGCGGCCCTTCTTTTATGGGCCTTCACCGCCCTATAAGCGGCCCATGAGCGATCCCGCCGCCCCTTCTCCCGCCTCCCCGCTGATCTGGCGCGACGACGGCATGCCCCAGTCGGCGCTGTACGGCGACGTCTACTTCTCCAGCGCCGACGGCCTGGCCGAGACCCGGGCGGTGTTCCTGACCGGCTGCGACCTGCCGCACGCCTGGCGTGGGCGCGACCACTTCACCGTCGGCGAGCTGGGCTTCGGCACCGGCCTGAACATCGCCGCCCTGCTGGACCTGTGGCGACAGGAGAAGGCGCCCGGCCAGCGCCTGCACCTCTTCTCGATCGAGGCCCACCCGATCACCCGTGGCGAGGCGGCCCGCGCCCTGGCCGTCTGGCCGGAGCTGGGCGAGGCGGCCCAAGTGCTGCTCAACCATTGGCCGGGCCGGGCGCGCGGCTTTCACCGTATCGACCTGCCCGGCTTCGACGCGACGTTCGACCTGGCCGTGATGGACGTCGAGGAGGCCCTGGCCGCCTGGGACGGCGCGGCCGACGCCTGGTTCCTGGACGGCTTCTCCCCCGCCCTGAACCCGGCCATGTGGCGCGAGGAAATCCTGGCCGCCGTGGCCGCGCGCAGCGCCCCTGGCGCGCGAGCCGCCACCTTCACCGTCGCGGGCGCGGTGCGACGCGGCCTGGCCGCCGCCGGCTTCCAGGTCGACAAGCGCCCGGGCTTCGGCCGCAAGAAGGAGCGGCTGGAGGCGGTCATGCCCGGCGCGCCCGAGACCCCGCGCCGTCCACGACGCCTGGCGGTGATCGGCGGCGGGATCGCCGGCGCCGCCATGGCCCGCGCCGCCCGCGCCGAGGGGCTGGAAGTCCAGGTGTTCGACGCGGACCAGGCTCCCGCTTCGGGCAACCCAGCCGCCCTGGTCACCCCCGCCCTGGACGCCGGCGGCGGCCCGCGCGCCGCCCTGCCCGCCCAAGCCTTCGCCCGCGCCATGACCCTCTATGCCGATCTGCCCGAGGCGATCATCGCGCGCGGCGTGCTGAAGCTGTCGGTCGCGCCGCGCGATGACGAACGCCACGCCGCCGTGGCCGCCCAGGACCTGTTCGAGCCGGACACGATGGCGGTGCTCGCCGCCGACGCCGCCACGGCCCGGCTGGGCGAACCGGTCGGGACCGCCCTGAACATGGCCGAGGCCCTGGTTGTAGAGCCGGCCAAGGTGATCGCGGCCTGGCGGGGACCGTCGACATCGGCCCAGGCCGCCCGGCTGGCGGGCGAGGACGGCGTCTGGCGGCTGTTCGACGTCGAAGATCGCCGGCTGGCCGAGGTGGACGCCGTGGTGCTGGCGGGCGGCGCCGGCCTGCCCGCGCTGTGGCCCGCCGCGCCGATCCGCCCCGTGCGCGGCCAGGCGACCTGGACCGACCATCCGGCGCCCCCGCCCACGGCCTTCGGCGGCTATGCGGTTCCCACGCGCGACGGCGTGCTGTTCGGCGCCACCCACGATCGCGGCGAGGTCGAGACCGACGCCCGCCAGGCCGACGACGCCCGCAATCTACAAGCCCTGGCCAAGGGCCTGCCAGGCCTGGCGACCCGACTAGCCGACGCCCCGCTGCAAGGCCGCGCCGCCGTGCGGGCGACGACCGCCGACCACCTGCCGCTGGCCGGAGCGGTTCCCGCCGCGCCGGAGGGGCTGTTCGTGCTGGGCGGCCTGGGCGGACGCGGCTTCTGCCTGGCGCCGTTGCTGGCCGAGCACCTGGCCGCGCGGATCCTCACCCTGCCCTCGCCCCTGCCCCGCGCCCTGTCGGCGCTGGTCGAGCCCTCGCGATTTTCATCGCGCCCCGAACCTGGAGCGGTATAATCGGCTGAACGGGGAAACTGGAGAACGCTCATGCAGCGCATGGTCCTCGTCCTCGCCGCCTCGGCGGCCGCCGTGACCGGTCTGGCGATCGCCCCGGTCCAGGCCGCGCCTCCCAAAACCGATCCCGCCCAATGTTTTCGCACCGCGCGGATGTCCAACTGGGCGTCCGTCGACGATCGCGTGATCAATGTGAAACTGCAGACCGGGGCGGTGTTCCAGGTGACCCTGGTGGGCGCCTGTCCGGGGCTGGGGACCTATCGCGTGCTGGCCTTCGACACCAGCTTCAACGACCAGCTGTGCAACGGCCGCCCCGCCACCATCATCACCCGCAGCGGCGCGGGTCCGCTGCACTGCGCGGTGCAATCGGTTCGCGCCCTCTCGCCCGAGGAAGCCGCCGCCCTGCCGGATAAGCAGCGACCCTGACGCCGAGTTCGCCATGAGAGCCGACGCCCCCAGAATGTCGGCCTGACCGGTCCCCGACGCCCTCTCGGGAGTTCCGGACGATGACGCTCCCGATCCGCTCGGGGGCGTCTTTCTTTTCAAGAGACGTCAGCGCTGCCCCCTCCGTCACGATGCGTATTCGCATCGCGCCACCTCCCCCGCTGCGCGAGGGAGGAAAGAAAAAGGGCCCGGCGTCGCCGCCGGGCCCTTCTCTTTGGTCTGGATCGCGATCTTTAGAAGTTGATCGAGATCGTGGAACGGCGGTTCAGCGGTTCCTTCACACCATCGCCAGTGGCGACGGCCGGTTCGCTTTCGCCCTTCCAATCCACCGCCAGGGTGGTGGCTTGGACACCGGCGCCAACCAGGGCGTCGGCGACGGCCTTGGCGCGGCGCTCGGAGAGCTTGGCGTTGTACTTCGGCGAACCCGAGGTGTCGGTGTGGCCAACCACGGTGATCTTCGTGGCGTTGCCGCCCTTGGCGTAGTCAGCCGCTTGCGAGACCACGGCCTGGGCTTCCGGCGTCAGCACGTACTGATCGAACGGGAAGTAGACCACGAACTCACGCGCCTCGTAGGCCGGCGGCGGCGGGGGCGGCGGAGGAGCTTCCGGCGGGGGCGGCGGAGGCGGCGGGGGCGGAGGCGGGGGCGGCGGCGGCGGGGGCGGCGGCGAGCCGAAGGTGTAGCGGATGCCCAGGGTCACCGAGCTGTCCTTGTACTTGCCTTCGAACGTGCCGACGTCGGTCACCGCGCCGCCGCGGCCAGCGCCGCCGACGTTGCTGGTCACCGAACCCCATTGCAGATCGTCCGTCTGCAGATAACGGCCGGTCAGATCCAGCGACCAGTTCGGCGCGAAGTCCCAGGCGATACCCAGGATGCCTTGCCAGGCCAGGGCCTGGTCGACGTCGTCGATGCTGGTGTTCTGGAAGGCGGCGGCGCCGGCCGGAACGCTGGCCAGCTGACCGTAGACCTTGTTGTGGACCCAGGCCGTACCGATACCGGCGCCGATGAACGGACGCCAGCTGGAGTCGGGCATGAAGTCATAGATGACGTTGGCGAACAGCGTCGAGGCCTTCAACGAGCCATCCACGTCGCCGCAGGTCGGAGCGGCGGTGGTGCGTTGAATGCCCGGGGTGCAGAGCCCCGCCGGCGTGGCCGAACCGCGGACGTTCGACATGTCGCCCGAGCGATAGCCGTACTCGCCTTCGACGCGCCAGTTCGGCGTCAGCTTGTAGCCGATGCGACCAAAGCCGGCCCAATCGTCATCGGGGGAGAACGTCCACTCCGAGGCGGTGGTGGACGAGTTGGCTTTGACGCCGTCGGCCCAATGGTACCCGACGTCGCCGGCGACGTACCATCCGCTCAATGCGCTTTGGGCGGAGGCGCCCGACGCGGCGCAAAGCGCAAGCGTCGCGACACCAGCCAGCAACCGGATTTTCATGATGTGAACCCTCTACGTGAATGTCTTGAGACCGCTCAGGAGCAACCTCACGACGACAAACGCGCTAGGATCGAAATCGGGTGTGGCCAAGGCGCCACATTCGCGCCATTTCGTCGGAAGACCGACGGAACGCCCCCGGAACCGGAACTTGGACCAGGGCGAGAAACCCCGTCAAATCAAGGCCCGCCGCGATCACGACGGCCCGACGCCGCCTGAGAGGCCAAGGGCGAGCAAGGTCGAAACAGAGTCCTCCTCCTTCGCGCTGGCCACGACAACCGGCGCCGGACCCGGCGTCCCCGCGCTTGAAGCCGCGCGCGCCAGATCGGCCTTGGCGGCGCTGTCGCAGGCGCGTTGCTCCAGCGCGACCGTGGGCCGTCCGTACTCGCCCTGGATCTCGGCCCCTGGCGCCGGCGTCTCGATGAACGCCGCGGCCTGGACCTGGGACAACGCGGTCTGCGTAATCCGGGCGAGGGCCGGCCGCAGGGCGGCGACCGCCGCGACCCGGCCAGCGCCGGAATATTCACGATACAGAGCATCGCGGCGCTCGGGCCCGTAGAACACGCCCAATTGGAAACTAAGGGCGAGCGTGGCGACCGCGCCCGCGATCAACATGACCTTGCCGGAGAAGAGAGACATTATCGGCTCCTGACGATGGCGACGTCGCGGGACGCGAAATCGCGGGGGGCTGCGAAGTAGTCGTCGACGGCCAGGCGCGCGGCCGTCGCCATCTGCGCGATCCTTCGCGGATCGGCGAGGCGGTCTTCGTCCAGGCGATTGGTCATGAAGCCCATTTCGAGCAGGACCGACGGGATCTGGGGTGACAGCAACACCATGAAGCCGGCCTCCCGGTGGCTGCGCGCCACCAGCGGCCCGACCGCGCCCAGGCGGTCCAGCAAGCCGGCGGCGAAACGGGCCGAACAGTTGCGGGCGAAGCGCTGTCCCAGGTCCACCAGCATGGCGTCGACGTCGTTGTCGTCCTGACGCGGCGCGGCGGTCCGCAGGAAGCTGGCGCGCCGGGAAACGCCGCGCGCCGCCCGCGCCGTGCCGCTGTCCGACAGCGTGTAGGCCGAAGCCCCGCAGACATTGCAGTTCGGCGAGGAGTCGGCGTGCAGGGACAGGAACAGATCAGGCTGGGCCGCCTGGGCGATGACCAGACGGTCGCTCAGGGCGACGAAGGTGTCGTCCTCCCGGGTCAGGACCACGCGATAGGCGCCCGACTGGCGCAGCCCGGCCGCCAGCACGAGGGCGGCGGCGAGGGTGAGATCCTTCTCTCTATGCGAGAAACCCAGCGCGCCGGTGTCGTGGCCCCCATGGCCCGCGTCGATGACGATCAGCGGTCGCGGCGACTTTCGCGACGCGACGAGGTCGATCACATAGCGATAGCCGGGGGCCCCCTCGGTTGGCGGCAGCGAAAAGCGCGCCTTGATTTCGGCCGGTCCGCTCAGGGCCAGGCGCAGCCTGGGACGATCGCGAAACCCCTTCGGGTCCGAGTCGAAATCCCATTGCGAGACCAGGCCGCGTCCGGCGCCGGTCATCTCGACCTTGGCCACCGCGCCGAACGACAGGTCCAGGACCAGACCGTCGACGACTTCCGCCGAGACTTCCTGAAGCGGCATGTCGGATTCGAGCACGACCCGGGTGCGCGACATGTCGTCGCCCAATCTGATCCGCGTCACCGCGGGAAGCAGCGGTCGCGCGGCCGCGCTTGCGGCGCGGCCCATCGCCAGGACCGCCAGGCTCGCACCCAGCAGGCGGCGGCGCGAGGCCGGGGCGGTCACCCGCGCACCAGCGACGGCCGCAGAAGCGCCAGATCCAGGCGCGGCGTGGGCAGACAAGGCTCCAACGCCGCTTGCAACGGCAAGGCGCCGTCCAGCGGCGGGACGGGAACCAGCGAGTCGACCACCTCGACCCTCAGCCCGCTCTTCAGTCGGGCCGGGATCCCCGCCACGACGGCGGTGGCGAGGGTTCGGGGATGCGCCACGGCGAAAGCGCCATAGCCGTCCAGGATCAGCCCAAGGCCCAGCGCCGCCAGGCAAAAGGCGCACAATCGGAAGACATGAGTCACGGCTCAGCTCCTTGGAGACACGCTCCGGACAGGAATTGGCGTCCGTGACCTCGGGCCGCGCCGTAACAGGCGCGCCAGATCGCGACCCGGCGAAAGCCAGGGTTGCGACGACTAGATTAAAGGAGATCGCGAGCACGCCTTGGCGCTCGCCAACAACAATCGGATCACCAGCTCAGGGATCCGTAAGCGTTCGCTCTACTATTTCGACGAGCCCCTAAAGAACGCAACCATAAGGCACTCGTTCCTGAGACGCATAAATAAATAAAGCAACTTGAACACAATTCAGATGCAATTGCGCTCAGATCTTCAATGTCAGAAATAAATACAAGCTCTACATCGAAGAACGTGCGCCACAGAAGAGGATCAGCTTGACCTTACGGCCGGGGACGTCTCATCCAATAGTCGTGGAGGACGGACCAAGTCCGCCGCGGACGCATGCGCGCAACCGCAAGCGGAAAGCATCGATTTGAAGGAAGGGAATGGTGGACCTTAGCGGTCCCACATTGAACGAATTGTTCGCCACGCTGGACGATTGGAGCCACGTTCTCGAACACATAACTCATGAGCCTGCGCCCATAGAAACGGTGCCAATTGCGCCTCCCGCCAAGCGCAAGGCTCGGAAGGTGACGCGCCCAAAACCACCCAGCTTTGACATGACCTAGACCCGTAGGGCGGCAGCGATGCCGCCCTTTTTGATTCCGCCACCCACGAACGATCTCGATCCGTCCCCTTCCACCCAAGGGCGCGGGTGCGGTCGCCTATGCCAATTTCACAATGAAGGAACCCAAAGCGATGCCCTCTTCCGCGACTCTCTCCGTGCGTTTGACGCACGAAGAGCGGGCGCGTCTTGAGCGTGACGCCGTGGGAATGGCTCTAGGCGCTTACATTAAATGGCGGGTGTTCAATCCTGACAAACCTCCGCCGCGTGTGCGCGGCAAAGCCCCGGTCAAAGATCATCTGGCACTGACGAAGCTGATGGGCCTTCTCGGTCAATCACGCATCGCCAACAATCTGAACCAACTGGCAAGGGGTGCGAATACCGGAACCCTGCCCGTCACCGAGGAGACGGAAGCCGCCCTGCTGGAAGCCGTGCGCGATGTCGCCGAACTTCGCCGCCTGTTGATCGCCGCTCTCGGTCTGGGAGATGAGCTATGATCCTTCAGGCATCGAAAAGGGGCGGAGGAACTGAACTAGGGCGTCATCTCACCAACCAGCGCGACAACGAGCATGTGGAAGTCCACGAGGTGCGCGGCTTCATGTCGGAAACCGTCATGGGAGCCATGAAGGAAGTCCAAGCCATGTCGCTTGGGACCAAGTGCCGCCAGTACCTGTTTTCGCTGTCCTTAAGCCCGCCACAGGCCGAAAGCGTCCGCGCCGAAGTTTTCGAAACGGCGATTGACCAGATTGAAGAGCGGTTGGGCCTGACAGGACAGCCGCGAATGGTGGTCTTCCACGAAAAGGAAGGCCGTCGTCACGCGCATTGTGTCTGGTCGCGGATTGACGCCAACACCATGACGGCGCGGGATCTGCCGTTCTTCAAAATGAAGCTGCGCGATGTTTCCAAACAGCTCTACCTCGAAAACGGCTGGCAAATGCCGCGCGGGTTCGTGGATTCCAAGCTGCGCGATCCGCGCAATTTTTCCCTCGCCGAGTATCAGCAAGCCTCCCGCGCCGGACTCGACGCCAAGGCGGTGAAAGCCACGGTTCAGGAGTGCTGGGCCGTATCGGCGGATTCACAGGCGTTTGGCAAAGAGCTTGAGACCCGTGGCCTGTTTCTCGCCAAGGGCGACAGGCGCGGCCATGTGATCATGACGCATGAAGGCGAAGTTTTCGCCCTGTCGCGCATGGTGGACAAGAAGGCCAAGGAAGTTGTCGCCAAGCTCGGTGAACCTGACAGCCTGCGCTCGGTTGATGAGACACGTCAGCACATCGTGCAAACGATGACGCCGCGCCTGCAAAGCCATATCCGCGAAGCCAAACGGATTGCCGCCAACCAGATGAAACCGCTGCTGGAGAAACGGCAGGACCTCCAGACGCGTCACGCCCAAGAACGTGAAAAGCTGGATGAGGGGCAGCGCCGCCGTCATCAGACCGAAACCCGTGAACGCGCCATGCGGATCGCGAAAGGGTTTCGGGGTCTGTGGGATCGGATCTCCGGCGAACATGCCAAGATCAAAAAGCAAAACGAGGTCGAGGCATTTTTCGGCCTGCAACGGGACCGGGATCAACGCCATGCCCTTATCGAGGCGCAGATGGTGGAACGCCGGACACTTCAAGCCGACATCGTTGAAGCCAGACACCGCCATGCCCGGCAAGTGCTGCTTCTCTACAAGGATGCCGCCCAATACCGCGACATGCAGCGCGTGGAATCCGAACCATCGCGGGAATTCAACCGCGCTGCCTCCAATCACACCGAACGCGCCGACCGTGGCCGTGATCCCGCGCCAAGGCCAAAAGGCCGGGGGCTGGAACTCGGGTAACCGCAAAGTACCGCACCAAGCTGCGCCTTGCGCTACAATCTTGGGATTACTAAAGTAACATAGATCAATTCCCCGCTGAAGCACGTCACCCTTTCAGCAGAACAGTGAAGGTGCCCGTTGCCACAAGACAATCTAAAGGAAAAACTTCGGCAGAAAATAAAACACCGGATCTATTTCTACAGACTTCGCCTGCACTGCATCCTTCCGATCATTCCCCATCCCAGCCGCGAGCGGGCGCTGGGACACAGTCGCCGAGATAAGGACGTCGAAAACACTGAAACGCGCCCCCAAGATGGTGAGGAGGCGACTCTTCAATGTGTTTGGGCGGTAGATTTTTATACCCCCAGTTCAATCCCGATGCTGCGAAAGCGGCTTGAGAAGCTGAGCCTCGGCAAGAAGGAGATATTCTCCGACTTCGATCCAACCGAATGGCTCACTGGAATGCGAGAAGCTTCGGGACCAACAGGCTGGGCATCGCTCGGCGCGATCAAACGCCGTGGCGACAAGCGCCATTGGACGCGCGCAAAGGTCGGGCCACTGCCGGATCTTGCCGATCACGCATCACTTTCCCTGCTGCACATCTCGCCGTCCGTCACCGCGTTGATTGTCCGCTTCAACCTTACACAGAAGCGTTCGACGAGATTCATGGACATCCTCAGCAAGGATCATGACCTCCTATTCAAATCCTATGGCAGGGCATACTCAGTCCTCGGACCCGAAGAGCAAAAACGTCAAGCAATAATTCAGGAGAGAAGATCTCTTCGGCTTGAAATAGCTGAATGGTTTAAAGACAACGTGCCCGGCATACTATCCGCTTCCGATCCGAAGCGGCTTCCCATGTGCGAGCTGTTGATGATCGATCACAATCCAGAGCTTCCGCGCTCAAAGATCGATGATATGCTTGAAATCGAGATGAAATTCGAATGGGGACAAAGTACACAATGGCCGGGTGTGGGATTTCTATGGCCGCTCAATCGAGAGCTTCGCGATTCATTCCATGGCGCTCTCGTCGCAGATCGAAAGCCATTATCTGTTCTGGACACCAAAATTTACGGCAGTGACCCCGATAGGTACCCTGATGTCTTCGACAATGAGATGAATGATTTCGTTGTAAAGTGGGGATTGCTTTCGGTTGTTCGGGAGATGGCCGCGCGGCTGAGCCGCTTGCGGGATGCCGAATTGGGCCTCAGACGCCGGAACGCCAGCGCTGCGCTTTCCCTCCTGCGCAAAATGACGTTGGAAAGTGCAGACGTTGCGTCAATGGCGCACGACTTCGCCAGGCTCAATGAAGAAAAACGGCGAAAGGGCGACAATACATTTCTTGTAAAATCCCATCGCGAGGGGGAAGAAGACACAGATCTTGTTCAATGGCTCAACGATACCATCGCGCAACGGGCGCGTGAGCTAGGCCGTCAGGACACCAGCTTGAAAACGCTGGCCATGCAAAGCGGTAACCTGCTCGTCGCGGCCCAGAATCTCAACCTTCAGCGCTGGGTGGGCTGGCTGACGATAGCCGCCGTGGTGTTGGCTGTCGTCTCGGCAATCGATCCAGCTGAGAAGCTTTGGAAGAAGCTCGAACCCGCATTTAAGACCGAGGCAGTTGAGGGCGTGAAGCCAAAGACCACCCCCGTGCCCATCAAACCGCCACCGTCCACGCAGCCACAGAAGTGATCTACGTCCGCTCTTGCTAGTTGGGAATGGGTTCGAATTCGAACCCTTGCCCATCGGCGAGATGGGGGTGCAAACGGAGGGGAGCTTTCGCGGGGACCCGGCTGCAAGGCGCGGGACGCGACTGAAGCTGGGCGGAAAGCTCCCCGAAGTGCGCTGGGGGCAACGCCCCAAGCCTTTCGACCTACGATGATGCTTCAGAGTCTGGTTCGCCCTTTTCGATAGGCGGCCACTCCAGATTCTCCGGCGGGAAGTTTTGCTGCATTTCCCAGACAAACCGCTTCCCGCGATCTTTTATGTAGGCGCTTGAAGGTCCGAAGCCGGGATTGGTCAGGAATTTGCGATACGCCTCAACACCTTCGTGGTTTACGCGATCCCGGAGCAATTCGAAGACGATATTCTCCAAAGTCTCTATGCGTCGATTGAGCCAAGCAATTTGAAATTCCTGAATCTGCTGTGGCGTTGCCGACGCCATAGGCAACATCTTGTCGGGAAACATGCTCATTTACATCTCCAACTATTGTGTAGATCTGAAATTGCACTCTGAACACGGCGACCACGCCACGCCCACGGGGGGGGGGGCGAATCCGAACGCCTTACGCTGCGCACTGAATCAGTCTACGGTGTTCTCCGGTTGTTCCACCAGACCTGTCGCCGGGTCAAAGCGAACCGTCCACACTTCTTCCTGCAACCGCTCCTCTTTGGATGCCGGTGTGTAATCGGCGACCGTCGGCGTTTCAGACAAGGAGCGGCGTCATGGCCGTATTTCGATTGACCCCGGACAATCTCGCTTTCGCGAAGAGCGAGCTACGTAGAAGCCTCCCGAACATTAGGTCATCTCATCTCAGCGAAGCACTTGCTGCCGGGCTGGGCAAACTTACACATGCCGCACTACGGGCACGAATGGCTGACGCGGCCATAGGAGCGGAAGACGTTGTCACCGTGGATGACACGCGTTGGCGTGAACGCCTCGTACAATTGGGTTACGGCGAGCAAGCTACTGACGCGCTGACACAAACTTTGCTTCGCCCAGACCTGCCCGATCCATGCTGGCGAGAATTTTCAAGTCGCGATCGAGGGGCTATCGACGACTGGTTCTACTATTGTGAGAGTCAGAAGATCCCGTACGTTTTCGTCGTGACTGCGCGAAAATATTCGAAACTCGAATGGGATTGCATTTCCGTTCCACCCAGCCACGAAGGGAGGATACGGCACAAAGAAGCCAAGCCTGTTCTGGATTGGCTTTTTAAGACATTTCAAGCTAATGCAAAGATGGCCCCGGGAAACCCAATATTTGAAGGTTCGCCATTTGTAGGCGGAATCGAGCGCCTCCTTCCCGAAACGGCGCGCACGCTTGCAGACAAGTATTTTGCACAACTCTATGAGCTAACGCGCACACCCGTGCGCGACCACGAATAATTTTAGAGGTGATTTTGTGAGCGCTCTCCGGTGGGATCGGGAGCGCTCAAGGAGCTTTCCTCAGTGCTGCACCCCAAGACTTTAGGTATCACTGCGACCTTACCGGCCACATTGCTTTAACGAAACCAAGCTCTTCCTTATAGTATCGTACGGCGGCCTGAATTCGCTTTGCGACCGTTTCACTGTCGGGACGTTTTTCTGCCGCACGTGACGACCAATGCCTCAATCCATCGGTCAAGCTTTCGACGAGTATTTTCTGCATGTCCTGACTCGTTACCCTAAGTCTTTGGGTGTAGACGCCCGTAACCACATATGGGCGGCGCGTCGATTGCCCGTAAACTGCATTCTGCGCCGCCCAAAGTGCATGCGGCAGAAACTTTCCAAAATGCTTGTCTAGGAACTTAGTAGCGATTTCCGCTGCCTCGATGTTTGAAACTGAAAAGAGCGTTCCCACATAAGCTCGCGCACTGGAAAATGAAAACCTTTGACTAAGTTCATGCCAAGATACGCATGAATTATTGATGATTATGGGCGTTCCATTGTTAGCCACCGATTGCGGCAAAGGGACATATATGTTGTCGTTCATTTGTAACGCCGCAGATCCCGCCACGCGGGGTATCGTTTCTTTCAAAATCGGCTTGATCTTATCGCCGTCGCGAGACTCCACAAAATCTCTGATCGCCATGCCAACGTATAGCTTTTGTTCTTTATCGGGATCAGTCCAATCGACGCCGTCCAATTCATGAAACCGCATGAACTCCGTGACCCCGACCCTGTTGGGCTCGTCAGTGGCAGCAATGCCAAGCGCAATATCCACAACCAGTCTACGAGAATGACCTTCTGAATCTATGAATTCATATGTCCAGCGGTATCCGTCGATATCACCGCAATGCGTCGCGAAAACAAGAAGATCGTACGGAAATAGTTCTACCATGTCGCTAACCTCGCGAACGCTGGCATTTCGCCCCCGATAACCGCGAACCATGACCCCGCGATTGGCTAATGTCTTCGCGGAAGCCTCGATTTCTGGGGCAGAAGTCTTTTCCGGATCAACGACAACGGCAAGGTTGATCCCCCGAGTTCCGGGTTGCTCAGCAGCCAAGCCATTGACTACTGATATTCCAAAGTCCGGATAGCTGAAGAGGTGTGTGGACGGCACCGCCGGGAATGCGAAGCCGAATGGCAGATCCCTCGTTACAAAGGTGATCGAGCCTCCATCTGGGATAGGCGGCGATCCAACCAGTTCCCTTAGCCGCTGCTTCAGATATTCGAGCGTCACCGTCGCGGATTGATCCGGGTTCTCCTGAGCACCGTAGAATGTCTCAAGCAAATTTTCGGCTACGTCGCGAGGAACGGGCGGAATGACGCAAAGGCCTGCGCCCAAAGCGAACGCATAGTTTGCCGCGATTACCTCTGAAAGATCTTCGCCTGCTTCAACTACAACGAAATGGCCAGACCTAGATTGAACGGTCTCGATAGGCGACGGCCTGTCCTCAAATATTATATCAGATCCAAAATACAAAGCCTTCAAAAGGCCAACACCTATTCGATCACGTCCCCAGATAACAGGTTCGAGTGTCCGAAATTCGTCTGCGCTAATTGCTTGAGCATCATCGGCGCTCTGAACCACCTGTACTCGGTGCGAAGGAAAGCTTTTACGCATTGCTTCCTCCGCTGCCGCTGAAAGGCCGCAGAGCAGGATTTTTTTGGCCTTTGCCCGGGCGGCCGCGTTGTGCCGTCGCCCGATTTCAGCGTCACGGTCATCACGAGCAAGCCTCGGGCCATCAACAACGGGTAGATAAACGCCCTTCCGCGCCAGTCGGCATGATAACTTGGCCGCCAATTGCGGATCGTCGGCAATGATGGTGGTGGGAGCTATTGCCGGGCATTTCATCGACATTGGGTCATCCGCCTAAGCTCGCTAAATCGTTCGTTGAGATGCGGGGCCTCCACGCCAGATTGTGGCGACCACGACACGCTATCGTCAACTGATGCGCCCGCCTTACCCCCAAAATCTTCGCTCATTTGTGGAGCATGAATATTGGTGCAATACACACGCTTCGATTCCTCTTCAAAGGGCCTGACCATGGCGGAAAATGCCGACACCATCACCCTAACCGTCGAGGTTGTTTCCGCTTTCGTTGGAAACAACACCGTTGCCGTCGCCGATCTTCCAGCGCTCATCAAGGCGACATACGCGGCTCTGTCAGGCATCGGCGCCCCTGAGACGCCGGAGGCTGAGGCTGTGTCCAAGCCGACCGCTGGCCAAATCAGGAAGTCGATCACACCGGATGCGCTCATCAGCTTCGAGGACGGCAAGCCGTACAAAACCCTAAAGCGACACTTGACCACGCACGGCATGACCGTAGCGGAGTACAAGGCGAAATGGGGATTGCCGAACGACTACCCGACGACCGCCCCCGCCTATAGCGAAGCCCGTTCGGCGATGGCTAAAGCGCTCGGCCTTGGTCAAGGCGGCCGAAAGGCAAAGGCTCCGGCGAAAGCCACTCGGGCGAAGAAGGCCTAGTTATAGGCCGTCAGGGAACTTGATGTTCCCTGACCTGGTGGATGCAAACGGCCAAACGTTTGCGCTGGCCTGTCGTGAGATCCATGAACCGTAAGCACGCCCCAACGAGGGCGACGCTGGTAGGAAATGGGTTGAAACGACAGGCCAGATGACTGGGGATGCAACGGGGGCGTAGCGCCCCTTGCCAAGCCGGATGTAACACATCCGACAGCTTGCGGTTCAGGCTATCAACTGGAAACTGGCGACGGCGGCAGCGATTTCCATAGTGGCTGGCACCCAAAACTCGGGGGATACAGCCGAGACTACAGTTGTAAATATTCGGCCGGATTTGGTAGCCTCCCCTCTCAACTAGGAGGATCGATGGCACCACGAAAGATCGGTTACGCACGGATCTCAAACGAGCTTCAATCGCTTGAACCGCAGCTGCGCGCACTGCGCGATGCCGGATTTGATGAGGTATTTTCCGATACGGGGGAAGGATGGCCAGAGCCGTGTCCGGGCCTCATATCGGCGCTAGCGCAACTTCGGGAAGGCGACACCTTTGCAATCCTCGAAGGCGGACGACTAGCGAGAGATGAAGCAGATCTTCTTGACTTGGTATTGGATCTCATCGACCGAAAGATAGAACTTCAGACTCTGAAGTGCCCTGAAGAGGCCGCTGTGCTGAAATTCAAAGCCGCCGAATCTACTTTCACCGAGGGCTGACCAATGGTTTCGCCGGGCTATCAACCTCACCACGTGAGTTGAAGTTCGACGAAAATACCCCCTAAACTACGGCCTAGACACCCTGCGGTCCACTCTACTGGTAGAAATGCTGAGTACCGTCAGCGATACTCTCCAACCAACATGCGAATCCATTGCTCCGTTTCCTCCAATATTCCCTCGATAATCTCATCCTCTTCATACTCGGAAAGAGGGTAAGGAGACCTGTGTTCTGTAAGATGAAAGTCGGCCTCTGCAATTCTCAAAATTTCTTCGGAATAATCACTCTTTCTGGGGGTAAAGATTATCACATTCGATATATCAAATATCGTTAGATCGCAGCCCACCTCTGTTCCCAATATCTCCTTTCTTCTATTATAAAATGAATTGTTGCTCGCCACGATATAGGCGCGATGAAAATCCTTTACCTTCATAAGGTGCTTAGGAAGATTTCGTAATCTATATTCTTCAATTTCCGCAGAAAATTCTCGATCACCGCTAATGTAATCAATTAGCCGTTTTTCCGTATCATCCGCCTCGTGACCTAGGTGATCGCGAAAATGCATTTGCACCATTTGGTGTGAAAATGAAATCTTATCGGGAGCGCCACGCGCGTGAGACTTCTCCACCTTCAACCAGCGCCTTATCTCGTTAGGCAGCTGTTCAAACGCAGATATTTTTCGACCAACCTCCAAAACGTTATCGCAAAATAATCTAGAGATTGGCTCTCTGGCGACAGCCATCAATTCCACGAATTGGTGATACTTTCCCCACGACGGCATTTTCTTTAGAGAAGCCAGCTGCGATTTGGTGTATTCGTCGAAATTGATATGATAGTGGGATGCAAGCCTGTCGGGAAAATTTTCTAAAAATATATAGTCGTCAGCAACGCACGACAAAATTAGTGGATGACCATCGAAAGACCGCGCATATATTTCTGACATTTTCTCCGAATCTGGACCCGGCTTTCCGGATTCAAGAAATCTTTTTTCTACTAATTTATCCGCATCTTCTCGGGACAGTTTCGAAAGAACGAGGTGCGAATTGCCTCCACCCTGCGCGAGCGGGTGCTCCAAAAGCATTTGTAAGTTGTTATCGGCCTCACCATTCTCGCTTCTGGCAGAAATAATAACACAAACGCCATCGCCTAAATTATTAGGGATAAAATTATCGAATAGGCCGTGCGCCTCATCTAATCCGTCTATCCACACAACAACACATTCACCAAATTTCGCATTCTGAGATAGAGCTCCCCAAATTTTATCATTAACCTTAGAGGGCGATCCAACACTAAGATGATAGGATAATTGATGGGCTATAGAACCCAATCCTTCAGACGCCTGCCGCGTCAAAGGTCTCAAGGTGTTATAAAAATGAACCGCCCCTTTGATCTTATCACTACCTAATCTTGATCTGCACCAGTGTGCCGCTAGAGAAGACTTTCCGTAGCCACTTGGAGCGGTTATTAATAGAAATCCTTTATTGTTACCAAGCATACGATCGGAGATGAATTTATCTATTGTTTCGACAACGTCATCTCGCCCGACAAAACTAGTAGCAAGCGATTCCACCAAATTATTCACGTCGCTCTGGATTGAAATCGCCTCAAAGTCACCCTCGGCGCGCGCTGTACCTCCCGGCATAATTTGGTGAGGTAATCCGAGAACTTGATTGTGACCATTCGATTGCCGGGGTGAATACGTTCCTCCCGACGCCACACTTTCCAATTCCGGCGGCGTAAGATCGAATTTTTCGTAGAAGGCGATGGCCGCTTCGCGTTTGCGCTGTCTCTGTGGCGAATCGCCAGCTTTATCCCATAGCCACATCAGGTAAGCAGGGAGGCGCGGAACGCTGTCCCCCTGCGCCATCACTGAGAGGTCGGCATTCAGTTCGAAGCGTGCGTCGCCGTCGTCATCCTGAAATTTGTGACCAATCGCTTCCGCATAAGCTTTCACTTGTCTGACAAGCTGGATCTGATGCTTGCCCCGGACACCGGGATAATTGCTGCGGATCACCGAGGCCAGTTCGCTCCTCGCTTCATCGCCGAGCCGTGCGGCGTGCTGCTGGGCCTGCGAAAAATCCATGGGGCAGACTGAATCCGTTGGCGTCCAACGACTATGGTCGAGCCAGACGGAAATGCTAAGTCGGTTCGACGCTCTTTCCTAGATCGGGAAGCGCTGTGCGGCGGCGGCCATTGATGCAGAACCACGCATACCTGACGGTGTCGGAATCTGGCTGATATTCAATATAGGCCGGACCGTCAGTGCGATGAGCCCGCCCCCGAAGCCACCATTCAAGTTGTTGCACGCTGCCTGTCTTCTCACTCCGCCAAGTAAGGGCAGGGCCGTCTTCGCGATGCTTTAGACCGCCAAAGTACCATTCTTCCAACCAGATATTGCCAGTTTCCCACCTTCTACTTATTTTTGCTGGACCATCCTCACGGTGGAATTTTCCCAACAACTTCCAAGACTCTTGGATCACCACGCCTCTGGGATTTGTATTTATATAGGCCGGACCCTTCTCTCGGTGAGCAAGGCCGTTTTGATGCCAAACCTGCGTCGTCTCGCCGTCTGTATGAGATATAATTACAGACGGTTTGTCGCCATCTCTGTGGAGCAATCCATTCTTACGGAACTGCTCCATAAGTACTATGCCTGTATCTCTATGTCGGTAGGTGACCGCAGGGCCTTGTTCGCGATGCACCAAGCCCGCCATTCTCCACTCTTCACGTAAAAGCGGAGGAGAGCCACTGATGTGCCACCCCTTAGCTTCTGCGCATTCCCTAATAGTTACGCGGTAATCCTCACTCACAACTCTCCTATTCGGACCAGATAATGAATCTGTCGCGAGTTGTTTTATATAATTATTACGGAAAAAGCAAGATTTACTTCAGTTGTGAGGTTTTCAGCCTAATTCAGCCTAGTTTCAGCCTGCTGTTCAGCTAGTCTAGCTTCCCACATCTCGGCAGGTTTCGTCCGTCACCCACCCCGTGGGTGGTAGGGCGGGATCCCACCCTCCAACTTCGTTTGGAGGTCGCCGCGATGCAAAGCTGCTCGTGCGAGAAAGAGTGCAAGTGCGTAAAGGCGTTTCTGTTCGTCCCCACGGACAATGAGCTGCGTAATCCGTGGCGTGTGCAACGGCTCGCCAAGGCCGTGATTGAAATCGGACTGTCGCGCAGGGAATTCGCAGCGTTCGTAACCGATGCCGTCGTGCTCGATGAACGCTTCACCTTCTTCTGGCGCGGTAGCCGTGTGAACTACCATCCGTTTGAAGATGAGATCGGCCGCGCCTTTGGCGGCGATGAAAGCTTCCGCTGGATCTCATCGTTCTTGCTGTGCGCCTTCAAGCCTGTGACCTCGGCAACACAGATGCCGCAGTACCGGGTGTTGCCGCGCCTGCGCCTGATCGCGATGGCGATCACGGCGCGGTATCCTGAAAAGGCCCGGACGATTTTCCTCTAGGTTCGGGCGGAAAATGGAGAAGGCCGTGGCGATCGCCACGGCCTTCTTTCTCGTCCGTGTATCAGGCGCCCCAGTAGGGATGCGGCCAGTCGTCATCCCCGGTCTTCCGGGCAAGCCCCGTTTCAGCCGAATAGAGCGCTTCCGCGATCAGGCTGGCAACGGCGACATGGTCCATACGGTCGGCGCTGACATAACGGATGGCGTGTGCCTGCGAGAGATAGAGCAGGCTTACCCCGGTCGGGGTGAACTGGATCTCGAACCGACCCAGCCCGGTTTCGATGAGCCGGAACCAAGCTTCATCGGGAGGCGCGAAGTCGGGGAAGGTGAAGGTGGTCATGGTGCAATCTCCGCTGTGGATTGCACCGGGGTAGGTGACGGACCGCGCCGATCTGGGCGGAACACTGTTGTTTCAACGTTCCGCCCAGATCTCGAAAAAGCGTGTGGCTTGTGACGAACGCCAACCCGGCATGTTCGGAAAAACCTCCCATGACCTACAAGATGAATTACGATGACGGCGAAGCCCGTCAGACGGATCTTTTCGCCGTCGATCAACAGACCCGGCCCATCCCTGAAAACGCCTATCGTGCGCCACGTCCGGGCTTTCAATTGCCGTCCATCATTCGGACGGGCGCAACGGTGCTGATGGCTGGCGCGGTATTCTTCACCGCTGAAATCTTGCTGCCCGGCAACTTCAAACCGTCGACTCTGGTCGGCACCTATGATGCCCGTGTCGCGGCAGCCGTGAAAGCGTCCGAAGCCCAGCAACAGGCCAAGTTCGAGATCTACGTCGGACAGGTCAGACTCGCCAACGACCAGAACCTCGAGCGCTATCGGACACAGGCGCAGGCGATCAGCGGCTACTACACAGCCACCTATGACCGGACAAAAATCTACGCGACGGGCCTGACCCAGTTGCAGCATCAATATGCCGGGGTTCTGCTGCAGCAGACCCGCGAAACCCAATCCACCGATATGAGCTTGGTGAACATGGCCAAGTTCCTCGGTCGGGTTGGCAACATCATTGAGCCGGGTTCCGGCGATTCCGCGCTTCAATATGCCGATGGTCTGAGCCAGCAACTGACCGCCGAACTCAACCACGCGGCCCAGAGCGGGATTACGGTCAAGGTGGACGGTTGGGACACAAACCTGCCGTCGCCTGCCGAAGTGCAACTTGCCCTGCAAGAGCTGAAGCCCGTGCCGCTCCCGCCACCGCCGCAAATCTGGGAAGACGCGCCCCGTCAGGATTTCTCGAAATCCAAGGCGCACTGACCATGGCGAGGGGCAGTTTCATGTCCGGGATGCAGGGCCTTATGGCCCTGCATTCTCGCTTTGTAGAACAGGATTTTGCTGATCGCGCCCGGCTGAAGGCGGAAGCGATGGAAGCGTATATGCACCGCGCCACCGCCTCCGGCCTGCTCGGCGATGGACGACTTGCCGACATGGCGGATGTAGAAGCCGCCAATCTCCTGAATCCTGATGGGTTATTTCTCGGCGCGTTTCAGGGGCGGATGCTGTTTTTCAACGGCGACGAAAGCCTGCTGACCTATCTGCGCACGGGCGGTGGCAAGGGCAGGGATTTGGTCTTGCCGACATTGGCCCATTCCAAAAATCGCTCCCTGATCGTCATCGACGTCAAAGATGCCGAGAACGCTTATGCCAGCCAGCGGCACCGTGCGGAGACGCTGAAATCCCGTTGCGTCTATCTCAACCCGTTCGGCCTGCTGGGTTTGCCGAACACCAAGATCAATCCACTTCAGATCGTCATCGACCTGGTCCGCGGGAAAAGACCTATCGGCACCGCGGCTAAGGAGATCGCTGAAATCCTGCTGCCGCCCAATCCGAAGGCGGGTGACAACGCATGGGTCAGGAAAGGCGCTGTCCGGCTTCTGGCGCTGCGGATTGAGTGGTTGGCGCGGTTTGATCCGGACAAGTGTTCTTTGGCAGGGCTGTGGGAATTCCCGAACGCCGGCGACGACGAAATGGATACGGCGTTTGCCGTCATGGCGTCATGTGGCGTGATCGGTATCGAGCGCCGGGCCAAGGCGTTCAGGGCGACATGGGCGAACGCGGAAAAGCAATTCGAGGCATATAAGTCCGAAGCCATTGAGGCACTGGACGTGTTCGAGCTTGGCAATGAACTCGATATCGCAACGTCCGCGCATGAGTTCGATTTTTCTCGGCTGAAGCACGAACCTCACACCGTCTATCTGACGGTGCCGAGTTCCAAGCTATCGGTCGCCGCGCCATGGATCAGCCTGATCATCAACTATGCGATTGAGACAATCGCGCAGGAAGCCGGGGCGCTCACAACCACGTTCCTGCTCGATGAATTTCCGCAACTGCCGCCAGCACCCGCCATTCTCAAAGCCCTTCGGCTGTATCGCGGCAAAGGGATTCAAATGTGGTTCTTCGCGCAGGGGCGTTTCTCGATGGAGGATCGTTGGTCGCGGGATGCCGTGAAGGAAATTGAAGATCAGGCGGGGGTGATGACCATGAAGCATGTCCAGTCACCCGAGCTGATCCGCGACATTCAGATGTGGTCGGGCAACACCACCATCCTGACGCGCGGCAAGAACCACAGCGGCGGCAAGATCGAAACCGCGAGCGACAGTCTGGGTGAAACCAAACGCCCCGTCCTGCAAAGCGAAGACATTCTAGGCCTTGGCGAGCGCCAGATTATCAAGGTCGCAAGGATGCCGCGCCTGTTCGTGTGCGACACCGTGCCCTTCTATCGGGTTGACCCGTGGAAAGATCAGATTCTCGATGTCCGGCGGCTGCATAGGGGCAGCGAGGATGGGGAGACATGATCTTGTCTGGACGGTATGGCGCGATGGCGCAGAGCTACACAGAAGCCGCCCGGCGTCTCATTCATGCACCCGGCGATTTCGGCGAGATCCGCGCGCCCGGCCTGCATCTGATCGCTCACGCATTCGAGCTATCGCTTAAAGCTGTTCTCGCTCATGGCGGTTGGGACGCAGAGCGATTGATCATGGGCGGGCATAATCTGGATTCCTGCTATCACCGTGCCGTTGCCATGGGCCTACCCGAGCGCTCGGAGATGGCCGAACTGATCGAAGAACTTCACGGTCCGCACTACGCCCAGAGCTTCCGTTATCCGAGCGGCATCTATCGTCCGCCGGAACTTGATCCGCGTTCCACGCTGGCGCTGCTTGAGCAGCATATGGCGGACGTTGATGCCGTGCTGAGCGTGGAACTCGTGACCTAGAGCATTTGGCTGGCAGGTTCTTCATCGCGAAATGTAATATCCGATATCCGCCGCGATTTAAGGCGATAGACGGTTGAGCGGTCGACTCCGAATTGCTGAGCGACTTCTTCAGCACTTGCCTTGCCAGCTAACATGGCACTTGCTTCAGCAACCTGTTCGGGCGTGAGTTTTGGCCGCCGTCCCAACCGAACACCACGAGCACGGGCAGCGCGAAGACCCGCTCGTGTCCTTTCGATTATCACTCCCCGTTCAAAGTCGGCGAACACACTTAGAAGGCGGAAAATGACCTCGCCCACAGGTGAACTGGTGTCGATACCTTCGGTCAGGGAAATAAAGTGTGCGCCCCGGGCGTGAAGTTCATCGGCTATATCGTTGAGGTCGCGGAAATCCCTCCCTAAGCGGTCGAGCTTCCAAACCACAAGCCTGCCGCCCGGCTTGATGGTGGCGAGTGCTTGCTCAAGCCCGGCGCGTTTGCGTGAAGCTCCACTGATCGTGTCCTGAAAGATGGGATGGCAACCCGCCGCCTTCAGCGCATCAAGCTGAAGGTCGGTTGTCTGATCTTCCGTCGAAACTCTGGCGTATCCGATCCGCATTGGCGGAACTGTCGCTGCAAAAAGGGTGGCTTCTGCGACGGCTCCGCGAAGGCGGTGGAAGTTGTGACTTTGGCTGGGGGGACCTGCCAAAATCACGAGCCCAGCATAGCAAAGTTCTCGATTTCACTCAACGCTGAGCTAATCGCAAAAAGGACGGTTATCGCGACGGAAAAATCTCGCGAGAACCTAATGAAGACCAAGCTATTGTTGTGGCTCTGCGGCGGGATTCTGTGCGCCGCATCTCCCGTGCTGGCGCTTGAGATGGACCAATGTGGACCTGCGGCCAATATGCGGGCGACACTGGCGGCGGAAGGCCAGAACACCATCATCATCGGCAATCGCAGCGGGGCCGGGATTCCGACAGCACTTGCATTCACGTCCAACGCGGACGGATCGAAAGGCTACATGGTCGTCACTGATCTTCCGCTCGGCGAAAAGGCCGGATGGGTCTGCGTCCAGTCAGTCTATCGGGATATCCGCATCGGTGATGTGACCAAGCCGGGCATCCCTACATGGGCGCTCCATGTTGAAGACACCGCGCGCGTGGATGAGCAATGCGCTGGGCAAAAGCTTGGCTGGCAAGGCGCTTGCCACCTTCACAGCACGGCGTTGAAGAACCTCGAAAGCCACGGCCAGCGCGTCCTGTTCAAAGCGATAGGCACCGCGAAGAGCCGGGGGAGTGTGCGCGATGATCAGTTGCTACTAGTGACGGTCGATAGCCGCGAAAGTGCTGGCATTCTGACAGCAACGACGGACGAAGGGGCGAACTATATGCTGTGGGCCTATTCAAAGGTGGCGATCACGCCCTACGCAGAGCCGTTGAAGCGGTAGCTAGAACCCCGGACCGTCCAGTGCCGCGACCGCGAGTGAAGGACTAACCTTTTGAGGAACATCCGCCTTTGGCGCGGAGAGCATCTCGAATGCGTCATGCGCCGTCTTCATGTCACTCGTCAGCGATGGATCGTTTTTCGATTTCTCGATCAGCGATGTCTGTTCCTCGGTGCGCTCTGACGGCGGAACGCCCATCGCCTCGGACACATCAGCCACGCGTTCATAGCGGCGGTTGGCTTCAGCATCGCTCATGCCCTGCGCCTTGAAGGCGGTGATGATTTTCTCCCGAAGTTGTTCGTCATTGCGCAGGCGATCAGCGAATTCGGCCCATTCCCGGCCTGTCATTTCCACACCGCCGATGGATGACTTGGTGCGCATCCATTCTTCGCGCAGTCGTTCTTCCTCGGTGACGAAAGCGATCAGCTGGCGGAACTGGTCGGCGCTTTCCTCATCCCGCTCGGCTTGGAGCTGTTCGCGGGTCTTCTGGCCGACCGGACCATTCTTGATGGTCATTCCGGCGTTGTCGAGATTTTGCACCTGTTCGGCCTTGGCCTCGATGGCGGCAGCCTTCCAGAACGGAACACGCAACGGGATCGCATTCCCAAACGCTTTCGCGTCCACGAATGTGGACGCATCGACCTGCGCTCCGGTGTTAATTTCGTCGTTGGAGCGCAGGTCGATAGAATTTTTCCCCTTAGATGAATCCACATCTGCCATGGCGATATTGTAGAACGCGATTCTTAAGTCCTGCTAATTTTCGATACAATTTGAGACGAATTTTATCTACTCACCAATTTTTACAGATTCCGTCATCTATGTTATTCTAATGCTTATTGGGCCGAAATTGCCTCCCGGCCATCTCCACACGAGAAGCTTGAAAAAGATAGCACCACGTGCTACATTACAGGAATGGTGGACAGCGAACCTCAATCCCGTGTTTTCAAAAGTGCTTGGTTTTCCAAGGCCGCGAAGAAAGCAAGGATCAAGGATAGCGAGCTTTGTACGGCCATAGCTGAAGTGATGAAGGGTCAGGCTGACGACCTTGGCGGCGGCGTTTTCAAGAAACGCCTGAACAATAATATGCACAGATCCATCATTGTCGCCAAAGGGCAACGATATTGGATTTACGAATACCTGTTTGCGAAAAAGGACCGGGCCAACATCGAAGACGATGAATTGAAGGGCTTTCGGGAACTGGCCAAGGCCTATGCAACGTTACAGCCTGCGCAACTCGATGAGTTGCTGGGCGATGGAGATTTAATAGAGATTTGCCGCAAGGCAGAGACGGAGGCGTAAAATGAGCAAGAAAACCTATAAAACCGATGCCTTTGAGGCGATCCACTCATCGGCCAAGGCGCTGCACAAGGTCGGGGCGATTGATAAAGCCACCATGCGCGACTTCGATGCCGCGTCCCTTGAGGTGCCCAGCATTTTCGATCCGCAGGAAATCAAGCGCCTGCGTGAACTCAACCATGTCAGCCAGCCCGTATTCGCCCGCTACCTCAACACCAGCGAGTCAACCGTTGAGAAATGGGAAACCGGAGCCAAGCGCCCGAGCGGTATGGCGCTCAAACTATTGAGCGTTATTCAGAAGCATGGACTGCAAGTTCTGTCCTGATAGTTATAGAAACTGAATTGTGTTACAAAAATACTTGAATTTTTAAGCGCACTCTGACAATATAGGAACATATTCCCTACAACTGCGCCTAAACTCCGCCCCTCCGTGCGGAGTTTTTTTATGCCTTCGTTTCAGCGAGAACCGCCCAAATTCCGGGTGAGCGCAGCCTAAAGGAAATCATCAACCCTTAGTCAAACGAACTCTGTTCGCGCCTTCAATGCGCGATTCAGGGTCCGGGAAAGTGCGCTCCCATGTCTATAGATCTCTCTGAATACCGTTATCTTGTGGAAAACTTCGGCCTGACGGGCGCCCAACAGGATGAACTTCTGAACATACTCAGTCACATCGCTTTGCATTTTGTAGATCTCGGCTGGGGCACAGACTCCACGCAGCTCTGCATGGCGCTAGCGAAGCCCGGCGACCCTCTACACGAAGCCGATCTGGCAAACTGGCGGCCAGAATCCCTCGCCGGAAACTTCAAACACGCTGCCGATGAGGACGTGGCGAGAAAGGACAAACCATGAGGGAGACGACCAGTACAGGCAGACAAGCCGTCATTTACGTGCGGGTTTCCGACAGGAAGCAGGAGAAGAACGGGCACGGGCTGGATTCTCAAGAAACGCGCTGCCGGGAGTTTGCCTCTTACCGCAAGCATGAGGTGGTGAAGGTCTTCTACGAGACGATCTCAGGCGGAAAACAGGGGCGACCCGCCATGAAGGCGATGCTTGAATTTCTCAAGCGCCATAGGACCGTGACCCGGCACGTTGTGCTGATAGACGACATTACCCGGCTAGCGCGGGATATTGAGATTCACAAATCCCTCCGCCGCTCCATTAAGGCAGCGGGCGGGGATCTCGAAAGTCCGTCAGTCGTGTTCGGCGACAGTAGCGACAGCCTCTTCTTCGAAAACATGCAGGCGCTCAATTCCGAATACCAGCGCGTCAAAAACGGCGAGCAGGTCGTCAACCGCATGAGGTCGAGACTCCTTGGCGGGCATTTTATTCTCGCCGCGCCAGTCGGATACATCTACGCCAAACTCAAGGACGAGGGAAAACGGCTTGTCCCCAATGAGCCTGTTGCTTCCATCGTGAGGGAAGCGCTTGAAGGTTTCGCCTCTGGTCGGTTCGCGACACAGGCAGATGTGCAGCGATTTCTTCAGACCCAACCCGATTTCCCGAAGGATCGGCAGGGCCGCGTTCATCGGGCGCGTGTGCCCGAGATGCTGAACCGGATCGTGTACACGGGCTATTTTGAAATGCCCGCGTGGAACGTCTCCTTGCGCAAAGGCACCCATGAACCGCTGATCTCTTACGAGACCTATCAGAAGATTCAGGCCCGGCTGAAAGCGCCACGCCGTACGCCTGCACGGAAAGATTTCAACGAGGACTTCCCGCTGCGCGGTTATGTGTCCTGTGCCGACTGCTGCCAGCCTCTACGGGCAGCTTGGACGAAGGGGAGAGACAGGCACCACCCTTATTACATCTGCCATACGAAAACCTGCGTGAGCTACGGCAAGTCGATCAAGCGCGCGGTGATCGAGGGCGAATTCGAAACGCTGCTTGCAGGGCTGAAACCGTCTCGCGATTTGTTCGAAGCGATTCACGTGCTGATGAAGGCATGGTGGGATGACCGCATTGCGAAGGCCAAAAATGGCCTGTCAGCGTTCAAGGCCGAACTGATTCAGTTGGAGCGGCAGGCGGAGAAATTGGTCGATCTGGTGATCGATGCTCCGAGCGCCGACCTACGCGCCCGGTACGAAGATCGCCTGCGCCAAATCGAAGCCGACAAGATCGCAGTGAAGGAAAAACTGGTGTCAGACGGTAAGCCGCCGCGCAGTTTTGACGCGGCTTATCGAACCGCGATGATGTTCCTCGCAAACCCTTTAAATCTTTGGCATTCGCCGCGTTTGGAGAACAAGCGGACGGTCCTGAAACTCACGTTTTCAGAGAGGCTGATTTATTCGCGCTTTGAAGGCTATCGAACCCCCGCAACCTCAATGCCCTTCAGGCTTTTTGGGGCTTTTGATGCTGGGAAAGAAGGGATGGTGGACGCGACAGGGATTGAACCTGTGACCCCCTCGATGTCAACGAGGTGCTCTCCCGCTGAGCTACGCGTCCGCCAAAGCGGCCCTGAAGCGCTTCGAAAAGCGTCCGGGGCGGGAAGGTGTGGGGGTATAGCGGCGGCTTTCGAAGGACGCAAGCCGACTTGCTCGCCGCCTGGGGAAAATTTTAGGCGGCCATCATCTTTTCGACTTCGGAGACGAGGTCGCGAAGGTGCACGGGCTTGGACAGCACCTTGGCGCCGGCCGGAGCGCGGTCCTGAGCCGACAGGGCCACGGCGGCGAAGCCGGTGATGAACATGATGCGCAGGGACGGATCGCGGGCGGCGGCCTGGCGGGCCACCTCGATGCCGTCCATGCCAGGCATGACGATGTCGGTCAGCAGCAGGTCCCAGGGGGTGTCCAGGTGCTGGACCGCCTCTTCGCCGTCGGCGCAGGCGGTGACCTCGAATCCGGCGCGCTCGAGCGCGCGGGCCAGGAAGCCGCGGAGGGAGTCATCGTCTTCGGCGAGGAGGATGCGGGCCATGCGGTCAGTTTCCAGGCGAATGTCGAAATTGGAAAGCCGGAATCTAGAGAAGGACGGTAAATCCCGGATGAACCGGACCCACGCTGTCCACAGCTAAAGCGCCGACGTCCGTTCGCGCCCTTATAGCGTGGGCCGTTGGCGTTTGACCCGGAACCGCCGGACCGCGACAATAAGTCCATGACCGCATGGAAGCCGATCGCTTCGGAAACGCCGGCGACGGCGGAGCATGGCTTCTCGCCGGCCTTCGAGGTCGCGCGTCCTGAGACTGAACACGATACGCCCCCGACCCCGCTGGTGTTCGCCTCGCCGCATTCCGGACGTCTCTATCCGCCCGACATGATGGCCGCCGCGCGGCTGGACACCCAGGATCTGCGCGGCTCGGAAGACGCCTTCGTCGACGATCTGATCGGCGACGCCCCCGCTCTGGGGGTCTGCGTGATCCGCGCCCGGCTGGCCCGGGCCTATATCGACCTGAACCGCGACGCCTGGGAGCTGGACCCGGCGATGTTCGAGGACGCCCTGCCCGACTTCGCCCAGGCCCGCACGGCGCGGGTGGCGGCGGGACTGGGGGCGATCGCCAGGCTGGCCGGCGAGGGCCGCCCGATCTACGCCCGCAAACTGACCTTCGCCGAGGCCAAGGTCCGTATCGAAACCGCCCACCGGCCCTATCATGACGCGCTGGACCGGCTGCTGGCCCAGGCGCGCAACGCCCATGGCCTGGCGATCCTGGTCGACTGGCACTCGATGCCGGCGGCGGCGGCGCGCGGCCACCGGGCGCGCGGCGGCGGTCCGTGCGACATCGTGCTGGGCGACCGCTTCGGCGCGGCCTGCGGGCCCAAGCTGACCGGGCTGATGGAGAAGACCCTGGAAGGGCTGGGCTATCGCGTGGCCCGCAACGCCCCCTATGCCGGCGGCTACACCACCGAACACTACGGCCGCCCGGCCCGGCGCACCCACGCCATCCAGGTCGAGATCAATCGCGCGCTCTATATGAACGAGACCACGCGCGAACCCACCGAGGGCCTGGCGCGGCTGAAGACGGACATTGAGGCGGTCACCCGGCAGCTGGCCGGCACGGACTGGGCCGAGCTGCTCTGAAATCCCTCTGTCTTTGAGAGAGGGTTATTCGCGCCCCTGGACGCAGGCCAAAAAAAAGCCCGGCTCGAAAGCCGGGCAGTTCATTAGGGAGGAAACGCCCAGGAAGGGCAGAGGCGGCAGCGCCGCCTCACAGGTTGCTTATAGGGTGCGGTGCGAAACGCATCAAGCAAAATCTTCGATATCGCCCTCACGATTGGCTGGGCGTGGTGTCACGGCGTCCCCAGAAAACCCCTTGAATCATAAGGGTTGAAGAACGTCGATCTTCAAGCTTGACCATTTTTGGGACCAATGCTGCACCGCACAATTAGTTGCCAAAGAAACGACATCCGTCGGCAACTTTCTCAAACCCCATAAAATTAAGGGGTTTGGGGCTGACACCGGTTTCCATGTGAATCTCTTGCGCAGGGGTGGGGTGGATAAACGCCGCGCAGTCGCGTAAAAGCCGCGCGCCTGACGCGCGCAGCGTCAAACCTCATCTGTTCCTCCCGAAAGTTCGCCTTCTCCATGTCCATGCGAAACATCGCCATCATCGCGCACGTCGATCATGGCAAGACCACCCTCGTCGATCAGCTGCTGGCCCAGTCCGGCGTCTTCCGCGCCAACGAAGCCACGACCGAGCGCGCCATGGACTCCAACGACCAGGAGCGCGAGCGCGGGATCACCATCCTGGCCAAGTGCACCAGCGTCCTGTGGAACGGTGAAGCGGGCGAGACCCGCATCAACATCATCGACACCCCCGGCCACGCCGACTTCGGCGGCGAAGTCGAGCGCATCCTGGGCATGGTGGACGGCTGCGTCCTGCTGGTCGACGCCGAAGAAGGCGTCATGCCGCAGACCAAGTTCGTGCTGACCAAGGCGCTGAAGATGGGCCTGCGTCCCATCCTCTGCATCAACAAGGTCGACCGCGCCCACGCCGACCCGGACCGCGTTCACAACGCCGCCTTCGACCTGTTCGCCGCCATCGGCGCCACGGACGAGCAGCTGGACTTCCCGCACATCTACGCGTCGGGCCGCGCCGGCTGGGCCACGCTGGACATGAACGTGCCCAACGACAACCTGGGCCCGTTGTTCGACCTGATCGTCCGCCACGTGCCGGAACCCAAGCAGATCGCCAAGGTCAACGAGCCCTTCCAGATCCTGAACGTGCTGATCGAATCCGATCCGTTCCTGGGCCGCCTGCTGACGGGCCGCATCGAGAGCGGCAAGGCCGTTCCCGGCATGGCCATCCACGCCCTGGACCGCGACGGCAAGGAAATCGAGCGCGGCCGCATCACCAAGGTGCTGGCCTTCCGCGGCCTGAAGCGCTCGCCGGTCGACGAAGGCGCCGAGGCTGGTGACATCGTCGCCATCGCCGGCATGTCCAAGGCCACCGTCGCCGACACCCTGTGCGCGATGGAAGTGACCGACGCCCTGCCCGCCCAGCCGATCGATCCGCCGACCATCTCGATGACCGTCTCGGTCAACGACAGCCCGCTGGCCGGCCGCGAAGGCGACAAGGTCCAGAGCCGCGTGATCCGCGACCGTCTGCTGAAGGAAGCCGAATCGAACGTGGCCATCAAGGTCACCGAGTCGACCGAGGGCGACGCCTATGAAGTGTCGGGCCGCGGCGAACTGCAGCTGGGCGTTCTGATCGAGAACATGCGCCGCGAAGGCTTCGAAGTGTCGATCAGCCGTCCGCGCGTGGTGTTCCAGACCGATCCGGAAACCGGCAAGCGCCTGGAGCCGATGGAAGACGTCATGATCGACGTCGACGACGAGTTCTCGGGCATCGTCATCGAGAAGCTGTCGCTGCGTAAGGCCGAGCTGAAGGACATGGGTCCGTCGGGCGCCGGCAAGACCCGCATCCAGCTGACCGCCCCGTCGCGTTCGCTGATCGGCTATCAGGGCGAGTTCCTGACCGACACGCGCGGTTCGGGCGTGCTGAACCGCGTGTTCAGCCACTACGAGCCCTACAAGGGCGCGATCGACCAACAGCGCAAGGGCGTGCTGATCTCGAACTCGGACGGTGAAACCGCGGCCTACGCGCTGTGGAACCTGGAAGAGCGCGGCACCATGTTCGTTGGCGCCGGCGAGAAGACCTATCTGGGCATGATCATCGGCGAGAACGCCCGTCAGGACGACCTCGACGTCAACCCGATGAAGGCCAAGCAGCTGACCAACGTCCGCGCCTCGGGCAAGGACGAGTCGATCCGCCTGACCCCGCCGCGCCGCATGACCCTCGAGCAGGCCATCGCCTACATCGAGGAAGACGAGCTGGTGGAAGTGACCCCGAAGAACATCCGCCTGCGCAAGCAGATCCTGAACCCGTCGTTCCGCAAGCGTCGCGTCAAGGAAGAATAGTCGGTTCCCGGAACATCCGGGACAGACGAGCAAGAGGCCGCCGCCCTTCGGGACGGCGGCCTTTTTCTTGGCCGATCCGGACGATGCGGCGTGACCCATGGCCGCGCTTACGGTTAACCGCCGTTTCAGAAAACGCCGCTACGGTACACTCGCAGGATGAGGGGCGTCCTGAGATCGCGGGACCGCATAGTGCGTCTGACCTCCCTATTTTCGGCGGTTTCATCGCTGCTGGTCGCGCGCGTGGCGCGCTACAACGTCTCGGTTCCCGAGGCCATCGCCGGCCGCGTCCGGTTCGAGCAACTGGTCAGCATCCAGCGCCTGACGCCCGTGATGATGGGCGCCAACATCATCAACGCCCAGCTGGTCTGCCTGGCCGGCCTGCGCGGTCCGCATCGCGTCAGCCTGCTGATCTGGGCCGCCGTGGTGATCTGCTACGCCCTGCTGGGCCTGCGCGGCTGGGTCTCGGCCCGTCGGCGCAAGAGCAACAAGAACACCGTCTCGGCTCGGGGCGTGCGGCGCGTGGCCATCCAGGCCGGCATCCTCGGCGCGCTCTGGGGCGTGCTGCCCATCCTGGCCTTGCGCGGGGCCAATACCGAAATGAGCATGCTGATCGTCTCGCTGACGGCCGGCATGATCGGCACCGGCAGTTTTGCCCTGCTGACCCTGCCGCTGGCGTCCCAGGCCTATACGACGCCGCTGGTCGTCGGCTCGCTCTGCGTGCTGCTGACCAGCCACGAGCCGATCCTGCTGGCCTTGGCCGGGCTTCTGATCTTCTGCTACCTGATCGTCGGCCTCTCCTGCCTGTCGCACGCCCGGGTGTTCGTCGAGCGCCTGGTGGCCGGCGAGGAGCTGGAGCACCAGAAGCAGGTGGTCAGCCTGCTGCTCAGCGACTTCGAGGAAGGCGCCAGCGACTGGCTCTGGGAAGTCGACACCAGCGGCGCCCTCACCTACGTCTCCGAACGCATGGCCGAGGCGGCCGGCGTGCCGCGCGAGGATCTGGTGGGCCGCCAGGTCGGCGAGCTAGGCGGCGAACTGGCCGAGACGTCCGAGGGCCTGGCCAACACCCTGACGGGTCTCCTGGCCGACCAGAAGCCGTTCCGCGACGTCGTCATGTCGGTGCTGGTCGACGACCAGATCCGCTGGTGGTCGCTGACCGCCAAGCCCGTGCATGACCTGCAAGGCGCTTTCGCCGGCTTCCGCGGTGTCGGGGCCGACGTCACCCAGGCCCGCAAGGACCAGGAGCGCATCACCCGCCTGGCCCACTACGATGTGCTGACCGGCCTGCCCAACCGCCTGTCGTTCCTGCAGGCCCTGAGCGGCGCCTGGGACGCCAAGGGGCGCACCTCGGGCTGCGCGGTCCTGTGCCTGGACCTTGACCACTTCAAGGGCGTCAACGACAGCCTGGGCCACCCGATCGGCGACGCCCTGCTGGTCGAGGCGGCTCGCCGCCTGCGCGCCTGCGTCGGCGAGACCGGCGTCGTCACCCGCCTGGGCGGCGACGAGTTCGCCGTGGTGGTGCGCGACGACCTGGCGCCGTCCAGACTTGCCCCTGAGTTTTTGGGCGCCCTGGCCCAGGCCATCGTCGACACCCTATCCCTGCCCTACGAGCTGAACGACCATCACGTGTCGATCGGGGCCAGTGTCGGCATCGCCGTCGCCCCGGCCGACGCCGACGACGCCGACACCCTGCTTAAGAACGCCGACCTGGCCCTCTACCGCGCCAAGGGCGACGGGCGCGGAGCCTATCGGTTCTTCGAGGCGACCATGGACCTGTGGGCCCAGGAGCGCCGGGCCCTCGAGATCGACCTGCGCTCGGCCCTGAAGAACGACGAGCTGAAGCTGTTCTTCCAGCCGCTGATCGGCGCCAAGGCCCACGAGATCACCGGCTTCGAGGCCCTGCTGCGTTGGCAGCATCCGCGCCGAGGCGTGGTCGGACCCGACGACTTCATCGAATGCGCCGAGCAGTGGGGCCTGATCTGCAAGATCGGCGAATGGGTGTTGAACGAGGCCTGCCGCCAGGCCGCCTCATGGCCCACGGCGCTGAAGGTGGCGGTCAACCTGTCGCCCAACCAGTTCGCGACCGGCGACCTGGTCGAGCAGGTGCGCACGGCCCTGAGGGAGTCGGGGCTGGATCCCAAGCGGCTGGAGCTGGAGATCACCGAGGGCCTGCTGCTGCGCGACACCGCCGGCACGCTGGAGCAGCTCCAGGCGCTGAAGGACCTGGGCGTGCGCATCGCCATGGACGACTTCGGCACGGGCTATTCCAGCCTGGCCTATCTGTGGCGGTTCCCGTTCGACAAGATCAAGATCGACCGCACCTTCATCGCCGAGATGTCGGGCAATCCGGCCATCGCCGACATCCTGCGCACGATCACCCTGCTGGGCCGCACCCTGAACCTGGAAGTCACCGCCGAGGGCGTGGAGACCGCCGAGCAGGCCTCGATCCTCGAGGACATGCGCTGCGACCACTTCCAGGGCTATCTGTTCGGCCGGCCCATGCCGATCGCCGACATTCCCGGGTTCCTGCTGGAGAACACCGCGCAGCGGTTGCGGCGGGCACCGGCGGGGGACAATGGCGCCCAAGCGGCGGTGAAGTGACTTCCCCTCTCCCCTTGCGGGAGAGGGTGGCCTCGCGAAGCGAGGTCGGGTGAGGGGTTGAAGATCGCAAAAGCCGCGACCAGCCCTTCGGCGGATCGCGGTTTTAAATATCTGAGAGGCCCCTCATCCGGCGGCTACGCCGCCACCTTCTCCCGCAAGGGGAGAAGGATCAGCGATCGTCTCCAGCTCAGATCCGTCGCGGCCCGCTGAACAGCCCCAAAATCCACAGCAGGACGACCGCCCCCACCGTCGACACCAGCAGGCTGCCGATCCAGCCGAAGAAGTGGATGTTGAACATGCTGGCCAGGAACGCGCCGATCAGCGCGCCGACCAGGCCGACGATCAGGTTGGTGATCAGGCCGTGATTGCGGCCCATGATCTGCTCGGCGATCCAGCCGGCGAAGATGCCGATGATGATCGCGCCGATGAAGCCCACACCGTTCATGTCTCGAAGTTCCTGACAGCCAAGGTTGCTGGGGAAATGCTCGAACGGGGCGAATGGTTGCGGAGAAGCCGACGAGATCAGTCCCGCGTCTCCACCCGCGCCACCACGCTCATGCCCGGCCTCAGACGGGCCACGCCGTCCTGACCGGGGTCGAGCACGATGCGGGTCGGCAGGCGCTGGACCACCTTGGTGAAGTTGCCCGTGGCGTTGTCGGGCTTGATCACCGCGAACTCCGAGCCGGTGGCCGGCCCCATTCGCTCGACATGGCCGCGCAGCTTCAGCCCGCCCAGGGCGTCGACCTGGACCACCGCCGGCTGGCCGACCCGGATATGGGCGGTCTGGGTCTCCTTGAAGTTGGCGGTCACCCAGGTCTGGCGGGGCACCACGCCCATCAGCTGGGTGCCGACGGCGACATATTGGCCAAGCTTGACGCCCACCTCGCCCACCGCCCCGTCCTCGGGCGCGCGGATGGTGGTGTTGGCCAGGTCGATGCGGGCCAGTTCGACATTGGCCCGCGCATTGGCCAGGGTCGCCTCCAGCCCCTCGCGATTGACCTTGGTCGTGGCCAGGGCCTGGCGGGCGATGTCGATATTGGCCTCGGTCTGGGCGACGCCCGCGGCGGCCTGGCGCTGGGCCACCTGCAGAACGTCGCGCTGGCTGGGCGCCAGCCAACCCTGGGCCAGCAGCGGCTCGGCCCGCTTGATGTCGACCTGGGCCTTGGCCAGGGCCGCGCGGCCGCTCTCGGACTGGGCCTGGGCCAGCCGGATCTGGGCGTCGTTCGAGGTCTGGGCCTGGAGGTTGGCGTCCAGAGCCGCCTGGGCCGACTGCACGGACGCCTGCGCCTGAGCCAGCTTCTGGCGATAGATGCGGTCGTCGATCTGGACCAGCACCTGCCCCGCTTTCACCGCCTGGAAGTCCTTGACCGCCACCGCCGTCACATAGCCGTCGACCTTGGGCGCCAGCAGGGTGACATAGCCGCGCACATAGGCGTTCTCGGTGCTCTGCACCGTGCCGGTGAACGGCGGCAGCTTCCAGGCGTAGAGCACCAGCAGCACCCCGCCGATCCCGGCGATGACCACCGGAACGGCCGCGCGCGACCACAGGCGCTTGGGCGGCGGCGGGGCGATCGGGGTCGCGGCTTGGGGATCGGACATCAGGCGGCCTCAATGGGCGTCAGCCGGGCCGCGCGCCGCTGGCGCAGGTCGGACCGGATGCGCAGGAACAACAGGTAGAAGAACACCAGCACGGCCATCACCGCCACCGTGGCGAACACGTCGTCATAGGCCAGCACCGTGGCCTCGCGCGTCGCCTGCTGGGCCAGCAGGGCCGCGCCCTCGCCCGATCGCAAGCTGGGGTCGGTCAGCACGCCGGCGTAGGAGCCCGTCAGTTGCTTCACCCTCAGGGCGACCTGGGGATCGGTCAGGCTCAGCCGGCTGACGATGTGGTCGGAATGCACCCGCTCGCGCACCGTCATCAGCGTGCCCAGGAACGCCGAACCGCCCAGGGCCCCGACCACCTGCCCCGTCGAGAACAGCACGATGAAGCTGACGATATATTCCTGGCCCATCTTGATGGCGCGCGGGAAGCCCGCCAGCAGGGCGGCGGGCAGGAACAGCGCCCCGGCGAAGGCCATCATGCCCTGGCTGAGATACATCTGCTCGGGCCGGGTCAGGCTGGTCGACTGGCTGTCCAGTACGGCCGCGACGGCGACCATCAGCAAGGCGATCAGGGCCGGGGTGCTGACGTGCTCGGGATTGATCGTGAAGGCCACGATGACCATGCCGGCCAGGGTGGCGAAGAACATCACCCACGACAGCCCGGCCATCTGGTCGTTGTTCATGCCCAGGGTCTGGAGCAGACCGAACGCCCCCACGCCCTGCTCGGACAGCACGATACGGAACAGCAGGATGATCACCAGCAGCCGCAGCAGGTCGGCGCTGGTCAGCCAGCGCAGGTGGATCAGCGGCTTGCGGCGATGCAGCTCGACCAGGGCCGTGGCGACCAGCAGCACGATGGCGACGGCCAGGCACCAGCCGATCCAGGCGGTGTCGAACCACCAGACATAACGCCCCTGCCCTAGCACCACGCACAGCAGGGCGATGCCGGGCGCGAACAGGGCGAAGGTGAGGAAGTCGCGCCACTCGAACATCTGCACGCGCGGGATCGGCGGCAGGCGCAGCAGGTTCACGGCCGACAGGCACACGATGCTCAGCCCGATCTCGGCCAGATAGAGGCCGTGCCATTGGCCGGTGTCGAGCAGGTCGGAGGAGACCAGCCGCGACAACGGCAGGGCCAGCTGCGCCCAGCCCACGCCCAGGGCCAGGCCGACGATCCGCTTCTCGGGCGGCGCGGCCTCGACCATGTAGAGCAGGGTCAGGGTCGACAGGGCCGAGGCCGCCATGCCCGCCGCCGCCCGCACGGCGATGGCCGAGCGCAGGTCGTTGCTCAGCAGGTGCGCCAGGCCGACCACGATGAACAGGCCGAGGCCAATGTCGGCGAACAGCCGCAGCCCGTACTGAAAGCGGAACTTCACGGCCAGCAGGCCGATGGTGGCGTTGGCGGCGGTGTAGGCGATCGACAGCCAGGCCGACTCGTTGGTGAAGGCGCCCAGCGAACCCTGGATCCAGGGCAGGTTGTTGTTGATCAGGTTGGCGCCCAGGCCCTGGGTCAGGCCCAGCAGCAGCGACACCACGCCGTACGAAAGCCCATGCGACCACGTCCACGGTGGCGAAGGCGGCGGGGCGGGGACGGCGCTGTCGGTCACTTCAACTGAAGCTCCACCGTGAGGGATTGGTTCCGCGAGACCGTCACCCTAGGACAGGCGACGGGCTCGGACTTGAACAAACCCAACACCGTGCGACCTATGCTAGGCAAGCGTTCGAGGAGACGCCCGCCATGGTCCACCCCGTCTATGCCGACCTGCCCACCACCATCTTCGAGGAGATGAGCGGTCTTGCGCGCGAGACGGGCGCGATCAATCTGGGCCAGGGCTTTCCCGACGACGCCGGGCCAATGGCGCTGCGTCAGAAGGCCGGCGAGGCGCTGATCAGCGGTACGAACCAGTATCCGCCGATGCGCGGCCTGCCCGCCCTGCGCCAGGCCGTCGCCGCCCACTACGGCCGCACCCAAGGCCTGGACCTGGACTGGGAAAGCGAGATCGTCGTCACCTCCGGCGCGACCGAGGCCCTGGCGGCGGCCTTCCTCAGCCTGATCTCGCCCGGCGACGAGGCGGTGCTGTTCCAGCCGCTGTACGACGCCTATCTGCCGATGGTGAAACGGGCCGGCGGCGTGCCCAAACTGGTGCGCCTGACCCCGCCACACTGGCGCTTCGACCGGGCGATGCTGGAAGCCGCGTTCAGCGACAGGACGCGGATGGTGGTGCTGAACACCCCGCTCAATCCCGCCGGCGTCGTCACGCCCGACGAGGACCTGGCCCTGCTGGCCGAGTTTTGCGCGAAGCATGACGTCATCGCCGTCTGCGACGAGGTCTGGGAGGCCGTGGTGTTCGACGGCGCCAAGCACCGGCCGCTGATCGGCCATCCGGGCATGCGCGAGCGCTGCGTGAAGATCGGCTCGGCCGGAAAGATGTTCGGCATGACCGGCTGGAAGGTCGGCTTCCTGTGCGCGGCCCCCGCCCTGACCAAGGCCCTAGCCGGCGCCCACCAGTTCCTGACCTTCACGACCCCGCCCAACCTGCAGGAGGCAGTGGCGTTCGGCCTGCAAGAACCCGGCGACTGGTTCCAGACCATGCCCGCCGGCCTGCAGCGCTCGCGCGACCGGTTGGCGGCGGGCCTGCGCGAGGCCGGCTTCGTCGTGCTCGATAGCGGCGGCACCTATTTTCTCAATGTCGACCTGAAGGCCTCGGGGATCGACGAGGACGACCGAACCTTCGCCCTGCGCGCCGTGCGCGACCACGGCGTGGCCAGCATCCCGGTCTCGGCGTTCTACGCCGAAGACCCGGTGCGCCACATCCTGCGGCTCTGTTTCGCCAAGGCCGACGACACGCTGGACGAGGCGGTGGCGCGGCTGGCCAAGGCGCGCGCGGCGCAAGCCTAGGCCCTCCCCCTGCGGGGGAGGATCTTTTTGACGCCTAAGCCGCGATCGCCTCGGCCGTCGGGCCAAACACCTCGTAGTGGATGCGATCGGCCGGCACGCCCGCGCCGGCCAAGCCCGTGACGAAGGCCTTCAGGAACGGCATCGGGCCGCACAGGTAGAAGTCGGCCTCGAGGAACGGGGTGTTGGCGGCCAGCCAGTCGAGGGTGATGAAGCCGTCGACGTCGTGGGTCTCGCCGATCCGGTCATCCTCCAGCGGGTGGCTGTAGAAGGTGGTGACGCTGACTCCCCCGTGATCCTTGGCCAGCGACCGGACGTGGCCGTCCAGGGCGTGAACGCCGCTGTTGAGCGCGCCGTGCACGAAATGGGCTTCCAGGTCCGGATGGGCCTGGGCGATGTGCTCGACCATGCTGACCATCGGGGTCAGGCCGACGCCGCCGCTGAGCAGCACCACCGGGCGGGCCGGCCGGTCGGCCAGGAAGAAGTCGCCGGCCGGGGGCGTAGCCTGCAGCACGTCGCCCACCCGGATCTTGTCGTGCAGGTACCGCGAGGCCGCGCCCAGGTCCTCGCGCTTGACCGAGATCCGGTAGGTTTTGTCGTTCGGACCGGCCGAGATCGAGTAGTTGCGCTTTTCGCCCCCAAGTGAGGATTGGGCGAGGTCGGCCGCGTCGAAGCGGAAGGTCAGGTACTGGCCCGGCTTGTGCGGGATCACCGCGCCGCCGTCCTGGGGCCTCAGCACGAACGAGGTGATCACCGCGCTCTCGCGGATTTTCTCGGCGACCACGAAGTCGCGCCAGCCGGTCCATCCGCCTTCGATGGCCTCGATCCGCGTCCGGATCTCGACTTCCCGCGCGATCAGGATGTCGGCCAGGAACCAGTAGGCCTCGCCCCAGGCGGCCAGGATCTCGTCGGTGGCGACGTCGCCCAGCACGTCCTTGATCGCGCCCAGCAGGGCCGTGGCCACGAACGGATAGTGCTCAGCCAGGATGTGATAGCCGACGTGCTTGTGGGCGATGCGCTCGACCACCGGCAGCACCACGCCCAGGTTGTCGATGTTCTGGGCGTAGGCCAGGATCGCGCCGGCCAGGGCCTTGGGCTGGGCGCCGGTCGTCTGGTTGGCGTGGTTGAACAGGGCCTTGATATGGTCGTCCTGGAACAGCCGGGCGTACATCGCCAGGGTGATCGCCTCGCCATGGGCGGCCAGGGCCGGAACCGTGGCCTTGACGTGCGCGATCGTATCCGCGCTGAGCGCAGTCGCCATTGTGGTCTCCTCGTGAAGGTTGGGTCTGGAGCCGGCTAGAGCGCCGGCTGGTGGTCGTAGAACTCGACCTGCATCCGCATCGGCCCGACCGGCTCGACGTGGTGAGGTTCCTGCGGTCGCACCAGGCCCGGCGTGCCCGGCGACAGGATCACGTCGTGGTCGTGGGCCTCGATCCGGTAGCGGACGCAGCCCTCCAGCACGCGGATCACGCCCCAGACGCCCGCCTTGGTGGTGTGCGCCTGGCGCAGGGCCTGGGGCAGGGTCTGGTCGTCGAACACCGGGGTCGAGCGGTAGGGTTTGGAGGTCGGCGTTTCGGCCTCGACCGGCGCGGCCTTGGGGAGGCGGAAATGCAACGCCGCGTCCAGGCTCTGGGCGATGCGCGCGGCCTTGGCCTGCATGGCCTCGGCGACCGGCGGCGACATCATCTCGTTGGTCGTCCGCGTCCAGATCGCCAGCCAGCGGCCGAACAGCTCCGAAGGGATGCGGTCGGCATGCTGGAGGTGGACAGCCATCGGATTGCCCTTGTAGCGGCCGGTGGTCAGCATCACCGACGACCAGAAATCGCCCAGGGTCCCCAGGTGGTGACCCCAGTCCTCGACGGCGTCGTTGAACACCGGACCGAGCTCCGCGTCGGCGCGGACGCGAGCGTAGAAGCGATCCAGCAGGGCCGGCAGGGCGGCTTCGATTTCGGCGGCTTGGTTCGGGTCCATGACGGGAGCCTAATTGATGCGTCAAAAATGCATCTATAAGCCCGAAGCGAAACATGCAATGGAAATATTGGTTTTAAGTAATCGCCCTTAGCCCGGCTTTTGAAGGGAGGGGGCGGCGTTCCGGAGTTCCGATGCGCCTGACGCGCTACACCGACTACGCCATGCGGGTGCTGCTGCACCTGGCGGCGCGCGACGACGGCGACCTGTCCTCGATCGGCGAGATCGCGGGCCTCTACGACATCTCGCAAAACCACCTGATGAAGGTGGTGCAGGACCTGGGCCGGGCCGGCTTCGTGCGCACCGTGCGCGGCCGCAACGGCGGCATCACCCTGGCGCGCCCCGCCGACCAGATCGTCATCGGCCAGGTGGTGCGCCAGACCGAGGAAGGCTTCCAGCTGGTCGACTGCAGCCAGTGCGTGATCGCCCCGGCCTGCACCCTGCCCCGCGTGCTGAACGAGGCCACGGCAGCCTTCATCGCGGTGCTCGACAAGTACACCCTGGAAGACCTGCTGGATCAGCGCCACCAGATGCGGGCGCTGTTCGGCATCACCGATCCCGCCGCCCTTCCCGCCTAGTTCAGAACCAGCCGGCCGCCTTGAGCGTCGGCGCGTGGGTCCGGCTGACCGGGGCGACCAGGCCGCCGGCCAGGCGCAGCTCGCCGCCACCCCGTCGCCAGCGCACGCCCTCGATCGCCTCGGCCGCCACCCACCACGAGCGGTGGGTCTGGAAGCCGTGCGCGCCCGACAGCTCGTCCAGGGCCACGGCCAGGCGCAGGGTGATCATCTCGGCTCCGACGTCGGTGTGGACCCGCAGATAGTGATCGTCGGCCTCGATCGCGATCAGCCGCGCGCCCCGCCGCTTGGCCGACAATCGCCGACGGAAGACCGCCTCGGCCTCGGGCAAGGGCGGCGCCACCACGACCCGGGTCTCGACCACCGGCGGCGGCCGGCGCCAGACCAGGGCGCGGATGGCCATGACCGGAATGGAGATCAGGAACACCTGCCACAGCAGCGGCCAGTAGCGCGACAGGATCAGCGCCCCGCCCGCCACGACATGGCCGCTCATCAGCACCAGCAGGGTGGCGGGCGGCGTCATCAGCACGGTGGTCACCAGCAGCCGTCGCCAGAACCCCCGCGCGCGCCGCCCGATCGTCTCGTCGATGGCCACGCCGATCAGCCCGCCGCCGACGATGCACGCCAGCCAGTAGACATAGATCTGGCGAGGCGGCAGGTGGCCGGTGCCGTACGGTCCGACCGCGCCCATGAACAGACCGATCGCCAGCAGCAGCGCCAGGTCGGCGGCCGCGCGCTTCAGGGTCGCCCTAAGGTCCGGCCGCATCGTCACCCCGAAATCGCCTCTCGCCCCAGCGCCGCACCGTTGGCGCAGTATCGGCGCCGCTCACGCAACCTCGCCTAGCGCCGGTCGGCGAGCGCCGCAATCTCCGTCAAACGCTGGAGATCCGCATGACCCGTCCCCTCACCCGTTCCCTGATCTGGAGCCTCTGGGCCCTGTACGCCCTGCTGAGCGCGGCCGTGGCGCTGTTTTCCTATCGCTATCTGCCGCGCATCGGGCCGTTGGCGCCGGACATCCTGGCCAACCTGTTCGCGCGGCCGTGGCTGGACGTCCATGTGGCGGGGGCGGCGACGGCGCTGCTGGTCGGCCCGGTCCAGTTCCTGCCCTGGGTGCGGCGACGCTTCCCCGTCCTGCACCGCGTGCTGGGGCGGATCTACGTGATCGGCTGCCTGAGTGGCGGGGTCGGCGGGCTGATCATGGCGTTCGGCTCCACCAAGGGCCCCATCGCCACGGCCGGCTTCGCCAGCCTCGCCGTCTGCTGGATCACGGCCAACCTCCAGGGCTGGCGGCTGGCCGTGGCGCGGCGCTTCGACGACCACCGCGCCTGGATGCTGCGCTCGTTCGCCATGACCTTCGCCGCGGTCACCTTGCGGATCTACATCGTGGCGCTGCCGATGCTGGGCATGGATCCGCTGGACGCCTATCGCGCGTCGGCGTTCCTGGCCTGGGTCCCGAACCTGATCCTGGTCGAGCTTTATCTGCGCGGCGCTTTTGGCCGCCGGACACGCCCCGCTTCGGCCTAGGCCTGGGCGCTTTCGGCGGCGGGGTTCGCGCCCCGTCGGTCCAGCACCTGGACCAGCACCGACACCAGGTCGCGCAGGTCGATCGGCTTGGCGATGTGGGCGTCCATGCCGGCCTCCAGGCAGGTGTCGATCTGGGTGCGCATGACGTCGGCGGTCAGGGCGACGACCGGTAACGTCGTCCAGCGCGGATCACGGCGCAGGCGGCGCGTGGCCTCCAGCCCGTCCATCACCGGCATGTTGACGTCCATCAACACCAGGTCGAACACCTCGGCCTCCAGCGCGTCCAAGGCCTCGCGGCCGTTCTCGACCTCGACCAGGTCACAGTCGAACGGGGCCAGGAACAGCTTGATGACCCGGCGATTGACCGGATGGTCGTCGACCACCAGCACGCGCCGACCGTGCAGGGGCGACAGGGCCTCGTCCTCGCTGGCCGCGCCGAAGGCGGGGGCCCCGGCGTCCGTCGCGCCCGAGGCGGCGACATCGGCCTGGAAGGTCAGCGTGAAGGTCGAGCCCCGGCCCTCGCCGCTGTCGACCAGGATCTCGCCGTCCATCAGCTCGGCCAGGCGACGGGTGATGTTCAGACCCAGGCCCGTTCCGCCGAAGGTGCGGGTGGTCGACGCGTCGGCCTGGGTGAAGGCGCCGAACAGCTTGGACAGGGTGGCCGGGCTCATGCCGATGCCGGTGTCGGTGACGGTCAGGCGCACGCCCGCGCGACCCGTCTGGGGATCGGGCGCCCAGGCCAGGGCCACGTCCACCCGCCCGACCACCGTGAACTTCAGGGCGTTGGACAGCAGGTTGGCCAGGCACTGGCGCACCCGCACGGCGTCGAACATCAGCATCGGCGGCGGCTCGCCGAGCACGGTGAAGGTCAGCTCGACATCCTTCTCGCGCGCGGTCGGCTGGTAGCCGCCCACCAGGCGGGCGCACACCCCGACCAGGTCGCCGGCGGTCGGGGCGATCTCCAGCTTTCCCGCCTCGATCTTCGACAGGTCCAGGATGTCGTTGAGCAGCACCAGCAGGGTGTCGCCGCTGTCGATCATCAGCTCGACCTGCTCGCGCTGGCGCGCGTTCAGCGCTTCGGTGCGAAGCGCCTGGGCCATGCCCAGCATGCCGTTCAGCGGCGTGCGCAGCTCGTGGCTCATCACGGCCAGGAAGGCGGACTTGGCCTCGTTGGCCGACTCGGCCCGGCCGCGCGCCTCCTTCAGCCGCACCGAGGCCCGGCGCAGATAGAAGCTCCACCCCACCCCGCCCAGCACCAGCACGCCCAGCAGCATGGCGATGATGATCGAGGCGTGGGCCAGGCGGCGGTTCAGCTCGACTTCGGCGGTCAGGCGACGGCTTTCGTCGCGCTTGGACCGCAGCTCGGTCTCCAGGGCCGAAGCCATCTGGGCGCCGTTGCGCGACAGGGCGGCCTGGGTCTTCTCGTGGTCCTGCCGGCGCCATTGATCCAGCAGGCGGAAGGCGTCCTCGCCGCGATGCTCGGCCAGGGCGATATAGGCGCTGAGCAGCAGCTCGGCCTGCGGGTCGCGCTCCAGGGTCTCGACCGGGATGGCGCGGATCACGTCCAGGTCGGCCCGGGCAGCGGCCGGGTCGCCCAACTCGGCCTGGGCCTGGGCGCGCAGGCGCAGGCTGAGGCCGGTCAGGCGGTTGGTCGGGCGGGCGATCTCGAAGGCTCCGGCGTCCAGGCACCGCAGCACCCGGGCCGGCGCGTGGCGGGCGTTGGCGATGCGAGCGCACAGATAGCGATCCCAGGTCTTCAGGTCCGGATCGCCGGCCGCCTGGGTCATGTGGTGGTGCACGCTGGCGAAGTGTTCGGCGGCGTCCAGCTCGCCCACCTCGGCGGCGGTGTAGGCGATGTCGTAGATGCGCTCGACCTTGCGCATGTAGAACGCGTTGCCCTCGTCCAGGCGAGCGGCCTGGCTCATGTGGTCCAGCGCGCCTTCCTTATCGCCGATATAGGACAGGGTGTAGGAATGCACCTGGTGGGCCTCGGCCAGCAGCGGTCGGGCGATGGGGCCCTTGCGCTCCAGCTGCCCCATGACCTCGGCGGCCAGGCGCGAGGCGTCGGCCCACTGCCCCGAACGGCCCAGGGTGCGGATGCGCTCGACCGCGGCCATCATGCGAATGTTGGGGCCCGAGCGGTCCATGTAGCGGACCCAGTCGGCGTCGTTGAAGGTGCGGAAACCGCCCGACTCGTGGCGGTAGGCCGTCTGCAACAGGTCGACCAGCGCCAGCAGTTCGGCGTCGTTGTCGTCCTTGGCCAGGCGTCGCACGCGGCGAGCCCAGTCGTCGAACTGCGGCTCGACCTGGTTGCTCTTGTAGGCGTAGAGCACCGACCACAGGCCATACAGGCGCTTTTCGCCATGCTGTCTCAGCGCCCGGCGCCCCACGCGCTCGATGTCGTCGTTCTCGCGGGCCGGCGGCTTGATCTCGTCGCGGCTGACTTCGCGGTACAGGGCGTCCAGCTTGGCCGACTGCGCCGAAAGGGCGAAGGCTTGGCCGCCGGTCGCGGTCAACAGGGTTGCGATCGCCGCGAGGAACAGGACGTAGCGCCGCAAGCCGAGGTTTCCTGGTGAACCTTGGCAAGGTACGAAAAGGGCCTGTATTCAAAGTTAAGATCGCCGCCGCGCGACGTTCGGTCGCTAGCCATCGCCATGGCGGGAAAAATTGCCCCTTTTGACCGTCACGAAAGTGACGCTCGGCGCCTTGATGACTCCGCTCATCTCGGCGAACGCCCGGACCCAGATCCGTTAGAGGTGTGGCTGACTGGAAGAGCTCAACGCTTTTGGCGTCAACCCCAAAGCTAATCCATCTGGGTCCCGGCATTCGCCGGGATGAGCGGATTTGAAGACTCTAGATTGTCGCCCCGCCGTCGACCACCAGGGCCTGTCCAGTCATGAAGCTTCCGGCCTTCGAGGCCAGGTAGATCGCCGCGCCCGCCAGCTCGTCCGGCTCGCCGATCCGGCGCAGGGGCACGCCGCTGGTGGCCCGCTCCAGGGTGACCGGATCGTCCCACAGGGCCTTGGCGAAGTCGGTCTTGATCAGGCCCGGGGCGATGCAGTTGACCCGCACGTTGTCGGGTCCGAACTCGTGGGCCAGGTTGCGGGCCAGCTGGAAGTCGGCGGCCTTGGAGATGTTGTAGGCCCCGATCGTGACGCTGCCGCGCAGGCCGCCGATCGAGCTGACGATGATGATCGCCCCATCCTTCCGCGCCCGCATTTCCGGGGCGACCATGCCGATCAGCCAGTGATTGCTGATGATGTTGTTGTCCAGGATCTTGCGGAACTGCTCGTCGGCGATGCCGCCCAGCGGTCCGTAATAGGGGTTGGACGCGGCGTTGCAGACGCAGATGTCGACTTGGCCGAACGCCAGCTTCGTCTCGTCGACCAGGCGCTGGAGGTCGTCTTTCGAGGCGATGTTGGCGGGAACCGACAGCGCCGTACCCTCGCCGTGCTGGGCGTTGATCTCGGCGGCGACCTCGTCGCAGGGCCCGGCCTTGCGCGAGGAGATCACCACCTTGGCGCCCTGCTGCGCCATGCGCTGGGCGATGGCCTTGCCGATGCCCCGCGAACTGCCGGTGATGATCGCCACCTTGCCGGTGAGGTCGAAGAGGCTGGTCATGGCGGCGGTTCCCGAAGCTTTCAAAACGATTGTTTGAATTGACCGCACATTGGCCCCAGCGTGGCCAGCGGGTCAAGCATCGACAAATTTTCTCGCGCACCTTGTCGGGGACGGGACAGGCCGTCCGTCCTTCGGGCACAACACCACGACCCCTTCCGGAGAGACGCCATGAACGCCCCCGCCCCCTCCCCGATCGCCGAGCGCGAACTGGTTCTGACCCGCATCATCGACGTGCCCGCCGACAAGCTGTTCAAGTGCTGGACCACGCCCGAGCGCATGCACGAATGGTTCTGCCCCAAGCCCTGGACCGTCTCGCACGCCGAGATGGACATCCGCGCCGGCGGCTCCAGCCTGATCGTCATGAAGGGTCCAAACGGCGAGGAGGTCCCCAACCCGGGCGTCTATCTCGAGGTCGTTCCGAACAAGCGCCTGGTCTTCACCGACGCCTTCAGCCCGGCCTGGGTCCCGGCCGGAAAGCCGTTCATGGTCGCGACCGTCGAATTCGACGATCTGGGCGACGGCACGACCCGCTACACCGCCACCGCCCGCCACTGGACCGTCGAGGATCGCAAGACCCATGAGCAGATGGGCTTCCACGAAGGCTGGGGCGTCGTCGCCGACCAGATGGCCGAAGTGGCGCGGACGATGTGATCACCGATCGGGGACAGGCGCATGCGCCTGTCCCTACCTCACGCGCACTTGTTCCAGCCGTGCATGTCCAGGTGGAAGTGGTCGTGGTGTTCGGCGTTGAAGTCGGGGCTCAGGGTGGTGATGAACACCCGGCAGGCCCCATCGCGCACCCGGCGCAGGAACTGGCCCTTGGGGCCCGGATCGTTCCAGTCGCGGGCCACATAGACCGTCTGGCCGTCGGCCAGCTTGAAGCCGGCCAGGTCGATGGCGTCGGCGCTGGCGTGCTCGCTGACCGGGCCCTCGGCCTTGCCGTACATCCGACGGCAGGAATAGGTGCCGTAGTGCTCCAGCCCGACCACGCCCTGGCCGAGCACCTCATAGGCGGCCGGCTGCACCACCTGACGCTCCCAGATCGACAGGGCCAGCGCCTCCTTGCAGGCCATGGGCGCGTCGGTGGGCGACAAGGGCGCCATCCCGCTCTCGATCTGCAGGGCGTCACGCACCGTGCAGAACCCGCCGTCGGTCTTCTCCGGCAGGTCGACATAGGTCAGGCCGGCCTTGTGCAGGATCGCTCGGCACGCGGCGGGATCGGCGCCCGCCCGCGCGGCCTTGATCCGCGTGGCCATGCCGACCGGATCGACGATGCTCAGCGGCTTCCACGGCAGGTGCTGGCGCGCGATGCCGCGCTCGGCCACCAGCGCCATGACCAGCACCAGCGACCACAGCAGCACGAGCGCCGTCAGCCCCGCCAGGCGGTTCTGATGGCGCGTGCGGTGCTCGACGCGCGGATGGCGCGGGACGCGATAGGCCATGGGCGGGGGAGCGCCTGAAAGGGTTAATGGCCAAGCCTTGCCTTAGGACCGCGCGCTAAACAACCCTCGCCCGGAAGCTGGAGGGTTTGAAGCTTGGCTCCCGGGCCGGGAACAGGCATCAAGCGCCTCCCTGGAGACGCCCATGACCCCCTCGAACAGCTGGCGCGGCCTGCTGAACGCCGAACTGGCTCCGCGCTTCGCCCTGCTGTGCCTGGGCATCTGGCTGAACGCCGCCGACACCCTGGTGACGGTGACGATCATGCCCAGCGTCGCCAAGGAGATCGGCGGCTATCAGTATTTCGGCTGGTCGATCGCCGCCTTCCTGCTGGGCTCGATCCTGGCCGGCGCCTGCGCGGGCAAGCTGTCGATCCGCTTCGGCCTGAGGCGCGCCACCGCCCTGGCCGGCGTGGTCTATGCGATCGGCTGCGCCATGGGGGCCTGCGCGCCGGAGTTCCTGATGTTCGTGGCCGGGCGTCTGGTCCAGGGCCTGGGCGCGGGGGCGATCGTCTCGCTGTGCTACGTGGCGATCAGCGCCATGTTCCCCGAAAGCCTGTGGCCGCGCGTCTATGGCGCGATCGCCGGCGTCTGGGGCGCGGCGACCCTACTCGGCCCGTTGTGCGGCGGGCTGTTCGCCGAGGCGGGCTTCTGGCGCGGCGCGTTCTGGTTCTTCGTGGTCCAGGCCGTGATCTTCGTCGGCGCGGTGCTGGTCATGGTGCCCAGTGCGCCCAAGGCGCCGGACGGCGGACGCATCCCCGGGCGGCAGTTGGCCCTGCTGACCGTCGGCGTGACCCTGATCGCCGCCGCCGGCGTCGTGCCCGGACAGGTGACGGCGGCCGTCTGCGCGGTGCTGGGCGCCCTGGCCATGGCCGCCATGCTGCTGGTCAACAATCGCACCGCCGACCGCCTGCTGCCCCGCGCGGCCGGCGACCTGGCCACCGCCACCGGCCTGGGCCTGATGGTGATCTTCTTCTGCGAGGCCGCCACGGTCGGCTTTTCGGTCTATGGCCCCACCTTCATCCAGGTGCTGCACGGCGCCGATCCGCTGCTGAGCGGCTATGTGATCGGCGGCATCGCGGCGGGCTGGACGGCCTTCTCGTTCGTGGTCGCCGGGCTGAAGCCCCGGCACGAGGGCCTGGCGATCCGCATCGGCGCCGTGGTGATCGTGGCCGGCGTGGCCTGGGGCGCTTACGAGATGGTGCTGGGCGGCCTGGTCGGGATCACCCTGTCGATGGTCACCCTGGGCAGCGGCTTCGGGATCTGCTGGGCGTTCCTGGCCAAGCGGGTGATCGGCGGCGCGCCGCTCGAGGAACAGCCCCTGGCCTCGGCCGCGGTGCCCACCACCCAGCTGATCGGCGGCGCTGTCGGCGCGGCGGCGGCGGGCGCCTTGGCCAACGCCCTGGGCTTCGCCCACGGCGTCGAGCCGGCGAACGGCGTGGCCCACGGGCTGTGGCTGTTCTACGCGTTCGCGCCGTTGGCGGTCGTAGGACTGGCGGCGGCCTGGCGGCTGGGACGCGACTAAACCTCAGCCAGCGCCGCCGCTTCCACCAGCTTGACCACATCCCCCATGATCTCGGTGATCTTGAAGTCCTTGGGGGTGTAGATCCGCGCCACGCCCATCTGCTTGAGGATCAGGGCGTCGTCTTCGGGGATGATGCCGCCGGCCACCACGGGGATGTGGCCCAGACCTTCGGCGCGCATTACGCGGATGACTTCCTGCACCAGGTCCAGGTGCGAGCCCGACAGGATCGACAGGCCCACCACGTGGGCGCGGCCTTCCTTGGCGCGGCGGACGATTTCTTCCGGCGTCGAGCGGATGCCGTCATAGATCACGTCCATGCCGACCGCGCGGGCCCGGGTGGCGATCTGTTCGGCGCCGTTGGAGTGGCCGTCCAGGCCCGGCTTGCCGACCAGATAGGTCAGGGTGCGGCCCAGCACCTGGGACACGCGCTCGACCTCGGCCTTCACCGCCTCGACGTCCTCGGCCTCGCCGGTGGAGACCACGACGGCCACGCCGGTGGGGCCGCGATATTCGCCGAACACCTCGCGCAGGGCTCCGGCCCACTCGCCGGTGGTGATGCCGGCCTTGGCGGCTATAATCGAGGGTTCCATAATATTTCGGCCATCGGCGGCGGCGGCTTTCAGGTCGACCAGGGCGGCCTCGGCGGCGACCGGATCACGGACCGCGCGCCAGGCCTTGAGCCGCTCGACGACGCCGGCTTCCAGCAGCGGATCCACGGTCTCGATGGCCTTGCCGCCGGCCGCCAGGGGAGAAGCCTCGCTGTCGGTCCAGCGGTTGACGCCGACCACGGTCATGTCGCCGGTCTCGACCGAGCGCACCCGCGCGGCGTTGGAGGAGACCAGCGCCTTCTTCATGTAGTCGATGGCGTTCTGGGCCCCGCCCATTTCGTCGATCAGGGCCAGTTGTTCCAGCGCGCCCTTCGACAGCTCGGCCACCTTGGCCTCGACCACGTGGCTGCCGTCGAACAGGTCCTCGTATTCCAAGAGATCGGTCTCGTAGGCCAGCACCTGTTGCAGGCGCAGCGACCACTGCTGGTCGAACGGACGCGGCAAACCCAGCGCCTCGTTCCAGGCCGGCAGTTGCAAGGCCCGGCAGCGGGCGTCCTTGCTCAGGGTGACCGCCAGGGCCTCGATCAGGATGCGGTAGACGTTGTTCTCGGGCTGCTGCTCGGTCAGGCCCAGGCTGTTGACCTGCACGCCATAGCGGAAGCGCCGGGCCTTCTTGTCCTGCACGCCGTAGCGCTCCAGCAGGATCTGATCCCACAGCCGGGTGAACGACCGCATCTTGCAGAGTTCCGTCACGAACCGCACGCCGGCGTTGACGAAGAAGCTGATGCGCGAGGCGACGATCTCGAAGTCTTCCTCGGGCACCTGGCCGCCGGCCCGCACGGTGTCGAGCACGCTGATCGCCGTGGCCAGGGCGAAGGCCAGCTCCTGCTCCGGCGTCGCGCCGGCCTCCTGCAGGTGGTAGCTGCAGACGTTCATCGGGTTCCATTTCGGAACCTCGCGATAGCACCAGGCGATCATGTCGCCGATCAGCCGCAGGCTCGGGCCCGGCGGGAAGATGTAGGTGCCGCGGCTGAGGTATTCCTTGATCAGGTCGTTCTGGGTGGTGCCCTGCAGCAGCTTGCGGTCGGCCCCCTGCTCGTCGCCCAGCGCCACGTACATCGCCAGCAGCCAGGCGGCCGGGGCGTTGATGGTCATGGAGGTGTTGGACTGCTCCAGCGGGATCTGGTCGAACAGCTGGCGCATGTCGCCGATATGGCTGATCGGCACGCCCACCTTGCCGACCTCGCCGCGCGCCAGGATATGGTCGGCGTCGTAGCCGGTCTGGGTGGGCAGGTCGAAGGCGACGGACAGGCCGGTCTGGCCCTTGGCCAGGTTGGCCCGATACAGCGCGTTGGATTTCTCGGCCGTGGAATGCCCCGCATAGGTGCGGAAGATCCAAGGCGCGTCAGGAGCGTGCTGGAACGGCTTGGCTGTCATCCTGCGCTTCCCGTTTATCGTTCTTGCCCATTTTGCTCTGGACTTACCAACGATCATGAACCGGGTTTTGCTGCGACGCAATATCGCGATTGCGAAGAGAAACTAGAACGGTCGCTTGCCCGTCACTACCTCGAACCACAGCCGAAAATCGCCCGCCAGGCTGTAGAGCGGGTACTTGAACGTGGCCGGCCGGTTCTTCTCGAACACGAAGTGGCCCACCCAGGCGAAGCCTTAACCGACCAGGGGCGCGGCGACGAAGAACCGCCAGTCGACGGCCAGACCGCAGACCAGGGCCGCGATGACCAGGGTCGTGCCGATCACGTGCAGCCGTCTACTGACGCGGTTGTGGTGTTCGGTCAGGTAGAACGGGTAGAACGCCGCGAAGGTGCGGTAGCGTTCCGTCTGATCGGGGCTAGCCATGAACCGATGTTCCGCCCGGCGACGCCCGCTGGCAAGGCCATAGGCCGTTTGGCCTATCGCCCGCGGACGCGGCGTGCCGCCTAATGCCCCCATCGAACCGGGGCTGGAACATGATCCACATCGTCACGTCGGAGAACCGGCGCTTCTACACGCGAGAGCTGGCCGCATTGCGCGCCCAGCGCCGCGAGCAGCTGGCGAGCAAGGACGGCTGGGTCGACCTGGTCGTCCTCGATGACGATGACGATGACGACGGGACCATCCACCTGCTGGCGTTCGACGACGCCCTGCGACTTGAAGCCGCACTGCGGCTGGATCCGACCCAGCAGCGCAGCCTGCTGGCCGATCGGTTCGCGGACCTGATCGCCCCGGGCCAGCCGCTGATGACCGGCCCCCAGGTCTGGGAAGCGACGGGCCTGTTCACGACCCGGGCCTATCGCGACCGCGTCCGTCCTGACGACCGCTCGCGCGTGTGCGCCCTGTGGGCGGCGGCGATGGAACTGGCCCTGGTCAACGGCGTGGAGCGCATCGTCGGCGTGATCGACATGGCGCTCTATCCCAGCGCCCTGAACGCGCCGATCGACGTCCGGCTGGTGGGCGTTCCGCGCCCCTATGCCTTGGGCGTGGCGGCCGGAATGGAGTTGACCGTGTCGCGCTCGCTGTTGGACCGCCTGCGCGAGTCGCTGGGGATCGCCGGTCCGGCGGGCTATCACGTGGACGCGCTGGACCTGCGCGCTTTCGGCGGCCTGGCCGAGGTTCAACGCCAGCTGGCCAACGCCCGGGTTCCGCAGTTCGGCCCCGGTTCGGCGCGCGACGAAGCCCTGGCGGCGGAGACCTTCTACCGCCTCACCGACGGCTCCGGCGACGGCCGCCGCCTCTGGGCCGACCACGACGCCAACCCGCCGACGGACCGACTCAACGTCTAGGCATTGCAGCGCTACTGAAACAATTTTGCCTGGAAATCGCCTAGATCTGGGCGTGTACCTCCGTGCGTTAGCGTGAGCTTGGGGTTAATAAGCTAAACCTCAGCGACCTAACGCCGCGCTTTGCCTGCCCAACGTTCCATGAACGTGTTGGACGTGGCATGGTAAGCGGACAACCTTTGGAGGCGAAACTTGAGCGAAGAAACCGAGGGCCGGCGCCCGAACCCCGTGGACCTGCACGTCGGTGGCCGTGTCCGTATGCGTCGCAAGCTTCTGGGCGTCAGCCAGGAACAACTGGCCGACTCGCTGGGCCTGACCTTCCAGCAGGTGCAGAAGTACGAGCGTGGCGCCAACCGCGTGAGCGCCTCCAAGCTGTATGAGATCGCCAAGACCCTGCAGGTCCCGGTGTCGTTCTTCTTCGACGGCCTGGCCGACCCGATGGACGGTTCGGACGGCGACGAGATCGGCCAACAGGCCGAACGTATCGTCCAGGAATTCCTGACCACCCCCGAGGGTCTGGAACTGGCCGAAGTGTTCCCGAAGATCGGCCGTGGTCGCGTACGTCGCCAAGTGCTCGATCTGGTCCGCGCGATGGCTGAAGAAGCCGCCCGGGCCGACGCCGCCGCCTAAGGCCGGCAAGAACAGTAGCTAGTCCGTTCGAGCCCCGGCGATCCCTCGCCGGGGCTCGATCGTTTTGGGCGTCATGTCGCCAGGCGCGGCGGCGCGACCGCGGCGCGGCGGCTGGCCCCGGCCAGGCTGGCCTTGGCCGACACCTCCTTGGCGTAGGCCTCGGCCTCGCCGGCGGTCTTGATCGCCGCCACGCGGGCCTGGATCGCGGCGCTCTCGGCCGGATCGCCGCGCGTCAGCGCGATGTCGGTCTTGGCCAGGATCTGCAGGAAACCGTGGACATTGCCCTCCTCGGGCAAGGGCGCGTCGGCCGAGGTCGCCGCGACGGCGGCCCGGGGCGCGGCCACCGCCAGACTGGCCGGATTGTTCAGCACGGTCGGACAGTCCGTGCGCGGGGTCGACAGCGACAGCAGGGACAAGACGTTGTTGGCGCCGGCGTCGCGCTGGGTCATCGGGGTCAGGCCGAACAGCGCCTGCAGCGTCGCCGAGACCGAGGCGTGGTCGTAGAGGGTGTTGTCGACGACGCCCTGGGCGATCAGCGGCGAGACGATCACCGCGGGCACCCGCACGCCGTAGTTATCGAACAGGAAGCCGCCCGAATTGATCGACAGGTCCTGCGGGCTGCCGTCGTTCGGCGGCGGGGCGGGTCCCGGGGCCACGGAGTCGTAGAAGCCGCCGTGCTCGTCATAGGTGATGATCAGCAGGCTGCGGTTCCAGACCGGTGAATTGCGGATCGCCTCGTAGGTCGCCTTGATCAGCCCCTCGCCGCCAGCCGTCGAGTCCATGGGATGCTGTGAAGACCCGCCCTCGTAGTCGCCGCTGGTCACGTCGCCGTAGTTGGGCTCGATGAAGGTGTAGGCGTAAGGGTACGGCCCCTGGACGTCCGAGGCGAACGACGAGAAGGACTCGGTGTTGTACTTCCACACGATGTTCTTCAGCGCCGCCACCTGGGGCACGCCGCCGGCGATCGGACCGCTCTCGTCGGCGTAGATGCGCCATTGCTGGTTGTTGGCCACGACCTTGTCGAAGAGCGACGAACCGCTGGGATAGGTGAAGCCCCCGCCCAGGGGCGCGATCCACTGGCCGATCTGGAGCGCCCCGGGCGAGTCCGCCCAGCCCGCCGACGAGGCCCCGTGCACGAAGAACCGGTTGGGCCAGGTCGGGCCGGGGATGGAGGCGTGCCACTGGTCGCAGAGGGCGAAGGTGGTGGCCAGCTGGTAGATCACCGGCAGTTGGGTCGGCGTGTCGAAACACAGCATGACGTCGCCGTATTCCGACGCCGTCGGCAGGCTGGGATTGCCCGAGGTGATCTCGGTGGTGGTCGTGGCGTAGTTGGCGACGAAGCCGCTGTTGTTGATCGGCTGGTTGTAGGGCTGCCAGGGCGTGTGGACGGCCCCCTGCCCGCACAGCTGCTCGACGGTGTCGGCGAACTCGTGGCCCGGATCGGTCGGCATGGCCGACGGGGCCGAGCCGCCGACATAGTAGGGCGCGCCGTTATAGCTGTTGCTGTCCGATGGGGTGGCCGCCGTGATGCCCGGAATGCCGGACAGGGCGAACATGTTGTCGAACGAGTGGTTCTCCAGCATCAGCACGAAGACGTTGTCGACCACCGCATAGGGACCGGTCCGGGTCATCGACGTCGACGTGCCGCCCGAGGGCAGGTTGATCGTGAAGGTGTTGGCGTCGACCGTGAAACCCAGGTTCTGGCCGGCGTCCGCCGACTGCAGCTGGCATTCCTTCCAGAGATTGTCGATCGCCGAGCCCGCGCTCTGGTAGACGCCCGGGGTCGAGCCGTCCTGCACCACCAGCTTCAGGGCCCAATAGTCCAGCACCAGGGCCACATCCAGGCCCAGCCGGAACGCGACCGTCAGCGGGCCGACCTGCTGGCCCGGCGCGGCGGTCCACGTGCCGCACTGCGTGCCGTCGGTGCTGTTGTTGTGCCACAGCGTGATGATCGCGTTGCCGTCGGTGTTGTTGGTGACGTAGGCCTGGGCGGTCACCTGGTCGACCGGGTTCATCGGCGTCGAGGTGCCGCCGGAGTCCAGGTTGATGACGAAGGTCTGGCTGTTGACCGTGAAGGTCAGGTTCTTGCCGGCGTCCTTGCCCTGCAGCTGGCATTCCTTCCAGTCGCTGTACTGTAGGACGCCGCTGCTCTCGTAGAGACCCGGCGTCGAGCCGCTGGTCACGTTGATCTCGCAGGCCCAGTAGTCGAGCACCGTCCACGAGCCGAAGCCCGTCTTGAAATGCACGGTCAGCGGACCGACCGTCTGGCCCGGTCCCGCCGTCCACGAGCCGCTCTCGGTCCCGTAGTCGGAGTTGTTGTGCCACAGCGTGATCGCCGCGTTACCGTCGGTGGTGTTGGTGATGTAGACCTGCGCGGTCTGGGGCGTCGACATGGCTCGTACCTTCCGGCGGTCGACCTCGTGACGCGGTGCGCGGAAAGGCGCGCCACCACCTGAGGTCGTCGCGAAGGTTGTTCAAACCACTTGGTTGAGTCAATACGAAATACACCCATGAAGGGAATTCGTGCTGGGTCGCGCGGCCCTGCCCTCTAGCTGGCCGAGACCCGGCCCTGGCTGGCCTGCCACATGCGCTTGGCCGTCTGCAGGGCGGACGGCGCCAGGCCGCGCAGGTCGTGGCTCTTGACGATCTTCAGGCCGAACTCGCGGTCCTTCTGCCAGACCACCTTCACGTCATGGGCGTAGCCGCTGGCCAGATCGACCAGCTGGACATTGCCCGGCGGCGTGGCGCTGGACAGCATCTGGATACGCAGGCCGGTGTCGGATTGGTCACGCACGATGCAATCCCACGCGAAGGCGCCGCACAGCACCTTCCCGGGATGTTGCATCGCGGTTCGGGGACCGGCGCGCCGGTCGAAAGCCCCGTCAGAACCAAACTTCGACATACCCGTACCAACGCGCGGCGACCTTAATCGGCGGTGCAACGAAAGGGTTTATTTACCGCTGACCAAGGCGCCAGCCCCGGTTATCCCCAGACGCCGCGCCGGGGAACCGCAGGCAGAACACGGTTATTTTGCGAGTAACCGGCCCGCGCTATGATGGTCTCCAACCGGCGAAGACCGGCCTATCGAGGAAACGAAAAGGACTGCCTGATGACCCACGGCGTAGCGCTGTTGGCCGACGTGACCGGTCGCGACCTGATCATCGCCCTGGCTCGCCCCGGCGACACGCCCGGCGAGCACCGCGTCCTGCCCGGCGCCACCTCGCGGGAGCTGGAAGCGAGCCTCAAGGCGGTCCTGGCCGAACTGGGTCCGAACGAACTGGTGGGCGCGGCGGTCAGCGCCGCTGGCCCGGAGATCGAGGGCGCGGTGACCCTGACCAACACCGGCATGAGCGTGTCGCTGACCTGGCTGCGTCACGTCCTGCGCACCCCCAGGGTCTATCTGGTCAATGACTTCACGGCCTGCGCCATGGGCGCGCCCAAGGTCGCCGAGGCGAAGCTGAGCGTGATCCATCCCGGCAAGGCGGCCCGCAACGGCGCCATCGCCGTGCTGGGTCCCGACATCGGCCTGGGCGTGGCCGGCCTGGCCCCTCTACGCGGCGACGGCTGGCTGGCGGTGCCCAGCGAGGGCGGCCACATGGACTTCTGCCCGGTCGAGGCCCGTGAGGCGCCGATCTTCTCGGCCGTCCGCGCCCGGCGTGGCGACGTCTCCGCCGAACGGCTGCTGTCCAAGGAAGGCCTGAGCGACATCCATTGCGCTTTGGTCGGTGACGGAAATCCTCTTGCCGCGCCCGAAAATGACAACGTTGTCATAGATCGGGCGCGCGCCGGCGACGCCCAGGCGCGCGAAGCGATCTCGATCTTCAGCGGCCTGCTGGGCGGCTTCGCCGGCGACATGGCCCTGCTGTTCGCGGCGCGCGGCGGCGTGTTCCTCAACAGCCCCCTGCTCGAGGCGATCGACGAGTTGCTGGACCTGGAGGCCTTCGCGCGGCGCTACCGGGCCAAGGGGCGGATGAGTTCCTATCTGGCCGACCTGCCGGTGTTTCGCATGCCCGGCCGCCCGGCGCTGCTGGGTCTGTCCAGCCTCTTCACGCCCAGCGACATGCGCCACGCCGCCTCGGAGGTGAAGTTCCTCGACTGCTGAGACGTCAGTCCGGTCGCCAGCCGTTGCGCAGCAGGTCCACGGCCAGCAGGTGGGCGGCCTCCAGGGCCATGCCCTCCAGCTGCTCCAGCAGGGCCACGCGCTGGGCGGGCGAGCGGGCGTTGGCGTAGAGCGCGCAGATCGTGTGCAGCCGGGCGCGGATGTCCAGCGGCGGGGCCGGCTCGTGCAACAGCGAATGCTCGACCGACTGAGCCGGCGCCTCCCCCTTGCGGCCGAAGGCGCGCTGGGGGGCGTCGAACTCCAGCGATTCCAGGCCGGGCCAGTCGAGGGCGCTCATCGCGTTACTCCATGCATGCGCGTTGAAAACAATGTCGCGGTCATCAGGCGACCAGGGCGGCGACGCCGCATCGCAGGCCGTTCATCCGCACGTCGGCCTCGCCGACGCCCAGGCCCAGCATATCGGTCAGCGAGTTGATCACCCCGTCCAGGGGCGCGGCGGCGGCGGTCAGCAGCGGCTTCAGCGCCGCCAGGATCGCGCTGTCGCCCAGGCCCACATGGATCAGGTTGAGGAAGTCGACATTCAGGTCGAGGTCGGACAGCAGCGAGGCCGTGGTCGAGGTCAGGGTGTCGTTGGTCTTCACCGTCTTGACCGCGTGGGCCTTCACGTCGGCGTCGCTGAACGCCACGGTCTGCCAGGCCGCGCCGCCAATCGCGACGTTGGACTTGCCGCTCACCGTGAACAGGGGCGCCTTGACCAGTTGGGCGGGCCCCACCGTCAGGGGCCGCTTGAAGTCGTCCAGCGTGTTCAGGTCGATGTCGCCGATCTTCAGCGAGCCGATGCTGGGCTTGACCTCCAGCGAGGCGGCCTTGTGTCCGCAGTCGATCTCCTTGAGCCGCGCCTCGCCGGACGCCAGCTCGACCAGGATCGGCAGGCGCACCTGGGCCAGGCCCCCCAGCAGGCCCGATCCCAGGAGCTTGGCGTCGACATAGACCCTCGCCTGGCTGGTGCGCACGACCACGGTCTTGTTCTGGGTGACGGTCATGTAGGGCGCGTTGTTCATCGGCTCGCCGATCGCCAGCCAGACGTCGGTGTCGACCAGGCCGGGCACGCTGGTTCCCAGGTCCAACTTGACCTGGCGATCGCCCTGGCCGGCCTGCAGGAGCGCCTGGGCCAGGTCCATCGCGGTGAGCGACACGGTGGCCGCCGCGCCGCCGGACACGTGGTCCTGGGCGCCGTACGGTCCGACCGACGCCACGGCGCTCAGATGCGCTGCCGTCCGGTCGCCCGCCGACAGGGCCAGCGTCCGCGTGGCCGAGGCGGCCTGGGACTCGCCGGCCGCGGCCAGGGTGTCGGCCAGGGCCTGCAGCGCCTGTCCGGTGGTCAGCTTGGTCTGCAGCACCTGGTCATAGGTCGCGGCCTTGACGTTGGCGCGCGTGGCGACCGCATCGAGATACTTGAACAGGCTGACGTCGGCGTCGGCCAGGGCGTTGTAGTCCATCACCGACAGATTGACCTGGCTGCCCGTCAGGTCGCCGAGCAGGCTGTTGACCATGCCGCCCTTCAGGCTCAGCAGGCGCGAGCCGATCGAGAAGCCGGCCACGTCGGCCCGCGCGGCCGTCGCCTGGCGACGGATCGGCACCGAGGCCTTGCCCAGAAGCGCCCCGCCGAAGAACAGCTCGGCCTCGCTGCCGACCGAAACCTTGACCGCGTCGGGATCCAGCGCGGTCGGCTGGAACCGCTTGTCGACCGGAATGGCGGCGTCGCGGGTGTATCGCCCCAGGGTGATCGTGGTCTTCGGCGGCGTGCGCCAGCCGTCGCCATTGGCCGCCACGGTCGCCTCGGCCGCGACCTGGGCGCGGCTGATGTCGTTGGCCGCCGACATGGCGGCCAGATCGGCGACGCCCTGCAGCCGACGGCTCTGCAGATAGATCCAGCCCATGTCGACCGCCAGGGCGGCCAGGGCCAGGATCATCGTCAGGGACGCGGCGGTGATCACCGCCACCCCGCCGCGACGATCCCGTCCGAAGTCCGCCTTGAACCAACGCCACGAACCACGCATGGGACGCTCAATAGCCTCCCAGTTGCACGGCGGCCTTGCGGCGGATCTGCTCCGGCGGCATCGGCGTGATGCCGCGCACGGCGTAGGCGAAGGATTGGGCCGCGTCGTAGGTCACCGCCACGGTCAGGCGGCCGTCGCGCTCGGCCACCACGGTCGAGACCTTGGCCGGGATCAGCTGGGCGTCGCTGGCGCTGGCGGCGACGACGCCCTTGGCCAGGCTGGCGCGTTCGGCGGCGGTCGTTCCCGGAATCGCCGCCCTGGCCGCATCGTTGGCCAGTTGCTGCACCGAGTGCGACATCCAGAAATAGCCGCCGTAGCCGGTGATCCCCATCATGATGAAGATCAGCACCGGGGCGAGAAAAGCGAACTCCACCGCCGTCGCTCCGGACTGGTCCTTCGCGAAGCGCTGATTCGTCGTCTGCTTTTGGTTGGCCCGTTCCATGGCGCCCTTCTCTCCCGTGAAGATTGCGGGATCAGGATGGCGCCAGCTTGGATGCAGCCGAGTTTACCCGGAAAATACGTAATTTCCGCACTTCACGGCGACAGCCTGTCTCGCCCAAGGGGTGGTTAGCTTTGTTGTGGCTCAACCCACGCGATGATAGCGTCGCAAAAGTAGAGGCGCGTAACAGCCAAGTCGCTTCTTAAGCGGAGAAGTCGGATTCTCCGTATTTTCTGGGGTGGCCATGAAAAACGACGTTCCCGCTACACAGGCCACGGCTGGCGAGGTCAGCCGCAATTTCGGCCAGTGGCAGGACGCTGCTCTGATCAGCCCGGTCATCATCACCCACCACGGCCGCCCACGCGTCGTACTGCTTTCGGCCGACCGCTACGCCAGTTGGAACGACACGCCGACGGCCGGCGGCAGCGAGGAGGTGCGCCTCGTCGAGACCTGTCGCGAAGCTCTGCTCGAGCACATGGCCGAGGGCTTCATCGCCCTGGACCCGACCTTGCGGGTCACCAAGGTCAATCCGGTGTTCGAGGCCCTGGTCGGCCGCAGCGCCAGCCAACTGGTCGGGGCCAGCTGGGGCGAGCTGTTCCCCCTGCCGACCCAAGCGGTGATCGCCGAACAGATGCGCCGCGTGCTGCGCACGGGCGAGGCGGTCGAGTTCGAGGCCGACTCCACCGTCCAGCCCGGCCGTTGCTACGGGGTTCGCGTCTTCCCCTATCCCGGCGGCGTGGCGGCCCTGTTCGCCAACCGCACCGAGGAGCATAACCTGCGCAATCGCCTGCGCCATGCGCGGGCCATGCGGGCGGCGACCGCCGCCGCGCCCCGACTGGCCGTGGCCCGGCTGAACATCCGGGGCGTGCTGGCCGAGATGGACGACGACTTCCTGCATCTGTCGGGGTTCTCCCGCGTCGAACTGCTCGACTGCCGTCTGACCGACATCGTCCGTCCCGCCGATCGCCGCGCCCTCACCCTGGCGCTGGAAAAGGTGCTGCAGGGCGGTTCCGCCGCGAGCGTCGAGACGGCCCTGCTGGTCAAGGCCGGCGAGGAACGCCCGGTCGAGCTGTCGCTGGCCCCCATTCTGCGCGACGGCTCGGCGGACGGAGTGATGGTGCTGATTCTGGCGGAGACCTGAGCCCCCGCCAGGGCCGCGCTAGGCCTCGGCCTTGGCTTTGAGGTCGGCCAGGCCCGCCTCGAAGTCCTTGCCCAACATCCGGTCCATGTTGAAGACCACGTCCATGAGCTTGAAGAAGAAGGGCGAGGGTCCGTCCATGGCCCAGGTGACGCGGGTGGCGTCGCCTTCGGGCGCCAGGGTGAAGATCGCCACATTGTGGGCCGCGAACGGCTTGGTGAAGTCCAGGCTGATCTGCAGCTTCGACGGCGCGGCGGCCTCGACGATCGCCATGCGCCCGGCGCCGGCCTTGCCGTTCCCGGTCCAGGCGTAGGTCGCGCCCAGCCCTCGGGCCGGACCGCCATAGGTGCGGGTCATGGCCGGGTCGAGCTTCTCGTAGGGCGACCAACCCCTCCACGCATGGAAGTCGTCGAGCAGGGCGTAGATCTTTTCCGGCGGAGCCTTGATCACGATCGAACGGGCGACGTGGAAGGTGTCGGGCTTGGTCACCGCGTAGCCCAGCAGGGCGACGATCGCGACGACGACGACGATGGCGATGATCCTGAACATGGTGGTCCCCTTCTCCGGCGCCTCAGGCCTTGGGCGTCGTGGCGATCGACCACAGGAAGCCGTACGGGTCGCGGAGCTGGCCATAGCGGTCGCCCCAGAACATCAGTTGCACCGGCAGCACCACCTCGCAGCCGGCCGCGACCGCCCGCTCGAACCAGGCGTCCACGTCGTCGACCTGCAGGTGCAGGGTGAAGGCGGCGGGCTTTTCGAAGGCGTAGCCGTGCTCGGGATAGAAGTCCGACAGCATCAGCGAATTGCCGTTGATCCGCAGGTGGATGTGCATGGTCCGGCCCTGCTCGTCCGGCGGAATGCGATAGAGGTCCTCGGCCGCGAAGGCCTTGACGTAGAAGTCGGCGGCCTGGCCGGCGTTGCTCGGCGACAGATAGGGCACGATGCCGCCGGAGACGGCCGGCAGGGGCGGCATTTGCGGTTGCGTGTCGGTCATGGTCGTTTCTCCCGTCTTGCGTAGCCCTAGGACGGACGAGGTCCCACTGATCCGACAAAGGCCAGGGGTTTTTTGCGGCGTTCTTGGCCCGCCCCCTAGCCGCCCGCCCCTTCCCGCATCAGCCGGTCCAGGTGCAGGCGGATGTGGGCGGCCTCGGGGGCGGTGTTGGCCAGGGCGATGGCCTGGTCGAAGGCGACGCGGGCCTCCTCCCGCCGCCCCAGCTGCAACAGCAGCCCGCCTCTCAGGCCGAAGAAGTGGAAATAGCCCGATAGCTTTGGCGCCAGGGGCTCGATCATCGCCAGGGCCGCTTCGGGGCCGGCGACCTTCGACACCGCCACGGCGCGGTTCAGGGTGACCACCGGCGACGGGGCCAGTTGCTCCAGGTCGCCGTACAGCAGGTCGATCCGCGCCCAGCTGGTGTCTTCCGCGCGCTCGGCGCGGTCGTGCTCGGCGGCGATCGCGGCCTGCACCAGATAGGGTCCGGGCCGGCGATGGCGCACGGCCTTGTCGATCAGGGCCAGGCCCTCGGCGATCATCCGCCCGTTCCACAAGGACCGATCCTGGTCCTCCAGCAGCACCACCGCGCCCTCGGCGTCGAACCGGGCCGGGGCGCGAGCATGTTGCAGCAGCAGCAGGGCGGTCAGGCCCATGATCTCCGGCTCACTGGGGAACAGGCGCAGCAGCAGGCGGGCCAGGCGAATGGCCTCGTCGCACAGCGAGCCGCGCGTCAGGATCTCCTGGCCGCCCGCCGAATAGCCCTCGTTGAAGACCAGATAGATCATCGCCGCCACGGCCGTCAGGCGCTGGGCCCGCTCTTCCGCGTTGGGCGCCCCGAACGGCACGTCGGCCGCGCCGATCCGGGCCTTGGCGCGGGTGATGCGCTGCTCCATCGCCGACTCGCCGACCAGGAAGGCGCGGGCGATCTGGCGCACCGAAAGACCCGAGACGATCCGCAGGGCCACGGCCACTTGCTGGGTCGCCGGCAGGTCGGGATGGCAGCAGATGAACAGCAACCGCAGCACGTCGTCGCGATAGTGCTCGCCGTCCAGCCGGTCGACCAGCGCCGCCTCGGCGTCCTCCAGGTCGGAGATCAGTTCCTCGGGCGGCAGGGGCGCGGACTTGCTCTGCTTGCGTACCCCGTCCAGGGCGGCGTTGCGGCCGACCAGGATCAGCCAGGCGGTCGGGTCGCGCGGCGGACCGTTCTTGGGCCAGGCCTTCAAGGCGCGCAGGCAGGCGTCCTGGAAGGCTTCCTCGGCGGTGTCCAGGTCGCGGAAATAGCGCAGCAGGGCCGCCACCGCCTGGGGCCGCGCCGCGGTCAGGGCCGCGTCGATCCAGGCCGCGTCGATATTGGCGATGGTCATGCCCCGATCCCCTTGATCAGGGCCCGTGTCTCGGTCAGATCCCCGGGGCGATAGACGGCCAGCGGACGGATCTCGTAGGCGCCGCGATCGGGATTGGCCACGGCCAGGTCGCGGGCCACGTCGATGGCCGCGTCCAGATTTCCGCATTCGACCACGTAGAACCCCAACAGCTGCTCCTTGGTCTCGGCGAACGGCCCGTCGATCACCAGATGCTCGCGGCTCCCGTCGGATCGCCCCTTGCGCAGGGTGACGGCGGCGGTCGTCGGCAGCAGCCGGGCCACGGCCCCCAGCCGGTCGGCGGCGGCCAGCCCGGCCTCGACCAGCCCGAGTCGCGCCATGACCAGGGCGTCCTCCGCCAGGGTCCAGGCCCCGATCGCGTCCTCGAAGTTGTAGCAAAGAATGGCATAGAGCATCGGGCTGCGCACCTTGTCGTAGCCAGGACGATCAGGAACCCCGCAATCCGACAGACGGCTCATGAAAAATCGGCCATCGCGGTTTCGCCCATGGTCAAGGAGCCCTATTTTGGCCAAGGCGTTCCTTGACGGTCGGACCGCCGACACAAAACCATAAACAGAAGACGGCAAAGGGGAGGAGGCGCTCGCAAGCCAGGAGCCGTTCGCGTGACTATGTGGATTTCGACGTTCTTTATCGTGTTCCTGCTCGGCATGCTGGCCTGGCCGAGCCTCGCGCCGCGCATCGACTCGATGCGCCGCAAGCGACGAGGCGTTCGCCGGCGGTATTTTCAGGACTAAGCCTTGCATTGGTCGCGCGCATTTCGCGCGGCCGTCCGTCGATTTTGGGAAACCGCCTGGCTTCCAGGGCCATCAAGACCCGAGGTGGTGGCTGGGGGCGGGATCGAACCGCCGACCTGTGGGTTATGAATCCACCGCTCTAACCATCTGAGCTACCCAGCCGCACGAAGCGGAGGCGGGCTTATAAGCGCAAAGCGGGGGCGGCTTCAAGTCCGTCCGAACATCAGATTTAGCACCGCGTCCAGACGTCGCTTCAGGCTTTCCGGGCCATAGTCGGCCAAGACCTTGGCGCGCGCCGCCGCGCCCAGGGCGACGGCCTTTTCCGGCGCCGCGATCAGGCCGGCCAGGGCCTGGGCCAGGGCGGCCGGGTCGCCGGGCGGAACCAGGACGCCGTCTTCCCCCTCGGCGATCATCTCGACGGGCCCGGGAATCGCCGACGAGGCGGCCGGCAGGCCCACGGCCATGGCCTCCAGCAGCACCAGCGGAAAACCCTCCTGGTACGACGGGAAGGCGAAGACGTCGCCGGTCGCCAGGAAGGCCGAGACGTCGCCGCGCCAGCCGACCAGGCGCACCCGGCCCTCCAGCCCGTGCTCGGCGATCAGCCCTTCCAGCTTGGGACGCTCGTCGCCCTCCCCCGCGATCTCGCAGTCGAAGGCCTGACCCTGATCGCGCAACATCGCCAGGGCGGCGATCAGCACGTCGAAACCCTTCTTGGGATGCAGGCGGCCGGCGGCGACGATGCGCGGCGCGCAGACTCCATCGCGAAACGGCGCGGCCAGGCTAGTCGGCGGCTTCACCGCGTTGGGCACGAAGTGGACGCGCTCGGGTGGCACGCCGCGCTCGATCGCCAGGTCGGCCAGATGCTGGCCGACGCAGACATAGTGGGTGCGGGCGGTCTCGACGTCGAAGGCCGGCTTGTGCACGCAGATCGCCAGCACGGTCTTGGCCGGCGCGACCTTGGCCATCAGGCGGGCCGGCCGCTGGCCGTGGCTGAGGATCAGGTCGGGCGCGGTCGCCCGGACGATCCCGCGGGCCGCGCCCAGGGTGATCGGGTCCCAGTCGGTATAGGCCGGCAGGGTCGCCAGCGGCGGGACGCGATCGACCTGCTGGGCGGCGACCTTGCCGCCGCGCCGCACCACGCCGGTGGCCACGCCGCCATGCCGGGTGGCGTAGGCCTCCAGGATCGGCTGGTAGTCGAGGAACACCTGCTCCAGGCCGCCCAGGCCCTTGCCCAACATGGCGTGCAGGATGGCGGTCAAGGCGAACTCCCCGGAAAACAAGGCCGGACCTTCGTCGGCGACGCCCCGCAAGTCAACGACGCCCGCCTTCTTCACAGAGCCTGGGATGACAACGGTGCGTCGCGATGACAACGTAGTCACCTGACCAATCGTCGCCCCTCACCAGGACAGTTTCATGCGTCTTCGCCATTTCGCCCTCGCCGCCCTGGTCCTGTCGGCCTGCGGTCCCGCCAACACGGCCAGCGCCCTGCCCAACCCGCCGGTCCAGACCCGGCCGCCCAACGCCGAGGGGCAGACCCCGGCCTTCCCGCAGCAGACCCGCGCGCCGGAAGAGAACCTGGGCGTGGCCTATACGGTCGAGACCCTGGCCACGGGGCTGGACCACCCGTGGAGCCTGGCCTTCCTGCCCGATGGCTCCAAGCTAGTCACCGAGCGCGCCGGCCGTCTGCGGATCCTGGGAACCGACGGCAAGCTGTCGCCGCCCGTCGCCGGCCTGCCCGAGGTCTGGGCCCAGGGCCAGGGCGGCCTGTTCGACGTGGTCCTGTCGCCTGACTTCGCCAAGACCGGCCTGATTTACTGGACCTACGCCGAGCCGCGCGACGGCGGGGCCGGCGCCACCGCCGCCCGCGCCAAGCTGGTGCTGGGCGCCCAGCCGCGCCTGGAGAACGTGCAGGTGCTTTGGCGGCAGATGCCGGCGTCGTCCTCGCCGCTGCAGTTCGGCGGCCGCCTGGTGTTCGCCCGCGACGGGGCGTTGTTCGTCACCGGCGGCGACCGGGGCGTGCCGTACGACAAGGCCAACGCCCGGAACCTGGACGTGAGCGTCGGCAAGCTTGTCCGCATCCGCCCCGACGGTTCGATCCCGGCCGACAACCCCTATGTCGGCAATCCGCAGGCCAAGCCCGAGATCTGGTCGGTCGGCCACCGCAATATCCAGGGCGCGACGCTCAACCCGTGGACCGGCCAGCTGTGGACGGTGGAACACGGCGCCAAGGGCGGCGACGAACTGAACAAGCCCCAGCCGGGCAAGGACTATGGCTGGCCGACCATCACCTATGGCGAGGACTATTCGGGCAAGCCGATCCTGGGCGGGATCACCAGCCAGGCGGGCCTGGAGCAGCCGGTCTACTACTGGGATCCGGTGATCGCGCCCTCCGGCCTGGCCTTCTATGACGGAAGCCTGTTCCCGGCCTGGAAGGGCAGCCTGTTCGTCGGCGGCCTCAAGGGCTACTTGGTGCGCTTGACCCTGAAGGACGACAAGGTGGTCGGCGAGGAGCGCCTGCTGTCGGAGCTGGGCTTCCGCATCCGCGACGTGGTCGTGGGGCCGGACGGGGCGCTGTACCTGGTCACCGACGAGGATGACGGTCGGGTGCTGAAGCTGGTTCCGAAGACCTAAATCCTCCCCCTGTGGGGGAGGCGGCCGAAGGCCGGTGGGGGGAGTTTTAGGGTCGACGATCCAGACTACGGTCGCCTGCCGATCACTCCCCATCCGTCGGCTTCGCCGACACCTCCCCCACAGGGGGGAGGACCGCCTACTTCGGCTTCCCCTTGCGCGCTTCCCAAAGGCTCGCCGCCAGCGACGGCTTGCCCTTCATCAGGGTCGCGGCGGCCATGCCGGCCATGAACGAGGCGGTGGGGTGCGACTGCATCATGGCCAGCACGCGCTGGTCCAGCGGCGGCTGGCGGGTGCGGGCCAGGTGCCGCTTGTGCACCAGCGACCAGATGGTCACCACCACCGCGGCCACGATCGCGACGATCGCGTAGGCCCAGGCCGAGCCGACCCACTGGGCCAGGAAGGCGAACACCGCCATCGCCCCGGCCACGGCGGCGATGGCCGCGGCCATGATCAGGCCCGCCCCGGCCATCATCCGCGAAATCAGTCTGTCGATGAAGTCGTCCAGCATCACGCCCTCCTGAAAAGCCAAGATTGCAACGCGCGAAGCCGAACTTGGTGTCAAGATCCTAGGCGGTCAGCCGCCGGGCGACCTCTTCGCCGATCGCCAGCGAACTGGTCAGGCCCGGGCTCTCGATGCCGAACAGGGCCATCAGGCCTGCGAGCCCATGGATGTCGACGCCGCTCAGCAGGAAGTCGGGCTGGGGCTCGTCCGGGCCGTGGATCTTGGGCCGCACGCCGGCGTAGTCGGGAACCAGAAGATCTTCGGGCACATCGGGCCAGAACTTGCGGATATAGGCGGCGAAGGCCGCCGCCTTGGACGGGTCGACCGAATAGTCGGGGGCCGGCACATATTCCAGGTCGGGCCCGAACACCGCCTGGCCACCCAGGTCGTTGCGGTAGTGGGTGCCCAGGGCTCCGTGGATCGGCGGCGGATAGATCAGCCGCTGAAACGGCGCCTTGGCCGCCAGCCGGAAATAGACGCCCTTTCCGTAGTGGGCCTTGGGGATCTTGTCGGCGGGGAAACCCTCGATGGTCGCGGCCACGCCCTGCGCGGAGAGACCAGGCGCGGTGACCAGCAGGCGGCAGGACAGGCTGGCCGCCTCGGCCCCGCCGATCCGCACGGTGAAGCCGCCGCCGGCCAGGGGCGTCGCGCCCTCGAACGGTGTGTTGACCACCACCGCCCCGCCGGCCGCCTCGATCTCGCCCTGCAGGGCCAGCATGTAGTCGTGGCTGGCGAACACGCCGCTCTCCGGCGACAGCAGGGCGGTGTGGGCGTTGAGGCCGGGCTCCAGGGCCCGGGCCTGCGCCCCGGTCAGGTGCTCCATGCCCTCGACGTCGTTGTCGAGCGCCTGCTGGTAGATCGCCTCCAGCTGCGGGATCTCGCTCTGGCTGGTCGCCACCACCAGCTTGCCGCACTTCTTGTAGTCGAGGTGATGCTTGTCGAGGAACGCGTACAGCAGCCGCCGCCCTTGCACGCAGAACCGCGCCTTCAGCGAGCCGGTCGGATAGTAGAGCCCACCGTGGATCACCTCGGAATTGCGCGACGACACGCCTTGGCCGATGTGGCCCTCGCCCTCCAGCACAGCCACGACCAGCCCACGCTGGGACAGAGCGTAGCCGCAGGCCAGACCGACCGCGCCAGCGCCCACGACGACGGCGTCGAAATCAAACTCTTGGGTCATTTGAGGGTCGCCGAATGCTCTATGGCGCGGATCAGAACCTCGTCGTCGGTCACCTCGTAGAAGACGACGTAGGCTCCATACGGTAGCCGACGAAAGCGAGGATGATCGCCGACGGCCTGGGCCGCGAAGGGAAAGGGAGCGAGCTTTTCCAGGTTCGCTCGCAAGGTGGACACAAACCGCTCCGCCGCGCGTGGGCTGTCCGCCGCGATGTCGTCGCCAATGCGTTTCAGATCACGTTGCGCGCGCCGCGTTACGACAAGTCTTCGGCTCACTCGCCAGCGGCCTCGGCGCGCGCCTTCAGGTCCGCCAGCAATTCGTCAAAGACGAGGCCCGCGTCCAAGTAGTCCTTGGGATCGATCGACTCGGCTTCAAGTTCGTTGAGGAAACGTTCGAGCTTCTCGGATCCCCCCATGATCTCCGAAGCCCGGCGATAGTTCAGTTCGGCCAATTCGGCGGCGACCGCCTCATCCAGCGACGAGAACTCACCTCGCGCGACTCTCGCCTCGAGATCGAAGGCGTCGTCCGGCGCCAGGTTGACGGCCACGGATCCAGGGCGAACGGGCTTGTTCATGGCCTCAGCCTATCACGCCCCCGCGCCCGCGCCACCCGTCGGCGACGTACGCGCCCTTCATTGCCCTTTTTCGAGAGCTGTGAAACCTTGCTCGACAAGGTTGAGGCATGCTGGTCGCGGGAGCCAGCCCCAGGGAAGGGCATCATGAACTTCGGCGCCGCGCTCGACGTCGCGATCGGGCTGATCTTCGTCTATTTGCTGGTCAGCCTGTTCGTCACCGCGATGAACGAATACGTCTCCAGCTTCCTCAACAAGCGCAGCGAATATCTGCTGCAGCGGGTGCAGAGCCTGTTGGGCGGCGACGGGACCGAGAAGAAGACCGGCGAGTGGTCGCCCGAGATGTGCGCGGTCTGGAACCACCCGCTGATCAGCGCCCTGAAATCCCACAACACCGCCGAAGACCACTGCACCCAGCGCGGCGCGCTGCTGAAGAACGCGCCATCCTACATCCCGGGCAAGACCTTCGCCCTGGCCCTGACCGAGACGCTGAAGCCGTCCGAGACCGCCCACCTCAGCTTCACCCAGCTGAAGACCGCCGTGGCCGGCATCGAGAACAACGAGCGGCTGAAGAACGCCCTGCTGCCGATGCTGGACGACGCCGAGGGCAAGCTCGATGTGTTCCAGACCAACGTAGCCACCTGGTTCGATCGGGCCATGGACCGCACCAGCGGCGCCTACAAGCGCTGGATCCAGCGACTGACCTTCTGGGCCGGTTTCGCCGTGGCCCTGGCCTTCAACGTCAATTCGATACAGCTGATCGACAACCTGTGGCGCGACCCCGTGGCCCGCGCCGGCCTGGTGGCCCAGGCCTCGCAGTCGGCCCAGAGCGCCGAGGACGCGCGAGGCCTGCAGACGCGCCTGACCGCCCCGGCCCCGACCGCCGCCACTGACGAGACCGCCGCGCCCTCGGACACCGGGGACGCGGCGCCCGAATGCGCCTGCGACGGCGAAGAGAAAGGCGCGGCGCTGGCCCAGGAACTGCCCCTGCCGATCGGCTGGAGCCAGGAAAGCCTGTGCGCGCTGGTCCACCAGCCGCTGAAGTCGCTGCCGCCCAGCAAGCGGCCGACGTCCACCTGCGCCGCGCCCTATCGCAGCGGCTGGAGCGCGACGGTGAAGATCTTCCTGACCCTTCTGGGCCTGGCGATCACCGGCCTGGCCGTTTCGTTGGGCTCGCCGTTCTGGTTCGGGACCCTGCAGTCGGTGACCAACATCCGCGCCACCGGCGTCAAGCCCGACCGGTCCGACGGCACGGCGCAGCGATAGACGAGCCCGCGCCCACCTTGACGGCCGCCGAAACCTTACCTAGTGATCGCTAGGTAAGGTTTTTGGGACGAGCCGCCCGCCATGAGCCGCAGCCACATCCGCATGAGCAAGGACGACCGGCGCGCCCTCATCCTGGCCGCCGCGGTCGAGATCATCGGCGACAAGGGCTTTCACGGCTTCAGCATCAAGGACCTGGCCGTCCGCTGCGAGATGACCGACGCGGGCCTGCTGCATCACTTCGGCTCGAAGGCGGCCCTGCTGACCGCGGTGCTGGACGAGCGGGACCGGCAGGACGAGATCGCCATCGCCGCCGCCCTGGGCGAGGCGGCCGATCCCGCCCGGCGCACGCCGCTGGCCGTGCGCCACATCCTGCGCGCCCTGGTCCAGCGCAACAGGGAAAAGCCGGAGTTCGTCCGCCTCTACGCCATGCTGCGGGTCGAGGCGATGGCGCCCGACCATCCGGCCCACGCCTATTTCCGGCAACGCGACACGGCGGCTCACCAGATGTTCACCCGCCTGCTGGGCGTGATCGACACCGACGCCGACAGCCTGGCGCGCCAGGTGCTGGCCGCCCTCGACGGACTGGAGCTGCAGTGGCTGCGCGACCAGCAGGCGTTCGACCTGGTCGGCGAGTGGGACAAGCTGGCCGACAAGCTGCTGCGACCAACGCCCTAGACGCGAAACACAAGCGGCGGCGCTCAGACCGCCTGATCTCGAAGGGAAGGAACACTCATGGACATGGATCGTCGAACGATGCTGGCGGCCACGGGCGCGGCGGCGGCGATGTCGGCCACCCTGACGGCCGGGAGCGCTCAGGCCGCCACGCGCGCGGGATTTCCGGCCGGCTTCCGATGGGGCGCGGCCACGGCCGGCCACCAGGTCGAGGGCGGCAACGTCGGCAGCGACATCTGGCTGCTCGAACACATCCAGCCGACCCTGTTCCAGCAGTCGTCCGGCGACGCCTGCAACAGCTTCGAGCTTTGGGCAACCGATCTGGACCTGGTCAAGGCGCTGAATCTCGACACCTATCGCTTCTCGCTGGAATGGGCGCGGATCGAGCCGGCCCAGGGCGAGTTCTCGCAGGCCGCGCTCGACCACTACGCCCGTATCATCGACGGCTGCCATGCGCGCGGTATCACGCCGATGGTCACCTTCTCGCACTTCTCGCTGCCGCGCTGGTTCGCGGCCCTGGGCGGCTGGACCAGCCCCGAGGCGGCCGACCTCTTCGCCCGCTATTGCGACAAGGCCGCGCGGCGCCTGGCCGCCGGCATGGGCTACGCCGTCACGCTGAACGAGCCGAACATGATCGCGGTGATCGCCGCCGCCCTGCCCCCGCAGGCGATCGCCTTGGTCGAGCAGATGAACGCCGCCGCCGGCCGCGCCTGCGGATCGACCAATTTCCGCAACGGGATGATCCCGCAGTTGAACGACATCTCGCTCACCCAGACCAACCTGCTGGCGGCGCACAAGGCCGGTCGCGCGGCGATCAAGGCCGTGCGCGGCGACCTGCCGGTCGGCGTCAGCCTGACGGTCTCCGACGATCAGGCCGTGGGCGAAAACAGCCTGCGCGACCAGAAGCGGGCGCTTTATTACGGCGCCTGGCTGGACGCCATCAAAGGCGACGACTTCGTCGGCGCGCAGAACTACGCCCGGGCCGAATACACCGCGACGGGCGTGCTGCCGCCGCCCAAGGGCGTTCCGATCAGCGAAATGGGCGTGGAGGTCTATGCGCCGTCGCTGGCCGGGTCCGTGCGCTATGTGCACGAAGCCACGGGCCTGCCGGTCATGATCACCGAGCATGGCGTGGGGACGCCGGACGACGCCATCCGCGCCAAGTTCATCCCGGAGTCCCTGGCCGAACTGCAGAAGGTCGTGGCGGCCGGCGTGCCCGTGCTGGGCTATGTCCACTGGTCGCTACTGGACAATTTCGAGTGGATCTTCGGCTACAGCAAACACTTCGGCCTGTGCGAGGTGGACCGCGCGACCTTCAAGCGCACGCCCAAGCCCAGCGCGGCGGTGCTGGCGGGGATCGCGAAGGCCAACCGCGTCTAGAACGTACCAGTCAGACGCCCCTTCGCCGGGAAGACGGAGATAGGTGGAAGCCCTGTCGCCAGTCGAAGGGGTGAGCCTCACCCCTCCCACTGCGACCACAGCGTCGCCGCTTCGGCCTTGGCCTTGACCACCGCCGCGTCCTTGACGTGGCCATAGCCGCGGATGTCCTGCGGGACGGCGGCGATGCGGGCCGCCAGGGGCAGGCGCTCGGGCGTCAGGCCGCCGGCCAGGCGGTCCAGCGTGGTCTCGTAGTCGGCGATCAGGCCGCGCTCCATGCGGCGCTCTTCCGTGCCGCCGAACACGTCCAGCGGACCGCCGCGCAGGCCCTTCATCCTGGCCATCAGCGGGAAGGCGTAGTCGAGCATCCAGCCGCCGAAGGCCATCTTGCGCGGCGTGCCGTCCTTGTTCTTGGCGCCGATGATCGGCGGGGCCAGCCAGACCTTGGCCTTGCCGCCCTTGAAGGTCCCGGCCAACTCGGCCGCGAACCGGCCGTCGGTATAGAGCCGGGCGACCTCGTATTCATCCTTGTAGGCCATCAGCTTGTAGAGGTTCACGGCCGCCGCGCGGGTCAGGGGCAGGCCCTTCTCCTCGCCGCCGTTGGCCACTTCGGCCGAACGGACCTTGGCCACCTTGGCGGCGTAGCGGTCGGCATAGGCCTGGTTCTGGTAGGCGACGAGATCGGCCGTGCGCTTGGCGATCAGCTCGTCCAGCGACATCGTCTCCGGCGTCGGCACATCGGCGTCTCGCGGCCCCATCGAAGCCGGGTCGTGCGCCACTTTCCGGCCCAGCTCGAAGGCGGCCAGGTTGGACTCGTAGTCCACGCCGTTCAGCTTGATCGCCCGATAGACCGCCCGGCTGGACAGCGGGATCACGCCGCGCTGCCAGGCGAAGCCGACCATGATCATGTTGGCGAAGATGGCGTCCCCGAACTGGGTCTCGGCCAGATGCTGGGCCGGGCAGGCGTCGAACGACTTGGTCGCGCCCTTGATCCGGCGGGCCATGGCCCCGCTGTCGAAGCGTACGTCGCGGCTGGTGACGAAGTCGGCCGTGGGCGCGAAGTCGCTGTTGCCGAAGGCGGCGGTGCGGTCCTTGGCGTACAGCGACAGGCCCTCGGGCGAGGCGGCCACCAGCATGTCGCAGGCGATCAGCACGTCGGCGCTGGCGGCGGGCACGCGGCCGCCGACCACCGTCTCCTCGGTCTCGCCGATCTTGACGTGGCTGAACACCGAGCCGCCCTTTTGGGCCAGGCCCGTCATGTCGACCACGCTGCCCGAGCGGCCGTCGACATGGGCCGCCATGGCCAGGATCGAGGCCACGGTGGTCACGCCCGTGCCGCCCACGCCGGTGAAGATGATCTTCCGCACGCCGTGGAAGTCCTCGAACACCGGCAGGGGCGTCGAGTCGGCCGTCAGGGCCGGAGCCTTCTTGGCCTTGGTGTTCTCGGCCCCTTCCAGGGTGATGAACGACGGGCAGAAGCCGTCGACGCAGCTGTAGTCCTGGTTACAGCTCGACTGGTTGATCTTGCGCTTGCGGCCGAACTCGGTGTTCAGCGGCTCGACCGACACGCAGTTGGACTTGATCGAGCAGTCGCCGCAGCCTTCGCAGACCAGCGGGTTGATGAACACCCGCTTGGTGGCCTTGGCCATGGTGCCGCGCTTGCGACGGCGGCGCTTTTCGGTGGCGCAGGTCTGGTCGTAGAGCAGCACCGTGGTGCCGGCCGTGTCGCGCAGCATCTTCTGCACGCTCATCAGCTCGGAGCGCGGGAAGACCTCGACGCCGGGGGCGAGATCGGTGACGCCCTGATAGCGCTCCAGCTCGTCGACCACGATCACCGTCTTGGCCACGCCTTCGCTGGCCAGCTGGCGGGTGATCTGGGCCGGGGTGAAGCCGCTCTCGGCCCGCTGGCCGCCGGTCATGGCGACCGCGTCGTTGAACAGCAGCTTGTAGGTGATGTTGGCCCCGGCCGCGATCGCCGCCCGGATCGCCAGGGATCCGGAGTGATTGTAGGTGCCGTCGCCCAGGTTCTGGAAGACGTGCTTTTCGGTGGTGAAGGGCGCGGCCCCCACCCAGGTCAGGCCTTCGCCGCCCATGTGGGTGTTGAGGTCGGTCATCGGGTCGTTGAACCCGGCCATATAGTGACAGCCGATGCCGGCCAGGGCGCGGCTGCCCTCGGGCAGCTTGGTCGAGGTGTTGTGCGGGCAGCCCGAGCAGAAGAACGGCTTGCGGGCCTGGTCGGCGGCCAGGCTGACGGCGGCGACGCCGGCGGCCGAGACCCGGTTCAGATAGGCCTGGGCCCGCTCCATGTGCGGGCCGGGCGGCAGGCGGTCGTAGATGGCCAGGGCGATTTCGGCCACCGACAGCGAGCCCAGCTCCGACAGCAGCGGGTGGCCGTGCTCATCCAGCTTGCCGATGATCCGGGGACGGGCGTGGGCCGGCAGGTCGTAGAGGGCGGCGCGCGCCTGAGGCTCGATGAGCCCGCGCTTGTGCTCGATGACCATCAGGGTCTCCAGGCCCGCGGCGAAGGCGCGGATGCCCAGGGGCTCCAGCGGCCACGGCATGCCGACCTTGTAGATCGACACGCCCAGGTCGGCGGCCTCCTCAAGGCTCATGCCCATGGCCGTGAAGGCCTCCAGCACGTCCTTGTAGGCCTGGCCCTGGCAGACGATGCCCAGGCGCGCCTTGCCGACACGCACATGTTGGGCGCCCAGCACCACGCGGTCGATGCCGTTGGCGCGGGCGAAGGCCAGGGCGGCGGGGATCTTGTGCAGGCGCAGCCGCCGCTCCTTCTCCATCGGCTGGTCCTTCAGCCGGATGCCCAACCCGCCGGGCGGCATCGAGAAGTCGGGAATGACCAGCTTGTGGCGGTCCAGCGAGACGTCGATGGTCACGCCGCTGTCCATGGTGTCGGCCAGGGCGATCATGCCGGTCCACAGGCCGCTGAAGCGCGACATGGAAATGCCCAGCAAGCCGTAGTCGAGCACCTCCTGCACGTCGGCCGGCGACAGCACCGGCATCTCGAAGTCCTGGAAGGCGAATTCCGACTGCGACGGCAGGGTCGAGCTCTTGCAGGCGTGGTCGTCGCCGGCCACGGCCAGCACGCCGCCGGTTGGGAAGGTTCCGGCGAAATTGGCGTGCTTGAAGACGTCGCCGGTGCGGTCCACGCCCGGCGCCTTGCCGTACCACATGCCGAAGACGCCATCGTGCGTCGCGCCCGGGAACAGGTTGGCCTGCTGGCTGCCCCAGACCGCCGTGGCGGCCAGGTCCTCGTTCAGGCCTTCCTTGAAGACCACGTCATGGGCGCCGAGCAGTTTGGAGAGGCGCGCGGCCTGCTGGTCCAGTCCCCCGAGGGGCGAGCCGCGATAGCCGGAAAGGAAGCCCGCCGTATTGAGTCCGGCCCGGGTGTCGAGGCGCTTTCGATCGAGGAGGATTCTGATCAGCGCCTGCACGCCGGTGATGAACGCGCGACCATCTTCGAGCAGATATTTGTCGTCGAGCGTGACTTCCGAGTGCCGCATAGCAAAAAAATTCCTCCCGGGTCTTCCTGCCCGCTCAGCAATATCTTATAGAAACGGGGAAATTGTTTGCCCAAGGTGTGCCCGACTCAAGGCCGCTTTGCGCAAGATCAGCGCGCCAATCACCCTCTGGGGGGAGGAAATCTTGTCCGAACAACTCGACGCCGTGGATGCCAAGATCCTGGATCTCATCCAACACGACGCCGGACTGTCCGTCGCGGAGATCGCGGAGCGAGTCGGGCTGTCTTCCAGCCCGTGCTGGCGCCGGATCAAGCGCCTTGAAGACGCGGGCGTGATTCAGCGCCGCGTGACGATCCTCGACCGCGAAAAGCTGGGCCTGGGTTTCGAGGTCTATTGCACCGCCAAGCTGTCGCTGCCGACCAAGGAAAACCTCGAGGTGTTCGAGCAGGCCGTGGGCAAGTGGGCCGAGGTGGTGCAGTGCGCCACCGTGACCGGCGCGGCCGACTACGAGCTGCGCATCGTCACCCGCGACATGCGCGCCTTCGACGAGTTCCTGCGCGACAAGCTGCTGTCGCTGGGCCTGGTCAGCAACATCGAAAGCCGGATCGTCATCCGCGGCGTCAAGAACTCCACGGCCGTGCCGTTGGGTCTGGTCAGCCCCTATGTCAGCCCGCTGAGCTAGCCTCTCGCCTTCCGGACGGCCAAGGCGGGGGATCCCCCGCGCCCGGGCTTGAACGCTGCGCCGCGCGCCCCGTTCAAGCCCGAGGTCGGCGATCGCTCAGGGCAGACCCTCGATCTTCCACTGCGCGTTGGCGTTGCCGGGATTTCCCGCCCCCGTCAGATAGGGCTCGTCGCCCTTCAGCCACACATAGTTGTTCCAGTAGGTGCTGCGGATCGAGCGCCCCTGGCCCGCGGGCTTGAGATCGTAGCTGGCGGGTTCGATCACACCGGGCGCGTAAAGCTTCATCGCTCCGTCCGCGACCCGATAGTCCAGGAACAGCAGCGGATCGGCGGCGGACCGGAACATCGCCTGGCTCTGGGGCCCGACCACGACGAAGTCGAGCGGCGCGCCGGGCCGGTTGTAGATCCACGAGCCATTGGAAATGCCGCCAGGGGCGATCATGTACTGCTGGTTGGCCACGCTCTTGATGCGCACCCGGATTCCGGTGTCGGCCGGCTGGTTCTGAATCTGCCAGCCCGCCGGCGGATCCAGCAGCTTCCCGGTCGGCCCGTTGCGCCAGCGCCATGAGAACCAGGTGTGCAGCTGGGGATCGAACTGGTCCTGATAGCCGGCCCAAGGCACGGCGTTGTAGAGGCACTGCTTCTGGTCGGCTTCCAGCTTGCGGATATAGGTCATCTGGTCGGTCGTCCCGACATCGAGGCCCGCCATGCACTGGGCCTGGGTCTTGCCCTTGCCAGACTGGCCAGCGGCCAGGACGTAGCTGGCGTCACGATGGGACTCGTTGTCGTACCAGCCCGTCATTTCGTCCTTGTCGTAGCTCAGCCAGTGGTCGACGAGGGTCTGGGCCTCCTTCCGCGCCGCGTCCGCGCGCTGGTCGGCGGGTAGGCCCATGGTGCGGATGAAGGCCGCCCACAGATCCTTGGTCGCCTCTGTCGCCACCAGGGCCACCGGCTTCATGTTGCTGGCCTTGTACGAGGTCCAGGTGGGATTGAGCCGGCTGTCGACGTTGTTCTTCCAGATCACGTCGCCGCTGGAATAGTTCAGGATCGCCGAAACCGCGTGGGTGTGCTGCTCGGATCCCAGCGCGCACACGTAGCTCTTCACCTGCCGGACCTTGATGAAGTTGTCTTCCGGGACGCGAACGGTGTGTTCGGAGCTGAACGAGTCTTCGAACAGGTGCACCGCCCGGCCGAACAGGAAGTAGTTCTTGTCGACCGTGACCGCGGCCGAGCCGGTGGCCCCGCCGTCATAGACCGTGATCGCGGTCTTGGGCGCGGTGGCGGCGGCGACGAAGTATTGGATGAAGCGCTGCTGCGAGGCCTTGGCGGCGTTTACCCCGCCCGCCCCGCCGACGTCGTCGTAGCGGCGCATGAAGTGGTCGTACTGGATGTCCGCCGGCTCCTGCGCCACGGCGTCCCAGCAGGTCTTGGCGGTGATGACGTTGTAGCCGGCGAAGTCGACCCATCGCTCGCCGATGATGGCGTCATGAACGGCCTTGTAGCGCGAGGCGTAGCGGGTGTCGTTCCACGCATGGCCCTTGAGACGCTGGGCCTCGGCCTGCGCGCCCGGCGTATTGAGAGCGATGTTCCAGGCCCCGCCGGTTCTCGGCCCCCAACCCCGGCGCGGATCGTTCGGGTCGCGCTGGTCGGGCGGCGCCACCGGTGAGACGCCGAGCACCTCGATCGCCGCCATTCGGGTTAGCCACTCATGCCCCATGGGGATCGCATTGCCGACGCCGAGGGAGACGCTCTGGGTAAATGTGCCCCCGGGCCAGGCCGCGCCGAGACCGACGAGCAGCGCGGCGGCCGCTCCCAGCTTGCCGATAACCGATGCCCGCATGTCCTGTCCCGCCCTCGCCCGAATGAACGTCGTCAGACGAAAGTGTAGAGGCGAGAGAAAATACTCGCAATGGGAGATTTCGGATCGATCTCACCCTCAGGATGTGGACCGTTCAACGATACCGGCGCGGCCGTTTTGTTCTAGGATCGGACCGTCCTCGCCTTCTACAGTAAGGCCTCCAGCCTTCCGGAGCTCTCCCCATGATCGACCTCGTCATCGACCAGCGCCGCAAGGATCTCGGCGGCTTCGAGGTCGGGCGCGTGCTGCCGTTCCACAGCCGGCGGATGGTGGGGCCCTTCACCTTCTTCGACCACATGGGTCCCGTCGAGTTCGAGCCCGGCTTCCCGCGCAATGTCGACGTGCGGCCGCACCCGCACATCGGCCTGTCGACCCTGACCTATCTGTTCGAGGGCGAGATCACCCACAAGGACAGCATCGGCTCCAACCTGGCCATCCGTCCCGGCGAGGTGAACTGGATGACGGCCGGCAGCGGCATCACCCATTCCGAGCGCTTCGAGCACCTGCGCGAGGTGGGCGGCAAGATGCACGGCATCCAGGCCTGGGTGGCCCTGCCCGACGGCCAGGAGGAGATCGCCCCGGCCTTCTCGCACCACGCCCGCGACGAGATGCCGATCTTCGAGGACAAGGGCCTGAAGGCCGCCTTGGTGGCCGGCAAGGCGTTCGGCGCCTCGGCCAAGGTGCCGGTGTTCTCGCCGCTGTTCTACGTGCACTGGGAAATGGCGGCGGGCGCCAAGGCCGGGCTGCCGGCCGAATATCCCGAGCGCGCGGCCTATGTGGCGGTCGGCAAGGTCGAGGTCGACGGCCAGGTGCTGCACGCCGGCCAGATGGCGGTGTTCAAGCCGGGCGAAACGATCGTCTTCGAGGCCCTGGAGCCCTCGACCGTCATGCTGCTGGGCGGCGAGCCGGTGGGGCCGCGCTTCATCGAGTGGAACTTCGTCTCCTCGTCCAAGGAGCGGATCGAACAGGCCAAGGCCGACTGGCGCGCCCAGCGCATGAAGCTGCCCGACCTGGACGACCAGGAGTTCACCCCCCTGCCCGAACCGCCGCCGCCCGCCCCGCCGATGTCGTAGGCGCTAGAGGAACGGTCCCGGCAGCCGCAACGGCCCGGGCCCGACCTCATCATCCGCCTCGCCCACCGCTTCGTAGTGCGCCACCAGCTTGGCGCAGGCGCCCAGGAACAGGGGCTCGACGAAGGCCGCCTCGCGGTTGGTCAGGCGGACGATCTCGGCCAAGGCGTGGCCCCGGCCGGCGGCCATGTCCATCACCGCCACCTCCTGGGCCGACAGCGCCGCGCGGGCGCCGGCCAGGCGCTCCACCGCGTCCAGCCGCTGGAAGCCGTCATCGCTGGCCAGCACCTTGCGATAGTCGCGGCCGTACAGCGCCGAGGCCTGGGCTTCGGCGAAACCGATGTCGGGGCCGGGGTCTTCGATGGGGATGGGGAGGCGTTCGGAGGTCACGATCGGGTTTCTAGCACGTTTGGCGCGCACCCACTTGCCCCCACCTGACCGCTTCGCGGTCTGTCCGCCCCCATAGGGGGCGGAGCGCTCTTCCCCCTACGGGGGAAGACGACCGCGAAGCGGTCCGTAGGGGGCAAGCGTTCGCCGCACGATCTCGGTTGAACACCCCCGCCCCCAGCGCTCATAACGTCATCATGACCGATCTCGCTCTCGAAACCTTCGTCCGCGGCCTGCCCAAGGCCGAGCTGCACATGCACATCGAGGGCAGCCTCGAGCCCGAGCTGATGTTCGAACTGGCCGCGCGCAACGGCGTGACCCTGCCGTTCAAGACGGTGGACGAGATCCGCGCCGCCTACGCCTTCTCCAACCTGCAGGACTTCCTGGACATCTATTACCAGGGCGCGGGCGTGCTGCTGACGGAGGCCGACTTCAAGGACCTGGCCCTGGCCTATTTCCGCCGGCTGAAGGCAGACGGCGGGACCCACGCAGAGATCTTCTTCGACCCCCAGACCCACACCGATCGCGGCGTGGCGTTCGGCACGGTGATCGACGGGCTGACCGCCGGCATGGAAGAGGCCGAGCGTACGCTGGGCGTCACCTCCAAGCTGATCCTCTGCTTCCTGCGCCATCTGGACGAGGCCGCCGCCTTCGCCACGCTGGAAGACGCCAAGCCTTATCTCTCCAAGATCGCGGGCGTCGGCCTGGACTCCTCGGAAGTCGGCCACCCGCCCGCCAAGTTCGCCCGGGTGATGCAGGCCGCTCGCGACCTGGGCCTGAAGGTCGTGGCCCACGCCGGCGAGGAAGGCCCGCCGGCCTATGTCTGGGAGGCGGTGGACGTGATCAATGTCGACCGCATCGACCATGGCAACCGTGCGCTGGAGGACGACTGCCTGACCGCCCGCCTGGTGCAGGACGGCACGACGTTGACGGTGTGCCCGCTGTCGAACCTGAAGCTGTGCGGGGTGAGCGACCTGAAGGAGCATCCACTGAAGCGGATGTTGAAGCTGGGCTTGAAGGCCACGGTCAATTCCGACGACCCGGCCTATTTCGGCGGCTACCTGCTGGAGAACTATCTGCAGACGGCGGAGGCTGTCGGCCTGACGCGGGACGAGCTGGTGACCCTGGCGAAGAACAGCTTCACGGGGTCGTTTTTGGACGAGGCGGAGAAGGCTCGGCGGGTGGCTGAAGTCGAGGCGTACGCTGCGGCGCACTGACTTGCCCCCACCTGACGGCTTCGCCGTCTGTCCGCCCCCATAGGGGGCGGAGCGCTCTTCCCCCTTTGGGGGAAGACGATCGCGAAGCGATCCGTAGGGGACAAGTGTTAGCCGCTAGAGCGCCTTGCGAACCGCTTCCGCCAGCTCATCCAGTTCCGCGATGCCCAGGTCCGCGTGGAACGGCAGGCTCAGCACCGACTTGGCCAGGCGATCGGCCACCGGCGTCTGGTCGCGGACGACGACGCCCGGACCCACCGGGTTGGTCGCATAGCCCATCTCGGCCAGCTTCTCGGCCACGGCCGGGGCCGCGCCTTCCTGCAGGCTGACGACCCAGGCGTCGGACACCCAGCTCATGCCCCAGCCCGGCTGGAAGCCGATCGGGGCGCCCAGCAGCAGCATGCGCAGGCGCTGGGCGGCGGTGGCCAGGCGCAGGCGCTGGCCCGACCAGCCCTCGAGACCGGCGTCGCCGGCGAAGGCCGGCGCATCAAGCCTGGCGATGAAGTCGGCGTTCTGGCTGGCCACGAACACGCCGCGCCCGCCCGGCAGGCCGACGACCACGGGGACTGGGGCGTCCATGATCACATCGAAGCCGTCGGTGGCGTCGACCACGATCGGCAGGCCGGTCTCGCGCTGGAAGGCGGCCCAGGCGGTCATGTCGGGGGCGCGGCCGAAAGCGCAGGTGGGGACGATGGCCTCGATCGGCGGCGGAGCCTCGCCCAGGCGCTCGCGCAGGTGGGCCGGGTCGAACATCCAGCTGTAGGGATCGACATCGACCAGCCAGGGCCGCAGGCCGGCGGCGGCGATCGCTTGCAAGGTGGCGACCGAGGCCAGGGCCGGAACGATGCAGACCCCGCCGCGGCGCACGCCCGAGGCAAGCAGGGCGGCGGTCAGGGCGGCCACCCGGGTGGAGACGGCGCGGACGGCGGTGGGACGGTCGAAGCGATCGGCCAGCTTGGCGTCGAGACCGGGGGTCAGCCCCTGTCGGAGCACCTTCTCCACGGCCGCGAAATCCATCGGGACGCCGGCGGCCGCGAGCGCCGCCTCGGCCTTGGCCTGCTTGCGGGCTTCCGGCGACAGAGCGGCTTTGGGGAGGGCTTGCATCAGACGTCGCTTCCGAACAATCCGGCTCTGTCACACGACAGCGCCTTTATGGTTAAGCAAACGTATCGACTGACTCGGAGGGTCCCGATGCGGCGCGCCGTCGCGGCAAAAATGTGTTCGGAATCTTCCGCCTAGGCAGAAGCTGTCCAACGCTCGCGCAGTTCGCGCTTCAGGACCTTGCCGATATGGCTGCGGGGCAGGGATTCCACCAGCTTCAGGTCGACCAGCCGCTGGGTCTTGCCCAGGCGAGCATTGACCCAGGCCCTCAACCCGTCCGCGTCAATTCGCGCATCTCCGCCCCTTGGAGGCTTAAGCGCCACGAAGGCCACCGGCGATTCGCCCCAGGCGTCGGACGGCACCCCGACCACCGCGGCCTCGACAACGTCGGGGTGCTGGACGATCTCGGCCTCGATGTCGCTGGGATAGATGTTGAAGCCCCCGCTGATGATCATGTCCTTCTTGCGATCCATCAGGGTGAGGAAGCCCTCCTCGTCGAACCGGCCGACGTCGCCGGTGCGGATGAAGCGCCAGCCCTCGGGCGAGGTCCACGTCGCCTCGGCGGTCTTGCCCGGCTGGCCGTGATAGCCGTTCATCATGCCCGCCGAGCGGCCGACGATCTCGCCGACCACGCCGGGACCGACCTGGACGCCGTCCTCGTCGATCAGCCGGATGTCGTGGCCGGGCGCGGGCTTGCCCACCGTGTGCAATTTGTCCGGATGCTCATGGGCCATCAGGATGCAGGTGCCGCCGCCCTCGGTCATGCCGAAATATTCGACCAGGCCGCCGGGCCAGCGCTTGAGGACGTCGGCCTTCAGCTCGGCCGAGAACGGGGCGCTGGTGCAGAACTTCAGGTGGGTCGACGACAGGTCGAAGTCGCCGAAGTCGGGCCGATCCATCAGGCGGCGATACTGCACCGGCACCAGCATGGTGTGGGTCATGCGATGCTTCTGGGCCAGTTCCAGGTACTTGCCGGCGTCGAACTTCTTCATCAGCACCACCGCGCCGCCGCCCGCCAGGGTGGGGAAGAAGCAGACCAGGGTGGTGTTGGAATAGAGCGGGGTCGACAGCAGGGTGACGGCCTCGGGGCCGTAGCCGACCGCGTCGCCGCGAAACACGTGCCGCCAGCGCATGCCGTGCGACTGGACGATGCCCTTGGGCGCGCCGGTCGTGCCGCTGGAATAGATGATGTTGAACGGGTCCTCGGGCGCGATGGCCACGGCGGTCGGGATCGCGCCGACGGGGGCCAGCCAGGTCTCGAAGGCCTCGCCAAAGTCGGCCCCGTCCAGGGCGATGTCGCGCACGGCGATCGGAGCGGGCTTCTGGGCCTGCGCCACGCCCGCGTCCATGAAGAACAGCCGCGCGCCGCAGTCGGCGACCATGCCGGCGATGGCCTCGGGCGTCGAGGACGGCGCCAGGGGCGCGACGGCGACACCGGCGCGCAAGGCGCCGAGGAAAAGCGCCGTGTACGGAATGGACGACAGGGCGCAGACGGCGACGGCCTCGCCTTGGCCGATCCCGTCGCGCTGCAGGGCGGCGGCGACCCGGTCGGCCAGGGCGTCGAACTGGGCGTAGGTCACGGCCTCGCCGGTTTCCATGATCACGGCGGGATGGTCGGGGTTTTCCGCCGCCCGCTGACGCAGGATGTCGCCCATCACGCCGTAGTCGGCGGTCATCATGGCTTGGATGGAAGGGGACATGGCGAAAACTCCGAGGGACCGCCCTCGTCCTTCGACAGGCTCGGGATGAGGGCTACTTAAGCTCAGCGTCGGCAGTCAAAACCCTCATCCTGAGCTTGTCGAAGGACGAGGGTTTTGCTCAGCGGATCAAGCGTCCTTGAACCCCTTGCCCTCGGCGACCAGCCGCTCCAGCAGAGCGGACGGCTTGAAGTCGTCGCCGAACTTGGCCTGGAACTCCTGCATCTTCGCCAGGATGGTCTTCAGACCCACCAACTCGCCCCAGAACATCGGGCCGCCGGTATAGACGGGCCAGCCGTAGCCGTTGATCCACACCGTATCGATGTCCGAAGCGCGGATGGCCTTGCCCTCCTCCAGGATCTTGGCCCCCTCGTTGACCATCGGATACAGGCAGCGCTCCAGGATCTCCTGGTCGCTGATCTCGCGGCGCTGGATCTGGCGCTTCTCGGCGAAGTCGAGGATCACCTGCTCGACCTCCTTCGACGGCTTGGCCACGCGGTTCTCGTCGTAGTCGTAGAAGCCCTTGCCGTTCTTCTGGCCGCGCCGGTCCATCTCGCACAGCACTTCGCGCACGGTGGACGACGAGGTCTTGGCCGGGTCCCAGCCGATGTCGAGACCCGCCAGGTCGCTCATCGCGAACGGCCCCATCGGCAGGCCGAAGTCGTAGAGCACGCGGTCGACGTCCCAGGGCATGGCGCCTTCCAGGATCAGCTTCTGGGCCTCGCGCTGGCGCTGGGCCAGCATGCGGTTACCGACGAAGCCATGGCAGTTGCCGACCAGCACCGCGACCTTGCCGATCTTCTTGCCGATCTGCATGGAGGTGGCGATCACCGACTTGTCGGTCTTGGCCCCGCGCACGATCTCCAGCAGCTTCATCACATTGGCCGGCGAGAAGAAGTGCAGGCCGATCACGCTTTCCGGCCGCGAGGTCGAGGCGGCGATCACGTCGATGTCGAGATAGCTGGTGTTGGAGGCCAGGATCGCGCCGGGCTTGGCGATCTTGTCCAGCTTGCCGAACACCTCTTGCTTGATCTCCATCAGCTCGAACACGGCCTCGATGATCAGGTCGCAGTCGGCCAGGTCTTCCAGGTGCATCGAGGGCGTCAGCAGGCCCATGCGCTTTTCGACGTCGTCCTGGGTCAGGCGGCCCTTCTTGGCGGTGTTCTCGTAGTTCTTGCGGATCACGCCCACGCCGCGATCCAGGTTCTCCTGTTTGGCCTCGATGATGGTCACCGGGATGCCGACATTGAGGAAGTTCATCGAGATGCCGCCGCCCATGGTGCCGGCCCCGATGACGCCGACCTTCCTGATCGGCAGGATCGGCGTGTCGTCCGGCACGTCGGGGATCTTGGCGGCCTGGCGTTCGGCGAAGAACACGTGGCGCTGGGCGGCCGACTGGCTCCCGCCCACCAGTTCCAGGAACAGCTTGCGCTCGACGGCCAGCCCTTCGTCGAACGGCAAGTTCACCGCCGCCTCGATGCACTGGATGTTGTATTCGGGAGCCTTGAAGCCACGGAACTTGCGGGCGTTGGCCGCTCGGAACTCGCTGAAGATCTCGGGCTTGCCGCGCGCGGCCTCGACCTTGGCGTTCTGGTCGCGGATGCGGGTCAGCGGCTTGTCTTCGGCCAGGGCCACGCGGGCGAAGGCGATGGCCCCGTCACGCAGGGCGTCTTCGGCGACCAGGCTGTCGAACAGGCCCATGGCCAGCGCCGCCTTGGCCGGCACGTGCTGGCCGGTGGTGACCATCTCCAGCGCCTTTTCGGGACCGACCACGCGGGGCAGGCGCTGGGTGCCGCCGGCGCCGGGCAGCAGGCCGATGTTCACCTCGGGCAGGCCCGCCTTGGCCGACGGCACGGCCACGCGGTAGTGGGCGACCAGGGCGACCTCCAGCCCGCCGCCCAGCACCGTGCCGTGGATCGCGGCGACCACCGGCTTGGGCGAGCCCTCGATGACGTTCTGCACCTCCTGCAGGGTCGGGCCGGTCATCGGCTTGCCGAACTCGCTGATGTCGGCGCCGGCGATGAAGGTCTTGCCTTCGCAGATCAGCACGATGGCCTTGACCGCCGGATCGGCGATCGCCGCCTCGAAGGCGTCCTTCAGGCCCTGGCGCACGGCCGAGCCCAGGGCGTTGACCGGCGGCGAGTTCAGCGTGACGACGCCGATGTCGCCTTCGACGGTCAGATCCGTGACGTTGTTGATCGCGGCCATGGCGTATCCACCCTCAAGTCTGTGGTTGCGTTCTTTTGAACGGTTGTTTGAAGCAAAACCTGCACGACCCGGCGACGAAGTCCAGAGGTCCGTAACGGCGCCGCCAAATTAGGCGCCGGCCATTGACGCCGCCGCGCTCATACTTGAAGTTCGAAAACATAAGTTTCAGCCGGAGCCAATCCGTGCGGGCGGGGAGGAAGCCGCCGAGTGAAGCGTCCGCGCCCCCGCGAGAACGCCGAGATGTGCTCCGACTGTCCAGGGCGTACGCGTAGGGAGATTGGCGCTCAGGTGGCGGCTTGCACGCGTGCCTGACCTTCGAAGCCGACCGCCTTGCGCGCACGCGGCGCGCCTGCCTCGGCGTGTCGACTTAGGTGAAGCGCACTCGGCGCGGGAGCCCTCTCCCGCGCCGCTTTCTTGTGAGGTCTTGCGTCCTTCGAGGGTCGCCTGCGGCTCGCACCTCAGGATGAGGAATTCAGCAACAACGTTCCTCATCCTGAGGCGCCCGCGCAGCGGGCCTCGAAGGACGCACGAACCCTAGGCGTTGCTCTCCGTCAGGGCCGCATAGACCAGCGTCCGCAGTTCGCGGCGGATCGGATAGGCCGAGGACGGGATCAGCTGGGTCATGAACACCACGGCCAGATCCTCGACCGGGTCGATCCAGAAGGCCGTCGAGGCCATGCCGCCCCAGAAATACTCGCCCAGCGAACCCAGGTTCCGAGTCCGCGCCTGGTCCACCGTCATGGCGAAGCCGAGGCCAAAGCCCAGCCCCTCGAACACCGCCTCGCTGAACAGCGACTTGGACATCTGGGTCAGTTCCAGCCCGCCCGGCAGGTGGTTCATGGTCATCAGCTTCAACGTCTTGGGGCTGACGATCCGCACGCCGTCCAGCTCGCCGCCGTTCAGCAGCATCCGGCAGAACCGCATGTAGTCGTCGGCCGTCGAGACCAGACCGCCGCCGCCGGACTTCACCGACGGGTCGGACAGATAACGGCTGGTGGCCGGATCGTCCTGCAGCACCACCTCGCCCTTGGGGTTCAAGGTGTAGCAGGCGGTGAAGCGATGACGCTGGTCCTCGGGCACGAAGAAGCCGGTGTCGACCATCTTCAGCGGCGTGAAGATCTTCTCCTTGAGGAACACGTCGAACGGCTGGCCGGAGATCAGCTGGACCAGGTAGCCGAGCACGTCGGTGGCCACCGAATAGTTCCAGGCCTCGCCCGGCGAGAACTCCAGCGGCACCGTGCCCAGGGTCCCGATGAAGTCGAGCAGGCCGCCCTCGCTGTCGACCCCGTCCAGCTTCAGCTTGCGATAGGCCGCGTCGACGTTGCTGCGCTGCTGGAAGCCGTAGGTCAAACCAGCGGTATGGCGCAGCAGGTCGACGATCCGCATCGGCTGGTCGACCGGCTTGGTCAGGAAGGCGCCCGCCACCCCGGCCTGGAAAACACCGAGACTCTTCCATGCGGGGATGTAGCGGTGCACCGGATCGTCCAGCGCGACCTTGCCCTCCTCGACCAACATCATGAAGGCGATCGAGGTGATCGGCTTGGTCATCGAATAGATGCGGAACAGGCTGTCGGCCGTCAGCGGAAGGCCGCGTTCCTTGTCCGCCGCGCCCAGAACCGTGGTGTGCGCCAATTGGCCGCGACGCCACACCTGAACCAAGGCGCAGGGCAGCTTTCCGGGCGTGACGTAGCGATCCTGAAGGAAGGCGTCGATGCGCTTCAGTCGGTCCGACGACAGACCCACGGCTTCGGGCGTGCTCAAGCTGTGCTCCTCCTGCGACCGTCCTCACAGGAGAGCCGGCGTACTGTTTGTGGCGGATATCGAAGGGGCGGTACGTCGAAACTCGCCCTTTACCCCATCGTGCGCATATCAATTGAAAACTAGGGAACGGGGATGGGCAAGCACTTGCGCGACAAGACCCCCTCAGCACCGCCTGAACGTCCGGTCGGCCCCAGCGTCGAGCAGGCCGCCGCCGACTGGTTCTTCGAGAGCAGCCTCGACATGTTCGTGGTGCTGGAGAACGACGCGATCGTCCGCGTCAACCCGGCCTGGACCAAGCTGACCGGCTGGACGTCCGCCGAGACCCTGGGCCGGCCGATCCGCGACTTCTTCCACCTGCACGACACCGACACCATCATCGGCATCGGCGAGACCCTGCGCGCCCTGGGCGAGGCCCGCTCCGAGCACCGTCTGGCCCGCAAGACCGGCGGCTGGCTGTGGGTCCGTTCGCAATCCAAGCTGCTGCCGGAAACGCTGGGCGGCGAAGCCCTGCTGGTCGTCATCCAGGACTTCACCGAAGAGCGAGCGCGGCGGCTCGAACGCCAACAGGCCGAACGCGCCAACGAGCTGCTGCGCAACGCCGCCGGCGTCTATGTCTGGCGCTTCGATGCGCGCAAGGGGATCTACGTCTTCGAACAGGACATCCCCACCCCGTCCTCGCCCCAGGGCGGCGTGCGGACCATGACCGTCGCGGAGATGACCGCCTCGATCCACGCCGACGACCGGCAGATGGTCTGGGAGGCGTTCAGCCACACCCTGGCCACTGGCGACCACAGCCTGCTGATCTATCGCTATCTCGACCCGGCCAACCAGGACTGGGTGTGGATGCGGGCCGCCTGGCGCGGGACGCGCGGGGCCAGCGCCCAGGCCTGGGACGTGATCGGCATCAGCCAGGACGTCACCGAACTGGTCACCGCCCGCGACGCCGCCCTCGGCGCGGCCGACGCCAAGTCGCAGTTCCTGGCCAATATGAGCCACGAGATCCGCACCCCGATGAACGGCGTGCTGGGCGTCATGCATCTGCTCAAGCGCGAGAAACTGTCGGCCGACGGTCGCCAGTTGCTGACCGAGGCCCTGGGCTGCGGGGCCATGCTGTCGGAACTGCTGAACGACATCATCGACTTCTCCAAGATCGAGGCCGGCAAGCTGGAGCTGAACCCCGAGCCGATCGATCCGGCCGCCCTGCTGCGCAGCGTCGCCGACCTGCTGCGGCCCCAGGCCCGGCAGAAGGGCCTGAGCCTGGAGGTCACCGTCGATCCCGGCATCGGCTGGATCGGCGCCGATCCGCTGCGCCTGCGCCAGGGCCTGTTCAACCTGCTGGGCAACGCCGTGAAGTTCACGCTGGAGGGCGGCGTCCAGGCGCGGCTGACCTCGGCCGGCCCACCGGACGCGCCGCGCCTGCGCTTCGAGATCCAGGACAGTGGCGTGGGCGTCGACCAGGCCACCGCCGAGGGTCTGTTCCAGCGCTTCAGCCAGGCCGACGGCTCGACCACGCGGCGCTTCGGCGGCGCGGGCCTGGGCCTGGCGATCACCCGGCGGCTGGCCGCCCTGATGGACGGCGACGTCGGGTTTTCCAGTCCCGCGGAAGGCGGCTCGCTGTTCTGGCTGGAGATCGCGGCCCCGCCGGCCGTCGAGGCCGCCGCTTCGGACGAGACGGCCGACACCGCCCTGCTGGCCGGCCTGCGCGTGCTGATCGTCGAGGACAACGCCACCAATCGCCTGATCGCCGGCCGGCTGTTGCAGGCCATGGGCGCGGTCGTCGAGACCGCCGAGGACGGCCTTCTCGGTGTCGAGGCCGTCGAGCGCAGCGGCCAGGGCTTCGACCTGATCTTCATGGACATCCAGATGCCCGGCATGGACGGCGTCGAGGCCACCCGGCGCATCCGCGACCTGGGCGGCGCGGCGGCCCGCACCCCGATCCTGGCCATGACCGCCAACGCCCTGGCCCACCAGCAGGCCTCCTACATCGCCGCCGGCATGAACGGCGCGGTGGCCAAGCCGCTGTCGCCCGGCGCTCTGGTCCAGGCCATCGTCGCCGCGCTGGGCGAGACGTCGGAAGCGGCCCCCGAACGGACCTCCCTGGCGTCCTAGATCTTCGAACCACGCCGCCGCCTCAATTCCGCAACACGGCCGCAAGATTCCGCGCCCACGAAAGCAGCGCCGAAGCGAGTCGCGCGCCTTGTCGTGAAGGTGGGGCTTCCTAAATTGGACCAACGGGTCCAAAGGAGCCGCGCGCAGGCCGCGAACAAGGGGGCGACACATGGACGACGGCCGGATCGCGAGCCCCGCCACCGAGCGGTACGCGAAGAAGAAAGAGGCGATCCTCGCCGCCGCGACCGCCATCCTGAACCGTCAGGGCGTCAAGGGCATGACCCTGGCCGACGTCGCCGCCAAGGTCGGGCTGATCACCACCAGCGTCACCTATTACTACCGCAAGAAGGACGATCTGGCGGCCGCCTGCTTCATGCGCGGCCTGGAACGTTTCGACGCCCTGGTCGGCGAGGCGGGCAAGGCGCCCGACGCCCCCAGCCGGCTGCTGGCCTTCCTGGACCTCTATCTCGACCTGAACCGCCGGGTGCGCCTGGGCGAGGCCGCGCCCTTGACCAGCTTCACCGAGATGCGGGCCCTGAAGGAGCCCCTGCGCGGCTCGGTGCAGGGCGCGTTCAACGACCTGTTCCGGCGCGTGCGCGGCTTCTTCGAGGGGCCCGAGTTCGACCACCTGGACAAGCGCGACCGCAACGCCCGCACCCATCTGCTGCTAGAGCAGGTGTTCTGGTCGGGCTCGTGGCTGCGCCGCTACGACGTCGACGACTATGGCCGCGTGCGCGACAAGATGTACGACATCCTGGTCCACGGCCTGTCCGCCCCCGGCCGGGTCCCGCCTGGAGAAGAGTGGGCGCCGATCGCCCTGCCCGACCCGACGCCCGAGGCGCCCGAGGGCCAGGACTGGCGCGAAACCTTCCTGGTCGCCGCCACCCGGTTGATCAACCAGCGCGGCTATCGCGGGGCTTCGGTCGAGGACATCTCGGCCCAGCTGAACGTCACCAAGGGCTCGTTCTACCACCACCACGAGGACAAGGACGCCCTGGTGGTCGAGTGCTTCGAGCGCACCTTCGCCGTCACCCGCAAGGCCCAGGCCGACGCCCGCGCCCTGGCCAAGGACAGCTGGGAGCAGTTGTCGTCGGCGACCGCCGCCCTGGTCGCCTACCAGCTGTCGGACCACGGTCCGCTGCTGCGCGCCTCGTCGATGGGGGCCCTGCCGATCGAGATCCGCCACGAGATGGCCCAGGGCTACAACCGCGGTTCCGAACGCTTCGCGGCGATCATCTCGGACGGCGTGGCCGAGGGCTCGGTGCGGGCGGTCGACCCGATGATCGCGGCCCACATGATCAACTCGATGCTCAACGCCGCCGCCTCGCTGGGCGTGTGGGTTCCGGGCATGGAACGCGAAGACGCCGCCCGGCTGTTCGCCCGGCCGCTGCTGACGGGGCTGTTTTCGAAGTAAGGCGGCTCACCGACTTGCCCCCGCCTGACGGCTTCGCCGTCTGTCCGCCCCCATAGCGGGCGGAGGCGAACGCGACGCCTCTTCCCCCTCCGGGGGAAGACGACCGCGAAGCGGTCCGTGGGGGGCGAGCGTTCGCCGCTCCGCCCCCTAAAATAATCCCCCGCCGATGTCGCACGGCCGCTCCCTCGCTCGTCATTTCCATGAGAGCGAACGGCCGCATCGCCCGTCATCAACCGTCGGCAGGAGAAAATGCGATGACGCCGCACCTTTCATCCCGCCGGTCGCGCCCCCAATTGAACGAACGGCGGTCGCTCGCGTTAGTCGCGCGGTCGGCGCCTTGGGGGTTTGCGCGATGAAGGACCTGACGATCAATCGCGCGGTGCGCGCTTCAGGGTCCGCAACCATATCGCTAAGTGATTTGACTGTTAAATCGTTTAACAATATGGATCACCGCCATGACGGACGATCCCCATTCAGCGCCCGGAGCGTGGCGGACCTCGCCAGTGTCCCGCGACCCGATCGGTCAGCGGCTGAAGACCATTTCCGTCCTGACCCGCCAGGTCAGCCGCAAGATCGGCGAGAGCCTGGGCGTCAATGTCACCGACATGGCCGCCCTGGAGCAGCTTCTGAGCCACGGCCCCATGACGCCGGGCCAGCTGGCCGAGCATTTGAAGGTGACCACGGCCGCCGCCACCCAGATCGTCGATCGCCTGGAGCGGGCCGGCCATGTGACGCGGGAACGCCAGGCCGGCGACCGGCGCAAGATCTGCGTCGTGCCGCTGGAGGCCTCGATCGACCGGGCTTTCGTGCAGTTGGCCCCGATGCTGGACGGACTGGACGGCGTGATCGCCGGCCTCTCCCCGGCCGAGCGCCAGGTGATCGAGCGCTTCCTGGATCAGGTCGCTGATGTCTACCACGCTGTCGCCAACCTTCCGCCGTCGGCTCCCGGGCCTCACTGAAAAACCGGCGACCGTCCTCCCCCTTCGGTCGCGCCTGCAGGTGTTTGTTGATGAGTGAAATCATGACCGGAGAGCGCCAGCGCCCTCGGCCATTCCGATCCGGAGCCTCCATCCTGGCCTTGAGCCTGGCGGGCCTGGCCCTGGCCGGCTGCGTGCACACCCCGCGCCCGACGCCCGACACCCGCCTGCCGGCCGCCTACGCGGCGCCCGCCGGCGCCGCCCTGCCCCAAGCGACGCTGGATCGCTGGTGGACCAGCTTCAACGATCCGCAGCTGACCGCCCTGATCGAGACCGCTCTGGAAAAGGCGCCCGACGCCCGCACCGCCACGGCCAAGCTGGAAGAGGCGCGCGCCGTCCGCAAAGGACAGGTGCGCCAGCTCTACATCCCCTCGACCCCGCTGACCGGCAAGGCCAGCAAGACCCACACCGATATCCTCGACAGCAAAGGCGCCAGCTTCACCCAGGGCGGCGATAGCGAAAGCTATGGCGCCAATTTCGACGTCTCCTGGGAGCTGGACCTCTGGGGCCGTCGCCGGGCCGCCCGCCAGGTGGTCGACAACGACCTGGCCGCCGCCCGCTTCAATTACGAAGGCGCCCGCGCCGCCCTGGCCGCCAGCGTCGCCCAGTCCTATTTCGACGCGCGCGGCCTGGCCGTGCAGTTGGACGACGCCCAGGAGACCGCCCGCATCAACGGCGAACTGCGCGAGTTCTCGACCAAGAAGGCCAAGGCCGGCCTGATCGCCAGCTCCGAGGCCGACCGCGCCGCCGCCGACGAGGCCCAGAGCCTGGCCCAGGTCGAGAACCTGCAAGGCCAGCTGACCGCCGCCCGCCGCACCCTGCTCATCCTGGTCGGGCGGGGCATAGATCCGGTCGCCAGCCTGCCGGTCGACGCCACGCTGGACGCCGCCCCGCCGATCCCCGCCACCCTCCCCGACGCCCTGTTGGCGCGGCGGCCCGACATTCGCGAGGCCCAGGCGCGCCTGGCCTCGGCGGCCGGCAATCTGAAGATCAACGAACTGGCCCTACTGCCGACCCTGAACCTGACGCCCGGCGTCGGCTGGTCCAAGAGCGTGTCGCCGGCCTTCCCGTTCATCACCGAGTCCGGCGCGACGACCGGCGGCAAGACCTCGACCACCAGCTCGGCCTGGACGCTGGGCGCCAATATTTCGATCCCGGTGCTGAACATCCCGTCCCTGCTGGCCGACATCGACGCCCAGAACGCCCGCACGCAACAGGCGGCCATCGCCTATGAGAAGGCGGTGCAGACCGCCTATGGCGAGGCCGAGAACGCCATGGTGCAACTGGCCGCCGACCAGCGCCGCGTGGCCTTGCTGACCGACGGCGAGGCCCGCGCCCAGCGCGCCTACGCCGCCGGCCGCAAGGGCTACACCCTGGGCCTGACCGACCTGACCAGCACCCTGCAGTCCGAAATGACCTGGCGCGCCAGCCGCACAGCCCTGACCGGAGCCAAGACCCAGGCCCTGCAACGGGCCGTCCAGGCCTACAAGGCGCTGGGCGGCGGCTGGGCGCCCGACGCCCTGGTTCCGCAAGACCAGACCCAGCAAGTTTCCTCGAAATGAGATCCTTTCCCATGACGACCCGCACCGCGCTCGCCGCCATGATCCTGATCGCCTCGGTGGGCCTGACCGCCTGTGGCGACAAGAAGGACAAGGCCCAATCGGGTAAGGCGGGGGCCGCCGCCGCCGCCCAGGCCCGCACCGTCAGCGTCGGCTCCGTCGAGACCCGGCCGCTGGGCGGCGGGGTCGAGGCCTCGGGCCTGCTGGTCTCGCGCGAGGAAGCCGCCGTCGGCTCCGAACTCAGCGGCTACCGCGTCGCCCGCCTCTACGCCGACGAAGGCGACTGGGTCCGCGCCGGCCAGCCCCTGGCCCAGCTGGACGACACCCTGCTGCGCGCCCAGGTCGACCAGCAGGCGGCCGTCACCGCCCAGTCCCAGGCCGAGGCGGCCCGCGTCGCCGGCCTGGACGGCCAGGGCGTGCTGAGCCAGGAGCAGATCGAAACCCGCCGCTACCAGGCCAAGGCCCAGGAAGCGGCGCTGAAGGAACTGCGCACCCGCGTCTCGCGCATGACCATCACCTCGCCGGTCAGCGGCCGGGTCCTGCAGCGCGGCGTGCAGCCGGGCCAGATCGCCGGCGGCGGAACCACGCCCTGGTTCACCATCGCCCGCGACGGCCTGGTCGAGCTGGACGCCGAGGTCAATGAAGCCGATCTCCCGGGCATTCGCGAGGGCCAGTCGGCCCAGGTCAGCCTGCCCGGCGGCCAGTCGATCTCGGGCGTCGTGCGCCTGGTCAGCCCGCGCGTCGACAGCAACAGCCGCCTGGGCAAGGTGCGCGTGCGCCTGCCCGTCCGGCCCGACCTGCGGCCCGGCGGCTTCGGCCGCGCCACCTTCGGCGCTTCGGGCGCGGCGGTCACCGCCATTCCGGAATCGGCGATCCGCTACGAGGCCGACGGCCTGTCGGTGATGACTGTCGACAGCAACAACCGCGCCCACCAGGTGGCGGTGAAGATCGGCCAGAAGGGCGGCGGCTGGGCTCAGCTGGTCCAGGGCCCGCCGGCCGGAACCCGCATCGTGCTGGGCGGCGCCTCGTTCGTCGCCGACGGCGACACGATCCGTCCCGCGACCAACACCCAGCAGGCGGCGCGCTGATGGCCGAACTCCGCATCTCAGCCTGGGCGATCAAGAACCCGATCCCGGTCGCGGTCCTGTTCATCGCCCTGATGGTCGCCGGCATCGGGTGCTACCTGATGCTGCCGGTCAAGCAGTTCCCCAACGTCGAATTCCCCGCCGTGGTCGTGACGGTCACCCAGAGCGGGGCCGCGCCCGGCGAGATGGAGACCCAGGTCACCCGTCCCGTCGAGGACGCGATCGCCGGCATCGCGGGGGTCAAGACCATCCGCTCGTCGGTGGTCCAGGGCGCCTCGACCACCACCATCGAATTCAACCTCGGCGAGGACCTGCAGAAGGTCACCGACGAGGTGCGCTCCAAGATCGACCAGACGCGCGCCGTCCTGCCCAAGGAGGTCGACGAGCCGATCGTCCAGCGCCTGGAAATCACCAGCGCCCCGATCATCACCTACGCCGTCTCGGCCCCGAACATGAGCTCGCCCGAGCTGTCGTGGTTCATCGACGACACCGTCACCCGCGCCCTGCAGGGCGAAAAGGGCGTGGCCCAGGTCGCCCGGGTGGGCGGCATGAACCGCGAGATCAACGTGGTCATCGATCCCGACCGCATGGCCTCGTTCGGCGTCACCGCCCCGCAGCTCAGCCAGGCCCTGGCCGGCTTCTCCGTCGACGCCCCCGGCGGGCGGGCCCGAATCGGCGGTCGCGAACAGACCCTGCGGGTGCTGGGCGCGGCCACCACGGTCGAGCAGCTGCGCGACATCACCATCCCCATCGCCGGCGGCCGCTATGTGAAGCTGACCGACGTGGCCCAGGTGGGCCAGGGTTCGGAAGAAGAGCGCGGCTTCGCCCGCCTGGACGGCAAGGCCGTGGTCGGCTTCCAGGTGATGAAGACCCGCGACTCCAGCGACGTCGCCGTCGAGGACAACGTCAAGAAGGTGGTCGAACAGCTGGAGGCCAAGCAGCCCGGCGTGACGTTCGTGAAGATCTTCTCGACCGTCGACGAGACCCGCGCCAGCTTCGCCGCCACCGAGCACACCCTGCTGGAAGGCATGCTGCTGGCCTCGCTGATGGTGTTCGTGTTCCTGCGCGAGTGGCGGGCCACCCTGATCACCGCCATCGCCATGCCCGTGTCGCTGATCCCCACCTTCGCCTTCATGGCGATCATGGGCTTCTCGCTGAACGTGGTGACCCTGCTGGCCCTGACCCTGGTCATCGGCATCCTGGTCGACGACGCCGTGGTCGAGATCGAGAACATCGAAAAGCGCGTCGCCCGCGGCCAGAGGCCGTACCTGGCGGCGATGGAGGGCGCGGACGCCATCGGCCTGGCGGTCGTGGCCACCACCTTCACCATCGTGGCGGTGTTCGTGCCGGTGTCCTACATGCCCGGCATGCCCGGCCAGTTCTTCAAGGAATTTGGCCTGACGGTGGCCGTCGCGGTGCTGTTCTCGCTGGTGGTCGCCCGCCTGCTGACGCCGCTGATGGCCGCCTACTTCCTCAAGCCGGCCCGCCATCCCCACGCGCGTCCCGAGTTCAAGGGCTTCTATCGCGGCGCCCTGGACTGGGCGCTGGATCACCGCATCCTCAGTTGCATCATCGGCGGCGCGGTGTTCGTCGGCTCGGTCATGCTGGCCGGGCTGCTGCCCACGGCCTTCCAGCCGGCCAACAACGCCAACTACTACTACATCAAGGTCCAAGGCCCGCCCGGCGCGACCCCGACCGACATGGACCGCACAGTCCAGGCGGTGACCACCATGTTCCGCAAGCGTCCGGAGGTCACCCACGTCTTCGCCCAGGTCGGCTCCAACGTCGGCAGCGGCGGTCCGAACGGCCAGAGCGGCGCCGACATCCGCGACGCCACCGTCACCATCGTGCTCAATCCCAAGCGCGACATGACGGTCACGCAGCTCAAGCAGGACGTCCGCACCAGCCTGCACGACATTCCCGACGCCCGGGTGAACCTGCTGGGCGACTGGGGCTCGTCGGACGTCTCCACCATCCTGACCGGTGAGGACGGCCCGCTGCTGGAACGCACGGCCGCCCAGGTCGAGCGCGAGATGCGCGGCCTCAAGACCATCGCCGACCCGCGCCCCTCCACCCCGCCCAGCGGTCCGGAGATCGTCATCCGGCCCAAGGCCGACGAGGCCGCCCGCCTGGGCGTCAGCGCCGCCGACATCGCCGCCATCGCCCGCGTGGCCACGGTCGGCGACATCGACGCCAACGTCGCCAAGATGACCCAGGGCGAACGCCGGATCCCGATCCGCGTGCGCCTGCCGGCCGCCGCCCGCGCCGATCTCGACGCCCTGGGCGCCCTGCGCATCCCCACGGCCAACGGCGGCACCACGCGGCTGGACACCGTGGCGGACCTGTCGTTCCAGGCCGGGCCGGCCAAGATCGATCGTCTGGGCCGCAAGCGCCAGCTGACCATCGAAGCCGACCTGAACAACGGCGCCCAGCTGGGCCAGGCCATGGCCGAGGTCAACAAGCTGCCGACCATGAAGAAGCTGCCGGCGGGCGTGGCTCCGGACGCCGCCGGCGACCAGGAGGCCTTCATCGAGCTGTTCACCGGCTTCGCCATCGCCCTGCTGACGGCCATCGGCCTGGTGTTCGGGGTGCTGGTGCTGCTGTTCCGCAGCTTCTTCAAGCCGATCACCATCCTGTCGGCCCTGCCCCTGGCGATCGGCGGCGCGTTCTTCGCCCTGCTGATCACCGGCCAGGCGCTGTCGCTGCCGTCACTGATCGGCTTCCTGATGCTGATGGGCCTGGCGGCCAAGAACTCGATCCTGCTGGTCGAGTACGCGATCGAGCAGGAGCGGTCGGGCATGAGCCAGCGCGAGGCCATCCTCGACGCCTGCCACGAACGGGCCCGGCCGATCGTCATGACCACCCTGGCGATGATGGCGGGCATGCTGCCGACCGCCATGGGCCTGGGCACGGGGTCGGAGTTCCGCCAGCCGATGGCCGTGGCGGTGATCGGCGGCCTGATCACCTCGACCGTGCTGTCGCTGGTGCTGGTGCCGGTGGTCTACGAGATCATCGACGACTTCGAGCATTGGCTGACCCCCAAGCTCTCGCGCATGACCACCCCGCGCGAGGCCGACGAGACGGCCCACGTGGTCGAGCGGGGGTAGTTCCGGAAGCGAAAACCTCGTCCTTCGACAAGCTCAGGATGAGGTTTTCGACTGCCGAGGCCTACACCATGGTCCTCATCCTGAGCTTGTCGAAGGACGAGGACCACGCATCGCGTTGAACGCCGATAAGCCCCGCCCCTAATCCAGCAGGGAATTCACCGTCGGCGCGCCGGTCGCCTTGCCGCTGATCGGCTCGCACCAGGAAAAGCGGCCGTTCAGGCCGTCGGTGCGTCGCGCCGCCAGGCCGTTCTCGAACATCTCCTGGCCCAGGTCGACGCCGTCCAGCTTCACGACCGCCAGCTGGCGGTGGAACTCGTCGAAGCCGGTCCCGGGCTCGACCGCGATCTCGCGAGCGGCCTTCATCTTCTCGCGCACCCAGGCCAGGGTGGTCTGGGCCGCCGTGGCCTCGGCCCAGCAGCGGGCGTCCGGCACGCCCTGCGGCGCATAGGCGTTGGCCAGGCGCACATGGGCCCCGTCGATCACCATGGCGTCGGCGCTCAGCACCCGCACGCGGTCGCCCAGGCCGGGCGGCGGCAGGATCGACGACGGCGGGTCCGGCGTCTTCTGGCAGGCGGCCACGAGGACGGCCAGGACCAGGATCATGTGGCGTTTGCGGATCAAGAGCTCACCCCGAGTTCGAGGCGCAGGATAACGCGTTGGGAAAGCCAGCGCCACTTGCCCCCTACGGATCGCTTCGCGATCGTCTTCCCCCGGAGGGGGAAGAGCCTTCGCTCGGAGGCTCCGCCCCCTACGGGGGCGGACAGACCGCGAAGCGGTCAGGTGGGGGCAAGTGGGTGAGCCTCAAAGCAAAAGGCCCCGGAGTTTCCTCCGGGGCCTTCGCTTAGGTCAGCCTAGTCGCTGAAGATCGATCGACTACTCGACGATCTTGGAGACGACGCCCGAACCGACGGTCCGGCCGCCTTCGCGGATGGCGAAGCGCAGGCCTTGGTCCATGGCGATCGGGGTGATCAGCTCGATGTCCAGCTCGGCGTTGTCGCCCGGCATGATCATTTCCACGCCTTCGCGCAGCTTGATGATCCCGGTCACGTCCGTGGTGCGGAAGTAGAACTGCGGGCGATAGTTGGTGAAGAACGGGGTGTGACGACCGCCTTCTTCCTTGGTCAGGATGTAGGCCTCGGCCGCGAACTTGGTGTGCGGGGTGATCGAACCGGGCTTGCACAGCACTTGGCCGCGCTCGACGTCTTCGCGCTTGGTGCCGCGCAGCAGCACGCCCACGTTGTCGCCGGCTTGACCTTGGTCCAGCAGCTTGCGGAACATTTCAACGCCGGTGCAGGTGGTCTTCTGCGGGGCGCGGATGCCGACGATCTCGACTTCCTCGCCGACCTTCACGATGCCCTTTTCGATACGGCCGGTCACGACCGTGCCGCGGCCCGAGATCGAGAACACGTCTTCGACCGGCATCAGGAAGGGTTGGTCAACCGGGCGGGCCGGCTGCGGGATGTAGGTGTCGACCGTGGTCATCAGTTCCAGGATCGACTGCTCGCCGATGATCGGGTCGCCGCCGTCGATGGCCACCTTGGCCGAACCCTTGGTGATCGGAATGTCGTCGCCCGGGAAGTCGTACGAGCTGAGCAGCTCGCGCACTTCCATCTCGACCAGTTCCAGCAGCTCGGCGTCGTCGACCAGGTCGACCTTGTTCATGTAGACGACCAGCGCCGGCACGCCGACCTGACGGGCCAGCAGGATGTGCTCGCGGGTCTGCGGCATCGGGCCGTCGGCGGCCGACACGACCAGGATCGCGCCGTCCATCTGGGCCGCGCCCGTGATCATGTTCTTCACGTAGTCGGCGTGGCCGGGGCAGTCGACGTGGGCGTAGTGACGGTTGGCCGTCTCATATTCCACGTGCGCGGTGTTGATCGTGATGCCGCGGGCCTTTTCTTCCGGCGCCGCGTCGATGTCGGCGTAGTTCTTCGCCGTCGCGCCGCCCGACTTGGCCAGGATGATGGTGATCGCGGCCGTCAACGTCGTCTTGCCGTGGTCAACGTGACCAATCGTGCCGATGTTGCAGTGCGGCTTATTACGTTCGAACTTTTCCTTGGCCATTTTTCTCTAGCTCCGGACCCCAGAGGGGCCTGCAATGGTTGAACTTCTGGGGTGGTGTGCGGACGAGCTCCGTGGAGCTCGTCCTAGTCCTTGGCGGGCTTTTCCGAAAGGGAAAGCTTACGCGTACTTCTTGATCACTTCGTCAGCGACGTGTTGCGGCACCGGCTCGTAGTGGTCGTACTGCATGGTGAACTGGGCGCGACCTTGGCTCATGCCGCGCAGGGTGTTCACGTAGCCGAACATGTTGGCCAGCGGCACGAAGGCGTTCACCACCGTGGCGTTGCCGCGCATGTCTTGGCCCTGGATCATGCCACGGCGAGCATTCAGGTCGCCGATGACCGAACCCAGATACTCTTCCGGGGTCACGACCTCGACGGCCATGATCGGCTCGAGCAGCTTGGGAGCGCCCTTTTCACGCAGTTCCTTGAAGGCGGCGCGCGACGCGATTTCGAACGCCAGCACGCTGGAGTCGACGTCGTGGTACTTGCCGTCCGTCAGGGTCGCCTTGAAGTCGATCAGCGGGAAGCCGGCCAGCAGACCGTTGTCCTTGACGGACTCCAGACCCTTCTGGACGCCGGGGATGTATTCCTTCGGCACCGCGCCGCCGACGATCGAGTTTTCGAACACGAAGCCCGAACCCGGCTCGCCCGGTTCGAAGGTGATCATGACGCGGGCGAACTGGCCCGTACCACCGGTCTGCTTCTTGTGGGTGTAGTCGATGTCGACCTTGCGGCCCAGGCTTTCGCGATAGGCAACCTGCGGCGCGCCGATGTTGGCTTCGACCTTGTAGGTCCGCTTCAGGATGTCGATCTTGATGTCCAGGTGCAGCTCGCCCATGCCCTTCAGGATCGTCTGGCCGCTTTCGAAGTCGGTCGAGACGGTGAAGGACGGATCCTCGGCGGCCAGCTTGGCCAGGGCGACGCCCAGCTTTTCCTGGTCGGCCTTGGACTTGGGCTCAACGGCGATCTCGATGACCGGCGCCGGGAATTCCATGCGCTCCAGGATGACCGGCGATTTCAGGGGATCGCACAGGGTGTCGCCGGTGCGGGTTTCCTTCAGGCCAGCCAGGGCGACGATGTCGCCGGCGAAGGCTTCCTTGATGTCTTCGCGGTTGTTGGAGTGCATGAGCAGCATGCGGCCAACGCGCTCGCGCTTGTCGCGCGTGGCGTTCAGCAGGCTCATGCCGGTTTCCAGCTTGCCCGAATAGATCCGGCAGAAGGTCAGCGAACCGACGAAGGGGTCGTCCATGATCTTGAACGCCAGAACCGACAGGGGCTCTTCGTCCGAGGCGCGACGCACGACTTCTTCTTCGGTCTTGAAGTCGATGCCCTTGGTCGGCGGGATGTCCAGCGGCGACGGCAGGTAGTCGACGACGGCGTCCAGGAGCGTTTGCACGCCCTTGTTCTTGAAGGCCGAGCCGCAGAGGATCGGATAGAAGGCGCCGGTCAGCACGGCCTTGCGGATGCACTTCTTCAGCACGGCTTCCGAGGGCTCTTCGCCGCCCAGATAGGCTTCCATCGCTTCGTCGTCGAGTTCGACGGCGGCTTCGACCAGGTAGGCGTGAGCTTCCTTGGCCTTGTCCAGCAGGTCGGCGGGGATTTCTTCGTCGCGGAAGTTGGCGCCCAGGGCGTCGTTGTCCCAGACCACGGCCTTCATGCGGACCAGGTCGACCAGGCCACTCAGCGAGGATTCCGAACCGATCGGGAATTGGATCGGAACGGCCTTGGCGCCCAGACGGTCGCGGATCGATTCCACCGACTTGTCGAAGTCGGCGCCGATCTTGTCCATCTTGTTGACGAAGACGATCCGCGGAACCTTGTACTTGTCGGCCTGGCGCCAGACGGTTTCGGTCTGCGGCTCGACGCCGGCGTTGCCGTCCAGCACCGTCACGGCGCCGTCGAGAACGCGCAGGCTGCGCTCGACTTCAATCGTGAAGTCGACGTGGCCTGGGGTGTCGATGATGTTGAGGCGCTTGTCTTTCCAGAAAGCGGTCGTCGCGGCCGACGTGATCGTGATGCCGCGCTCTTGTTCCTGGTCCATCCAGTCCATGGTCGCGGCGCCGTCGTGGACTTCGCCGATCTTGTGCGACTTACCCGTGTAATACAGGATCCGCTCGGTCGTCGTCGTCTTTCCGGCGTCGATGTGCGCCATGATGCCGAAGTTACGGTAGTCTTCGATTTTATGCTGGCGGGCCATGGATCTAGCTCTGCGTGACTGCCCAGCCCCAAACGGGGACGGGGACATTTAAACGTGCGGCGCGGGCGGTTTATCGCAAACCGCCCGCGCCTGAAAGAGTGCTGGTAAGAAAGGTTACCAGCGGTAGTGCGAGAACGCCCGGTTGGCTTCAGCCATCTTGTGGGTGTCTTCGCGCTTCTTCACCGCGGTGCCGCGGTTGTTGGAAGCGTCGAGCAGTTCACCGGCCAGCTTTTCGGTCATGGTGTTTTCGCCACGCTTGCGCGCGGCGGTCACCAGCCAGCGGATGGCCAGGGCGCGACGACGGTCCGGACGGACTTCCACGGGCACCTGGTAGGTGGCGCCGCCGACGCGGCGCGACCGGACTTCGATCGCCGGGGCGACGTTGTCCAGGGCGGAGTGGAAGGTCTCAAGCGGACCTTGGTCCTTGCGCTTGTTTTCCAGGATGTCGAAAGCACCATAGATGATGTTTTCGGCGACGGCTTTTTTGCCCTCGTACATCACGTAGTTCATGAACTTCGTGACAATCAGGTCCCCAAACTTGGGATCCGGCAGGACTTGGCGTTTCTCGGCGCGACGGCGGCGGGACATCTTCTTCTATTCCTTACTTCGGACGCTTGGCGCCGTAGAGCGAACGACGCTGCTTACGATCCTTGACCCCTTGGGTGTCGAGGACGCCGCGCAGGATGTGATAGCGGACGCCGGGCAAGTCCTTGACGCGGCCGCCGCGGATGAGCACCACCGAGTGCTCCTGCAGGTTGTGGCCTTCGCCCGGGATGTAGCAAACGGCTTCGATGCCGGTGGTCAGACGGACCTTGGCGACCTTACGCAGAGCCGAGTTCGGCTTCTTCGGGGTCGTCGTGTAGACGCGGGTGCAAACGCCGCGACGTTGGGGGCAGCCCTTCAGGGCGGGCACCTTGTTCCGGACCGGCTTAGGCTGGCGCGGTTTGCGGATGAGCTGGTTGACGGTAGGCATTAAGTCTCTGCTCTGATGGAAGCGTGTGCCTGTCGGCCGAGGCGCTTCGGGTCCTAGTTCTGTATTCCGGCTTTCTCGGCCCCGGATGGGGACCTGATAAACACGAAACTCGCCGGGACGCGGGTAGCGTTCCGGCGGGCTGATCCGTCGGGTAAGGGACGGGCGCTCATCAGGACGGACAGGGTCCGCCTCGAAAAGAGCGCGGAAACTACTCGCGAACGCCCGCTACGTCAATGCCGAGTCATTTCGCGGGTTTGCGTCGGTTAACGGTCGCCTAACGGTCACGCCCACGTCACCTCCAGAAGCGATTTTCACCCCATCCGCTCTGGCGTGGGGTCGTCCGTTGCGTTCGTCGAAATCCGGTCGCGATCGCCTGGGCGCGGCCCTGGCCAGTCTGCTGGGGCTGACCGGGATCGCGTTGCTGATCCTGGCGCGGCCGATCGCGACGCCCTTTCCCTATCACATGCCCTATCACATGAACGGCGGACACGCGCCCGAGAGCCAGCGCGCCGTCCGCGCGGCGTCGCCCGCGCCGCCGGCCGCCCGGGAGGTCGCGGACATCGGGGACGTCGTGGATATTCCGGACGACGCGCCGCCTCGCGTCTCCCGGCCCGCCGTCACGCCGGGCCCCGCCTGGGTCGCTCCCCCGTCGCCGGAGTCCGTCGCCGTTCCCGAGGACGCCGCGTCGCCGGCGCCCGGCCCGCGTGTCCTGGCCACGATCCTGCGCGCCAGCGGCCTGGCCTGCCTGGACGGGCGCGAGGCCCTGCTGTCGCCAGGCGAGCGGGAGCTGTGTCGCGAGAGACTGGGCGCCGAGGCTTGGCGGGGTTCGTCCCTGCCCGCGATCGCCCCTGACGAACGCGCCGACTACGACGCGGCCGCCCGGGCCCAGGCGCCCCGGCGCGCCCTGGTCCCGCTCACGGCCCGGGGCGCCGGCGGCGCGTTCGACGATCGGTCCCGCGCCGGCCGCCGGCCGCGCGTGGGCTGCGCCCTGAGGTTCGGCCTCAACGCCGACCGGACGTCGGACGGCTCGACCGGCGCCCTGCGCGCGGGCCCCTGCTCCCTGCAGGCCCCGGCCGCCGCGCCGCCCGAGGCCGACCTTCGCAGGGCCTATTAGCGCGCCTGACCAACGGCCCGGTTGGCGGGAACACGCCTTCATCCCATCTTGCGTTCAGCGGCCACCGTTTCGCCACTTGCGGTCGCAAGGCTTGGCCGTTCGTCACAGTCGAGTTGGTTCTTGTCCCAGTCCACGGCCACGGCCCGTGCAAATCGATTGCGGAACGGCGCCGTCCTTTGCGGCTCGCTGTTGCTGCACGCCGTGATCCTGGCCGCCCTGGGCTGGCCGGTGGTGGCGCGCTTCCAGGATCGCTCCAGCGACGAGGACGCCATCAGCGTCACGCTGGAGCGCAGCGTCATGCCGTTGCGACCCACGCCGGAGCCGGTCGCCAGCCTCGACCGCGCCGCCGCGACCTCGCCCCTGAAGCCACGCGCGCCGCGCCTGGTCGCGCCGTCCTGGATCCAGCCGCTGGGCGTCGCGCCCGTTCCCGGTCCGCCCGCCCCCAACAATCGAGGCGCGGCCATCCATCCCGCGCCCCTGCCCGAGGGCCCGCGCGGCGACCTGCGCACCGCCCTGCGCGGCAGCGCGGCCGGCTGCGCCAACGCCCAGGCGGTCGGCCTCAATCGCCGGGAACAGGAGCATTGCGACGAGAAGCTCGGCGCGGCGGCCCGCAACGCGCCCATCTACGACGCGCCGATGGACACGGCCAAGCGGCGGGACTTCGACGCCCAGGCGATCCGCCAGCAGGCCGACCGCGCCTATCGCGACGCCCCGATGGGCGTCGGCGTCGACCATCGCAATCGCGACGATCCGGGCAAGGGCAAGGACATCCCCTGGGTGCTCGGCGCGTCCCAGGACGGCCTGGGCCGGTCGCTATCGGCCGAGCAGCAGGCGCTTAAGCGGCTGGACGATGCGCGGAAGGCCGACGAGCGTCGGAAGAAGGCCGAGCGCCAGAACGACCAGCGCTAGACCCGCCCACCTTGAAGTGGCTGACCAGGGCGGCCAGGCCCTCGACCTCGCGCAACAAGGTCATGCTGTCGGCGGCCGAGCGGTTGACCATGGCGGCGTTCTTCTGGGTGGCCTGGTCCATGTGGCCGACCGCGGAATTGACCTCCGACAGGCCCGAGGCCTGTTCGGCGGCCGAGGCGGCGATCTGGCCGATGACGCCGTCGATGGCCCCCACCTGGCCGGCGATCTTCTGCAGGGCCTCGCCGGTGCGGCCGACCAGCACGACGCCGGCCTCGACCTGGCGGGCGGAGTCGGCGATGTGGACCTTGATCTCCTTGGCCGCGTCGGCCGAACGCTGGGCCAGGGCCCGCACTTCCTGGGCGACGACCGCGAAGCCTCGGCCCGCGTCGCCGGCGCGCGCGGCTTCGACGCCGGCGTTCAGGGCCAGGAGGTTGGTCTGGAAGGCGATCTCGTCGATCACCCCGATGATCTGGGCCACCTGGTGCGAGGAGGTCTCGATGCCGCCGATCGCGTCGATGGTTTCCTGGACGACGGTGCGCGAGCGGCCGGCCTCGGCCTGGGCCTCGCTCACAGCCTCGCGCGCGCCGCGCGCGCCGTCGGCGGCCACGCGGACGGCGTTGGTGATTTCGGTCAGGGCGGCGGCGGCCTCTTCCAGGCTGGCGGCCTGCTGCTCGCTGCGGGCCGACAGGTCGCCGGCCGCGCCGGCGATGCCGTTGGCGCCCGAGGTCAGGCCGCCGACAGCGGAGATCACCGCGCCCATGGCCTGTTCCAGACGCTCGACGGCCTGGTTGAAGTCGGCGCGCAGGCGCTCGTAGTCGGGGGCGAAGGCCTCGGTCAGGCGCACGGTCAGGTCGCCGGCCGACAGACGGTCCAGGCCCTGGGCCAGGCGTGACACGACCAAGGCCTGCTGCTCGGCCTGCTGGTGATCGCGATCGGCCGACAGGCGGCGCTCGGCCTCGGCCGACTGGCGATGGGTTTCGGCCTCGGCCTCGATGCGACCCTTCTCGCGGGCTTCGTCGCGGAAGGCGTGCACGGCGTCGGCCATCAGGCCGATGTCGTCGCGGCGGCCGGCGAACGGCAGGGCCACGGTGAGATCGCCGCGCATCACGCGCTTCATGGCGTCGCGCAGGTCGCGCAACGGCGACAGCTGGCGGCGGACCATGGCCACCGAGGCGACCACGCCCAGCCCGGCCAGCACCACGCCGGCCACGGCCAGCCAGATCAGTTGGCGATAGACCGGCTGGAAGTAGTCGGCCTTGGCCACGCCGACGAACAGGATGCCGATCACCTCGCCCGAGGCGTTCTTGATCGGGTCATAGGCGGCGAAATAGGGCTTGCCGAGGATCTTGGTCTCGCCGCGATAGGCCTCGCCGCGCCCCAGCACCGCGTCATAGACCGGGCCCTTGGCCAGGGGCGTGCCGACCGCGCGGCCGCCGTCCGGCTTGGCGACATTGGTGGCGACGCGGGTGTCGCCCATGAACACGGTGGCCACACCGCCGACCAGGTCCTTGACGTGGTCGACCGTGGCGATGTCGCCGTTCAGCGTCTTGCCGCCCACCGTCAGCTTGTCGCCTTCTCGCGCGAAAGCGGCGTTTTGTCCGCCGACCGCGTCCCAGGCCACGCGCATGCTGGCCTCCTGCTGGGCCACGGCCTGGGCCTTGGCGAAGTCCAGCGAGTTCTTGCCGACGATCGCCAGCAAGGCCAGCAGCAAGGTCATGAAGGCCGCGACGACGGTCAGGCTGACCTTGGTGGAGATATCGGAGCGCATGAAGACTGCCTGATGGTAGGGGTACCATCCTTCATTGCACTGCAAGGCCTGAAGCAAGGCTTAACCTTGTAAGTCCCTTTGGTGACAAGAAAAGACCGCGACGTTGCGTCGCACAATAGCTGGGCTGAGTTGTAGGCCGCCCAACAAAATCTCAGGCTGCGGCGTTCCAGGCGGCGGTGTTCAGGGTCACCGGCGAATAGGCTCCGAACGTCCAGCGCAGCGGCAGGGCCGCCGGACGGCGCCAGGCGTGTTCGACGGTCAGCCGCCACTGACGCTGGATCAGGTCGTCGTCCGTCGGGGTCCAGTCGATCTCGACCCGCCCCTGCAGGTGCAGCAGGTCGCCGGTCTCGAAATCGACGAACAGCAGGCCCGCGCGCGGGTCGAGCACCAGGTTGCCCAGGGTGTTGAAGAACCGATTGCCCCGGAAGTCGGGGATGGTCAGCACATTGCCCGCCACCTTGACGAAGCCCGGCAGACCGCCCCTGTGCGAGATGTCGACGCCGCCGTTCTCGCCGCCACTTTTTTCGGGGCCTGCGTTGGTGGCCACGAACATGGTGTCGGCGCGGGCGATCTGGGCCAGGGCCTCGGCTGTCGGGAAGGCGATCACTTCGGCCGGGGTCGTCGAGGCGGGACCCGCCTCCACGGCCCGGGTCTGGATGTATTGCGGGCAGTTGCCGAAGCTCTGAAGAACCTCGAGCGTCAGCCCGCCCTCCCCGGCCCCGGCGATCAGGCCGTTGACGCGGTTGCGACGGTGGGTGGCGAAGTCCAGACCCAGGGCGCCGAACGGGCGGCCGGCCGCGAACAGCTCGGCCCCGGGCTCGCCGGCGCGCGGCAGGGCGGCGACGGTCAGGGTCGTGGGGTCCGGGCTTCGGATGAAGCCGGGCTGGCCGGTCAGCACCGTGGCCACGGGCCAGCCCTCGGCGTCGGTCGTGGCGATGAACAGGTAGGGCAGCAGGGCGAAGAAGTCGCGGTGCTGGTCGGGCATGAACGGCCGGATGCCGGTGAAGCCGGGCGTGCCCGTTCCCGCCAGGACCTGGGCGATCAGCTCGCCGCGGTGGAAGGGCCCGTCCATCTACGCCTCCGCGAAGTCGGGCATCGGCCGGAACCAGGGCTGGGCCTCGACCCGGGCCAGCCAGGCGCGCACGGCCGGATAGGGCTGCAGCGACACCCCGCCGTCCGGGGCGTGGGCGACGTAGGAGTAGCAAGCCAGGTCGGCGATGGTGACGTGCTCGGCGGCCAGGAAGGCGCGGTCCGCCAGATGGCCGTCCATGAAGGTCAGCACCCGGGCGGCGATGAGGGCGGCGCGAGCCGGATCGTCGGGAAAGTCGAACAGGGCGATCATCCGCGCGACGCAGGGGCCGTGCATGATCTCGCCGGCCGCGATCGACAGCCAGCGCTGCACGTGGGCGGCGGCGACCGGCTCTTGCGGCAGCCAGTCGCTGTCGGGCGCGTAGCGCTGGACCAGATAGACCAGGATGGCGTTGCTGTCGGCCAGGGTCAGGTCGCCGTCTTGCAGCACCGGGATCTGGCCCAGCGGGTTGAGCGCCAGGAAGGCCGCCGACCCGCGCACATCCTTGGGCGCATTGGCGAACCGATAGGCCAGGCCCAGGGCGTTGAGCATCAACCCCACGCGGTGCGTGTGACCCGACAGGGGCGTGCCGTGCAGGACGATGGTGGTGCCGGACATCGGAGCGCTTTCTTATTTTCGCGCCGCACTTTGACCATTGCGCTCATCGAAATGAATTTAGTAAATCGGCAAGATATAATTGCGGATTTCGGAATGGATCGTCTGGACGAGCTGGCCCTGCTGGTGGCGGTGATCGACACCGGCTCCCTGGCCGCGGCGGGCCGCAAGCTGCGGCGCTCGCCCGCCGCCATGACCCGGGCCCTGGCGGCGCTGGAGGAGCGCATGGGCGCGCGGCTGATCGAGCGCACCACCCGACGCCTGGCGCCGACCGAGGCGGGTCGCGACCTGGCCGAGCGGGCCCGGCGGCTGCTGGCCGACTACGAGACCGCCCTCCAGGCTCCCGCCCCCGACGCGGTGCGCGGCGTGCTGCGGATCACCGGCCCGACCGTGTTCGGCGGCCGACACCTGACGCCGGTCGTGGCCGACTTCCTGGCGGAGCATCCCGGCGTCCAGGCCGACCTGACCCTGCACGACCGGAACCTGGACCTGATCGAGGGCGAGCTGCACGTGGCCGTGCGGATCGGGCCGCTGGCCGATTCCAGCCTGCTGGTCCGCAAGCTGGGTCAGGTGGGGCGACTGGTGGTGGCCGCGCCCGACTATCTGGCCCGGCGCGGGACGCCGCTGGAGCCGTCCGACCTGGCCGGGCACGAGACGATCCTGACCACCGTGGTCTCGGCCTCGCCCGAGTGGCGGTTCGAGCATGGCGGCAAGCCCCGCGCCGTGCGGCTGGAGCCCCGACTGCGGGTCAACAATGTGGAGGCGGCGCTGGCGGCGATGCTGACCGGGCGCGGGATCGGCCGGGCGCTGTCCTACCAGGTGGCCGAGGACCTGGCCGCCGGCCGGCTGGTCCGCCTGCTGCCGGACTTCGAACCCCCGCCCTTGCCGGTGCAGCTGGTCACGGCGGGCGGCCGGTTCATGCCGCCGTTGGCGCGGGCGTTCCTGGACTTCGCGGGGCCGAGGCTGGAGCGGCTGGCGGTATTGCGGGGGTAGATGCTCCCCCGGAGGGGGAGGATCAAAAAGAAACGGCCCGGGATTGCTCCCGGGCCGTTCCGTTTCAGGGCTCGAAGGAAGCTTAGGCTTCTTCGGCGATGACCGCGGGCAGCGGCTCCATCGCTTCTTCGCGCTGCTGGGCCAGTTGCTCGTCGCGCTTGGCGGCGACGCGCTGCAGGCTGCGCAGGTAGGAACCCGTACCAGCGGGGATCAGGCGACCCACGATGACGTTTTCCTTCAGGCCTTCCAGGGTGTCGGTCTTGCCGTGCACCGAGGCTTCGGTCAGGACGCGAGTCGTTTCCTGGAACGACGCGGCCGAGATGAAGCTCTTGGTCTGCAAGCTCGCCTTGGTGATGCCGAGCAGCACCGGCTGGGTCGTGGCCGGACGGCCGCCGCGGGCGACGGCCTTGTCCTGCTCGACGTAGAACTCGGGCTTATCGAGGTGATCGCCCTTGATCAGGCCGGTGTCGCCGGGCTCGAGGATCTCGACCTTTTGCAGCATCTGACGAACGATCGTCTCGATGTGCTTGTCGTTGATCGGCACGCCCTGCAGTCGGTAGACCTCCTGGATTTCGTCCACGAGGAAGTTGGCCAGGGCCTCGACGCCCAGAATGCGCAGGATGTCGTGCGGATCCGGGTTGCCGTCGATGATGTACTCGCCGCGCGCGATGAAATCGCCATCGTGCACCGCGATGTGCTTGCCCTTCGGGATCAGGAACTCGACCGCTTCACCTTGATTACCGTCGGCGTCGATGTCCGGGGTGATCTTGATGCGGCGCTTGTTCTTGTAATCCTTGCCGAATTCGACGCGACCGTCCATTTCCGCGATGACCGCGCAGTCCTTGGGACGGCGGGCTTCGAAGAGTTCGGCGACGCGCGGCAGACCACCGGTGATGTCCCGGGTCTTGGCGCCTTCGGTCGGGATCCGCGCGATGACCTCGCCCGGCTTGACCATGTCGCCGTCGGCCACCGAGAGAATGGCGCCGACCGACATCAGGTAGCGAGCCTCACCGCCGTTGGCGAGGCGCACGTACGAGCCGTCTTCACCCAGCACGCCCATGGCCGGACGCAGGTCCGAGGCGCGGGCCGAGGTCCGCCAGTCGGCGATCACGCGTTGCGCGATGCCGGTGGCTTCGTCGGTTTCCTCGCGGACGGAGAACCCGTCCACCAGGTCTTCGGCGCGGATGCGGCCGGCCACTTCGGTGATGATCGGGGTGGTGTAGGGGTCCCAATCGGCGAGGCGCTGGCCGCGCTTCACCTTGTCGCCGTCCTTGACCTTCAGGCGCGCGCCGTACGGCGGCTTGTAGTTTTCGCGTTCCTTGCCGTCGACCAGGACGCTCACGGCCGTGTTGCGGCTCATGACCACCAGGGCGCCGTCCGAAGCCACAACGGTGGCGCCGGTCACGCGGACCGTACCGTCGTTGCTGCTTTCGAAGAACGACTGCTCGGCCACCTGGGCGGTGCCGCCGATGTGGAAGGTCCGCATCGTCAGCTGGGTGCCGGGCTCGCCGATCGACTGGGCGGCGATGACGCCGACCGCTTCACCGATGTTCACCGGCGTGCCGCGAGCCAGGTCGCGACCGTAGCAGGCGCCGCAGACGCCGATCTTGGCTTCGCAGGTCAGGACCGAACGCACCTTCACCGACTGCACCGCAGCGGCTTCGATGGCGTCGGCCATGTTCTCGGTCAGGTAGGTGTCGGCCGGGATGATGATCTCGCCGGTCGCCGGGTCCTTGATGTCCTCGGCCGAGAAACGGCCCAGGACGCGGGCGCCCAGCGAGACCAGCACGTCGCCGCCTTCGACCACGGCGCGCAGGGTGATGCCCCGCGTGGTGCCGCAGTCTTCCTCGACGATGATGCAGTCCTGCGCGACGTCGACCAGACGGCGGGTCAGGTAGCCCGAGTTGGCGGTCTTCAGCGCGGTGTCCGCCAGGCCCTTACGAGCGCCGTGGGTCGAGTTGAAGTACTCCTGAACGGTCAGGCCTTCCTTGAAGTTCGAGACGATCGGGGTCTCGATGATCTCGCCGGAGGGCTTGGCCATCAGGCCGCGCATGCCGCCCAGCTGCTTCATCTGAGCTTGCGAACCACGAGCGCCGGAGTGGGCCATCATGTAGATGGCGTTGATTTCCTTCTCGCGGCCGTTCTCGTCCTTATGCTTCATCTGAAGCTCGGCCATCATCTCGTCGGCGACGCGGTCGGTGGCCTTGGCCCAGGCATCAACGACCTTGTTGTACTTCTCACCCTTGGTGATCAGGCCGTCGGCGTACTGTTGCTCGTACTCTTCAGCCAGGGTGCGGGTTTCGGCGACGATCGCCTCCTTCCGCTTCGGGATGATGATGTCGTCCTTGCCGAAGGAGATGCCGGCCTTGGCCGCTTCCTTGAAGCCCAGACCCATGATCTGGTCGGCGAAGATCACCGTCGCCTTCTGACCGCAGTGGCGGTAGACGACGTCGATCAGGTTGCCGATTTCCTTCTTGGTCAGCGCCTTCTCGATCAGTCGGTGACCGATCGCGGTGTGCTGGGGCAGAAGGGCGGCGATCTTCATCCGGCCCGGGGTGGTGTCGATCACCCGGCGACGGACGACGCCGTCGGCGTCCATTTCCGTGAAGCGCGACTTGATCTTGGCGTGCAGGCTGACGACGCCGGCGTCCATGGCGGCTTCGATTTCGCCCAGGTCGGCGAAGATCTTGCCTTCACCCGGCTCGCCGTCGCGGGCGACCGACAGGTAGTACAGACCCAGGACGATGTCCTGCGACGGCACGATGATCGGGCGACCGTTGGCGGGCGACAGGATGTTGTTGGTCGACATCATCAGGACGCGCGCTTCCAGCTGGGCCTCGAGGCTCAGCGGGACGTGAACGGCCATCTGGTCGCCGTCGAAGTCGGCGTTGAAGGCGGCGCAGACCAGCGGGTGCAGCTGGATGGCCTTGCCCTCGATCAGCTTGGGCTCGAAGGCCTGGATGCCCAGACGGTGAAGCGTCGGCGCGCGGTTCAGCATCACCGGGTGCTCGCGGATCACCTCTTCGAGGATGTCCCACACCTGGGGCTGTTCGCGCTCGACCATGCGCTTGGACTGCTTGACGGTGCCCGACAGGCCCTTGGCGTCCAGGCGCGCGTAGATGAACGGCTTGAACAGCTCCAGGGCCATCTTCTTGGGCAGGCCGCACTCGTGCAGCTTCAGGTCCGGACCCACGACGATGACCGAACGGCCCGAATAGTCGACGCGCTTGCCCAGCAGGTTCTGACGGAAGCGGCCTTGCTTGCCCTTCAGCATGTCGGCCAGCGACTTCAGCGGACGCTTGTTGGCGCCCGTGATCACGCGACCGCGACGGCCGTTGTCGAACAGGGCGTCGACCGACTCCTGCAGCATCCGCTTTTCGTTGCGGATGATGATGTCGGGGGCGCGCAGCTCGATCAGGCGCTTCAGGCGGTTGTTACGGTTGATGACCCGGCGATACAGGTCGTTCAGGTCCGAGGTCGCGAAGCGGCCGCCGTCCAGCGGCACCAGCGGACGCAGTTCCGGCGGGATGACCGGGACGACCGTCAGCACCATCCACTCGGGACGGTTGCCCGACTCGGAGAAGGCTTCGAGGATCTTCAGGCGCTTGCTGAACTTCTTCTGCTTCATGTCCGACACGGTGCCGGCCAGCTCTTCGCGCAGGCGATCGGCTTCCTTGTCCAGGTCGATGGCTTTCAGCAGGTTCTGGACGGCTTCGGCGCCGATCTCGGCGGTGAAGCTGTCGTCGCCGTATTCGTCCTGGGCGCGCATGAAGTCGTCCTCGCTGAGCAGCTGGTGCTGCTTCAGCGGGGTCAGGCCCGGCTCGGTGACGATGTAGTATTCGAAGTACAGGACCCGCTCGATGTCCTTCAGCGGCATGTCGAGCATCATGGCGATGCGCGAAGGCAGCGACTTCAGGAACCAGATGTGGGCGACCGGCGAGGCCAGTTCGATGTGGCCCATGCGCTCGCGACGGACGCGGGCCAGGGTGACTTCAACACCGCACTTTTCGCAGATGATGCCCTTGTACTTCATGCGCTTGTACTTGCCGCACAGGCATTCGTAGTCCTTGGTCGGGCCAAAGATACGGGCGCAGAACAGGCCGTCACGCTCGGGCTTGAACGTGCGGTAGTTGATGGTTTCCGGCTTCTTGATCTCGCCGAACGACCACGAGCGGATCTTTTCCGGCGAGGCCAGCGAGATGCGGATCTGGTCGAAGGTCGGAGCGGCCTGGACCGGATTGAAGATGTTCAGGACTTCCTGGTTCATCTTGGTTCCTTCTGCGGGACTACCCGCGAAAATTCAAAGTTGGAAAGCGGCTGAGCGAAGGCCCCTCCCCGCCTTTTCAGGCGGAGAGGGAGGTTCGGATCAGCTGTTCTCCAGCTCGACGTTCAGGCCGAGCGAGCGCATTTCCTTGACCAGCACGTTGAAGCTTTCCGGGATACCGGCTTCGAACGTGTCGTCGCCACGGACGATCGACTCGTAGACCTTGGTCCGGCCGGCCACGTCGTCGGACTTCACCGTCAGCATTTCCTGCAGGGTGTAGGCCGCGCCGTAGGCTTCCAGAGCCCACACTTCCATTTCCCCGAAGCGCTGACCGCCGAACTGGGCCTTACCACCCAGCGGCTGTTGCGTGACGAGCGAGTACGGACCGATCGAACGGGCGTGGATCTTGTCGTCGACCAGGTGGTGCAGCTTCAGCATGTAGATGTAGCCGACCGTGACCGGACGCTTGAACTGGTCGCCGGTCTGACCGTCGAACAGGATCGACTGACCCGACGGGTTCACGCCCGCCATGACCAGGTGGTCCTCGATGTCGCTGATCCGGGCGCCGTCGAACACCGGCGTGGCGATCGGAACGCCCTTGCCGAGGTTGCGAGCCAGTTCCACCAGACCCTCTTCGGTGTCGGGCAGTTCTTCGTCCGGGCCGTAGATCTCGGTCAGACGATCGACCAGGGCCTGCTTCTGACCGCCGGCCTGCCAATCTTCCAGCAGGTTGGTGATCTGCTTGCCGAGGTTGGCGCAGGCCCAGCCCAGGTGGGTTTCGAAGATCTGGCCGACGTTCATGCGCGAAGGCACGCCCAGCGGGTTCAGAACGACGTCCACGTGCGTCCCGTCGGCGAGGAACGGCATGTCCTCGATCGGCAGGATGCGCGAGATGACGCCCTTGTTGCCGTGACGGCCGGCCATCTTGTCGCCCGGCTGAAGCTTGCGCTTCACGGCCACGAAGACCTTGACCATCTTCATCACGCCCGGGGGCAGTTCGTCGCCGCGCTGCAGCTTGTCGACCTTGTCCTCGAAGCGACGGTCCAGACGCTTGCGGTTCTCGTCGAACAGACGACGCAGGCTTTCCAGTTCGCCCATCGCCTTCTCGTCCTCGAGGGCGATCTGCCACCACAGACCCGGCTGGACTTCAGCCAGGCCCTCGGCGGTGATCGCGCCGCGCGACAGGCCCTTGGGGCCCGACAGAGCGACGTTACCGATCAGCAGTTCGCGCAGGCGACCCGAGATGTTGCGGTTCAGGATCGCAAATTCGTCGTCGCGGTCCTTGCCCAGACGGTCGATCTCGGCGCGTTCGATGGCCAGGGCGCGTTCGTCCTTGTCGACGCCGTGACGGTTGAACACGCGCACGTCGACGATCGTGCCGGCGACGCCCGGGGGCAGGCGCAGGCTGGTGTCGCGGACGTCAGAGGCCTTTTCGCCGAAGATGGCGCGCAGGAGCTTTTCTTCCGGCGTCATCGGGCTTTCGCCCTTCGGGGTGACCTTGCCGACCAGGATGTCGCCCGGCTGGACTTCGGCGCCGATCGCCACGATGCCCGCTTCGTCGAGGTTGCGCAGGGCTTCCTCGCCGACGTTGGGGATGTCGCGGGTGATTTCTTCCGGACCCAGCTTCGTGTCGCGGGCCATGACTTCGAATTCCTCGATGTGGATCGAGGTGAAGACGTCGTCACGGACGATGCGTTCGGAGATCAGGATCGAGTCTTCGAAGTTGTAGCCGTTCCAGGGCATGAACGCGACGAGCGCGTTGCGGCCCAGGGCCAGTTCGCCCAGCTCGGTCGACGGGCCGTCGGCGATGATGTCGCCGGCCACGATCTTGTCGCCCACCTTCACCAGCGGACGCTGGTTGATGCAGGTCGACTGGTTCGAACGCTGGAACTTCGACAGACGGTAGATGTCGACGCCCGAACGGGCGGCGTCGGTTTCTTCCGTGGCGCGGACGACGATACGCGTACCGTCGATCTGCTCGACCACGCCGGTGCGCTTGGCGATGACCACGGCGCCCGAGTCACGGGCGACCACGGCTTCCATGCCGGTACCGACCAGCGGGGCGTCGGACTGCACCAGCGGCACGGCCTGACGTTGCATGTTCGAGCCCATGAGGGCGCGGTTGGCGTCGTCGTTTTCCAGGAACGGGATCAGGGCCGCGGCCACCGACACGACTTGGCGCGGCGACACGTCCATCAGGTCGACTTGCTCCTTCTGGAGCAGGGTCGGTTCACCGTTGATCCGGCCGGGGACCAGATCGTCGACGATCTCGCCGTTCAACACCGCGATGTTGGACTGGGCGATGACGTGCTTCGACTCTTCCATGGCCGACATGTAGACGACCTCTTCGAGCGGCTTGCCGTCGGCGACGCGACGGTAGGGGCTCTCGATGAAGCCGTACTTGTTCACGCGGGCGTGGGTGGCCAGCGAGTTGATCAGGCCGATGTTCGGGCCTTCCGGCGTTTCAATCGGGCAGATGCGGCCGTAGTGCGTCGGGTGAACGTCGCGAACTTCGAAGCCGGCGCGCTCGCGGGTCAGACCGCCCGGGCCAAGCGCCGAGAGACGACGCTTGTGGGTGATCTCCGACAGCGGGTTCGTTTGGTCCATGAACTGCGACAGCTGCGAGGAGCCGAAGAATTCACGCACCGAAGCCGCGGCCGGCTTGGCGTTGATCAGGTCGTGCGGCATCACGGTGTCGATGTCGACCGACGACATGCGTTCCTTGATGGCGCGTTCCATGCGCAGCAGGCCGACGCGGTACTGGTTTTCCAGCAGCTCGCCCACCGAACGGACCCGGCGGTTGCCCAGGTTGTCGATGTCGTCGATTTCGCCGCGACCGTCGCGCAGGCCGACCAGCAGCTTCAGTACGGCCAGCACGTCTTCCTTGCGGAGCACGCGCATCTCGTCCGAAGCGTCCAGCTCCAGGCGCATGTTCATCTTCACGCGACCAACGGCCGACAGGTCGTAGCGCTCGGCGTCGAAGAACAGCGACTTGAACATCGCTTCGGCGGCTTCGACGGTCGGCGGCTCGCCCGGACGCATCACGCGGTAGATGTCGAACAGCGCGTCCTCGCGGACGGCGTTCTTGTCCACGCGCAGGGTGTTGCGCATGTAGGCGCCGACCGTGACGTGGTCGATGTCCAGCACGTCGATGGTGCTGAAGCCTTGGTCGGCCAGGGCCTGGATCGAGGTGACGTCCAGCTCGTCGCCGGCTTCGGCGTAGATCTCGCCGTTCTCGAAGTTGACCGCGTCGCGGGCCAGATAGCGGCCCGTCAGGGCTTCCGGCGCCAGCAGCAGGGTCTTCAGGCCGCCGTCAGCCAGCTTCTTGGCCTGGCGGGCGGTGATCTTGGTGCCGGCCGGGGCCACTTCTTCGCCGGTGTCGGCGTCGATCAGGGCGAATTCCGGCTTCACGCCGCGCCAGCGCTCGGGCTTGTACGGGGTGGCCCAGCCTTCGGCGCCGGCGGCGGTGCGCTTCTCGAACGGGACGACGTCGTAGAACGTCGTCAGGATCTCTTCGCCGTCCATGCCCAGGGCATAGAGGAAGGTGGTGGCGGGCAGCTTGCGACGGCGGTCGATGCGGACATAGACCACGTCCTTGGCGTCGAACTCGAAGTCCAGCCACGAGCCGCGGTACGGGATCACGCGGGCGGCGAACAGCAGCTTGCCCGAGGCGTGGGTCTTGCCCTTGTCGTGGTCGAAGAACACGCCGGGCGAACGGTGCATCTGCGAGACGATGACCCGCTCGGTGCCGTTGACGATGAAGGTGCCCTTGTCGGTCATGAGCGGGATGTCGCCCATGTAGACGTCCTGCTCCTTGATGTCCTTGACGGACCGGGCGCCGGTTTCTTCTTCGGTTTCGAACACGATCAGGCGCAGCTTGACCTTCAGCGGCGCCGCGAAGGTCATGTCGCGCTGGATGCACTCTTCAACGTCGTACTTGGGCTCTTCGAATTCGTACGAGACGTATTCGAGCACCGCGCGCTCGTTGAAATCCTTGATCGGGAACACCGACTTGAAGACCGCCTCGATGCCCTCGTCCTTGCGCACGCCCGGACGGACTTCGCGCTGGAGGAACTGTTCGTAGGAGGAGCGCTGAACCTCGATCAGGTTCGGCATCTGCACAGCTTCGGGGATGCGGCCGAAAGACTTCCGGATCCGCTTCTTGCCGGTGAAGGATTGCGCCATGTTTTTTCCCTGCGGCGCGGAACAGAGTCCGCGCGTGAATTCGAATGCCTTAGCGTCCACCCTCGCCGTTCTCTTCGAAAGAGAACGCTGGACGCTGCAATTCCCCTATCGAGCGACCGGGACCGGAAGCTTGATGGGCGCCCCTTCGCGCGGGTCGGAGGGCAGCTGACCGCGCCTCGGGGCGTAACATGCGGACACACGCGTGCGTGTTCCACCGAATGTCTTCGTGAACGGGCGGATATAGGACAACCCGCCGAGGTTGGAAAGGGGGTTTATCCACAAAAGAATGCGCAGACCGGAGGAACCACCGGCTTCTGTCCGGACGCCCGCCCCGGGGCTCGCTCGTGACGGCGCAAACTCCCGCATAGGCAGCATCTTGGCTTTTGTCGCCCCATAGGTAGATTTACGTGAACGAGGGGAAGAGGCGTCGAATGTCGGAAATCGCGTTGCCCACCAAGCCATGCCGGGCTTGCTGCTACGACATGCCGGCCAAGGCGAACAAGTGCGTCAAGTGCAGCAGCCTTCAGGACTGGCAGAGATACCTGACGTTCAGTTCGAGCATCCTGGCGCTGCTGACCGCCCTGGTCAGCGTGTCGACCTTCGCCATTCCTATCTGGAAATCGGCCTTCGCCCCCTCAATCGTTCCCTTCATTTCTGTAAACCGCATGAACTTGGACAGCTTTCTGGTGTCCATCGGCAACGACGGGGCCTCGCCCATGGCGATCAAGGACTTTTTCCTGGAATTGCGTGGGCAGGGCGACCTCAGGATCACCGTTCCGCTTCAGGTCACCGGCAACAACGGCCAATTGGTCGTGGACGGCAATAAAAATATCGCCGCCACACTGGTCTTCATGGAGTCGGGGGATAGCAACTACGACAAGGTCCTGCTCGAGCGGATCAACTCCGACGACAACCTGTCCAGTTCGGGGACCTGCAGCATCGTTGGCGGCTTTTCAGATCTGAAGGCGCCGTCGGCCGTGACCGGATCCGCCCTCGTCAACTGCATGAACGCCAAGATGATGCTTCGCCACAAGTTCGGACGAGACAGCCAATAGGCCACGACCGACTGAGAGCGGCGCGCCAAGGCGCCGTCCTCAGTCGACCTTGCGGGTTCAGCGGGCCTGCACCTGCACCGCCGCCAGCGCCTGGGCCGCCAGGGCCTTGTCGCCGGTCGCCGTCAGCTTGCCGGCCTTGTCGTCCCAGTGCAGCTTCACGGTCTTGCCGGCGCCCTTCTCGTAGGCGTTGGTCACGCCGTCGTCGTCATACAGCGTGAAGTCGGCGTCGCGGCCCGGATAGACCTTCACCGCGTTGATCGCCTGTGGCGTGGCCGTGCTCTGGATCGGCGCGCCCATCGGGATGATCGAGCCGGCGCGGACGAACAGCGGGATGGTGTCGATCGGCGCGTGCACGCTGATCGTCTGGCCGCCCGTGAATTTCTTGCCGGTCCAGTAGTCGTACCAGTCCACGCCCGCCGGCAGGTAGACGTCGCGGTCCTCGACGCCCTGGTCGGTGATCGGCGCCACCAGGAAGGCCGGGCCGAACATGTACTGGTCGCCCAGGTTCACCACCTTGGGGTCGTTGGGGAAGTCCATGAACAGGCCGCGCATGAACGGCGCGCCGGTCTCGTAGGTCGAGTGACCCATCGAGTACAGGTACGGCATCAGGGCGTAGCGCAGCTTCAGGTACTTGGCCATGACGGCCTCGGCGCCCTTGCCGTACTGCCAGATCTCGACCTCCTTGCGCGACCCGTGGATGCGCAGGGTCGGGGTGAAGGTCCCGTACTGGAACCAGCGCGCCAGCAGTTCGGGATAGTCGTTGTTCTGGCCGACCACGGCGCGGGCGTCCGACGGATCCAGCAGCGGCGCCTTGGTCGCCGTCGTGGTCTGCGGCAGCCACTGCCAGCCGCCGATGTCGTTGCCCCAATAGGCCAGGCCCGAGGCGGTGAAGTTCAGGCCGGTCGGCACCTGGCGCTTCAACGCCTCCCAGGTGGGCTGGATGTCCGACGACCAGAACAGGCCGCCGTTGCGCTGCGAGCCGATATAGGCCGCGCGGGCCAGGATAAGGTTGCGCTTGTCGGGCCGGTCGCGGCGCGAGCCCTCGGCCACGCCTTGGGTGTGCAGCAGCGGGAAGACGTTGTGATAGCGGTCGCCTGAACCGATCGAGAAGAAGAAGCCGTCCGGCACCAGGTCCGGCTCGGTCTCGTCCAGCCAGAACCAGTCGAAGCCCTTGGACGCGATGTTGTCGCGGATCTTGCCCCAGTACCACTCGCGGGCCTCGGGGTTGGTGCTGTCGATCAGGCCGCCGGTACGGTCGCTGCGGAACGCCAGGCCATCCACCGGCTTGCCGTCCTTGTCCTTCAGCAGCCAGCCCTTGTCGGCCAGGAAGTTGTAGTAGCGGCCTTCCTTCTCGTAGCGCGGCCAGACGCTGATGATGCTGTGCACGCCGTTGTCGTGCAGCTCCTTGTTCATGGCCGACGGGTCGGGGAAGTAGGTCGGGTCGACGTCCATCTGGCCCATCCGGGTCCAGTGGAACCAGTCCAGCACCATCACGTCCAGCGGATAGCCGCGGTCGCGATAGCCCTTGGCGGCGTCGAGGATCTGCTGCTGGCTTTCGTAGCGGGCCTTGGACTGGATGAAGCCGAAGGCGGCCTTGGGCGGCAGCGGCGTGACGCCGGTCAGCTTGCGGTAGCCGGCGTAGATCTCGTCATAGCTGCCGGTGATCACAAAGAACGAGACCCGCTCGCCGACATTGCTCTGCCACAGGGTGCGGCCGTTAACGGCCGGATAGATCTTGGTGTCGGACGGGTTGTCCCACAGGATCCCGTAGCCCTTCGACGAGACCATGAACGGCACGCAGACGGTCTCGCCGTGCGGGGCGTCGTAGAAGTGCTTGCAGTCGATGGTCCGGCCGCGCAGGTCCAGGATGCCTTCCTGGTTCTGGCCCAGGCCGTAGAAGTGCTCGTCGGCGCTGGTCGAGAAGCTGGCGCCGGCCTGGTAGGTCTTCTCGCCATTCACGACGTGGGGCGACATCTCCCAGCCGTTCATGGCCACCAGGTCCGAACCGTCGGCCTTCTTCACCTTGACCGTGACCGGCGGCAGGGACGGCGCGAAATAGCGCTCCATCTGCGAGGGCGCGCCCGGCCAGGGCTGGGCGACCACTTCCAGCGACAGGGCGCCCGAGGTGAAGATGTCGGCCCCGCCCTTGGCGTCGTGGCGCCAACCCTTGTCGTCGGCCTGGCCGATGAAGCCGTAGCCCGGCGCGGCCGCGGCCAGGTCCTTGTCCTGGCTGATCGTCACGCGAACGATGTTGGGGGCGTAGGTCTCGACCGAGACGTAGGAGCCGTTGCGGTCCAGGGTCGTCGTCGGGGCGGCGGCGGCCATGCCGGCCGCGCCCAGCATCAGACCGAAAACCAGACCTGTCGCCCAGCGGCGCGCGCCGTTGCCGTGTCGATCCATAGCTTCCTCCCGGGTGGTACCGCTAACCTGTTGCCGGCATGGCTAGAGGCGGGGCGCGGACACGTCAACCGGAAGATAGGATTGATATTATGATTGGTCGCCCGGCCGCAGCATCTTGCCGATCACCGAGATGGCCAGGCCGATCAGGCAGATGAAGAAGGCGATCTTGGTCAGGGCCACGGCCACGTGCATGACGAAGCCGAGGACGCCGAACACGATCATCAGGACGAGCAGGATGGCGGCGAGCTTGAGCATGGGCAGATAACGCCGCCCGGGCGGCAAAGGTTGCCGCTTTATTTCAGACGCTGAGGTCGACGAAGTTGGGCACGGCCACGCCGTTCTTGGCCTGGGCCTTGGCGCCGTCCATGGCCTGCTTGATCTTGCCCTTCACGGCCTCGTCGATCTGCTGCATGGCGCTGGTGCGCTGGTCCGGGGTCATCGCCGCCAGGCTCTCCTCGGTCAGGCCCGAATTCTTCATCGCTTCGGCCTTCCACTGTTTGAGCTTTTCTTCCCAGGCGTCCTTCTTGGCCTCCTTGGCGAAGGCCACCAGGCCCTTGTCGCGGACCTTGTCCAGGTCGGTGGCGGTGTCCAGCGCGGCCTTCGACGACTTCTGGGTGGCCGCCGCGGCCAGCGGGCTCCAGTTCGAATAGCCGCCGCCCGAAATGCCTGAAATCGCCATGGTCGCCCTCCACTGCAGCGTGTGCGACGGGCGTCTAGCAACGACCGTGCCAGAATGACGCAGCAGGAAGACGAGTGAACGAAAACGGCCCCGGAGGTTTCCCTCCGGGGCCGTCAACTTTGTGCGTCAGAGAACTGACGCCGGCAACGTCCCCACGCCGAAACGTGGGAAGTGAATTACTTCACTTGGACGGTGGCGCCGGCTTCGGTCAGCTTCTTGGCGACTTCTTCGGCGACTTGCTTCGAAACGTTTTCAACGACGTTCTGCGGAGCGCCTTCGACCAGGTCCTTGGCTTCCTTCAGGCCCAGGTCCGGACGAACGCCACGGACTTCCTTGATCACGTTGATCTTCTTGTCGCCACCGTTCGTCAGAACGACGGTGAATTCGGTTTGCTCTTCGGCGGCTTCGGCCGGAGCGGCGGCAGCGCCACCAGCGGCGGCGACGGCGACCGGAGCGGCGGCCGAGACGCCCCACTTTTCTTCGAGCAGCTTGGAGAGCTCAGCAGCTTCCAGGACCGACAGGGTGGACAGTTCTTCAACCAGCTTTTCGAGCTTCGACATGGGTAATTTCCTTAGAGAATGAGGGATTTATGCGGAGATGACTTACGCGGCGTCTTTGGTCGCATAGGCGTTGAAGACGCGAGCCAGCTGGCCAGCCGGGGCCTGCAGGACGCCAGCGATCTTGGTCGCCGGAGCCTGGATGAGGCCGATAAGCTTGCCACGGATCTGATCGAGCGACGGAAGCGTGGCCAGGGCCCGCACCGCGGCTTCGTCCAGAACGGTCGTCTGGCCCAGGATGCCGCCGACAAGCTTGAGCTTCTCGTTTTCCTTGGCGTACTGGGTGACGATCTTGGCGGCGGAGACAGGATCCTTGCCAAACGCGATGGCGACCGGACCGGTGAACAGGGCGTCGCCCTTTTCGCCGATCGCGCCGTCCAGCGCCTTTTGGACCAGGGTGTTCTTCACCACCTGGAACGTGCCCTCTTCCTTGCGGAGGCGGGCGCGCAGTTCAGTCATTTCCGCAACGGTCATGCCCGAATAGTGGGTCACGACGACAGCGCCGGCGCCGGCGAAGACGCTTTTCAGCGACTCGATCGACTCCTGCTTTTGAGCGCGGTCCATTGCGGTCTCCTACTCAATTACAGCGGCCGGACCATTCCGGCAGCCAAATGCGCGGCGCATGAAGGATCGCTCCCGCACGCGAGTTGCATCAGCCTGTTCCAAGGAAAGTCAGCCGCGCGTCCCATCCCGAAAGGAGGAAATAGCGTGGTCTTGTCCATCCCTGTCTCCCGACGGCGAGGAAGGGCTCTTCCTCGATTATGGCGTTGGTGACCCCACGCCCCGCTGTTCACAAACAGGTCTTCGCCGGGCGAACCCGACGGAGAAGGGGCGGCGTATAGACGAGTTGGGGACGGATTTCAACACCACCCCGGATTTTTGCCCGTGCGCCACCGCCTTGGCCGAACACGGGTTGCCGACGGTCTCGCCGCCACCTTAGATGCGACGAACCTTCGGAGATTATGACATGCGCTTCCCGGCCCTGTTCGCGGTCCTGATCCTTCTCGCGCCCGGCATGGCCCAAGCGGCCGGCCCAGAGGCGCTTCCCGACCGCTTCATCGCCGCGTGGAACGCGCATGACCCCAAGGCCTTCGAGGCGCTCTACACGCCCGACGCCGTGTGGGTGCCGATCGCCGAGGAGCGGACCGAGGGTCGCGAGGCGATCGTGTCGGAGTTCGCCAAGGTCCATGTCGGCGGCTGGGCGCAGAAGACCACGATCACCAAGAAGGACGTCCCCGAGGTGCGCCTGCTACGCCCGGACGTGGCGACGATCTTCTTCCACATGGACTTCCTGATGAACGGCCAGCCGGTGCAGGGCCTGCAACGCGCGATGATCCTGGTCGCCACCGCGTCGAACGGCGAATGGAAGATCTCGGCGGGTCAGCTCACCAAGGAATCGCCAGCGAAGTGAGGGCTCCCCTGCCGCGCGCTATGGTATTCTCGCGGAGAGCACGGAGGCGAGACGACAATGCCTATGGGTTTGGGCCTGGCGTTCGGCGCGGCGCTCGGCGCCGTATTCGGCGTCCTTACGCATAACCTGCCGATCGGCGTCTCGCTGGGGACGGGCCTGGGGCTCGTGGCGGGATCCCTCGTCATGGCCGTGACGGCGAAGGGCAAGAAGCCCGGCGCCTGAGCCGCGCGCGTCCCACCCTCGCGGAAGGGACACCCTGGCGCGGCCTCGGATTTCGTCGATAAGAAGAAGAAGACCGCCAATCGGGGACCCGTCCATGAAGCGCCTGTTCACCGCCGGCCTCGCCGCCCTGATGCTGGTCGGCCTCGCCGCGCCCGGCTACGCCGAGCCGCGCCTGCCGCCGATCCCCAAGGCGGTGATCGCCGACCCGACCCGCGACGCGGCCCATCCGGCCGACATGGCGGCGTTCACGGTCCCGACCGGCGGCGTGCGGGTCAACGCCCTGATGTACCTGGCTTCGGGCGACCAGCCGCATCCGACCATGCTGTTCCTGCACGGCTTCCCCGGCAACGAGACCAATATCGACCTGATGCAGGCGGTGCGCCGCGCCGGCTGGAACGTGCTGAAGATCAACTATCGCGGCTCGTGGGGCAGCCCGGGCAAGTTCAGCTTCGCCAACGCCCGGCGCGACGGTGAGGCCGCCACGGCCTTCCTGTTCGACCCCGCCAACGTCGCCAAGTACCACATCGACACCAGCAGGATCGTGGTGGCCGGCCACAGCATGGGCGGCTTCATGGCCGCCGACGCCGCGGCCGCCGAGCCGCGCGTGGCCGGAACCGTGCTGATCGACGCCTGGGACATCGGTAAGGAAAAGGCCGGGATCACCGACGCCGCCGCCCGCAAGGCGGCCGTCGAGGGCATGCGGCCCGACACCGTCCCCCTGGCCGGGACGAGCGCCGAACTGCTGGTCAAGGAGATCGAGACCGACGCCGCCAAGCTTGACCTGGAAGCGCTGAGCGCCCGCATCGCCGCCCGGCCTCTGCTGCTGGTCGGCGCCGAGCACGCCGGCGCGCCCACGACCCGCAAGCTGGCCGCCGCCGCCCGTCAGGCCCAGGCTAAAGCCCTGACCGAAACCTACATGGACACCGACCACAGCTTCTCAGACAGCCGCATCGCGCTGGAGGCCGAGGTGATCCGGTGGCTGGGGCAGTTCGATCCGGCCTCGGCCAAGCCCGGCACGCCGCAGATCCCCCTGAAGGCGCCGTATGACGAGAACAACCCGTTCGCCAAGATCCTGCGCGGCGAGATCGTCGTGCCCAAAGTCTATGAGGACGACCAGGTGCTGGCCTTCATGGACCACGCCCCGGCCGAGCCGGGCCACGTGCTGGTGATCTCCAAGACCTCCAAGGCCCGCAACATCCTGGAGATCTCGCCCCAGGACCTGTCGCGGATCATGGCCGTGGCCGCCCGCGTGGGCCAAGCCCAGGTCGACAGCCTGGGCGTCGAGGGCTTCACCATCGTCCAGAACAACGGCGTGGGCCAGAGCGTGCCGCACCTGCACATCCACGTCATCCCGCGCCAGGCCGGCAAGCCGCTGATGTTCGTCGAGAACGAGAAGGGCGATCCCAAGGCCATCGAGGCCCTGGCGGCGAAGATCCGGGCGGCGATGAAGTAGGGGCGCCATGCATCCTTCGAGGCTCGCTATCGCTCGCACCTAAGGATGAGGATCGTGGATTGGCTCTGAAGTCCTCATCCTGAGGTGCGCGCCCCTGAGGGCGCCTCGAAGGACGCAAAGGGCTAGGCCAACCGTTCCACCACCGCCCGCGCCGCCGCAACGCCCGTGGCGAAGCAGGCCTGCAGCAGGTAGCCGCCGGTCGGCGCTTCCCAGTCCAGCATCTCGCCGGCCACGAACACGCCGGGCGCGGCCTTCAGCTCCAACCCGTCCAGCGCGTTGAACGCCAGGCCGCCGACCGACGAGATCGCCCGTTCCAAGCCTTGCGCGCCCGTCAGAACGACCGGCGCGGCCTTGATCGCGGCGGCCAGGGCGTCGGGCGCGATCGGCAGGGCCACGCCGTGCGCCTCGCGCAGCAGGCCGATCTCGACCGGCGACAGGTGGGCGGCCTTGCGCAGCCAGCTGGACAGCGACTGCCCGCCGCGCGGCTTGGCCAGGCGCGCGGTCAACTGGGCCTGCGGCACGTCGGGACGCAGGTCGACCTCCAGAGTCGCGGCGCCTCGCGCGCTGATCGCGTCACGCAGGACGGCCGACAGCGCATAGACCGCCCCGCCCTCCAGACCGTAGCCCGCCGCCAGGGCGTCGCCGCGCGAGGTCCTCCCGTCGAAGCTCAGGGCGATGTTCTTCAGCGGCGCGCCGGCGAACCGTTCGCGGAAAACCTCGTTCCAGGCGACCGTGAACCCGACATTGGCCGGCCGGAACGGCGCGACCTCCGCCCCCCGCGTCGCCAGCAGCGGCGCCCAGGCGCCGTCCGAGCCGAGCCTGGCCCAGCTGGCCCCGCCCAGGGCCAGGATCGTGGCGCGCGGCCGCACCGTGCCCGGGCCGTTGGGCGTCTCGAAGGTCAGGTCGCCCGCCGCGTCCCAGCCGGTCCAGGTCGAGCGCAGGTTCAACGCCACGCCCTGCCCTTCCAGCCGCGCGATCCAGGCGCGCAGCAGGGGCGAGGCCTTCAGCGCCTTGGGAAACACCCGGCCGCTGGTGCCGACGAAGGTCGTCTGCCCCAGGTCCTCGGCCCAGGCCACGAGGTCGGCCGGCGTGAACGCCTCCAGCATCGGCCGCAGGGTCGGCGTCGCCGCGCCGTAGCGCTCGGCGAACCGCTCGAAGTCCTCCGAATGGGTCAGGTTCAGCCCGCCGCGCCCGGCCATCAGGAACTTGCGCCCCAGGGTCGGCATCCGCTCGAACACCGCCACCGACAGCCCCGCGCCGCTCAGCATCTGCGCCGCCATAAGTCCGGCCGGCCCGCCGCCGACGATGGCGACGTCTGGAGTTTCGATGGCGGTCACGCGGGCTCGATGTCGGTCAGGACGAAGTCGTCGCCCTTGTAGAGCAGCGGCACGCCGTTGGTCTTGGCGCAGGCATAGGCGAAGCAATCGCCCATGTTCAGCCTGGCGGGGTGAGCGCCCTTGCCGAAGCGAGCGAAGGCATCGATCGCCATGCCGGCCTCGGGCTCGCCGATCGCGATGACGCGGATCTCGGCCAAACTCAAATAGGCCTCCACCTCCACGCGGGCGTCCGCCATGCTCAGCCCCTTCCCGCGAGCCAGGCTACGCACCGTTTCCCAGATCGCGACCGCCGACGTGGTCGCCCCGTCCACGGCGGCCAAGCGCTCCTCAAAGCTATTCCTGTCCGACTCGCCAAGCAGGATGGCGCAGAATGCGGAGGCGTCGACGAACATCAGTCGCCGGACATTTCGTCGAAGAACGCCTTGTCCACCTTGAGACCCGTGTCTGGCAGGGCCGCCACCCGGTCGCTGACCGTTCGCATACGCGCGAGCTTTTCGGCCCGCGCCTTGTCGTCCGTCTCACGCGCCCGCCGGACAAGCAGCTTGATGGCGTCGGTGAGGCCTACGCGATTGTCCTCTGCATATTGCCGCAACATGGCGTCGGCTTCTGCGTCACGAACATGGAAAGGCATCGGAACCTCCGTCTAGCCGAAATATAACATCGGCTAGACGCGCCAACAACACAGGCGTCCCAAACGCAAAACGGGCGCTGGATCGCTCCAGCGCCCGCTCGCTAACTTAAGTCCGAAGCAGCTTAGGCGTTGACCGAAGCGACGTCGATCTTGAAGCCCGGGCCCATCGTCGAGGACAGGCCGATGCGCTTGACATAGATGCCCTTGGCGCCGGTCGGCTTGGCCTTGTTGAGCGCGTCGACCAGGGCCTTCACGTTCAGCAGCAGGGCTTCGTCGGTGAACGAGACCTTGCCGATGCCGGCGTGGACGATGCCCGCCTTCTCGACGCGGAACTCGACGGCGCCGCCCTTGGCGTCCTTCACGGCTTGGCCGACGTTCGGGGTCACGGTGCCGACCTTCGGGTTCGGCATCAGGCCGCGCGGGCCCAGCACCTTACCGAGGCGACCGACCAGGGCCATCATGTCCGGGGTCGCGATGACGCGATCGAAGTCCATGAAGCCGCCGGCGATCTTTTCGTACAGGTCTTCGGCGCCGACGTGCTCGGCGCCCGCCGCGGTGGCTTCGGCCGCCTTGGCGTCCTTGGCGAAGACGGCGACGCGGACGTCACGGCCGGTGCCCGACGGCAGGTTCACGACGCCGCGGACCTGTTGGTCGGCGTGGCGCGGATCGACGCCGAGGTTGACCGAGATCTCGATCGACTCGTCGAACTTGGCCTTGGCGTTGGCCTTGACCAGGGCGATGGCTTCCGACACGGCGTGCGTGGCTTCGCGGTCGCCGGTCCAGGCTTGAATGCGCTTGGGTTGCTTGGCCATGGTCTTAGGCCTCCACGATCTTCAGGCCCATGGCCTTGGCGGAGCCTTCGATGATCTTGGCCGCGGCCTCGAGATCGTTGGCGTTCAGGTCCTTCATCTTCTTTTCGGCGATCTCGCGCAGCTGGGTGCGCGTGACTTCACCGACGGTTTCGCGACCGGTCAGCTTCGCGCCGGACTTCAGGCCGGTGATCTGCTTCAGGTAGTGCGTCGCCGGGGGCGTCTTGGTGATGAAGGTGAACGACTTGTCTTGGTAGACCGTGATCACGGTCGGCAGGGGGGTGCCCTTTTCGACGTTCTCGGTGCGCGCGTTGAACTCCTTACAGAAGCCCATGATGTTGACGCCGCGCTGACCCAGAGCCGGGCCGATGGGCGGTGAAGGCGTGGCGGAGCCGGCCTTCACCTGGAGCTTGATATAGCCCAGGATTTTCTTAGCCATTGTATCCTCTCAAGAAAGCCGAGCTAACGGCCTTCGCTGGTTGGCCGTGGTCCGGGCTGGCGGCCCTCCCACGGATTTGATCTCGTCGCTGCCCGAACGGATAACGACAAGCACGCCCCGGGACAGGGTCCTGGGACGAAGGCGCGGCATGTAGCAGGCGGGGCGCCGGGAGTCCAGCAACGGAGCGAAAACCTCGTCCTTCGACAAGCTCGGGATGAGGTTTTCGAATGCCCGCGCCTGCACAATGGTCCTCATCCTGAGCTTGTCGAAGGACGAGGACCACGCACAACGCCAGAGGCTGGCGCCCTTAGAACGTTTCGCCGACCATGCGTTCGCTCAGCGCCCACAGGGCGTTGGCGTGGTCGAGGTCCAGCGCATAGGACCGCACGCCGGCGCGCAGCATCGACACGTCGCCGACCAGTTCGGCCACGTGACAGTCCTCGCAATAGCGGCCGCCGACCAGCGAGGCGGGGGCCACGACGCCGGCCCAGACGCTGGTGGCCGCGCCCTGCGGGATGGTCTTCCACTCGAACCCCGCCAGGTCTTCGGCGCCGGCCGCGGCGTTGATCTGGTCGATCATCTGCTGGATCGTCTCGGGCGTCATGTGGCGCGCCAGCTCGGTCTGGATGCCGCCCGGATGCACGGCCGTCGCCCGCACGCCGCGCGCCTTGTGGCGATCGTCGAACGCGACGGCGAACAGGGCGTTGGCGGTCTTGGAGCGGCCATAGGCGCCGAACGGGGTGTAGGTGTCGGCGCGCTCGAAATTCGGGTCCTCCAGGTCGACGTCCGAGAAGCGGTGGCCGGACGACGACAGCACCACCACCCGTGCGCCGTCGTGCAGCAGCCCGGCGATGCGGTTGATCAGCACGAAGTGGCCCAGGTGGTTGGTGCCGAACTGGGTCTCGAAGCCGTCGGCCGTGCGGCCGAGCGGCGGGGCCATCACCCCGGCGTTGGCGATGACGATGTCAAAGGTCCGGCCGTCGGCGACCAGGGCGTCGGCGCAGGCGCGGACGCTGGCGAGGTCGGCGAGGTCCAGCGCCACCAGTTCCAGCGAGCCGCCGGCGGTAGAGGCGGCCTCGCGCACCACGTCGGTCGCGCCCTGCGCCTTGGCCAGATCGCGCGCGGCCCCGACCACATGGGCGCCGTGGGCCGCCAGGACCCGGGCGGTCTCGACGCCGAGCCCCGCCGAGACGCCGGTGACCAGCACGCGCTTGCCGGAGAGATCGACGCCGGCCAGGACCTCGTCGGTGGTGGATTTGGCTCCGAATTGTCCGCTCATGACTCTTCATTCCTTGGGAAATGTTGTCGAAACCCGTCCGGATGATTAAATGGAGGACGGCTCCGGTTATATATTCGGAGGCACCCTCCGGTTTTCAAGAGCGTGATGTCGAAAGAGTCCGAAGCCCCATCGCGCAAGCCCCGCGCCGACAGCCTGCGAAACCGCGACCTGCTGCTGACGGCGGCCAAGACCGCGTTCGCTCAGGTGGGCGGCGAGGCGCCGCTGGAGGATATCGCGCGACGGGCGGGCGTGGGCATCGGCACGCTCTATCGCCACTTCCCCACCCGCGACGCCCTGGTCGCGGCGGTCTATTCGCGTGAGGTCGAGCAACTGACCGCCTCCGCCGAGGCCTTGCTGGCGCAACGTTCGGCGGGCGAGGCCCTGGCGGCCTGGCTGGACCAGCTGATCGACTACATGGCCACCAAGCGGGTCGTGGCCCCACTGCTGCGCGCCGATCCCTGCGAGGGCGAGCAGCTCTACGCCAGTTCCGGCGCCAGCATCATCGCCACCTTTCGCCGCCTGACCGACGCGGCCAGCGCGGCCGGCGACATCCGCCCCGACATCGGCTTCGAAGACATCGTGCGCATGATGACCGGCATCAGCCAGGGCTACGAGCAGCCCGGCTGGGAACACAGCGCCCGGCGACTGCTGGACGTGATGATGACGGGCCTGCGGACGAAGTAGCGCGATCTTGCCCAAAGATCAGAGCAGCTTCCGATACACTAGGAATCCCGACTTCTCGGCCACCTGGTCATACAGCCGCATGGCCGTCGCGTTGGTCTCGTGCGTCTGCCAATAGACCCGCGACGCCCCAGCGGCCTTGGCCTCCGCGTAGACCGCCTCGATCAGCGCCCGGCCCACACCCTTGCCCCGCGCCTGCGCGGTCGTGAACAGGTCCTGCAGATAACAGCTGGGCTCGATCGCCGTGGTGCTGCGATGGAACAGGTAGTGGGTCAAACCCAACAGATGGCCGCCTTGTTCGGCGACCAGACAATGCACGGGCTCATAGGCGTCGAAGAACCGGGACCAGGTCATGGCCGTCACCGCCGGATCCAGGGCCGTGTCGCCAGACCGGCCGTAGAAGGCGTTGTATCCGTCCCACAGCGGCAGCCACTGTTCGCGGTCCGCGCGGGTCACGGGACGGATCACGAGGTCGGCCATGGTCAGGGTCCTGCGGGAAACGGCGGCGACCGTATCCTCCCTATTCCTTGATACGGCGCAACGGCTTGTCGCGGGTCTCGCGCTCGACCGTCTCGGTCAGGTCGAAGACCAGTTTCGAAGCCCCCGCCGCGACCAGCCACAGGAAGGCCAGGATGCGCAGCAGGGGCGCCTCGTGCGGATGCTGGGCGGCCAGCACCAGCAGCAGGACAAAGCCTCCGACGGCGGCGAGCGCCAGGGCCAGGGAGGCGAGCTTGCAATGGAAGGCGGACATCGGACGGGCTCCAGAACGTCCCGTCTTGTCGCGCCGATCCGCGTAAGGGCGCCATTCGACTCCGGCGCGTTACGCGTAAGCGGGCCGTAAAGGCCGCTACATCGCCAGCATCCAGATCGCCATGACGACCATCATCAGGTTCTCGACCAGCGAGATGAAGCCCAACGGCACGTTGCTGTCGCCGCCGACGCAGGCGCATTTCAGGTCGCGCTTGTCGATATAGACGGCCTTGAACACCGACACCGCCCCGACGCCGCCGATGAACAACGCCACCGGCGCCGACAGCCAGGTCAGGACCCCGGCGATCATCAATACCCCGGCCCCGACCTCGGCGAACGGATAGACCCAGCCATAGGCCGGCCAGCGCCGGGCCAGCAGGTCGTAGCCCAGGAACATGGTGGCGAAGGTCTCGACGTCGCGCAGCTTCAGGATCCCGAGCACGCACATCGAGAAGGCGATGAACCACTGCAGGGCCTGGGGCGCGAAGGCCTGACCCGTGGCCACGCGGCTGGCGGCCAGGGCCATCAGGGCGGTGACGGCGAACACCGCGATCACCGGCGTGTAGGTCTTGGCCTTGGGATCGCGCACCGGCTTGCCGAAATGGCGGCGCAGGTCGTCGTAGCCGCCGATCCGCTGACCGTCGATGAAGGCCTGGGGCGTGGTCTTCACCCCGTGCGCTGCCTTGAAGACGTCGATCTCCTCCCGCGTCGTCAGCAGGTGGTCCTCGACCGCGTAGCCCTGCCGGCGCAGCAGGTCCTTGGCGCGCAGGCCCCAGGGACAGACGTGCTGGTCGGTGACCATCCGGTAGAGGACGGCTGTGGGCTTGGCCTTGGGCTGGGCGGCGGTCATGGCGGGTCTCCGACTTGTCCAAGAACAGGACCCGGCTCATATGGGTTCCGTACCATGGTACGGAGTCAAGGGATGAAGATCGGCGAACTGGCCCAGGCCGGCGGGGTGGGCGTGGAGACCGTGCGCTACTACCAGCGGCGCGGACTGCTGTACCAGCCGGCTCGGCCGGAGAGCGGCGGCTCGGCCGGCGGCGTGCGCCGCTACGGCGAGGCGGACATGCGTCGCCTGCGCTTCATCCGCGCCGCCCAGGCCGCCGGCTTCACCCTGGAGCAGGTCGCCGAGCTTCTGGCCCTGGACGCCGGCGACGACCATGCCCGGGCGCGCGGCCTGGCCCAGGAACGCATCGCGGCGCTGGACGCCAGGATCGTCGAGCTGGAGACGGCCCGCGACGCTCTCAAACGCCTGGCCCACGCGTGCGGCGAGACGACGTCCGGCCCCTGCCCGATCCTGTCGGCGTTCGAGGGGGCGTAAGGCCCAGACAGCAAAAACCCCGCGCCTCGCGAGCGCGGGGTTTTCGAAGCTTCGGCGATAAGGCCGCCCTTAGGCGATCTTTTCGACCTGACTGTATTCCAGTTCCACCGGGGTGGCGCGGCCGAAGATCGAGACGGTGACGCGCAGGCGGGCCCGCTCCTCGTCGACCTGCTCGACCGAGCCGTTGAAGCTGGCGAACGGGCCGTCGGTGACGCGCACGTTCTCGCCGACTTCGAACAGCACCACGGTCTTGGGACGCTCGACGCCCTCTTCGATCGCGCCGACGATGCGCTGGACTTCCTTTTCGGAGACCGGCTGCGGCTTGGAAGCGCTGCCCAGGAAGCCCGTGACCTTCGGAGTGTTCTTGATCAGGTGATAGGCTTCGTCCGAGAGGTTCATCTTCACCAGCACGTAGCCGGGGAAGAACTTGCGCTCGGCGTTGACCTTGCGACCGCGACGGATCTCGACGACGTCCTCGGTCGGAACCAGGATCTCGGAGAAGCTGTCTTCCAGACCGTGGCTCTTGGCCTGCTCGCGGATGCTCTCGGCCACCTTCTTCTCGAAGTTCGAGTAGGCGTGGACGATGTACCACTTGTGGTTCGGATTGGACGCGGTTTCGTTGCTCATGGTGTTTCTTATCCCGCGCTGGCGAACTTGAGGAGCAGGTGCGAGCCCAGACCCAGGATCCAGTCGGCGAAGGTGAAGAACAGCGAGGCCAGCACCACCATGATGAAGACCATCACCGAGGTGATCCAGGTCTCCTTGCGGGTGGTCCAGGTGATCTTGCGGGCCTCGGCGCGAACTTCCTGCGCGAAGCGAACCGGATTGATCGGCTTCTTGGGCGCGGCCGGAGCCGCCTTGGCCGCCGCCGTCGCCTGACCGGCGGGCGCGAGCGCCGCTGCCGTCTTCGCGGCGCGGTTCTTGATCGCAGACGGGCTGGAACCCGGTTTCCTGGCCATGACTTAAGAGGCTCGCGACTTTCGATAGGTCAGCCCGAAAACCGGGGTGACCGATGACATATAGTGGCAGGAGTGGAGGGACTCGAACCCACGACCCTCGGTTTTGGAGACCGATGCTCTACCAGCTGAGCTACACTCCTGCGGAACCGCGATCCCCTTAGCGGAGATTCCGGCTTTCCGGCAATGAACATCGCGCCGGTAGGCTCTTTGAAGCCCGCCGGCGCGTTGGTCTCATCGCCAGAGCCGCGTCGTTTAGCAGGGTCGTTCGAGCCCGGCAAGCGGCCCGGAGCGCGATCGTCGGATTCGATGTCTTTGCCCATGGTCAGGCCCAGGGCTCGGCCCATGACTCGGGCGGAAAGGATCAGCCGCCGACGCGGCGCGTTAGGTCATCACAACCCGGAGGAAACGCGCCATGCCGACATCCGTCAGCCCAAACCAAGACCGGCCGTCCAACCCTGAGGTCGAGAACGAGAACCAGCGCCCCGGGCCCAGCCAGGGCGGCAAGGCCCCGCGTCCCGCCACGGAACCGCGCGGCGCGGAAGGCAGCTCGGATTCGCCGAAGACCCGGACGGATCCGGGCTCCGGCGAAGCCTAGTGCCCTAGCCGGCCTTCTCCGTTTCCGCCGGGGCCGGCGCGGCCGCGGCGCATTGGACGTTCAGGTACGACCACTTCACGTCCGCCAGCTTGCGTCCGCACTGGGTGTTCTCACCCAGGTCGCGCCCTTGCAGGGAGATGCCCACGCCCTTGGCGGGGTCCGGCGCCGGGCTGGCTCCGGAAATGTCGTAGTAGCCGCCGCCTGGACCGCGAACCACCATGCAGGCGGTATTTTCCACCGGTCGCACGCAACCCGAGGCCGAAACCGCCTTACCTTGAAGAGAGACCTGCTGGGCCTGACCTTGACCGGTGTTTCCGGTCTCGTTCCCGCACGCAGCTACGCTTAACGCTAACAGACTGGCCGCCGCGGCGGCCTTTACGAACCTTACCCGCATCCGTTCCTCCGTATCGTTGGCCTTCGCACGCCTATAGCGTGTGGAGGCAGGAGGAAGAGTGCGCCCGGTTTGGAGAGGCGGCAATCACAATTTTGACACGGTTCAAAAAACAGGCGCCGCGCTTTTTGACGCTTTTGAGGAAGATTTTCTCAAGGCGCTTTCAGACCACCAAAGTTGACATCCTCGCGCCTGTGCTCACATGAGACGCAGTCGCTTCAGGGCCGTGGCGGCGCCTTCTCGAAATCTCGCGGTCCGCCGCGTGTCCAGGACTTGAAACGCACATTATGACGGCCACCGAAACCACCGCCGCCGCGACCGCTCCCCAGCCCGCCAAGGAAGCCGCCTGGCACACCGAGACCGTGCTGTGGGTCAAGCACTGGACGGACCGCCTGTTCAGCTTCGCCATCACGCGTCCGGCCAGCTTCCGCTTCCGCTCGGGCGAGTTCGTGATGATCGGCCTGCCCCCCCGCGAGGAGCTGGGCGAGAAGAAGCCGATCCTGCGCGCCTATTCGATCGGCTCGCCACACTTCGCCGAGGAGCTGGAGTTCTTCTCGATCAAGGTGCCCGACGGTCCGCTGACCTCGCGCCTGCAGCAGATCAAGGAAGGCGACCAGATCCTGCTGGGCAAGAAGCCGACCGGCACCCTGGTGCTGGACGCCGTTCGTCCCGGCAAGCGCCTCTTCCTGTTCGGCACCGGCACGGGCCTGGCGCCCTGGCTGTCGGTGGCCCGCGACCCCGACGCCTACAGCCGCTTCGAGCAGGTGATCGTCGCCCACGGCGTGCGCGAGGTGAAGGAACTGGCCTATCGCGACCTGTTCACCAGCGAGATCCACGACGATCCGCTGGTCGGCGACGAGGCCAAGGCCCAGTTGGTCTACTATCCCACGGTCACCCGCGAGGCGTTCGAGCGTCAGGGCCGGTTCACCGATCTGATCAGCTCGGGTCGACTGTTCGCCGACCTGGGCCTGGAGCAGGTGCAGTTCGATCCTGAGCACGACCGCGCCATGCTGTGCGGCTCGATGGCCATGATCAAGGACACCGCCCACCTGCTGGAAGCCCACGGGCTGAAGGAAGGCTCGAACGCCGAGCCGGGCGACTTCGTGATCGAGCGGGCGTTCGTCGGCTAGGCGGAAGCCAGTCCGGCGGCGAAGCCCTTGGGCGAACCCGCCGGCGCGAACGGCCCGCTGCGCACGTGCAGCGCCCCGAACCGCTGGCGGTACTCGGCCGGCGTCATGCCGGTGGCGCGCTTGAACAGCTGGCGGAAGAAGGCGACGTCGTCGTAGCCGACCGCCGAGCTGACGCCCTGGATCGAGCGCGCCTCGCGCTCCAGCAGCTTCTTGGCCGCCTCGATCCGCACCGCCTGCAGATAGGCGCCGGGCCGCTGGCCGGTGGCCGACTTGAAGCGGCGCACGAAGGTGCGCTCGCCCAGGCCCGCCTGGGCGGCCATGTCCTCCACGCTGAGATCCTGGTGGAACGCGCCCTGCACATAGGCCTCAACGTCGCGCACGCAGGCGTCGTCGTGCGGGGCCGACAGCGGCAGCACCGCGTAGCCGGACTGATGGGTGCGGGGCATCGACAGCAATAGCGCCTTGGCCGTCTGCACCGCGATCTCGTGGCCGCACAGCTTCTCGACCAGGTAGAGGCTGATATCCATCGCCGCCATCACCCCGCCGCTGCACAGCAGCCGACCGTCCTCGGTGACGAACTGTTCGGGCCGCCAGCGCACCTTGGGATAGCGGGCGGCGAAGGTCTCGCCCAGGGCCCAGTGGGTGGTGCCGATCCGGCCGTCCAGCAGCCCCGCCTCGGCCAGATAGGCCGCGCCCATGCAGACGCCAGCCACATAGGCCCCGGCCGCGTGATGGCGGCGCAGCCACGGCAGGATGGCGTCGTTCTCCAGCAGCTTGACGTCCAGATCCAGGCCCGAGGTCGGCACGATCACGATGTCGGTGCGCTCGATCTGGTCCAGGCTGGCCTCGGGCGTGATCAGGGGACCGTAGGGCGTGCGCACCGGCGCGCCGGTCACCGAGGCCGTGCGCACTCGAAAGCGCGGCTCGGGGGGCTGGCCGTGCAGCTGCGCCCACAGCGCGCCGGCCGTATGGAAGATCTCCATCGGCAGGATGGCCGTCGAGGCCAACCCGTCATCGAACAGTACGACCGTGACGTCCTGCACGTTCCACCCGTGGCCGCTCCCCCGGGTCAAAGCCTAGGCCCGTTCCGTGGTCGGGTCGATGATTCCGGCGATCGGCGTTATCCGATTGGCCGGAAAGCCGCTGAGCCGGGCATGATCGCGGATCGCCGCCTCGTCCTCGGCCAGGTAGATGCAAAAGGTCTTGTCCTTGGCCACGAACGACTGGACCCACTGAACCTTGGGCGCCAGCTGGGCCAGGGCCTTGTTCGAGGTCGCCGCCGCGCCGCTCAGTTGCTGGGCGTCCAGGGCGTCGACGCCGGGGATGTCACGTTCGATCACATAGCGCTGCATGGTACTTCTCCGAAAGGGAAGCGCGAGACTATGGATACCGACGTTTTCCTAAAGGCGGCGAAAGTGACAGATAGCAGGGGCGAACACGACCCTGGCGGGTGTTTGCGAGACCAAGAACCTCGTCCTTCGACAAGCTCAGGATGAGGTTCTCGACAGCCGACGCATGAAAGTGGTCCTCATCCTGAGCTTGTCGAAGGACGAGGACCACGCACGGTGCTGAAAGGTCGATCGACCTAAACGCTCCCGCCCAGCCGGTGGAACGTCCGTTCCCAGCGCATGTGGCTGACCAGGGTCCAGGGCTTGAGCACGCTGGCGCCGGGCCGCATCGACCCCACCACCATCTCGGCCCGGCCCACCAGGTCGTCGGCCGGCACATAGCCCATGCCCAGCTCCGGCGGCAGATAGGCGTCCAGCGCGGCGTCCCACTTGCAGGCGGCCTCGCCCTTGGGGATCGCCCCGGCGTCGAAGCGACTGTCCAGGCTGTTGTCGCGATTGTCGCCCATCATGAAGAAGCAGCCCTGGGGCACCGTATAGACCCCGGTGTTGGCCCCCGGCGTGCCCGAGCCCCAGCTGTTGGTGACATAGGCTTTGCCGCCGGGCAGGGTCTCCTTGAACTGGCCGACCGGGATCATCTCGCCGAACGGCGCCTCGACCGTGGTCCCCAGCCATTCGCGGCGCACGGGCCGGTCGTTGATCCGCAGCACGCCCTCGACCACCTGGACCTTGTCGCCCGGCAGGCCGATCAGCCGCTTGATGATGTCGGTGCGGCCGTCATTGGGCTTCTTGAACACCACGATGTCGCCCCGCGCCGGCGCCTGGCCCAGCAGCCGGCCCTGCGGCAGCGGCGGGCTGAGCGGGATCGAATGGCGGCTCCAGCCGTAGGCATACTTGCTGACCAGAATGTAGTCGCCAACCTGCAGGGTGGGCTCCATCGACCCCGACGGGATGGTGAAGGGCTGGCACAGCACCACGCGGGGAACCAGCACGATGGCCAGGGTCAGGGCCAGGGTCCGCAGCCAGCCGGCCAGCCCCCCGTCGTTGTCGGCGTCGCGCTTGGTCATCACGAAAATCTCCCCGATCAATTCTAGGGCGGCTATCGGAAAACCATAACAGCGCCGCCCGGCGACGCGCGTTACAAATGGCTCATGGTTGGGGCGGGTCTTGGGAGTGTGCGGGGCGTGAGCGGCGACAAGCTTCAACTGAAGAACCTGACGGTCGAGGCGGCGCGCGGCCGCATGCTGGCCGACGCCGAGCGGCTGGGCGTCGAACAGGTCGCCCTGCCCGACGCCCTCGGCCGGGTGCTGGCCGCCCCGATCGTCGCCGATCGTGACCAGCCGCCGTTCGCCGCCTCGGCCATGGACGGCTGGGCCATCCGACGCGCCGACCTCTCGCCCGACACCCGCTTCCAGATCATCGGCGAAAGCGCCGCGGGCCGGGCCTATGGCCAGCCGGTCGGACCCGGCCAGGCGGTGCGGATCTTCACCGGCGCGCCCGTGCCGTCCGGCGCCGATCTGGTGGTGATCCAGGAAAACGCCACGCGCGACGGCGAGACCGTGACCTTCACGATCGACCGCGACCCGCCGCCTCACAACATCCGGCCGGCCGGCGGCGATTTCCGATCCGGAGACGCCCTGCTGGCGCAAGGCGCGCGAATCGACGCCTGGCGCCTGTCGCTGGCCGCCAGCGCCGGCCGGGCCAAGCTGGACGTCGCGCGCCGTCCCCGTGTCGCCATCCTGGCCACCGGCGACGAACTGGTCCCGCCCGGCGCGACGCCCGCGCCCGACCAGATCTTCGAGTCCGGCTCGTTCAGCCTGGCGGCCCTTGTCCAGGCCTGGGGCGGCGAGGCCGTCAGGCTGCGCGCCCAGGCCGACGACCTCGACGCCATCGCCCAGGCGGTAAAGGCGGCCGAGGCCGACCTGATCGTCACCGTCGGCGGCGCCTCGGTCGGCGACCACGACCTGGTCAAGCCGGCGCTGGCCGCCCTGGGCCTGCAACTACGGGTCGAGACCATCGCCGTGCGGCCGGGCAAGCCGACCTGGTTCGGCCTTCTGGGGGATGGCCGCCGCGTGCTGGGCCTGCCCGGCAACCCGGCCTCGGCCCTGGTCTGCGCCGAGCTGTTCCTGCGTCCCCTGCTGGCCGCCCTGACCGGCGCGGACCCGACGCTGGCGATCAGCGCCGGCCTCCTGACCGCCCCCCTGCCCGCCACCGGCCCCCGCGAGCACTGGATGCGCGCGGCCCGCGCCATCGACGCCGAAGGCCGGGTGCGGGTCACCCCGTTCCCCGACCAGGACTCCTCGCTGATCGGCGTCTTCTCCCGCGCCGACTGCCTGGTGAAGCGCCCCGTCGGCGCCCCGCCGGCCGCGACCGGCGACGTGGTCGAGCTTCTGCCCCTGGCGCGAGGCTGATCCGCAACACCCGCTAACCATCGACCTCGACGGGGCGACGACGCACGCGGAGCGTGCTAAGTCCCCCCGGCGAAGCGGTTTTTCGGGCGACCGTGGCGGGAGTTAGTGTTCATGGGTCGTATGGGTAAGATCGCGGCGCACATGGTGCTGGCCTTCGTGGCCCTGATCCTGGCGCGCCTGGTGACGGCCGGCGCCGCCGCGTTCGAACCGCCCCCTCTGCTGCAGACCACCCTGTTCCAGGCCGCCTTGTTCGCCGTCTCGGCCCTGATGATCGAGCTGGTGTTCCGGCTCGAGCGCTCGCCCTGGCGCTTCTTCGGGGCCGGCGACGCCCTGCGCCTGGCCCGTTCGGCCTTTCTCACCACCCTGACCTTCGCCGTGCTGGGCCAAGCCATCGGCGTCCACCGTTCGGGCGGCGTGCGCGCCCTGTTCGTCGTCTTCCTGGTGCAGGTCAGCCTGCTGGCCTGGCTGCGTATCATCCGCCGGACGATCTATGATCGCGTGCTGGTCGATTCGCTCATCCGCCTGCGCCCGGCGCCCGCCTCGCCGGCCCTGCCCCGCCTGCTGATCATCGGCACGGCCAGCGAGGCCGAGGCCTTCCTTCGCGCCCCCGCCGCCCTGGGCGAACGCTACGCCCCCGTGGGCGTGCTGACCCCCAAGGCCAGCGAAACCGGCGACGAGCTGGGCGGGGTCTGCATCCTGGGCGCCATCGACGATTTCGACGGCGTCATGTCCCAGCTGCGCGACGGCGGCCTGCAGCCGGCGGCCCTGCTGTTCCTGACCGACGGTCCGCTCAGCGCCTTCGGGGCCGAGCGCCTGGGCCGATTGAAGACCGAGGGCGTGCGCCTGCTGCGCCGCCAGGGCCTGGTGGACATGGGCGCGCCCAGCATGTCGGTCGGGGGCGCCAGCCTGCGCGAGATCAGCCTCGAGGAACTGCTCAGCCGCGCGCCGGTGCGCCTGGATCCCCACCCCGTCCGCGCCCTGGTGGCCGGCAAGCGGGTGCTGGTCACCGGGGCCGGCGGCAGCATCGGTTCGGAACTGGCCCGCCAGATCGCCGCCAGCGGCCCCGCCCAGCTGACCTTGCTGGATTCCGCCGAGGCCAACCTCTTCCATATCGACCGCGAGCTGGGCGAGGCCTGGCCGCAGCTGCCGCGCCGCGACGTGCTGTGCGACGTGCGCGACGCCGCCCGCCTGGACCTGGTGTTCGCCGCCGAAAGGCCCGAGCTGGTGTTCCACGCCGCCGCCCTCAAGCACGTCACCCTGGTCGAGAACCACCCCTGCGAAGGCGTGCGCACCAACGTGATGGGCACCCGCAACGTCGCCGCCGCCGCCAAGGCCTGCGGCGCGGCCCACCTGGCCCTGATCTCCACCGACAAGGCCGTGGCTCCGGCCAGCGTGATGGGCGCGACCAAGCGCGTGGCCGAGGCCGTGGTCCGCCAGTTCGGTTGCGGCGGCGCCACCCGCGTCAGCGTCGTGCGGTTCGGCAACGTGCTGGGCTCGGCCGGCTCGGTGGTGCCGATCTTCCAGCATCAGATCGCTCGCGGCGGACCGGTCACCCTGACCGACGCCCAGGTCGAGCGCTATTTCATGACCATCCCCGAGGCCGTGCAGCTGGTGCTGCGGGCCGTGGCGCTGTCGGCGGTCGACGCCGAGCCGCCGACCGGCGTCCTGACGCTTGAAATGGGCGAGCCGGTCAAGATCATCGATCTGGCTCGGCGGATGATCGAGCTGCAGGGCCTGGTTCCCGACCGCGACATCGAGATCAAGATCACCGGCCTGCGTCCCGGCGAAAAGCTGACCGAGGCCCTGGTCGACATCAACGAGATCGCCCGGCCCAAGGCTCCGGGCGTCACCGAGGCCGCGCCCCAGACGCCGTTGCCCCCGATCTCGATCGAGGCCCTGGCCGCCCTGGAAGCCGCCGCCCTGGCCGGCGACGAGTTCAGCGTGCGCACCCAGCTGTTCGCCCTGGTCGAGGCCCTGCGCACCGTGTCGCCCGCCCTGGCGGCCCCCAGCAAGACCAAGGCCGCGACCGCCAGGACCCAGGTCTGATTCAAACCCGCCGCATCCATCGCCCATAAGGCGAGCGGAAAAGCCAGAATCACCTTCCCATGCTTTGCCTAGCCACGCTTCCAAGGGCGGGCCGTCTCATCCCTGGGACAACAGTAAGCGTCGGCGGGAGCCTGGATGATCGAACAGACGGTGGATGTCACCCGCCTGGACGGGTTCGTTCGATATACCCGCGGCATCGTGCGCGCCCGTCTGGTTCTGGTCGTCGTCTTCGTGGGCCTGCTGGCGATCTACACGCCGCTGCCCATGACCCTGTTCGGCCTGGCCGAGCTGGTCATCTACGCCGCGCTGTACCTGGCCACCGAGGTGGCGCTGCGGCACCCCGAACCCCTGGTGGCCTTCCGACGGCTGCGCTGGTGGTCGATCGGCCTAGTCTTCCTGCTGTCGCTCAACGCCTGCGCCCTGGCCGTCAAGATCCGGCTGTTCGGCGAGCCGATCATGCGCGTCGAGGCCGCCCTGGTGGCCACCTGCGTTCTGCTGTTCGCGGCCCTGCGCGTGCACACCGGCAAGGTCAGCTACATCACCGCCGTCGGGCCGCCCGTGGCGACGCTGCTGTGGATCGCCTTCGACCGCCACACCCCGCTGGCCGCCAACCACTACGGCGCGGCCATGCTGCTGTTCGTCGCCGCCGTCCTCTCCGCCACCTGGCGCCAGCAGATGACCGACCGCGCCCTGGCCCAGGCCCTGCGCGACCTGGCGCGCAAGAACGCCGACCTGACCGAGGCCATCGCCGAAGCCAAGGCCGCCAGCCGCGCCAAGTCCGACCTGCTGGCCGTGGCCAGCCACGAGATCCGCACCCCGCTCAACGCCGTGCTGGGCTTCGCCCACGCCCTGCGCCGCGACACCTTCCTGACCTCCACCCAGGCCGACCTGGCCCAGGGCGTGCTGGAGGGCGGCGCCCAGCTGACCCGGCTGCTCGACACCGTGCTGGACCTGACCAAGCTGGAGGCCGGCCAGGCCGCCCTGACCCTGGCGCCGGTCGACCTGCGCCGCCTGGTCCGCACGGTGGTGCGGGTGTGGAGCGCCCACGCCCAGGCCGTCGGCGTGCTGCTGAGTTTCGAGGACGCCGATCCGGACCTGGCCTACGGCGTGCTGGCCGACGAGGCCAAGCTGGAGCAGACCCTGGTCAATCTGGTCTCCAACGGCCTGAAGGCCTCGCCGTCGGGCGGGGCCGTCGTGGTCCGCCTGGCCGGCGCGACTGGAGACCAGACGCTGAGCGCCCTGATCGAGGTGCGCGACACCGGCGCGCCCGTGCCGCCGGAGGACCGCCCCCGGATGTTCGACGCCTTCGACCAGACCGAGCGGGGCCGCAGCCTGGGCGGCAGTGGGCTGGGCCTGTCGATCTGCGCGGCCAACCTGGCCCTGATGGGCGGCGAGATCGGCGTGGACGACGTCCCCGGCGGCGACGCCCGATCCGGCAAGGCCGGCAAGCGCGGCGCGGTCTTCTGGTTCGCCTTCGAGGCCGCGATCCTGGCGCCGCCGGTCGCGGGGTCGCCGGCTCCGGGGTCGTCGGCGGAAGCGAACGTGGCCGCTCCGATCCGGGTGCTGGCCGCCGAGGACAATCCCGCCAACCGCCGGGTGCTGGCCGCCCTGCTGGCGGCCTCGCCGGTCCAGCTGGTGTTCGCCGAGGACGGGGCCAAGGCCCTGGACGCCTGGCGGGCCGAGCCCTTCGACCTGGTGCTGATGGACGTCAACATGCCGGTGCTGGACGGGGTTGCGGCCCTGGCCGAGATCCGCCGCGTGGAAGCCGCCTCGATCAAGCCCCGCACCCCCGTCTGGATGCTGACCGCCAACGTCTTCGACGACGACGTCGCCCGCTACCGGGCCGACGGCGCCGACGGCGTGCTGCGCAAGCCGATCGACACCGTGGCGCTGTTCGCGTTGTTGGCCGAGGTGGCTGAGGCGAAGACGGTGGTGGTGAGCCGCGCCTCCGAATCCCTCTCTCTTTGAGAGAGGGAGGGGCCCGCCGCCAAAGGCGGTGGGAGGGTGAGAGGTTTCACCGCTGGCAGTCAAATCCAGGGCTCTTGAGCGACTTAAGGGGGGGCGCGATTTCACACTGCCGATGCGCCCGCCGACACTCCGGCGTCCTCGTCGGAGTTTCCTTCTGAGAGATTGTAACCTCTCACCCTTCCACCGCTACGCGGCGGGCCCCGCCCTCTCTCTCAGAGAGAGGGATTCTGAAACTCAGTGAAAATCCCGGCTCCGCTGAAGCCGCCCCGACGTCCGCATCCGCACCGCCGGGGCGGGCGCTTCGGGGTCTTCCTTCATCCGCGCCAGCTCAGCTGACAGATCGGTGAAGTCCTCGGCCACCACGTGGATCACCCCCTCGGCGGACTGCACCTTGCCGTGGACGATCAGGAACGAGGCGCTCATCACCGTGCGGCGGTGCACGTCGAAGCAGTCCTTCCAGACCACCGCGTTGGCCACGCCCGTCTCGTCCTCCAGGGTCAGGAACACCACGCCCTTGGCCGTGCCCGGCCGCTGGCGGATCAGCACCAGCCCGCCGACGCTGACCCGACGACCGTTGGGCAGGCCCTTCAGCCCCTCGGCGGGGATCACGCCGCGCCGCTCCAGCCCCGGCCGGAAGAAGCGCAGCGGGTGGGACTTCAGCGACAGGCTGGTGGTGCGATAGTCCTCGGCCACCTGCTGGGGCAAGGCCATGGTCGGCAGGGCGACGGCGTCCTCGAACAACGGCAGGCCGGCCAGCAGCGGCGCCTGGCTGTCGACCTTGACCTCGCCCTTCAGCCCCTTGACCGCCCACAGCGCGTCGCGCCGGGAGAGGCCGATGGACGCGAACGCGTCGGCCTCGGCCAGCAGCTCCAGCGCGCGCTGCGACACCCCGGCCCGCGCGAAGTCGGCGGGCGCGCGGGCGCCGGCGGCGCGGACAGTGATGATTTGCTTGGAGTCGTCCTCCTTCAGCCCCTTGATCTGGCGCAGCCCCAGGCGAACGGCTTTCCAGAATGGGCGCGTATCGGGATTGAAGATTTTGTCGTCGGCGATCCGCCGCTCCCGCCCCGTCAGGGGCGACGCCGTCTCCAGCGTGCAATCCCAGTCACTCATCAGAATGTCCGGCGCCCGCACCTCGACCCCATGCTCGCGCGCGTCGCGCACCAGTTGGGCCGGCTGGTAGAACCCCATCGGCTGGGAATTGATCAGCGCCGCGCAGAACACGTCGGGCCATGAGCATTTGATCCACGAGGAGGCGTAGACCAGCAGGGCGAAGCTCACCGCATGGCTTTCCGGAAAGCCATACGAGCCGAAACCCTTGATCTGCTCGAAGCAGTCCTTGGCGAAGGTGGGATCGTAACCACGCGCGATCATGCCGCCGACGAACTTCTCCTGGTAAACGCCCAGGTCGCCCTGGCTGCGGAAGGTGGCCATGCAGCGCCGCAGTCCATTGGCGTCGGCGTCGCTGAACTTCGCCCCCTCGATGGCGATCCGCATGGCCTGTTCCTGGAACAGCGGCACGCCCAGGGTCTTTTCCAGGACCCCCTTCAGTTCGTCCTGCGGATGCGGCGGCGCCGGCTTCGGATAGGTCACGAGTTCGGGCTGGCCGCGCCGCTTGAGGTAGGGGTGCACCATGTTCCCCTGGATCGGGCCGGGACGCACGATCGCCACCTGGATGGCCAGGTCGTAGAAGGTCTTCGGCTTCAGGCGCGGCAGCATCGACATCTGGGCCCGGCTCTCGACCTGGAACACGCCGACGGAGTCCGCCTTCTGCAACATGGCGTAGACCTCGTCCTGCTCCTGCGGAATGTGCGCCAGATCCGACAGAGGCAGGCCATGGTCCGCGCGCAGCATGTCGAAGGCGCGCCGGACGGCGCTCAACATGCCCAAGGCCAGAACGTCGACCTTCATCAGGCCGACGCTGTCGATGTCGTCCTTGTCCCATTCGATGAAGGTGCGATCCGCCATGGCGGCGTTGCCGATCGGCACGGTCTCGTCCAGCCTACGCTTGGTCAGGACGAAGCCGCCGACATGCTGTGACAGATGACGTGGAAACTGCAGCAGTTCGGTCGCCAGCAGCACCGCCCGCTTGATCGCGGGGTTTTCCGGATCGAGTCCGACCTGACGGATATGCTCCTCCGGCAGACCATCGCCCCAACTGCCCCAGACCGTATTGGCCAGCTGAGCCGTGATATCTTCCGTCAGACCCAGCGCCTTACCGACGTCGCGAATGGCGCTGCGGGGCCGATAGTGGATCACCGTGCCGCAGATCGCCGCCCGGTGGCGGCCATAGCGCCGGTAGACGTACTGCATCACCTCCTCGCGGCGATCATGCTCGAAGTCGACGTCGATATCCGGCGGCTCGCCCCGTTCCTCGGAGAGGAACCGGGCGAAGAGCAGGTCCTGATTAGGCTTGGTTGGATCCACCGCCGTGACGCCCAGGCAGAAACAGACCGAGGAATTGGCGGCCGAACCGCGTCCCTGGCAGAGGATCTTCTGGTCGCGCGCCCATTTGACGATGTCGTGGACGGTCAGGAAATAGTCGGGGACCTTGAGCTTCTTGATCAGCTTCAACTCGCTCTTGAGCAAGGTCCTGACCTTGTCCGGCACGCCGCCGGGATAGCGCGTCTTGGCGCCGTCCCAGGCCAGCTTGGTCAGGTGCCGGATCGCCGTGCTGCCGGGCGGAACGGGCTCGTCGGGATATTCGTACTTGAGCTGACCCAGGTCGAAATCGATGCGCTCGACGATCTCCAGGGTGCGTTCCACCGCCTGGGGCCAACGCTCGAAGAGGCGGGCCATTTCGCTTGGGCGCTTGAGGTGGCGCTCGGCATTGGCCTCCAGGCGAAACCCGGCCTCCTGGATCGTGCAGCCTTCACGGATGCAGGTCATGACGTCTTGCAGCACCCGACGCTCAGGTGCGTGGTAGAGCACGTCGTTTGTAGCGACCATCGGCGCGCGCGCATCCCGCGCCAGATCGGCCAGCCGCGCCAGGCGCTTGAGATCCTGGGCGGCATAGGCGCGATTGGCCGTCAGCCAGACCCGGCCGCGCAGCTCGCCGGCCATCTGGTTGAGATGCGCCTCGAATGTCTCGTCGAGACGAGCCGGCGGTACGATCAGGGCAAGCTGTCCTTCGGCGTATTGCAGGAAGTCTTCCCAGAAGAGATGGCATTCCCCCTTCTCCCCGCGTAGCTGGCCCACGGTTAGCAGGCGCGTCAGCCTTCCGAACGCCTCGCGATCCGAGGGGTAGCAAAGCAGGCTCGGCGTCTCGTCGGCGAAATCCAGGCGACAGCCGGTCAAGGCGCGCGCCTTCAGCCCTTCGTCCTTGGCGAACGTCCATGGTCGCACCACCCCGGCCAGGGTGTTGCGGTCGGTGACACCCAGGGCTTTCAAGCCATAGGCCTCGGCGGTGAACATCAGCTCCTTGGCGTGGGAGGCGCCGCGCAGGAAAGAGAAGTTTGTAGTGGCCTGCAGCTCGGCATAGGCCGTCATCGCCCCTTCCCCTCACAAGGACAGGCCTTATCCGAACAGGCCATGCAGCCACCATTTCGGTTCATCGCCGACGCCGTACAGGCCCTGGCGGTAGATCCAGTACCGACCGCCCGCCTCGTCCTCCACGCGGTAGTAGTCACGGATCTTGGCGGGTCCCACCTCGTCGAAAGCGGTGCGCCACCATTCCTGGCCGATGCGTTCCGGGCCTTCGGCGTGGCGCACACGGTGGGTCTTGTTCCGCCATTGAAAGCGCACGGGCGGATCATCGGGAAGCTTGGCCATCACCTCGATGGCTTCGGGTCGCTTGAGAAGACGCGAGGGTCGGGGACGAGCCGGATCCCACGACTTTTCGCCCGGCGCCGCCAAAGGCGCCGACCGCATGACCGAGCGTTCCGGGACATGACTTTCGCGCAGGTCGGCGCGCCAAACGCGAGCGCTTCCCAGGCGGTTCATCAGGCGATCGATCAGGGGCGCCAAGCTCTCGTCGACACCGACGCCCGCCTCGGCGTCCATCCGGGTCTGGACCGTCGAGAGCGGTTCGACGTCCAGGGCGAACACCGTGACCACCTCGATCCCGAAACCGGGATCGATCACCCCCAGCTTGGGCGCCAGCAGACGCGCCAGTCGCTTGGCGTCGCGCCCCGGTCGCGACAGGCCGGCCGCGACCGGCATGGCCTTGCCGTCCAGGCGGTGAAAGACAACCTCGAAGCGCTTGGCGCCCTGCCCTTCCTCTTCGAGCCTGCGGCAGATCAAGATCATGACATCCCCCGTCACCCGTTCCAGGTCCTCCAGGGCGCTGATCGGTTCGAAGAAGGCCAGGCGGTCGAACCAGGGGGTGGCGGGGCGGCGGAAGGTCAGGGCTTCGCGGGCCGCGCCCAGGGCCTGGTCGATGCGCAGCACGGCGGCCAGGCCGAAGCGCTTGGCCAGCTGGGCGCGCGGCAGGGTCAAGAGCTGGCCGATGTGGAACAGGCCCAGGCGCGGCAGTTGGGCCTGGGCGGCCTCGTCCAGGCGCAGGGCGGCGACCGGCAGCGGGGCCAGTAACGCGCCCTGGCCGCCTGGCGGAGCGATGGTGCGGTCGGGGGCGTAGCGGGCCAGGGCCCAGGCCGCGCCGGGGGTGTCGGCGATCGCGCCTCTCGCCGGCGCGCCCCAGCGTTCGAGGCGGGCCAGCAGGTCGTCCAGCATGGCCGCCTCGCCGCCCCACAGGTGGGAGACGCCCTCGACGTCGAGGAACAGGCCGTCCAGCCCGTCGATCGCCACGGCCGGCGAGAAGCGCACGCACCAGTCGCAGAGGATCTCCAGGGCGGCGCGGTCGCCGTCGGGATCGTGATCGGCGGTCAGCAGGTCGGGGACCAGGGCCGCGGCGTCGGCGGCCTTCTGGCCGACGTGCAGGCCCAGGGCCGCGGCTGCGTCGTCGACGGCGGCCAGGCGGCGCGTGCCGCCTTCGGTGGCGATCAGGGCGACGGGCGGAACAGAGCCTCCCCCCGTGGGGGAGGTGTCGCCGCAGGCGACGGAGGGGGGAGGAATAGGCCGTCGACCACCGGCGGGACCGACCTTCCGATCACTCCCCCCACCGACCGCTGCGCGGTCGCCTCCCCCACGGGGGGAGGCTTTGGCGTCACCCGGCGCGCCGAAGTTCGGGTTCGCTCGCCGCCACGTCGTGATCGGCCAGTTGCGACACCAGACGGAAAGGATGCGGGCCATCGGCGGCCTCCGCTTGTTCGAGGATCCAGGCGCCGGGACGGCCGCCCCGGCAGCGTTCGAGGTCGACCCGCCAGCGTGGCGGGCCCAGGCCCGGCTCGCCCGGCGGGGGTTGGCTGGGAGCGGCGGCGACGCGCCAGCGGGTCTGGACGGCCGAACCCGACACCTCCCGGACCTTGCCCACCGGCCCGCCATAGGGCCGTCTTCGCAGCAGCACCCCGGTCGAGCCTCGCCGCTCGCAGGCCAACTGCAGGCGGCGGCCGGCCTTGAGGTCGGGGGTCTCGGCCTCGCCGATCGCGGCGGCGACGCCCACCGTGGCCAGGGCGTCCTCCAGCACCGCCAGCACCTCGGCCTCGTCGCGGGCCCGCACCTGAATCAGGCGTTCGGCCGGAAAGCCCAGATTGACCAGGCCTGGCACGTGCAGGTCGTCACGCCGCATCACCCAGACCACCGCGCCCTGGGCCGCCAGCGGCCGCAGCATCAGGGCGGTGAAGGCCGCAGGGGCGGCGCCGGTCTCTTCCTCCAGCCCCGACCCGCCCACCTCATGCCAGCCGCCGCGTTGCAGGCCGCCGCCCGGAAAGCAGCCGTCGATGCGCGGATCGCCGAACGGCAGGACGGGCGGCGGAGTCCGAGTCCCCGCTTCCAAGGCGGCGATCTGGGCTCTCAAAGCCGAAAGGGCGGGTTTCGCCCCGGGCATGCTGCACACTCCAATGTTCCACTTTTGTTCTGATCCTCCGAGGTTGGAGAGTCAAGCCGAGCCCGTCATGCTGCGACAAAGGGCGCCGACCCGGACGCGCGGAGATTTGAGATGGCCGAAGTCGAGCTCCACACCGACGGCCCGGTCTGGACCGTGACGATCAACCGCCCGGACAAGCGCAACGCGGTGAACCCCGACACGGCCCTGCAACTGCGGGCGGCCTTCGACGCCTTCGAGGCCGATCCGACCGCCGCCGTGGCGGTGTTGACCGGGGCCGGCGGAACGTTCTGCGCCGGGTTCGACCTGGCCGTCGCCGCCTCCGGCGAGGGCGAGCGCTACGACCCGGTCGGCGAGGGTCCGATGGGGCCGACGCGGCGCTTGCTGTCCAAGCCGGTGATCGCCGCCGTCGAGGGCCACGCGGTGGCCGGCGGGCTGGAACTGGCCCTGTGGTGCGACCTGCGGGTGGCGTCGGCCAGCGCGATCTTCGGCGTGTTCTGCCGGCGTTGGGGCGTGCCGCTGATCGACGGCGGCACGGTGCGGCTGCCGCGGATCGTCGGCCAGGGCCGGGCGCTGGACATGATCCTGACCGGCCGCGCGGTCGAGGCCGTCGAGGCGCTGAGCTGGGGCCTGGCCGACCGCGTGGTCCCGGCCGGCGAGGCGCTTGGCGCGGCCCAGGCCCTGGCCGCCCAGATCGCCGTCTTCCCGCAGATCTGCCTGCGCGCCGACCGCGCCTCGGCCTTCGCCCAGTGGGACGTCTCGCTGGAAGAGGCGCTGAAGGTCGAGGGGATCGGCGGGCTGGAGCCCCTGCGGCGCGAAGCCCGGGCGGGCGCGGCGCGGTTCAGGGACGGCGAAGGGCGGGGTGGGACCTTTTAATCCGTTTTCCCGGCGAAGGCCGGGATCCAGATCCCATCCATTTGGGCGGGCTGGATGAGCGCTGAGCTTATGGACTCCGCCTCTACATCTGCCATCTGGGTCCCGGCCTTCGCCGGGAAAACGGACAAAATCAGAACCGCGCCGTCTCCCGCCACCACTTGGACACCAGCATCGGTCCGAACGCCGCGCTGATGCCGCAGGCGTCGGCGAACAGGTCGAACCACGAGGCGTCGCGGCCGACGAAGCCCTGCAGGATCTCGATCGAGCCGCCGAACGCCAGGAGGACCAAGCCGATGCGGTGCAGCCGGCTCTGCGGCAGGGCCAGGCTGGCCAGGACGCTCAGCACGTAGAAGACGATGAAGTGCTTGGCCTTGTCCCAGGGGATGAAGCCGACGCTGTCGTCGCCCGGCAACAGGGCCTTGGCCAGGGCGTAGGCGGACGCGCTCAGGAAGACGATGAAGACGATACGGTTGATCTTGCGGGCGCGGAGGGACATCGAAGCTCCTGGCTGGGATCTCCGCACCTAGCCGGTCCGGTGAGGCTTGAAAATGGCGAAGCCCAGGCTTGGCCGCATCGCCTCCCGACCTGCACAGGATCTTCACCGCGCCGGACTTGGCTCAGCCCTGGAAAACCACCGCGCCATTGCCGCTTCGGGCGATGAAGGAGAGCTCCTCCAGCGTGAACGACGCGGGCCCTCGAAGGATGAACAGGCTGCCCGGAACCATGGCCCGAGCGATGAAGCACAGGTCCTCCGCGCTGCGCTTGCCGACGCGGAGGTCGAGGCCTCCGCCGCTGCGGGCGATCTCGGCCAGTTCGTCTCTTGAAAGATGATCGATCATTTTTCAGCTCCACCGGACAAGCGACGGTAGCAGATTCCGCAACTCAACCATAGGCCGTCACGCCAACGAAAACCGCCGCGCCCAGCGATCAAGCTGGACGCGGCGGATAGGTCTGAAAGACCCCTCATCCGTCAGCTTTCGCTGACACCTTATCCCGCAAGGGGAGAAGGGTTCGGAGGGATCAGAACGTCAGGGCGCGGGCTTCCTTGACGTGTGGCAGGGCCTGGATCTTGGCCAGCAGGGCCTCGTCCGGGGCCTGGTCGACGCCGACCAGGGCGATGGCGTCTTCGTCGGCCGACAGGCGGCCCAGGTTGAAGGTGGCGATGTTGACGCCCGCCTCGCCCAGCAGCATGCCCAGGGCGCCGATGAAGCCCGGCTTGTCCAGGTTGTTGATGTAGAGCATGGCCGGGGCGAAGCCGGCGTCCAGTTCCATGCCCTTGACCTCGACCATGCGCGGCGCGCCGGCGATCACCGTGCCGGCGAAGGCGCGCTTGCCCTTCTCGGTGGTGATGGTGATGCGCATCAGGCTGTCATAGGTGGGGCTGATTTCCTGGCGGCTCTCCGAGACGGTGATCCCGCGATCCTTGGCCACGGCGGGGGCGGAGACCATGTTGATCTCGGCCAGCATCGGCTTGAGGATCCCGGCCAGGGCGGCCGAGGTCATCGGCTTGACGTTGAGGTTGGAGACCTCGCCCTCGTAGGCGATGTCGATGGCCTTGATGCCGAAGTCGACCATCTGGCCGGCCAGGGCGCCGATCTTCTCGGCCAGGGCCACGAACGGCTTCAGCTTGGGGGCTTCTTCGGCGGTGATCGACGGGCTGTTCAGCGCGTTGGTGACGGCGCCGGTCAGCAGATAGTCGCTCATCTGCTCGGCGACTTGCAGGGCGACGTTCTCCTGGGCTTCGTTGGTGCTGGCGCCCAGGTGCGGGGTGGCCACCACGCGGTCCGAACCGAACAGCGGGTTTTCCTTGGCCGGCTCGGTGACGAACACGTCGAAGCCCGCGCCGCCCACGTGGCCGCTGTCGAGCAGCTCGCGCAGGGCCACTTCGTCGACCAGGCCGCCGCGGGCGCAGTTGACGATCAGCACGCCCTTCTTGGTCTTCTTCAGATTGTCGGCCGACAGGATGTTGCGGGTCTTGTCGGTCAGCGGGGTGTGCAGGGTGATGACGTCGGCGCGGGCCAGCAGGTCTTCCAGCTCGACCTTCTCGACGCCCATCTCGATGGCGCGTTCCGGCGACAGGAAGGGGTCGTAGGCCACGACCTTCATCTTCAGGCCGAGAGCCCGGTCGGCGACGATGCCGCCGATGTTGCCGGCGCCGATCAGGCCCAGGGTCTTGGCGTACAGCTCCACGCCCATGAAGCGGTTCTTCTCCCACTTGCCGGCCTGGGTGGAGGCGTCGGCGGCGGGCAGCTGGCGGGCCAGGGCGAACATCATGGCGATGGCGTGCTCGGCCGTGGTGATCGAGTTGCCGAACGGGGTGTTCATCACCACCACGCCCTTGGCGGTGGCGGCGGGGATGTCGACATTGTCGACGCCGATGCCGGCGCGGGCGATGACCTGCAGCTTGTGGGCGGCGGCGATCACGTCCTTGTCGAGCTTGGCGCCCGAGCGGATGGCGATGCCGTCATAGTCGCCGATGACGGCGATCAGTTCGTCCTTGGTCAGGCCGACCTTGATGTCGAAGTCGAGGCCGCGGTTCTTGAAGATCTCGACGGCGGCGGGGCTGAGCTTGTCAGCGATGAGGACGCGAGGAGCCATGGTGAGGTGTCCGATCTTGAAAGTCGTGCCGGTCCTTGGGCGGAGCTTGGGCGACGACTGCTGATGTGGGGGTCTGAAATCCTCGTCCCGAACAGGTCGAGGGACGAGGATTCCAGTCGCTGTCTTTAAGAGCTTAAGCGGCGGCCAGTTCGGCCGAGACCGTGGCGAAGGCCCAGTCGAGCCAGGGCGTCAGGGCTTCCAGGTCCGAAGCCTCGACGGTGGCGCCGCACCAGATGCGCAGGCCGGCCGGGGCGTCGCGATAGCCGCCGATGTCGAGGGCCGCGCCCTCCTTCTCGAGCAGACTGGCCAGCTTCTTGGCGAAGTCGGCCTGGGCGTCGTCCGACAGGGCCGCGATCGTGGGATCGACGACCTTGAGGCACACCGAGGTGTTGGAGCGGATTTCCGGCGTGGCCGCCAGGAACTCGACCCACGGGGTCTTGGCCACCCAGTCGGCGATGACCGCCAGGTTCTGGTCGGCGCGGCCCTGCATGGCTTCCAGGCCGCCGATCGAGGCGGCCCACTTCAGGGCGTCCAGCGCGTCTTCCACGCACAGCATCGACGGCGTGTTGATGGTCGCGCCTTCGAAGATGTCGGCGGCGATCTTGCCGCCCTTGGTCATGCGGAAGAGCTTCGGCATCGGCCAGGCCGGGGTGTAGCTTTCCAGGCGGGCCACGGCGCGCGGCGACAGGATCAGGATCCCGTGCGCGCCTTCGCCGCCCAGGGCCTTCTGCCAGGAGAAGGTCACGACATCCAGCTTCGTCCAGTCCAGGTCCTGGGCGAAGGCGGCGCTGGTGGCGTCGCAGATGACGACGCCTTCGCGGTCGGCCGAGATGAAGTCGGCGTTCGGAACGCGGACGCCCGAGGTGGTGCCGTTCCAGGTGAAGACCAGGTCCTTGGCCGGATCGACCTTGGAGGTGTCGGGCAGCTGGCCGTAGGGCGCGTCGAGCACTTCGACGTTGGGCAGCTTCAATTGCTTGGTGACGTCGGTGACCCAGTCCTTGCCGAAGGACTCGAAGGCCAGCAGCTGCACGGGCTTGGCGCCCAGCATCGACCACATCGCCATCTCGACGGCGCCGGTGTCCGAACCGGCGACGATGCCGATCAGGAAGTCGGCGGGGACTTCCAGGACTTCGCGCGTCTGGTCGATGGCGGCCTTCAGGCGGCCCTTGCCCAGCTTCGAACGGTGCGACCGGCCGAGGACAGCATTTCTGAGATTTTCGGGGGTCCAGCCTGGGCGCTTGGCGCAGGGGCCGGAAGAGAACTCGGGGCGAGCCGGGCGGATCGCCGGCTTGGCGAGGGTCGTCATATCGATGTCTCCCATCCTTACAGATGGACAGCGCCCCGTTGGGGGGGCGTGGCCCGCCGGCGAGAAACTCTGTTTCGACAGCGAAGGCAAGGAGAGATTTTGCCGCGGACCGGACAAATCGTCCGGCCAGAGAAATTATTTACCAGAGAAATGATTGCCGGCGCGAACCTGGCGGTCACTGGCGCGGGCTTGACGACGCCACGAGGCGGCGATGCCGAACAGGATGCAGACCAGCACCCCGGCTGAGTTCAGGTTGTTGACCACGCGATAGGTCAGGTCGTGGGGTCGATCCCCGACCAGGTAATAGGCGTGCAGACTGAACTGGATGGCCTGCAGCAGCATCGCGCCGCCCAGCCAGGGACTGGCGTAGCGCAGGGCCAGCAGCAGGAAGCTGAAGCCGTACAGACCCTCGCAGAACAGCGACGCCGTGGCTTGCGGACGGGCCGGCAGCAGTAGCTGGATCAGAAGCGACGCGACGGCGCCGACCAGGATGATCACCGCACCCCAGCGCTCCGCCGCGGAGCCTCTTAGCCAAGCCAGACTGCACACCACCAAGGTGGCGGCCCATCCCAAGAAGAGAGCAACGTGCGGGTTCATCCTTAGAGTCTCTATCGTGAAACGGAGACCCTAAGGATTAAACTCTTGCAATATTGCTTAGCTGGCTTGAGCGACCTGCTCGTCAGCCACCGGCTCGCCAGCCGACAGCTTGATTTCCCAGCCCATCATCTTGGTGCGGACGCCCAGACGCAGACGGGTTTCGTCCAGTTCGGCGTGCGCGGCGACCATGGCCGAACGGGCTTCCGACAGGGCGGCCACCGCAGCCGCGACCTTGGCGGAGGCGCCGGCGGCGACGGTCGCCGACAGGCCCAGATCCTTACGAGCCTGGACCAGTTCGCCCATCATTTCGGCGACTTGAACCATGGCCGTGTCGATCGCGGCTTCACTGCCATGCAGCTTCGCGGCGACTCGTTTAACGACGAAAATCTTTTCCAAAGCCCCATCTCCTTAATGAAAGACTAAGAAAAGAGGTAAACGAAAAGTTAAGAAGAAGGCAATGAGAAATGCGCGTTAACGTTGTTTTGTAGCGGGGACGCGGTATCTTGGAAGCGAAGCGTTAGGAAGATTGCGAGAGGTTAGATCGCTAGGATTCTCCTGGGACGGGAAATGATCGACGACAGCCGCAGCTCTGGAGCCGCGACGCATGCGCCCCTGCAGGCGCGAATCGCGGCTGTCGCGCTGACCACCACGGTGGCCGCGCTGCTGGCCGCGTGCCTGTGCTTCATGCTCCAGCAGTGGAGCGTCGCCCGCCAGGAGTCCCAGGCCAACCACGAGATCCTGGCCCAGATGGTGGCCGCCGGCGCCGCCGCGCCGATGGCCGACCGCAACACCGTCGGTGCCTATCGCGCCCTGGAGGCGGTGGCCAAGGCGCCCAATGTCGCCTCCGTCCAGTTGACCGACATGCAAGGCCAGGTCGTCGCCCAGATCGGCGCGATCAAGGAGGCCGAGGTCGACACCCTGGTCCGCCCGATCAAGCTGGGTTCGCGCCAGGTCGGCTCGCTGTCGCTGGCCGCCCGCCGCCCCAGCCTGACCGACATCATGGCCCGCGACCTGGCCCTGACCGGCACCCTGTTCTTCGGCTCGGCGGGCCTGGCGATCCTGCTGGCCAACGGCTTGGCCCGGCGCATGACCAAGCCGATGGAGCGCCTGTCCAACGCCATGCGCGAGGTCGCCGCCAACGGCCAGTTCAAGCCGGTGGAACAGGCGGCCGACGACGAGGTCTTCCAGAGCCTGACCGACAGCTTCAACCACCTGGTCTCGCGGCTGGAGATCAACGACCACGACCTGCGCGGCGCGATGGCCGAACTGGTCAAGGCGCGCGACGACGCCAACGCCGCCAATGTGCTGAAGTCGCACTTCCTGGCCAATATGAGCCACGAGATCCGCACCCCGCTGAACGGCGTGCTGGCCATGACCGAGGTGATGGCCATGGGCGAGCTTTCCGCCGCCCAGCGCGAGCGCCTGTCGGTGATCCGCGAGTCCGGCGGCCTGCTGCTGTCGGTGCTCAACGACGTGCTGGACCTGTCGAAGATCGAGGCCGGCCGCCTGGACTTGGTCGACCGCGACTTCGACCTGGCCAGCCTGGCCCTGTCGATCCGCGAATCCTACGCCACCCAGGCCCGCCAGAAGAACCTGGAGTTCGGTGTCTTCGTCGCGCCCGAGGCCCTGGGTCCGTGGCGCGGCGACGCCGACCGCCTGCGCCAGATCCTGGGCAACCTGGTCTCCAACGCCCTGAAGTTCACGCTCGAAGGCAGCGTCTCGGTGCGCTTCGCCTCGGCCGACGACGGCAGCGGCCTGCGGGTCGACGTGGTCGACACCGGCATCGGCATCGACGCCGAGACCCTGCCGCGCCTGTTCGACAAGTTCGTCCAGGCCGACAGCTCGACCACCCGCCGGTTCGGCGGTTCGGGCCTGGGCCTGTCGATCTGCAACGAGCTGGCCGCCCTGATGGGCGGCGGCGTGCATGTGCAGAGCCGCGAGGGCCAGGGCTCGACCTTCACCGTCGTGGTGGCCATGCCGCGTGGCGAGGCCATCCTCCCCGTCGCCGTGGAAGCCGCCCCGCCGCCGATCGAGTCCGAGCGCCGCCTGCGCGTGCTGGCCGCCGACGACAATCCGACCAACCAGAAGGTCATCGCCGCCGTCCTGGCCCCGCTGGGCGCCGAGGTCGAGCTGGTGGCCGATGGCGCCGCCTGCGTCGAGGCCTGGAAGCGCGGCGGCCACGACATCGTGCTGATGGACATCCACATGCCGGTGATGGACGGCGTCGAAGCCGCCCGCACCATCCGCGCGCTCGAGGTCAGCGAGAGCCGCAAGCGCATCCCGATCGTGGCGGTCACCGCCAACGCCCTGGTCCACCAGGTGGAGGGCTACATGGCCGCCGGCATGGACGGCCACGTGGCCAAGCCGATCGAAGTGACCAAGCTCTACGACGCGATCGAAACCGCCGTGGCGGCCGCGCGCCGCGACGGCGCGAAGGTGGCGGCGGCTTAGGGCCAACTGACGGGGACAGGCACATGTGCCTGCCCCAACCGCGCTCCGTCCCGCCCACAGCCCAGTTCATCTACCTGAACCGAACATAACGACGGGCTCAGAACCGTTTCAGGTTGGGTGTGTTCTCTTGTGTCCAACGTCGTCCCGTCGGGCGTCGGAAAACATTTCGAGAGGAACCGTACCGATGAAAAAGATCCTGCTTTCGATCGCCGCGGTCTCGGCCGTCGCCGCCGCCGTTCCCGCCGTCGCCTCGGCCCAGGCCTATGAGCGCGGCTATGACCGTGGCTACAACCAGGATGTCGGCGGCGACCGCGTCGCCCGCCTGGACCAGCGCATCGACATGGGCATCCGCCGCGGCGGCCTGACCCGCGATGAAGCCTGGCGCCTGAAGGGCGACCTGCGCGAAACCGCCCGCCTGGAGTCGCGCTATCGTCGCGGCGGCCTGACCGGCTGGGAACGCGCCGACCTGGATCGCCGCTACGACCGCATCAGCGCCCAGATCCGCTACGAGCGCCACGACCGCGACTACGGCTACGGCCGTCGCTACTAAGACCTGAAGGTCTAACGGAGAGCCGGTTCCACCCTCAGCCGGCTCTCCACCATCGTGAAGCCGCGGCCGCGCAGGAGAACGCGCGCGCCGTGGTTTTCGCAGTCCAGATCCCCGCCCCGGCCGGGATAGGCCTGATGGAACCGCAGGGTCGCCGCGCCCAGCTTGTCGCCATAGAGCGGCGTCAGGATGCAGTGGGCCGAGCCCGTGGTCGGGTCCTCGGGAATGCCGGCGGCCGGCGCGAAGAAGCGGCTCACCACGGCGTAGGGCCGGCCCGGATCGGCCGGCGCCACCGCGATCACCTGGCCGGGTCCGCCGCTGGCCTCGCCGCCCACGGCGCGTAGGGCGGCCAGGTCCGGCGCCAGGCCCCGGACGGTCGCCTCGTCCTTCAGCACCGCCACCAGATACATCCCCGCCCAGACCTCCAGCGGCTCGGCGCCCAGCGCCTCGGCCAGGCCTTCAACGCCGGCCAGACGGCGCGGCGGATCGGCGGGGAAGTCCATTTCCAGCCCCTCCCCGCCCTCATCCATCAAAAGGCGCCGCACGGTCAGGTCGCCCGACAAGGTGTCGAAGGTCAGCAGCGGAACGTCGACGCCCAGTTCCTGGAACAGGGCGTGGGCGCTGGCCAGGGTGGCGTGGCCGCAGAGCGGAGCCTCGATGGCCGGAGTGAACCAGCGCAGGCCGAACCGCGCCGGATCGGCGGTCTTGAGCAGGAAGGCGGTTTCGGCCTGATTGTTCTCGGCCGCCAGGGCCTGCATCCAGGCCGCGTCGGGCCACGCTTCAAACGGCTCGACCACGCAGGCCGGATTGCCCTTGAACGGGCCCGAGGCGAAGGCGTCGATGGTCCACTGGCGCATGGCGAGAACTCCGGTCGATCTCGCGGTCGTAAGGCCAGGGCGTCACTGGATCAAAGGCAACATTGTCACCCGGGACAATGTTTTCCGGTCCTTCTCCCCCTGCGGGAGAAGGCAGCCTCCGAAGGAGGTCTGATGAGGGGTCTCCCAGACCTGTCCGCCGTGCGCGGTTGACGCGACCATCAACCCCTCACCCGACGGTCCTCCGGACCGCCACCCTCTCCCGCAGGGGAGAGGGATCAGTTCCCCTCGACCGTGATCTCCGGCCACCGCGCCTTGGCCGAGCCGGTGGTGCGCGCCCAACCGCCCGCGCCCTTCACCCGCAGCGGGTTGGGGCGCAGGTGCAGGGCGAACAGGTCGTCCAGGCCGAACGGCGCGAACACCGAGAGGCTGTCGTCGGCCTCCATCCGCACGCCCACGCAGAAGGCCGTGGCCACGAAACGCTTCAGCGCGTCGGCGCTGGTCTCCAGCGGCGGATAGGGCTCGTCGGCCCCGAACCTCTGCTCGAACCACAGGTGCACCCGGGCCTGGTTGCGCACCTCGACCAGCTCGCGCAGCGGCGGCTCGAAGGCGGCGGCCACGCGCCGGATCACCACGTCCTCGGCCTCGTACGAGGTGTCCGACGCGTCGTGATAGGCCACGTCGTAGTCCTTGATCCCGTAGTCGGGCGCCCGGCCGGTCAGGTGGTTCCAGACCGGCTGGTAGATCGCGCCGGAGAAGATCATGGCGTCCGGCAGGCCCAGGTCGCGGACGACCTTCAGCACCTGCATCGTGGTCGGCACGCCCCGAATGATGTCGATCAGACGGGTCTCCAGATCGCTCATTTGCGCCCTCCTTCAATGCGGAGGGGCCAGGCATGATCCAGCGGCCCGTGGCCCGCCCCGAAGCCGGGCGCGCGCAGCATGGCCTCGTGGACGTAGTTCCAGGCCCGGGCCACCGACTCTGTCAGCGTCAGCCCTTGGGCCAGACCCGTCGCGCAGGCCGAGGCCAGGGTGCAGCCGGTGCCATGGGTGTGGCGGGTCTCGATCCGCTCGCCCTCGAAGGCGGTCTCGCCCTGGCGGGTGATCAGCAGGTCCACGACCCGCTCTCCGTCCACGTGGCCGCCCTTCATCAGCACCGCATGGGCGCCCAGCTCCAGCAGGGCCTCGCCCGCCCGGCGCAGGTCGTCGGTGGTCTCGACGCTCAGACCCGTCAGGGCGGCGGCCTCGGGGGCGTTGGGGGTCAGCAGGGCGGCGCGGGGGATCAGCAGGCTCTTCAGCGCCCCGATCGCCTCCTGGGCCAACAGCGAGGCCCCGCCCTTGGCGATCATCACCGGATCGATGACGGCCGGTGTTCCTTTCGCGCTGTCCAGCACGCGGGCCACGACCTCGACCGTCGCGGCGTCGCCCAGCATGCCGGTCTTGAAGGCGTCGGCCCCGATGTCGTCGAGCACGGCGCGGGCCTGGGCCTCGACGATCTCCAGCGGGATCGGATGCACGCCGGTCACGCCCAGGGTGTTCTGCACGGTGATCGCGGTGATCGCCGTGGCCGCGTAGCCGCCCAGGGCGGTGATGGTCTTGATGTCGGCCTGGATCCCCGCCCCGCCGCCGGAATCCGATCCGGCCAGGACGAGCACGCGGCCCCGAAAGGCTTGGGGATGAGCTTGGGTCATGGAGGGGGTTCTAACGGGGAGTCGGAGACGGGCCAACGATGAACCCTCTCTCCCCGGAACCTTCACCGCACGCCGCGCGTATTCCCCATCAGGTTGCATGGGTCGGGGTTCCTGATGAGAAGATCGCTTTGCGTCGCGCTGCTCGGCGCGGCCTGTCTCGCGCCGGTTTCGGCCCTGGCCGCCGACACCGAGATCGATCCCGCCACGCTGGACCTGGCCAAGCTGATCGAGTGCCGCACCTACGACGTGCCGTCCTACAACGCCCTGGCCTTCTGGCTGGTCGGCGACGAGGGCGCCCAGGCCCGGGCCCACTTCGGGCTGACCGAGGAAAAGACCGACAACTTCATGCTCAAGGCCTATGCGCTGAAGGCGCCGCTCACGGTGTTCGGACGCCAGACGCGCCACATCGTCTTCAACAGCTCCGGCCCCATGGCCGTGCTCGACGAGGCCGACCCGCATCCGCTGGCCAAGCAGCTGGAGATCCAGCCGGCCATCGACCAGCCGGGCAAGTTCCTGGGCGAGCGCGAGATCTCGACCACCACCGACAAGGGCAAGGCCGGCGGCTTCACCTACAAGACCCGCATCACCCTCAACGTCTCCACCGTCACCTCGCACCCGGGCAAGACGCTGGCGGGCTGCAGCTACACCTTCGAGATGATCGAAAATGGCCAATAGACCGACGCTCGCCGCGCTCTGCGCCCTGGCCGTGACGACCCTCGCCGGACCGGCCCTGGCCCAGGACGTCTATATCGGCACGGTCGACGTCCAGAAGGACCAGGTGATCCTCACCCGCTGCGACCTGGCCGACAACCGCTACGTCCTGCGCGACCAGAAGGGCCAGACCCTGGTCGCCAAGCTGCGCGAACGGCTCAAGACGCTGAAGGCGCCGGTCTATGCCGAGGTGTTCGGCCAGTATGTCGAGGTCCCGGACGAGGACGGCAACGGGCTGGACGTGATCGGCCTGGAGCACGTCACGGCGGGCAAGTCGTGCCACCTGGCCGACGCCCTGCCGTCCCGCTAGCGGCCGAAGTTATCCACAAGGCCGCCAGGCTCGGGCCGCAGTTGGGGACACACACTCACCCCACGGCCTTGGCCGACTGTCCTCGCGCCTTGCCGTGAGTGTGTGTCCCCGATCCCAGACGCGACCTCTATCCCCGCTCGCGCCGAGATCGACACCAGCAAACTCAAGGGTTTACACAAAAACGCACGTTTCCTATCCCCACTCTCCGGGACGGCCGCACACTATCGGCATGACCCAGACCCATCACACCCCCGCCCCCATCCCAGCTCGGACCTTGGCCTGGAGCCAAGCCCTGCAGGCCAAGCTCATGGACGCCCTCGACGCGGCCTGGGCGATGATCGAGCGCAGCGACGATCCGGCCCAGATCCGGAAAGCCCGCGACAGGGCCAAGGCGATCGGCGAACTGGCCGCCATGGCGAGGAAGGTGGCGCTGATCGTGCCCCTGCAGCGCGTGGCCCCGGCGGCCGCCGCCCCGGCGGGTCCGGCGGCGCCGATCCTGGCCGATCTGGCCCCGGTCGCGGCCCAGGCCGAGCACGCAAGGCGAGCGCTGAAGCTCAAGGGCGGCGGGCGCGCGCGGTTGTAAGGAAGCCCTTCCCTCCCCCTCGTGGGGAGGGTGGCCCGCGTAGCGGGTCGGGTGGGGCTTGATAACTCAGCGGAACACGCCCCGACCAACGCCCTGCACCGGCCCCCACCCGTCGGCTTCGCCGCCACCCTCCCCGCGGGGGGGAGGGACGGGCCTTTCCGGAAACGCCCCTTCCGACCTTCGCCAGCGGCGAGGCCGCGCCTTAAAACCTTGGAGGCGAGGCCCCATCCGGGACGGATGGAGTGTTCACCTAGACTCCGCGCAGGCGAAACGACGGCGGCGGTTCAATGCCGTCGAGCGCCCACCAAGCCTGCTTTAGCCGATCAGGGTCGTTCAAGGCGGCGATGGCGTCTTCGTCGCCCTCATCAGCCGAACGCTTCAGCCAGTAGAGGTACCAGCGTCGATTGCCGCGCTGGCGATGGTACATCGCCAAGTTCCACCACGCATGACTGGGGTAGTCAGGGGCGTAACGGCGAATCCAGTAGATGGCCTCGGCGGAAGCGTGAGGCATCGCAAGATCACCCAACAGCGCCGACAGCTGTATGCGAGCGCCCAGGTTGCCGAGTTTCGCCGCAACCCTGTAGAGTTCGATGGCCGGCTCGATCCGGCCCTCTCCTTCAAGCTCCTGCGCCAACAGATCGATGCGCGTTCCTTCGGCCTCCCGATCCGCCTTACGCACCCCCGATCGCCCCCCACACCGTCAGCGCCTGAACCGTCTCGCGCGCGTCGTGGGCCCGGACCGCCGCCACGCCGGCGGACGCGCCGTGCAGGTGGGCCGCCAGGGAGCCGCCGAGGCGGTCGGCGGCGTCGGCCCCCAGGGGGTCCAGCGCGGCGATGAAGCGCTTGCGGCTGGCGCCCAGCAGGATCGGATAGCCCAGGGCCACCAGGCGCGGCAGGGCGGCCAGCAGGGCTAGATTGTGGGCGGGAGTCTTGCCGAAGCCGATGCCCGGATCCAGCCAGACCTTCTCGCGCTCGACCCCGGCGGCCATGGCGGTGAGGGCGCGGGCCAGCAGGAAGGCCTCGACTTCTGCGACCACGTCGTCGTAGCGCGGGTCGTCCTGCATCGTGCCGGGCTCGCCCAGCATGTGCATCAGCACCACCTCGCAGCCCAGTTCGGCGGCGACTTCCGGCGCGTCGGGAGCGAAGCGCAGGGCCGCGACGTCGTTCCAGATCGTGGCCCCGGCGGCGACGGCGGCGCGGGCCACGGCGGGCTTCATGGTGTCGATCGAGATCGCCACGTCGCTGCCGGCGCGGATGGCCTCGATCAGGGGGACGACGCGGGCGATCTCCTCGGCGGCCGGCACGGGGGCCGCGCCCGGGCGAGTGCTCTCGCCGCCGATGTCGAGGATGTCGGCGCCCTCGTCGATCAGCCGCCGGGCCTGGTCCAGGGCCGCGCCGGGATCGAGGAACCGCCCGCCGTCCGAGAAGCTGTCGGGCGTGACGTTGACGATCCCCATGACGCGGGGGCGAGGGTGAGGCGTGGTCATGGACGGCGTTTTAGGCCCGCGACGCCCCCTCCGTCACGATGCGTATTCGCATCGCGCCACCTCCCCCGCTTCGCGGGTGAGGAGCCCTACCAATCAATGAACTTGGTGAACTGCCCGATCATGCCCGTCCAGACGCCGAAGTCGTCGTCCAGGCCCGCGAGCGTGCGGCCGGCGTTCACATTGACGTCGTACTGGACGTAGGGGTCGTTGTCGTCGTCGAGATAGACCTTCAGATAGCGGTTCTTGCGGTTCCACTCGTTGGCCTTCTCCAGCTTCAGGCCTTCCTTCATGTCGAAGCCGGCCGAGAACTGCAGCGCCTTGCAGCGCTTGGTCGCGTCGCAGTCGTAGAAATAGATCTTGAAGGTCTGGCCCTCGGCGGCGCTGTTGATCAGCGGGTCGCCCTGATCGTCCTTGGTCAGCTCGGCCTTGTAGCCGCCCTTCTGCAGCCAGGCGGCCACCTCTGGCCCGGTCATGCCGTCCTTGTGGATGTCCTGGGCGCGGGCCATTCCGCCCATCAGCGCCGCCCCAACCGCCAGGGCGATGATCGCCTTCTTGTTCATTGCCTGCCTCCCCGCCGCCTGTCGCGGCCACGGTTCAGGCTAGTCCGGCTCGCGCGACAGGCAAAGAAAAAGCCGGATCGGCGAACCGATCCGGCTTTCCCAAGTCTTCCGTACCGAGAGCGGCTAGGCGGTGACGCCCGTCGACACCGGCACCGAGGCCACCGGCCCGGTCGGCATCTTGTTGCTCTCGTCCTCGATCCGGGTCGGCTGGACGCCCTTCATCACGCCGATGATCTCGTCGCCGCTGAGGGTTTCGAACTCCAGCAGGGCCTTGGCCACCGAGTGCAGCTCGGCCAGCTTCTCGGTCAGGATCTGGCGGGCCTCGTCCTCGCCGCCCTTGACCAGGCGACGGACCTCGCTGTCGATCTTGATCATGGTGTCGGGCGAGACGTTCTGGGTGCGCGCCACCGAATGGCCCAGGAACACCTCGTCCTGGTTGTCGCCATAGGCCACGGTGCCCAGCTCGTCGGAGAAGCCCCAGCGGGTGACCATGTTGCGGGCCAGGCTGGTGGCGGCGCTGATGTCGCTGGAGGCGCCCGAGGTGATCTTGTGCTTGCCGAAGATCAGCTCCTCGGCCACCCGGCCGGCCATCATGATCGCCAGGCGCGAGGTCATCATGTCGTAGCTCATCGAGTAGCGATCGCCCTCGGGAAGCTGCATGACCATGCCCAGAGCGCGGCCGCGCGGCACGATGGTGGCCTTGTGGACCGGGTCGGCGACGGCGACGTTGAGGGCCACCAGGGCGTGGCCGCCCTCGTGATAGGCCGTCAGCTTCTTCTCGTCCTCGCTCATGGCCATCGAGCGACGCTCGGCGCCCATCATCACCTTGTCCTTGGCGTATTCGAAGTCGTGCATGGTGACCATGCGACGGTTCTTGCGCGCCGCGGTCAGGGCCGCTTCGTTGACCAGGTTGGCCAGGTCCGCGCCCGAGAAGCCGGGGGTGCCGCGCGCCAGGGTCTTGACGTCGACATCGGCGGCCAGCGGCACATTCTTCATGTGCACGCGGATGATCTTCTCGCGGCCCGCGACGTCCGGATTGGGCACCACGACCTGGCGGTCGAAGCGGCCCGGACGCAGCAGGGCCGGGTCCAGAACGTCGGGACGGTTGGTGGCGGCGATCAGGATGATGCCTTCGTTGGCCTCGAAGCCGTCCATCTCGACCAGCAGCTGGTTGAGGGTCTGCTCGCGCTCGTCGTTGCCGCCGCCCAGGCCGGCGCCGCGATGGCGACCGACGGCGTCGATTTCGTCGATGAAGATGATGCAGGGGGCGTTCTTCTTGGCCTGCTCGAACATGTCGCGCACGCGGCTGGCGCCGACGCCGACGAACATCTCGACGAAGTCCGAACCGGAGATGGTGAAGAACGGCACGCCCGCCTCACCCGCGACGGCGCGGGCGATCAGGGTCTTGCCGGTGCCGGGCGGGCCGACCAGCAGGGCGCCCTTGGGGATCTTGCCGCCCAGGCGCTGGAACTTGGCCGGGTCCTTCAGGAACTCGACCACTTCTTGCAGCTCTTCCTTGGCCTCGTCGACGCCGGCGACGTCGTCGAACAGCACGCGGTTCTTGTTCTCGGTCAGCAGCCGGGCCTTGGACTTTCCGAAGCCCATGGCGCCCTTGGTGCCGCCCTGCATCTGGCGCATGAAGAAGATCCAGACGCCGATCAGCAGCAGGATCGGCAGCATCTGGAACAGGATGCCCACCAGGATGTTGCCGCCCTTCTGGTAGACGATCTCGGCGTTGCGGGCCTCGAGACGCTTGACCAGGTCTTCGGAATTGATCGGGACGGTGACGCTGTAGGGCTTGCCGGTCTTCGGCTCGACCTTGACCAGATCGCCGTTGATGTTGGCCTTCTTGACCTCGCCGCTGTCGACGTTCTTGAGCAGCTGCGAGTAGCTGACCTCGCCGCCATTGCCGACGCCGGCCTTGCCGTTCTGGCTGACGACATAGATGCCGAGCACAGCCACCGCGATCGCCAACCAGATGCCCAGGGTCTTGAAATTCATACGCGTTGTCTTCCCAACGATAGTCTCTGACCAACCAAGATAGGACGGCCCGGCCCATTTCGCCACGCGCGGGATATCATGTCGCGGGTTCTTGATCGACACGGCCGATCGCCGCCTCGAAACGAGCCATGACAAGACAACGCGCACGCGTCGATTTCGCCTCTGCAAGGATCGGGCAACTGACGGCGCCGTCCGGGGCGATGACGGCCGGAAGGCTGGGGCGGGCCGAGGCCGGAAGGGCCTTCAGGGCCTGGCGCTGGGCCGGCGGCAGGCGGGCGGCCAGGCCTTGCAGGGGGCGGACGGCGAGGCCGGGGATGGCGGCGGTGAGTTCGTAGCGGCCGTCCCAGACGACGGGCTGACCAGGGGGCAAGGCCCTCCCCCCGTCGGGAAGGCGATCCGAAGGATCGGTGGGGGGAGGACCTGATCTGCGGGCTTCGCCGGGTTCGCGGAAGAACGACACCGCCTCCCCCGCCGCCTCGATCCGCGCCCCGGCCAGGGTGGCGGTGAAGGTCTCGCCGCTCCGGATCCGGTCGACCAGCCGCTGCAGCCGGTCGCCGCGCGGCGGTTGGGACGTTCCGGCCGCGCACAGGCAGGCGGCGGCGACGTGGGCGGCGGGGGCGGTGCGGGGAAGCGTGAGCCAGCCCTCTCCTCCCCCGTGAAACGGGGGAGGTGGCGAGGCGCCGATAGGCGACGTGACGAAGGGGGCGTCAGCGGCGGAAGGGGACGCCCCCTCCGTCGGCTTCGCCGCCACCTCCCCCGTTACGCTACGCTTCTCGGGGGAGGAGAGCTGGACACGCGCCCTAGCCCGCGCCGACCTCGGATCTTCGTTCGCCGGATCGTCCAGCCAGGTCTCGCCCCGCGCCGCCAGCCAGTCCCGGATCTCCCCGCGCCCCACCGCCAGCAACGGCCGCAGCACGAACACCCCTCGCCCCTCCGGCCAGACCGGTGACGGCGACCACGCGCGCGGATCCGACACGGTCGAGCCCTCGGCGCGCATCAGGGCCGCCTCGGCCAGATCGCCCTTGGTATGGCCCAGCAGCAGGACCCGCGCCCCGGCCTCTCGGGCGGCGTCGGCCAGCAGGGCGTGGCGGGCGGCGCGGGCGGCGGCCGACAGGCCCGAGGCCGGCTTGGGGCCGGTCCAGGCCAGGGCGCGGGCGTCGGCGCCCAGCGCGCGGGCCTTGGCGACCGCGTCGGCGGTCCAGCCGGCGCTGGCGGGGTTCAGCTGGTGGTCGACGGTCAGAGCCAGCACCGCGCGGCCGTGAGCGCGAGCCCAGTCCAGGGTCAGGATCAGCAGGGCCAGGCTGTCGCCGCCGCCGGAAAAGCCCACCGCCAGGGGCGCGGTCGCGGCGGGGCGCAGGCGACGGTCCAGAGTGGCGGTGAAGGCGGGGAAGGTCATGCCACGTCCCCTGATTTCCGCTCATCCCGGCGAAGGCCGGGACCCAGATCCCAAGGCGTGGACCCTGATTGGAGAGGCTCAGAGTTCGAGGAACCCGCCACACCGCCATTCCATCTGGGTCCCGGCCTTCGCCGGGATGAGCGGATCAATAGCTCTGGAACCCTAAGCCGCGCACTTGGCCTGGGCGCGCGTCGTCGCGGCCTTGGAGGTCACCGCCGCCGGGGCCTTGGGGTAGCGCTTGGCCAGTTCGTCCAGGGTCTTGCAGGCGTCGGCGGGCTTCTTCAGGGCCACCAGCGAGCGCGACAGCTTCAGCACCGCGTCGGGCGCCCAGCTGGTCTGCGGCCAGCCGCGCACCGCGCCCAGATAATTGCCGGCGGCGTCGCCATAGGCCTCGCGCACGAACTGGGTCTCGCCCAGCCAGTAGCGGGCCTCGGGGGCCTTTGCGCTGTCGGGATAGGTCGCGACATAGCCGGCGAAGGCCTGTTCGGCGCCGCCGTAATCGCCGTCCAGCAGCAGCTGGCGGGCCGACTTGAAGGCGGCGGCGGGATCGTTCGCGGCGGCGACGGGCGCGGCCGGAGCGGCCGGAGGCGCGGCGACGGCGGCGGCCGCGGCGGCCTCCTGGTCGGCCAGGCGCTTTTCCAGGGCGGCCAGGCGCTGGTCCAGCGCGTCGGCGCGGGCCTTTTCACTGTCATTGGCGCGGCGGGCCACGTCCAGGTCGTGGGTCAGGGTCTCGTTCTGGCCGTTCAGCCGCGTCAGGGTCTGTTCCAGATCCTTCAGCTGGTCCGACAGGGCGGAAATCTGGGCGTCGGTCTCGGCGGCCTGGACGACCACGGGCTTGCCGGTGTCACGGCCCTGGAAGACGATCGCGCGCAGCTCGCGCACCACCTTCTCCATCTTGTCCAGCCGCTTGACCGAGCGGTCGTCCAGCGGATCGGGCATGGCGGTTTGGGCGAGCGCGGGCATGGTGGTCAGCGCCAGGACGGAGGCGAGCAGAGCGGCTTTCAGCTTCATGTCGGCGATTATGCCCCGGTTGCGGACAAAAGTGCGGCCAAAGGTCGGAGCGCCACGATGAAACGACTTCGCGCCTGGCGGCATCTCAAAACGTTGTCATCCCGGAAGCCTCGCAGAGACTGTTCGGGACCCAGGAGACTGGGCCAACGCCTTGCGGCCACCCCTGGGTCCCGGACAGCGCGACGCGCTTCCGGGATGACAACCTGTTGGAAGCCCTTCCCCCGTTGAGGGGGAAGGGGAAGATCAATTACCGCGCGCCGTCGGTGATGGCGGTGCGGGCGTTACGGTTCTTGGCCCACGAGTCTTCGCTCGAGCCGGCGTCGATCGGGCGTTCCTTGCCGTACGACAGGGTCTCGATGCGCGAGCCCGAGACGCCCTGGCCGACCAGGAATTCGCGGACGGCGTTGGCGCGGCGCGCGCCCAGGGCCAGGTTGTATTCGCGGGTGCCGCGTTCGTCGGCGTTGCCTTCGATGCGCACGCGCACGGCCGGATAGCGGTTCAGCCATTGGGCCTGGGCGGCCAGGGTCGGCTGGGCGTCGCTGCGGACGTCGTAGCTGTCGGTGTCGAAATAGATCCGCTCACCGATGTTGATCACGAAGTCCTGCACCGTGCCCGGCAGCGGGCCTTGGTTCGGCGGCGACTGCGGGGCTTGTTGCGGATACGACGGAGCGGGCTCGCTGGGGGCCGGCTGCGTCGGCGCCGCGGGGCCCGCGGGCTTCGGCCGCGAAGCACAGGCGGCGAGCGAGGCGGCCGCCAGGCCGATCATCGCCAGTCTAGCGACGCGTTGGGTGTCGAAGCTCATCCAGTTTCTCCTCAAGTCCACGGCCAAGGTTCATACTTCTAGCGCGTGTAGCCTTCGCGACGACGCGCCAAATTCACCTTCGACCTCACAATGGCGTCAGATTGTCGCACGCCCACGTGGTTTCACCCGACGCGTGAACGTCGGATGAACGACTTTAGGGCAACGCGCGGTTACGGCAGAGGTTGCGTGAAAGTCGTGTGGATCGATGATCGCGCGCCCCTCACGCCAACATCCCGGCGAAGGCCGGGACCCAAGCGGCCTATCAAGGCAGGCGCCGACGCACGGGATGGCCGCGCCACCTCCCGTCACCTCGGCTTGGGTCCCGACCTTCGTCGGGATGTTGGGAAGAAAAGGAAAGCTAAGAAATCAATCCAGCAGGGGCGACCAGGCCGGGTCGGACGCCGCGCCCTGGTAGGCGGCGGGGCGCAGGATGCGGCCGGTGATGTCCACGGTCCACAGCCGCGAATTGCCGCTGGAGCCCTCGCGCGAGAACATCAGCACCCGGCCATTGGGCGCCCAGGTGGGGCCTTCGTCCAGGTAGCTGGTGGTCAGCAGGCGCTCGTCGCCGCCGTCGGCGCGCATGACGCCGATGTGGAATTCGCCGCCGGTCTGCTTGGTAAAGGCGATGAAGTCGCCGCGCGGGCTCCACACCGGGGTGGTGTAGCGACCGCCGCCGTACGAGATGCGGCGCACGCCGCTGCCGTCGACGTTCATCACATAGAGCTGGGCCTGGCCGCCGCGGTCGGAGTTGAACACGATCCGGCTGCCGTCCGGCGAGAACGAGGGCGAGGTGTCGATGGCCGGATCGGTGGTGATCCGCGTCGACTGCCGGCTGCGCAGGTCCATCACGTAGATGTCGCTGTTGCCGCCTTTCTCGACCGAGAAGGCCACCTTGCTGCCATCCGGCGAGAAGCGCGGGGCGAAGACCATGCCCGGGAACTTGCCGATGGTCTCGGTGCGGGCGGTCTCCAGATTGGTCAGGTAGATGCTCGACCCCGTGGGCCGCAGCGCCATGTAGGTGATCTCCTGGCTGGTCGAGGAGAAGCGCGGGGTCATGACGATGTAGGAGCCGTCGGTCAGGTACTGCGGGTTGGCGCCGTCCTGGTCCATGATCGCCAGCTTCTTGACCCGGGCCAGCTTGCCGCCGCTCTCGGCGACGAACACCACGCGGGTGTCGAAATAGCCCTTCTCGCCAGTCAGCCGCTCATAGACCGCGTCGCTGATCTTGTGGGCCACGCGCCGCCAGTTCTCGGCGGTCGAGGTGAACTGCAGGCCCAGGAGCTGCTGCTGGCTGAAGGTGTCCCACAGGCGGAAGTCGACGCGCAGCGTGCCGTCGGCGCCCACCGTGACCTGGCCGTTGATCAGGGCCTGGGCCCCGGTGGCCTGCCAGTCGGGGAAGCGCGGCTGGACGTTCACGTCGGCCAGCTTGTCGGCGACGTTGGACACGTTCAGCGGCTGGAACAGGCCCGAGCGCTCGAGATTGCCGCTGATGACCTGAGCGATGTCGGCGCCGCGCTGGCCGCCGCCCGAAAAGGCGGGGATGGCCACGGGCAGCGGCTTGACCGCGCCCTTGTCGATGTCGACCTCGATCTGGGCGCGGGCGACGGTGGGCGCGAGCGCGGCCATGGACACGGCCAGGACGGCGGCGGTCGCCAATCCGGCGAAGACGGACTTCAGGTTCATGCTCGGTGTCCTCCCTATCGCGCCGCGCAAGCGTCGCGCGCCTTGAAGTTCAAATTGAGTTGCTGGCCATAGTAGTCCGGCGGCAGGCCTTCGAAGGGCGCCGATTGATAGACCGCGCGAATGGCCCGGTCGGCGGCGGCCTTGACCACCGGATCGGGCGAGCGCTCGGCGTCGCCGGCCGTCACCTGGCCGACGATACGGCCGCCGGTGGCCAGCTTGAAGCTGACCTTGACCTGCACCGCGCCGCCGCCCTCGACCTCGCAGTTGGGGTTCCAGCGCCGCTGGATCTCGTCCTTCATGCCGTTGATCGCCGCGGCCTGCAGGCCGGTCATGGCGCCGGCGCCCGGACGGGCCTGGGTGGCGGTCTCCGGACGGGTCGGCCCCTTGGGCGCGTTGGCCACCGGCTTGCCGGCCGCCTTGGGCGTCTTGGCCAGGGTCTTTTCCAGCGAGGCGAAGAAGTCCGGCTCGGGCTTGGCCGGAGCCGGCTTGGTCGGGGTGGGCTTGGGCGTCGGGGCCGGCGCGGCGGTCTTCGGCGGCGCGGGGGCCGGGGTCGGGACCGGAGCAGGCACGGGCGCCGGCGGCTGAGGCTGGGCCTCGGGCGTCGGTTCCTCGGTCTGGGCGGTCTGGTCGACCACGTCCTCGATCGCGGGCCGCACGTTGGTGGGCCCCTGGGTGACGACGGTGATCGGCACGCTCTCGCCGATGATCACCGGCTTGGACGGCTTCCACGGACCGATCAGGATCGCGACCACGATCGCGCCGTGCAGCGCGATCGAGCCGACCAGCGCCGGAGAGAAATTGGTCCTGTCCTCGCGATAGCTCACCGCGCGGTCACCCTACTGCGCCGGACGCAGGGCGCCCGCGTCCGTGGTTTTCGCCGAGGCGCCGGAAGACGGGCCGCCGGTGTCGGTCAGCAGGTTGATCTTGGCGAAGCCCGCGTTGGACAGCGCCGCCATCACCTGGGCCACGGTGGCGTAGTTGGCCTTGCCGTCGGCGCGCACGAAGATCGGCTTGTCGTAGCCGTCGCCGGCGATGGCCTGCAGGCGCGGGGCCAACTCGGCGAACGGCGCCTCGCCCTCGCCGATGAACACGCTGCCGTCGGCCTTGATCGAGACGGTGATCGGCTCCTGCTGGTTCTGCAGGGCGGCGGCCTCGGTCTTGGGCAGCTCCAGCGGCACGCCGGCGGTCAGCAGTGGGGCGCTGATCATGAAGATGATCAGCAGCACCAGCATGACGTCGACCAGCGGGGTGACGTTGATCTCCGACAGGGCGCCCTTGCCCCGGCGGCCGCGACGACGGCGACCGCGACGGCCGCCGGTGGCGAAGGCGTCGTTGGCTGACATCGCCATGCGACTAGACCCGCTCGCTCAGGCGACGCTGGATGGCCGTCGACAGGTCGTCGGCGAAGTTCTCCAGGCGGCCGGCGTACTTGCCCGCGTCGGTCGAGAACTTGTTGTAGGCGATATAGGCCGGGATGGCGGCGATCAGGCCGATGGCGGTGGCGAACAGGGCCTCGGCGATCGACGGGGCGACCACGGCCAGCGAGGTGTTCTTCGACAGGGCGATGTTCTGGAAGGCGTGCATGATGCCCCAGACCGTGCCGAACAGGCCGATGAACGGGCTGGCGGTGGCGACGATGGCCAGGCTGCCCAGGCCTTCCTCGGCCTTGCCGGTCTCGCGCGAGATCAGGGTGTCGTTCATGCGGTCGATGCGCTGGATCAGGAACGCGGCCTGGGCCTCGCCGATCGGGCCCTTGGCCTTGGCGTCGCGCCATTCCTTCAGCGCGGCCTGCAGCATGCGCGGCAACGGATGCTTGGGATTGGCGCCGGCCTGGGCGGCGACCTCCTCCAGCCCCTGGCCCGAGCCGACCTGGTCCTCGAATCGGTTGGCGGCGCTGTTCAGCGACGAGAAGCGGAACAGCTTGTCGATGATCACCGCCCACGAGCCCAGCGACGCCAGGATCAGACCGATCATCACCGCCTTGACCACCCAGTCGGCCTGGAGGAACAGCGAAATGAAGGAAAAGCTCTGCGGGCCTGCGGCGGCGTCCATGCGGGGTCAGCTCCGTTGGGGCGTCAATGGGGGGCGTCAGTGGGCTGGAAGGTTGATAGCGCGCCTTCCGGGGTTCCGTTGCGCCCTTACTGACATGAAGCGGGGCAATGGTGAAACTATGACAACGGGTGAGGGAGTGGGTTTTTTGTCGGCCTAGGCCTGAACTTCCAGCCATGGCGCCAGTTGGGCCAGCATCTCCGCCGTCGGCTTGCGTGGGCGGCCGTCCAGGGTGATGCACACCGCCTCGCCCTTGGCCTGGCAGATCAGCTCCTCGCCCCGGGTGATCCGCTGGCTGACGAACAGCCGCGGGCCCTTCACGCGGTCGTAGGTGGTGCGCACCACCAGGGCGTCGTCGATCCGCGCGGCCCGCTTGAAGTCCAGCTCCATGCGGGTGATCGCGAACGCCGTGTCGGCCTGGGCCAGCTCGGTGTGCGAGATCCCCACCATCCGGAAGAAATCGCTCCGCCCCCGCTCGAAATAGCGCAGATAGTTGGCGTGGTAGACGATGCCGGAAAAGTCGGTGTCCTCGTAGTAGATGCGCACGGGCAGCTGGTGCTCGCGGCCGTCGAAGACGCCGGCGGTGGGGTGGGGAAGATCGGTCATGGTCCGGTTATAGCGGGCTCGCTCCCGAAGGGGGAATGGGCGCTGCTCTGAGGTCCTCCCGTCCCTCGCGGATCGGCCCCGCCTCGAGCACGCGGGTGACGTGGTCCATCAGGAAGACCCGGTCACGCTCGGCGAACGCTCGCATGCTCCTGAAAAGGCCGTAGCCGACCGCCATCGTCACCAGCGGGTCGATCAGGTGCGAAACAGGCGAGCCGCGGCGAAAGCCGGCGACATGGTCCGCGTGCGTGGCGAGCGCCACCAGCGCTCCCGGAACCGCGCCCAGCGACAACAGGGTGAAGACCATCCAGGCGCCGATGAACAGCACGATCTCGACCGGCAGGCGCGCGCGGCAGGTCACAAGGCTGCCCTCCGCCTGCGCCGTCCAGTCCAAAGTCAGCGCAAACTTCAGGCTCTTGCGGCTGGTGGGGCGGCGATGGAGCGTCGCGTCGGTCGGCGTGATGGCGCCCACGACAGGCTCGGCGCCGCCGGGGCCGACGTCGGTCCCGACCGTCGCCGCCAGGCGCGCGCCGACCTGGTCTGGCGGAACGGCGGTGTGGAAGGTCCAGACGTTGGGCCGTTTGGGCGCGGCCATGGGATCGGGCGGCCGGTTGGCCTTCGGAACCTCGATGACGTCGCCGCGACCCATGAGCGCCCTCCCCCTGGCAAGGCTTGGATAGCTTCCGGTTGTGGCGACGCAAAGCCCGATTGTATTTCCGCTCCCTCGGCGGAGAGCGTTCACTCTTCCCCGAACAGCCCGCCCTGCACGATCTTGCTCGTGATCTGGGGCGCCGAGACCGGCTCGGTCAGGCCCAGGTGCAGATAGGCCTTGCCGCACGCCATGCGCCCGCGCGGGGTGCGCTGGATGAAACCCTGCTGCATCAGGTACGGCTCGATGACGTCTTCCACCGCGTCGCGGGCCTCGGCGATGGCGTAGGCGATGGTTTCGACGCCGACCGGGCCGCCGCCGTAGTTGTCGATCATGGCGCGCAGGTAGCGGCGGTCCAGGGAGTCGAGCCCACTCTCATCCACTTCAAGACGCGCCAGGGCCATGCCGGCGGCCTTGCGGTCGATCACGGTCGCCCCATCGGCGGCGGCGAAGTCGCGGACGCGGCGCAGCAGGCGGCCGGCGACGCGGGGCGTGCCCCGGGCCCGCTTGGCGATCTCGTCGGCCCCGTCGTCCGACAGCGGCGCGCCCATCTTGCGGGCGGCGTGCAGCAGTACGTGGCGCAGCTCGGCCGGGGTGTAGAACTCCAGGCGGATCGGAATGCCGAAGCGGTCGCGCAGCGGCGTGGCCAGCATGCCGGCCCGCGTGGTGGCCGCCACCAGGGTGAAGGGCGCCAGATCGATGCGGATCGAGCGCGCCGAGGGCCCCTCGCCGATCACCAGGTCCAGCACATGGTCCTCCATGGCCGGATAGAGGATCTCCTCCACGGTCGAGGGCAGGCGGTGGATCTCGTCGATGAACAGGACGTCGTTGGCTTCGAGGTTGGTCAGGATCGCCGCCAGGTCGCCGGCCTTGTTCAGCACCGGACCGGACGTGGCGCGGAAGTTGACGCCCAGCTCGCGGGCGACGATCTGGGCCAGGGTGGTCTTGCCCAGGCCGGGCGGGCCGAACAGCAGCACGTGGTCCAGGGCCTCGCCCCGGCCCTTGGCCGCCTCGATGAAGATGCGCAGATTGCCCTTGGCCTGCTCCTGGCCGACGAACTCGGCCAGGGTCTGGGGACGCATGGCGCGGTCGCTGGCGCCGGGGATCTGTTCGCCTTGCTGGGCTTCGCCGGAGATGATGCGGGTCATATCCCCCCTCCGTCGGCTGCGCCGACACCTCCCCCACAGGGGGAGGACCTAAGTGCGCAGGCCCTCCCCCTGTGGGGGAGGCGGCCCGAAGGGCCGGTGGGGGGAGTGTTCCGAGCCCTCACCGCCCCAACTCCTGCAGACCGGCCTTGATCAGCGCCTGGACCGTCGCCTCGTCACCCAACTTTGCAGCCGCCGCTTCCACCACCCGCCGCGCGTTGACCTCGGCCACGCCCAGGCCCATCAGCGCCGCCACCGCGTCGCCGGTCGGGGCCGGCTTGGCGGGCGCCGCCGCCACGGTGGTCGGCGCGCCCATGAACACCGGCCCGTCGGTGATCGGCTTGCCCTTCAGCTCGGTGACGATCCGGATGGCCAGCTTCGGACCCACGCCCGAGGCCCGGCCGACCGCCGCCTTGTCCTCGCGCGCCACCGCCGAGGCCAGCTCGGCCGGCGACAGCACGTCCAGCACCGCCATGGCCGCCTTGGGGCCCACGCCCTGGATGGCCTGCAACAGCACGAAGGCCTTGCGGTCCTCGCGTGAGCCGAAGCCGTACAGCCGCAGGCCGGCGCTCTCGCTCCACTGGCTCTCGATGTGCAGCAGCGCCTCTTCGCCCAGCGCCGGCAGGCGCTGCAGGGTCCGCGAGCCGCAGCGCACGACATAGCCGACGCCCATCACGTCGATCAGGGCCTCTTCCTCGCCGATCTCGGCGACGGCCCCTCTGAGACGACCAATCATGCCACTCTCCGGTTGGCGACGCGCAGGTTGGCGTGGGTGATGGCGACGGCCAGGGCGTCGGCGCAGTCGGCCGTGGTCTTGCCGGCCGTGGGCAGCAAGCGGGCGATCATGAAGCCGATCTGGGCCTTGTCGGCCGCCCCCGTGCCGACCACCGCCTTCTTGACCAGGCGGGTCGAATACTCGGCGACCAGCAGGCCGGCCCGCGCGGGGGCGATCAGGGCGGCGGCGCGGGCGTGGCCCAGCTTCAGCGTCGACTGGGCGTTGGTGTTGAGGAACACCTCCTCAACCGCCGCCTCGTCGGGCTTGTGCTCGTCGATGACGGCGCAGATGCCCTCGAACAGATGCAGCAGGCGGCTGGCGAACTCGGCCTTGTCGTCGGGCGCGATCACCCCGTGGGCGACGTGGCTCATGCGCGAGCCCTCGACGCTGACCACGCCCCAACCGGTGCGGCGCAGGCCGGGGTCGAGCCCCAGGATTCGGATAGGCGTGCGATTCGCGTTCATCATGTGTTCTCGCACCATCGCCGGTTTCGCCTCCCAGGAAAAGCCGTGACTTCCCTAACGAAACCTTAAGCTTGGGGTGGCTCAGGCCGGGTTCAGAACCGGCGCGCAGAACAGCCGTTCCAGCAGCAGGGCCTGGACGGCCGGCGCGTCGACCGAAACACAGAGCTCGGCGTTGGGTTCGCCCTCGATCCGCTCGACGCGGCCCAGATGCTCGCCGTCGGTCTTCACCCGCAGGCGCGCGGGCTCGAAGACGAACAGCTCGGGCGCCACCAGGCTGGCGGCGACCACCGCGTCGTGCGGATGGCAGCCGGCCTCCAGGCCCCAGGCCGTGCGATGGAACGCCATGTAGGGTCCCAGAGCCTTGTTCAGGCGCGCCGAAAGCGGCGAGCCGCAGGCGGTCGAGCCCTCGGCCATGGCCTGGGCGGTCAGGGTGACCTGGGCGGTGACGTCCAGCGGCACCAGGCGCGGCATCACCCCGCGCTCCAGCACCCGGGCCAGGGCCTCGGCGTCGCTCCAGGTGTTGAAATCGGCCCCGCCGGCCGCCTTGCCCTCGACGCCGAAGGCCCCGGCCATGATCGTGGGCCGCCAGCCGCGAAAAGCGCCGGCGTCCTCCAGCAGGCCGTTGGCCAGGTTGGTCAGGGGCCCCAGGAACAATCCCGCCACCCGCGCTCTTGCGCGAAAGGCCAAGAGGCTGCCGCCCTGCCCCCGGTCCAGTTCGGGCAGCTTCCAGCGCTGGGAGAAGCCGGCGCCGTTCAGGCCGTCCACCCCGTGGGCGGGCCGCATCCGCTCGACGCGCCGCTTGGCCACGCCCGAGCCGGCGCCGATATAGACCTCGGCCGGACAGCCGGCCAGGCGCAGCACGCCCCGCGCGTTGGCGGCGGACTGGTCGACATAGGTGTTGCCGAACACCGCCGAGACCGAGACCACGTCCACCGCGTCGCGCGAGCGCGCCAGCATGGCCAGGGCCAGGGCGTCGTCCACGCCGCAGTCGGTATCGATGTGCAAGCGCAGCGGCATGGCGCCAGCATAGCGCGGCCGCCGGGGCGCCGGGAAGCGGCTCGACGGCCTGGACCCAAAAGGATTTCAGCCCGCCTGCGCGCGCGGCGCGCCCAGGATCAGCAGGGCGGGCGGCAGGCAGCAGGCCAGGGCCAGCACGAACAGCCAGGTCGCCGTGCGAAAGGCCTGGAAACCGCCCACGGCCAGGCGTCGGCGCAGCCAGCGGGTCTGCACGCACAGGTACCAGGCGATCGCCGCCACGCCGATCGTCACGCCGACCAGGCGGACCGATCCGGCCGGCGAGACCACCAGGATCACGGCCACCGACAGCGACAGGGCGAAGGGCGCGGCGCACAGGCACTGCAGCTCGAACGGCTCGCGCAGGGTCGCGTGGTCGACGGGGCTTCCCTGGCGCCGCAGCGTCCCCGTCGCCATCACCAGCGGAAACAGGCTGAAGGCCACGACGCGGAACAGCAGCGGGCCCAGGCCGGGAGGCTGGGCCGCGTCGCCCAGCGCGCTGCGCAGGAACAGGTCCAGGGCGTGGGCCAGCAGGATGGAGAGGAACAGGAACAGCGGCGGGCTGACCAGATCCGGCGACGGCCCCGCCGCGTCCCGCTCGGCCTCGGCGGGCCACAGCAGCACCCGCCACAGGGTGCGCGGATAGAACAGCAGCCCGGTCATCACCTCGTAGAGGATCTCCCCGATCGTGCGAAAGCGAAGACGTTCCATGGCGTTTCCCAGCATGCGGCCGGGAACCAAACACTTCAGCTTGCGGAATCCGTTCAGGGGAGAACGAGGGCGCGTGAGGAACCAGGGGAATCTCTCTCCCCCTGCGGGAGAGGGTGGCGGTCCGCGCGACCGTCGGGTGAGGGGTCGACGAACGCAAAAGCCGCGCCGGCGGTCAGGCCAGGCGCGGCTCAAGCTTTTGAGAGACCCCTCATCCGGCCCTTCGGGCCACCTTCTCCCGCAAGGGGAGAAGGATCACGGATCAGCCCAGCTTCGCGGCGTCTTCGTCGCTGATCTCTTCGTTGGAGTAGACGTCCTGGACGTCGTCGTCGTCGTTGAGGGCGTCGAGCAGCTTCATCAGGGTGGCCACGGCGTCGCCGGTGACCGGCACCTGGCTCTTGGGGCGCCAGGCGATCTTGGTGTTGGACGCCGGGCCGAACTTGGCTTCCAGGGCGGCGGCCACGTCGTTGAGGTCTTCGAAGGCGGTGTAGACCGTGTGGCCTTCGCCCTCTTCGTCCATGTCCGACACCACGTCGTCGGCGCCGGCCTCGATGGCGGCTTCCATCATGGCGTCTTCGCTGGCGACCTTGGCCGGGTACGACACCTGGCCGACGCGGTCGTAGTTGAAGGTCACCGAGCCGGTGGCCCCCAGGTTGCCGCCCATCTTGGTGAAGTAGGAGCGGACATTGGCGGCGGCGCGGTTCTTGTTGTCGGTCAGCACCTCGACGATGATCCCGACGCCGCCGGCGGCCACGCCCTCGTAGCGGATCTCGCTATAGTCGGCCGCGTCGCCCATCTGCGACTTCTTGATCGCGCGGTCGATGACGTCCTTGGGCAGGCTTTCGGCCTTGGCGTTGTTCACGGCCAGGCGCAGGCGCGGGTTCATGTTCGGGTCCGGCAGGCCCGCCTTGGCCGCCACGGTGATTTCCCGCGACAGCTTGGAAAACAGCTTGGAGCGCGCGGCGTCGGCGCGGCCCTTGCGGTGCATGATGTTCTTGAATTTCGAGTGGCCGGCCATGCGGAGGGCTCTTCTCTTGTGTCTGCGAATGAAAAGGTAGGCGGCGCTTCTAGCGCCCCAGCCCCTACATTGTCATCCTCCAAGCAGCGAAACGTTCGCTGGAGCCCGCTTGATGACCCCGTCCGATTTCCCGTCCGAACCGTTCGACCCGGCGCGCCTGGCGGCCCACGAGCACATCCAGGGGGTCGGAGAGGACGATGACGTCGCGCCGCCGGCGACCGCGACCGGCGCCGCGGCCGTGGGCGCCCTGTCGACGGGCGCGGCCGCGCTGGGCGGCCTGGCGGTGGGCGCGCTGGCGGTGGGAGCGATCGCGATCGGGGCCCTGGCCATCGGCCGCCTGTCGATCGGCAAGGCGCGGATCCGCCGGCTGGAGATCGACGAGCTGATCGTCGGCCGGATCGTGGAGCGACGACCGCGCTAGACGGGGACACGCGCATGCGCGTGTCCCCGGCCCGATCAGTCTTAGGCGACCTTCAGCTCGACCTCGATATTGCCGCGCGTGGCCTTCGAGTACGGGCAGACCTGGTGGGCGGCGTGCAGCAGCTTTTCGGCCGTCTCGGCGTCGAGGTCCGGCGCGTTCAGGGTCAGGCGGGCGCCGACGTGGAAGCTGGTGTCGTCCTTGATCAGGTCGACCTCGACGTCCAGGCTGTGCTCGCCCAGCTTGACGCCCTGGCTGCGGGCCACCAGGCCCAGCGCGCCCAGGAAGCAGGCGCCGTAGCCGGCCGCGAACAGCTGTTCGGGATTGGTCCCCTCGCCGTTGCCGCCCATCGACTTGGGGTAGCCCAGCTTGACGTCCAGGTGACCGTCGTCGGTCTTGGCGGTGCCTTCGCGGCCGCCGACGGCGTGGGCGTGGGCGGTATAGATGGCGTCGGTCATGGGGAGTGCTCCGTTAGGCGGGTTGAGATCGCGCCGCGACTGTTGGCCCAAGCCATGACAGGCGCAAGCGTCGTCGCCTGGAGAATTCACCGAACCTTGGTCAGCTCGACCGGATGGGCCGGCCGCTCTAGACGCCGGCCTTGTCGCAGGCGTCGCGCATGACGTCCTTGTCGAACGACACCTCGCACAGCCGGTGCGGGAAGTTCATCGGCGAGCTGTTCAGATAAGTCTCGTAGAAGGCCTGGTAGATCTCGCGGCAGGTCCATTGACCGACCTGCTTCCGGGCCAAGGCCTCGTCCCCGTCCAGGCGCACCCGGTAGAACTGCGGATCGAGCTCGCCGGCGCGCCCTTCGCGTTCGAGCTCGGTCAGGGGCCGCGACTCGATGAACTCGAGGGGAAACGCCACGACCTGGTCGTCCACATGCAGGACCCAGGTGGACCCCACCCGAGCGCCGACATGTTCCATGCGATAGCGACCCCCCTCGGCGGTCCAGGGCGCCGACGCGTCCGCCTGCTTGAACCGGATCGCGACCATCGGCGGGCTCCCTAGGCCAACTCTGGAATGGTTTCCTTCAGCCGGCCGCCCACGCGGATCGGCTCGACGCGGACCGCCAGGCCGGTGCGGTCGTCGGTCTCGACGAACACGCCGCAGACCGTGGCCGGCCCGCTGGCGGGGGTATAACGGCCGCCGCTGATCTTGGTGGTGAACCGGCGAAGGGGCTCTTCCTTCTGGTTGCCGATCACGCTGTCATAGTCGGCGCAGGCCCCCGCGTCGGTCTGGTAGGCGGTGCCGCCGGGCAGGATCTGGGCGTCGGCGGTGGGCACGTGGGTGTGGGTGCCGACCACCAGGCTGGCGCGGCCGTCGCAATAGTGGCCCATGGCCATCTTCTCGGAGGTGGCCTCGCAGTGCATGTCGACCACCACCGCGTCGGCCACCTGGCCCAGCGGGGCCTTGTCCAGCTCGCGATCGGCGGCGGCGAAGGGGTCGTCCATGGCGTCCATGTGCACCCGGCCCAGCAGGTTGATCACCATGATGGTGCGGCCGCCCTCGGTCTGGAACAGGTGGCTGCCCCGGCCCGGGGCGTCGGACAGGATCGGGTAGTTGGCCGGACGGATCAGGCGCGGCTCGCGCACGATGTAGGTCAAGGCCTCGCGCTGGTCCCAGCTGTGATTGCCCAGGGTCAGGCAGTCGGCCCCGGCCTCGAACAGCTCGCGGGCGGTGTTCTCGGTGATGCCGAAGCCGGCGGCGGCGTTCTCGGCGTTGATGATCACGAACTCCAGCTGGAGCTGGCGACGCAGGGCCGGCAGGTGGTCGGCCAGGCCGTCGCGGCCCGACTTGCCCACGACGTCGCCGAAGAAAGCAAAACGCATAATTTCAGTCCTCTTGGACGGCGATATACTCGCTTTCGGTCAGGATGGCGTCCAATCGTTGGTCGTGGGGTTCATCGGGCAGGCCCTGTGTCTCTTGGCCCACATAGCCCAGGCCCAGGACAAAGACGCGCTTGCGGGCGCGCAGGGCGTCCAGCGCCCGGTCGTAATAGCCGCCGCCCTGGCCCAGGCGCCGGCCCTCGCGGTCGAAGGCCAGCAGCGGCGTGATCACCAGGTCGGGCTCGAGCGCGGGCTGGGTCTCTTCGGGCGCGTTGAGGCCGGCCTCGTCGTGGACCAGCGCGTCGCCCGGGGCCCATTGGCGGAAAACCATGTGGCCGTCCTCACCCTCGACGCGCGGCAGGGCCAGGGTCCAGCCCTGCTCGATCAGCCAGGCGGCCAGGTGGCGGCGGGCGTCGATCTCGGCGCCGATGCCGGCATAGAGCGCGGCGACCTTGCCCTGGGGGTCGGGGAAGCGGGCCGTCAGCGGGCCGCGGGCCACCTCGACGATCATCCAGTCGGCTTCGGGATGTTCGCGGGCCAGCTCCTTGCGGCGATTGCGAACGAACAGCCGCAGGGCGGCCTTGGCGACGGCGGGATCGGCGATGGTCATGCCGTCTATATGGGGGAAAGGTGGCGGCGCCGTGAAGAACCGTGAAGACGTTTCAATCCACTCGAACCTGTTAGTTACAGGTGGGCCCCGTGTTCCCGCAGCCACGGCCACGGGAGGGAACAGGTCCCGATAGAGAGATTAAGGTCCCTGGGAATAGAAATCTTCGACGAGGGCCACAGCAGACCCGCCGTGGAGGAAGATAGGCGTTCGGGGGACGTTGCGCCAGCGCCGCATTGACGCGGGATGATGGAATTTAAAGCCTCCCCCTGTGGGGGAGGCGATCGCGTAGCGATCGGTGGGGGGAGTTTTAAGATCGAAGATCCAGGCTGTGGCCGCCTGCCGATCACTCCCCCCACCGTCGGCTGCGCCGACACCTCCCCCACAGGGGGAGGCTTTATTTGCCAATCAACTCCCCCATCACCGCGCTCCACCCTTGCTGCGCCTGCGCCCCCGCCCGATCAAACGCCGCGCGCAGGTGCCGGGTCTGGGCTTCGGTGAGTTCGGCTTCCAGCTTGCGGCCCGCCTCGGTCAAGCTCAGGCGCTTGACGCGGCGGTCGTCGGGCGAGGCCTCGGCGCCGACCAGGCCCATCTCCATCAGTTGGCGCAGGGGCGCGTTCAGGGCCTGCTTGCTGACCGCCAGCAGATCCAGGAGCCCGCGCACCGAGACATCCGGCCTGCGGCCGATGAAATAGAGGATGCGGTGATGCACCCGTCCCAGGCCGCGCTTCTCCAGAATGCGGTCGGGACGATCCGTGAAGCCACGATAGGCGAAATAGAATTGCTCGATCGCCTCATGCATATCGCCATCAGAGGCAGGATTATCCAGGTCAACCATATTGACACAATAGGTCGCCCGCGCTCATTCTGTCGATAGGTCAAGATCATTGACACTGTTAGGCGGGAGGTCGGCGATGGCGCGTTTGTCGGTGCGGAGCGGTGACATCAAGCCCTCGCCGGTGCGCGACATGCTCAACGTGTCGCAGCGTCCGGGCATGATCTCGTTCGCCGGCGGCCTGCCCTCGCCCGAGACCTTCGCGGGGCTGGACCTGCCGCCGCCGCCGCGCGACCTGCTGCAATACGGCCCCACCGAGGGCGAGCCGGCCCTGCGCGAGCGGATCGCGCAGGACCTGGTCGCCCTGGGCCTGGACACCGACGCCGACCGCATCCTGGTGCTGTCGGGCTCGCAGCAGGGCATCGACCTGGCCGCCAAGCTGGTGGTCGACGCGGGCGTGACCCTGGCCGTGGAGTCGCCGGCCTATCTGGCCGCCCTGCAGGTGTTCCGCTTCTACGGCGCGCGGTTCGAGATCATCGACCGAAGCGCGCCCGGCGGCAGCTGGGCCGACGCCCCTCCGTCCATGGCCTACGTCATCCCCACCTTCCAGAACCCCAGCGGCCATTGCTGGAGCGCCGCCGAGCGCGAGGCGATGGCGAAGGCTTGCCTGGCCAACGACGTGATCCTGTTCGAGGACGATCCCTATCGCGACCTGGTCTATGAGCCCAGCGACCGCACGCCGGTCAGCGCCGGCATGGCGGGCGGCTCGTGGATCTATCAGGGCTCGTTCTCCAAGACCGTCGCGCCGGGCCTGCGCCTGGGCTACCTGACCGCCTCGCCGGACCTCTTTCCCCTGCTGGTCCAGCTGAAACAGGCGGCCGACCTGCACACCAACCGGCTCAGCCAATGGATGGTGCTGCAGTATCTGAACGATCCGGGCCGCGCCGAGCGCATGGCGCAGGTCGCCGCGCTCTATCGCGGCAAGCGCGACGCCTTCGCCGACGCCCTGACCCGGCATCTGGGCAACCTGGCCTCGTGGTCGCTGCCGCCCGGCGGCCTGTTCTTCTGGCTGACCCTGGCCGACGGCACCGATGTCGAGGCTTTGCTCAAGAAAGCCGTGGAGCGCGGCGTGCTGTTCACGCCTGGGAGCCACTTCCTGGCCGAAGGCGGGGCGAGCCCGACGATCCGACTGAACTTCAGCCTGGCCGAGCCGGAAGCGGCGGAGCGGGGGCTGGCGGTGTTGGCGGAGCTGTTGCGGGGGTAGCAGGCGACATCAAGCCGAGGTGCGTGGTCCTCGTCCTTCGACAAGCTCAGGATGAGGACCATTGTGTAGGCCCCGACATTCGAAAACCTCATCCTGAGCTTGTCGAAGGACGAGGTTTCGCCCCCCCCCTCACGGGGTCGGCGTCACGCTGTCCAGGATCGTCAGAGGCCGGCCCGGTTCGCCCTCGCCGACGCTGGACTGGGTGACCAGGATCGTCGCGCCGGGCTTCAGCTGGCCCTTCACCGCCTCGTAGAAGCCGCGCGGCAGCTTCACGCGGTTGAGGATCGCCTCGTCCAGCGCCTGGCCGGCGTCGGCGTCGTGGCCCGGCACGCCGACATAGATCCAGCGCGGGGCGCCGCCCGGACCGGTGGTCAGGTTGATGACGTGGGTGCCGGGATCGTCGTCGGCGATCTGGGCGCGGCTGCGGCCGATCTCGACACCGTTGCGCAGCACGACGATGGCCTGGTCGCGCTTGGAAACCACGATGGTCAGCGGGCCGGTCGGGGCGCGCTCGGGCGTCCAGCGATAGTCCTGGTCGGCCAGGGTCTCCAGCGGACGTGGCGCGCCGGAGGCGTCGATCGGCGCCAAAAGCGGCGCGTCGCTGGCCTGCATCGGCTTGGCCGCGTCGCCGGCCACCACCACGGTCGCCCCCAGGGTGGTGATCTTGAACAGTTCCTTTGAGAAGCCCATCGGCATGTGCACGCAGCCATGGCTCTCGGGATAGCCCGGCAGGCCGCCGGCGTGCAGCGCCACCCCGTCCCAGGTCAGCCGCTGCTGATAGGGCATGGGGGCGCTGTTGTACTTGTTGGATTTGTGGTCGGCGTCCTTCTGCAGGATCGTGAACACGCCGGTCGGGGTCTCGTAGCCCTCGCGGCCGGACGAGATGGTGCTGACCGCGATCCGCACGCCGTTGCGATAGACCGTGGCCAGCTGGCGCGACAGGTCGACATAGACCAGCAACGGTCCCTTGGGCGCGATCTGCGACGCCCACACCCACTGGCCGGGCTTGAGCTGGTCGGCCATCCGCGCGAACTCGGCGGCGGAGCTGGCCTTGGCGCCCTGGGCGTGGGCGGTGGGGGCGCAGAACGCCGCCGCTAGGCCCATGATCATCGCGGCCCGCCGCGTGCTGTCGGCCAAGAGCGTGGATTTTCGCATGCTGCTCTCCTGAACAGGTGGGATCCCGTTCGGAACGCTACAGGTTGTCGGGCGGCCTCAACACCCGCCATTCCTTCAACCGTCATTGCCCCCTTGAACCCTCTCTCTTTGAGAGAGGGAGGGGTCCGCCGCCGCAGGTGGTGGGAGGGTGAGAGGTTTCACCGCCAGCCGGCAAATCCGGAGCCGTTGGGCATTTCAAAAAAGGGAGCGAGATTTCACGCCACTGATGCGGCCGCCGGTATCGGGCGTCTTCGTCGGAGCTTGGTTCTGAGAGAGTGTAACCTCTCACCCTCCCACCGCTTCGCGGCGGGCCCCTCCCTCTCTCTATGAGAGAGGGATCAAGCCTACCCCTGAACCAGGGCCTCGATCTTCTCGGACGCCGCGTCAAGCGCCTTGATCGCCCGGATCTCCACCCGCGTCTGCTCGGTCTGCAGGCGGGCCAGTTCGGACTGGGCGTGGGCCAGGCGCAGCTTCAGGTCCGACAGCTCGTCGGCCAGCAGCAGGGCGCCCATCAGGAACAGGCGCGTCTCGCCCAGTTGGCCGACATCCTGGCTGACCTGGCGGACCTGGCGGTCGAACAGGCGGGCGATTTCCAGCAGGTGGGCTTCCTGCCCGTCCTCGCAGCCGACGGTGTAGGGGCGGCCGTTCACCTGGATGGTCAGTTGGGCCATGCTCAGGCCTCCCTTTCCGTCACGCCGTCGTCGAAGCCGCCGAACAGGTCGCCCTCTTCAGCGCCCTCCTCGTCTTCCTCGTCGTCGTCATGGACGCCTTCGGTGATCAGGCTCTCGTCGCCCAGGGCGGCGCGGATCTCGGCGATGGCGCGGCCCAGGGCTTCGGAAGCCTGCTCGCCGGCCTCCTCCAGCGCCTTCTCGCGAGCGCGGGCGGCCTCCAGGTCCAGCGACAGGCGCGCGGCCTTGGACTCGGCCTCGACGTCGGCGTCGAACAGGCCCGGCTCGCCGGACGCGGCCACGACCGGACGCGCCGCGCGTTCGGCGGCGATCTTCTGTTCCAACTGGCTGACGGCGCGCTCCAGGCGGCGCGCGGCCAGTTCGAGGGCGTTTCCTTCGCCCGGGGTCATCGGCATCGTCCAAACTTCATGCAGCGCAACATATAGACTGCCGTCGGCTTCGCCACCCGCCATGGCGACAATTGGGCGATGAAACCGTGCGGATCACAATAGCTCATCCTATGTGAGCGCTCGCGGAGGTTTCTTGGGGTTGACTTCCCCGCCCCGCACCGCAAAACGCGCTGCAAAATCAAGGTAACGTCGGTCGACCCGGCCGAACGCTCGTTAGGAGAAAGACCTCATGGCCATTCGCGTCGCCATCAACGGCTTCGGCCGGATCGGACGTCTCGTCCTGCGTTCCATCGCCGAGCATGCGCGCCGCGACATCGAGGTCGTCGCCATCAACGACCTGGGCCCGGTCGAGACCAACGCCCACCTGCTGCGCTACGACAGCGTCCACGGCCGCTTCCCCGGCACGATCACGTCCGGCGAGGACTGGATCGACATCGGCATGGGCAAGATCAAGGTCACGGCGATCCGCGACCCCAAGGACCTGCCGCACAAGGAACTGAACGTCGACATCGCGTTCGAGTGCACGGGCATCTTCACCGCTCGCGACAAGGCCGCCCTGCACCTGGAAGCCGGCGCCAAGCGCGTGCTGGTCTCGGCCCCCGCCGACGGCGCCGACAAGACCATCGTCTACAAGGTCAACCACGAGGTCCTGACCGCCGACGACATCATCGTCTCGAACGGCTCGTGCACCACCAACGCCCTGGCCCCGGTGGCCAAGGTGCTGCAGGACCTGACCGGCATCGAGCGTGGCTACATGACCACGATCCACAGCTACACCGGCGACCAGCCGACGCTGGACACCATGCACAAGGACCTCTACCGCGCTCGCGCCGCGGGTCTCAGCATGATCCCGACCTCGACCGGCGCCGCCAAGGCCCTGGGCCTGGTGCTGCCGGCCCTGAAGGGCAAGCTGGACGGCTCGTCGATCCGCGTGCCGACCCCGAACGTCTCGGTCATCGACCTGAAGGTCGTGCCGTCGCGCGACACCACCGTCGAAGAGGTCAACGCCGCCCTGAAGGCCGCCGCCGACGGCCCGATGAACGGCGTGCTGTTCACCACCACCGACCCGCTGGTCTCGCACGACATGAACCACATCGCCGCCAGCTCGACGGCCGCCCTGCCCCAGACCCAGGTCATCGAGGGCAAGCTGGTCCGCGTGCTCAGCTGGTACGACAACGAATGGGGCTTCGCGACCCGCATGAGCGACACCGCTCTGGAAATGGCGAAGTTCCTCTGATGACGGAGCGGCCCAAGCAAATCCTGCTCTGGGCCGCGACCGGCCTGATCTGGTTGGGCGCCTTTGTCGGCGGCCCAACCTTGATCGCTCTTCCTTTCGTTTTTCCGTTGCTCGCTCGGGCCTGGTCCACCCCTTCAGGCATCCAGTTGCTGATGCTGCTTACCTTTGCGGTGCTATGGCTTGCGGCCCTCGTCTGGGTCGGCCTGCGCCATCGCGGCAAGGCGCGGTGGGCGCATTTCGCCATCGCCGGCGCCATTACCGGCGGGATGTTCCTGCCCGCTCTCGTCGCGCCTCCCGCCGATCACACCGCGCAAGTCTATCGCGTCCTCTGAACGCTCCTCCAACAACGAGTTCGTCATGCCCTTCCGCACCCTCGACACCGCCGATCTCGCCGGCAAGCGCGCCCTGGTCCGGGTGGACTTCAACGTGCCCGTCGACGGCGGCAAGATCACCGACGACACCCGCCTGCGCGCGGCCCTGCCGACGATCCACTACCTGTCGACCAAGGGCGCCAAGGTCATCCTGCTGGCCCACTTCGACCGCCCCAAGGGCAAGGTCGTGCCGGAGATGAGCCTGGCTTTCGTGGCCGAGCCGCTGTCCAAGCTGCTGGAGCAGCCGGTCGCCTTCGCCGCCGACGCCGTCGGGCCGCAAGCCAAGGCCGTGGTCGACGGCCTGGAGAACGGCGGCGTCGCCCTGTTCGAGAACGTCCGCTTCCACGCCGGCGAAGAGAAGAACGACGCCGACTTCGCCGCCCAGCTGGCCGCCAACGGCGACCTCTATGTCAACGACGCCTTCAGCGCCGCCCACCGCGCCCACGCCTCGACCGAAGCCCTGGCCCGCCTGCTGCCGTCCTATCCGGGCCTGGCCATGCAGCGCGAGCTGGACGCCCTGGACGCCGCGCTCGGCAATCCCAAGAAGCCCGTGCTGGGCATCGTCGGCGGCTCCAAGGTCTCGACCAAGCTCGACCTGCTCAACAACCTGGTCGCCAAGCTGGATCGCCTGGCGATCGGCGGCGGCATGGCCAACACCTTCCTGTTCGCCCAGGGCCACGACGTGGGCGGTTCGCTCTGCGAAAAGGACCTGGCCGACACCGCCCGCCAAATCATCGCCACGGCGGAAAAGAGCGGCTGCCAGCTGCTGCTGCCCATCGACGTGGTGGTGGCCAAGAAGGTCGCTCCGGGCGTCGACGCCCAGACCCGCGAACTCTCCGAAGTGCAGGCCGACGACCTGATCCTGGACGCCGGCCCCAAGAGCGCTCAACGCCTGATCGAGGCCATGGACGCCTCCAACACCCTGATCTGGAACGGCCCGCTCGGCGTGTTTGAAGTGCCGCCGTTCGACGAAGCGACTGTTTCGGCGGCAAAACACGCCGCCAAACTCGCCAAATCGGGTAAGATCGTCGCCGTCGCTGGCGGTGGTGATACCGTGGCGGCCTTGAACCACGCGGGCGTGTCGAGCGACTTCACTTTCGTCTCGACGGCCGGCGGCGCGTTTCTTGAATGGATGGAGGGTAAGACCCTTCCTGGCGTCGCGGCCCTCGAGGCCTAGGGCCGAAGCGTTTCAATCTGATCCGTTCGTCCCGGCGAGAGACCGGGCGGACGGCTTCAGGGACGACCGTCGAGACGGAGGAAACTCGACGCGGACTACGGGCGAAGAACGCAAAGCGTCAAAGGCCCCAACAACAAGAAACGACCCAACACACTCACGCTTGCAGGAGAACACCACGTGGCGAGGATCACGCTAAGACAGCTTTTGGACCATGCGGCCGAGCACGACTACGCGCTGCCGGCGTTCAACATCAACAACATGGAACAGGGCCTGGCGATCATGGAGGCGGCCGAAGCCGTCAACTCGCCGGTCATCATCCAGGCGTCGCGCGGGGCGCGGAACTACGCCAACGACATCATGCTGGCCCGGATGATCGACGCCCTGGCCGAGATCTATCCCAATATCCCGGTGTGCATGCACCAGGACCACGGCAACGGCCCGGCGACCTGCGCCACGGCGATCCAGTACGGCTTCACCTCGGTGATGATGGACGGCTCGCTGATGGAAGACGCCAAGACCCCCGCCACCTACGAGTACAACGTCGAGGTCACCCGCAAGGTGGTCCAGATGGCTCACAGCTGCGGCGTGTCGGTCGAGGGCGAACTGGGCGTGCTCGGGTCGCTCGAGAGCGGCATGGGCGAGGCCGAGGACGGCCACGGCTTCGAAGGCGTGCTGAGCCACGCCGAGCTGCTGACCGACCCCGACCAGGCGGTCGATTTCGTGCAGCAGACCGGCGTCGACGCCCTGGCCATCGCCATGGGCACCAGCCACGGCGCCTACAAGTTCACGCGCAAGCCGGACGGCGACGTCCTGGCCATGAACGTGATCGAGGACATCCACCACCGCCTGCCCAACACCCACCTGGTGATGCACGGCTCCAGCTCGGTCCCCCAGGACCTGCAGGACATCATCAACCAGTACGGCGGCGCCATTCCCCAGACCTGGGGCGTTCCGGTCGAAGAGATCCAGCGCGGCATCAAGCACGGCGTGCGCAAGGTCAATGTCGACACCGACAACCGCCTGGCCATCACCGGCGCGATCCGCAAGATTCTGGCGGAAAAGCCCGGCGAGTTCGACCCGCGCGCCTATCTGAAGCCCGCCAAGGAAGCCATGCGCAAGGTCTGCCAGGACCGCTTCGTGCAGTTCGGCTCGGCCGGCCACGCCGACAAGGTCAAGGCCCTGTCGACCGCGACCATGGCCAAGCGCTACGCCTCGGGCGAACTGCACGCCAAGTTCGGCGAAGCGGCGAAGAAGGCCGCGGCCGAGTAAAAGCCGCGCTCTTGCGACGAGACGACAAAGGCCTTCCGGGTTCGCCCCGGGAGGCCTTTTTTACGCCTTCGCTCGCGCGCCCTATGCCGGCGAGGTCGGAGGGCTATAGTCCCTTGTGGGCAAGGCCTCGGGAGACGGGTTATGGCTGAAACCGCTTCGTCTTCCGAACGCCCGCTGGCCCTGGTCACCGGCGCCTCGTCCGGCATCGGCGAGGCCTTCGCCCGGGCCCTGGCGGCGCGCGGCCACGACCTGGCCCTGGTCGCCCGCCGCGCCGACCGGCTGGAAGCCCTGGCCGCCGAGCTGTCCTCTCGCCACGGCGTCACCGCCTTCGCCCTGCCCGCCGACCTGTCGGTGCTGGGCGCCAACCAGACCGTGCTGGACGCCGTCGCGGCCCGGGGGCGGCGGGTGGACGTGCTGGTCAACAACGCCGGCTTCTCGATCGCCCAGAGCTTCGACGACGTGCCCTGGTCGCGACAGCAGGATTTCCTGATGACCCTGGTGGTCACCGCGTGCGGCCTGGCCCACGGGGTGATCCCCGACATGGTCGCGCGCGGCGGCGGCCGGATCATCAACGTCGCCTCCCTGGCCGGCTTCGCGCCGGGGGTGGCGGGCCACACCCTCTATCCGGGGGCCAAGAGCCTGATGATCAAGCTGACCCAGGCGCTGGACGCCGAGTACCGCGCCGCCGGTCTGAAGATCACCGCCGTCTGCCCGGGCTTCACCCAGACCGAGTTCGCCAGCGCCAACGGCACCGACGCGGTGATGGCGGAGGCCCCACGCCGATTGTTCCAGACGCCGGACCAGGTGGTCGCCGCCGCCCTGAAGGCCAACGACCACGGCAAGGTCGTCGTGGTGCCGGGCTGGCACAACGCCGTGGCCGCGACCCTGCTGCACTACCTGCCCCAGGGCCTGGTCCGCTGGGGCCTGATGAAGGGTTCGGCCAAGTACCACCTGGCCGCCGACTGATCCCGTTTTCCGCCCCTCCAGTCTTGGACATCCCATGGCGACGCGCTTCGACATCGTGATCATCGGCTCGGGCGCGGGCGGGGCGACCCTGGCCCAGCGGCTGGCCCCGACCGGCAAGACCATCCTGATCCTCGAACGCGGCGAGCACATCCCGCGCGAGGCCGAGAACTGGAGCCCCAAGGCGGTCTTCATCCAGCGCCGCTACCGCACCCAGGAGCGCTGGTACGACAAGAACAAGCGCCCGTTCACGCCCAACACCCACTACTGGGTCGGCGGCAACACCAGCTTCTACGGCGCGGCCTTGATGCGCATGCGCGGGCGCGACTTCACCGAGGTGAAGCACGCGGGCGGGATCTCGCCGGCCTGGCCGATCAGCCTGACGGATCTGGCCCCCTACTACGCCGAGGCCGAGACCCTGTGGCAGGTGCACGGCGCGCGCGGCGACGACCCGACCGAGAACGGCGACGAGCCGCCCTACGCCTACGCCGCCGTCCATCACGATCCCGGCGTGGCGGCTCTGAAAGGCCATTGGGAAACGCAGGGCTGGCGGCCGTTCTCCCTGCCGCTGGGCGTCAAGCTGGACCAGGCCCATCCGGTCACCTCCACCTGCATCAAGTGCAAGACCTGCGGCGGTTATCCCTGCCTGCTGAAGGCCAAGTCCGACGCGCGCAGCATCGCGGTCGAGCCGCTGATGGACCTGCCCAACGTCACCCTGCTGACCGGGCGCAAGGTGCTGCGGCTGGAGACCGATCCTTCCGGCAAAACCGTCACCGAGGTGGTCTGCCAGGCCGAGCACGGCGAGGAGCGCTGGAGCGGCGACATCGTGGTGCTGGCGGCCGGCGCGGCCAACACCGCCGTGGTGCTGCAGGCCTCGGCCAACGCCGCCCACCCGAACGGCCTGGCCAACGGTTCGGACCAGGTCGGCCGCAACTACATGTTCCACAACTCCACCGCCATGGTCTCGCTGACCGCCCGGCGGCAGGACATCACCTTCCCCAAGACCCTGGCGGTCAACGACTTCTACTGGGGCGATCCGCGCGGCGGCTACGACCTGCCGATGGGCCATATCCAGTTGCTGGAATACATGTCGGGCCAGACCCTGGAGGGCCAGGTCGAGGACTGGCTGCCGCCGGCCCTGGTGCCCGACGCCCTGTCGGGCGCGGCGGCCGACCGCATGCTGTCGATGCTGGTGATCTCCGAGGACCTGCCCCAGGCCGACAACCGCGTGCGGCTCAATGCCGACGGCCGCATCTCGCTGGACTACACGTTCGGCAATCTGGAAGGCCACGACCGGCTGGTGAAGACGCTGCGGTCGTCGCTGGACGGCTTCGTCGACCACGCCCACCCGGTGTCGCAGCACCATTTCCAATTCGACTCGCTGCTGCCGCTGTACGGCACCGCCCACCAGTGCGGCACGACCCGGTTCGGGGCTGATCCCGCGAGCTCGGTGCTGGACCGCGACTGCAAGGCCCACGAGCTGGACAACCTCTATGTGGTCGACACCAGCTTCTTCGTCTCGGCCAACGCCGTGAACCCCACCCTGACCACGGTGGCCAACGCCATGCGGGTGGGGGATCACCTGATCGACCGGCTGGGGGCGCGTACGCCGACCGCGGAGGTGTTGGCGCCGACACGGAACCTGGATCCGCACAAGGATGGAGAAGCGCTGGCTTAGGCCTTTAAATTCCGTCTTCCCGGCGAAGGCCGGGACCCAGATTCATCCTGAGCGGCTCGGGGGTTTCACCTGGGCCCCGGCCTTCGCCGGGGAGACGGGATTGTTGTCAGGTCCCGATCACCCCCCGAAATAGCGCGGGTGGTCCAGGTCCTCCAACAGGCCCGGCCGGGTCGGACGCCAGCCTAGTTCGGCCTGGGTCAGGGCGCTGGACGACGGGCAGTCCACCGCGAAGAAGTGGCCCAGGAAGCCGAAGTGCTCGCCGGCCTCTTCGGGCGACTTGGAGACCACCGGCAGGCCCAGGCGCTTGCCGATCACCTCGGCGATGTCGCGGCAGGCCACGCCCTCCTCGCCGATCCCGTGATAGCGACCGCCGGCCTCGCCCTTTTCCAGCGCCAGCCGGTACAGGGTCGCCGCGTCCAGCCGGTGCACGCCCGGCCAGCGGTTGCGGCCTTCGCCGACATAGGCCGACACGCCCTTGGCGCGCGCTATGCCGATCAGGATCGGCACGAAGCCATGGTCGCCGTCGCCGTGCACCGAGGGCGCCAGCCGGATCACGCTGGCCCGCACCCCGCGCTCCACCTGGGCCATCGCCGTCTGTTCCGAGACGCGCGGCGCCGGCGACGCGGCGGGCGGAGCGTCCGTCTCGGTCGACACCCGCCCGGGGGCCAGCAGGGCGACGCCGGAGCTGACCACCAGGGGCCGGTTCGAGCCGGCCAGCGCCTCGCCCATCGTCTCGATGGCTCGCCGGTCGATCGCGCTGTTCTCGGCGAACTTGGAGAAGTCGTGGATGAAGGCGGTGTGGATCACCCCGTCCGAGGCGGCGGCGCCCGCGCTCAGGGCGTCCAGATCCTCCAGGTCGCCGCGCAGGACCTCCGCGCCGGCGGCCGCCAGGGCCTGGGCGCCCGTGTCGCTACGCGCCAGACCGACCACCTGGTGGCCCGCGCCGATCAGATCCTGGACGACGGCCGAACCGATGAAACCCGTGGCGCCGGTGACGAAAACTCGCATCGCGATCTCTCCTGACTGCGCCGGCCCCATGCCTTGGCGAACCGGCAGGGAGGAGATAGGGGATCGCGAAAGGACGATCCATGCTATGAAGTCCGCATTATCTTCGCGATCGTCCAGGACAGCCCATGGATCCGCTTTCCGACGTCCTGTCGCTGCTGAAGCCCCGCAGCTACGTCTATGGCGGCTTCGACATGGGCGGCGACTGGTCCATCCAGTTTCCGCGCCACGACGGCATCAAGTGCTACGCCGTGGTGTCGGGGACCTGCTGGCTGTCGGTGGAGGGCGCGGCCGAGGCGGTGCGTCTGCAGGGCGGCGACTGCTTCCTGCTGGCCACCGGGCGGCCCTTCCGGCTGACCAGCGATCTGTCCCTGCCGCCGGTCGACGCCAAGGTGTTCCTGGCCCAGCCGCGCGAGGGCGATGTCCGCTCGATCAACGGCGGCGGCGACGTGTTCATCGCCGGCAGCCACTTTCTGCTGAGCGGCGACCAGGCCAAGGTCCTGCTGGGCGGCCTGCCGCCCATCGTCCACATCCGCGAGGAGGCCGATCGCGCCACCCTGCGCTGGTCGATGCGGCGCCTGGGTCAGGAGCTGCGCGAGCGTCAGCCCGGCGGCGGACTGATGGCCCAGCACCTGGCCCACATGATGTTGGTCCAGGCCCTGCGCCTGCACCTGGCCGAGGGAACTAAGGGCGGTGTCGGCTGGCTGTTCGCCCTGGCCGACAAGCAGATGAGCGTCGCCATCGGCGCCCTGCACCAGGACCCGGCCCAGCGCTGGACCCTGCAGGCCCTGGCCGAGCGGGTCGGCATGTCGCGCTCGGCCTTCGCCAAGCGGTTCAAGGAGACGGTCGGGACCTCGCCGATGGAGTATCTGGCGCGCTGGCGCATGCTGCTGGCCGGCGACCGCCTGGCCCATTCCGCCGACCCGGTCTCGGTCATCGCCCTGTCGCTGGGCTACGAGTCCGAAAGCGCCTTCAGCACGGCCTTCAAGCGGGTGATGGGGGTTTCGCCCCGGCGGTATGGGCGGGCGCTGCCCGGCGAAGCGCCGGCGCGCGAGGCGGTCGCGGCCTAGGTGGTGCGTCGGTCGTCGCCCGCGGAGCCGCCCTCGTCCTTCGACAAGCTCAGGATGAGGGCTACTTTGCTACGGCGGGCGAACTCGAATTCCTCATCCTGAGCCTGTCGAAGGACGAGGAATTCGCCCACCGGCCGCTCAAAATCCTAGCCCTTCGGCGGATAGGCGTGAGCCCCGCCGTTCGGGTCCTCGACCTGGCCGTCGACCGCCAGATAGTCGGGACCGATCGGCACCTTGCCGTGGCCGTCGGGGATGTCGAGCACATAGGTCGGCTGACACAGGCCCGAGAACCGGCCGCGAATGGCGCGCATCAGGGCGCGGCCTTCCTCGACGCTGGTGCGCAGGTGGGCGGTGCCGGGCGCGTGGTCGCCATGGTGCAGGTAGTAGGGCCGGATGCGGGTCTCGACGAAGCCGCGCATCAGGGCGCCCAGGGCCTCGGGGTCGTCGTTGACGCCCTTCAGCAGCACGGTCTGGCTCAGCATCGGGATCCCGGCGTCGATGATCCGGGCGCAGGCGGCCCGCGCCGCCTCGGTCAGCTCGCGCACGTGGTTGGCGTGCAGGGCCAAATAGACCGTCTTGCCGCTGGCCTTCAGGGCCTGGACCAACTCGTCGGTGACCGCCGCCGGATCGACCGCCGGCACGCGGGTGTGGAAGCGCACGATCTTCACATGGTCGATGGCCGCAAGCCGCTGGCCCAGGTCGCGCAGGCGGCGCGGCGACAGCACCAGCGGATCGCCGCCGGTGACGATCACCTCCCAGATCTCCGGGTGGGCGGCGATATAGGCGAAGGCGGCGTCCAGCTTTTCGGGCGACAGATTGGCCGCGCCCTCGGGGCCGACGACCTCGCGGCGGAAGCAGAACCGGCAATAGACCGCGCAGGTGTGGGTGGGCTTCAGCAGCACGCGGTCGGGGTAGCGGTGGACGATCCCCTCGACCGGGCTGTGGACTTCGTCGCCGATCGGGTCGGCGACCTCGCCGGGGTTCTCGTCCAGTTCGGCTTCGCTGGGGACGAACTGGCGAGCGATGGGGTCGGACTCGTTGGCCGGGTCGATCAGCTCGGCCATGTCCGGGGTGATCGCCACCGCATAGCGCGCGGCCACCGCCTCGAGCGCCGGCAGCCGCTCGGGAGCGATCAGGCCGGCGTCGGCCAGCGCGGCGGCGCTGCGAAGGGTGCGGGCGGGCGTCATGAGGCCGGCGGTATGGCCCATTGAGGCGGCGCGCGCAAATTGAACCCTCTCCCTATGGGAGAGGGTTCACGTCAGCCACCGGCGTCCACAGCACCTGGTCCACCCGCGACGCCCCCGCCGCCAGCATCACCAGGCGGTCGAAGCCCAGGGCCGAGCCCGACGCGTTGGGCATGATCGCCAGGGCCGCCAGGAAGTCCTCGTCCAGCGGGTAGCGCTCGCCATAAACCCGGGCCTTCTCGTCCATCTCGGCCTCGAACCGGCGGCGCTGTTCGCCGGCGTCGGTCAGCTCGCCAAAGGCGTTGGCCAGCTCGACGCCGCAGGCATAGAGCTCGAACCGCTCGGCCACGCGCGGGTCGCCAGGCTTGGGCCGGGCCAGGGCCGCCTCGGCGGTCGGGTATTCGCAGAGGATGGTCGCGCGGCCGATCCCCAGGTTCGGCTCGACCTTCTCGACGATCACCCGGCTGAACACGTCGGCCCAGGTATCGTCGTCGGCCACGCGGATCCCGGCGGCGCGCGCCGAGGCCGCCAGGACGTCGCGATCGGTCTCGCCGCCAGGTCCGATCGAGGCCAGCAGGTCGACGCCCGCATGGCGTTCGAAGGCCTGCGCCACCGTCACCCGCTCCGGCGCGGCGAACGGATCGCAGACATGACCGCGAAAGCGAAACTCCAGCGTCCCCGCGGTTTCCGCCGCCAGGGCCAGCAAGGCCGCGCAGTCGTCCATCAGGGTCTGGTAGGGCGCGTCGACCCGGTACCATTCCAGCATGGTGAACTCCGGATGATGCAGCGCCCCGCGCTCGCGGTTGCGCCAGACCTTGCCGAAGTCGAAGATCCGCCGCTCGCCCGCCGCCAGCAGCTTCTTGCAGGAAAACTCCGGCGAGGTGTGCAGATAGAGCGGCGCGGCCTCGCCCGAGATCGTCAGGGCGGCGGTCTCGAAGGCGTGCAGATGGGCCTCGTTGCCGGGCGAGACCTGCAGGGCCGCGGTCTCGACCTCCAGGAAGTCCCGTTCCTCGAACCAGGCTCGAAAAGCGGCCTTGATCCGGTTGCGGGCCAGCAGGAACGGCCGCCGGTCGGCGTGGTTTTCGGGCCGCCACCAGGGCGAAGGAGAGGCTGTCGGCACGAGGGATCCCAGGTCGGGGGCTGGCGAACTTGGCGAGGATCGCTATAGGAGGGCGATATCTAACGCAATTCGCGCGGCCCAGGGCCGCTGGGATCAAGGACGCACTAAGTGACTAAAGTCGCCGCCAGCTCGCTGAGGAAGGGTTCCGTCGTCGATATGGACGGCAAGCTCTACGTGGTCCTCAACGCCGAAAACATCCACCCCGGCAAGGGCACGCCGGTCACCCAGCTGAACATGCGCCGCATCTCGGACGGCGTGAAGGTGTCGGAACGCTACCGCACGACCGAGCAGGTCGAGCGCGCCTTCGTCGACCAGCGCGACCACACGTTCCTCTACAAGGACGGCGAGGGCTATCACTTCATGAACCCGGAAAGCTACGACCAGCTCGTGGCTTCGGAAGAAGTGATCGGCGACCTGGGCGCCTATCTGCAGGAAAACATGACGGTCGTCCTGTCGACGCACAACGACGCGCCGATCGCCCTGGAACTGCCGCGCACCGTGACGCTGGAAATCGTCGAGACCGAACCGTCGGTGAAGGGCCAGACCGCTTCGTCGTCGTACAAGCCGGCGATCCTGAGCAACGGCGTGCGCACCATGGTGCCGCCGTACATCGCCGCGGGCACCCGGGTGATCATCCTGACCGAGGACGGCTCGTACCAGGAACGCGCGAAGGACTAAGCGTCAAACCGTAGGGTGGCGATCACTTGCCCCCTACGGACCGCTTCGCGGTCGTCTTCCCCCACAGGGGGAAGAGCCGCGCCGCGCTTGAAGGCTCCGCCCCCTATGGGGGCGGACAGACCGCGAAGCGGTCAGGTGGGGGCAAGTCAGTGAGCCACTACCACCGCAACGCCCACTTCCCGACCACCGCCCCCAGCAGCCCGGTCCCCAGCACGCCCAGCGTGTACCAGGTGCCCACGAACACCATCGTGCTCTCGGCGCAGGCCAGGCCGTAGACCGTGCCCGCCACGCCGCCCGCGAAGGCGCCGGCCGCGAAGCCGGTCAGGGCCGGACGGGTCGGGGCCATGCCGCGCAGCACCAGCAGGCAGGCGGCCAGGCCCGGCAGGGCCAGCATCAGAATGTTGCGGGCGCAGACCGTCCAGGAATGGCCGCGCATCATCATCCGGCGGTGCTCCCAGTCGGCGGCCAGCCACTGGCCGAAACCCAGGCCGACGAACAGCGCCAGCACCAGGGCCCCGAACAGCAGCGCCCTTTTCGGCACGCCCTCGGGCCGCGCCAGCCGCTCCAGGGCCCAGAAACCGGCCACGCCCAGGAGGGCGGTGTAGGTCGCCTTCATCCAGAACATCCGGCCGGTCATCGCCTGGGCCAGGTCCTGGCGCGTCCCCAGCCAGACCAGCAGCAGCACCAGGGCCGCCAGGCCCCCGGCCACGGCCACGCCGAGGAAGCGGCGCTGCACCGCCCCGGCGGGAATGGCGCGCGGGTCGGCCGCCAGTTGATCGATCAGATCATCCGTCCGCACGGCCACGCATCCTTTCTCCGAGGCTCTTCAGCGCTCGGTGCAGGGCGACCTTGGCCGCGCCTTCCGAGACGCCGGCCCGGTCGCCAGCTTCCGCCAGGCTGAGGCCCTCGATCTTGACGTCGCGCACCAGCCTTTGCTGGCGCTCGGGCAGGCTGGCCAGCGCGCGGTCCAGGTCCATGGCCGAGCCCGGCTCGGGGGCGTAGGCGGCCAGGACCTCGACATAGTCGTCGATCGGCAGCGTCGCGCGCACCTTGCGGCGGCGCCAGTGGTCGATCAGCTTGTAGCGGGCCAGGGCGAAGGCCCAGGGGGTGAACGGCTGGGCGCGATCATAGGTCGCGCGCCGCGTATGCACCGCCATCAGGGTCTCTTGCACCAGGTCCTCCACATCGCCGGGGGCGTCGCGCATGCGGCGCTCGAAATAGACGCGGAGCCGGCCGCCCAGTTGCGACAGCAACAGCCGATAGGCCGGGGCGTCGCCGTCCAGGCCCAGCAGCATCAGCGCCTTCAGGGCGGCTTCGGTATCCGTCACGCCTCCCCCTTGTTCGCGCGAGACGGGCCGATGGTTACACCGCGTCGCTCGAACCGGAAAGCGGGGGCGAGAACCGGGTCCGGTGATTTTCGGCGCGCCGCTTTTTTGTTCGGATACCGGTGTAACCTTTCGCCGCACCCGTCCGTAACTCCCCTTTGACCGCGCAGGACGGGCCGACGAACGGCGCCGGGCCCGGTCAGACCCAGACGAAGGAAACGTCCGCCATGAACAAGACCCCCGCTCTCGCCCTCGCCGCCGTATTCGCCCTCAGCGCCGGCGCCGCCATGGCCCGCGACGACATGAAGCCCGCCAAGGTCGAAACCGAAAAGTGCTACGGCGTGGCCAAGGCCGGCCAGAACGACTGCAAGGCCGGCGCTGGCACCAGCTGCGCGGGCACCTCGAAAGCCGACTACCAGGCCGACGCCTGGAAGAAGGTCGCCAAGGGCACCTGCACCAGCATCAAGACCCCGAACGGCACGGGCTCGCTGACCGCGCCGAAGGCGTAAGACTGAACGCGCCGTCCCGGACCGCCCCGGGACGGCGCTTTTCTCCCGTCTCCCCGGCGAAGGCCGGGGCCCAGATGAAACCCACGAGCCGCCCAGGATGAATCTGGGTCCCGGCCTTCGCCGGGAAGACGGACGTGGGTGATATTTGAAGACCCTTCCCATGCCCCCCACCGCCGGCCTCGGCCTCAAATCGCAGCACTACGCCGACGCCCTGGCGGCCGACGCCGAGGGCCTGTGGTTCGAGGTTCATCCCGAGAACTACATGGCCGCCGGCGGGCCGCGCCTGCGGTGGCTGGAGGCGATCCGGGCCGAGCATCCGCTGTCGCTGCACGGGGTAGGCCTGTCCCTGGCCGCCGACGCCGATCCGGACCCGGCGCACCTCCTCGCCCTGAAGGCCCTGGCCGACCGGTTCGAGCCGTTCGTGGTCTCCGAACACCTGGCCTGGAGCACCCATCGCGGCGTCCACCAACCGGACCTCCTGCCCTTTCCCCGCACCCGCGCGGCCCTCGACCGCATCGCCGCCAATATCGGCCGCACGCAGGACGTCCTTGGACGGACGATCCTGGTCGAGAACCCGTCGCTGTACCTGCCGCTGACCGGCCACGACTTGGACGAAACCGACTTCCTGATCGCACTGACCCGCCGCACCGGCTGCGGCCTGCTGGTCGACGTCAACAACGTGTTCGTCAGCGCCAGCAACCTGGGCTACGCGGCCGAGACCTATCTGGACGCCCTGCCCGCCGACGCCATCGGCGAGATCCACCTGGCCGGCCATGGCGTCGATGAAGGCGGCTCAAGCCTGCTGATCGACACCCACGACGCGCCGGTGGCCGAGACCGTTTGGACCCTGTACCGCCGCCTGATCGACCGCGTCGGCCCACGCCCCACCTTGATCGAGCGCGACGACGACATTCCGGCCTTCGCCGTGCTGATGGCCGAACGGGACCGGGCGCACGGCCTGCTCCAGCGGGAGCCGGCCCATGTCTGAGCTGGGCCGCTTCCAGGACGCCTTCGTCACGGCCCTGGCCGGGCGCACCGCCGCGCCCATCACCGCCTGGCTGCCGGACGACGCGGACCAGCCGCCCGGCCTGGCCGTTTATCGCAACACCATCGCCAAGGGCTGCGTCGACGCCCTGGCGGCCAATTTCCCGACCGTGGCCAGCCTGGTCGGCGACGACTGGTTCCGCGCCGCCGCCGCCCTGTTCGCCGCCGAGCATCCGCCGGCCAGCGCCGCGTTGGCGGCCTATGGCGAGGCCTTCCCCGACTGGCTGAGCCGCTTCCCGCCGGCCGACGACCTGCCCTATCTGCCGGCCATGGCCCAGATGGACCGGCTGTGGACCACCGCCCTGTTCGCGCCCGAAGCCGAACCGCTGGCCGCCGAAGCCTTCGCCCTGGCGCCGGACGTCCTGGCCGCCGCCCGCCCGCGCCTGCATCCCAGCCTGGCCTTCGCCGGGTTCGACAGCGGCCTGCCCGGCCTGTGGCTGGCGGCCCGAGAGCCGGAGCCCGGCGAGATGGTGCTGGCCGACGATCCGCAAGGCGTGCTGATCGTCCGCCCCCACGACACCGTGCGCAGCCGTCTGCTCGACCGGGCCGGCTTCGCCTTCCTGACCGCCGCCCGCGACGGCGCCAGCTTGGGCGCGGCGATCACCGCCGCCGCCGAAACCGATCCGGCCGCCGACCTCGCCGCCCTCTTCGCCGCCCTGATCGCCGACGGCGTGTTCAGCGGCCTCGACCTTGGAGATCCCACGTGACCGACATCCCCGCCGCCTCGCGCCCCTGGAGCCGTCCGTTCGACGGTCTGGCCGCCCTGGCGCACCGCGCCCTGCCCGACGGCGTCCTGAGCCTGGTCGCGCGGCTGGGGATCGCCTCGGTGTTCTTCCTGTCGGGCCGCACCAAGGTCGACGGGATCCTGCACATCACCGACGGGACCTATTCGCTGTTCGCCGACGAATACCGCCTGCCGCTGATCCCCTCGGACATCGCCGCGCACATCGCGACCTACAGCGAGCACCTGTTCTCGATCCTGCTGGTGCTGGGCCTGTTCACGCGGCTCTCCGCGCTCGCCTTCCTGGGCATGACTCTGGTGATCGAGGTGTTCGTCTATCCCGACGCCTGGAGCACCCACCTGTCGTGGGCGGCGATCCTGCTGTTCCTGGTCGCCAAGGGCGGCGGGAAGTGGAGCCTGGACCGAGTGCTGGGCCTCCGCTGAAGGACGCCCCCTCCGTCGGGCTTCGCCCGCCACCTCCCCCGTTTCACGGGTGAGGAGAACGAACACGATCCTCCTCACCCGCAACGCGGGGGAGGTGGCGCGATGCGAATACGCATCGTGACGGAGGGGGCGTCCAGCCTCACCAGCCCCCATACCGCGGCCCGAAGCGATGCCGCAGGTCGTCGACCTCGCGCTCGGCGTCGCGGGCGGCCCATTCGGCGCGACGGCCGTCCTCGACCGCCTGACGGCGTTCGGATCGCAGGCGGTTCAGGCGGTCGCGCAGTTCGCGGGTCTGCTCTTCGTTCAGCTTGGGGTTCTTCAGCTCGTCCTCGACACCCCGGGCCTCGCGGTCGCGCTTCTCGGCGCGGGCGTCGGCGCTCGACCGGTCGGACTCCGCCTGGCTGAGCCGCGAGACGGCGGCGTGGACCAGCTGGCCGTCGGCATAGCCGACCAGGAAGCCGCGCTCGGGCCCCTGCGGGCAGACCCCGGCATAGGCGTTTCCGAAACGCCCTTCGCTGAAGCCGCGATCCTGGGTGCAATAGAGCTTCAGCCCCTGGTCGCGGGCGGCGAAATAGGGCGCGGCCTGCGGGACCACCCCGGTCTTGGCGCAGGCCTTGGCGTGTTCGTCCAGGCGGCTTTGCGGACGCCCCGCCTCGCCGTCCTTGAAGCCGACGCCCGCCCAGTCGCCCTGCAGGCAGGCCTCCTTGCTCATGGTGGCGCAGCCGGCCAGCGCGGCGGTCGCGACGGCGACTCCCAGGATCCCCAATCCTCGAATACGGTGACGGCGCATGCGAAAGCTCCCCGAAGCGTGGCTTGCGGGGAGCTAAAGCTTGGCCGCCTGAACGGCCGCTGAACGGCGTTAGATCAGTGGACCGTCACGCGGCGCGGGCGCTTCCACAGTTCCTCGGTCAAGGCGTTGGCGAAGCCCAGCCAGCCCAGATACGGGCTGGAAAAGCCCGAGGCCGGGGCCACCAGCTTGCGGGCCTGCAGGGCGTAGGCGCCCGAGGCGGCCAGGGACGCGGTCGCCGCGCCAAGCTGTCCCCCGACGCGCTTGGCGCCGAGGGCCAACCAGAGGGCGTTGAAGCCCTGGACCAGGCTCCAGAGGGTGAGAGCCCGGGTGCGCGTGGGGCTGGACGGCGCGTTCCAGATGCGCAGCCCCGAAAGGGTCATGGCGATGAACAACGGCGGCAGGATCAGGCTGGTCAGGGCCTTGGGCTGATGGGCGACGGGCTCGTGCATCTCGGCGTAACCGACCGCGTATTCCTCGTCGTCGATCATCTTTTCGTGGCGGCGGCCCAGCAGGGTGGAGGCCAGGATCGCGCCGCCGGCCAGGGCCAGGCCCAGGACCAGCTGGGCGCTGGCGCTGCTGGGCGTGTCGGCCTTCATGTCGATCTCGAACGACTCGCGGCCGGCGTGAGCCCGCCTCCCGTGGGATCTGCCGTTCGGGATATGCATGACGGTACTCCTCGCTAAACTTGCTTGTAACCCGCCTAGCTGGACCTTGGTTCCCGGGCGACGCAACGGTTTGTGAGTTCGGCATGATCATTTCGCGGCCCGCCCGGCTCCAGGAGATCGAGACGATCCGGTCGCTCGAGCGCGCCTCGGCCCAGCGTTTCGTCGGGCTGATGGACGCCCTGGCCGCCGACGAGTCCAGCCCGGCGGCGGTGCTGACGGCGCGGATCGCCGACGGCGGGGTGATCGTCGCGGTCGAGGACGGGACGGTCGCGGGGTTCGTGATGTTCCGGCCGGTCGAGGCCCGGGCCTATGTCGAGCAGCTGGACGTGCTGCCGGCCTTCGCGGGCCGGCGGATCGGCGCGGCGCTGCTGGACGCGGTGGCGGCGCGGGCGCGGGAGGCGGGGCTGGTGGGCCTGTCGCTGTCGACCTTCCGCGAGATCCCGTGGAACGCGCCCTACTATCGGCGGCTGGGGTTCGTGGAGGTGGACGCGCTGACGCCGGGCATGGCGGCGATCCGGGCCGAGCATCTGGCCCGCGGGCTGGATGAGGCCGCCCGGGTGTTCATGGTGCGGGGACTCTAGAGCCAGAGGACGCCCCCTCCGTCACGATGCGTATTCGCATCGCGCCACCTCCCCCGCTTCGCGGGTGAGGAGGAAGCGGATCAGCCTCTCCTCCCCCGTGAAACGGGGGAGGTGGCGGGCGAAGCCCGACGGAGGGGGCGTCCCTCCGCCCAAGCCTTAAGCCGGCAGTTCGCCCACGGCGCTCTGCAGGTAGTTCTGCTCGCCCAGCGCCTTGACCAGTCCCAGCTGCATTTCGAGGAAGTCGATGTGTTCCTCGGTGTCGGTCAGGATCTCGCGCAGCAGCTCGCGGCTGACATAGTCGCGGGCCTGTTCGCACTGGATGATGCCCGGGATCAGGGTCTCGCGGCCGCCGACTTCCACCGACAGGTCGGACGCCAGGCATTCGGGCACGGTCTCGCCGATCTTCAGCTTGTGCAGGTCCTGCAGGTTGGGCAGGCCTTCCAGGAACAGGATGCGGTTGATCAGCTTGTCGGCGTGCTTCATCTCGCCGATCGACTCGTCGTAGGTGATCTTGCCCAGGCGCTTGAAGCCCCAGTTGTCGTACATCCGCGCGTGCAGGAAGTACTGGTTCACCGCCGTCAGCTCGTTGGTGAGCACCGCGTTCAAGAGCCGGATGATGCCGGGATCGCCTTGCATGGCGGGTCTCCTCAGGATTCGAATAATCGAGGGGACCCTGATCTATCGTCCAGGCGGCTTCAACCGCTATGTCTGCAAGTGTTTCTCAGCCTCACGGAAAAGCGTGAGACTGCTTCTCGATTGCCGATTTTGGAGTGTTTCGCGGCCTATTCGGCGGCGAAGGCCAGAGCTTCGCGGCTGTCCTGGATCATCTGGCGCATCTCGCAGACGCACTTGGCGCACTGGGCCTGACAACCCTTGTGACGGAACACCTCCGCCGGGCGGGTGGCCCCAGCGTCGATGGCGGCGCGCACTTCGCGCTCGCGGATGCCGTTACAGTTGCAGACGTACAAGGAAGCAAGTCCCGCCGAATGATTGTCATTCTCATGTAGCTGAGGCGCTAAGCTTTTGCAACTGACTCGCAGTGCGACAAATGGGGACAGGCGCATGCGCCTGTCCCCGACCGTAGCCGTTAGGGCCAAATCGGCGTAATTGCCCCCCATGACCGACTGCCGCCTCTATCTGATCACCCCGCCCGCTCTGGACGACCTGGCCGCGTTCGGCCGCGACCTGGCCGCCGCCCTGGAGGCCGGCGACGTGGCCGCGTTGCAGATCCGCCTGAAGGACGTCTCGGACGAGGCTGTCGCCGCCGCCGTCCAGGCCCTGGCTCCGATCGCCCGCGCCCACGATGTGGCGGTGATCCTCAACGACCGTCCGGACCTGGCCGCGCGGCTGGGCTGCGACGGCGTCCACGTCGGCCAGAGCGACACGCCTTTCAAGGACGCCCGCAAGATCATGGGGCCGAACGCCATGATCGGCGTCACCTGCCACGACAGCCGCCACCTGGCCATGGAGGCCGCCGAGGCCGGGGCCGACTACGTGGCCTTCGGGGCCTTCTTCCCGACCACCACCAAGGACGCCCCGACCACCGCCGATCCGGAGATCCTGTCGATCTGGCAGGAAACGATGGAGGTCCCTTCGGTGGCCATCGGCGGGATCACCGCCGACAACGCCGCCGCTCTCGCCACGGCGGGCGCCGACTTCCTGGCCGTCTCGGCCGGGGTCTGGAAGCACGCCGGCGGTCCGGCGGCGGGCGTCGCGGCGATCAACGCGGCCATCGCCGAGGGGCTTGAAGCGCGCTTGGCGGCGCGCGGCGGATAACGCCGTTCGCGGAACTTGCCGGTCAAGCTTGGCGGGCGTAGCCTCCCCCCAACGATAAGAAGCGGGGAGGACGCCCATGCGGCGGCTTGGTCTGTGTGTGCTTGGCGTACTGGCCGTGGCGACCTGCGCCCAGGCCGAAACCTGGAAGCCCGCCCCCGGCGAGGCGAAAACCTTCTACGACGCCGACTTCATGCGGTTGGACGAGACGTCCGGCCTGATCGTCGTGCGCATCGCAGAGGGCAAGCCCAACGGGCCCTACAAGGCCTGGCCGGCCAGCAAGGGGCCGATCATGCTGTTCGCCCTGGACTGCGCCGCCGACAAGTGGATCGACCTGGGCATGGACTTCACCGGCGACCAGGGCCTGCCCAAGGGCTGGCGCAAGGGCGAGAAGGTCGACGACATCAAGGGCGCCGTTGGCGGCGCCGGCCGCGTGGCCTGCGAGACCAAGGACACCCTGCCGAAGGTGGCCTTGCCTTAGGGGCCGGTCGACTCGGTGCGTCCTTCGAGGCTCGGCCTCTCAGCTGTTCAACCGCGCCAGCTTCTCCGGATTGCGCATCGTGTAGACCGCCGCGATGCGGCCGTCGGTGATCTCCAGGCCCATGGTCTGGAACACCACGCCGTCGTGGCTGAGCACGAGGCCGGGGGCGCCGTTGATCCGCGCCAGGCGAGCGGTCGTGCCCTCGGGGGCCGGCCACTTCTTCTTGATGCCCAGCAGCATGCGCACGGCCTTGTCCAGGCCGAACACCGGATTGAGGTTGGCGCTGACGAGGCCGCCGCCGTCGGCGTGCATGACCACGTCCTGGGCCAGGATCCCCCGCAAGGTGGTCTCGTCGCCGCTCAGGGCCGCGGCCAGGAAGGCGCTGGTCAGGCGCTGTTCCTCCTCGGCGCTGGGACGGTAGCGCGGCTTGCCGGCCTTGACGTGCTCGCGGGCCCGAGCGGCCAGCTGGCGGCAGGCGGCCTCGGTGCGCCCCAGGGTGCGGGCCACCTCGGCGAATGGGGCGTCGAACACGTCGTGCAGCAGGAAGGCGGCGCGTTCCAGCGGGGTCAGTCGCTCCAGGGCCAGCAGGAAGGCCACCGACAAGTCTTCGCCCAGACGCTCCCCAAGGCGCTCGTTGTCCTCGTCGACCACCGGCTCGGGCAGCCACTCGCCGACATAGACCTCGCGGCGGGCCCGGGCCGACTTCAGCCGGTCCAGGCACAGGCGGGTGACCACCTTGTTGAGGAACCCGGCCGGATTGGCCACCTCGCCGGCCTCGACGCCGCGCCAGCGCAGCCAGGCGTCCTGCACCACGTCCTCGGCGTCGGCCCGCGAGCCCAGCATGCGGTAGGCGAGGCCCGTCATCGCCCCCCGCCGTTCCTCGAAGATCGCATCCTGCTCGCTCATGCCCGTACCTTCTGGCGCCGAACGCAGGCGCGCACCACCAGCAGGCTGATGATCGCCGGCAGGAACACGCCCGGAAAGTCGCGGGCCAGCAGCGGCCATGGCAGGCTGGTCCCGCAGAAGGGCGTGATCAGGTGGATCGCCGCGTGCAGACACAGGAAGGTCGCCGAGACCACCGCAAGGCCCAGGCCGCGCGCCGGGTCCTTCAGCGCCCAGCCCATGGCCAGGGCGCAGGCCAGGAACGCCGCGCCGATGTCGCGTACGAAGTGCGCGTTCAGCGGCCCGGTCTCGAGCACCCCCGGCACGCGCGGATACCACCAGGCCGGGGCCAGCAGCATCACCACGCCGTTGATCGCCAGGATCGCCGGCAAGACCCATTTCACCCATCGCATCGCCACATCCTCCACGTTTGGAGACAGGACGAGGCGGGTGCGAGGGATGTGACATGACGGCGTGAAATTCTGGATAGTTGCCGGACGCCGCGAAGCCGGCCAACCTGCGGGGCGCCTCGGGGGAGACAGAAACCATGCGGACCAAGTGGAAACTCGTCGGCCTGGCCTTCCTCGCGCTGGTCGTTGTCTTCTACCTGATCGTTCCGCTCTTCACGATCCAAGTGACCATCAAGATGCCGCCGGGAACCACCGACGCCGTCCCGCAGGACATCAACCGCATCGCGACCTGGATCGTCGTCGGCTTGGTCCTGACGTTCGCCCTGGCGGCCCTGGGCGCGATCGCCTGGGTGGTCCGCCACGTCCTCCTGCGGCAACAACGGCCGAACGGTTAGCCCAGCGACAAAATCCCCTCGCCTTGCTTTCGGCGGCGTGGGCGACTAGGTATCGCGCCCACTTTCCCGATCTTTCTATCCGCCCGCACGCATATCCCCCGCCGTCACTCGCTTGACGCCGCGCAGGGGGAACTATGAGGAACACCTGCCTTGGCCACCGCTTCCGCCCTTCTGAACGTGATGATCGACGCTGCGCGTAAAGCAGCACGCGGCCTGGCCCGTGACTTTGGCGAAGTCACCGAGCTGCAGGTGTCCAAGAAGGGCCCCGCCGACTTCGTCACCGCCGCCGACCAGAAGGCCGAGCAGGTGATTTTCGAGATCCTGGAAAAGGCCCGTCCCGGCTACGGCTTCCTGGGCGAGGAGCGCGGCATGATCGAGGGCACCGACAAGACCCACACCTGGATCGTCGACCCGCTGGACGGCACCACCAACTTCCTGCACGGCATCCCGCACTTCGCGGTCAACATCGCCCTGCAGCGCGAGGGCGAAGTGGTGGCCGGCGTCACCTACAACCCCATCACCAACGACCTGTTCTGGGTCGAAAAGGGCAAGGGCGCCTATCTGGGCGCCGAAAAGCGCCTGCGCGTCGCCGCCCGCCGTCACCTGGACGAGAGCATCCTGGCCACCGGCGTGCCGTTCCTGGGCAAGCCCGGCCACGCCCAGTTCCTCAAGGAGCTGCACCAGGTCAGCCAGAAGGTCGCCGGCGTGCGCCGCTTCGGCGCGGCGGCCCTGGACCTGGCCTGGGTCGCGGCCGGCCGTTTCGACGGCTACTGGGAACGCAACATCAAGCCGTGGGACGTGGCGGCCGGCGTGCTGATGGTCACCGAGAGCGGCGGCAAGGTCTCGACCATTGAAGAGCACGGCAACCCGGTCGACGGCGTCTCGATCCTGGCGGCCAACCAGGAACTGCACCCGCTGGTGCTGGAGCGCCTTCAGGCGGCCTAGGCCTAACACCCAAACAAAAACGCCCTGGGTTCGCACCCAGGGCGTCTTCGTTTCTAGCCCGACCGACCGTTACCGGCAGACGGTCCGCTCGTACACGGTGCCGCGATAGCGGTCGTACTCGCGGGTGGTCCAGCAGTCGCCGCGACCGCCGTAGCCGTACCCGTAGGGACGGCCGTAGCCATAGCCGCCGTAGTAGCGGGGCGGAGGGGGCGGCGGGGCGTAGTAGCCGTTGTTGTAGTGGTTGTTGTTGCCGGCGATGGCCGCGCCCAGCGCCAGACCAACGATGCCGCCGGCGATGGCCACCCCGGCGTCGTTGCCATGGTGATAGCCGTGGCCGTAATAGCCGCCGTGGCGGTAGCCCTGGGCCGAGGCGGCGGTCGCGCCGGCGACCATGGCCAGGGCGGCGACGCCGGCGGCGACACGGCCGATAGTAGTCTTCAGAGTGCGGTTCATGACGCTGTTCCTTCCTGGAGAAGGCGTTCGGACACGTCTTGTCTCCATGTTGGGATCATCATCGTCCCCGGCGGCTGAACGCAGGCTGAACGGCACCGTCAGCTTCGGAGACGGTTTCGCCGGACTCAAAGCGTTGAATTAAGGCCGATTTGTTCACCTTTCCGCGCGAAGGTGAGGACAAGACGGCGCCCAGAACGGGCGACGAAGAGCTTGAAGGCGACCAGGCGATGTCCAGGAACGTGGCTTATACGGCCGGCGAGGATCTGCAGATCCTGTCGTTCGAAGTCGGAACCCAGACCTATTGCGTGCCGGTGGGCGCGGTCCGCGAGATCCGCGGCGTCACCCCGGCCACCCCGCTTCCCGACGCTCCCCCCTATGTGCGCGGCGTGATCAACCTGCGCGGCCAGGTGATGCCGGTCATCGACCTGTCCGAACGCCTGGGCAAGGGCGTGGCCGCCGACAGCGCCCGCCAGGTGATCATCGTGGTCGAGCACCACGACGACGTCGCCGGCCTGCTGGTCGACGCGGTCTGCGACAGCTTCATCGTCTCGGCCGACGCCATCAGCCCCCCGCCCCCGCTGGGCGAGGACGCGTCCTCGCCGCTGGTCTCGGCGGTGATCACCACCGAGACGACCATGGTCGTGCTGCTGGCGGTCGACGCCATCCTGCCCGAACGCAAGGTCGCGCTGGCGGCTTAAGAATTCTCCTCCCCCGCGATGCGGGTGAGGAGACCTCGAACATTTGTTCGAATAACCCCTTCCTTCGCCCCCCGCCCTCCCGTTAGGGTCTCCCGCAACAAACAGGGAGATCGCCGATGAAGGCCGCCGTACTGCGCGAGGTGGGCAAGCCGCTCACGATCGAGACCGTCTCGATCGGCAAGCCGGGCCCGCACGAGGTGCTGATCCGCACCAAGGCCGCCGGCGTCTGCCATTCCGACCTGCACTTCATCGAAGGCTCCTACCCCCATCCCCTGCCCGCTGTGCTGGGCCACGAGAGCGCCGGAATCGTCGAGGCGGTCGGCTCCGAGGTCCGCACGGTCAAGGTCGGCGACCATGTGATCACCTGCCTGTCGGCCTATTGCGGCCACTGCGAGGTCTGCCTCACCGGCCACATGAACCTCTGCATCAGCCCCGAGACCAAGCGCGCCAAGGGCGAGGAACCGCGCCTGTTCCGCGAGGACCTGTCCGGTTCCGGCGACACCAAGATGGCCCAATTCCTGAACCTGTCGTCGTTCGCCGAGATGATGCTGGTGCACGAGCACGCGTGCGTGGCCGTGCGCAAGGACATGCCGTTCGACCGGGCCGCCCTGATCGGCTGCTCGGTGATGACCGGCGTCGGCGCGGTGGTCCACACCTCCAGCGTTCGGCCCGGCGAGACCGTGGCGGTGATCGGCTGCGGCGGGGTGGGCCTGGCCACGATCAACGGCGCGGCCATGGCCGGCGCGGGGCGGATCATCGCCATCGACCGCATCCCGGCCAAGCTGGAGCTGGCGCGCCAGTTCGGCGCCACCGACCTGATCAACGCCGCCGACGGCGACCCCGTCAAACAGGTGCAGGAACTGACCGGCGGCGGCGTCCAGCACAGCTTCGAGGCCATCGGCCTGAAGGTCACCGCCGAGCAGTCGTTCAAGATGCTGCGACGAGGCGGCACGGCCAACATCATCGGCATGATCCCGGTCGGCACCATGATCGAGCTGCACGGCCCCGACTTCCTGGGCGAGAAGCGCATCCAGGGCAGCTTCATGGGCTCCAACCGCTTCCCGGTCGACATGCCCCGCCTGGTCGACGCCTACATGGCCGGCAAGCTGAAGCTGGACGAACTGATCTCGCGCCGCATCAAGCTGGAAGAGGTCAACTCGGCCTTCGACGAACTGAAGCGCGGGGAGTTGGCGCGCTCGGTGATCGTGTTTGATTGATCCTCGCCGGCGTGGCATCGGGAGCTGACCCGACACCACGCCGAGACTCGCCCATGGCCCGCTACGACTTCGCCTCCGACAACGTCGCCAGCGCCATGCCGGAAGTCATCGCGGCGATCGTCGCCGCCAACGCCGGCACGGCGTCGGGCTACGGGACCGACCACGTCACCGCCGCGGCCGCCGACCGCATCCGCGCCCTGCTGGACGCCGACGCCGAGGTGCGGTTCACCGCCTCGGGCACGGCGGCCAACGCCTTCGCCCTGACGTGCCTGGCCCATCCGCACGAGGCGGTGCTGGCTCACGAGCACGCCCACATCTGCACCGACGAGACCGGCGCGCCGGGCTTCTTCGGCCAGGGCGTGGGCCTGGTCGGCCTGCCCGGCGCCTCGGGCAAGATCGCGTTGCCGGGGCTGGAACTGGCGCTGAACGAGCCGGACGTCTCCTACCGCCAGCCCGCCGCCGCCCTGTCGCTGACCAACGCCACCGAGTACGGCACGGTCTACGGCGCCGACGACCTGGCCGCGCTGATCGCTCCGGCCAAGGCCAAAGGCTACGGCGTGCACCTGGACGGCGCCCGACTGGCCAACGCCGTGGCCGCCGGCTTCGACATCAAGCAGGTGGCCAGGATCGGCGTCGACATCCTGGTGATCGGCGGCACCAAGGCCGGCTCGACCCCGACCGAGGCCGTGGTGTTCCTGAACAAGGACCTGCACCGTCGCCTGGACGCCCGCCTCAAGCACGCCGGCCAGCTGGTCTCCAAGGGCCGCTTCCTGAGCGCGCCGTGGCTTGGCCTGCTGGGCGAGGATGGTAGCGGCGGCCCCTGGGCCGAGCGCGCGGCCCACGCCAACGCCATGGCGCAAAAGCTGGCCGCCCTGATGCCCTTCCCGCTGCGCCACCCGGTGGAAGCCAACGGCCTGTTCGTCGACATGGACGACGCGGCCCTGGAGCGCCTGCGCGACAAGGGCTGGTTCGTCTATCGCTTCCTGGACGGCACGGCGCGGTTCATGTGTTCGTGGGCGACGACGCCCGAGATGGTCGAGGAACTAGGTGAGGCGCTCAAGGCGGTCGCTTAAAGAGGGGGAACGGCGATGACGGACGCGGCGACACGAAAATCGGACGGCAGCGCCGGCGACGCCGACTATGGCCGCATCGGCCAGGGTTACGCCAACTATCGCCAGCCCGATCCCCGCATCGCCGCCTTCATCCTCGACGCCCTGGGCGAGGCCCGGACAGTGCTGAACGTCGGCGCGGGGCCCGGGTCCTACGAGCCGGTCGATCGCGACGTCACCGCCGTCGAACCGTCGGAGTCCATGCGCGCCCAGCGCCCGCCGCACCTGCCCCGCGCCATCGACGGCACGGCCGAGGCCCTGCCCTTCGCCGACGACAGCTTCGACGCCAGCATGACCACCTTCTCGGTGCACCAGTGGTCGGACCTGAAGGCGGGCCTGGCCGAGATGCGCCGGGTGACGCGCGGCCCGGTGCTGGTGCTGGGCGCCGATCCGGCCGTGCTGGACCGCTTCTGGCTCAACGACTACGCGCCCGAGGTGATCGCGGTCGAGGCTGGCCGCTATCCGCCGATCGACGCCATCGCCCAGGCCCTGGGCGGGGCGGTCGAGGTGCTGCACGTGCCGATCCCGCTGGACTGCCGGGACGGCTTCAACGAGGCCTATTACGGCCGCCCGGAGCGCCTGCTGGAGAAGGACGCCCGCAAGGCCTGTTCGGGCTGGAGCTTCGTGTCGCCGGAGGTCGTCGAACGGTTCGAGAGAACGCTGGCCGCGGATCTGGCCAGCGGCGCCTGGCACCGCCGCCACGGCGCCCTGCGCGCGCAGGCGACCTATGACGGCCCTCTCCGCCTGATCATCGCGAGGCCGTGAGGTCCGGCGGCTGACCGTTTTCGAGGCATCGGCGTGATCGCCCGCCAGCCACGCCTCACACTGCTTGCAAGTAATAATCCCCTTACCTTCTTCTAAAGGCGCGACCTCGAGGAATGAAGGAGACGCGCGTGACCGCCGCCGCCGAAGCCACCCTGGCCCCCCAAATCGCTCCAGAGACCGCCCCGCCCCTGCCGCCCGGCTTCCTGCCGCGTGGCTGCACCTTCACCGCCGAGGACTGGGCGATCCTGGCCCGCCAATGGTTCCCGGTCGCCCGCGTCGTCGACCTGGCCGACAAGCCCGCGCCCGTCACCCTGCTGGACCTGCCGCTGGTGGTCTATCGGGCCGGCGCGACGATCCGCGTGGCGCGCGACCTCTGCCCGCATCGCGGCCTGCCGCTGAGCCTGGGCTGGGTGGAAGGCGAGGAGATCATCTGCGCCTATCACGGTCTGCGCTACGGCCCCGACGGCCAGTGCCGCAAGATCCCCGCCCATCCCGACGCCGTCCCCTCGCCCAAGCTGAAGGTGGCGATGTTCGAGGCGGTCGAGCGCTACGGCCTGGTCTGGACCCGCCTGGATCCGTCGGACGACACCGCGACGATCCCCGACTTTCCGCTGTGGGACGCCGCCGGTTTCCAGCAGATCCTGCCGCCGTTCGTCGACATCGCCGGCTCGGCCGCCCGCGAGGTCGAGGGCTTCGTCGACGTCGCCCACTTCGCCTGGGTGCACCACGAGGCCTTCGCCGACCGCGACAATCCGGTGGTGCCGATCTACGAGACGCGCGCCACCGATTTTGGCCTGCGCACCGACTACTGGAGCGACGTCAGCAACTATTCAAAGGACCTCCGCCATCTGGCTCCGGCGGACTTCCGCTGGCTGCGGCGGTTCGAGGTCCATCCGCCGTTCGCGGCCCACCTGACGATCTTCTTCCCTGGCGAGGACCGTCTCAGCATCCTGAACCTGGCCAGCCCGGTCTCGGCGCGGAAGACGCGGCTCTTCGTGCCGCTGGTCCGCAACTTCGACACCGGCGGTTCGCTGGAAGACGTCTACGCCTTCAACGCCCAGATCTTCGCCGAGGACGCGGCGATCATCGAGCGCCAGTGCCCCGAGGAACTGCCGCTGGATCCCAACGAGGAGGCGCATTTCCCCGCCGACAAGACCTCGCTCGGCTATCGCCGCCTCCTGCGGGGGATGGGGTTGTCGTTCCGGTATGTGGGGTAAGGGTCCTATACCCCCCCTTTCAGCCGCCATTCCCGCCCTTGTGGCGGGAACCCCTCTGTCCGCCGCAAGGGCAGAGGTGTGGCGCGCCAGCGCGCCAAGGCATCTCACCGTCAGCTGAACCAGGGGTTCCCGCCACAAGGGCGGGAATGACGGCTAAGGAAGGATGAAGCGGCGCTATAGCGATCGCCCCTAGCGCACCCGCGCATACTCCAGCCGCACCGCCTGCGTCTCCCGCCCGCCGCGCGTCTCGTAGTAGTCGTAGGTGAAGTGGTCGTCGTCCTGGCGGGTCAACACCTCGCGTAGGGGGATGTTCGCGCCCGGGTGATCGAAATCCGGCGTCTGGCCGACGAAGGTGTAGCGCCCGGCCGCCGCGTCATAGCCGCCTTTGGCGACGATGAAGCCGGTGAAGTTGACGTCCATCCAGGTGCTGAAGAAGGTCTTGGCGGCGGTGTCGTAGCCGATGTAGCCCAGGCCCTGGAACGGCTTGTCCTTGGCGTCGATGCGCAGGTCCTGGCGCAGGTGGCGGCCGTCCAGGACCATGGCGAAGTCGGCCTCGCCCCGGTCGACGGCCGGCGGCTTGTCGGGACTGGTCCAGTAGCTCTGCCTGACGCTCCAGTGGCCGGCGAACCGAGCCAGGGCCGCGTGCTCGGCGTCGAGGGGCGCGGCGTGGGCGCCTGTAGCCATCATCGCCGCCAGAACCGCCACCTTCAGCCAAACCCGCATGATCCGTTCCTCCAAGATGATGGAGGCAGACGTGCGCGGCGGGACGGAAGGCCGCAACTACCTCCCAGGTCAGTGAAGCTGGCTGGAAGGTCAGTGCAGGTCGCCGGACGCCAGCCTGGCGCAGACTTCGGCCGTGTGAGCGTCGGCCGGGAAGGCGCAGTCGATGCGCAGCTCGTCCAGGGTGACGTCGCGCGGGGCGGCGAAGGTGGTGATCGTCTCGAAGAACCGCAGCGGCCCGGCGCGGCTGTTGAACACCATGGTCAGCACCGGTTCGGGCTCGCTCCCCAGGGCGCGCAGCCGCCAAGCGGCGGGCACGTCGGGATAGGCCAGGATCTCGTCCAGCAGCCGGCGGATCGCCGGGTCGTTGGGCGAGGCCATCAGCTCGTCCTGCAGCTGGCGCACGAACTTGGCCGCCACCTCGGGCCAGTTGGCGATCACCGGGCGGAAGTCAGCGGGATCGAACACCTGGTGCAGCAGGTTGGTGTGCGGACTCTGGCGGCCTTCCATCAGGAAGGCGTTGACCCGCATGGCCGCGTCGTTGGCGGCCAGCACGTCGAAGCGGCGGCTGAGGACGAAGGCGGGATAGGGCTCCTGGTGCTTGAGGATCAGGTCGATGGCCTGGCTGAGCGGCCCCATGGCGGGACTGGCCAGGGCGCGCTCGCCATACTGCGGCGCATGGCCGGCCGCCAGCAGCAGGGCGTTGTGCTCGCGCAAGCCCAGGCCCAGGGCGTCGGCCAGGCGGGCGACAGCCTCGCGGCTGGGCTGGGCCTTGCCGACCTCGATGAAGCCCAGGTGGCGGGCCGACAGACCGGCCTCGTGGGCCAGGTCCAGCTGGCTCATCCGCCGCTGCTCCCGCTGCTCGCGCAGCAGCACGCCGATGGCCGGACGCCCGTCCGAAGGACGTTTCGGGGCGGGCGTCGACGTCATGCCGGTCTCCTCAGGTCTCCACGTCGAGATCTGGGACCGGTTCGGCCGCTTGTCCATCCTGCGCCGCCTCCGACATTGGCCGCCGGCCGCCGTCGCGCACGATCTTTTCCTCGGCCGTGCGCACCATGCGGCGCTGGTCGTGGAAGCGGGCCAGCTGGGCGCAGGCGGTGAAGAACCCGCCGGGGGCGCGGGTGTCGATCCCCTCGGTCAGGGTCAGCAGGTGGACGCCAGCCGCCTCGAACCGCGCCAGCACTTCCAAGAGGTCGACCAGGTGGGCGGCGAAGGCGTGCAGGTTGATCACCGCCAGCACGTCGCCCGGGTTCAGCGCCGCCAGGGCCTGGTCCAGGCCCGGCTTGACCACGGCCAGGCCGTAGCAGCGGTCGTGGAACAGCTGGTCGCAGCCGGCCTCGAACAGGCGCTGGGACTGCGGCCCGTCGATCACCACGCCCCTGACGGGCGGAACTCTGAGATAGCCGACCATGCGCATGAGCCGGTGTGTGGCAAAGGCTGGGGCGCGAGGCTAGGGGCGATCGGCGGAAAGGTCGGGGATATCTTTGAAACCCTCTCCCAGAGGGAGCGGGGGCCCGAGCGAAGCTTGGGAGGGTGAGGGGTTACGCCCTGCCCTTTTTCCCTCGGGCGCCCTGCCGGCTCGCCGTCTGGCTCACCACCCCCTCATCCTCCCACGACTTCGTCGCGGGCCCCTCCTTCTCCCCATGGGAGAAGGTGATGATCGGGCCGCCCTGCGCGGCCACCGTCACCCCCAGCATCGCCGCGATCTCGGCGGCGGGCTTGGGGCGGCTGATGAAATAGCCTTGGATCTCGCCGCAGCCCTGGCGGCGCAGTTCGTCCAGCTGTTCCGCCGACTCCACGCCCTCGGCCGTGGTGGTGATGCCCAGGCTGGCGCCCAGGTCGAGCACGGCCTTGATGATCGCCAGGGCGTCGGCGTCGTCGAGGATGTCGCGCACGAAGGTCTGGTCGATCTTGATCTTGTCGAAGGGGAAGCTGCGCAGATAGCTCAGCGACGAATAGCCGGTGCCGAAATCATCCATCGAGATCCGCACGCCCAGGGCCTTCAGATCGTGCAGGATCGACATGTTGCCCACGCTGTCCTGCAACAGCACCGACTCGGTGATCTCCAGTTCCAGCCGCTCGGCGGGCAGGCCCGAGACCGCCAGGGCCGAGACCACGATGCCGACCAGGTGCTTGTCGCGGAACTGGGCCGGCGACAGGTTCACCGCCAGGCGCACGTGGTCGGGCCAGCCGGCCGCCTCGCGGCAGGCCTCGCGCAGCACCCACTCGCCCAGCGGATTGATCAGGCCGATTTCCTCGGCGATCGGGATGAAGTCGCCCGGCGAGACCATGCCCCGGGTCGGGTGGTTCCAGCGCAGCAGGGCCTCGCAGCCCATCACCCGGTCGGCGCCCAGGCTGAACAGCGGCTGGTAGTAGAGCTCGAACTGGCCCTCGGCCAGAGCCACCCGCAGGTCCAGCTCCAGGGCGCGGCGCGCCTGCAGGGCCTCGTCCATGGCGCGCTCGAAGAAGTGGAAGGCGCCGCGCCCGTCGGCCTTGGCGCGATAGAGGGCCATGTCGGCCTTCTTCAGCAGTTCGTCGCTGTCGGAGCCGTCGTTGGGCGACACGGCCACCCCGACGCTGCCGCCGATCATCACCTGGTGGCCCTGCAGCTCGAAGGTCTCGGCCAGGGCTTCGACGATGCGACCGGCCAGACGCGTGGCGCCCGACAGGTCGGTCAGGCCGCACTGGACCACCGCGAACTCGTCGCCGCCCAGGCGCGCGACGGTGTCGCCCTCGCGCACGCAGGCCCGCAGGCGCTCGGCGGCGGTCTTCAGCAGGGCGTCGCCGATCGGGTGACCCAGGGTGTCGTTGACGGTCTTGAAGCGGTCCAGGTCGATGCAGTGCACCGCCACCAGGTCCTCGCGACGCGACGCGCGGCTCAGGGCCGCCGACAGGTCCTTCTGGAACAGCAGGCGATTAGGAAGATCCGTGAGCGGATCATAGTGCGCCAGGCGGGCGATCTGGGCCTCGGCCCGCTTGCGCTCGGCGATGTCTTCCGAGACCGCCAGGATGTATTCGGCCTGGCCGTCGGGACCCGGGATGGCGATCTTCTTGGTGCGCAGCAGGGCCGTGGTGCCGTCCTTGCGCGGCACCAGGTCTTCCTCGATCACCCGCACCTCGCCCGAGGACGCCACCTCGGTGTCGCGCTGGCGATAGATGGCCGCCTGCTCGGCCGGATAGAAGTCGGCGTCGGTGCGGCCGATCATGTCGGCGCGGGCATGGCCCAGGATCTTCTCGCCGGCCCGGTTCAGCAGCACGTAGGAATGATCGTCGGCGCGCTTGACGAACACCATCGACGGGATGGCCTCGACCACCGCGGTCATGAAGGTGTGGGCGCGTTCCTGGTCGGCCTTGGCCGAGGCTAGGGCCTCGACGCCCCGGCGGTTGGTCTCGTTGGCGGCCTGCAGCAGACCCAGCACGGTGCCGACGCCCAGGTAGCGGCCCTTGTCGGTGACGATGAAGCCGCGCAGCAGGTCCGAGGCGCGATACGACAGGCTGTCGCTGGTGAAGGCCGCCAGCTCGACATCGGCCTCGACCACCAGCGGGTCGTTGTCCATCAGCACCGAGATCGGACGCAGGGCGTAGAGGGCGCGGCCATACTCGGCGGCCATGCGCAGGAAGAAGGCGTTGCGCTCGACCAAGCCGATCGGGCGATCGTCCGCGTCCAGAACCGGCACGATCAGCGTGTCGGGCTCCTCGCGGAACCGCTCGTACAGCGTCTTGCCCAGGGTGTCGGCGCGGGCCGGAACCAGGGAAGAAACGGTGTCTCGCAAGGTGAACATAGATACGCCTCCACTCGCGAGTGGAAGGACCATTTCTCAGCTAACGACTACCTAATCCCTAGCCCGGAGCACTACTATTTCGCGAAAGTTTCACGCGGCCGTCACAGTGTTTGCCGGGGCGTTTACTTTGACTTGCTGAAAGCGGTTGAGCGCCCCCTGCATCACGCGCTTTGCGACGCGCCGCTTCCGCGTTTCGCGGATGGCGTGGCGTCGGCGATGACGACGGAGGGGGCGCTCCAGAGCCTCTAGTGCACCGACACGCCCAGGCGGTTCCAGAGGTTGATCATCGCGATCACCGTCGTCAGGGCGCTGGCCTCGACCTCGCTGAAGTGCTCGCGCAGGGCGGCGCGCAGCGGGCCCAGCTCGGTGTGGGTGGGCAACTGGGTCAGGGCCTCGGTCCAGGCCAGGGCGGCCTTTTCCTTGGCGGTGAAGTCCGACACGTGGCTCCAGACCACCAGGCGGTCGAGCCGCTCGTTGGTCTCGCCGTCGTCGCGGGCTTCCTTGGCATGCATCTTCACGCAGAAGGCGCACTGGTTCAGCTGCGAGGCCCGCAGCTTGACCAGATGCACCAGGCGCGCGTCGACCCCGGCGCCCACGGCCGCCGTCTCGGCGGCGATGAAGGCCTGGTAGACGGCCGGCACGTTGAGGTCGTGGCGGAAGGGGGCGGTTTCGGCGCTCATGATCTTGTCCTCGATTTGGCCCGGCGATCGGGCTTTCGGGAACAAGACGAGACGCCTAGGCGCGGCGTGACATCAACCGCGAATTTTCTTGCCGCTATAGTGCGCGAAGGTCTTCCAGGCCAGGAAACCCAGAAAGCCCACGCCGGCGACCGCGCCGACGATGATCGCCACGGGCGGCGCTTCGGCCAGGGCCGCAAAGCCGGCTTCCACGCCGACCTCCACGCCACCGCCGACGACTTCGCCCAGGAAGTCGTCGCGCTTGCGCCGGTCGTTGTCGTCCACGCCTACTGCAGCCCCTCGCGGCCGATGGCGTAGAACCGCGCGGCGCGCTGCTTCTTCAGCTCGGCGGCCGACAGCTTCATCAGGGCCTTCAGCTCGTCCTCGACCGCGTCGCCGACGGCTTCGATGGCGGCGGCCGGGTCGGAGTGGGCCCCGCCGGCCGGTTCCTCGACGATACGGTCGACGATCTTCAGCTGGATCAGGTCCTGGGCGGTGATCTTCATGTTGGTCGCCGCGTCCTTGGCCCGGGCGCCGTCGCGCCACAGGATCGAGGCCGCGCCTTCCGGCGAGATCACCGAATAGATCGAGTGCTCCAGGATCAGCACCTTGTTGGCGCCGGCCAGGGCGATGGCGCCGCCGCTGCCGCCTTCACCGACGATGGTTGCGACCATCGGGGTCTCCAGCACGAGGCCCCGTTCGGTCGAGCGGGCGATGGCCTCGGCCTGGCCGCGCTCTTCGGCGCCCAGGCCCGGATAGGCGCCGGCGGTGTCGACGAAGGTGATGACCGGCAGGTTGAAGCGCTCGGCCATGTCCATCAGGCGCACGGCCTTGCGATAGCCCTCGGGGCGGGCCATGCCGAAATTGTGCTTCAGGCGGGTGGTGGTGTCGTGGCCCTTCTCGTGGCCCATGACCACGACGGGGATGCCGCGGAACCGGCCCAGGCCCCCGACGATCGCCTGGTCGTCGGCGAACTTGCGGTCGCCGCGCAGCTCGACGAACTCGTCGATCAGGCCGGCGATGTAGTCCTTCAGGTGCGGCCGCTCGGGATGGCGGGCGACCATGGTCTTCTGCCAGGCGTCCAGGCCGGCATAGGCTTCCTTGCGGAGCTGCTGGGCGCGGTCGCGCAGGGCCTGGATCTCGGTTTCGAACGCGCCGGCGCCCGCCGTCTCGGAGAGCCGCGACAGCTCCTCGATCTTGCTTTCCAGATCGGCGATGGGTCGCTCGAAGTCGAGATAATGCGCGGCCATGGGTCTCTTAACGTCGCCGTTGCGGAAAGGTGGCGAACCTAGAGCGCGATAACGCAAAACGGAACCGCTTTCGGCGGGTGGCGGGCCTGAAATCGCCAAACCGTGGCCATGGGCGGGACTCAAGCGGGACTCAGGCCGGACTCATTGGCGTTTTAGGAAGGGTGGCGCGGAGCCCTGGCCTGCGACTCGTCGTCGCAGCGACACCATGACTCGGCCGGAACCCCTGCGAGTCTCAGGGATTCGTCTTCGTGAGAGTCCTGTGGAGAGTCCTGTATTGAAACCTGCGATCTCTGGTTAATCGCCGGCCCTTCACCTATATCCTTCTGGTCGGCTCAGAATCCAGCCGACGCCCGCGGCCCCGCCCATCGAATATGGACCCGGTCCCGCCTGTAGCGAACGGATGTTCCCATGCAGGTGTTCACCTTTTTCTGTGTCGAGTCCGATGGCTCGGTGCCGCGTTTCGACGTCACCCCCTGCCTTGACGACCAGGCCGCGCGTCGCCGCGCCGAAGATCTGGTCGGCGTGCATCGCGGCTGCGACACCGTCGAGGTGTGGCGCGGCGCCACGCGCCTGTTCGACGTGACGTCGGCCCAGCAGGCGGCGGCTTAAGGTCCTAGTCTTCCCCGCGCCACGCTCGGAACGACAATTTCGGGGACAGGCGCAAATCCATCCAAGACGGCTCCGTTTCGTGATGGCAGTTTCCGCGCCTAGCCCGGAGTCCGCCCCATGACCGCCCCCGCCCGTCCTTCCGCCATCGCCGACGACAGCGGCCACGGCGGCGTGCAGATCCTGATCACCGCCGGCCCCGTCCGCTTCACGGGCGACCTTACGCCGGCCGACGGCGGGCTCGACGTCGGTCCCAATCCCCACGACCTGGTCGCCGCCGGCCTGGCGGCCTGCACCACCCAGACGCTGCGGCTCTACGCCAAGCGCAAGGCCTGGGCCCTGGGCGCGGTGAGCGTGAAGGTGACCTGGCGGCGCGAGCCGGGCTGGCTGCCGGCCGACGTCTTCGAGCGCGTGATCACCCTCGATGGCGACCTGGACGACGCCCAGCGCGCCCGGCTGATGGAGATCGCCGAGGCCTGCCCCGTGCACAAGATGCTGGTGGCGGGGTCGAAGGTGGAGACTCGGGCGGCGTAGCGGCGGCGAACACTTGCCCCCTACGGATCGCTTCGCGATCGTCTTCCCCCTGAGGGGGAAGAGGGCGCCGCGCGAGCCTCCGCCCCCTATGGGGGCGGACAGACGGCGAAGCCGTCAGGTGGGGGCAAGCGGGTGAGCCTCAGAACCCATACAGCCCCGCATACTCCGCATCCTTGGCCGCGATCTGCTTGGCGCAATCGACCATGACCTTGGCCTGTTTCCAGGTGGCGTCGTCCTGCATCTTGCCGTCCAGCATGGCCACGCCCGTGCCGTCGGGCATGGCCTCCAGGATGCGCTTGGCGAAGGCCACCTCGTCGGGGGCCGGCGAGAACACCCGCTTGGCGATCTCGATCTGGCTGGGATGCAGGCTCCAGGCGCCGGCGCAGCCCATCAGGAAGGCGTTGCGGAACTGCTGCTCGCAGGCGACCGGATCGTCGATGGCCCCGAACGGACCGTAGAACGGCTTGACGCCATGGGCCGCGCAGGCGTCGACCATCTTGGCGAAGGTGTAATGCCACAGGTCCTGCTGCACCGAGACGCGAGGCGAGCCATCGGCGTGCGGATCCTCGATCACGCGGTAGCCGGGATGGCCGCCGCCGACCCGGGTGGTCTTCATGGCGCGGCTGGCGGCCAGATCCGCCGGGCCCAGGCTGATGCCCTGCATCCGCGAGCTGGCCCCGGCGATCTGCTCGACGTTCATCACCCCCTCGGCCGTCTCGAGGATGGCGTGCAGCAGGATCGGCCGCTCGACCCCGTGCTTGGCCTCCAGCGAGGCCAGCAGCTGGTCCATGTAGAAGATGTCCCACGGCCCCTCGACCTTGGGGACCATGATCACGTCGATCTGGTTGCCGGCCTTCTCGACCAGGGTCGCCACCTCGTCCAGGTGCCAGGGCGAGTTCAGGCAGTTGATCCGCACCCACAGGCCCACGCCCAGCGCCTTGAAGTCGGTGGCGCGGGCCATCTCGATGGTCCCGGCCAGGGCCGCGCCCTTGGCGTCGGCGGGGATGGCGTCTTCCAGGTTGGCCAGGATCACGTCGACGGTCGGGGCGATCTCGGGGACCTTGGCCCGCACCTTGTCCAGGTGCGGCGGCACGAAGTGGATCATGCGCTCGACCCGGGCCGGCGGCTCCCGCCACGGCGCCGGCGCGCCGATGGCCAGCGGTTTGAAAAAGCCTCGGGGGGTCTTCATGCGCATGCTCCCAGCGTCGTGTTCTTATTTCGCAGTTGCGAGATAAGGTGCGGCGGCGCGGGAACGGGGTCAAGGCTGACGCGTGGGTCAGGGGGTGGTCAGAGCGGGCGCCACGCGAAACCCCTCTCTCTTTGAGAGAGGGTGGGAGGGTGAGAGGTTTCACCGCCAACAGGCAAATCCGGAGCCGCTGAGGCTTCAAAATCCCAAACCTCATCCGCGATGCGATGGCCGACACAGGCCGTCTTCGTCGGAGTTTCATTCTGAGAGATTGTAACCTCTGAGGGCAGACAGGAGGTTCTAGAGTCCCGGGATAGGGCGGGACACGGCGGGATACCGTGGGATGAAACCCTTACAGGGTAAGGCCCCGGAAAAAATTCGGCCGGTCTTCGATCGCTTCGGGACTGTCTAGAGTGAACGGCCAAATTGACACCGGAACGACAGGTTCGGCTGGAGTCGGGGCCAGGTTGGGGCGCGTCGCCTTAAGAGCCCCCTAAAACGGCCCTAAGCCTTTCTTAGCAAGGGTTTAGGCGACGCCCAGGACGCGGTCCGGGCCGCCCTGCAGGGGCGAAGCGGGCGTCGATCGACATGGCGAACTGGGACCCCAGCGGGCCCAGTTGTCAAAACGGGGGCCCAGTTTCTCTACCGCCAAGGGAATCAAGGGTTTTGGCGAGGTCGGACCACCGAGAACGGGCGCCATACCCACTCTGGAACTGGGACCCTTTTTCCGCCGCCGGCGACGACCTAGTCGTCGGCGCCCTGGCGCGAGTGGCGGACCCGCGCGATGCGGTTGTCGCGCAGTATGGCCAGCTCGCGGTCGGCGACCTTGTGCAGGGGCTTCCAGGCGGTGTGCGGCTTGGTGCGGGCCAGATAGGTGAGCCGGCCTTCGCAGGGGAAGCGGTGGTCGCTGACCACCTGGCAGGGCGGCGTCCGCCCCCAGGGGATGGCCTCGGCGCCCAGGACGGCGATCGCCGACGGCAGATGGACCTTCAGGACGGTGCCGCACTTCTTGCACTGGGTGCGCAGGGCCCAGCCCTGGACGAGCATCTCGGCCAGGGTCAGCGCCGCCGCCGGTATTACGGGCGTCGCGGCATATTCAGGATTCTGGCCGCCCATGACGGCGGTTTACGCCTGCGGGGAGGTGAGAACAAGAAGGGAACATCTAAAGCGGCGGCCCCAGCCAAACCTTGAGATCCTCGCGCGCGATCATCCGAGCGTTCAGCACGCGCCTACCGCAAACGCAGCCCCAGCCGATCGGCGGCGTATGGTCGATCCACCATGGGTCCGCGACCCGCAGAACAACACCGTCGAACGCTCTGTGGGTAGGATGGGACGCGGGCGTTGCTAGGTACTGGGCGAACGGGAACGTTGCGGAGGTACGGGCTTCCCGCTGCAATCTGCCGAGCCGTTGTGCGTGGCTCATGACCGTCCGGAAGAACAGGTGCGGCAGCGTGGCCGTCCGACGCTCACGGCTCCAGAGTTGGTCGCAGATGAACAACGATGTTGGAGAGGGCCACGCCTCAAGGCGCGGCAAAAGCGGAATGAGTCCATGCCCAGGGTGGGCACTACCCGTCTCGAACTCCGCAAACCAATGGTGGAAGATGACGTCGCGGTCGATGAAGCCGGACGGCAGATCGTCGCAAACCTGATCGAACGCCTGTCGCGCCAGCTGGGCGTCAGACAGTTCGACCACGGCTAGCTCAGGGCGGCTTTCACCACGATCGCGGCCGGCAGAGCCATCAAGGCGACCAGGAACACGAACAGGCCAACCTTCCACCAGGTCATCACCAGCTTCGGTCGTTGAGTTCCGTCATTCACAGTGTCTGCCCCACCCATAGAACCCGTCCAATGATCTGCAGCTTGGCCAGATCCTCGCCCGAGACAGTCTCGGGTGGATAGGCCGGATTGTCGGAAATTAGCATCAATCCGTCAGTGAGCTTGCGGATTCGCTTCACACGAGCATCGCCGTCCAAGGTGAACGCGAAAATCCCGTCCACAATCCGCCGGTCGGTCTCGTCGATTAGCAGCAAGCCGCCGTCCGCGATCGTCGCCTCCATCGAGTCTCCACGCGCCTCCAGGATCGACAGTCCGTTGGCTGACGTGCGGCCAAAGCGCTTGCGAAGAAACTCGCTGGTGAAGGGGATGTAGTCGAGCTGACGACGGCCCTCATTCCAGGATCCGGCGCCAGCGGCCAGCGTGCCGGCGAAGCGCGGAATCTTGACGAAGCCAGTCGCGGCCTCAGGCCCTTCGCCGCGCGCCCAAACGAGCCAGTCAATCGAGCATCCACCTGCCTCGGCCAGCTTGGCCACGATGTCCAGGCTCGGCGACAGGTTGGCCGGCGGACGCAGGTATTTGAACAGCGTCGGCTGCTTCACACCGGCCCGCTCGGCGAACGCCGTCGGCTTCTCCGGCGCGATCAACTCGCGAAGGCGCTGAGCGAAAGCTTCGAGATCAAAGGCGCGCGACTCCTCCATGCGACAAGCCGACGCTTGACGTGACTCACGCACGTATGTGAAATGGTCACATTCGTGAGTGAAAGACACACCCGTGACCCGACGAGACTGGCATCCCGCAGACGTGAAGGCGGCGGTCGAAAAGACCGACGTCACGATGACCGCGCTCGCGCTCAAGCACGGGCTGTCGGAAAGCGCTTGTCGCAACTCGCTCCGCAAACCCACGCCTCGTGCTGACAAGGCGATCTCGGATCAGATCGGCGTTCCCCTCCATAAAATCTGGCCAAGCCGTTACGACAAAGACGGTCGCCGCATTCGGCGTCGTCACGTTCGTGACCAAAATAGGCGAGAATCGACGGCCGCGCACCGTCTATCGGCTGAGGCTCGATAGACATGGCGCGCGATGTCCCAAACACGGCGCCCGCTGACGCCCTAGAAGTCGCAGCTGAGGTCTACTGGATCCCTACCGATCAGGTGGAGGTCGGAGATCGTATCCGGCCCGTCAGCCAGGTAGCTGCTGAAGGTCTGGCGGCGGTGATGCTGGCCTCCGAGGCGGGCCAGGAGGAGCCGATCGAGGTGTGCCGACTGCCCGGCCGGGCAGGCTTTCACCTGGTCGAGGGCGCGCACCGCCTGGAGGCGGTGAAGATCAACGGTTGGCCAAAGGTCAAGGCGCTGATCGTCGGTGCGAACGCGATTGATCGCGCGCTTCGGGAAGTGTCGGCGCAACTCTTCTCAGTCGAGCTGTCGCCCATCGACCGCGCGGCCTTTATCGGTCGGCATCTGCAGCTTTTGAAGGCCAAGGCGGGCGTCGCCGCCGATGCGACGCCCCAATCTATTGCCGCGACTGCACGGTGGTCACAGCGCCTGCAGGCGGACGTCTCGGATGCGTCGGACACGATGTCCGCCGCATACGGCTTCACGACGGAGGCCGCCGAAGCGCTCGGCTTCAACGAACGCACGATCCGGCGCGACCTCGAACTTCACCGGGGTCTTCGCCCCGACGTCGTCGCCCAGCTACGCGCCCACCCGGTGGCCAAGAACGCGAGCCAGCTGCGGGCCTTGGCCAAGCTGGCCGAGGGCGACCAGCGGGCCGTGGCCAGTATGATCGTCGACGACGGGGTCAAGGACGTGACCGCCGCCCTGGCCCTGCGCAGCCAGAAGCCCAAGCCCAGCGCGGCGGACAAGGCCTTCAACGCCTTCGTCGCCGGCTGGAGCCGGATGGGCGCGCGCGAACGTCGCCTGGCCCTGGCCGAGATCGCCAAGATCGGCCTGCCCACCGGCGTGACCCTGGACTTGGGAGCGCGCGACGATGGCTGAGATCGATCTGGAAATTCTGACGGTGTTGCGTCTGGCCGAAGCTGGCCGCTCGGTCATGACCGACGTCGGTGTCGGCGATCGGGGTGCTGATGCGGTCACCGCCTTCTACCTGCGCCGGAAGGCCGTCGATCACGTGTGCCGCGCCAAGTGGGTCGGGCCCAACGGAACCCTCACCGACCCCGCTGGCGTCGAAGCCCTCGCGAGGCTTGGCCGATGACCCGCCCCATCGACGCCGAAGAGCGCGCCTGGGCGCTGGAGTGCCTGGCCTGTGGCGACACCCTGGCCGACCTGGCCGAGGGCTCGGGCCGTCGCGAAGCCGAGTGGGTCGCCGAGCTGGGCCCGGCGGCCCGGATCCCGACCCTCATCACCGAACGTCTGGCCCTGCTCGACGCCGGTCTGAACCTTCGCGAGGTGGGCGAGCGCTTCGGCGTCACCCGGCACGCCATCTATCGCAGCGTCGTCCGCGCCCGGATCCTCGGCTTGCCGGTTCCCGACCGGGAGCCGCAGCCTCGCACGCCCGAAGAGCTGCGCCGGCAGATGGTCGTCTTGGCCGATGAGCGCGTGTCCTACTACGAGATCGCCGATCGCCTGGGCGTCGCCTACCAGACCGTCCTGAAGTACGCCGGCCCTTCGCGCCGCGACCGTAGTGAACTCCCCAGCGGCCGGCGGTTCGCATGAGCAAATCGCCCAAGCGCCGCCCAGCCTACGACACGGCCCAGCCGTCGTTCAGTTTCGATGTGCCCACGCCGGCCGCCAGCGACGGCGCCCTGGCCGGCATCGAGAAGAAGGTCGCGTCGGCCGTCGCTCAGATCCTGAAGGACGAGCCCCGGGACCGCTTCAGCGTTGCCGCCGGCATGTCGCGCCTGATCGACGACGAAGTCAGCAAGTGGATGCTGGACAAATACGCCAGCGAGGCCAGCGGCGAACACAACATCAGCGCCGGCCGTTTCTTCGCCCTGATCGCCGAGACCCAGCGCCACGACGTGCTGGCCCGGCTGTGCGCCCTGATCGGGTGCCAGATCGTCATCGGCGAGGAAATCTACACCGTCGAGCTGGGCAACATCAAAGCCCAGCAGGAACGCCTCGCGGCCCGGGAGCGCGAGCTTCGGAAGCTGGCCCCCGAGATCGTCCGGGGAGGCGCCCGCAAATGAACCACCTCGGGGGGAAGGGCTTCTGGTTTGGCGCGGCCGAGCTGGCGGAGCTGAAGCTGCCGGGCCTGCCCGGCGCCAAGCGCAAGATCAACGAGCTGGCCGAGGCCCAGAAGTGGGTGCTGCGCAGCGACGCGGCCGGCCGGCCGCTGTTTCGCAAGCGGGCCGGCAAGGGCGGCGGGTTCGAGTACCACGTCGCCGTGCTACCCCAGGTCGCGTCGCTGGAACTGATCCGCCGGGGCCTGACCCCGGCGCCGCAGACCTTCTCGGCCCCGCAGCCCGTCGGACCGGACACCGACGAACGCGCCCAGCGCTGGGCGTGGTTCGACGGCCAGACCGACAAGGTCAAGGACGAGGCCAAGAAGCGCCTGAAGGTGCTGGAAGCGGTCGAAAATCTGGTCAATCGGACCGGCTCGACCCTCACCGCGGCCGTGGCCTGCGTGGCCGCCGACTACAAGGTCAGCCCCGCCACCATTCACAGCTGGCGCGGCTTCGTGGCCGGCGCGCGGTACGACGACTGGTTGCCGCGTCTGGCTCCCAGCCGGGTCGGCGGCGGCGCGGACGCCGAGATCGACGCCGGGGCGTGGAAGTGGTTCCTGAGCCTCTACCTGGCCCCCGAGAAGCGGTCCTGGACCAATTGCTACGACGGCATGGTCCGCGACTACTGCACGCCCAACGGCGTGACGGTGCCGCACATCAAGACGTTCCGTCGCCGGGTCGAGCGCGACATCGACCCCCGGATCGTGATCGCCAAGCGCGAGGGCGACGACGCCCTGCGCCAGACCCTGCCGTCGCAAAAGCGCTCGGTGGCCGGCCTGTCGGCCCTGCAGCTGGTCAATATCGACGGCCACCTGTGGGACGTCTTCGTCCGCTGGCCCGACAACACGGTCGCCCGCCCGATGATGGTGGCGATCCAGGATGTCTTCAGCCGCAAGATCCTGGCCTGGCGCATCGGCCCGTCGGAATCGGCGGTGTTGACCCGCCTGGCCTTCGCCGATCTGTTCAAGAACCACGGCATCCCGCAGGGCTGTCTGCTGGACAATGGCCGGGCGTTCGCCAGCAAGTGGATCACGGGCGGCGCCCAGACCCGCTTCAGGTTCAAGATCCGCAAGGACGAGCCCACCGGCCTGCTGCCGGCCCTGTCGATCAACGTGCACTGGGCGCTGCCCTATCGCGGCAGCTCCAAGCCGATCGAGCGGGCGTTCAAGATCCTTTGCGAACACGGCGCCAAGGACGTGGTGTTCGCCGGCGCCTACACCGGCAACAACCCGATGGCCAAGCCGGAGAATTACGGCAGCGCCGCCGTGCCGCTGGACGTGTTCACCGCCCGCGTCGGCCAGCTGATCGGCTTCCACAACGCCAAGAAGGGCCGCCGCAGCGAGATGGCGCGCGGCCAGGCCAGCTACGACCAGGTGTTCTTCGATTCCTACCGGTCCGCCGAGATCCGCAAGGCCACGCCCGAGCAGCTGAAGCTGGCCCTGCTGACCGCCGACATGGTCACCGCCGACCGGCTGACCGGCCTGATCCGGTTCATGGGCAACGAATACATGCACGACGACCTGTTCGGCGTGCGCGGCCAGAAGGTCACGATCCGCTTCGACCCCGACAACCTGCACGACGACATCCACGTCTATGGCGCGGACGGCGCGTTCGTCTGCACCGCCCAGCTGCGGGCCGCCATCGGGTTCCAGGACATCACCTCGGCCAAGACCCGCATGCGCCAGGAGGCCGATCTGCGCCGCCAGACCCGCGAACTCTACGCGGCCATGGACCTGCACGACGCCCAGAAGATGGTCGACCAGATGGCCCGCGACATCGCCGAGGCCGAGGACGACGAGGACGACGTGCCCCAGCCCACCGTCATCCGCCCCGTCCGCGCCCAGGGCCGCGCCGTGGCGCGCGCGACGGCCACGGCCGCCAAGCCCGCCCGCGCTTCGATGCTGGATCAGATGGCCTCGGCCTTCCCGCAGTCACCCGAACCCGACCGCTCGCATCTGCGGGTCGTCGAATGAGATCGGCCGCGAGGGGCGGCAACCCCTCGCGGCCGGGTAGTCCGGGGCCAACCGGCCCCTGCAGCAACAGGAGTTGAGTAGCATGAACGTCACCCTCGGCAAGACCGAGTTCAGCGATCCGGAAATGGCCGATCTGCGCGATCGGCTGAAGACTTTGCGCGAAGCCAAGGCGCTGACCTGGAAGCAGGTCGGCCTGCTGGTCGGCGCTGGCGACACCACCATCCAGGCCTGGACCACGGACAAGTACGCCGGCGACAACCAGAGCGTCGCCGGAAAGGTCTACCGCTACTTCATCGCGGAGAGCGAGCGCGAGGAGCTGGCCGCCGAAATGCCGGCGGTGCCCAGCTACGTCCAGACGGTCACGTCCAGGCGGATGCATACGGCCATGGCGGTCGCCCAAGCCGGGGACATGGCGGCGGTCGCGACCGTCCCAGGACTCGGCAAGACCGCGACCATCAAACAGTTCAAGGCGATGCAGCCGGAACGGGTCTGGGTCGCGACGATCCGCCCGTCAAACGGTGGCGTGCCCACGATGCTCAACACCCTGCTGCGGGCCATGGGCAAGACCAAGGCGGCTGGGATCCCCGCCGACTTGGCCGACCTGGTCATGAGCGAAGTGGCGGGCCGCAACGGTCTCATCGTGATCGACGACGCCCAGAACGCGTCGATCAAGGCGTTCGACGAGCTGCGCGGCATCCACGACGAGACTGGCGTCGGCATCGTGCTGTCAGGCCACCTGGAGCTGATCACCAACCTGCGCCGCCACGCCCAGCTCTACAGCCGGCTGGGCGTGAAGTTGGTCCAGCGCGCGGCGCTGAAGGACGACATCCTGGCCATCGCCGAGGCGTGGAAGATCGAGAAGGGCCCCGAGTTGGCCTTCTGCCTTGAGCTGGGGCGGCGCGAGGGCGCCCTGCGCACCCTGACCAAGACCTGCCGCAGCGCGACGTTCCTGGCCCGCCGCGAAGGCGTGCCGCTGCACCTCGCCCACCTCAAGGACGCCGCCGCCCAGGGCGACGTCGACATCGGAGTCGTCTGAGCCATGGCCGTGAACCCCCACCTGGCCGGCGACATGCGCCGGGACCTGAACCAGCTGAAGCTGCTCTACGACATGGGCAGCATCGCGCCGGAGACGTTCAACGACCTGATCCGGCTGCTGGTGGCGGGCCCGGCGATGCTGGCCGCCTTGCGGGCGGCCGAGCAGTTCATCCTCAACGGGACCGAGCTGGGTTTCATCCGCATGCCCGACAAGGGCGACCCGGCCCTGGACACCCTTCCGGCGATCCAGGCCGCGATCGCGCGCGCGGAGGGCCGGTCATGATGGCCTTCTTGGATGGGTCTCCGACTCGAACCCGCCTCGAAGGGCTTCGCGCCGCCGGCGCCACGAGTCCCGATACCGCCGTCCTCGCCATCCCGTGCGATCCCCGGGGATCGATCTGGGACCGGTTGGTGACGCAAGGCCGTGTCGCCGAGATCCATGAGCGGGACGGCGGGTTCGTCAGGGTCCGCTACTGGATCACCTCCGTTGGCCTGGCCTCACTGGATCAGCCGCCGATCGGCGACGAGATCCGGGGCCTGTCTGGAACCGTCACCGTCGACGAGCTGGCCCACTACAACCCGGCCGACGACGTCGCGGAGCAGATCCCGTGATCGCCGCCCTGCGCCGCTGGCTGACCTTCGTGCTGGAGGTCCGCCTTCAGCCTCGTCCTCGGCCGCTGGCCGGCCGGGGCGATGGCGATCTCGCCCGCTACCTGCAGCGCCGCGCCGCCCAGGCCGCCCACCACCATCCCATGACAACCCCGGTCCGCCGCGCGCGGCCCCTGAACCAGGAGGGTTTCCAGTGACCCTGCATACCTTTCAACCGGCGGCGACGCCCCAGACTCGCCAGGAGGTCGACGACCTGGTGCGGATGGTCGGTGAGAACACCCGGGAGGTCTCGCGCATCGAGACCGCCCTGGAGCAGTTCATCACCGCCGCCCGCGAGACGGCCGAGGCCAAGATCCAGCCGATCAAGGCCGCGATCGCCGAGGCCCAGTCCAAGGTCGAGGCGTTCATCCGCGCCAATCCCGAGGCCTTGGCCGCCGGCCCGGCCGGCGACCTGACCATGGAGGCCTATCAGGCCCAGCTGGTGGCGGTGCTGATGTCGTCGGCCCGGCCGCTGACCGAGCGCCAGCGCAAGATCCTCACGGCCATGCAGGGCGGCGCCGTGCTGCGTCGCCAGCACAAGCGCCGGATGTACAGCCTGATCTGGCCCGACACGGTCGCGGACTATCGCCGCAGCCCCGCGCCGTCGTGGGTCAACTCCGACCACGTCTTCAACCTGCAGCACCGTTATTTCGACGCCTTCAGCGTCGCGACCGGCGAGCAGATCCTGGGCGTGTCGGCGTTCGACGCCCGTGAGATCGAATTCCGGATCAAGCCCGACGTGGTGCTGCCATGACCTGGGGCGCGATCTTCGTCGTCTGGAGCTGGGCGCTGGGCGCCTGGCTCTACCTGATGACCCTGCGCGACACGCCGCGCAGCCGCACCGTCCTGATCCTGGGCGGTGCGCTCTGGTTCATCGCCGCGCCGCTCGAACTGGCCTGGAAGGCCTTCGAGTACTTCGCCCGCCGCTTCCTCGAAAAGGTTCTGCCATGAGCCCGGAAATCCGCGCCCGCCACAGCTTGGCCGAAGGCCTGCTGCACATCGCCGCCGACGCCCTGTCGGACTTCGAAATCAACCTGATCGCCGAGATTTCGGCGCGCCGCCGCCGGTTCGGCCTGGAGGCCGTCGTCACCGACATCGAGGCCGATGTCCTGGCCGGCGCGGTCACGGCGATGGAGGCCGATGTCCTGGCCGGCGCGGTCACGGCGATGGAGGCCGCCATCAGGCGCATGGCCGCCGAGCACCGCACCGGTTTCGACGTGATGTTCGACCGCATCCAGATCGAGCTGGGGGCCACGGCATGAGCTGGACCGACGAGCGCACCGCCACGGCGAAGAAGATGTGGATCGACGGCTACTCCGCCACTCAGATCGCCAAGCAGCTGGGCGACGTCAGCCGCAACGCGGTGATCGGCAAGGTCCAACGCCTTGGTCTTTTGAAGACCCGGCGGGCCGCGTCCAGCCCTGGAAGCCAGGTCGTCGCCAAGCCGTCCCGTCCGGCCGGCGCGGATGCGAAGTCGGTCCGCAACCGGCAGATCAACGCCCAGCTGCGGACGGTAGTCGCCGCCGCGCCTCCTTCGGCGCCGGCCACGGTCAAGCCGGTGCTCCGGCTGGTCGACACCCCGACCACGACGCTGGAAGGCCTGGGCCGGCACGCCTGCAAATGGCCGATCGGCGACCCGGCTGCGGACGGCTTCGGCTTCTGCGGCCGACGCACGGTCGAGACCTACTGCCCCGACCACGCCCGGGTCGCCTACAGCCCGCGCCCGCCCCGCGACAAGGCCGTCAGGCCCAACGGCAAGCTTCCGCTGTGGGCCCGCTCATAGCCGCCTCGCCAATCCTCCCCGCATCGCCCGCCGCCTCCGGTCCCTGACCGCCAGGCGGTCAGACAGGAAGCCGAAGATGAGCACTCACGAAGAAGGCTGGATCGACCCGAAGAAGGACGCCGCGCACGTCGAGGCGGTTCTCGCCCAGGGCGGGTTCAAGGTGGCCGTCGCCGACCCGGCCTATGCGCAGCGCCTGCAGCGTGCGCTCGAAGGCCCGCAGGACCTGGCTTTGCCGGCCCCCATGGTGGCCGTCGAGAAAAGCCGCCAGATCGGTCTGACCGAGGCGACGCGCCTGTGCCGCTCGGACGAAGACGCGCCGGCCGTACCCCCCCCCTGCAGCTTCCATGCCTTCGCGGCTGGCCAGCCAGGTGCGGAAGGTTAAGCCGGTGTCGATCGCCAACGTCATCCCCGCCAAGATCACCGGCCTGCGCCCGCGCTTCGAGACCGCCGATCCCAAGTCGCTGCTGGTCGACGAAGCCTACCAGCGCGGCCTGAGCGACAAGTCGCTCCGCCTGATCCGCAAGATCATCGGCGAGTGGGATTGGGCCCGCTTCAAGCCGCCCGTGGTGGCCGAGACGGCCGCCGGTTTCGAGGTCGTCGACGGCCAGCACACCGCGATCGCCGCCGCCAGCCACCCTGGCATTGGGTACATCCCGATCATGGTGGTGCCGGGGATCAGCCAGGCCGCCCGCGCCAACGCCTTCGTTGGCCACAACCGCGACCGCCTGGGCATGACGCCCATGCAGATCCACTACGCCCAGATCACGGCCGGCGACGCCGAGGCGGTCGAGCTGCAGGCGGTCTGCGCCGCCAGCCGCGTGGAGATCCTGCGCACGCCGCCGGCCGCCGGGGTCTACAAGCCTGGCCAGACCGTCGCGGTTCGCGGCATCGCTGACCTGGTCGCGCGACGCGGCCGGGAGAAGTCGATCCAGATCCTGACGATCCTGACCGACGCCGGCCTGGGCCCGGTCAACGCCGTCCACGTGCGCGCCGTCGACCACCTACTGCACGACCCAGAGTGCGGCCCCCAGGTCAGCCCGGCCGGCCTCGTCCAGGCCATCACCGGCCTGCTGCCCACCCTGGCCGGCGAGGCTTCGGTGTTCGCCGCCACCCACCGCGTCCCCGTCTGGAAGGCCACCGCCAGTGTGATCTTCCGCAAGGCCAAGGGCCGACGTCTGTCTGGAGTTGCCCAATGAGCCTCACCAACAAGATTTCCGACCTGTTAAATCCAATCGACGACGAACTGGTCCGCGTCTCCCTCAATGTCTTGGCGACGCGCGCTCTTCTGGAGCGCCTATCGCTTCTGCAGCCTGGCGGCGTGGTTCGCCTCGATGACGTCGTTGCGCTGCTCGGCGGCGTCCACATCCAGATCGCCAACGCCCGCAATGGACTTGTCGATGCTCTCAACGAGCTGATCGCAGTCGCTGTCTTGGAAGGGGAAGGCCGATGAGCCGCCGTCCCCGCAAACGCGCTAGCGTGCGCACCATGCACGTCGACTGGTGTCCGTCGGTGGCGGCGCTGTTCGACCTGGCCGGCCGGTTGGGCTGGACGCCGCCGACCAGGGCCAAGGTCGTGCTGAGCCGAGGCAAGTCCACCTGGTCGGCGCGGTTCGTCGATGACAACGGCCAGCCGGTGAACACGGTGGTCCGCCTCAAGCACCTGCCCGATGGCGAGGCCGAGGTGCTCGCCGACGAGATCCACGTGCGCTTTGTCGCGACGGGCGCTGAGCTGCGCGAGGCCGGGGCATGACCGCCGTCGTCGCAACTTCGCGTCAGGCCGCCCTAGCCGAGGTCACAGCGAAGGCCATCTTCGATGAGATTTGGAGGCGCTGCCGTGAGATCGGGGCAGAGGGCCATCCCGTTCTAGGGGTCTATCCCGATTGGGCCCGCGAGCTGGAAACCGTTCGCTCGGACTATCGGGTGATCGCAACGAGGGTGATGGACACCGTCCGCCAAGCGCGCGCGGAGGGTCGGATATGACCGCCCGCCGCGCCACCAAGCCCGCCAAGGCTCCGGATCCGCTTGCCGGCATGCGTGGCGCGGTCCAGGCCGCCCGCCGCCAGCTCGGCCTGGACGACGAGACCTATCAGGCCATCCTCGTCCGCCTGGCCGACGGCAAGACCAGCTCCAAGGATCTGGATCGGGCCGAGCTGGCCCGGGTGCTGGACGAGCTGCGGGCCAAGGGCTTCAAGCCCAAGGTCGTCTGGAACCACACTCCGAACCCCCACCCGCGTCCCGACCACTACGGGCGCCGCGCCGCTGACCACCCCAGCGCCAAGAAGGCCCGCGCCCTGTGGCTGTCGCTGTACGAGCTGGGCGTGATCCGCGACGCCGGCGAGCCCGCCCTGGAAGCCTTCGCCGCCCGCCAGCTGGGCTGCGCCCGGATGCAGTGGATGGATCAGGGCCTGAACTACAAGCTGATCGAGGCGCTGAAGGCCATGGCCGAGCGCAACGGCTGGTCGCAGGATCTGGCCGGGGTGAAGAAGCCCCTGCAGATCCTGAACCTGAAATTGCGCCTGGTCGTCGCCCAGCTGGGCAAGCTGCAGACCGCCGGCCTGCTGACGGACGCCGATCGCGAGACGCCGCCGGTCAGCGAGATCCCCGAGGTCGCCGAGCTGGAGGCTGCCGCCGACGAGCAGATCCGTCGCCTGGGCCGCAAGATCCGCCAGCACGACCTGGTCGAGCGGCTGAACTGATGGCCGAGCGCGCGCCCGCACCCGTGATCGACCTGCTGGCCTGGCCGGCGATCGCGGCGGCGCGCGCCGAGCGGGACGCGGCCGAGGCCGCCGTGGTCGAGGCCGCCGTGGTCGAGGCCAAGCGCCGCTGGCTGCTGTCGCCGCACGGCAAGATCCGCGAGCGCCTAAGCGCCCTGCAAGAGGCCACTCATCGGCTTCTTAAGGCCGGCCAGGCGCTGGCCGAGTTGACCGGCGAGGTCATCCATTGAAACGCGTCCACGACATCGAGGGCGGCGAGGTCACCACCACGGCCGGGCTGATCGACCTGATCGGCGAGGCGGCGGTGTGCAAGCTGTCGGATCAGTTCGGCGGGATTCGGATCTACGTCCCGGCCAGCCCCGGCCAACATCATCCGCTGACGGTCGCGATCGGCCAGGCCGCCGCCGACCAACTGGCCACCGCCTTCGCGGGGCAGCAGCTGCTGGTGCCGATGACGCCCGCCCGCCGCGCCGAGATCCTGGACCTGGACGCCAAGGGCTGGACGCGGGCGAAAATCGCAAGGAAGGTGCGCCTCTCCGAGCGCCGAATCTACCAAGTGCTCGAAGACGACCGCCGTCGGGCGCCGAGGGCCAAAGGGTTGTTCGACTGATGCAAACTCCAATCACCGCCGACATGATCGAACGCGCGGCCAGGGCGATTTGTGAGGAGCGCGGTTACTGGCCTGACGATCTTGAGCCCGGCAACATCATCATCCATCCGCTAGACGATTTGGAGACTTGGACATCGTCTGATGGTGTCTCGATAGAGGCGCTTTGCTCCGACGGGCAACGTCCTGCAGATGGACATGATGGGAAGGATCCCTGTCACTTCGTGTGGCGGCAGTTCATCGGCTCGGCGCAAGTCGCCTTGCGGGCGGCTTTGGAAGTCGGGGAATAGGTCATGAGCGAGAAGCTGGCGGACACCCAAGCTGTAGAGCCCGGCGATACGTTCGAGGGTGACATGACGCTGGCGCGTAGTGCGGTTGAGCTGCTGCGCTCCCATGGTCACACCTCCGAAGCCGAGGCGGTCCGCATCCTGCTTGACGAGTTGGTTGACCGAAAGGGTTTCACCGACGCATTTGTGCGGGAGCATAAGGCTCTCGCGACCCGCTTCCTCAACGCCAAGTTCTAGGCAGGCTGAAATACTTCAGCATGGGACCAGCATAGCTGGATCGCCATGGTCGGCGGCATGGAAGCCGCCCTTTCCCCTGACCAGAAAGCCAATACGCTTACGCAGAGCGAAGCGTTCCTTGGTCGTCTCGAACACGCGCTGAAGGCGCTGTCGCCCAAGATCGGGCCGCTCACCCTGGCGACGTTCCTGGGCCGGGACGGCCTGCAGCACATGGAGCGCGCCGGGATCCTGGACGGCGGCGGGCTGCGCCTGGCCTTCTTCTTGTCACAGGGCGCGCACGAGAGCACGGGCTTCACGGTCCGCATCGAGAACCTGAATTACACGACGGCCGGCGCAATCCAGGACACCTGGCCAAAGCGGTTCAAGACAGCCGCCGCCGCCGAGCCCTTCGTTCGCCGCCCGGCCGCCTTGGCCAACAGCGTTTACCGCAACCGAAACGGCAACACCGCGCCCGACGACGGCTGGCGCTACCGTGGTCGCGGCTTCATCCAGCTGACCGGCAGGGACAACTATGTCGAGGCGGGCAAGCTGCTGGGTTGGCCGCTGGTCGACAAACCGCAGATGGCCGAAGACCCGGCCGGCGCACTGGCCACGGCCTGCGCCTACTGGCGGATGAACAACCTCAACCGCTTCGCCGATCTGAACGATTTCACCGGCCTGACCCGGGCGATCAACGGCGGCGAGAAAGGCCTGAAGGAGCGCCGCGCTCTCCTGGCCGTGGCTCGGCGGGTGCTCGATGTTTGATCGCGACGCCATCAAGTCCGCCGCGTTCGAGGAAGCGCATCGGACCATCGACGAGGCGATAGACGCCACCCGCCGCGCGATCGCGGGCGGGCCCGGCGCTGTCGCGCCTGCCGCCTCTATCCACGACCCGCTGCCGCCGCGCCGGCCCTTCAAGGGCGTCTGGGACTTCATCGTGCGCGGCGGCCGACCGATCGGCCTCTGGGTCGGCGTGGCGATCCTCTTCGTCCACGGCGTGGTGCTGCCGATCGCCGCGCTTCTCGGCCGCCAGGTCCACGGCTTCAGCGCCACCGAGCTGCTGGGGATCTGCGCCCTGGTCGGCCTGGGCTGGCACCAGCGCACCAAGGAAAAGCAGGAAGGCCTGACCTCGTGAGCATCTCGACCAACATCGGCATCCTCGGGGCCGTCGGCCTGGTGGGCCTGATCACCTTCGCCACCGTCGAGCACGGCCAGGCGGTCAAGTACCGCAAGCTGGACGCCGAGCATCGGGCCTGCGTCGCGGCTCTGCTGCCCAACAACATCGTCGATCCCGGCCGCCTGTGCGACCCGGCGATCTCCAACGACCACGCCGCCGCCGTCATGGCCAAGGCCTGCGACGACGCCTTGAGCGCCAAGCCGGAGAACATCGCCGCCGCGCGCATGGTCTGCAGCACCCCGGTGAAGACCGTGGTGACCGCCCGCGACGTGGCCCTGGGCGAGCGCGACGCCGCCCGCTCCGACCTGCAGGCCGCCCGCAAGGACCAGGCCGCCGCCATCACCCGCGCCGAAACGCGCGTCCGTACCGAAACCCAAAGGAAAGCCGATGCCGCTGCAGCCCTCGCGCGTGCGCCTCGTGATGCTGACGGCCTTGTCGTCTGTGACGCTGTTTGCCTGCGCCAGCGGGCCGGAGGCTCCTAAGCCGGTCGGCCCCGCGCCGGATCCGGTGATCGAGACCCGGACGGTCGAACGCAAGGTCTGCCCGGCCGAGCTGGACCAGGACGTGGGCGCTCAGCCCCAGCCGGCCGACGACGCGGTGCTCCGCCACAACGACACCGGCGGCGACTACCTCGACGCCATCATCGCCTGGGGCCGCCGAGCCGCCAGCCTGTTCAACGACGCCAAGGCCCAGTGCCCGACCCCGGAGTAAAGCGTGACGACCTTCCTGAAGTTCTGGCCGGTCCTGGTCATCGTCCTGAACGCCCTGACCGTGTGGATCGCCTGGTCGCTGCGGCAGCTGGCCAAGAACGAGGTCGAGCGGATCGTCGCGGCGGCGGTCGACCTGCTGAAGAAGGCCGACGCCGAAGCCTCGTCCAGGCTGGCGACCGTGGTCGAGGACGTCGATGAGCACGACACCCGGCTGACCAAGTTGGAGGAGCAGCTGAAGGCGCTGCCGCAGCGCGCCGATTTCGAGCGCCTTGAGCACGGCTTCTCCGACCTGAAGGCCGTGGTCAACGGCAACGCCGCGACCCTGCTCGGCGTCGAGAAGGGCCAGGAAAACACCCAGAAGGCCGTCGACCGGCTGACCAACTACCTGCTGGAGAGCCGCACGTGAGCACCCCCATCGAAAGGGCGATGATCGCGTCGCGACGGCTGGGCGTGCTGCAGATCCTGGCCGAGGTCCGCGCCACGGTTCCGGACGTGGCGATGATGCACGCCCTGCACGCCAGCAGCCATCGGGTCCGCGTCGATCGTGAGGCCGTGCGCGCTGACTACAAGTTCCTGGAAGAGGTGATGTGCGTCTCCACCGAGTTGGTCGACGACCGCGTCCTGGAGGCGACGATCACTGCGCGCGGCGCCCTGGTCGCCCAGGGCAACCTCAAGGTCGACGGCATCGCCGACGCTCTGCTGGAGCGCTGAGCCATGGCCCCCGGCCGCAAGACCCCGTCGTCGATCGACCGCCTCCCGGATGAGATCCAGGAGCTGATCGCCAGTAAGCGTCGCGGCGGGGCGACCATCGACCAGATCATGGAGCATCTCGACCTCCTGAACGTGGACGTGTCGCGCTCGGCCGTCGGTCGACACGTCAAGACCCTGGCCGAGATCGGCGAGGATCTGCGCCGCACTGAGGCCTTGTCGAGGTTCATCGTCGAGAAGTTCGGCGACGAGCCGGACGAGCGTGTGGCCCGCGCCAGCATGCGGATCCTTCAGGGCGTGCTGATGAACCTGATGGTGGATCGCCCCACCGACGAGGAGGGCCTGCCGATCGGCGTGGGCGTGGACGAGGCCAACAAGCTGGCGCTGTCGCTGCAGCGGGTGATGAGCGCCCAACGCATGGACACGGAACGGCAGATCAAGATCCGCGCCATGGCGAAGGCCGAGGCCCTGGAAGAGGCCGCCAAGGCCGTCGACCAGGCCGCCAGGAAGATGGCGGGCGGCATGACCAAGGACACGATCGCGGCGATCAAGTCCGAGATCCTGGGCGTGGGTCGATGAGCCAGCTCCTGACCGCCGCCCAGCAGCGCAGTCTGCAGATGATCCTTCACGACCTGGACGAGCTGGGCCGCGATCTGTTCGCGGACGGCAAGTACCTGGTCGTCTCGACCCGGCCTCTGCCGTCCGCCGATCGGTACACCGCAGAGGTCAGCAAGGGGTTCGTGGTCGAAGCCTTCACCTGGCAGCGCCCCTGATGGCGTTCGACATCGGACCGATCACGAACGAGGAGTGGGCCGCGCACCGCCGCGAGGCGATGCAGGCCATGCCTGCGTTCCTGGCCGGCAAAGCGCTGCCCGACATCCTGATGCCGTCGCAGAAGGCCCTGCTGCTCGCGACGGCGTCCAACAAGGTGGTCGTCTCCGACAAGAGCCGGCGGATCGGCTTCACCTGGGCGGTGGCCGCCGACGCGGTGCTGACGGCCGGCGCCCAGAAGACCGCCGGGGGGATGGACGTCCTCTACATTGGCTACAACCTCGACATGGCGCGGGAGTTCATCGACACCAGCGGCATGTGGGCCAAGGCGTTCGCGCCGGCGGTCACCGAGGTGGGCGAGTTCCTGTTCGACGACCCCGACCCCAGCGGCAAGGGCGCGGACAAGAAGATCCAGGCCTTCCGGATCGGCTTCGCCTCGGGCTTCGAGATCGTGGCCCTATCCAGCCGGCCGCGCTCGCTGCGCGGTCGCCAGGGCTATGTGATCCTGGACGAGTTCGCCTTCCACGATGATCCGCGCGGCCTGCTGAAGGCGGCCATGGCGCTGCTGATCTGGGGCGGCAAGGTGCTGGTGATCTCGACGCACAACGGCGTCGACAACCCGTTCAACGAGCTGATCCAGGAAGTCCACTCCGGCAAGCGGCCGGGCAAGGTCGTGCGCTGCACCTTCGACCAGGCGCTGGAGGAAGGCCTCTATCAGCGCGTCTGCCTGACGCAGGGGATCGAGTGGACGCCCGAGGGCGAGGCCGCTTTCCGTGCCGAGACCCGCGCCTCCTATGGCGCCGACGCGGCCGAGGAACTGGACTGCGTCCCCAGCCAGGGCTCTGGCGTCTATCTGAGCCGGGCGCTGATCGAGGCCTGCTCGACGGCCGACGCGCCGGTGCTGCGCCTGCACGTCAAACCCGAGTTCGAGCTGGAGCCCGAGCACCAGCGCCGCTCCTATGTCGACGCCTGGCTGGAGCAGACGGTTCTTCCCGAGATCAAGAAGCTGGATCGCGGCCTGCGCCACTTCTTCGGCGAGGACTTCGCCCTGACCGGCGACGTCTCGGGCCTGGTGCCTATCTCGATCGACCGCAACCTCAAGCGCCGCGTGCCCTTCATGATCGAGATGCGGCACGTGCCGCACGAACAGCAAAAGCAGGTGGTCTTCTTCCTGGGCCAGAACATGCCCCGGTTCTCCGGCGGCAAGCTGGACGGCAACGGCAACGGCTCGTTTCTGGGCCAGGTCACCCTTCAGAAGTTCGGCGAGAGCCGCATCGAAGTCGTGAAGCCGACCCAGGATTGGTACCGCGAGAACATGCCCAAAATGCAGGCGCTGTTCTCGGATCGCGACATCTCGATCCCGGCGCACACCGACGTGGTCGACGACCTGCGCCAGATCAAGCTGATCAAGGGGATCCCGATGGTCCCCAAGGACGCCCACCACAAGGGGTCGGATGGCCTGAACCGGCACGGCGACTTCGGCGTCGCGCTCTGCCTGGCCGTGGCCGCCAGCTACGGCGACGCCTCGGAATACGGCTACACCGCGGTGACGCCCCGAACCGTCTTCAGCGACGCCGTCCAGGACGACGACGCCTGGCCGCGCCCCTACGAAACCCCCGACCACGACACCAGCATCGCCGGCCAGCTGCGCGGCGGAGGCACCTTCTGATGGCCCGTACCTCTCTCGTCGACCACCTCGGCCGGCCGATCGACTTCGGCGCGCTGAAGAAGCCCCAGGGCGGCCCGACCCTGACCGGGATCCGCTCGGTGATCGGCGGCCACCCGGCCGACGGCCTGACGCCCCAGCGCCTGACGCGGATCCTGCGCCAGGCCGACCAGGGCGACGGCGAGGCCTATTACGAGCTGGCCGAGCAGATGGAGGAGAAATACCTCCACTACAACGCCGTGCTGGGCGTGCGTAAGCGGGCCGTCAGCCAGCTGGAGATCTCGGTCGACGCGGCCCTGGATGACGCCGCCTCGGTGCGCCACGCCGACTTCGTGCGCGACTGGGTCGACCGCGACGAGCTGGAGTCGGAGCTGTTCCACATTCTCGACGCGGTCGGGAAGGCCACCAGCTTCACGGCGATCGGCTGGGATACCTCCGAAGGCCAGTGGATGCCCTCGTCCCTGGAGTGGCGTGATCCGCGCTGGTTCACCACTGACCTGGTCGACGGCCGAACCCCGATGCTGCGCGCCGAGGACGGCACGCTGGAGCGCCTGGCGCCGTTCGCCTGGATCCATCACGAGCACCAGGCCAAGTCGGGCCTGCCGATCCGCTCGGGCCTGGCCCGGCCGGCGGCCTGGGCCTACCTGTTCCAAGCTTTCGCGATCAAGGACTGGGTCGCCCTGGCCGAGGTGTTCGGCCTGCCGCTGCGGGTCGGTCGCTACGACAACGGCGAGACGGCCGAGAACATCCGCCTGCTGGCCCACGCCGTGGCCGGCATCGCCTCGGACGCCAGCGCCGTCTTCCCCAAGTCGATGGACGTGGAGTTCATCAAGGGCGACACCTCGGGCGGCACCGACCTGTTCGAGCGCCTGTGCGAGTACCTGGACAAACAGGTCAGCAAGGCGGTGCTGGGCCAGACGGCCACCACCGACTCGGTGGTCGGCGGCCTGGGCTCGGGCAAGGAGCATGGCGACGTCCGCGAGGACATCCAGCGCGCCGACGCCAAGCTGCTGGCCGCCACCCTGAACCGCGACCTGATCAGGCCGATGATCGACCTGAACTTCGGGCCGCAGAAGAAATACCCGCGCCTGCGCATCGGCAAGTCCGAGGCCTGGGACCCGGCGGTCATGATGCCGGCGCTCAAGACCTTCGTCGAACTGGGCGGCAAGGTCGGGGCCTCGGTCATCCGCGACAAGCTGAGCATCCCCGACCCCGGCGCGGACGAGGAGCTACTGGTCGCGCCCCAGCAGCCGGTCTCGCCGCTGGCTCTACCCAACCCCGCCAACGACCCGCAGGGCGGCCAGAAGCCTCCCGGGGGATCGCCGACGGTAGCGCGGGACCCTTCAGCCCCCCCAGCGGCCCTCTTAAAGCCTCTTAAAGAGGCCTTGGCCGCCGCTGCTCTGTCTCTCGCGCCGGGTCGGGACGCGATCGAGGTGTTCACCGCCGACGAGCTGTCGGGCTGGGAGGCGGTGATCGATCCGATCATCGCGCCGATCGAGGCGACCCTGGCCGCCTGCAGCACGTTGGAGGAGGCGCGCGACAAGCTGGCCTCGGCGATCGCTGGCATCGACGCCGCCGCCCTGGCCCAGCTGCTGGCCCGGGCCGGCTTCGCCGCGCGCCTGGTCGGGCAGAGCGGCTTGCCTCTGGCCGAGGGCGGCTGATGGCCCGGGTCGAGCAAGCCTTCATCACCACCCCGTCGCAGCCCGCAAAGGATCGGACCTAACCCATGGGCTATTCACCCGGGCGCGAGGGCGCGCCCTATCTCGCCATCGAGGGCGCCGACTTCGGCCACGACTGGATCTTCCAGCACGCGGACGGCAGCCCCAGGTCGCTGGCCCAGGTGGTCGCGGTCGATGTGCGCCTCGAAGGACCGCGCGCCAATCCGGTGGTGCTGGAGTTCGCCCTGGGCGACGGCCTGGCCATCCTGTCGGGCAACGTCGTGCGGATGGCGATTGACAGGGTGCGCGCCGCCGCCTGGCCGCGAGGCCCCTATACCGGCGGCATGATCGTCAGGTGGGCCGACGGGACCGACACGGCCGTGGTGCTGTTCACCCTGCTGGCCGACACGATCAGCCGCGCGGCGGCCACGGTCCCGGGGGCGTCGACGTCGACGGTGCAATGCCTGTCGACCCAGACGCGGGTGGTCATGGAGCCGGCCGGGGTGCTGTCGAGCATCGTGCCGCAGATTCAGATCTCGGCTCTGGAGTACCCCGACAACACGCCGGTGGGCACGGTGGTCGCGTTCGTCACGGTCAATCCGCCGGGCGCGGAGATCATCTACAGCCTGGCTGACGACGCCGGCGGCGCCCTGACCGTGATCGACAGCTACAAGATCGCGGTGGCCGGCCAGCCCGACGCGCTCGTCCACCCCGCCTTGACCGTCACGGTCGAGGGCGCGGTGACGGACGGCCCGACGCGCCTCTCCACGGACTTCACCTTCACCTTGCAGCCGAGCCCGCGCGGCCGACTGCGCTTTAACGACCCGGCCAACTCTGGCCTCGCGGGAGCTCTCTGATATGACCGATAGCAGCTACTCAGTCCTCGACGCCGCCGGCAATGTGGTCGAGATCAAGGGGCAGAAGACCGGCGAGGTTCTGACGCTGGAACGCGTCGAAGACGCCGCTCAGCGCGCCGCTCTGATCGCGGCGTTTATGCCGCTCGCCACGGCCGCCGGCCAAGGGCTGGCCCTGGCCGAGCTGACGGCGATCAAGACCAGTCTCCAGGCGTCGGTCGATCTGGCGACCACCATGTGGACCGACGACAGCGGCGCGTTCTTCGTGCGGCGCGATGTGATCGATCAGGATACCGGCACGGTTACGGTGTCCTTCACGACGCCGACTGGCGCGGCGGCGGCGCCCGGCGCCGGGTTGCGGCCGGCGGCCAACGAAGAGGCGCTGGCTCAACTGAGCCAGGTCTACAATGTCACCACGACCAATGGCGGTGGCGGCTATACGGCGGGTGACGTGATCGTTCGCCAGGTCGTGCTCAACGAAAACGCCGTGCCGCCGGCCGTGGTGGCGGCGACCTGGCTGAACCTGACGACGGGAGCCGTGATCGCGGCGCCGACGGCGGGGCATGTCGTGCTGTCGAGCAAGGATCTGCAGACCGCGATCGCCGCCAGCGAAAACCACCTGGGGCAGGTCGGGGGCCAGACCGTGGTCGCGACCGCCACGCCGGTGGTGTCGACGACGGCCTACACGGCGGGCGATGTCATCGGCGTGAAGCTGCAGTTTCAGAACATGGCGCGGCTGGCCGGCGGCACCGGCATGCTGCAGATGGCGATCTTGCAGTGCAAGAGCGTCCAGACCTTCAGCTGCGATCTGGTGTTGTTCCACACCGATCTGGCCGGCGCGCAGCCGGCCGACAACGCGCCGTTCGTGTTGGCGGCGGGCGACTACGACAAGGTGGCCGGCGTGATCCACATCACGGACTGGTCCAACCTGGGCGGCCCCAGCCTGGGCGAGGCGATCAATCTGGCCATGCCCTACAAGCTGCCCGCCGGATCGACCGATCTGTTCGGCGTGCTGGTCGCCCGTGGGTCGCCGACACTGTCTTCGACCTCGGATCTCAAGGTCGTGGTCAAGGCTCTGCTGGACTGATGCCGGCCTTGGTGGGGGCGCGTCGCCCGGCACTCCTGACGCCCCAGAAGTCGAACCTTAAGCTGCTCAACATCGGCACCCGGGGGGAGTGGCCGACCGTCCGCATTCAGTCAGCGAACACCAGCTATGAGAGCTTTCGCGGACGGGTGAAGCTGGCCATCCCGGTCGCCTGCAAGCGGTTCAAGACCGTCGATGTCGGCTTCTATGTCAACGTCGCCGAGGTGGCGCTTGGCAACGACGTCGCGGCCGAGTTCGCGATCGAGATCCCGACCGCGCCGATCACCACGCCGCAGCGGGTCCGCTATGGCGGTTCGACATCGACCATCATTCCCGACGGCGCGGCCGAACACACGTCCGATTGGATCGAGGCGTCGTGGTTCGGCTTGACCGAGTTCCCCGCCGGGCTGGAGTACTGGCGTCGGTGGGATATGCGCGTTCCGCAAGGCGGCTGGTACCTGCAGCCCACGGTCAACAGCAGCCTGATCAACGGCGAGGGCAGCACCTTCGTCGCGGCGGCGACCGCCAGCACGCTGCTCTCCACGGGCGCGACCTACGGCTCGGGGAACTATTCCCATGTGCCGGTCATGGTCCTCGCCGAGGTGCCGGCCAGCACGATCTCGGTCTGGGGTGACGGCGACAGCATCATGATCCTGTCGAACGACAACTTCGGCGACGGGTCGGGGAACGGCGGCGGCTGGTTCCGTCGGGGTCTCTACAGCGTCAACGGCGCCCGGATCCCCAACACCAACGCCGGCCGGGGCTCGACGCAGATCTCGCACTTCGTGGCCTCGCATTCCAAGCGCGCCCAGCTCTGGAAATACACGAACCGCCGCGTCTCTCACTACGGAACCAACGACTTCGTGTCGGGCGCGCGGACGGCGGCGGCGATCTTCGCCGATCACGTCGCCATGGCGCGGGAATACAAGCTCAGTGTGCCGGGCGGGAAGAACACCATCTCGGCGATCCTGCCCCGGGCCAACACCTCCGATGCGGGCGCGACGGTCGCGGGCCAGACCTTCCCCGGGGTGCTGAGCGTCTTCGCCGCCGGAGGGATTGGTCGCGATCCGCTCAACGCCCTTCTGCAGGGCGCGGTCGGCGGCGGCTGGATCGACGAGTTCATGGACCTGTCGCCGGCTATCGCCGATGCGACCTTCCCCGATCGCTGGAAGGCTCCCGGCTACACGATCGACGCCATCCACCCCAGCGCCGGCACAGCCTCGGCGGCGATGGGCGCGACCTTCAACGCCGTGGCGGCGGCGTGGCCGGCGGCGGCCTAGCCGATGGCCCAGATCGAGCTGAAGGCCCTGCCGCCCGAGGAGGCGATCGCTTACCTCAGGAAGCGCGGCGGGGTCCTGGAGGAGACGTTCGATCACCGCGACGTCTTCGGCGAGCTGCACACCCGGATGTTCACCGTGGCCAAGTCGATCGGCTACGACATGCTGGGCGACGTGTTCGCCGGGCTCGACAAGGCGCTGGCCGAGGGCCTGACGCTGGAGACCTTCCGCGCCAACCTGACGCCGCTGCTGCAGGCCAAGGGCTGGTGGGGCAAGGCGATCGAGAACGACCCGGTCGACGGGGAAGACAAGGTCGTGCAGCTGGGCTCGCCCCACCGGCTGCGCACCATCTTCGACGCCAACATGCGCACCTCCTACGCGGCCGGCCGCTGGGAGCGGTGGCAGCGGACCAAGGCGACGTTCCCGATCCTGCAGTACCTGCACACCGACCAGGAGCATCCGCGCCTGGAGCACAAGGCCTGGGGCGACCAGCCGGTGATCCTCTACATGGACGATCCCTGGTGGACCGTTCACCTGGGCCCCAACGGCTGGTTCTGCAAATGCGGCGCCCGCCAGCTGAACCAGCGGATGATGGACCGCGAGGGCCTGAAGCTGACCGACAAGCCGATCGCCTTCCCGCCGAAGCCCTACACCAACCCACGCACCGGCCAGACCATCCAGGTCGAGGGCGGCATCACGCCGGGCTGGGGCTACAACGTCGGGGCCGCGCACCTGGCCGGCGTCACGCCCGAGCCCGCGCCGACGTTGCCGCCCGCGCCGGCGACGTCCCCCAGCTCGACGACGAAGCCGCCGATCGCGCCACGACCAGGTCCCGCGATCCTGGACGCCGGCGTCGTGGTCGAGGAGGCCGCCGCCGCCTTCCTGACCCGGTTCGCCTTGGGCCCGGCCGAGGCCAAGATCTTCAAGGACGTCGCCGGCGAGGGCGTGCCGATCGGCCCGGCCCTGTTCACCACCCCGGCCGGGACGGCGGCGACCTTCACGACCGCCCAGCTGCAGGCCATGCCGCTGGCGGCCGAGGCCCTGGCCGCGCCGGCGGAGATCCGCTGGGTCTGGCGGCCGGCGGCCGACGGGACCAACGAGCTGGTGCGGCGGTACATCGCCCGCCTGAAGACCGACGGCCAGGTGGTGGACGTCGTGCTCGAGCACGTGGTCGGCGGCCGGGGTCGCTGGTCGATGGCCAGCTCGCTGGACGCGGGGTTCGTGCTGGACGCCTGGCGCGAAGGCGATGTGGCGTGGCCCGCCTCTGGGCCCGCGCCTGGACCCGGGAACTGAGAACGGTCTAAGGGGCTTCTCAGGAGCGCTTCGCGAGTCGATAGTGACTCGCCCGCCGCCACCCGCGCCCCGGCTTTCACCCTGAAATTCTTCAGCATGGGATGACCCCGCCAGCCAGCCGATTGTCTGGCCATGCGTTCGTCTCTGCACCTCACCTCGTCGTCCGTCATCGCCATCTGCGACACCGCTCCGCCGGTGGCCGGCGGCGACGAGGTGGCCTTTTGCGTCGCTGAAGGCGACCTGGTCGAAAACGGTCAGCCCAAGGCGTGGGTGAAGTTGATGCCGATCGGCGTCTTCAAGGCGCGCGATAGCCGTCCGCCCTGGGAGGTTCGCGATCGCGCTCACGCCGAGCAGATCGTCGCCGCGTCTCGGGCCTTTGCCGGCCAGACCGACATGGTCATCGACTACGACCACCAATCCGAAGCGGCGATGAAGGACAAGACCATCCAGGCTCCGGCCTCGGGATGGTCCAAGGATCTGCGCGTCCAGGATGACGGCATCTACGGCCGGATCGAGTGGACGCCGCGCGCGACCGCCGCCTTGGTCGACAAAGAGTACCGCTACATCAGCCCCGTCTTCACCCACGCCCCGCACGCCGCCGACGGCGCGCCCGCGCCGGTGGTGCGCCTGCTGCGCGCCGGGCTGACCAACAACCCCGCCCTGACCGACCTGCCGGCCGTGGCCTCGCTTTCTCACCCCCCCAAGGAAACCGGAATGACCCTCTTGCAACGTCTTCTGGCGGCCATCGGCCTGCCGGAGACTTCGACCGAAGCTCAGGCGCTGGCCGCCTGTTCGTCGCTGGTGACGGCTTCCGCCGGCATCAAGAAGATCGCCACCACGGCGGGTCTGGCCGAGACCGCCGAGGTTGAAGCCATCTGCACGGCGATCACCGCCTCGGCCGCCGAGCCCGACGCCTCCAAGTACGTGCCGATTGCGCTGTTCAAGGATCTGCAGACTCAGGTGGCGTCCATCCGGGGCGCGACCGTTGAGGAGAAGGCCACCGCCTCGGTCGACGCCGCCATCGCCGCCGGCAAGATCGCGCCGGCCCACAAGGACTACTGGGTCAAGAACGCCAAGGCCGACCCGACCGGGTTCGCCGAGTACGTCGCCTCGGCCGCCGCGATCATCACGCCTGGCGGGAAGTTGCCCGCTGGCGGCAAGCCGCCGGCCACCGGCGAGATCACCGCCCTGACCGCCGAGCAGGTCGCCCTGTGCGCCAGCATGGGCTGGGACCAGGCCGCCTACCTGGAAGAACTCAAGAACGAGGTTCAAGCCTGATGGCTCTTTCCGCTGGTCGCAAGATCTCCCGCCTGGCCGACAAGGTCCTGGCCTCCCGCCCGATGAAGGGTGGGGTCACCATCTTCCAGGGCGGCCTGGTCATCCAAGCCGCCGGCTTCTGCCGCGCCGCCCGCGCCGGCCAGGGCGCCGACAACGCCGCCAAGGCGGTGGACGCCGCCACCTATCGCGCCGTGGGCGTGGCCCTGCACACCGTGGTCAACAGCGGCGCGGACGGCGACGCCCGGATCGACACCCAGGCCGGGTGTTTCAACTTCAAGAACTCGGCCGCCGGTGTCGACTTCATCGACAATAGCGACGTGGGTTCGGTGGTCTACGTGGTCGACGACGAGACCGTGGCCAAGACCTCGGCCTCGGGCACGCGCTGCGCGGCCGGCCGGGTTCATGAGGTCGACGCCGACGGCGTCTGGGTCATCGTCGGCGACGAGGCCTCGGCCGCCGGCCGGCGCACCCTGCCGCTGCCGTTCGCGATCAACGAGACCGACACCCTGGCCGGCACCTCGGCCGAGCTGGTGGCGCCGGTCAGCGGCTACATCAGCCAGCTGTCGGTGATCGTCCAGAAGGCGGTCACCACCGGCGGCGACGTCACCGCCGCCGTCGGCGCGACCGCCGTGGCCGGCCTGGCCTGCACGATCGCCGACGCCGCGACCAAGGGCACGGTCGTTAGCGACACCCCCACCGCCGGCGACGCGACCACCTTCGTCAAGAAGGGCGATCGCATCCAGATCGTGCCGGCCGCCCCCTTCAACACCGCCGGGGCCGTCAGCGGCTTCCTCGAAATCACCTACTAGGAGCGCCGCCCCGTGCTGATCACGCAAGAGAACCTGGAAGCCCTGCGCACGGGTTTCCGCACCGACTTCAAGGGCGGCATGACCCGCGTGAAGCCGAGCTACCAGGCCTTCACCACCGAGGTGCCGTCGGCCACCAAGATCACGACCTACGGGTTCCTGAAGAACTGGCCGATCTTCCGCCGCTGGCTGGGCGAGCGCCGCATCCAGTCGCTCGAAGAGCTGGCCTATGCGCTGAAGAACGAAAAGTTCGAGGTGTCGATCGGCATTCTCGAAGATGACATCAAGGACGACAACCTCGGCCTCTATCCGTCGATGTTCGCCGGCTGGGGTGACGAGGCCGGCGCCCTGAAGGACCGCCTGGCTTACGAGGCCCTGAGGAACGGCCACCTGAAGCGGTGCTTCGACAACCAAAACTACTTCGACACCGACCACCCCGGCGGCACTGTCGACGCCCAGGGCGTTGTCACCCAGGGCATCTTCTCCAACATGAGCGGCGCCGGCGCGGTCCAGCCCTGGTTCCTGCTCGACACCCGCAAGCCGCTGAAGCCGATCCTCCTGCAGAACCGCGAGGAGGCCAACTTCGACATGATCACCGACCCCAAGTCGGAGCATGTATTCAAGACCGGCGAATACCTGGCCGGCGGCAAGGCGCGGTCGGCGGCGGGCTACACCTATCCGCACCTGTCGCACCGCTCGACGCTCGCGCTGACGGAAGAAAACTACGTCGCCGCCTGCGCGCAAATGGCCGCCCTGGTGGACGAGCAAGGCGAGCCGCTGGGCGTCAAGCCCAACCTGATCGTCGTCGGCACCTCCAACAAGGCCGCCGCCCGCACGCTGTTCAAGGCCCAGAACAAGGCCGGCGGCGCGTCCAACATCTACTTCCAGGACGTCGAGATCCTGGAAGCCGATCGGCTGCTGTGATGGAGGCCGCGAGCCATCAATTCCGGGTCAAGGCCTCGCGCGATCCCTATCGTCGCGCGGGCCTGGTCCTGGGCTCGGCCGCCTGGGTCGAGTTCGACGCACGCGAGCTGGGCGAGGAGAAGATCCACGCCCTGGTCGCCGACCCGGTGATCTCCATCCAGCGCCTGGTTGGCGAGGAGTGGGTTTCGCCGACGGCCGAGGAACGCCAGCTGGCCCAGCGTCCGCTGCGCGTCTTCGAAGCGGCCGACGTCGCCGAGCCGGTGGATCTCGACGATCTGAAGTCACGCCTCGGTTACGCCGACCTGAAGGTCGAGCAGCTGTTGGGGACAGCCGAGCGCGCGGCGTCGGACGAGGCCGCCCTTCGCGGTCAGCTGTCCGAGGCCAACGCCACGATCGACGCGCTGCAGGTCGAGCGCAAAGCCCTGCAGGAAGACGTCGTCGAGCTGGGAACCCTTCGCGACCAGGTCGAGGCCCTGCAGACGGCCCGCGCCGCCCTGCAGCCGGATCTCGACGCCCTCCCTGGCCTTCGTGACCAGGTCGCCACGCTGACCGCCGAGCTGGAAGCCGCCAAGGCCAAAGCTCCGGCCAAGACCCCGTCCAAGGCGAAGGAGCCCGCCAAGGACGAGTAGTGCCCGGTCGTTAGTCGTTCCCGCCCCTCGCAGCGGGGCGACCGGAGATGCGTAACGGTGGTTGGGGCGATGGGCCCGGTCGCCGCCCTTTCACCCTCTCGGAGACGTGCATGTCCCGTTCCTTTGTCCACCTGGTGGTCGGCCTGGCCGCCACCGCCGCACTGGTTCTCTACGCACCGATCGCCTTCGTCGTCGCTCTGTTCGCCATCCCCGTCGCCATCGCCGCCGGCATGATCCTGGACTGGGGCCGGCCCCACCTGGCCGCCCTGGGCGACACGGTCGAGCGCTGGCGGATCAGCCTGTTCATCGACTCGCCGACGGGTCCGGACTTTTCGATGCACCGCGGTACTGGCCTGGACGCGCCGCTGACCGGCACGCCGCAGGTGACCGCCTTCGCCTAAAGGCGCTGGCGAACGACTGAAGAAGACCGGCGGCGGGGTCCGCTCCGCCGCCGGTTTGTTCCTCCCACCACCCCCAAAATTCGAAAGCGCTTCGTGACCTACGCCACTCTCCAGGACCTGACCGACGTCTGCGGCGCGCGCGAGCTGATTCAGCTCAGCGATCGCGGCGACATGCCGGTCGACTGGATCGACGAGGCGGTCGTGACGCGCGCCCTGAGCGACGCCGACGAGCTGATCAACGGCTATCTGGGCGGGGTCTACGCCCTGCCGCTGACCAACGCCCCGCGCATGTTGATCGGCGCGGCCTGCGACATCGCCCGCTACAAGCTCTGGAAGGACCGGGCCAGCGACGAGGTCGTGCGCCGCTTCAAGGAAGCCCTGGCGCTGCTGACCCAGATCCAGGGCGGCCGGGTGAAGCTGCCCGACCAGGCCGGTGTCGAGCCGGCGGCCAAGACCGGCGTCATCCTGACGTCCATGCCCGAGCGGCAGTTCACCCGTGACACGATGAGGCGCTTCTGATGGCGTCCGCTCCTGTCGTCCTGGAAGCCCAAGGCCTGACCCAGACCCAGCTGCTGTGGGGCGCGCTGGTTCGTAAGCTGGGCACGCTGAAGCCCCTGATGGAGACCGTCGGGTCCTATCTGGAAAGCTCGATCGAGAGCCGGTTCGTCCGCCAGGTCGGCCCGGACGGCAAGCGCTGGAAGCCCTCCGTCCGCGCCCAGGCCACGGGCGGCATGACCCTGACCGACAGCCGCCGGCTGCGCGACAGCATCACCCACAACGCCGACGACCGCAGCGTCGCGGTCGGCACCAACGTCGTCTACGCCGCCGCCCACCAGTTCGGCCTGAACCGGCCGGTGACGATCGGCGAGCACAACCGCCTGATCCACGAGGCGTTCGGCCGGCCGCTGCGGTTCGGCGTCTGGCAGACGGTGCGCGAGCACTCGGTCAACCCGAACATCCCGGCCCGGCCGTTCGTCGGCCTGGACGCCGAGGACGTCGACGAGATCCAGCACCTGACCATCGACTACATGGGCGGCGTCATGGCCCAGGCGGTGGCGGCATGATCGGCGAGATCGAGAACGCCATGGTCAAGAGCCTGGACGCGGCCAGTAAGGCCGGCGTGCTGGGCTACGCCTACCGTGATTGCGAGAGCCTGCCGGCGGACATCGACGAGCGCCTGATCAAGAAGGTGCCGCGCTATCCGGCCGCCTGGGTGACGTTCGCCAGCCTGCGCACCCTGCAGCAGATGAAGGGCGGCTCGGCCAAGGTCGAGGCCAGCTTCGCGGTGATCGTCGCGGCCGAGAACCTGCGCAACGAACGCGCCACCCGCCAGGGCGGCTCGGAGTCCGAGGTGGGCAGCTACCAGATGTTCCAGGACGCGGCCGGCCTGCTGGCCGGCCAGACCTTCGGCCTGCCGATCGAGGGGCTGGAGCTGGGCGGCGTGACCCCGGTCACCTCGCCGACGGGATCGGAACGGCTCAGCCTGTTCAAGGTCGCCCTGACCACGCGCTTCGTCTTCTCCCCGACCATGCCGGCTCACGTCGCCGAGCTGGCCGACTTCGAGACCTTCTTCGTCGCCTGGGACCTGCCGCCGCACGGCGACACCGACGCGACCAGTCTGATCACCCTGGAGACCACCTGAGCATGGCCCCGCGCCTTTCCTCGGCCGCCCCCGCGCTGCCCAACCCGATCCCCGTTGGCCACCCGGTGCTGGTGGCTCCGGCCGCCGGCCGCCGCGTGCGCGACCCCGCCGCCGGCTACCAGGTCGTGCCCGACGAGGGCAAGGCCGTGGCCTGGTCGACCCACTGGGCCCGCCTGAAGGCCGACGACGACATCACCGTCGGGCCCGTCCTGCCGGCCGCCGCTGAAACCTCCGAGGCCTGAACCCGATGATCGCCTTCAACACCATCCCGCTCGATATCCGCACGCCCGGCAGCTACATCGAGTTCGACACCACCCGGGCCGAACGCGGCAGCGCCTCCACGCCGCACAAGGTTCTGGTCATCGGCCAGAAGCTGGCCGCCGGCCCGATCGCCACGAACGTGCGGATCTTCACCGCCGACCAGGCGATCGCCGCCTTCGGCCGGGGCTCGATGCTGGCCCGGATGTTCTTCGCCCTGAAGGCGGTGGATCCGCTGAGCGAGACCTGGGCCCTGCCGTTGACCGACCTGGCGGGCGGCACGGCCGCCACCGGAACCGTGGTCTATGCCGGTACGGCCACGGCGGCCGGGTCGATCCCGCTGTATGTCGCCGGCCAGAAGATCACCGTGCCGGTGACCGTGGGCATGACCGCCGCCCAGGCCGCCGCCGCCGTCAACACCGCCGTGGGCGCGACGCCCGACCTGCCGGTGACCGGCGCCGTGGTGACCGCGACCGTGACGCTGACGGCCCGGCACAAGGGCGAAGCCGGCAACTACATCGACATTCGCCACGCCTACCAGGTGGGCGAGGCGCTGCCGGCCGGCCTGACCGCGACCATCACCGCCATGTCGGCCGGCGCCGGCAACCCCGACGCCGGCGCGGTGTTCACGACGATCGGCGACGCGCCCTACACCGCGTTCATCCACCCCTACACCGACGCGGCCAACCTGACGGCGATCGAGACGGCCCTGACCGCCCGCTGGGGCGCGATGGTCGAGCTGGATGGCATGGCCTACAGCGCCGCGACGGGATCGCAGGGCGGGCTATCGACCCTGGGCGGCGCCCGCAACAGCGCCTTCAGCTCGATCATCGGCTATCGGTCTTCGCCGACCCCGCCCTGGGAATGGGCGGCGGCCTATGGCGCCGTGGTCTCGTACCAGGGCTCGCTGGATCCGGCGCGTGGGTTCGAGGGCCTGGCCCTGGCCGGCATCAAGCCGCCCGCCATGCCCGATCGCTGGACGCGGTCCGAGCGCGACAGCCTGCTGCGCGACGGGATCGCGGTGGCCAAGGAAGATTCCGGCGGCGTCGTGATCATCGATCGGGCGATCACCACCTTCCAGACCAACGCCCAGGGCTTCGACAGCATCGTGTTCCTGGACGTCAACACGCCGCTGACCCTGGCCAACCTGCGCTACACCTGGCGGGCGCGGATCGCGACCAAGTACCCGCGTCACAAGCTGGCCGACGACGGGACCTATATCGCGCCGGGCCAGCCGATCGTCACGCCCAAGACCCTCAAGGTCGAGGCCGTCGCCTGGTTCATCGACCGCCAGGAGGCCGGCCTGGTCGAGGGGCTGGAGCAGTTCAAGGCCGAGCTGGTGATCGAGCGCGACCCGAACGATCCCAACCGGGTCAACTCGATCTTCCCGCCCAACCTCGTCAACCAGTTCCGCGTCTTCGCGGGCCAGATCCAATTCCTGCTCTAGGAGGGCACCCATGGCCGGCAAGCTGCTGAGCGAACTGACTTTCAAGGCCAACGGCCGAACCTGGAACACCAAGAAGGGCGCGACCTTCAATCCGGGCGGCACCAACCGCACCACCAAGAAGGGCGCGCGCAAGGTCTACGGCTTCACCGAGGAGATCGCGGAATCGAAGCTGGAGGTGGAGATCTACATCGACGCCGACACCTCGGTGGCCGAACTCAACGCCATCAAGGACGCCACGGTCGAGTGCGGTCTCGACACCGGCCAATCCTACGCCGTCAGCCCCATGTGGGTCACCGAGCCCGGCACGATCGACGAGAACGAAGGGACCATCAAGCTCACCCTTGAAGGCCCGCCAGCCGAGGAGATGTTCTAGTGGCCGAAGCTATTGAAGGCATCGAAGCCGACGACGAGGTCGTCATTGCAGTCGACCTGCCGGCCACGCCGGACGACACCGACGATCGCTGCGGCATGCTTGCCGACGGCCGGTTCTTCCTGAAGCTGGCCAAGCCGATCGACGTGACGTTCGTCGACCGCGCTCGCGGCACCACCCGTGTCGAGACAACCCCGGTCGTCTTCATGCGCGAGCCTGACGCCGGCGATCTGCTGGTGACCGACAAGCACGACGGCGACGTCGCCAAGGGCATCGCCATCGTCGCCCACCTGATCGGCCTGCCCGAGAAGGCGGTTCGCAAGATGACGCCCGCAGACTTCCAGGAGCTGGCCGCCAAGGCGGGGAATTTCTAGGGGCCTGGCCGTCCAATTGGGCGGACTGCCTAGGCCAGATCGCGGCGACGTTCGGGGGCCTTTCCAGGGCCGATCTCTGGAGCCTCCGGATCGCTGAATTCAACTTCTGGCACGGTCAGGCGGTACGGATACATGGCAAATCTGACAGTTAGCCTGATCATCAGGACCCTGGCCTCGCTGGCCGGCCTGAAGGCGGCCACCAAGGCGACCGGGGACCTGAGCAAGGTCACCGGCGCGGCGGTCAACCCGGTCAAGGCCCTGGGCGCGGCGACCGACGCTTCCAAGCGCATCACCAAGGCCGAGGCCGAGGCGATCATGGAGGATCTGCGGGCCAAGCGCCTGGGGACCAAGGCCACCGAGGAGTTGGGCCAGGCCGTCGAAGCCACCAGCCGTCGCACCGTCAGCTTCGCCGCCCGCCTGCGCCTGGCGCGGATGCGGACCACCGAGTTTCGGGCCGGGATCGGGCGTGGGTTCACCACGGCGCTGTGGGCCGGCGGCGGGGCGATCACCGCCCTGGCCAGCGGCGCGGTGCTGGCCACCAGCTGGCTCGGCCGGGCCACCCTGGCCCAGGCGAAGGTGGCCAAGGAAACCCGCAACGCGGCCCAGGCCGCCGGCATCGGGACCCGCGAGTATCAGCGCCTGAACTACGCCTTCGAGACCAGCGGCGGGACCGGCGTGGAGCTGGGCGACGCGCTGAAGTTCCTCAATCAGAACCAGGTGCGCGCGGCGCGCGGCGGCAAGGACCAGCGCGTGGCGTTCCAGGCCCTGGGCGTCAGCTACATGAAGACCTCGCGCCAGCTGCAGCCGGCCGAGGTGCTGCTGGGCCGGATCGCTGACCGATTCAAGGTCATGCCCAACGGGGCCAAGAAGGCGGCGATCGCCCAGATGCTGTTCGGCGATTCCGGCGTGGCCCTGATCCCGGTTCTGAACAGGGGCTCGGCCGAGCTGAAGGCCCTGGGCGACGAGGCCGAGCGCTTCGGCCTGGTGCTCAGCGACGAGGCCGTCGCCAAGTCGGCCGCCCTGGACCTGCAGTGGCTGCGCACCACCAAGATGATCAAGGGCCTGCGCGACGCGCTGGTCACCGCCCTGCTGCCGGCGTTCTCCGACCTGGTGGGCTGGCTGGAGAAGACCCTGCAGCGCGATCGCCAGAAGATCCTGAGCCAGATCAACGCCGGCGTCGCGGCGCTGAAGGCGAACCTGCCGTCCATCCTGAAGACGCTGGGCGAGTTGTGGGCGGTGCTGGGCTTCATCGCCGGCGTCGGCTCCAAGGTCGTTAAGGCTATCGGCGGGGTCAGCGGAGCGTTCGACTTCCTGGCCGGCATCATGATCGGTCGCTTGGCGATCGGAACCATCCAACTGATCGGCTTGCTGTGGGGTGTCAACGGCGCGCTCTGGGCCTTCCCCGGCACTTGGATCGTCGCTGTGATCGCCGGTCTGATCTTTGGCACCATACTTCTGATCCGCCATTGGGGGGCCGTTAAGGCCTTCTTTGGCGACCTTTGGGTGCACTTCAAGACCTGGTTCACCAGCTTGCCCATCTGGGCCCAGGCGCTGATCAGCCTGCCGGCGACGATCATCACCCACTGGAATGAGATCATCGGCTTCTTCAAGGGCGTGTTCGGCCAGCTGAAGGCGGTGTTCGCCACCGGCGTGGCCGACATCTGGAACAGCCTGCCGCCGTGGTTCCAGAACGCCATCCGGGTGGGGGCGATCGTCGCCAACCCGGTGGCGGCCCTGGGCTACGCGATGAGCGCTCCGCGTCCGTCGGGCGCGGCGGCGCCCACCGCCGCCGTGGGCGCGCGCAGCAACCAGCTGAACGGTTCGATCACGGTCGTGGCCGGGCCGGGCACGCAGGTGCGCGACGCCCAGAGCGACACCCCCGGCGTCGGGTTCGACCTGTCGCGCGGCATGACCCTGCCGGCGTTCTGATGGCGACCTGGCAGGACACCTTCACCGAGGGCAGCTTTCGCGGCGCGGCCTTCCTGATCCAGGACGACGACCACCAGTTCGGTCGCCGGGTGGAGCTGCACGAGTATCCGCTGCGCGCCTTGCCGTGGCCGGAAGACCTGGGCCGCGAGGCCCGGCGCTGGACCGTGGACTGCTACGTCCTGGGCGACGACTACATGACCGCCCGCGACGCCCTGATCGTGGCCTGCGAGACCGAGGGCCCCGGCACGCTGGTGCATCCTTATTTCGGGGTGCGGGTCGTGGCGTTCCTGGGCGGCCGGTGCCGGCAGAGCGCCCGGGAAGGCGGGCTGGCGGTGTTCAGCCTGGAGTTCGTCGAGGCCGGCGAGCACGCCGCACCCGCCGTGTCGATCGACACCCAGGGCGCGGCGCTGGTGGCGGTGGACGGGTTCGAGGAGGAGCTGGTCACCGGCATGCCGGACCAGTTCGACATCGAGGGCCAGCCGACCTTCGTGGTCAGCGCGGCCACCGACCTGATCGGCCAGGCCGCCAGCGCCGCGCGCGACGCGGCCGGGGTGCTGAGCGGGGCGGGCGAGGCCCTGTACGCCGTGCGCCACAAGGTCGACGCCATTCGCGCCGGCGCCCTGGCCCTGGCCCGCGCCCCGGGCGAGCTGGCCGGCCAGTTCATCGACCTGGTGCGCTCGATCAAGGCCCTGGCCGACACACCGGCGGCGGCCCTGGCGGCGCTGCGCCCGCTGATGAGCTTCGGATCGACCGTCTCCGCCGTGCTGGGCACGACCACGGCCCGCGTGCGCCAGCGCGCCAACCAGGACAGCCTGGTGCGCCTGGTCCAGGGCGCGGCCGCCGCGCAGGCCGTGGCCGCCGCCAGCCAGCTGCAGCCGGCGTCGTACCAGGACGCGGTCAGCGTTCGCGACGACCTGGCCGGGCGGATCGACGTGATGGCCGAGCAGGCGGCCGACGCCGGCGACGACGAGGCGTTCATCGCCCTGACCGACCTGCGGGCCGCCGTGATCCGCGACCTGACCGCGCGCGGCGGCTCGCTGGCCCGGCTGTTCGACTACACCCCGCCCGCGACCGCGCCGGCGCTGGTGCTGTCGTGGCGGCTGTACGGCGACGCGCTGCGCGACCAGGAGATCGTCGACCGCAACCGAGTCGAACACCCCGGCTTCGTGCCCGGCGGCGTGGCCCTGGAAGTGCTGACCCCGGAGGTCGGCAATGGCTGACGTGGTTTCGCTGAAGATCGCCGGCAAGAGCTATGAGGGCTGGACCAGCGTGTCGATCGACACCGGCCTGGACGCCATGGCCGGGGCGTTCACGATCGGCCTGACCGAGCGCTGGCCCGGCCAGCCGGACAAGTGGGTGATCAACCCGGGCGAGGCCTGCGAGGTGTTCATCGGCGGCGACAAGGTGATGACCGCCTGGATCGATCGCGCCGACTATGAGCTGGAGGACAAGCGCCACGGCGTGTCGATCGCCGGCCGGGAAAAGACCGGCGACCTGGTCGACTGCGCCGCCATCCACGCGCCCAGTTCGTGGAAGAACAGCAAGCTGGAGGCGATCGCCGCCGCCCTGGCCAAGCCGTTCGGCGTCAAGGTCAGCGCCAAGGTGTCGACGGGCGCGGCCTTCAGCTTCGCCCTGCAGCAGGGCGAGACGGTGTTCGAGGCCATCGACCGCATGAGCCGCCAGCGCGGCGTGCTGGGCCTGACCACGGTGGACGGGAACCTGGAGCTGACCCGGCCGGGCCAGGTGAAGGCCGGCTACATCCTGGCCGAGGGCGTCAATATCGAGCGGATCCGCTTCACCAACGACGTCAAGGACCGGTTCAGCCAGTACATCCTGAAGGGCCAGGCCGGCGGCGGCGACTTCCTGCTGGGCACGACGGCCCACCAGCCCAAGGCCCAGGCGGCCGACCCGGGGGTGACGCGCTATCGCCCCACGGTGATCATCAACCACGACGCCAGCTCGGCCGGCACGCTGGCCGACCAGGCCAAGTGGGAGGCGACGGTTCGGGCGGCCAGGGCCCAGCAGGTGACCGTGACGGTGACCGGGTGGCGGGACCCGAACGGCAAGCCCTACGTGAAGGACCGACTGGTGCCGGTCGACGCGCCGACGGTCGGCGTGGTCGGCGAGCTGCTGATCAGCGCCGTGAAGTTCACCGACGGGCCCAATGGCCAGCGCACCGACCTGACCCTGACCCGCAAGGAGGCGTTCAGCCTGATCGCCCTGCCGGCCAAGAAGGGCAAGGGCAAGGGGGTCGACCCCTTGATCAACCTCCAATGATGAACCAGTTCCGCAAAGCTCTGGCGCCGACGGCCCGCGCCGTGGGCATGATGGTGGCCCGGGTGCTGGTGCGCCTGGTCGACGACAGCCCCGGCGTGCAGCAGCTGCAGGTCGACGGCCTGGCCGACGAGACCCTGGACGGGATCGAGCGCTTCCAGAACTACGGGTTCACCAGCCGACCCAAGCCGGGCGCCGAGGGCATCATGGTCGCCGTCGCCGGCACCCGCTCCCAGGGCGTGGTGATCGTGGTCGACGACAGGCGCTATCGCCTGCGGGAGCTGGCCGAGGGCGAGGTCGCCATGCAGGACGATCTGGGCCAGGTCGTGCATTTCAAGCGCGACGGGATCTCGATCGAGAGCCCGTTCAAGGTCGAGATCACCGCGCCCTCGGTGAAGGTGACGGCCGACCATGTCGTGGTCGACAGCGCCGACGTCCAGCTGGGCGGCGCGGGCGGTAAGGCCGTCGCCCTGCACGGCGATTCCGTTGTCGCCAACAAGGTGGTGTCCAGCTCGACCAAGGTGAAGGCGGCATGAGCGACCTGGCCCTGACCTGGGACGTCGACGCCTGCCTGGGCGACCTGTCGTTGGACGGCGCGGATCTGCGCAGCGAGGAAGGCCTGCGCACGGCCATCATCATCTCGCTGTTCACCGATCGCCGCGCGCAACCCGACGACGTGCTGCCCCAGGACGGCGCGGATCCGCGCGGCTGGTGGGGCGACAGCCTGGCCGACATTCCCGGCGACCAGCTGGGCTCGCGGCTGTGGCTGCTGGCTCGCGAAAAGCAACTGCCCTCGGTCGTCGCCCGGGCCCGGCAGTACGCCCAGGAGGCCCTGGCCTGGCTGGTCGAGGACGGGGTGGCCACCAGCATCGAGGTGCTTGCCGAGGTCAGCGCGCCCGGCGTGCTGGGCCTGCAGGTCTCGATCACCCGACCGACGGGCCCGGCCCGTCAGAAGTTCGACTTTGTCTGGAAGGCCCCCTGATGGCGTTCAACCGTCCCACCCTGACCGAGCTGAGGGCTCGCATCCAGGCCGACATCAATGGCCGCCTGCCCGGGGCCGACAGCGCCCTGCGGCGCTCGGTGGTCAACGTGCTGGCCACGGTGCTGGCCGGCGCGGCGCATGGCCTCTACGGCGTGCTGGCGTTCCTGGCCCGGCAGCTGATGCCCGACGAGGCCGAGAGCGCCTATCTGCGGCGCTGGGCGTCGATCTGGGGCGTGGTCGCCAAGGAAGGCGCGCCGGCCGCCGGCACGATGCAGGTGACCGGGGCCAACGGCTCGCCGATCGAGGCCGGCACCCCGCTGCAACGGGGCGACGAGCTGCAATACGCGACCACGGCCGACGCGGTCATCGCCGGCGGGGTGGCCACCCTGTCGATCGAGGCCCAGACGCCGGGGGTGATCGGCAACGCCGACGCCGGCGCGCGCCTGACGTTCGTCTCGCCCGTCGCGGGCGTGGCGGCCGAGGGCGTGGTGCTGGCGCCCGGGTTGAGCGGCGGCACCGAGGAAGAGAGCGACGAGGCGCTGCTGGCCCGCCTGCTGGAGCGCATCCGCCGGCCGCCCCAGGGCGGCAGCGCCGACGACTATGTGCGCTGGGCCACGGAAGTGCCGGGGGTGACGCGGGCCTGGGCCTATTCCGGATGGACCGGGCCCGGCCGAGTGGGCGTCACCTTCGTCATGGACGCCCGCGACAACATCATCCCGCTGGCCGACGACGTGGCCGCCGTGACGGCGCATATCGATCCGCTGCGTCCCGTCGCCGGCATGCTGGTGGTGTTCGCCCCGACCGGCGTTCCGCTGAACCTGACGATCAGCCTGCCCGGCGGCTCGGCCGACGTGAAGGCCGCGATCATCGCCGAGGTCCAGGACTTCCTGCGCCGGCGGGCCGAGCCCGACGGCGTGATCGAGATCTCCGGCCTGCGCGAGGCGGTGTTCACCGGAGCCGGCGACGCGGCCCACACCCTGACCGTGCCCACCGCCAACATCGCCTACGGCCCCGGCGAGTTGGCCGTGATGGGCGTGGTGACCTGGACCACCTGATGCGCAGCGCCGCCTCATACCTGACCCAGCTGCAGGCCCTGCTGCCGCTCGGCGCGGCCTGGAACCGCAGCCCCGACTCGGTGATGACCGCCGCCCTGGGCGCGTTCGCCGAGGAACTGGCGCGCATCGACCAGCGGGCGGCCGACCTGGTCGAGGAAGCCGACCCGCGCACCGCGACCGAGTTGCTGACGGAGTGGGAACGCCTGGTCGGCTTGCCCGACGGCTGCACGCCGATCGCCGCCACGATCGAGGAACGCCGCCTGGCCGTCTATCAGCGGCTGGCCGGGCTGGGCGGCCAGAACGCGGCCTATTTCGTGGCCCTGGCCGAGCGCCTGGGCTACGCGGCCGAAGTCCGCGAGTGCTTCCCCGCGATGATCGGCGACCACATCGGCGACCGCCTGTTCGGCGAGGCCTGGGCCTGGGTCTGGATCCTGCGCACCTCGCCCGCCCTCGGAGACGACCCCCTAGGCCTGCAGTGCGTCGTGCGGCGGCTCAAGCCTGCCCACACCGTCGTGATGTTCGGGGAGATCGGCGATGACGCCTTTTAGTTCGATTGACGGAGAGCCGGAATGCACCGCGTAGACACTGAAGACTCGGTCGGGGGGATGTTCCAGCCGGGCGACCCGGCCTCTGGTCTTGGGCCGACCCTGCTGGGCCATGACTGGTTCAACGACATCCAGGAGAACGTCGCGCGCGTCATCGAGGGCGCGGGTATCGCCCTGGTGAAGGGCGGCTACGACCAGCTCAAGACCGCGATCAACACCCTGATCGCCACGGCCAAGGCCGCCGCGATCGCCACGGCGGCTGGCGACGCCACCACCAAGGCTGGCGCCGCTCAGACCGCAGCGGTCGCCACAGCGTCCGGTGACGCCACCACCAAGGCCAACAATGCCCTGGCCGCCGCCAAGGCCTACGCTTGGAGCCCCGGCGACATGAAGATGCGCGCCGCCAACGTGGCTGAAGGCGGCTGGTACCTGTGCGACGGCAGCGCGGTCTCTAGGACGGGCGACGCGGCCCTGTTCGCGGTGATCGGCACGACCTGGGGGGCTGGCGACGGCGTCAGCACCTTCAACCTGCCCGACCTGCGGGGCGAACACCCGCGCGGCGCTGACAACGGTCGTGGCGCTGTTCCGGATCACCCTGGCCACACCGTCGGCACCTATCTCGCCGACCAGAACCAGGCGCACACCCACACCCTCGCCCAGATCGGCACGGCCGGTTCCAACAATCAGCCGACCGGGCCCGCCACCAACTTCGGTCAAGCCAACACGGGGAGCAGCGGCGGCGCGGAAGCCCGTGGCCGCAGCGCCGGCGTGCTGTTCGTCATCAAGAGATAGCCCAGGGCCTTAGGGGCCGCTTCCGGACCCCTAAGGAACCTCTTAGCGGGGCGTAAGGGGCGCTTCGGAGAGTTCAGAGTGCTCCAGAACCTCTTGTCCCCGACTCCAGAAGCTTTTGTCGCGCTTCAACCTCTCACCCTCCCACCGCTTCGCGGCGGGCCCCTCCCTCTCTCAAAGAGAGAGGGTCAAAGGATCGCGGCGGCCCGCATCCTACCCCTTCGGCGCCGGCCCCTGCACCGGCAGCGGCGGCTCCTCGGGATCCTCGCGCTTGAGATCCTCGGCCGCGTCGTTCTTGGAGGCGGGCGCGGCCTTGGCTCTGGCCTTGCGGCCGGCCCGGGCCTCCAGCCGCAGGGCGGCGCGGGCGTCGTCACCCTCCTCGCCGAACAGGCCGCGCAGGCGCACGTCGCGCTGCGGATAGGGCACCTCGATCCCCGCCCCGCGCAGGGCGTCGTCGATGGCCCAGGTATAGGCCGCGAAGATCGCCGCCGGGCGCCGCACGGAGTCGACGGTCGGCCAGACGATCAGCTCGAACTTCAGCGCCGACTCCCCATAGCCCACCAGCCAGACCTGGGCCTTGCGCACCGCGTCGTCAGGCGCGGTGAACGACACCGAGTGGGCGGCCGCCAGCACCGCCTCGCGCACCTTTTCCTTGTCGACCCCGAAGGCGGTGACGAACGGCACGTGGATGCGGCGGGTGGTGTGGTGCAGGGTCCAGTTGATCACCTGCTCGTTGACCAACACCGAGTTGGGCACGATCACGTCGGTGCTGTCGTTGGTGCGGATGCGGGTCGAGCGCGGGCCGATCTCGTGCACCACGCCGCGCGCGCCGTTCTGCAGCTCGACGAAATCGCCCACCGCCACCAGCCGCTCGAACATCAGCGACACGCCCGACGCGAAGTCCTTGACCAGCCCCTGCAGGCCCAGGCCGACGCCGACGCCCAGCGCCCCGGCGAACACCGCCAGCGAGGTCAGGTTCACGCCCATCACCGACAGGGCGATCAGCAGGCCGATGGTGCGCAGGCCGTAGGTGCTGAGCTTCTCGACGATGTACAGCGAGGGCGCGCTGACCACCGAGCGTTCGCGCAAGCGTCGCAGGCCCGAGGCCACCAGGCGCGACAGATAGATCGACGCCACCACGATGAGGATCGCCGCCACCACCCCGCCCAGCGTGATCGTGGTCTTGCCCAGCGTGACCAGCTCGATGCCGTCGGGGCGATGGAGGGGATTGGCGACCATGGGCGGAGTGTGGGGTTACCCCGCCGCGCCGCGCAATACCCCTATTCCCCCTTCCCTCCCCCTTGCGGGGAGGGTGGGCCGCGTAGCGGGTCGGGTGGGGTTTGATGACTCAGCGGACCCCACCCACCAGCTTCGCTGGTCCCCCCTCCCCGCAAGGGGGAGGGAAAGACGCGCTGATTACCGTCCCACCATCGCCAAACCCGCCTCGCTGTACCGCGCGCCCGCGATCGCCGTTTCCGGCACGGCGGCGGCGATCTTGGCCAGGTCGTCGGCCGACAGTACGACGTCGAGCGCTCCGAGGTTCTCCTCCAGCCGGCCGATCTTGGTCGTGCCCGGGATCGGCGCGATGTGCTCGCCCTGGGCCAGGATCCAGGCCAGGGCCAGCTGGGCCGGGGTGACGCCCTTGTCGGCGGCGATCTGGGTCAGGGCCTCGACCAGCGACAGGTTCTTGGTCAGGGCCTCGCCCTGGAAGCGCGGCAGGCCGCGGCGGAAGTCGCCGTCGGCCAGGGGCGCGTCGGCCTTGATCGCGCCGGTCAGGAAGCCCCGGCCCAGCGGGCTGTAGGGCACCAGGCCGATGCCCAGCTCGCGCAGGACCGGCAGGGTCGTCGCCTCCAGGTCACGGAACCACAGCGAAAACTCGCTCTGCAGGGCCGCCACGGGCTGCACCGCGTGAGCCTTGCGGATGGTCTCGGGGCCCGCTTCCGACAGGCCGAAATGCTTGACCTTGCCCTCGGCGATCAGGTCCTTGACCGTCCCGGCCACGTCCTCGATCGGCACGTTCGGGTCGACGCGGTGCTGGTAGAACAGGTCGATCACCTCGACGCCCAGGCGCTTGAGCGAGGCCTCGGCCACGGCGCGAATATGCTCGGGCCGGCTGTCGGTGCCGCGCATGCGGTTGAAGCCTTCGCCCGCGCCTTCCGGCGCGATGTCGAAGCCGAACTTGGTGGCGATCACGACCTTGTCGCGGAAGGGCTTGAGGCCTTCGCCGACCAGCACCTCGTTGGTGTAGGGGCCATAGACCTCGGCGGTGTCGAAGAAGGTCACGCCCAGCTCGACCGCGCGGGCCAGCAGCTTGAAGGCGTCGGTCTTGTCCAGGGCCGTGCCGTAGACCTGGCCCATCCCCATGCAGCCCAGACCAATGGCCGAGACTTCCAGCCCGTCGCCGAGTTTGCGCGTCTTCATGGTGATATCCTCATGTTCGGAATTGCGACCGCAAGGCCCGGCCTGGCGACGACGGGAAGATGGGCGCCAAAGCGCGTCGCGATAAGCGCTTGAAGTCTCAATGAACTGCTGAGCAAGTCTCAGCAATGGACCAACGCCCCCTGCCCGACCTCGCCGTGTTCGCCATGGTGGCCCAGCATCGCAGCTTTCGCGCCGCCGCCCAGGTGCTGGGCGTCTCGGCCTCTGCGCTCAGCCACACCATGCGCAACCTGGAGACCCGACTGGACGTGCGCCTGCTGCATCGCACGACCCGCAGCGTCGCGCCCACCGAGGCCGGCGAGCGGCTGCTGGCGCGGCTGACCCCCGCCCTGGCCGATATCGACGCGGCCTTGTCGGAGGTGGCGGCGTTCCGCGACCGGCCTTCGGGACGGCTGCGGGTCAACATCGCCCGTTCGGCCGCCCGCTGGCTGGTGGGGCCGCGCATCGGCGGCTTCCTGCGGGCCTATCCGGACGTGCGGATCGAGATCGCCTGCGACGACGGACTGACCGACATCGTGGCCGGCGGCTTCGACTGCGGCGTACGGCTGGGCGAGAGCCTGCAGGCCGACATGATCGCCGCCCCGATCGGCCGTGAACTGAGCCAGGCCCTGGTCTGCGCCCCGTCCTATGTCGAGACCCACGGCGCGCCCGCCCAGCCGGACGACGTGCTGGCCCACCGCTGCCTGCTGTTTCGCCGGGCCAGCGGCCAGCCCTGGGCGTGGGAGTTCGAACGCCGGGGGCGCGAGGTGGTGGTCCACCCGCCCGGCGTGCTGATCAGCGACGAGAACGAGGTGATCCGCCGCGCCTGCCTGGACGGGGCCGGCTTGGCCTTCCTGATCCGCGACCAGGTGGCCGACGACATCGCCGCCGGGCGGCTGGTCTCGTTGCTCGACGACTGGTGCGAGCCCTTCCCCGGCTTCTTCCTCTACTATCCCAGCCGCCGCCAGCTCTCGCCGGCGCTGCGGGCCTTCATCGACTGGATGCGGGCTCCGCTGCCAGGGGGAGAGGGGTTTGGGAAGCGAACCACGGCGTGATCCGCCGCAGGGCTTCCTCCACCTCGGCCGTCGCCACCGCGAAGCTGAAGCGGATGAACCGCCCCCCGTCGACCGGATCGAAGTCGACGCCGGGCGCGGTGGCCACGCCGGTGTCGCGCAGCAGCCGCTCGCAGAAACCCAGGCTGTCGTCGGTCAGATGGCCGATGTCGGCATAGATGTAGAAGGCCCCGTCCGGCGGCGCGATCGAGGCCAGGCCCAGGGCCGGCAGGGCGTCCAGCAACAGGGCGCGGTTGGCGCGGTAGACGTCGAGGTGGCCCTCCAGCTCGTCCAGGCAGTCCATGGCCACCAGCCCCGCGTGCTGGCTCAGCGACGGCGGGGTCAGGAACAGGTTGCCCATGAAGGCCCGGGCGCGCGGGATCTGGTCCTGCGGCACGACCACCCAGCCTAGCCGCCAGGCGGCCATGCTGAAGTACTTGGAGAAGCTGTTGACGATCAGGGCGTCGGGCTCGAACGCCAGCATCGAGCGGGCCGGCTCGCCATAGCTGAGCCCGTGATAGATCTCGTCGGAGACGACGCGGATCCCGCGCGCGCGGCAGACCTCGGCGATGGCCTCCAGCTCGGCGGCGGGGATGATGGTGCCGGTCGGATTGGCCGGGCTGGCGATGACCACCCCGGCCGGCGCGGGCTCCAGGGCGGCCAGGTGCGCGGCGGTCAGCTGGAAGCCGCTCTCCGCCCCGCAGGCGATCTCGACCGGAACCAGGTTCAGGGCCTTGAGCGTATTGCGATAGGCCACGTAGCCGGGGCGGGCCAGGGCCACGCGGTCGCCCGGCTGGAAGTTGGACGCCAGGGCCAGCACCAGGGCCGGCGAGGCGCCGCAGGTCAGGATGATCCGCTCGGGATCGACCTCCACGCCGTCCAGGTCGGCGTAGCGCTTGGCGATGGCGGCCTTCAGCGCCGGGCTTTCCCAATAGCCCATGCCGTCGGTGTCCAGCACGTGGTGCGCGGTGACGATCGCCGCCTTGGGCGCGCCGGTCGAGGGCTGGCCGAACTCCATGTGGATGATCGACTCGCCTCGCGCCTTCATCTGGTGGGCCAGACGGCTGATGGCGATGGCGTGGAAGGGTTCGATCTCGGAAGCGGACATGGGGCGTTCGTAGAACGTGGCGGCTGGGGCGCCAACCCGCCGACCGCCGCTTGGGCGACGCGGTTCGCAGAAAACCCCAAGCCGATGTCGGCGTGGGCGTGTCTTGATCGTCCTTCGTTTCGAACCGGCCGACGAACGGCCCAACGCCCGCCAGAGTGAGGACGACGCCATGCAGAAGATCAGCCCGTTCCTGTGGTTCGACACCCAGGCGAAGGAGGCCGCCGAGTACTACGTCTCGCTGTTTCCCAATTCGAAGATCACCTCCACCTCGCCCGGGCCGGGCGGCACGGTGATGACCGTCGGCTTCGAGCTGGACGGCCAGGTCTTCACGGCCCTGAACGGCGGGCCGCACTTCACCTTCAACGAGGCGGTGTCGTTCGTGGTCCGCTGCGCCGACGCAGCGGAAGTCGACCGTTACTGGGACACGCTCACCGCCGATGGCGGCCAGGAAAGTCAGTGCGGCTGGTTGAAGGACAAGTACGGCCTGTCCTGGCAGATCGTGCCGCAGGAATTCCTCGACCTGATGGCCAGCCCCGACCAGGCGGCGACGGGCCGGATGTTCGCGGCCATGATGCAGATGAAGAAGCTGGACATCGCCAAGCTGAAGGCGGCGTTCGAGGGGAAGGCCTAACTCCGGTCAACGCGTCTCATGATACCGAACTCAACCCTTGCGACGCCGTTCGCCCCGGTTAAGTTTGACGCGTCGCCCCTCCAGGCGGCGCGTCTGGGGGAACGGATCGATGCGGACTTTTCTTGTGATGATCGGCGTGGCGGCAATCCTGGCGGGCGCGGGGCCGGGCCAGGCGCGGCAGACCTTCCAACCGCTCGGCGCGCCCCAACCGGCCCGCCTGCTGATCGACATCACCCACAGGGTTACCGACTACGCGCCCTACGACGTCGATCCAGCGGGTCCACTGAAGACGACGACCGGGCCGGTCGCGACCGGTGACGAAATCCTCAGCTTCGGCGTCCGCCACCACCGTACCGCCCGCCTGGAGGCCGACGTCCAGCGTTACGCTTTCGGCGGCAAGAAGGTGATCGCCGCCGCTGGCGCGCCGTTCTACGCCGTGCGGCTCAACGACCTGGATGTCTGGTGCACGCCGGCCAACCAACTGACCGGCGCGTTCGGCGGCGCCGCCGTCTGCTTCAAGGAGGCGGAGAAGTGCCGAACCTGCGTCTACCTGACCAAGCCCGATCCCAAGATCCAATATCTCGGCTACAGCTCACGCCAACTGACCACCGCCACGGTCACCGGCGCCTCCTTCGAACAACAGGTTCTAACCGAACGGCCTCAACTGGCCGAAGGCCCCGTCGACCTGCCGCCTCTACGTCTGGCCGTGCACTGGAACCAGAGCGGCAAGGGCGTGGCCCGGCTGTTCGTCTACATCGGAGACGGCGAAAAGGTCTCCTATCCCTCGCAGCATCTGATCACGTTGGACGCCCAGGGCTCGGCCTGGGTCGAGGTCCAGGGCGTGCGCTTCAAGGTGACGGCGACGGGCGACGGCAAGAGCGCGCGGATCAGCGACGTTGGCGGCGAACTCACGCCCGGATCGCTGAACTTCACGCGGTAGGCGCCTAGGCCTTCTTCACGAACTCCACCCGCAGCACCAGGCCGCGGACCTTCTCGACATTGGCTTCGATCTCGTCGGTGTCGCCGGTCAGGCGGATGTTCTTGACCAGGGTCCCGCGCTTCAGCGTCACGCCGCCCGAGCCCTTGACCTTCAGGTCCTTGATCAGGGTGACGTTGTCGCCGTCGGCCAGGATGTTGCCGTTGCTGTCGCGGGTTTCGTCCGACATGGAGAAGTCCTTACATTTGATAGGGGCTTCCTAGAGAGCGCCGCCCCGCGAGGCAAGGCGGGCCTAGCCCTTCCGTCCCAACGGATGCTTGGACTTCACCACCGCCGCCAGGTGATCGCCCGCCACGTGGGTGTAGATCTGGGTCGTGGCGATGTCGGCGTGGCCTAGCAGGGTCTGGATGACCCGCAGGTCGGCGCCGCCTTCCAGCAGGTGGGTGGCGAAGGCGTGGCGCAGGACGTGGGGGCTGACGGTCTCGCGGTCGATGCCGGCGGCGATGGCGGCGTCTTCCAGCAGTTGCGAGACCCGCCGCGCGGTCAGCCGACCGCTCTTGGCGCGCGACGGAAACAGCCACGGGCTGTCCTTGGAGCCCTTTGGCAGGAATTGCGGCCTTGCCTCCAAATAAGCCTTCACGGCCGTGCGGGCCGCGTCATTGAGCGGCGCCAGCCGCTCCTTGCCGCCCTTGCCCTTGACCATCAGGAAGGCCGGGTCGCGAGCCAGGGCCGCCAGGGACAGGTTCAGCAGTTCGGAGATTCGCAGGCCCGAGGCGTAGAGCAGCTCGATCATGCAGGCCAGGCGCAGGCCCTGGGCGCCGTCCTTGGCGGCGGCCGCCGCGATCAGCCGCTCGACGGCGTCGCGCGACAGCACCTTGGGCAGGGGCCGTCCGGCCTTGGGGGCCTCGACGCGGCGAGAGGGGTCGTCGTCGCGCCAGCCCTCGCCCAGCACGAAGCGATAGAACTGGCGCAGGGCCGAGCGGCGACGGGCGGCGGTGGCCGGCGACAGGCCGCGCGCGCCAAGATCGGCGAAATAGGCCTCGACGTCTTCCGCCGACGCGCCGTCCAGATCGCCGCGCGAGGCCAGGAACAGCCGGGCGTCGGCCAGGTCCTTCTCGTAGGCGGTCAGGGTGTTGCGGGCGGCCGCGCGCTCGACGGCCATCATCTCGAGGAAGGCGTCGATCCAGCCTGGCGCGGAAGCGCTCATTTCACCTGCAGCGCCAGCAGCCCCTCCACGGCGAAGGCGCGGGCGTCGGTCTCCAGCCCGGCCTTCAGCAGGGCGCGGACCAGGTGGGCGCGGTCGACCGGCCCGGGACCGGACGGGCCGGCGTCGGCGGCGACCGACAGGGCCAGCAGGGCCGCCTCGCCCTGGCGACCGGCGGCCGCCGCATCGTCCAGCACGATCAGCCGGCCGGCCGGCGCGGCGGACTTGCCGGGGTCGAACGCAGCCAGCGAAGCGCGAGCCTCGGGGCCGACGGCGCCGCCGAACGAAGCCAGGATCAGCGCCGCCGGCTGGGCGGGCGACTTGGCGCCGCCCTGGACGCCGCGCTCGATCAGGCCGTCGAGGATCTGGCTGTCCTTCCTGCCTTCCGCCGCCGCCAGGGTCGCGTCGAGCAGGGCCAGGTCGGTGGTCGTGGCGCCGGGGATGGTGTCGCCGGTCAGCTTGGCGCGGATGGCCTGGGCCGTGGCCAGGTCGCCGGCGGCCAGGGCGGCGCGGGCGAACAGGACCGGATCCTCCAGCGGCGCGCCCGCTTGGGCCAGGGCGGCGATCGCCGGCAGGCCGGCCTTGGCGGCGTCGGTGAAGGCGGCCAAGCCCTTGGTCGCGCGCAGGGCCGCCAGCGTCGCGGCCTGGGCGGCCGTCAGGTCGCTGGGCGCGGCCGCGTCGGCCGGCTTGACCACGGCCTTCAGCGCCGGCGAGGCCGTGGCGAGGGCGGCGGCCGAGGTCACGTCCAGCCCCAGCTTGCGCGACAGGGCGTAGTCGATGCCGTTCTTCAAGTTGGCCGCCCCGGCCGGCGTGCCGGCCAGCACGGCGTTCATCAGCCGGGCGTAGTCGGCGTCCTTGGTCTGCTGGGCGGCCAGGGTGAAGGTCAACTGGGCGGCGTCGTGCTGGTCGGCCAGCACCTGGCAGAAGGCCCGCAGCCGCAGCCAGTAGGGCGCGCCGCGATCGACGCTCAGCGCCTCGCCGATCTTGCAGGCCTTGTCGTCGGCGCCGGTGATCAGGGCCGCCTCGGCCGCCGCCATCGACAGCTGGGCGCTGTTCGCCACGCCGGGGGCGCGGTCCAGAACGGCGTCGGCGCCCTTGGCCTCGCCCAGGGCGATCAAGGCCAGGGCTCGGGTCGCGCCCAGTTCCGGGTCGTCGCCGATGCCGGCCGGGGCGTGGGCGCCGGTGGCCAGCACCCGTCGCGCCAGACCGGCGGCGGCCGGCGACAACGGCTTGGCGGCCAGCTTGGGCAGGGCCTCCTTGACGATACCGGGCGAGGCGTCCTTCCACAGGTCGCCCGACAGGCCCGTCTCGGCGGCGGGAGCCGAGAACAGGTCCGGCGCGGCCAGGGATTGCACCTGCACCTGGGCCCAGGCCGGAGCCAGGGCTGGCGAAAACAGCACCGCCGCGAGGACGATCGCCGAACAGCTCGTGAGTCGCTTTGAAGAGGCCATGGTTCAACTATGCCGCAGGTCAGGGGTTGGTGAAACTTTTCGCCCTTCAAGCCACACTGGACGTCGTCTTGGTCCAAACCTTGGCGGGACGCCTCGCCCTCGTGTAAACCGCCTTCAGCCTATGAACGATGACACCGCCCTTTCCAGCCCCGACCCGAGGGCCGCCTTGCGCCGCAAGACCATCGTGCTCGTGGGGCTGATGGGCGTGGGCAAGTCCAGCGTGGGCCGGCGCCTGGCCACGGCGCTGGACCTGCCGTTCCGCGACGCCGACAACGAGGTCGAGGCCGCCGCCGGCCGCTCGATCCCCGAGATCTTCGCCGAGATGGGCGAGCCGGCCTTCCGCGACGGCGAGCGGCGGGTGATCGCCCGGCTGCTGGACGAGCCGGCCCACGTGCTGGCCACCGGCGGCGGGGCCTTCGTCAATCCCGAGACCCGCGCCCTGATTAAGTCCAAGGCCGTGGCCGTCTGGCTGAAGGCCGATCTGGAGCTGCTGGCCCGCCGCGTCGGCCGCAAGGACGGCCGGCCGCTGCTGAAGGGCCGCGACCCGATGGACGTGCTGCGCGAGCACGCCACCCTGCGCTATCCCGCCTATCGCGAAGCCCACGTGACGGTCGAGACCGGCGACACCGCCCACGGCGTGGCGGTCGACGCCGTGATCCAGGCCCTCAAGAGCCACCTGTCGCCTTCCGAAAGCGAGCCCCAAGAAAGCGAGTTCGAGTGATCACCACCATCCCCGTGGGCCTGGGCGCGCGCGCCTATGACGTGGTCGTCGGCACGGGCCTGATCGACCGCGCGGGCGAGTTCATCGCGCCGCTGCTCAAGCGCAAGCGGGTGGCGGTCGTCACCGACACCATCGTCGGCGAGCACCATGGCGAGCGGCTGGCCAACGCCCTGGAGCACGCGGGGATCGCGACCGAGGTGATCCTGGTGCCGCCCGGCGAGGAGACCAAGAGCTTCGAAGGCCTGGCCGACCTGTCGGACCGCCTGCTGGCCCTGAACCTGGAGCGCGGCGACATGGTCATCGCGTTCGGCGGCGGGGTGGTCGGCGACCTGACCGGCTTCGCCGCGGCGATCTACAAGCGCGGTATCGACTTCATCCAGATCCCCACCACCCTGCTGGCCCAGGTCGATTCGTCCGTCGGCGGAAAGACCGCCATCGACACCCCGCGCGGCAAGAATCTGATCGGCGCCTTCCACCAGCCGCGCCTGGTGCTGGCGGACCTGGACATCCTGGCCACCCTGCCCGCCCGCGAGCTGGCCTGTGGCTACGCCGAGATCATCAAGTACGGCCTGCTGGGCGACTTCGCCTTCTTCGAGTGGCTGGAGACCCACGTCCAGGCCGTGCTGGAGCGCGACACCGCCGCCCTGGTCCGTGCGGTCGGCCGCTCGGTCGAGATGAAGGCCGAGATCGTCGCCGAGGACGAGAAGGAGGCCGGCCGCCGCGCCCTGCTGAATCTCGGCCACACCTTCGGTCACGCGGTCGAGGGCGAGATGGGCTTCGGCGACGCGCTCAAGCACGGCGAGGCCGTGGGCTTGGGCATGGCGCAGGCCTTCCGCTTCTCGGTCCGCCAGGGCCTGTGCTCGGCCCAGGACGCCGTCCGCGCCGAGGCCGCCATCAAGGCCGCCGGCCTGCCGACCCAGCTGTCGGACATCCGCTCCGAGCCGTTCAGCGCCGACGCCCTGATCGCCCACAGCGCCCAGGACAAGAAGGCCGAGGGCGGCCTTTTGACCTTCATCCTGGTGCGCGGGATCGGCGACGCCTTCGTGGCCAAGGACGTGGACCGCGCGGCGCTGCGGGACTTCCTGATCGAGGAAGGCGCGGTCTAGGCGGGCCGTCTCAGCGAGGCCGCGTCGGCAGCGTCAGCCGATAGACCAGGATGACATTGTCGTTGTCGCCCACGCCGGAGCCGTCGGCATTGGTCAGGCTGGCGTCGAAATCCTGGCCGTTGACCCGGCCCTTGGCGGTCTCGAAATCGTTGTCGTTGCCCACGAACAGGAAGACGTCGTTGGGCGCCTTCGGATCCAGGGCGGGCGCCAGGGCCAGGGCCTCCAGCTTCTCCGACAGAGTGTAGGGCGTCGACGGCGTGGTCGACAGGTTCATGCCGAACCTGGCCAGCTGGACGGGGTTGAGGAAGTTGACCAGCTCGACCTGCTTGACCGGCGCGATGCCGTCGACCAGCGCGCCGGCCTTGGCGACCGGCTTGGCGGTCTGCTCGTAGGGCGTTCCGGCCAGGTTGGTCGCCCCGCGCGTATCGACCAGCAAGATGCTCTTGAACACCCCGTCATAGGGCTTGCCCGTGCCTCGGCCGTTGCCGTCGCGCGACAACACCAGGAACTGGTGATCGTTCAGCGCCACCATCTCGGACTGGGCGGCGGTCACGTCGGCCGGTTGTCCGTCGGCCTTCTGGCGCACGGTGGGCAGTTGCAGCACGTAGTGGCCGATCGGCGCCTTGGGCGTCCGGGTCTTGGTGATGTCGTAGACCAGGATGCGGGTGTTGTTGCGGGTGGCCGCGTCGGCGCCGGCGGTGTCCTGCACGGTCGCGCTCTGCAGGATGGTGATCAGCCGCGTCCCGTCGGGCGTGACGGCGGCGGCCTCCAGGCCCTGGTTGTTGCGGCGGCCGGTGGCCGGCGGCTTGGCGGCCGAGAAGTTCAGCTTGCCGTCCGCCATCGGCGCCAGGGCCGGCGGGGCCGCGATCGCCCCGACCTGCCGGCCAGTGCGGTCGAACAGATAGACGCCGGCGGCGTACTCGTCGGAGACATAGAAGCCGCCGTCGGGCAGGCGGGCCAGGCCCTCCGAGTCCAGGCTGATGCGGCCCGCGCCCTCGCCCGAGGCCGGCGACGGATAGGTGATCCCGTCGCGGGTCAGGGTTCCCGGTCCCGGATCCTTGCCGGTGAACGGCTTGCCGGTCTGGTCCAGCAGCAGGAAGCCGCCGGTGGGGGTGACGGTCAGCTTGCCGCCGCCCTTGGAGTCGGCGGGCTTGAACGTGAACCGATGGGTGTGGATGCGGTTGGCGTAGTCGGTGGTGTCCAGGCCGCCGATATTGTTGGGGCCCCGGTCGGGCAGGGTCCAGAAGACGCCCGTATAGGACCCGTCCTTCAGGCGTCGCCAGGACTTGGCGTCGAGCGCCATGCTCGAGAACGACCCCAGGGTTTCATCCCGGAAATCGCGCGTGGCGGCCGGCAGCCGGCCGACGCCGACCAGGCCGTGATTGACGAAGACCTGGCCGTCCAGGGTCGCCGTCTCGTCGCCCGCCGCGTTGGTCCAGTGCTTGGTCGTATAGGTCTGGGACTTGTAGGTCTGGGATTGGGCGTGCGCCGCGCCGGCGGTCAGGCTGACCAAGGCGGTGGCGAGCAGGATCGCGAGACGGCGCGGCATGGAGTGTCCTACCCGTAAAATCACGGCGGATGGCGGGAGGGACCAAGGTTCCCTCCCGCCATCCACGAACGTGGGAGCGTCCGCTTAGAAGTCGAAGCCGACCGTGGCGAAGACCTGGCGCGGCGCCGAGGCGTGGAAGACCAGCAGGCTGCCGGTCGCGTCATCCGGCGCGAACACGCTGCTGTCGAAGTTCGAGGCGTAGCGCTTGTTGGTCAGGTTGGTGACGTTCAGCCCGACCTTCGCGCCCTTCATGAAGCTGACGGCGTCGAACTTGTAGCCGACGCCCAGATCGAAGGTGGTGACGGCGCCGAAGCTCTGATCGTTGGTGTAGGTATAGTAGCGACGGCCGGTGTACTTGCCCTGCAGCGAGGCCGAGAAGCCGCCCCGGTTCAGGCTCACCACGCTCGACGCCATCTCCTTGGGCGTGTCCACCTGCTGCTTGCCGGCCGTGGCCTTGATCACGCAGGTGGTCGTGCACCAGTTCAGGTTCTCGTCGTAGGTCGACTTGTTGTACGAGGCCGAGTTGTACCAGCTCAGCCACTCCAGCGGCTTCCACAGCACGCCGATCTCGGCGCCCTTGCTGGTGACGCCGCCGGCGTTGTGGAAGGAGTTGCCGCAGCCGGGGTTCTGCTGCTGGTTGGTCGGGCAGGGATTGTACTGCAGCAGGCGGTTCTGGAACTTCACGTCATAGGCGGCGAGCGAGACCTGCAGCGGACCGCTCACGAAGCGGTAGCCGGCGTCGAAGCTCTTCGACGTCTCGGGCTTCAGGTACTTGCCCTGGGCGTCCCAGACCGATTGCGACACCGATTGCGGACCCAGTTTGAAGCCGCCCTGGAACATCGCCATGTTCTCGGCGTAGCTGGCGAACACCTCGTGCCCGGGGGCGATCCGCCAGCGCACGCCGGCCTCCGGCAGGAAGTTGTCCTTGGCCTTCAACACGCCGGACGCGAACTGGGTGGACGCCGGCGGGGCGGCCTTGGCGATGCCGGGGATGGCCTGGGCGTCCGACTTGGCGTTGGTGCTCTTGAAGCCGAAATCGATGCTCAGCGCGTCGTTCAGCAGAGACACCGTGTCCTGGAGGTAGAACTGCTGCGTGGTCCAGTCGGTCTTCTGCACCCACTGGGCGGTGTTCGGCGTGCCGTCCAGGTATCGCGCCAGGCTGAAGGGTCCGGTGACGTTGGTCCAGATGTAGCGCGCGGCGCTGCTGGTGTTGTCTTCCAGCCAGACGCCGCCCTGGATGTGGTTGACGCCGACGGTCCAGCCCAGGCTGGCGACCACGCCGGTGCGGTCGATGGTGTAGCGCGTGTCGCGGATCTGCACCGGGACGTCGTCGGCCGTGGACGTCGTGCCCTGGGTGGACCAGCCGGCGATCCAGTTGTTACCAGCGCCCTTGTCGGTGTGGTTGTAGACTTGGACATGGGCGAGGACCGACGGGGTGACGTTGAAGTCGCCGGCCAGATAGTACAGCTCGTCGTTACGCAGGATCTGGCCGTTGGTGAAGGTCACGTCGGCGTTCTTCTGCGGCGACGGCGCGGGGACGCACTTGGTCGGCGCGGTCGGGGCGGTCACCGAGCAGTAGGCGACGCCCAGATAGGACTGCCAGTTGGGCGCATAGCCGCCCCAATCCCAGCCGAGACGCGACTGCATGTCCTTGGACAGATAGGCGTCGTCGGCCTGGTTGGTGCGCGACACGTCGGCGAAGGCCGTGATCTTGCCGACGTCGCCGATCCGATAGACCAGCTTGCCGTTGATCTGCTTGCCGGTGGACTTGTTCCAGGCGCCCTGGTTCACGAACAGGTCCTGCTGGCTGTACTGCCCCGAGAGGTAGGCCGAAAGACCGCCGTGCTCGCCGCTGTCGATACGCAGGAAGGTGCGCGCGGCGTCTTCGCTGCCGACCGTGCCGTTGACCGAGACCCCGAAGTCCTTGTGCGGATCGCTGGAGGTGTAGAGCAGAGCGCCGCCCAGGTTGCTGGTCGAGGCGATGCCCAGGCCCGCGATGCCGGTCGCCAGATCGGCGCGGCCCAGGTTCTCGGAGATCAGCGCGCGGCTGATGGTCAGGCCGTTGTAGTTGTTATAGGCGCCGTCGCCGAGCGGCACGCCGTCCAGCGTGTAGCCCAGGTGGGTGGTGTTGAAGCCGCGCACCTGCAGCGACAGCGACTGCTCGTTGACGCCCAGGGCGTCGATCGATTGGGCGCTCACGCCCGGCAGGAAGTTTAGCGACTTCTGGATGCTGGTCCCGGGCGGCAGCGTTTCGAGGTTCGACGGCAGCAGGGTCGAGACCGAGCGGGTCTGGCCGCTGCCGACGACGACGAGCGCGTCGACTTCGCTGCTGTCCGCCGGGGCGGCCGGCGCGTCGGCCGCTTGAACCTGAGTGGCGAACATGAGGCAGGCGGCGATGGCCACCACGCTGGCGGACTTCAGCAGCATTCGGATATCCCCCGATATCAAAAGCGCCGCGGGGACTGGTCGTCCGCGGCGCCGGTTTGTTTTCAGGTGACGCGTCTATTCAGGTTCGATGACGGTTTTTCTACATCGCCAGTCATCGGAAGAATTGACGCCGGGCCGATGCCGTCCAGGGCGCGACGCCAAGACGCGTGACAGACGGTCAACTTGGCTCTAGGGTCGCGGCCATGATCCTCGCCGCCAGCCAACAGCTGTTTTGGTATTTTAGCTATCCGACGCCTCTGGCGCCGGGAGGGGATCGTTTGGCCTGAAATCAGAGCCACAAACGCCTTTCACCAGCCGCCAGGGGTTCCCCGGGCGGCTTTTTTCATGGCCGCCGGACCTCGCAAGATTTCCCCCTCGCAAGATTTCCCGGAGCACGCCATGCCTTCCTCGACCACCGCCCACCTCGTCTCGCTGCCCGTCCCCACCGACGACCTGCGGATCCAGAAACTCCAGACCCTCAGCCCGCCCGCCCAGGTTATCGGCGAGGCGCCGGCCACCTCGTCGATCGCCGAGATCGTCGGCAATTCGCGCCGCGCCGTGCATGAGATCCTGAACGGCCGTGACGACCGCCTGGTGGTGGTGATCGGCCCCTGCTCGATCCACGATCCCAAGGCCGCCCTGGAATACGCCCGCCGCCTGGCCGTCGAGCGCGAACGCCACGCCGGCGAGCTGGAGGTGATCATGCGGGTCTATTTCGAGAAGCCCCGCACCACGGTGGGCTGGAAGGGCCTGATCAACGACCCGGACCTGGACGGCGGCTTCCGGATCAACGAGGGCCTGCGGCTGGCGCGCCGGGTGCTGCTGGACGTCAGCGCCCAGGGCCTGCCGACCGCCTGCGAATTCCTGGACGTCACCACGCCGCAATATATCGCCGACCTGGTGGCCTGGGGCGCGATCGGGGCCCGCACCACCGAAAGCCAGATCCACCGCGAGATGGCGTCCGGCCTCTCCTGCCCGGTAGGCTTCAAGAACGGCACCAACGGCGACGTCAAGGTGGCGGTCGACGCGGTGCTGGCCGCCAGCCAGCCGCACCATTTCCTGGCCGTGACCAAGGAGGGCCGCGCCGCCATCGCCACCACGACGGGCAACGCCGACTGCCACGTGGTGCTGCGCGGCGGCAAGACGCCCAACTACGACGCCGCCAGCGTCGCGGCGGTAGCCGACGCCCTGACCAAGGCCGGCCTGCCGCCGCGCATCATGGTCGACGCCAGCCACGCCAACAGCGGCAAGAACCACGAGAACCAGCCGGCCGTCGTCACCGACATCGCCGCCCAGGTGGCCACCGGCGCCTCGCCGGTCATGGGCGTGATGATCGAGAGCAACCTCGTGGCCGGCCGCCAGGACATCGTCCCCGGCCAGCCCCTGACCTACGGCCAGTCCGTCACCGACGCCTGCATCGACTGGGACACGTCGGTGCGGGTTCTGGACGAACTGGCCGCGGCGGTGCGGGCGGGACGGGCGGCGCGCTAGCCTCCCGCCGCCCGCCTCAGATGTGAATGCCGCCGGCGACTTCGATCCGCTGGGCGTTGACCCAGCCGAAGTCGTCGGACAGCAGCCCCGCGATCACCGGCCCGACATCCTCGGGCAGGCCGGCGCGGCCCAGCGCCGTGGTCGCGGAGATCGCCTTGTTGACCTCCGGGTTGTCGCGAACCATCCCGCCGCTGAAGTCCGTGGCGATCGGACCCGGCGCGACGACGTTCACGGCGATCCGGCGCGGAGCCAGCTCGACGGCCATGTAGCGGGTCAGGGATTCGACCGCGGCCTTGATCGGGCCGTAGCCGATCCGGCCTGGCATGGCGAAGCGAGCCAGGCCGGACGAGATGTTCACGATACGCCCGCCATCGTTGATCAGCGGCAGCAGCTTCTGGGTCAGGAACATCGGCCCCTTGAAGTGCACGGCGTAGAGGGCGTCCATCTCGGCCTCGGTGATGGTCTCCAGGCTGGCGCTGGACGAGGTGCCGGCGTTGTTGACGAGATAATCGAAACGCGAGGCGCCGAGATCGGCCAGGGCCTGGCGCACCTGCTCGACGACGCCATCGAACGACGCCGCCTCGCCGACGTCGAGCCGCAGGGCGATCGCCCGTGCGCCCGCCTGCTCGACCAGGGCGACGACGGCCTCGGCTTCTGCCCGATTGGACTTGTAGGTGATGATCGAGCTGACGCCGCGCGCCGCCAAGCGCAGCACCGCATCGCGGCCAATACCCCGGCTACCGCCGGTGACGAGTGCGATCTTACCGTCTGACATGACTGATCTTTCCTTTTGACGCCGCGCGGGCGGCCTCGAACGCCTGGGGAGATCATCGCGCCGGCCACCGCCAGGCGGAATGCCGGGACTGGCCGGTTTCTTGCCTATTCCTGCCGCCTCAGCTAGTTTGGAGCTTCACGCCGGAGGCTGATCATGGTGAGCCCGCTAGCCGAGGCGCTGCTGCGCTACACGGAACGCCAAGGGGGAGAGAGCCTGTTCTCGACCCCGATCGACGGCCTGGCCATCATGCGCTCCGACCACCCCAAGCCCGCCAGCCACCTCCTTCTGAGACCGGCCGTCTGCCTGGTGGCCCAGGGCGCCAAGTGGGGCAGCTTCGGCGGCAATCGGCTGGAATATCGCGCCGGCCAGGCGCTGGTGATCGGCGTGGAGACTCCGTCGATCGGCAAGGTCTTCGAGGCCCGTCCCGGCGAGCCCTGCCTGGTCCTGATGTTCGAACTGGATTTCGCGATCATGCGCAGCGTCGCCGAAGACCTGCCGACCCCGCCGATCCCGAGCGGCCAAGCGGGGCTGGGCGTCTTCGTCTCGAACTTCGATGGTCCGCTGGCCGATTGCGCGCTCCGCCTCGTCCGGTTGCTCGACACGCCGCAGGCCATCCCGGCGCTCCACCCCGGGATCATCCGCGAGATCTGCTACTGGCTGCTGACCGGACCGCACGGCGGAGAGATCGCCAGGCTGGCGCTGCGGACCAGCCCCTCGCAGCACGTCATCGAGGCGATGCACAGCCTGAGAGGCCGCTTCCGGGAGACGGTCCGGATCGAGGATCTCGCGGCGATCGCCCACATGAGCCCCTCGGCCTTTCATCGCCACTTCAAGGCGCTGACGGCGTCGACGCCGTTGCAGTACCAGAAGCAGTTGCGCCTGCTCGAGGCCCGCCGCCTGATGGTTTCGTGCGGGCTCAACGTCGAGGCGGCCGCCTTCGAGGTCGGGTACGAAAGCCCATCCCAGTTCAGCCGGGAATACGCCCGCATGTTCGGCGCGCCGCCCAAGCGGGACCTGACGCGTCTACGGTCGACGCTGGAAGCCTATGACGACGGGCAGGCGCTGGCCGCGGCCTAAGCGACAAAGCCCTTCCTCAACGCCCGCTTTATTGCCCCGCTCTCCGCCCTGCGCTAAACCTCCATGACACCGGTTACCAAAAGCCGGACGCCATTAGGCCTTGGGAGACGCGCGCGTGAAGAAGTCCCTGTTGTTCCTGGCTCCGGCTTTCTGGGCGCTGATCCAGGGCGCGGCCCTGGCCGCCCCGGCTCCGATGGTCAAAGAGCCCGCCCTGCTGTTCCACGTCTCGGGCGACAAGGGCCTCTCCGCCGACTACGCGGTGGGCGACGCCATTCCGAACTTCGCCGACAAGGTCACGGTCGTTCCGGCCGGCGAGGCCGGCAAGGGCCTGCACGCCGAGGACGACGGGGTGCTGTCGTGGAACGCGCCCGGCAATATCCAGGCCCAGCGCGGGACGCTGTCGTTCTTCTGGCGCTCGGGCTATCCGGTCGGGGTCGCGCCGTTCGTGATCTTCCGCGTCGGTTACGCCGATCACACCAGCTGGGACATGGCGTTCCTGCGCATCGACTGGAACGGCCACGGCTTCGACGCCTTCGTCACCGACAACGGCCTGGCCCGCACCCGCGTGTCGTTCAAGCTGGACAAGCCGCCGGCCGCCGACGCCTGGACCCACCTGGCCTTCACCTGGGACGAGACGAAGGGCGTGCAGCTGTTCGTCGACGGCAAGGCCGTGGCCAGGAAGGAGACCAAGGCGATCTACGACGCCGGTCTGGACCAGTTCGGCATCGCCGGCCGGGTGATCGCCCCGCACCAGGTACAGAGCCGCTACAACTTCCTGCGCGGCGGCGAGCTGGACGAGATCCGCGTCTACGACCAGGCGCTGGACGCGACCGCCGTGGCCGCCCTGGCGCGCAACGAAGCCCCGGCCGTCGCCGCCTCGAACCCCGGCCTGGACGATCCGGCCGCCCGCGCCGCCTGGCGCCTGCGCTACGGCTGGAACCGCCCCGGCGACCTGCCGCCCTATCTGGCCGCCCCGACCACCCGGGTGCGCAAGGTCGAGTTCACCGACGCCAAGGACATCAAGGAATGGATGTGGAAGGCCACCGACGGCATTTCCGAAACCACCTGGCCCGGCGTCTACAACCGCTCGCGCCTGCCTGGCCGTAACGACTATTTCCAGCTGCCGGATTGGAACGTCTATGTCGAGGGCGGCAAGGCCCTGAAGCTGTCCCTGCCCGACGAGCCGATCAACCAACTGGAGATCCAGGGCCCGGCCTATGGCGACCTCAGCTGGACCCCAGCCGGCGGTGGCGCGCCCGTCAAGCTCAGCCCGCGTCCCAAGGACCAGGGCCGTACGTTCTCGGCCTTGGCCCAGCCGCTGAAGGGCGGGACCCTGACCTTCACCAACGTCGCCCAGGAGACCCCGATCCAGGAGATCTGGGCCTATGACGTCGGCGCCGGCGAAGAGCCCAAGGGCAGCTTCAAGATGAACTACACGGTGCGGGTCGACGCCGCGCCGGACTATCTGAACCTGGCCGACCTGAACGCCTATGTCGCCGGCCGCTTCCCGGCGGGCGAGCGCGCCACGGTGGTGGCCCTGCCCGAGGGCGCGCCGGTCCGCAAGCGCGCCGCGCCGATCACCAAAGGCCTGCCGATCGTCCACGTGATGATCCCGTCGGGCTTCGGTGACGCCCCGGCCGCCCAGGCCCTGGCCCGCAACTGGGCCTATGGCTGGGAGAACGTTCGCGACGGCCTGGACGGGATCGCCATCGACCTGCCCGCCCTGCCGGTCGCGGCCGGCGCCAAGGACCCGGCCGCCCTCGTGCCGCTGAACATCCAGGTCAAGGATCCGATCTGGCCGGGCCGCAACATGATCGACGTCAGCGTCTCGGTGAAGCCGGGCGAGGCGCGCACCCTGTGGCTGGACTTGCGCGACCGCATCCTGACGCCGGATAGCCTGTACCTGACGATCGCCGCCGACAGCCCCGACTTCGGGCCCCAGGCGCTGGACGGGACCAAGATCCGCCTGGTGTTCAAGGACCGCGAGGCCGCCAAGGCCGAGCACGTGGCCGACCGCTTCAACCAGGTGAAGGACAACTGGGCCTTCCTGGTGGAGGAGCACACCACCTCCAAGCGTCAGGGCCTGTACCGCCGGCTCTACGCCGACATCTCCGACCTGCTGCGGGTGGATCCCGACAACCAGCTGGCCCGCGAATACTGGGGCGACATCACCTTCGGCAGCCAGGGCTGGCCCGCCTTCGACCAGCCCAAGGCCCCGGCCGGCACGCCCCTGTGGGCGTTCCGCCAGACGCAGGACCTAAAGCTGGTGACCCAGTTCGTCGACTGGTGGATCGACCAGCGCCAATCCGACTACGGCGACTTCGGCGGCGGCATCTCGGACGACACCGACCTGACCCAGCAATGGCCGGGCGTGGCCCTGATGGGCGTGCAGCCCGACAAGATCACCACCTCGCTCAACCGCCTGACCGACGCCGTCTACAAGAACGGCATGTTCACCGACGGCCTGTCGACCATCGTCACCGACGAGCTGCACGCCTACGAGGAGGGCATCAACGCCAACAGCGAGGCGCTGTACGTCGACTATGGCGATCCGCTAGCGGTGGAGCGGCTGTTCACCACGGTGAAGGCCCTGCCCCGTATCATCGACAAGAACCCGGCCGGCCACGTCCACTTCAACACCAACTGGTACAACGGCGCGATGTCGTACCGCGAAGGGCCGTGGGAGTGGCAGAAGCCCTATTCGTTCGGCGTGACGCACCCGGCTATCCTGATCGGCGGCTATAACGGCGACAAGACCGCCCGCGACTTGGTGATCGGCCTGGCCGACGGCTACCTGGCCCACGTGGCCAAGGACGGCTCGTACCCCAACGAGATCAACTGGCGCACCGACGCCGAGCGCGGCGGCACGGTGCTGCAGGGCTCGGGCGCGGACGGTCCGTTCCAGGTGTTCTGGACGGCCTGGCGCTGGACGCACGATCCCAAGTACCTGACGCCGATCCAGTGGCGGATGGGCAAGAACAGCCTCAAGTCGCTGAGCAACATCAACGACGACGCCGTGGCCATGCTGGGCCTGGGCGACAAGAACCGCGACACCGTGCTGAAGGCCGCGGCCAAGGGCGGCGGGGCCGAGCAGTACACCGCCTGGCGGCTGACCGGCGACAAGCGCTATCTGGAAAACCTCTACGCCGACGAGATCCAGTCGGCCTCGCAGCACATGTACATGCACACCGAGGGCCACTGGTGGTCCGACCGGGTCGAGATCCCCAGCGACATGCTGCAGCGCTCACGCCTGGGCGGCATCGCCAACAAGCGCGGCCAGATGCTGCCGGGCAACCTGGTCAGCTGGCGGTTCGGCAAGGGTCCGGTCGACGGCCGCGACGTGGCGATCCTGGTCGCCGACGGCCAGTTCGACCCGGCCGGCGCGACCCACTTCAAGGTGCTGGCCTACAACCTGTCGGACCAGCCAGTGACGGCGACCATGACCGGCTGGGGCGTCGCGCCCGGAACCTGGAGCGCCGTCCAGGGCGTGGATGGCGACGGCGACGACAAGATCGACGGCGCCGGTGAGAGCCGCTCGCTGGCCTTCGAGCGCAGCAAGTCGCTCGAGGTGGTCCTGGCCCCGCGCCAGACCACGGTGCTGGAGATGACTCGCACGGCGACCGGCGACGACCCGATGCTGCGCGCCGACCTCGGCGTCGGCCGCGGCGACGTCGTGGTGAAGGGCGGGACCGTCACGGTCACCGTGCACAGCCTGGGCGCCCAGGACGCCAAGCCCGCGCGGCTGGAGCTGGTGGACGCGGGCGGCAAGGTGCTGTCGACGGCCGCCATCCCGGCCCTGGCCGCGCCTCGGGACCTGCTGCCGAAGACAGCCAAGGTGTCGCTGAAGGCGCCGTCGGGAGCCAAGGGCCTGCGAGTGCGGATCGTGACAGATCAGCCGCAGATCACGGGGCTGAATGATGAGGTTGGGGTTCCGTAGGCCCATAGCCCCCCCCCGTGGGGGAGGCGATCGCGTAGCGATCGGTGGGGGAGTTTTAGGGTCGTCGATCCTGGATGAGGCCGTCGGCCTATCACTCCCCCCTCCGTCGGCTGCGCCGACACCTCCCCCACAGGGGGAGGACCTTGGGGGTCAGCCATCCCTGGCGTACAACCGCGCCATGATCCTGACCGCCATCCTGGGCCTGGCGCCCATCATCATCGTCCTGCTGGCCACCTCGGCGCTGTTCTCGGCCGCCGAGACGTCGCTGACCGCCGCCTCGCGGGCCCGCATGCACCAACTGGAGCGCGAGGGCGACCGGCCGGCCAAGCGGGTCAACAAGCTGCTCTCCGACCAGGAGACGATGATCGGGGCGGTGCTGCTGGGCAACAACCTGATCAACATCCTGGCCTCGGCCCTGACCACCCAGGTGCTGACCGCCGCCATCCCCGGCCCGTGGGGCGTGGCGGCCGCCACCGGGGTGATGACGGTGCTGGTCCTGGTGTTCGCCGAGGTGCTGCCCAAGACCCTGGCGATCCTGAAGTCCGACGACGTGGCCCGCTTCCTGTCGGGGCCGACCCTGCTGGTGGTCCGCCTGTTCGGGCCCATCATCTACGCCATCCAGTGGGTGGTGCGGCGCACCCTGCGGCTGTTCGGCGTCAAGCTGACCATGGAGGTCGACGTGCTGGCCGCCCACGAGGAGATCCGCGGCGCGGTCGAGTACCACCACTCCGAAGGCGGCGTCGAAAGCGGCGACCGGCGGATGCTGGGCGGGGTGCTGGACCTGTCGGACATGGACGTCTCGGAGATCATGGTCCATCGCAAGTCGATCACCCTGATCGACGCCGACTTGCCGATCCGCGACCTGGTGGCCGAGGCCCTGGAGGCCCAGCACACCCGCATCCCGCTCTATCGCGACAACCCCGACAACATCGTCGGCGTGCTGCACGCCCGCGACCTGCTGCGGGCCCTGGCCGCCGCCAACGGCGACATCGACGCCATCGACGTGGCCACGATCCAGCGCGAGCCGTGGTTCATTCCCGACACCACCAACCTCAAGGACCAGCTGAACGCCTTCCTCAAGCGCCGCAGCCACTTCGCCCTGGTGGTCGACGAATATGGCGCGCTGCAAGGCCTGGTGACCCTGGAGGACATCCTTGAGGAGATCGTCGGCGAGATCGAGGACGAGCACGACACCAAGGTCGAGGGGCTTCGTCCGCAAGCGGATGGTTCAGTGCATGTCGACGGCCACGTCACCGTGCGCGACCTGAACCGCGCCATGGACTGGCGACTGCCCGAGGGCGAGGCGGTGACCATCGCCGGCCTGGTGATCCACGAGGCCCAGACCATTCCCGAACCCGGCCAGATCTTCATCTTCCACCACCACCGCTTCCAGGTGTTGCGTCGCCAGCGCAACCAGGTCACCGGCTTGCGGATCAGCGGGCGGCTGGACGAGAGCGTTCGCTGATCAAGGCGGTTCGTCGCCTACCCGACGCAACCGCTTGATTTCGAGCGATTTCCGCGCTGATTTGGTTTGAGGCGCGCCGCTCTCGGGCGCAGGATGGTCGACGGGGGAACCATCACCGTAGCGGGGCGTTTGTGACCGCACCCGGGAGAACGGGCGACAGGGGCGAGTGGGGGTGAGAAGTTTGGCCAAGGCGACGAGTCGCGCCGAGGAGGACGAGGTCGATGACCTCGCCATGCGCCTCGCCGTGGCTGAACGCGCCCTGACCGAGGAAATCGGTCGCTCGCGCGCCCTGCGTGACACCGAGGAGCGCCTGAAGTTCGCGCTGGACTCCGGCCGGCTGGGCTCGTGGGAGCTGGACGTCGAGACCCGCGACTACCTGGCGTCCGATATCTGCAAGGCCAATTACGGTCGCGCGCCCGACGACGACTTCGGATTCGCCGATCTGGTGGCCTCGGTCTATCCGGGCGACCGCCAGCGGATGACCACCGCCATCGAGGACGCCATCCGCCACGGCTCGGAATACGACATCGAATACCGCGTGCGCACGCCGGCCGGCGACACCCGCTGGGTGCACGCCCGGGGCCGCGCCGCCCAGACCGCCGACCACGGCGGGGCCCGGCGCATGGCGGGGGTGTCGCTGGACGTCACCGAGCGCAAGCGGGCCGAGGAGCGCCAGAAGCTGCTGGTCAACGAGCTGAACCACCGGGTGAAGAACACCCTGGTCTCGGTGCAGTCGATCGCCACCCAGACCCTGCGCACCACCGACACGCCGGAAGCCTTCCGCGACGCCTTCGAGGGCCGGATCATGGCCCTGTCGCACACCCACGACCTGCTGACCGAGCAGAACTGGGAAGGCGCCAGCCTGCGCGAGATCTTCGATTTCGAGCTGGAGGCCTTCGCGGCCCGCGACCGTATCGGCTTCGACTACGCTCGCGACCTGCAACTGAGCCCCAAGGCCACCGTGGCCCTGGGCATGGCGATCCACGAACTGGCGACCAACGCGCTGAAATACGGCGCCCTATCGGTTCCCGGCGGCGCGGTGAGCGTGGTCTGGACGGTCGAGCCGTCCACCGATCCCGCTGACGCCGACCCCGTCGACGAGAGCCTGCGCCTGACCTGGACCGAGCGGGGCGGCCCGTCCGTCACGCCGCCGACGCGTCGCGGATTTGGCGCACGTCTTCTCGAAAAGGGCCTGGCGGGCGAACTGTCCGCCCAGGTCAACCTAGCCTATGATAGCCTTGGCCTCGTGTGCACCATGAGGTTGCCGATCCGTGCTCTGGAGCCCTGAACAATGAAGACCCTCGCCGCCCTTAAGGTTCTGGTGGTCGAAGACGAGGCGCTGGTCTCCATGTTGGTGGAAGACATGCTCAGCGACCTCGGCTGCGTCGTCGTGGGCCCCGCCGCCGAGCTTGAAGAGGCCTTGCGCCTGGCCGGCAGCGCCGACATCGACGCCGCTCTGCTGGACGTCAATCTGGGCGGTCGCCCGATCTTCCCGGTCGCCGACGCCCTGAAGGAACGCGGCGTGCCGTTCGCCTTCGCCAGCGGCTATGGCGAGGCCGGCCTGTCGGAAGGCCACAAGGGCGCGACCGTGCTGCAGAAGCCGTTCCGCGAAGCCGACCTGCGCAAGGTGCTGGAAGGCCTGGCCGCGCAGGTGGTCTGAGGGCGGCTCAAATAGATGGTCATCCCGGACGAACCCTGGCGCAGCCAGGGTGAAGATCCGGGACCGCCGGAAGCGCCGAGTTCACGCGTCGGTCCAGGATCGGCGCGCTGCGCGCTTGTCCGGGATGACACCGTTGGTGGACGCTAAGCGTACCCCAACAACGCCCGCAGGCCCGGCGCGTGGAACTCGACCAGGCGCTTCTGGATGTCCGGCAAGACCTTGGGAAATTCCGCTGTCAGGTTGAGGTTCTCGCTGGCCGTGCGGCTTTCGCGGCGGTCGGCGCCGGCCTCGACCCGCTCGCGCCAGTCGGCCGGCAGGTCCAGCCCGCAGTCGCCCAGCAGCTTGGCGAAGAACGCCTCGGCCCGCCGCGAGCCCAGGTCGCCAATGGCCTCGACGATGTCCTCGTAGCGCACGATCGTCGCGTGCGTGCCCATCCAGGCCGCGGCGTTGTAGGTATAGATGTCCAGCAGGGTCGGAACGTGGCCGTTCACCCCCAGGATCATCATGTTCATGACGTCCTCGGGCGCGACCGCCCCGCCTTTGATGTGGTTCAGCGAGCCCTGGAACTCGTCGGACACGTAGAACCGCGCGCGGGCCAGCACCCAGTCGTGGGGGTCGCGGACCAGCACGATGTGGCGGACCTTGCGCAGCACGATCGTCGCCTCGTCCGAGAACAGCAGATGCCCCCAGCTGAGGAACGGCTTGTCGGGCGAGAACGCCGCGAGGCTGCGGCGCAGCAGGGCGTGCTGGATATATTCGCCGGGCCACTGCTGCTCCTGGACCACGAACATCCGCAGGATGTTGCGCAGCAGGTGGGTTCCGGCCTTGGGAACGCTGTTGAGCAGCACCGGCTGGCGCAGCGTGGCCCGGTCGAAGCGGGCGCCCACGGCGTCGAGATTGTCCGGCTTTCCACGGATGACGGCGTTCACGCGAAACCTGTCCTGTGACCTGGCCGCAGCGCCCCTGGAATGGAGGGGATGCGACCGCAAGAAAAAAGCGGCGGATCGCTCCGCCGCTCGAAACCTAGCGCTTGGCGAGGGACCGCGAAACGCCTTTGGCGTCCGCGGTCCCACCAGACCTAGAACTTGGCCGTCATCCGCACGAACAGGCGGCGACCAATGTAGTCGTACTGCGAGGACAGCACCGAACGGCCGACCGTGTTGTACTTGCCCTGCTGCAGGGTGACCTGGGGCGGATCTTCGCCGAACAGGTTGGCCACGCCGCCCATCAGCGTCCAGTTGTCGAATTTCTTCAGCAGCGAGATGTTGTGGTAGGCGGTGAACTCGGTGTGGATCTTGTAGAAGGTCGTGCCGGCCGTGTTCTGATCCGCCTCGGTCTCGGCGTCGGACGCCTTGCCGATCATGTCCACGCCCCAGTAGCCGGTCCAGTCGCCCTTCTCGAGAGTGAAGGTCAGTTGACCGGTCCAGTCCGGATCGCCCACGAAGCCGTTGGTGTCGACCACGGTGTCGGCGAACAGGGCCGTGGTGTCCTTCAACTGCCAGGTCGATTGCAGCTCGACCGACAGCTTGGTGTCCCAAGGCATGTCGCGCGAGTAGTTGACCGTCAGGTCGATGGCGCGGTTCTTCTGTTCGGCGATGTTCAGGTAGTTGTCGGTGACCGTGGTAATCAGGTGCGACGGACCGCGCGCGAACAGCGAGCACAGCTGGTCGGTCGGGAACGTGGTCGACTTGTAGCAGCCGGCGATGATCCGGTCCGCGCCCAGCTGGGTGATTTCGTTGTTCACCTTGATCTCGGTGTAGTCCAGCGCGACGTTCAGGTCGGCGAAGCTGGGCGTCCAGATCAGGCCGTAGGTCATCGCGTCCGAGGTTTCGGCCTTCAGCGAGCCCGCGCCACCGCCAGACGTGACGGTCGCCTGGGCGCCGCCGCCGGTATAGGCGGGCGGAATGCCGTCGGCGGCGCAGTTGTCGGCGACCCGCTGGGTGATGTTGCCGGCGGCCAGGTTCGATTGCCAGCGGATGCAGGGATCGATCGTGCGCTGATCGAAGAAGCCCGTCTCGGCGTTCTTGTAGAGCTCGAACAGGGCCGGAGCCCGGAACGAGGTGCCCTTGGTGGCCCGCAGGCGCAGCGAGGAGATCAGCTGCCAGTTCAGGCCGACCTTGTAGGTTTCGTCGCTGCCATAGGAGTCGACGTCGGTGTAGCGGCCCGACAGCGACAGGTCGACCTTCTGGGCGAACGGCAGATCCTTGAAGATCGGCACGCTCAGTTCGCCGTAGATTTCCTTGGTCTTGTCCTTGCCGGCGGTGATGCCCGAGGTCGAGGCGCCCCAGATGTTGCCCGCCAGGGTGATGGCGCCGGGGGTGTCGTTGATCTCGTCGTGACGATAGGCTGCGCCGAAGGCGGCGCCGACCGGGCCGGCCGGCAGCGTGAACAGGTTGCCCGAGACCGAGCCTTCGACCGAGAACTGCTTGTAGATGGTCCGGCCCGTTTCGGTGTCGAACAGGAAGGCCTTCTCGGCGTCGGTGTACTTGCCGGCCAGGAAGTCGGCCGACATCCAGTTCACGTCGACGCAGTCGCGGTTGCTGATCGGCGTCTTGTAGCCGACGCACGAGGCGGTCGGACGCGGGATCGAGTTGGGCTTGCCCAGACCGTAGCCCCAGGTGTCGGGATCCGCCGGGTCAGCGGCGTCCACCCGCCCGTCGGCGCTGTTGACGGCGTCGGCCAGCAGCACGTCCTGCGAGTATTCGCCCTTGGAGTGGCTGTATTGGGCGAAGATGTCCCAGTCCCAGCCCTTCAGGAACTCGGCCCCACCGAAGTCGCCGCGCAGGCCGCCGACATAGCGTTGATAATCGACCTTCTGGCCCGAACGGCTGAGGTTGGTGACCGGGGTCGGGCTGAGCACGAAGTCGCCGGTGAAGCCGGCGCTGAAGGGGTCGCCGAGATCCTCGGTGTAGAGATAGGTCCAGAACTGGCGATAGCCGTTGGTCTTGGTGGCCCGGCGGTTCAACAGCACTTCGCCATAGGCTTCGACGCTGCTGTTGATCTCGAACGCGCCCTGGGCGTAGACCGTGTTGCGCTCGGTGCGCGGCGTCAGTGACGCGGCCAGGTTGAACGGGCTGTTATAGTCGAGCACGCCCATGTCGGGATTGGCCGGATCGAGGCTGTCGCCGACGATGAAGAAGCCCGGGGGCAGGCCGGGATAGGTCGCGCCGTCGACCGGGCTGGTCGGCGTTTGCGGAATGAATTGTCCGAGCGTGCCGGAATAGTCGTACTGGATCTTGCCGTTCCGGCCGTCGAAGTCCGGCAGGCCGTAAAGCCAGACCTGATCGTACAGCAGGTCACGGCACTGGGTCTTGCCCGTGCGCGGATCGATCGTGTCCTTGCGCTTGCCTTGAGCGTCGAAGATGTAGGACTGGCCGCAGTTGGTGTACTTGCGCTGGCCGTTCGATTGTTCCTGCTTCTTGTAGTAGTCGTAGGTGATGTTGAAGAAGCCGCGCGAGAAGGTTTTACCCCAGTTGGCGCTGGCGTGATATTCCTCGCCGCCCTTGTCCTGCGGCTGGGTGACGAACATGTCGAGATTGACGCCGTCGGTGTCGCGCTTGGTGATGATGTTGACCACGCCGGCCACGGCGTCCGAGCCGTAGATCGACGAGGCGCCGTCCTTCAGGATTTCGACGCGGTCGATCGCCGACAGCGGCAGGACGTTCAGGTCGAAGGCGGACACGCCGCCGCGCACGCCGGCCGGACCGGCGCGACGGCCGTTCAGCAGCACCAGGGTGCGGTTGGCGCCAAGGCCCCGCAGCGAAATGGTTTCCGAACCGGGGCCGCCGTCGGTGACGAAGGCGCTGGAGATCGCCGAGGTGATCTGCGACGAGCCCGAGGCGATCGTCGAGGACTGCAGCAGGGCCGCCGTGCTCGAGATGCCGGCCATCTGGCCCTTGTCGGCCGAGATCACCTGGATGGGATCGGGGCTGGTGAATTCATTACGCTTGATGCGCGAGCCGGTGACGACGAGGGCTTCCACCTCGGTATCGGCGGGCGGTTTGGCCTCGCTCGCGGTGGAGACCGCTTGCTGCGCCAGGGCCACGGCGGGCGCGCCGAGGGCGGCCGCGACGGCCATGCCGGCGAGCACGGTCGTGTTGAACAGATAGTTCCGGCTGATAACCATGAAATTGGGTCCCCATAACCACGACTTTTGTGGGCCGCCGGTCCCCTCAGACCGCCGGTATGCGATAGTCTGATCATGCGTTGATCAGGGCGCGCAACATTAGTGACGTCGTTTTGTCGCATTTGCGCCAAAGTGTGTCGTTCAGCCCTCACTTTGGGCAAAACCCCTGCAAAGCCGGCCCTTTTCGACGAGAAAGAACATCGTTCGCCCCCTTTCTGGCTGAAACAATGCTCGCTAAGGTCGTTTTTCGGCGTCGGAAGGCGTCTTCGTGGGCGCTCTTGAGGGGGCGTTCGTCCTGCGGCGTATTCGTTTTGGGGCAATAGCTACAGATGCCGATTTCGATGGTTGGCGGCCTGCGCGTCATGGCCGCGATGTTCCTGCTGGCGTTCTCGTTCGCGCCCCTCGCCGCCCGAGCCGGCGAGCCGCCGTCGGCCTTCGCGCTGGTCCGCGCGCCCGCGATCTCCGATGTCAGCATCGCCCCGGACGGCAAGCACCTGGTCGCCCTGACCTCGGCCGACGGCGACACGATCAACATTGCGGTGTGGAGCACCAGCGACCTGAGCAAACCGTCCGCGGTGATCGCCGCCGGCAAGGTCCGCATCTTGAGCGTACGCTTCCTGAAAAGCGACCGCCTGCTGATCGACACCGTCCAGACCTTCACCCAGGGCGACGATCGCGGGCACCTGCGCCGGTCCTTCGTGTCCGACCTGCAGGGCAAGGCCTGGACCAGCCTGCTGCCCGACCAGCAGGCCCGATCATCCCTCGACGATTACGCCGCCAAGTTCGACAACGCCTATCTGATCGACACCCTGCCGCAGGACCCCACGCACGTCATCGTCATGGACCTGCGCATGCGCTCGTCGGGCGACATCCTCAAGCTCGACCTCTACAGCGGCCAGACCAGCAAGGTGGAAAGCGCCTCGGAGAAGTTCTTCTCGTATCGCACCGACCTGACCGGCCAGATCCGGGCGCGCCAGTCGGCCGACTTCGAGGACGGCAAGCTCTATATCGCCCAATGGTTCAAGGACCCGGCGACTGGCCAGTGGAGCGAGCACTATCGCAACTACGCCAAGGACCGCGAGAACATGGACGTGGTCGGCTTCTCCACCGATCCGAACATCGTCTTCGTCCGCTCGTCCAAGGGCCGCGACAAGGCCGGGATCTACGAATACGACCTCAAGCAGCGCAAGATCACCGAGCCCTTGTTCGAGCATAAGGTGTTCGACGCCGACCGGGTGGTGATCGACCACACGCCGGCGCGGCTGGGGCAGATCCTGGGCTTCACCTATCTGGGCCCCAGCGGCGCGATCTACTGGGCCGACGACAAGCTGGCCGCCCTCGACAAGGGCGTGCGCGCCGCGCTGGGGATTCAGACGGCCACCCTGGCGTGGACCGACCCGGGGACCAACGCCCAGGTCAAGATCGGCGTGCCGACCGGCGCCAATGTCGGGGTGATCTCGCGCTCGGACGACCTGAAGACCGTGATCGTCGAAAAGAGCGGCCCGCGTCAGCCGTCCGAGTTCTACATGCTGACCGATTCGGGCCAGCTGACCTTGCTCGGCAAGGCCTATCCGGACCTGGACCTGAGCGTCCTGGGCGACACCACCCTGGTCGAATACACCGCGCGCGACGGCCTGGTGATCCCCGCCTTCCTGACCAAGCCGCCGGCCGGCAAGTTCGGGCCCGGGCCCTACCCCGCCCTGATCGCCCCGCACGGCGGTCCCTGGGCGCGCGACGATCTGGCCTGGGATCCGGCCGGCTGGAACCAGTATTTCGCCAGCCGCGGCTACGCCGTGCTGCAGCCGCAGTTCCGGGGTTCCGAGGGCTGGGGCCAGAAGCTCTGGCGGGCCGGTGACGGCGAGTGGGGCCAGAAGATGCAGGACGACAAGGACGACGGCGCCAAGTGGCTGATCGACCAGAAGATCGCCGCGCCCGACCGCATCGCCATGTTCGGCTATTCCTACGGCGGCTACGCGGCCCTGGTCGCCGCCATCCGCCCCAACGGCCTCTATCAGTGCGCGGTCTCGGGCGCGCCGGGCTCGCTGGCCAGCTTCAAGCGCCAGACCTTCAACAACCGCATGCTGCGCGAACTGCAACGTCCGACCGTCGAGGGCCTGGACGCCGTGGCCCACGCCAGCGAGGTCAAGATCCCGCTGTTGCTCTATCGCGGCGATCGCGACGCCAACAAGGCGGTGTCCGACGGCGGCGAACTCAAGGACGTGGCCGCCGACATCAAGGCGGCGGGCAAGCCCTATCGGATGTTCGAGATCAAGGACATGGGCCACACCTACGACACCTGGACCCCGGCCATGGCGGTGCGGCAGCTGACCGAGATCGACAGCTTCCTGACCAAGGAATGCGGTCCGGGCGGCCTCTAGGCCAGGTCGCGGGGTCCGAACGAGTCGGGCAGCAGGCTCCAGAACGGCGTGCGCCGCGTGGGCTTGCCGCCCTGGACCGAGACGATCTCGCAGGTGTCGGTCGCGAATTCGGCGATGCGCTGGCGGCAGGCGCCGCAGGGCTGGACCACGGCGTCGGAGCCCGCCGCGATCAGCACCTTGGCGATGCCCCACCCGCCGGCGGTGACCATAGCCCCGATCGCGGTCTGCTCGGCGCAGGTGCCGGACGGATAGGCCGCGTTCTCGACATTGACCCCCAGGTGGGCGCGGCCGTCCGCGTCGATCACGGCGGCGGCGACCGTGAAATTCGAATAGCGGGCGTAGGATCGCGCCAGCAGGGCCGGCAAGGCCGCCGCCAGGGCGGCCTCGCTATCGGCGTCCAGGAAGATCGGAATCGGGGTGGAAGTCTCGGTTGCGCTCATGCCGGCCTCTTTCGCCGGCGGAACCTGCCTCGTTGCAGGGTCGCGCCGGGCGGAGAGGCAATCAGTCGCGGGGCCCGCTTGCAAGCCCGATTTCACGGGCGAGGGTCAAGCTTCTCCCGGCGCCTTGGCGACGATCGACAGGGCGTGCACGGGGCCCGCCATTTCCTCGGCCAGGGCCTGGAAAATCAGTCGCTGGCGAGCCACCCGGGCCTTGCCGACAAAGGCCTGGGCCTCGATCAGCAGGTTGAAATGACTCTCGCCGCCCTCGCGGTGTCCGGCGTGGCCGTGATGGCGGTGGCTATCGTCGACGATTTCCAGCCTCGTGGGCGAAAAAGCGGTGGTTAGTTTGGCGGCGATGGCATCGGCGACGGCGCCCATGATGGCTTCCTTGCATGTCAATCCTTGAACGGAAATAGCTGCGGCTTACTCTAAGCGCCATGAGCGCTGACTTCGAATATCGCCCCAAATTTTTCGACATCCGTGTCCGCCCCCCGAAATCGCCGGAGGAGGCGGCTCGGGAGAACGACGTCTACGCCCTGAAACCGGGCGAAGTGCGATGCGATCACCCCGAGTGTCGAGCGGCCGCCACGGCCAAGGCGCCCAAGTCGCGCGACATGCCGGGGGCCTATTACAACTTCTGCCAGCGCCACGCGGCCGAGTACAACAAGAACTGGAACTTCTACGCCGGCATGAGCGAGGGTCAGATCCGCGCCGCGCAGGAAAAAGAGAAGATGACCGGCGGCCGCCCGACCTGGTCGATGAAGGCCGACGCCAATTCTCGCGAGGCCGCCGCCGCCGCCGCGCGCGACGCCCGTCACGTCAACGACCCGTTCGGCCTGTTCCGCGCCCAGCAGCGCAAGGCCGAGGCGGCCGCCTCCGCGGCCGGCCGTAACCTGGGCAAGCTGGAACGCCAGGCCCTGGCCGACCTGGACCTGGAAGCCGGCGCCGACGGCGCGGCGATCCGCGCCGCCTACAAGGACCTGCTCAAGCGCTGCCACCCCGACATGAACGGCGGCGACCGCAGCGCCGAGCACAAGCTCCAGCGGGTGATCAAGGCGTACAAGACCCTGCAGAAGTCGGGACTGGCGAAGTAGGCGCCCCTCCCCCTATGGGGGGAGGCGGCCCGAAGGGCCGGTGGGGGAGTGGCTATGAAGGCTATGCGGCTCCCCCCGGGCTAACCCGTAAAACTCCCCCCTCCGTCGGCTCCGCCGACACCTCCCCCATTGGGGGAGGGCCTGAATTTCCGCTCCCACGCCCAGGCCGCCATCCAGCAGGCCATGGCCCAGGCCGCGCCCAGGCTCCAGCCGCCCAGGACGTCGCTGGTCCAGTGGACGCCCAGATAGATCCGCGACAGGCCGACCAGCACGCTGAGCAGGACGCCGGACGACAGGGCCAGGGCCTTGATCCGGCGACGGTCCGAGAACCGGGCCGCCAGCGCGCCCAGCGTCAGGAACACCACGGCCGACAACATGGCGTGGCCGGACGGAAAGCTGGGATTGGCCGCTTCGACCGCGCGGTAGGCCAGGTCCGGCCGCTCGCGCCCGAACAGCTGCTTTAGGCTCTGGCTGATCGCCACCCCGCCGCCCGCCCCGGCCAGCACCACCAGCGCCTCGCTCCAGCGGCGCAGGCTGGCCAGGAACACCACGGCCAACAGCACGATCAGGCCCAGCACCGTGATCGACCCCAGGGCCGTGATGTCGGTGGCGGCGACATGCAGCCACTTGGGTCCGATCAGGCTGTTGGGATCACCCGGTAGCCGCAGCGCCTTCAGCACCGCCAGGTCGAAGGCCCCGGTGTCGCCTTCGGCCACCTCCTCCGACACGTGCAGGAAGGCCAGCAGGCCGCCGGCGACCACCATCAGCGCGGCGACCGCGCCCAGCTCGCTCCGCGCGGCGGCGAGCAGCCGGGGCAGATCCCGGCGAGGTCGAAAATAGGAAAACGGCGTCATGTGCAAATGAACGCGCAAAAATCGATTTCGCGCCGATCCAGTATTCCCAGGCGCAGTGAAATGTTTCGCACCTGAAACAAGATGAACCAAACCTGACTAGCGCCGTTCATGTCCGGTCCAAACCACTCTCGCTAGTGTCGGATTATCGAAGAGGTTCGGCAGTGTCGGACTGCCACACAACAGGAAAGGACCTCGTTATGAAGCGTCTGATCATTACCACCCTCGCAGCCACCCTGCTGGCCGGTACGGCCTTGTCGGGCACGGCCATGGCCGCGGGCCAACGCTATGACGACCACGGTCGCTACGACCAACGTCACGACAACCGCCACGATAATCGCCACGACAGCCGCTATGATCGTCGTGACCATCGCGACGACCGCCGCGATCACCGTCGCTGGGAACGCGGCCAACGCCTGGACGCCCGCTATCGCGACAACCGCTACTATGTGAGCGACTATCGCGCCCGCGGCCTTCGCGCCCCGCCCCGCGGTTATCGCTGGCAGCGCGTGGACGACAGCTACGTCCTGGCCGCCGTCGCGACCGGCCTGATCGCCTCGGTGATCATCGCCAACCACTAAGGTTCTTCCATAGAGCCTCATCGAGCGCCCTGGGCAGTTTCCCTGCCCAGGGCGTTTGCGTGTGGCGTTTGCTTTTTTCGGACCAGAAACGGGCCTCGCCCCTTCCCCTCCCCCGGGTCAAGGCGGTAATCGAAAAGGCATGCCCGACCTGACCGACGCCCACGCCGCCGATCCCCTGATCACCCTGGCCCCCGACAAGTGGGTCACGCTTCGTGACGCGTTCGGCGTCGACAGCGACATGAAGGTCCCCGCCTTCAGCCACAGGGACAGCCACGTCCCCGAGATCGACCTGGCCTACAAGTTCGACCCGCAGACGACCAAGGCCATCTGCGCGGGCTTCGCCAACGATCGCCGGGTGATGGTCCAGGGCTATCACGGCACCGGCAAGTCGACCCACATCGAGCAGATCGCCGCCCGGCTGAACTGGCCTCTGGTGCGGGTGAACCTCGACAGCCACGTCAGCCGCATCGACCTGGTCGGCAAGGACGCCATCGTCCTGAAGGAAGGCAAGCAGGTCACCGAGTTCCGTGAAGGCATCCTGCCCTGGGCTCTGCAGCGCCCGATCGCCCTGGTGTTCGACGAATACGACGCCGGCCGTCCTGACGTGATGTTCGTCATCCAGCGCGTGCTGGAGGCCGGCGGCAAGCTGACCCTGCTCGACCAGAACCGGGTGATCCGCGCCAATCCGTATTTCCGGCTGTTCTCGACCACCAACACCATCGGTCTGGGCGACACCACGGGCCTCTATCACGGCACCCAGCAGATCAACCAAGGCCAGATGGACCGCTGGAGCATCGTCACGACGCTCAACTATCTGGAACACGACGTCGAGGCCGCCATCGTCCTGGCCAAGAACCCGTCCTACGACACCGCCGAGGGCAAGCGCACGATCGCCGCCATGGTCCGCGTCGCCGACATGACCCGCAACGCCTTCATGAACGGCGACATCTCCACCGTCATGAGCCCGCGCACAGTGATCACCTGGGCCCAGAACGCCGAGATCTTCGACAAGGACATCGGCCTGGCCTTCCGCCTGACCTTCCTGAACAAGTGCGACGAACTGGAACGGCCGACCGTGGCCGAGTTCTTCCAGCGAGCGTTCGGCAGCGATCTGCCCGAGAGCGCGGCGCGGGTGAAAGTGGCCTGAGGATGAAGTGGGCGGCGCTGCTTTCAGCCGCCTTCGTCGGACTGGGTCTGAGCCCGGCGTTGCCCAGCGCCGCCTGCACGCCTGCGCCCGGCTGGCCGTTCAAGGTTCAACTCGATCCGGCGACCATGGCCCGCACGCTAGTCGCCGCTGCGACCTCCGTCGACGTGGTCGTGGCCGAGGACATGACCGACGACTATGAGGTCGGAACCGACCCGCAGGTGTATGCGGCGGCCCGAGCGGCCCTCGCCACCGCCCCGGCGACAGCCGACATGACGCGAACGCCGCAAAGCTTTTCGGCCCTGCTGCGGGAAGAGTGGCGGGACGACGGGGCCCGGGTTCACTACCGCGTTGCCGAGCATCTGAAAGGCTCCGGCGCGGAGACCTTCGCGCTGAATGGCGCCCGGATGGATCTGGCGCCGTTGAAGCGCGTCTCGAAACCCCAGCCGCTGATGGCCCTGAAGTTTCGCCTGGAGTCCCGCGACCTTTCCGAGTGGGAGGGGTTCGGCTCGTGCATCACCGCCCTCTACAGCCAGGTCGGCAAGCGCTACCTGGTTTTCCGAGACGCCGACGGCCGACTGCTGCGCCAGCCTGTCGACGTCTTGTTCATGGGAAAGACAACCCCAGTGGGCGGTCCGGTCTATGCCGAAGTGTTCGGTCCTGACGATCCGTGGCTGATCGCCGTGCGCCAGGCGGCGCGCTGAGGATTTCAACCGCTCCGTTCAAGACTTCCCGCTTGGAACCATGCCCTTCCAGGCGCAGTTTCCCGACCTAGCCTTCAAACGGAGCCGCACCCATGACCGACATCACCTACATCATCGTCGAGCACGACGGCGGCTGGGCCTACAAGGTGGGCGCGGTGTTCTCCGAGACCTTCAAGACCCACGACGCGGCCCTGCACGCCGCCCAGCGCGCCGCCGGCGAACAGCGGGTGGCGGGCGAGGAGACCGGCATTTCCTACGAGGACGCCAAGGGCCAGTGGCACGACGAGCTGTCTGCCGGCGACGACCGTCCCACGACCCACGTGGTCGACAAGAAGGGCTGAGGCCCTACTCCGCCACGGCCCCGTACAGATCGCCGGGGTCGTGGCCGATCACCAGCAGGCGCACCTGACCATCCCAGACCTCGATCCGGGTGCAGCTGAGATGCTCGCCCAGCAGGTCGCGCGCCAGGAGCGCCGGATCCTCGTCGTCGCCCAGCACCCGCATGTCGAGGAACGGCGAACGGCCGTCCGCGGTCAGGCCGACGAAGGTGTAGGTCTGCCCCATGCGCGCCCGCCCCGGACGAAGAGCGACCACGACGGTCGCGCCTTCACGAATCCAACCCTAGCGCGACAACGCGGCCCTGTCCGTCCGCCGGTCGACGGTTCGTGCATTTTCACAGGCCCGATCGAAACCTGCCCCAGGGCGCCGCCGGGCAAGCGCGACTTCCCCGCCGATCCATGCTAAGCGCGCGCCAACGAAATTCATGAGAGTTCCATGGCCCTTAAAGTCGCCATCGTCGGCCTGCCCAATGTCGGCAAGTCCACCCTGTTCAACGCCCTGACCCAGACGGCGTCGGCCCAGGCCGCCAACTATCCGTTCTGCACGATCGAGCCCAACACCGGCGAAGTGGCCGTGCCCGAGCCGCGCCTGGACGCCCTGGCCAAGATCGCCGGCTCCAAGGAGATCATCCCGGCCCGGATCACCTTCGTGGACATCGCCGGCCTGGTGCGCGGCGCGTCGAAGGGCGAGGGCCTGGGCAACCAGTTCCTGGCCAACATCCGCGACTGCGACGCCGTGGCCTTCGTGGCCCGCTGCTTCGAGGACGGCGACATCGTCCACGTGGAAGGCCGCATCGACCCGATCAGCGATCTCGAGATCATCGAGATGGAGCTGATGCTGGCCGACCTGGAAAGCCTGGAAAAGCGCGTCCCCGCCCTGGAAAAGCGCGCCAAGGTCGGCGCCGACAAGGAAAGCGCCAACACCCTGCGTCTGGCGACCATCGCGCTGAACCTGCTGCGCGAAGGCCGCCCGGCCCGCGCCGCCAAGATCGACGCCGACGACGAAAAAGCCTGGCACATGCTGCAGCTGCTGACCTCGCTGCCGGCCCTCTATGTCTGCAATGTCGACGAAGGCAGCGCCGACAAGGGCAACAAGTTCAGCGACCTGGTGGCCGAACGCGCCGCCAAGGACAACGCCAAGAGCGTGGTCATCTCGGCCCAGATCGAGAGCGAGATCGCCCTGCTCGACGCCGAGGAACGCGCCGAGTTCCTGGAGACCCTGGGGCTGGAAGAGCCGGGCCTGAACCGCCTGATCCGCGAGGCCTACAGCCTGCTGGACCTGCAGACCTATTTCACGGTCGGCCCCAAGGAAGCCCGCGCCTGGACCATCCACGTGGGCGACACCGGCCCGCAAGCGGCCGGCGTCATCCACACCGACTTCGAGAAGGGCTACATCCGCGCCGAAACCATCGCCTTCGAGGACTTCGTCAAGCTGGGCGGCGAAAACGGCGCCAAGGAAGCCGGCAAGATGCGGGCCGAAGGCAAGGACTACGTCGTCAAGGACGGCGACGTGATGCACTTCCGGTTCAACGTCTAGAACCACAGGCGGCCGGGCTCACCCCCGGCCGTTTTCGTATCCACCTCCTGTTTGAGCGTTCTCATGACCGACACCGTCACCCTCACCTCCGCCCTCGACGGCTTCGACTTCACCGCCGCCCACGCCCTGCCTCGGGGCGAGCGCAAGGGCGGGATCGTGGTGGTGCAGGAGATCTTCGGCCTTGATCAATACGTCCACGCCGACGTCGAGCGCTGGTCAGCCCTGGGCTTCGAAGTGCTGGCCCCGTCGATCTTCGACCGCGCCGAGCCTGGCTTCGTGGCCGAGCATGATCCGCAAGGCTTCCAGACGGGCGTCGGCTACGTGCAGAAGGTCGGCGTCGACGCCATGCTGTCGGACATCCAGGCCTGCATCGACCACCTCGCCCCGCGCGGCCCGGTGTTCGCGGTCGGCTACTGCCTGGGCGGTTCGCTGGTCTGGCTGGCGGCCGGCAAGCTGAAGGGCCTGGCGGCCGGCGCGGCCTATTACGGCAGCATGATCGCCGCCAACGCCGAAGCGCCGCTGAACGCCCCGGTGGTCGTCCACCTGGGCCGCAAGGACGGCCACATCCCGGCCGACGAGGTCAGCGCCAAGGTCAAGGCGGCTCACCCCGACGTCGCCGTCCACATCTACGAGAACAGCGGCCACGGCTTCAACAACGACGGCCGTCCCGACTCCGACCTCGACGACGCCAAGCTGGCGCGCCAGCGGTCGCTGGCCCTGTTCCAGGCCCACGGCGCGGGCTAACGCCTCGCTGGGGGCTTGCGGCCTTCGGCAAGGCGATACAACCTAGGGCGTAGCCATACCTGTCGGGGGTTTCCATGCATAAGATCGGCCGCCTGTTCGTCCTGACCGCCGCCTTGACGGCGTTCGTCGGGCCCGCGTTCGCCCAGATGGGGGTCGTGCCCCCGCCGCCGGCCGCGCGCTCGGGCACCCAGCAGTACAACATGACCGAGTACGGCTCGGTCAATCGGCCGACCGCGCGGCTGACCCCGCGCGAGTCCGGCAATCCGATGGTGGTGCGCTCGGCCGCCAAGGTCGCCGCCGATCTGCACGCCCCGTGCGACGTGATCGACGCCGCGCCGCTGTCGACCCGTCCCAGCAGCAAGCCGGAATACGAAATCGCCTGCAAGGACGCCCTGGGCTGGATCATCAGCCTCGGGACTAACGGCAAGCCGCTGCTCAACGACTGCGTGGCGCTGGACGCCGGCGCCCTGGCCGCGGGCAAGGCCTGGCCCAAGGGCATGGTCTGCTCGCTGCCCGGCAACGCCGCCCCTGTCGCCGGGCTGAAGCCGATCGCCGCCAAGGCCGCGCCCGGCTGCGCCCTGTCCGACGGCACGTTCCTGGGCGGCGGCGGCGACCCGCCGATCCTGCGCTACGAGATCGCCTGCAAGGACGGCAAGGGCTACATCGTCGACAGCCCCGCGCCGGGCTCTTCCGCGCCGCTGTCGTCGCTGACCTGCGACGAGGCCAAGGCGGCGGGCGTGGCCTGCACCCTGGCCGGCAAGAAGAAGGGCTGATGAGCGAGAGGATCACCTTGAACGCGGCCGACGGCTCGCCCGTCGCCGCCTATCACGCCCCGCCCGGCGAGGCGCGACGGGGCGGGCTGGTGATCCTGCACGCTATCTGGGGAGTGACGCCGCATATCCGCGCCCTCTCCGACAGCCTGGCCGAGCAGGGCTACGAGGTGATCGCCCCCAGCCTGCTGGACGACGCCGATACGCCCTTCCCGGTCGCCGACCTGGATCCACCGAACCTGGACGCCCGCATGGCCATGGGTCTGGCCAGTGGTTGGGGCGCGGCGGCCCTGCCGCGCGTGCAAGCGGCCATCGACGCGCTTTCGGACGCCGGCAAGGTCTTCGCCCTGGGCTTCTGCTTCGGCGGCACCACGGCCTGGCTGGCCTCGTCCCGCTGCACGGGTCTGACGGCCGTGTCGTGCTTCTACGGCGGCGACATCGCGGCTTATGTCGAGGAGCAGCCCAAGGTCCCGACCATCCTGCATTTCGGGCGCACCGACCCGATGATCCCGATGACCGACGTCGAGACGATCACCGCCGCCCATCCCGATCTGCCCGTCTGGCTGTACGACGCCGGCCACGCCTTCGTCGCGCCGAATGGTCGCCACGAGGACAGCGCGCGCCTGGCGATGCTGCGCACGCTGCAACTGTTCCAACGCGCGGGCGGAAGCCGGGGCGAGGCCTGATCTTTCGGCTTTCGCCCACGGACTAAATCTTGGCAGGATCGGCCCATGCGTCGCGTCGTTCCCTTGCTGATCCTGAGCCTGCTGGCGACGCGCGGCGGCCCCGCCATGGCTGAAGAGCGGGGGGCCGGCCAAACGGCCTGCTGGTTCGAGAACGGCGCGGTCGTCGCCCCAGCCGCGATAGGGGGGATCGCCGGCGACTATGTGATCGACCTGTCGGCGCCCCACACCCTGCTGCATGTCGACGTCGCCCAGGGCGCGGGTTTCACCGACACCGCCCTGACCCTGCCCGTGCGCGTGGCCGGCCGGAAGGTCGACGCCGCGCCGATCGCCGTCCAGAACCTCGATTACCGCGCCGTGGGCTTCTCGACGCCGATCATGGGGGTGATCGGGGCCGACATCCTGGGCCGCTACGGCCTGGCCCTGGACTTCTCGCCCTGCCGCCTGCGCCTGGAGCGCCCTGGACGGGTCCGTGGCGGCTGGAAGGGCGGCTTGCCTGTAACGATCGTCGGCGGGGTTCCCACGGTCCTGGCGGCGGCCTCCAATGGCCTCCATGGCATCTCCGGCCCCTTCGCCCTGGACACGGCCTCGGCCGGCGGCGTGCGGGCGCGCGGCGCCGCCGACGGACCGCGCCAGAAGCCGGTCGGAACCCTCAGCGGTCTGTCGCTGAACGGAGCCCTGCGCCAGGATCTGCCGGCCGTGGTGGCGGGCGACCTGCCCGCCGGCGTGGTCGGGGCGATCGGGGTTCGGGTGCTGGCCGGCTATCGCCTGCGCCTGGATCCCACGGCCCTGCGCCTGTGGCTGACGCCCATCCCTGCTGGTCGGTAAGCGCGCAAAGAAAAAGGGCCCGGCGTCGCCGCCGGGCCCTCTTGTCTTCAGGCTGTAGAGCCGATCAGTGCGACTCGTTCTTCCAGACCTTGCGGTAGCTGGCGTAGAGCAGCCCGGCGAACAGCACCAGGTACAGCAGGACGGCGAAGCCGGTCTGCTTGCGCTCTTCCAGCTTGGGCTCGGCGGCCCACATCAGGAAGGCCGACACGTCCTTGGCTTCCTGATCCAGCGTCGACGGCGTGCCGTCGTCGAAGGTCACCTGGCCGGCCTTCAGCGGCGGAGCCATGGCGATGAAGCCGCCCGGGGGCGTGTGTTCCTTGGGGCCGGTCCAGTACGAGCTCAGGTCACCCGTCATGTACGGATTGTAGTGCTGGGCCTCGGTGATCTTCAGGCCGGCCGGCGGAGCCGAATAGCCGGTGACGATCGAGTAGATGTGGGCCGGGCCGGCTTCGCGGGCCTTGGCCAGCAGCGACATGTCTGGCGGCAGGGCGCCGCCGTTGCTGGCGCGGGCCGCGGCTTCGTTCGGGAACGGCGAGGGGAAGCGGTCGGCCGGGGTGGCCGGACGCTTGATCGCATCGCCAGTCTCGTTGTCGATGTCGGCGACCTCGTAGTCCTTGGCGATCGCCTTGACGTACGGGTTGTCGTTCGAGTTCGGGTACTTCTTGTCGTAGAACGGACCGCCCTTGTCGCCGAGGTTGCGGAAGCTGACCAGGCTCATCGCGTGGCAGGCCGAGCAGACCTCGCGATAGACCTTGTAGCCGCGCTGCAGCTGGGCCTGGTCGAACTTGCCGAACACGCCGTCGAACGAATACTGGACTTCCTTGGCTTCAAGCGCGCCGTGGGCGGCCAGGGCCGGGCCGGCGACGCCGGCCGTCAGGAGACCCGCGACCGCTGCGATGACGGAGAATTTGCGCAGCATCGGGATCAGCCCTTCATTTCAGGCGCGGCGGTCGCTTCGGCCGGCACGGTGGCCGGGTGCGACAGGGCGGGAGAGGCGATGGAATCCGGCACCGGCAGGGTCTTTTCGGTCAGGCCCAGCAGCGGCAGGATCACCAGGAAGAAAGCGAAGTAGTACAGCGCGGCCGCGCGGCTGAGCCACACGAAGCTGTTCAGGTCCGACGACATCACCTGGAAGGTGGTCAGGTGCGGGATGACCTGATCGTCCGGCAGCTTGGCGCCGCAGACGCCCAGGATGCAGCACGCCACCACGAAGATGAAGAAGTGGATCTTCGCGGTCGGGCGGTAGCGCATCGAACGCACCTTGGAGGTGTCCAGCCACGGCAGGGCGAACAGGCAGGCGATGGCGCCGAACATGGCCAGCACGCCCATCAGCTTATCCGGAACGGCGCGCAGGATCGCGTAGAACGGCAGGAAGTACCATTCTGGAACGATGTGCGACGGCGTCACCAGCGGGTTGGCCGGGATGTAGTTGTCGGCGTGACCCAGGGCGTTGGGCATGAAGAAGACGAACCAGGCGAAGAGGATCATGAAGACGCTCATCGCGAACCCGTCCTTCACCGTCGCGTACGGGGTGAAGGGAAGGGTGTCGGCCTTCGACTTCGGCTCGACGCCGGTCGGGTTGTTCTGGCCGACCACGTGCAGGGCCCAGATGTGCAGGATCACGACGCCCGCGATCATGAAGGGCAGCAGGTAGTGCAGCGAGAAGAAGCGGTTCAGGGTGGGGTTGTCGACCGCGAAGCCGCCCCACAGCCAGGTGGTGATGCTCTCGCCGACCAGCGGCAGGGCGCCGAACAGGTTGGTGATCACGACCGCGCCGTGGAAGGACATCTGGCCCCAGGGCAGGACGTAGCCCATGAAGGCGGTGGCCATCATCAGCAGGTAGATCACGCAACCCAGCAGCCACAGCACTTCGCGCGGCGCCTTGTAGGAGCCGTAGTAGAGGCCGCGGAGCATGTGGATGTAGACGGCGATGAAGAACATCGACGCGCCGTTGGCGTGCATGTAGCGGATCAGCCAGCCGTAGTTCACGTCGCGCATGATGTGCTCGACGGAGGCGAAGGCGTGGTCGGCGCTCGGCGTGTAGTGCATCACCAGGATGATGCCGGTGATCAGCTGCGAGGCCAGGCACAGCGACAGGATGCCGCCGAAGGTCCACCAGTAGTTCAGGTTACGCGGCGTGGGGTAGTCGACGAAGCTGTCGTAGCCCAGGCGCACGATCGGCAGACGGGCGTCGAGCCAGCGCTCGAAACCGGTCTTGGGTTCGTAGGTCGAATGTCCGCTCATCTCGCTTAACCGATCTTGACCTTGGTGTCGGACAGGAAGGCGTACTCCGGAACGATCAGGTTCTTCGGAGCCGGACCCTTACGGATACGACCCGAGGTGTCGTAGACCGAGCCGTGGCACGGGCAGAACCAGCCGCCGTACTCGCCGCCGCCGAAGGTCGGGACGCAGCCGAGGTGGGTGCAGTTGCCGCCGACGATCAGCCATTGGGCCTTGCCCGGCTTCACGCGCGCCGAATCCTTTTCGGGATCCTTCATCGAGGCGCTGTCGTCCGCGACCGCCTTGGCGATTTCCGCCTTGGTGCGGTTACGCACGAACAGGGGCTTGCCGCGCCACTTGACGACGACCTGCTGGCCTTCGCCGACCTTGGTCACGTCGAACTCGATCGACGCCAAGGCCCGCGTGTCGGCGGAGGGGTTCATCTGATCGATGAACGGCCACGCGATCGCGGCGGCGCCGCCAGCGGCGACCGCCATCGATGCGATGTAAATGAAATCCCGGCGGCTGGGGTCTTCCCCATGCGCCGGATCAGTCTTTGCGCCCACGGCGGTGTCGGCCACCCAAGTCACCCTTCGATGCCGCCGCGCCGCCATAAGCGGCCCGGCCTGGAGAAACGCCTGTCGGCGCATACTGTCTGGACCCGCGAACGGGTCTTCGCCACAAGGGGCAAAGCGGATCGTCCTATCGGACGCGCGGACGAAGTCCGCAAGCCCTTTCGATTCGCAGCCAATACCCCTGCTGGCTCTATGGTGGTTCGCTTAGAATGCGGCTCGCGCTTTTTCAACCCGGCATTCCTCAAAACGTGGGGGCGGCCATTCGCCTGGGCGCCTGCCTGGGGGTGGGCCTGGACATCATCGAGCCTTGCAGTTTCCCCTTGGACGACAAGAGCTTGAAGCGCGCGGCGCTGGATTATGGTCCGTTGACGCACATGATCCGCCACGCCTCGTGGGAGGCGTTTCTCGCCGCGCCCGAACGTCGCGAGGGTCGCTTGCTGCTGTTCACCACCAAGTCGACCACGCCGTTCCACAAGTTCACCTTTCAGGCAGGCGATACCTTGTTGTTCGGCAATGAGAGCCGCGGGGCGCCACCGGAGGTGCACGCGGAGGCCTTCTCGCGCCTGACGATTCCCTTGCGGCCGGAGGCCCGCTCGATGAATCTGGCGACGACGGCGGCCATGGCCCTGGGCGAGGCCCTGCGGCAGACGGACGGTTTTCCGGGCGACTGATCGCCCGGCGCTCGATCCCGGGCGCCCAGAACGACGGAGACGACCCATGCGCATCTTCCTGACGGTCCTGGCCGCGATCGCCGGCCTCGGCGCGGCGCCCAGGCCGGCCCCCACGACCGACGGCGTCGCCCGCGCCTTCCCGCACGAGGCGGGCGTCGTCGACCTGATGGTCACCGGGCCAGCGGCCAGGCAGCTCTATGACCGCCTGCCGGGCAAGGGCCAGAGGGACGAGTGCGCGGCGGTCGGCCTGCTCAAGGGCGGCGGCAAGATCTCGTGCTCGAAAGGCGACGACGGCGAATATGTCTGCCATGTCTGGCTGAACGTCCCCAAACAGACCCTGGCCCCGCCGGAGGAGGACGACTGCTGATCGTCCATCCTGGTCGCCCCCATCCTGGTCGCCCATCCTAGTCGCGCCGCCCTCCGCAAAACCCCTTAGGCGGCGCTGCGGATTTGCGCGGCGCGCGCCAACCTCGTAATCGGCTTGACCATGACCGACGCTCTCTCCCTCGACCAGAAGAAAGCCACCGCCCGCGCCTGGTTCGAAAGCCTGCGCGACCAGATCTGCGCGGAATTCGAGCGCCTGGAGGACGAGGCTCCGGCCGACCTCTACGCCGGAGAGCCCGGCCGCTTCGCGCGCAAGCCCTGGGACCGCGAGGCCGGCGGCGGCGGGGTGATGTCGATGATGCACGGCCGTCTGTTCGAGAAGGTCGGCGTGCACTGCTCGACGGTGTTCGGAACCTTCACGCCGGAAATGGCCAAGAACATGCCCGGGGCCGACGAGGATCCGCGCTTCTTCGCCACCGGCATCAGCCTGATCGCGCACATGACCAATCCGCGCGTGCCGGCCGTGCACATGAACACGCGATTCATCGCCACCACGAAAAGCTGGTTCGGCGGCGGCGGCGACCTGACCCCCCTGCTCGGCTACCAGCGCCAGCAGGACTTCCCGGACGCCATCGACTTCCACGCCGCCTACCAGCGCGCCTGCGACGCCCACGACCCGACCTGGCACGCCAAGTACAAGGCCTGGTGCGACGAGTACTTCTTCCTGCCCCACCGCAACGAGCCGCGCGGGATCGGCGGGATCTTCTACGACCACCACGACAGCGGCAGCTGGGACAAGGACTTCGCCTTCACGCAGGACGTCGGCAAGGCGTTCCTGGAGATCTATCCGCGGCTGGTCCGTCGCCGGATGGGCGAGGCCTGGACGCCCGAGGAGCGCGAGCAGCAGCTGATCCAGCGCGGTCGCTATGTGGAGTTCAACCTGCTCTACGACCGCGGCACGATGTTCGGCCTGAAGACCGGTGGCAACGTCGAGTCCATCCTCAGCTCGATGCCGCCCGCGGTGAAGTGGCCGTAGCGGCCTAGGGCCAGGTCGGCGCGCCGCCTTTCAGGACGTTGGCCGCGAACCCTGCCGCCGCCTGCTGGCGCGGCTGGATGGCGCCGCCCGCGCCCGGGGCGCTCGGCGGGAAGTAGTCGCCATGGTCGTAGCCGAGGCCGTCGGCGATCGGAAAGCCCCTCGCATTGTCTGGAATCGTACGCGACCACTTGGGGCCGTAACGCCCCAGGGCTCCATGCCAGGGGCTGTCACGGTCCCCGAAGAAGATATCGCCCGCCCAGTCGCCGATCGGATAGGCCAGCTTCAGCACCTTGTCCTTCTTGGAGGCCAGCCAGGTCAGCAACTGGCTGTTGGCGACCGAGACGTCGTAGGGCTTTTCCAGACAATTGTCGTCGGTCGCCGACGCCATCAGGCACACACGGGCCGCCTTGCGCTGGAGGCCGGCCACCGCCTCCAGCGCCAGCCGGCAGCCCAGGCTGTGGGCCACGAAACTGACGTCTGTCGCCCCGCCCAGGGTGGTGTTGACGAACCGGGCCAGGGCCTTGCCGCCGTTGACCGCGTCGCGCCATTCGCCGGGATAGTTGATCGCCGGGATGAAGAAGTCGCCCGGCCACAGCACCCCCACGCACAGGAAATTCGGGGGCAAGGCCAGTTGCGTCTCCAGCCGCGCCAGCGACCGCAAGCCCTTGTCGTACGAGACGTTGAAGCCGTGGACGGTGAACACCAGGCTTCGCCCCGCCACCCGCTGGGCCGCCTCCCGGCTGTTCAACGACACCATCCGGGGCGCGGCGTCCCCGACGGCACCCTCGATCAGGTAGGGGTCGCTCCTGAGGCCGCCGCCCACCGAGGCGTAGCGCAGATTGACATAGAGGCCCATGGCCGCCTCAGACGCCGCGCGTCGACTTGACCGCCTGGGCGGCCGCCGTGAGCGCGCTGACAAGGTCCTTGGCGATCGGCGCGATCGGCACCGCCAGCACGCCGACGAACACCGCCATCCAGGGATCGATCCGCGCCTGCGGGGTGGACAGGAGATCCGCCGCCCAGACCGCCAAACCCACGGCGATCAGGCCGGCCATGACCCGCGCGATGTTGCGATAGGCCTGTTCGGCCAGGTCGAAGCCCGCGTCCAGGCGGGCCACGACCGCGGTCTCGACGCGACCGATCAGGTTGATCTCGTCCTCGCCCAAGGGCGCGCCCTCGACCAGCATCGCGGCGGCCTTGCCGAGCGCGACGGGATCGACATTGCCGATTTCGGCCAGCTGGGGGGCGGTGTCCGCCGACAGCCCCAGCCGCAGCAGCGATCGGATCACGCCGATCTGCTCGTCCCTTGGCCGCCCGTTGATCCAGTGCGCCATGATCACCGCTTCCCACTGGTCGCCGGCCGCGCGGGCCAGCACCTTGTCGAAAAGCCGCAGCACCTTGCGGATGTGACCAAAGCCGATGCGCGAGACGCCGCCGCCCGGCACGGCCTTGAGCGCGTCCACGAGACTCATGGCGGCCATGCCCAGACCACCGACCGCGAGAATGATCGCGATGAGCGTGTTGAAATTCGTCATGCCCCTTCCCCCTCAAGGATGCATGGATCGTACGCCGGTCACGCGAAATATGCTATAGGTTGTTAACCTAATTTCACTCTCTTTTTAAGATCGACTCATCACGCTTTCGGGCACTTCGCCCCGGTGTCGATCCAGGCCCGCACCAACTCGCCGAACCGCGCCTGCGTGCCTGGCGCCGGCTTGCGCCCCTCGCCCGGGTTCCAGGCCCAGCCAACCAGATGATCCTCGGCCATGTGGTGGTGCAGTTCAGCCAGGCCGCGCCCGCCGTTGCGCGCCGGATCCTTGATCTGGGCGCAGATCGCGCCCAGCGACTTGCCCTGCCAGGCCATCTCGACCGGGGCCAGGGCCCATTTCGGATCGCCGGGGATCGACTTGATGTCCTGCCCCCAGGTCGGGACGTTGGCGGGGCCATGGCACGACGAGCACGGCATGCCCACCGGCCCGTGACCGCTCTGGCCGGCCACCATCGGTGGATTGTGCGGATGGCGGTCGTCGCCCTGGGTGGGGGCGCGCTGGACCGGGTGACAGTTCATGCAGCGCGGACTGTTGATCACCTTGCCGGCCTCGGTGAACAGGGCCACCGAGCGGACGGCCGGGTCCTTGATCGACACGAAGTCGGCGGCGCTCTTGAGCGTTTCAGCGGGCGCCGCAGGCGGTGCGGCGGGCGCGGCCGCGCCGACGCTGGACAGCAGCGCCCCGCCGACCATCAGCGAACCGGCGGCCAGCACGATGGCAGCAGCTCTCATGATCTGATCTCCCGCGTTTCAGCCGGAACGGCCGAGGCGCGGTCAAGGTTGCCTGATTTCAGGTGTTCCGCGAGAGAAAGGCCTGGATCCAACCGCCGACCCGCAGGCGGTCATTCGCGCCTCGCAGGCTGGCGACCGCCGCGTCGGCCTGGGCGTCGGTGAAGCGGCTGCCGCGCCGGGCCTCGATCAGGGCCTCGGCATAGGCGGGGTCGAACTCGGGGTGGAATTGCATCGAGATGGCCGGCCGGTCATCATAGACCAGGATCCCGGCGGGGGTGAAAGCGCTGCCGGCCACCGCGCGGGCGTTGGGCGGGATGGCGATCACCTGGTCCTGGTGCGAGGCCGGCACGGCGACCGTGGCGTCGACGCCCATCCAGGCCTGGGCCTCGGCCACGTCGTAGCGGTGCAGACCCACGCCCCAGCCCTTGTCGGACTTCGTCACCTTGCCGCCGAACGCCTCGGCCATGACCTGGTGACCGAAACACACCCCGACCAGCGGCTGGTCGCGGGTTTGCACCAGAAAGGCCTTCAGCGGCTCGATCCACGGCAGGTCGTCATAGACCCCGGCCGCCGAGCCCGTGACGACATAGGCGTCGCACTCGGCCGGGTCGGCGGGCAGGACGCCGGCCTGGACGTCGTAGGTGACATAGGTGTGCTCGGGCCCCAGCAGATCCTGAAACATGCCGCCGTAGCGGCCGAAGGTCGGCAGCAGGGGCTCGGGCGGTTCGCCGGTCTCGAGCAGGCCGATCTTCATGGGCGGGGTCTCCGGGAGAGGGGCGCTGTCTCGATATAGGGAGCTTCGCTTCCCACCCAAGCTTGTCATCCCGGACAAGCGAAGCGCAGATCCGGGACCGCCGGAAGCGCCGAGTTCACGCGTCGGTCCCGGATCGGCGCGCTGCGCGCTTGTCCGGGATGACAGCGGTTTTGCCCCCTAGAACACCATCCCCTGCGCCACGGCCTTCAGCCGCTCGATGGCCGAGAACTTGTCCTCGATGAAGTCCTGGTCGATCCACCAGATCTCGACCTCGCGCATCACTTCGCCGACCATCGGGCCCTTGGGCACGCCGGCCTTGAGGATCTCCTCGCCGGTCAGGGGGAAGGCCGGGGGCGTCCAGCTTTCGCCCAGGGCCAGCAGGCCGCGCCACTGCGGCGTGGTGGCGGTGCGCCCCGCGCCGGCCCAGGCCAGCTTGACCCGGTCGCTGAAGGTCTTGACGCCCAGGGCGTAGACCGCCCGGCGCGTCTCGCGCGGGCTCATCCAACTGACGATGCGCGGCGACTTGCCCACCGCCTCGACCAGTCGCTCCTTGAGGGCGTTGGACAGCCGCAGGCGCTCGGCCATCTGCTCGGCGATCTTGGGATCGTCGGGGATCAGGGCCGCCAGGCGCAGCTCGGCGTCGTTCTCGAACAACTGCTCGGTCTCGATGGTCATCAGCCCCTCGAACCGGGCCAGCGACTTCACGAACGGCAGGATCGAGGACAGCACGCTGGTCGCCGCCATCAGGCGCAGGGCCGGGCGCGGGTCCTCGGCCGCCAGCAGCTTCAGCAGCTCCTTCTGGGTGCGTTCGGCGGCGCGGCCCTCGACCATGCCCTTCAGCGCCTTGCAGGCGGCCAGGGCCTTCTGGTCGGCGTCGCCCTTGCCGTACCAGGCATGGAAACGGAAGAACCGCAGGATGCGCAGATAGTCCTCGCGGATGCGGGTCATCGGATCGCCGACGAACACCACCCGGCCCTCGCGGGCGTCGTTCACCCCCTCGCCGGTCGGGTCGTAGAGGCGGCCATGGATGTCGGCGTAGAGGGCGTTGAAACGGAAATCGCGACGCTCGGCGTCCTGGTCCCAGTCCTGGGTGAACGACACCACCGCCCGGCGGCCGTCGGTCGAGACGTCGCGGCGCAGGGTGGTGATCTCGTAGGGGCGGCCCTTCGAGATGGCCGTGACCGTGCCGTGATCGACGCCGGTGGGGATGGCGCGCAGACCCGCCTCGCCCAGCGCTTCGATCACTTGGTCCGGGGTCAGGGTGGTGGCGATGTCGATATCGTCGATGGGCTTGCCCATCAGGGTGTTGCGCACGCAGCCGCCCACGAAGCGCGCGCAGCCCGGAAAGCCCCGGGCCTCGAGCGCCGCGATCACGGCCTGCGTTTCCGGCAGCGCCATCCATGGCGCCACGCCTATCGTCTCGGTGTTCACGCTACTCCCCCAGGACACGCAACAAGCCCCCGCTACGCGAGGGCGACGCATTTCAGACGAATATCCCGGGCGGACAAGCCTCTAGATAAGCTTAACCATAGATTGTTCAGAGGTTTACGTAAGGGAGCCTTTGGGCGCCCTAGGTTTCATCCGGCGCGTGGAGGCGCTCGTATAGTCCGCGCAGCATGCCCGCGGTGGCGCCCCAGATGAACCGCTCGTTCCATGGCATGGCGTAGAAGAAGCGCCGCTCGCCGTCGGGCAGGTCGCGGTGCTGGCGCTGGTGGTTGCCCGGATCCATCAGGAACGCGAACGGCGTCTCGAACACGTCGGCCACCTCATCCGGGCTGGCCTCGAAGGTGGCGGCCGGATCGATGAAGCCCACCACCGGGGTGACATGGAAGCCGGTCACCGTGCGATAGCCGTGCAGCAGGCCGGCCAAGGTCACGAACTTCGGGTCGAGATTGACCTCTTCCTGGGCTTCGCGCAGGGCGGTCTCCCAGGGCGTCTCGCCGGGATCGCAGCGGCCGCCGGGAAAGGCGATCTGGCCGGTGTGGCTGCGCAGGGTGTCGGACCGGCGGGTCAGCAGCACGGTCATGCCCGCCTCGCGCTCGACCAGGCCCACCAGCACGGCGGCCGGCCGCAGGGCGTGGGGATTGTCGGGCCGCAAGGTCGGATTGAGATCGAAGTCCGACCGCGCCGCGTCCAGGCTCGGATCATAGTCGCTGATCGGGTCGAGCTTGCTGGTGATCCAGGCCCGGCGCTCTTCCCTGGTCATCGTCATCCGCGATGCGCCCCGGCCGGAGCGATCGCGAACCAGGCGCCGTTCGAAGCCACGCCCAGGCGCGGTCCCTCGGGCGTGTCGCGCTCGGCGGCCAGCTCGGCCAGCTCGTAGAACACCGACCGGGCGATCAGGGCCTCCAGCCCGCGCCGCACGTGCAGATAGGGTCGGGGCTCGCCGGTCGCCGGGTCGGTCTCGACACGAACGGCGTTGTCGGGACCGGCCTCGACCACGTCGCCGACATTGGTCTCGAAGCGCAGGGCGCCGCCGATCTGGTCCACCCGCGTGGCGATGAAGGGGGCGTCCTCGACCTGGATCTTCAGCTTCTCGACCGGGGTGACCAGGTGATAGCCGTCCGGGTCCAGCCGCAGCACGGTCGAGAACAGGCGCACCAGCGCCTCGCGGCCGATCGGCGTGCCCTCGTGGAACCACACCCCGTCCTTGCGGATGCGGATGTCGATCTCGCCGCAATGGTCGGGATGCCACAGATGCACCGGCGGCAGACCGCGCTCGCCCGCGACCTTGGCGGCGGCGGTGACGCCTGCGAGGCCGGAGGGGGCGGGATCGGCGGTCATGGGTTTCAGGTAGGGCAAGCCGGCCTTGGGCTCAAGGCTCGCCAAGCCTCCCCCTGTGGGGGAAGGTGATCGCGAAGCGATCGGTGGGGGGAGTTTTGGGGGGCCTTGATCATAGGTCCGGCCATCTGCCGATCCCCCCACCGTCGGCTTCGCCGACACCTCCCCCACAGGGGGAGGCTTTAGGACCTTCAGCCGATGCGGATCGGCCCGACCAAGCCGGCGTCACCGCCGTCGACCAGCGCCTTGACCAGCACTCGGCGCTGATCGGCCGGTCCCGGCATGACGGCCTGGGACACCGGCGCGGCCGAGAAGCCTACCCGGCCGAAATAGGGGGCGTCGCCGACCAGCAGCACCGCGCGCCAACCGGCCTTGGCCGCCGCGTCACAAGCGGCCTCGACCAGGGCCTGGCCCAGGCCGTGGCTGCGCTCGTCGGCGTCGACCGCCAGCGGGCCGAGGAAGGCGACCGGCGCATCCCCGACCACGACTGGCCACAGCCGCACGCTGCCGATCACCCGGCCTTCGAGCAGGGCCACGAACGAGCAGTCGTCCAGCTTGTGGTTGCCCTCGCGCAGGCGTTCGGACGACTTGGCGAAGCGGCCGGGGCCGAAGGCGCGATCGACGAGAACTTCGACGGCGCGAGCGTGCTCGGGCCGCTCGACGATGACGACAGGGAGATGCGGCGAAGGAGCGACGGCGGAAGACGACATGGGCGCTAAACGATCCGGAACACGAAAAGGGGACATAGCCCCGGATCGTGACGCGGCCGAGACGGCCGCTTCCGGGGCGTTCAGACGCGGACTCCGGTCCGCGCGGCGCAGGTTCGTCGCAGGCGTCGCATAGCGGCGCTCCCTTCCATTCGAGGGGCGCGAAATAGGGCCTGGGGCGCTTGGCGTCAACGAAATCAACTGTCCTATCAAAGAAACGCGATTGCGGTGACGCTCGGTCAAGGACATGGTCCGCGCCGATGACCGACCTCCCCCCTGATCCCGACTCCGTCCCCTCGGCTCTCGAAGTGGCGGACACGTCCATGCGCGCCCTGCTCAAGCAGCGCGACTTCCTGTTCTTCTGGGGCGCGCGGTTCCTGGCCACCCTGGCGGTGCAGATCCAGGGCGTGACGATCGGCTGGCAGGTCTACACGCTGGCCCGCGAGACCGGACACAACGAGGGCCAGGGGGCCTTCCTGCTGGGCATGGTGGGCCTGGCCCAGTTCATCCCGCTGTTCTTCCTGACGCTCACGGCCGGCGAGACCGCCGACCGCCACGACCGCAAGATGATCATGACCGCCGCGATCGGCGTCGACATCCTGTGCGCCGCGGGCCTGGGCCTGCTGGCCTGGTCGGGACACACGGCTCTGTGGCCGATCTTCGCCATCGCCGTGTTCTTCGGCGCCGGCCGCGCCTTCCTGTCGCCGGCCTCCAGCGCCATGGGACCGATGCTGGTGCCGCGCCCGCTGCTGCCGCGCGCCATCGCCTGGAACTCGCTGTCCTGGCAGAGCGGCTCGATCATCGGCCCGGCCCTGGGCGGCCTGCTGTGCGCGATCTCGCCGGCCGTGGCGTTCGGCTCGTCGGCGGGCCTGTTCCTGGTCGGCGGACTGTTCCTGCTGGGCATCCGTCAGTCGACCAAGCCGGTCGTGCAGCCGGGCTCGCGCTGGACCCTGATCAAGGAAGGCCTGGTCTATACCTGGCGCAACAAGATCGTCTTCGGCTCGATCTCGCTGGACCTGTTCGCCGTGCTGCTGGGCGGGGCCACCGCCCTGCTGCCGGTGTTCGCCCGCGACGTGCTGCATGTCGGGGCCGAGGGCTTCGGGATCCTGCGCGCCGCCCCGGCCGTGGGCGCCACCCTGGTGGCGATCTTCCTGGCCAGCCACACGATCCGCCGTCGCGCGGGCCTGCTGATGTTCAGCGCCGTGGCGGTGTTCGGCGCGGCGACGGTGGTGTTCGGCCTGTCGCAATGGACCTGGCTGTCGGTGGCGGCCCTGGCGATCCTGGGCGGGGCCGACATGGTCTCGGTCTACATCCGCCAGACCCTGGTGCAGCTGGTCACGCCCGACCCGATGCGCGGCCGCGTCGCCGCCGTCTCGGGCCTGTTCATCAGCGCCTCCAACGAGCTGGGCGAGTTCGAAAGCGGCGTGGCGGCGCGGTTCCTGGGCCCGGTCGGCGCGGCGGTGTTCGGCGGCGTCGGGGCGCTGGTCGTCACGGGCGCCTGGGCCAAGATGTTCCCGGAACTGCGGAAAGCCGACCGGCTGGAGTAGGCTCTAAAATCCGCTCATCCCGGCGAATGCCGGGACCCAGATGGAATGGCTTTGGGGCTGACGCCATAAGCGCTGAGCCCTTCCAGCCCGATACACCGCTATAGGATCTGGGTCCCGGCGTTCGCCGGGATGAGCGGAATTAAAGATTGGCCAGCTTCGCCAGCGCATCCCCCGTCATCCGCCGCACGATCCACTCGTCCATCGCCGCCGCGCCCAGGCTGTCATAGAAGGCGATCGACGGGGCGTTCCAGTCCAGCACCGACCATTCCAGCCGGCCCAGGTTCTCGTCCACGCAGCGCCGCGCCAGATTGGCCAGCAGGGCCTTGCCCGCGCCCGAACCCCGCGCCGACGGCCGCACGAACAGGTCCTCCAGATAGATCCCGTGCCGGCCCACGAAGGTCGAGTAGTTGTAGAACCACACCGCGAAGCCCACGGGCTGGCCGTCGATCTCGGCGATGTCGCAGAAGGCCTTGGGGTTTTCGCCAAACAACGCCACCGTGACGTCGCCTTCAGTGGCCCGCACGTCGTCGAGCAGCTTCTCGTATTCGGCCAGGTTGCGGATGAACTGCAGGATCAAGGCGCTGTCCTCGGGGACGGCGGGGCGAATGGCGACGGGCATATGGCGGTCTCTTCGGACTATCTGGATTTCGTGCTCGAACAGCTGGCGCCGGTCGGGCCGCTGACCTCGCGCAAGATGTTCGGCGGAGTCGGGCTCTACGCCCAAGGCCTGTTCTTCGCCCTGATCGACGACGACACCCTCTACCTCAAGGGCGACGAGACCCTGCGCCCCGATTTCGAGGCGGCCGGCGGCGTTCAGTTCGCCCCGTTCGGCATGAGCCCCATGGCCTACTGGTCCGCGCCCGCCGAGGCGCTGGACGAGCCCGAGCTGATGGTCGCGTGGGCCCAGCGATCGATCGCCGTGGCGGCGGCGCGCAAGACGCGGAAGGTGAAATAGGCCGCAGGCTTGGTCGGGGACAGGCACATGTGCCTGTCCCCAATCCCAATCGCAGCTCTACCCGATCACCACGCCCGGCGGCGGGACGCTGTCGTCGGGCACGAAGAAGTCCGGCAGCAGGCTGGCGGTCGGGTCCACGCGGTACTTGTCGAAGTCGCGCACGCCCTCGGCGTACAGGAACGTGTCGTCGATCACGAACTGGCCGGTGAACTCGCGCGAGGGCTTGAGGAACATCGCGTGGGCCGCGTCGGCCATGATCTCGACGGTGCGGCAGTGCTTGAGGCCTTCCTCGCCGGTCAGGGCGAACTGGATGGCGGCGGTGGCGATGGCGGTGCGCGGCCACAGGGCGTTGCAGGCCACGCCGTCGGCGCGGAACTCCTCGGCCATGCCCAGCATGCACAGGCTCATATTGTACTTGGCCATCGAATAGGCGACGTGCGGCGCGAACCACTTGGGCTTGATGTCCAGCGGCGGCGACAGGGCCAGGATATGCGGATTGGCCGCCTTCTTCAGGTGCGGCAGGCAGATCTTCGAGGTCAGGAACGTGCCGCGCCCGTTGATCTGATGCATCAGGTCGTAGCGCTTCATGTCGGTCGACAGCGTGCCCGTGAGCGAGATCGCCGACGCATTGTTCACGCAGATGTCGATGCCGCCGAAGGTCTCGACCGCCTTGTCGACGGCGGACTGGACGCTGGCCTCGTCGCGCACGTCGACGATCAGCGGCAGGGCCTTTCCGCCGGCCGCCTCGATCTCGGCGGCGGCGGTGTAGATGGTGCCGGGCAGCTTGGGATGGGCCTCGGCGGTCTTGGCGGCGATGACGATATTGGCCCCGTCGCGGGCGGCGCGCAGGGCGATGGCCAGGCCGATGCCGCGCGAGGCGCCGGTGATGAAGAGGGTTTTTCCGGCCAAGGTCTTGTCTTGCGTGCTCATGCTTCTGCTCTCGATGCGGTTCTGGCCAGGATGACGCCGGCGGCGACGAAGCCGAGGGCGAAGCACCAGGCGGCCAGGCGATGGGCCAGACCCTGATCCTTCAAGGCCAGACCGGCAAGGCCGATGACGAAGGCGGCGATCCATAGCGCCGCGGCCATGCGGAAGGGTCCGCGCTTGGCCAGCAAGGTCGCGCCGATCACGACCATGCCAATCGACCAGATCGCCGAGGCCACGGTGTAGGACGCCGCACCCCAGATCCCCGCCGCCGAGGTGCGGACCAGCAGCACGCCGCTGACCGCGATCACGAAGCCGAACAGGCCCGGCCAGCCCATCGCCTGGCCGGCCAGCCACTGCACGCCCAGCATGCCGAACAGCAGCAGCACGTCGATCAGCACATAGGTCGACAGGCGCATCGGCTCGGAGAGGTGCGGATAAAGCAGCGGCCCGACCAGGTCGATCAGTCCGCCCACGACGGCGGCGGCGCCGGCCAGGCGCCAGACGGTCTGCTGCCGCATCAGGCGCCGGCCCCGGTGGTCTTCACCGACAGCGCCCACAGGCGGTCGGCCTGCTCAGGATCCAGGGCGTAGGGCATGACGCCCGACCAGCCGGACTCCTTGGTCCACGGCGCGGCCTCGTGAAGGTCTTCCAGATAGAGGCCGCCGACGCCGTCCAGCTCGCCGCCCACGGCCGCCCAGACGCTGGTCGAGGCGCCCTGGGCGGGCGTCTTGAAGCCCTCGCGCACCTTGCCGTCGTCGTCGATCCAGCCCATCGCCTTCTGCTCTTCCAGCGGCAGGTGGCGCTGCAGCGGCGTCATGATGCCGCCGGGCATCACCGAGAAGGCGCGCACGTTCCGGTCCTTGAAGCGCTGATCGAAGCCGACGGCGAACAGGGCGTTGGCGGTCTTGGCCTGACCATAGGCCTCCCACTTGTCGTAGGGGCGGTGGCGGAAATTGGGATCCTCGAAATGCACCGGGCTGCGACGGTGGCCGATCGACGACAGCGACACCAGGCGCGAGCCCCAGCCCGACTGGGCGCCCGCCACCAGGTTCGGGGCCAGCAGCACCGACAGCAGGAAATGGCCGAAGTGGTTGGTGCCGATCTGCATCTCCAGCCCGTCCTCGGTATAGGCGAGCGGGCAGGCCATGACCCCGGCGTTGTTGATCAGCAGGTTCAGCGGCCGGTCGCCCCAACGCTCGGCGAAGGCGCGGATCGACTTGAAGCTGGAGAGATCCAGCATCGACCACGAGGCCTTGGCCCCCTTGGCGACAGCGTTGATCTCGGCGACGGCGGCCTCGGCCAGGTCGGGCTTGCGCACGGCGATGACGACCTCGGCGCCGGCCCCGGCCAGCGCCTTGGCGGTCTCGATCCCGATGCCGGTGGCCCCGCCGGTGACGATGGCGACCTTGCCGGTCAGGTCCTGGCCAGCGACCACGTCTCGGGCGTCGGTATAGGGCCCGAAGGCGGATTTGATGCGATCGGCCATGATGTCTCGCTCCCTTTGATCTTGTCGTTGAGATTGACGCTACAGCTGCAGGATCAGAAGTCCCAGGGCGATCGACAGGCACAGCGGCCCGTAGGCGCGGCGGTTCAACGTCGCGAACGGCGTGCCCTCGGCGTAACGGAACGCCGGCGGGAAATAGGTCGCCAGGCCGCGCCCGGCGAAGACCACGAACAGGACCCAGCGCGCGGCTTGCAACCAGCCGTCCCAGGGCGTGGCCGCCAAGGTCGCCAGCACCAGGACGCCGCCGGCCGCCAGCGCCAGGGCGACCGCCGCCGAGGTCAGCAGACCGGGCGCGCGCATGCCGCGCGTGCGGCCCACCACGTGCTCGACCATCGAAGCCTCGTCATGACCCGGCCAGCGGCCGCCGAAGCCCCAGTAGAGATGGATCCCCGCCAGGGCGAACAGCGCGGCCGCCAGGACCAGGGCCAGGGCCACTCAGCCGACCTTGCTGAAGTCCGGCGCGCGGCGCTCCGCGAACGCCATGAACGCCTCGCGAGCCTCGGCGGTCTGCAGGCGGGCGGCGAACAGCTCGCCCTCCTTGTCCATCAGGGCGGCGATCGCCTCGGCGTCGCGCATCAGGCTCTTGGTCACCGTCAGAGCGCCCAGCGGACGCTTGGCCAGTTGATCGGCGGCGGCGCGGGCCTTGGCGCGCAGCTCGTCCAGCGGCACGCAGGCGTTGGCGATCCCCCAGGCCGCAGCCGTCTCGCCGCCGACCGCCTCGCCGAGGGCGAACATGGCGTAGGCGCGGGCGTGACCGATGCGGGCCGGCAGCAGCAGGCTGGACGCCGCCTCCGGCACCAGGGCCAGGTTGACGAACGGCACGGTAAGCCTGGCGTCGGGGCTGGTGAACACCAGGTCGCAGTGCAGCAGCATGGTCGTGCCCACGCCCACGGCCTGGCCCTGGACGGCGGCGACAAGTGGCCGGGTGGCCTTGGCCAGGTTCTTCAGGAACCGCATCACGTGGCGCTCGCCGGTGAAGGCGCCGGTGGCCTGGGCGGCGAAGTCCTGCAGGTCGTTGCCCGCGCTGAAGCTGTCGCCGTCGGCCTGAAACACCACCACGCGGATGGAGGCGTCGCTCTCGGCCCGCTCCAGGCTGTCGGCCAGCACGCCGTACATGGCGTTGCTGAGGGCGTTCTTCTTGTCCGGACGGGCCAGGGTGATGGTCATCACGCCGGCGTCGACGGCGACCTGAACGAGATCGGTCATGCAGGGTCTCCTTTGGGGAATTTCGATTGCAGGCTGACCAGCCAGCGGGACACCACGGCGATCTCCTCGTCCGTGAAGCCCTCGGTGAGATGGGCGTTGAGACCCTCGACCCCGGCCTTGGCCTCCTCGCGGGCCGTCTCGCCATGGGGCGTCAGGTGCAGGCGGAAGGCGCGGCCATCCTTGGGGTCGGGGCGGCGCTCGACCAGCTCGGCCCGGACCATGCGGTCGACCAGGCCGGTCATGGCCGAGGGGGCCAGGTCCAGCGCCTCGGCCGCCTCGCCGATCAGGGCGCCGTCCTTCTGGCCCAGCACGAACAGGGCTCCGGACTGGGCGGCCGTCAACCCGCCCTTGGCGGCCATCTTGGCCTCGATATAACGCTGCACCCGGCGGTGCGCGACATTCAGCAGGAAGACGAGGCGACGGTCGGGCGTGGTCATGGCGCGGGAGATTATAGTTCGCGCACGAAATATCAAACGAATGTTTCGGCGCAGACCTAGAAAAGAAAGCCCCGCCGGGGGCAACCGGCGGGGCTTGTACGCTAGGTCCTCGAGGGGAGGAGACGCCCTGGTGGTGACGCCAGGGCGATACGCTTACTGAACCCTAGAACTCTTCCCAGTCGTCGCTCTTGGGCTGGGCCGAGCCGCCGGCGAAGGCGGCCAGCTTGGCCTGGGCGGCCTTGACCGGGTTGGCGCCGGGACGGCTGGCGGCGGTGGCCGGGGCGACAGCCGGACGCGGAGCCGGACGGCTGACCTGGGTGGCCGGGGCGGACGCACGGCGGGTCGTGGAGCCCACGGCGGCTTGCGCGCCGGCGACCTGGAACCTGCCGATCATCTGCATCAGGCCGTTGGCCTCGCCCTTCAGGGCGTGGCTGGCGGCGGTCGACTGCTCGACCATGGCCGCGTTCTGCTGGACGGTCTGGTCCATCTGGTTGACCGCGGCGTTGACCTCGTTCAGGCCCGTGGCCTGCTCGGCCCCCGAGGCGGCGATCTCGCTGACCAGGCCGTCGATCTCGCTGACCTTGCTGACGATGGCCTGCAGGGCCTCGCCGGTCTGGCCCACCATCGACACGCCCTGGCTGACCTGCTGGGTCGAGGACGAGATCAGGGTCTTGATCTCCTTGGCCGCGTCGGCCGAGCGCTGGGCCAGGGCCCGCACTTCCTGGGCCACCACCGCGAAGCCGCGGCCGGCGTCACCGGCGCGAGCCGCTTCCACGCCGGCGTTCAGGGCCAGGAGGTTGGTCTGGAAGGCGATCTCGTCGATCACGCCGATGATCTGGCTGATCTCCTGCGACGACTTCTCGATCTGGTTCATGGCGTCCACGGCGCCGCGCACCACCACGGCCGAGCGTTCGGCGTCCGAACGGGTCGAGGTGACCACGCGCGAGGCTTCCACCGCCCCGGCCGACGAGCGCTTCACCGTGGCGGTGATCTCGTCCAGGGCCGCGGCGGTCTCTTCCAGGCTGGCGGCCTGCTGCTCGCTGCGGCGCGACAGGTCGTCGGCGGCCGAGGCGATCTCGTCCGACCCCGAGCCGATGCTGTTGGCGGCGTGGACGATGGTGCGCATCGCCTCTTCCATCTGGGTGATGGCGCCGTTGAAGTCGTTCTGCAGGCGCTGGTAGGCCTGGGGGAACTGGATGTCGACGCGATAGGTCAGGTCGCCCTCGGCCAGACGGGTCAGGCCCGTGGCGATGTGCTCCATGACGAAGGCCTGCTCGCGGGCGGCCGCGTCGGCGGCCTCCTGGTTGCGCACCCGTTCGGCCTCGGTCTCGGCGCTCAGGCGCTGCTGGGCCGCCTCGGCCGTGCGCAGGGCCAGGGCGTTGTCCTTGAACACCTGCACCGAGCGGGCCATCGCCCCCACCTCGTCCTTGCGCTGGGCCCCCACAACCTCAACCTCCACCGAACCCTGCGCCAGCACTTCCATCGTCCGCGAGAGGCTATTCAGGGGCTTGGCGATCTTGCTGCCGCCGATCCACATCGCGTAGAGCAGCGCCGCGCCGGCCGAGACCAGGCCGAAGACGATCGAGATCAGCGAGCCCCGGGCGGCGTCGGCCTTGGCCTTTGCGACCATCGCCTGGGTCGCGTCGCTGTGCTTGTCGATCCAGGACGCGGTGTCCTTGGTCAGGCTGGTGATGTCGGGATCGATCACGCCCATCATCATGACGGCGGCTTCGTCGATGTTCTGCAGGCCCAGGTCCGCGCCCTGGCGGGCGTTGTCATGGAGCTTCTTGAAGCGTTCGCGGAAGGTCTTCAGCTGACCCGCCGACGAGGGGTCGGCGGCGATGGCCTTGTCGAGAAACTTGTTGCCGGCCGCGAAGGCGGTGTCCAGATCCTGCGAGGCCTCCAGGGCCGACTGGGACGATCCTTCGTTGGCGACGGTCCGATAGGCGGCGTAACCGATGGTCGCGACCTGCCGGTTGAACCGCGCCGTGGCCAGTTCGGTGGGCGCGCGCTGGTCCACCAGCACCTGGGCGGAAGCTTCGATCCGCTTGGCTTGCCAGACACCCACGCCGACGCTGGCCAGGGCGACCAGGGTGAGGATGATGGCGGGCAACATCACCTTGGTGGCGATCTTCAAATTATCCAGCACGGGGGCGCTCTACCAACTGTCGTTCCGCCACCGCGGCGGATGCGGACGCAAAATCGCCCAGACCCGTAAAGTCCAGCTTAAGGATGCCCGTGAAATCGCCGTAATCCGGCAATTACGCGCAGGGACCTCGCTCAGCCCGCGGCCCGATACCAGTTCACCCCGTCCGCATCCGCCTCACGGGTCGCCAGCCCCCGGCCGATCAGGCAATTCAGGTGCGCCAGGGCCTCGCCGGTGGCCATGCCCAGCAAGTCGGGTCCAATCGGGCGGGCGAACAGGGCGCCGAACACGTCGACCACGCGCTTGGGCTCGGCCAGCTTGCCGGCCAGGCGGGCCATGGCGCGTTCATGCCCCGAGATCAGGCCGTCGATACGGGCGTGCAGCCCATGGAATGGGTCGTTGTGGGCCGGCAGGACCAGCACCTCGTCCGGCACCGTCGCCTTGACCTTGGCCAGCGAGGTCAGCCAGTCGGTCAGCGGATCGGCGTCCGGCTCGGTGGGAAACACCGAGACGTTGGACGAGATCCGGGGCAGCACCTGGTCGCCCGAGATCAGCAGGCCCAGGTCCTGGCACCACAGGCAGGCGTGGTCGGGCGAATGGCCTTGCCCCGTCACCACGCGCCAGTCGTGGTCGCCGATCCGGAAGACTTCGCCGTCGGTCATCCGGCGATAGCTGTCGGGCAGCTGGTAGATCGCCTTGCCGAAGCCGCCGAACTTGGCCTTGTAGCCGTCGATCCCTTCCTCGTCCCAGCCGGCGGCGTGGAAGAACTGCACCCCGTCCTCGGGCGCTTCGCGGCCCGTGTCGGCCACCAGCATCCGGCACTGGAAATACTCCAGCCGCGTCATCCACAGCCGCGCGCCGAACTTGCGTGCAATCCACCCAGCGAGCCCGACATGGTCGGGGTGAAGATGGGTGACGATCATCCGGGTGATCGGCCGACCTTGCAGCGCGCCGGCGAACGCCGCCCGCCAGGCCTGGGCGGTCTCCTTGGTCTGCACGCCGGTGTCGACCACCGCCCAGCCCTCGTCGTCGGCGATGGCCCAGACATTGATGAAGCCCAGCGACCCGTCCAGGGGCTGGCGCAGCCACAGCACGCCGGGCGCGACCTCGACGGCCTGGCCCGATCCGGCTTCGGGAGCGGTCTCGAACGGATAGACCAGACGCGGGCGGCGCGGCTCGGCGCTGTCTCCGCCGGCGCCTTCCCTGGCGCTGTCCTCGATCCCGTCGCGCATGTCGCGCCCTCCGTCCCACTCGGCGACTTGGCTCGATCCCGCCTGCCGTCATGATTGCGCCCCTGTCGGACGACATCTTGACCCTTGATGCAAGCGGGCCTTAAGTCCGCCGCGAGGAATTTACCCCCAGGAGACCTACCCATGAGGCCTATCGCGATCGGCTTGACGGCCGCCCTCGCGCTCGCCGCGCTTATTCCGGCCACCGTGATCTCGGCGGCGAAGGAAAAGGAAAAGCCGGCCGCCGTCGACGCCAAGGCCCGCGAGGCCGGCATGAAGGCCGCGCCCGACGTCGCCAAGGCCGCGGGCATTTCGTGCACCGTCTCGGACGCGCGCCTGATCGGTTCGGACAAGAAGACCTCGACCGACTATTACGAAGTCGCCTGTCAGCAAGGCCTGGGCTTCGCCTTGCTGGCCAAGAAGGACGCCGCGCCGCAGGCCTATAGCTGCCTGGAAACCGCCCAGGTCGGCGCCGACGGCAAGCCCAGCGCCCTGGCCTGCGTCCTGCCCGGCAACGCCGATCCCAAGGCCGGCCTCGCGCCGTACCTGGCCAAGGCCAACACCAAGTGCGACATCGAAAACGCCCGCGCCATCGGCGCCGGCGCCAAGAACGCCTATTTCGAAGTCGCCTGTAAGGGCGGCGTCGGCTACATCGTCCAGACCGCCAGCCCGGTCACCCTGGACCAGGAAGTCACCGCCAACAGCTGCCTGCTGTATGAAGACGGCGGCAATGTCAGCTGCAAGCTGACCGACAAGGCCAGCCAACTGGCCGTGGTCGACACCCTGAACGCGGCCTCGGGCAAGAACTGCGCGATCAAGGACAAGCGCTACGTTCTCAGCACCAAGACCGACAACTACTTCGAAGTCGCCTGCCAGGACGGCAAGGGCTACGTGCTGCAGCAGACCGCCAGCACCGGCGCCTTCGCCAAGGCCATCGACTGCGCCCAGGCCGGCTTCGTCGGCGGCGGCTGCACCCTGAGCGACGCCGTGGCGGCCCAGACCGAACAGGCCGGCCTCTACAGCAAGCTGGCCACCAAGGCCGGCTTCGACTGCAAGGTCGAGAAATACGGCATGCTGCCCAGCAACGACCCCCGCAAGGAGATCGTCGAGCTGAAGTGCTCCAACCGTCCGGACGGCGGCATCGGCATCTTCACCGCCACCGGCAACACCGTCTACGACTGCATCACCTCGGAAATGAACGGCTACCGCTGCAGCTTCACCAAGCAGGACGCCGCCTTCCCCCGCCTGACCGCCGACCTGAAGGGCCTGGGCAAGGGCAGCTGCACCGTCTCGGGCGCGCGCATCATCGGCCAGACCCCGACCCAGGGCTTCGTCGAAGTCGCCTGCTCGGACGGCCTGCCAGGCTGGGTGATGGCCTATCCGCTGGCCACCGCCGCGCCGAAGCCGGCCGAACTGCTTTCGTGCCTGCAGGCCAAGGGCGTGGGCGGCGGCTGCAAGCTGCCGACCAACACGACCAAAGGCTGATCGGGCCTAAGCCTGAAAACAGCAAGCCCGCCGGGAGCGATCCCGGCGGGCTTTTTTTGTTCCTTCACACCGCTCATCCCGGCGAATGCCGGGACCCAAATCCCTTAGCGGTATGGCTGATTGGAAGAGCTCAGAGCTTTTGGCGTCCGCCTCAAAGCCATTCCATCTGGGTCCCGGCATTCGCCGGGATGAACGGATTTATAAACCGGCCCCGACCTTCTCCAGGCCCGAGGTCATCTGCTTCAGGCGCTTGTCCAGCTCGGCCATGGTGCGGTTCAGGGCGCCCTCGTCATCACGCCAGACCTGCAGGGTGCGGCCCCAGACCGCCGACATCGCCGTCAGCCGGGCCGGCGTGGCGTCGACGCCGGCGGCTTCCAGGATGGCGCGGGCCGTCCGGGGAAAGCGCAGGGCCGAGACCACCACGCTTTCGGAGCGGCTGATGGCCACCAGGGCGGCGCGATGCGGCTCCATCGCCTCGATCCGGGCCATGGCGGCGTCGAACAGGCGGTCGTGCGTCGAGGCGTCGTCGGCCGAGACGGTGGCCAGGGCGGCGCGATCGAAGCGAGTCGCCAGGTGGTTCAGCACCGCGCCCTTGCCGTCGGCCCGGGCGTAGAGCTCGGCGAACGGGATCTCGGCCTTCAGGGCGATGTCGCGCAGGGTGATCTGGGTCCATGGCCGGTCGGCGGCCAGGGACAGGGCCGCGGCGGCGGCGCGATCGAGGATGTCTTCAGCGGCGGTCATGCCCGCTGAAATGGCGGTTCGGGCCTTGCAAGACAAGGGTTGGCGCGCCGCAGGGGAATCCTTAGCCCCCCAGCTCCACCGACCGCTTCACCGCCGCCTCGAGCGCCTTGGGCAGCAAATCGCCGAACCCGCTCTCGCCCATCAGCACGCCGAGCGCCGCGGCCGTGGTGCCGCCGGGCGAGGTCACCTGCCTGCGCAGTTCGGCCGGCTCCTCGCCGCCCTGGCCCAGCAAGGCCGCCGCGCCGACGATCGTGGCCCGGGCCAGCTTGGCCGAGGCCGCTGGGTCGAGCCCCTGGCCGGCGCCCGCCGCCTCCAGCGCCTCGATGAAGGCGTAGAGATAGGCCGGGGCCGAGCCCGACACGGCGGTCGCCGCGTGCATCAGCGCCTCGTCGTCGAGATCCACCGTTGTGGCGACCGGATCGAGCAGGGCGTGAGCGCGGGCGCGCGCCTCGGCGGTGTCCGCGTAAAGGCTGGCCGTGCCCAGGCCGATGGCGACAGCCGTGGTCGGCATCACCCGAGCCACGGCGCGGCCGCCGAACACGGTCGAGATGTCGGCCGCGCGCACCCCGGCGGCGATCGAGACGATGATGGCGTCGGGCGCCAGGTGCGGAACGACGTCGGCCACGGCCTCGCGCCAGATCTGCGGCTTGACGGCCAGCAGCACGGTCTTGGCGGCGGCCAGGGCGTCTAGGGGCGGATTGACGCTCGCGCCCGGAAAGGCGGCGGCGTCGACATTCGGATCGCGGATGATCAGGTCGCCGGCGGAAAACGCGCCCGCCTTGGTCCAGCCCTCGATCAGGGCCCCGCCCATGCGTCCGGCGCCGAGGAGGAGGATGGGGGTCATGAGAGAAGGCTCCCGAAACATCGTCCTTCTCCCCTTGCGGGAGAAGGTGGCCTGCGTAGCAGGTCGGATGAGAGGTCGCACCTGCCTATACGAGGGAGAACGCGGGCGCGTTCATCGACCCCTCATCCGTCAGCTTCGCTGACACCTTCCCCCACAAGGGGAGAAGGAAAGTCCAGTCCTAAGCCTGGCCGACCGTCTCGAACATGCAGGCGGCCATGGCCTCGTCCGGGGTCTTGGCGCCATGCAGCAGGAAGTCGAAGGCGGGATAGAAGCGGTCGGCGGCTTCGACGGCCGCGTCGATCATCGAGGCGGCCTGGGCCATGGTCGGGCGCTCGCCGGCCGGCAGGGCCAGGGCGTGGCGGAAGACCACCTCGCCGTCGTCGGTCCAGACCTCGAAATGGCCCAGCCAGACGCGCTGGTTGATCATCGACAGCAGTTCATAGGCGGCGGGGCGCTTGGTCTTGGAGGCGCGCAGGTCCAGCGACAGGCACAGCTGCAGGCAGTCGGCCTCGGGCCGCCAGGCGAACCACAGCTCGTAATCCTTCCAGTCGCCGGTCAGGGCGAAGGCCAGATCGCCGTCCTCGGTGCGGTCGAAGGTCAGGTTTTCGGCCGCGAGAACGTGCTCGACGACCTCCAGGGGATCCATCGCCAGCAGGACGTCGTCTTCTTCCGGTTGGGTGTCCATAAGAACCTTTGGCCCCCGGGGAGAGACGGGTCGTGGGACCCGACCAAATCACCCACTCGAGGGACTCTAATCTGCTTCGCGGTCGTCGTCACAACCGCGTTCACGTTAAGCGGGAACGAAACTCGCCTATTCGGCCGCGTTACCGGTCTTCTTGGCGGGCGCCTTTTTGGCCTTCAGCTCGGCGACTTCCGCGCGGAGCGCCGCCACCTCGGCCTTCAGGGCCTCGAAATCGTCGCGCCGGATCAGGTCGAACTCGGCGGCCAGGCGGTCGGCCTGGGCCCGCATCGCGGTCTTGGCTTCCTCGCCGGCGGTCTGGGCGATGCCCATGGCGGCCTGGGTCAGCTTGGCGAATTCGTCGAGGAAGGGGTTTTGGCTGTGCATCGAGATTCCAGGGCGCGGCGCGGTTCGTCGCGAGGCTTATATGGGAAACGAGGGATGAAAGCGAAGAGGAAGCACGGTATGCCTGCGACCATCTGTCCGTCCGGAGCGCTCGCGGCGTGATCTTCCCCGACATCGACCCCATCGTTCACATCGGCCCCTGGGCGCTGCAATGGGGGCCGCTGGCCCTGCGCTGGTACGCCCTGGCCTATGTCGCCGGCATCCTGCTGGGCTGGCAGTACGCGATCCGGCTGGTCCGCGACGCCAAGCTGTGGGGCGGCCAGAAGCCGACCGCCACCTCGGTGCAGATCGACGACCTGGTGCTGTGGATCACCCTGGGCATCATCCTGGGCGGCCGGATCGGCTATGTGCTGTTCTACATGCTGATGAACGACGGCCAGCGCGCCGGGCTGGCGGAAAACCCGCTGACCGTCTTCAAGATCTGGGAAGGCGGCATGTCGTTCCATGGCGGCTTCCTGGGCGTGTGCGCCGCGATCGCCCTGTTCGCCCGCCAGCAGAAGATCGACATGCTGAAGCTGGGCGATCTGGTCGCGCCGGTCGTGCCCATCGGCCTGTTCTTCGGCCGCTGCGCCAACTTCATCAACGGCGAGCTGTGGGGCCGGGTCACCGACCATCCGTTCGGCATGATCTTCTGCAACCGCACGATCCAGGCCGCGAACGGCGGCTCCTGCCCCGCCGGCCCGGACCCGCGCCATCCCAGCCAGCTGTACGAGGCGGCGCTGGAGGGCGTGGTGCTGTTCCTGATCCTGCGTCTGGCCACCCACCAGTTCAAATGGCTGCAACGCCGGGGCGCGCTCGTGGCGACCTTCCTGATCTGCTACGGCCTGTTCCGCGCCTCGCTCGAGAACGTGCGCAATCCCGACCACGGCATGCCCGACTTCCCGTTCGGCCTGACCATGGGGATGATCCTGTCGATCCCGATGCTGCTGGTCGGCATCTGGCTGCTGTGGCGCGCCCTGCGCGAGCCGGTCGCCACGGAAACCCATGAGCCTGCTTGATCGCCTGAAGGCGCAGATCGCCCAGGATGGCCCGATCAGCGTCGCCGAGTACTTCACCCGCTGCCTGCACGACCCGCGCGACGGCTACTACGCCACCCGACCTGCTCTCGCGGGCATGAATGGGGGAGAAGGCGGCGACTTCCTGACCGCCCCCGGCGTCAGCCAGATGTTCGGCGAACTGATCGGCCTGTGGATCCTGGAGACCTGGACCCGCATGGGCCGCCCCTCGCCGGTGCGGCTGGTCGAGATGGGACCCGGCGACGGGACGCTGATCTCCGACATCCTGCGCGCGGCGCGGTTGCTGCCCGGCTTCCTGGCCGCCGCCGACCTGTGGCTGGTCGAGGTGTCGCCGCCGCTGCGCTCGGCCCAGGCCGCCAGGCTGGAGGGCGCGCCGCTGACGCCGAGCTGGGCCGACCGCCTGGACGCCGTGCCGGCCGGCGCGCCGCTGATCCTGGTCGCCAACGAGGTCCTGGACTGCCTGCCGGCGCACCAGTTCGTGCGGACGGAGAACGGCTGGGCGGAACGGATGGTGGGACTGGATGACAGCGGGAACCTGGCGTTCGGTCTCAAAGCCCTAGCCCCTCCCCCCGTGGGGGAGGCGGCCCGAATGGGCCGGTGGGGGGAGCAGACCCACCTTGGCCAACTCCCCCCTCCGTCGCCTTTGGCGACACCTCCCCCACAGGGGGAGGCTTTGGAGCCCGGAATGCTCGTGGAATCCTCCCCCGCCCAGGCCGCCCTAGGTGCGGAGATCGGCCACCGTGTCGCCCGTGACGGCGGCGCCGCTCTGCTGATCGACTACGGCCGCGACGCGCCCGGACCGGGCGACACCCTGCAAGCGCTCAAGGCTCACGCCAAGGTCTCGCCCCTGGCCGAGCCGGGCCAGGCCGACCTGACCGTCTGGGCCGACTTTCCCGCCGTGGCCGCCGCGGCCGCCGAGGCCGGCGCCCGCGTGGGACCCATCCTGACCCAGGGCGCGTTCCTGCAAGGCCTGGGGATCGAGGCCCGCGCCCAGGCCCTGGCCGCTTCACGCCCTGACCACGCCGAAAAGCTGGCCAGACAGCTTGATCGCCTGACCGGAGCGGCGCAGATGGGCGAACTGTTCAAGGTCGCCTGCCTGTCCGCCCCCGACCTGTCTCCTCCGCTCTTCGAGGACCTCTGACCATGACCGACCTGCCCCCCGAGCTTCCCACCGTCCAGTCGCCGCTGCTGGCCGCCGTCGCCGGGGTGAAGCATGCGTTCTTCACGCGCCAGGGCGGGGTGTCGACCGGGCTCTATTCCAGCCTCAACGTCGGTCGGGGCAGCAAGGACGAGCCGGCCGACGTGGCCGAGAACCGCGCCCGGGCCGCCGCCTGGTTCGGGGCCGCGCCGGAAGACCTCAACACCTGCTTCCAGATCCACTCGACCATCGCCATCGTCGCCGACGGCTCGTGGGGCGACGTGCGGCCCGAGGGCGACGCGGTCGTCACCAAGACGCCGGGCGTGGTCTGCGGGGCCCTGCACGCCGACTGCGCCCCGGTGCTGATCGCCGATCCGGTCGCCCGCATCGTCGCGGCCGCCCATGCCGGCTGGCGCGGCGCGCTGGACGGCGTGGTCCAGGCCGCCGTCGACCAGATGGTGGTGCTGGGCGCCGAGCCCGCGCGCATGGTCGCCGCCGTCGGCCCCTGCATTGGGCCGAAATCCTACGAGGTCGGGCGGGATTTCCTGCACCGCTTCGAGGCCGACAGCCCCGGCTCGGGCCGATTCTTCGCGCCGGGCGAAACCGACGACAAGCGCCTGTTCGACCTGCCGGCCTTCGTTCTGGACCGTCTGAACACGGCGGGCGTGGGACAAAGCGAATGGGTCGGCCGCGACACGCGAACCGAGCCGGATCTGTTCTTTTCCAACCGCAGGGCCTTCCTGGCTGGGGAGTCCGACTACGGACGACTTCTCTCGGCGATCGCGTTGGAAGCATGAGTCCCGAAAACGATGGGGCGAATAACCACGATCAGGCGAGACTCGGGGTTGTTCCCGCGCCCGAGACTGCTAGAAGCCCCCGCAATGGCGACACCCCCTCCCGAGATAAAACCATGAAGCTGCTGTCCGGTAACTCGAACCGCACCCTGGCCCAGGCCATCGCGGAATATCTCGACATGCCGCTGACCCGCGCCCAGGTGCGCCGGTTCGCCGACCTCGAGGTCTTCGTGACCATCGACGAGAACGTGCGGGGGGAAGACGTCTTCGTCATCCAGTCGACCAGCTATCCCGCCAACGACAACCTGATGGAGTTGCTGATCTGCATCGACGCCCTGAAGCGCGCGTCGGGCAAGCGGATCACGGCCGTGCTGCCCTACTTCGGCTACGCCCGCCAGGATCGGAAGACCGGCGGCCGCACGCCGATCTCGGCCAAGCTGGTGGCCAACCTTATCACCCGCTCGGGCGCCGATCGCGTCCTGACGATGGATCTGCACGCCGGGCAGATCCAGGGCTTCTTCGATATCCCGACCGACAACCTGCTGCCCTCGCGCCTGCTCGCCGACGACATCCACAAGACCTACAAGCTGGGCGACGACCTGATGGTCGTCTCGCCGGACGTCGGCGGCGTGGTTCGCGCCCGCGCCCTGGCCAAGCGCCTGGACGACGCCGACCTGGCCATCGTCGACAAGCGCCGCTCGGCCCCGGGCGAGAGCGAGGTCATGAACATCATCGGCGACGTGAAGGACCGTCGCTGCATCCTGTTCGACGACATCGTCGATTCGGCCGGCACCCTGTGCAACGCCGCCGCCGCCCTGATGGCCCAAGGCGCCAAGTCGGTCTCGGCCTATGTCACCCACGGGGTGCTGTCGGGCGCGGCCGCCGAGCGCGTGGCCAATTCGGTGCTGACCGAACTGGTGGTCACCGACTCGATCGAGGCCTCCGACACCGTGAAGGCCTGCAAGAAGATCCGCTACGTTTCCTGCGCGCCGCTGATCGGCGAGGCCATCCGCCGGATCGCTAACGAGGAATCGGTCTCCAAGCTGTTCGACTAAACCCCGACAAGACGCCTCTCAGGCGAAAGTCGCGCGCGCCGGAACACCTTTTCGACGGCTACGCTTGTCAACAGGTGGTTAACGGGCTGACTGTCACAATCTCGCCCGCGCGCCAATGGTATGGCGGGCGCTCTATGTCATTGGGGATGTTCTGGGAATGCTTTCCACCACGCGCACGCGCGCCGCGCTGACGGCCATCGCCGTGGTCGCAGCCACCTTGCTGGCCAGCTGCGAAACGCCGCCGCCGCCGCCGCCCGTGGTCGCGGCCCCCGCCGCCCCGCCGCCGATCACCCTGTCCTCGAGCATCGTCGAGAAGGCCAGCGCCTTCCGCGGCTACATGCAGCGCGCCGAAGCCATCAGCCCGACCTTCGAGAATGGCGACCAGATCCAGTCCTCGCTGAAGGTCGCCGTCGCCTACGAGCCCAAGCAGTTCCTGGCGGGCGCCACGGCCTACGCCGCCGTCCTGGCCCTGCAGGACCCGACCTTCGTGGCCTCGGTGCGCGCGTTCGCCGCTGATCCCGCCCAACGTCAGCAGGTCGTCAACCAACTGATCGCCGACCCGGCCTACGCCGTCGGCTTCAAGGGCAGCGACACCGCCGCCGGCCTGATCATCGACACGCTCGGCGCCGACGGCTTGAAGCTCTACACCGCCGGCAAGGCCGTGAAGCAGTCGGCCTACGACATCCAGCGCTCGAAGTGGTCGACCCAGTCCGTGCTCGACCGCGACGGCCGCCTGGCCTACGCCAAGACCATGTCGGCGACGCCCGGCCTGGCCGACAGCGTCGACATGGCCGCCCTGCAGCAGGCCTCGATCGGCGCCGTGCCCCCGACCATCACGGTGCGTTCAGCCCCGCCGCCCTACAAGCCCCTGGTGATCCGCGGCATGGCCGTGGCCGCCCTGGCCGCCCTCGGCTACGCCGGCGACGACAAGCTGACCCTGATCGACGCGGTGATGGCCGAGCCGGCCAGCGCCATGTGCCTGAACATGGGCAAGCTGAACCTCTACCAGTGCCTGGCCGTGGCCAAGCCGCACTACGAGGACGTGTTCTGCCTGGGCCAGCACATCATGATGGACACCGGCATGTGCGTCATGAAGGCGTCCGGCGCCGAGCTTCCCTACGAGGCCCCGCGTCTGCTGCCCGTCAAGGAATCGATCTCGGTCAAGGGCGCGGGCAGCAACTCCAAGAAGGCCAAGGCCGCCGCCGCCAAGCCCGCCGCCAAGAAGAAGAGCTAGGCGACTTCAAGACTTTATAGACGCACCTCAGGCGGCCGCCCGTTGCATCGGGCGGCCGTTCTGTGTATGAGGCGCGACCCAAAAACGTCGACCGGGCGGGACAATTCAGTCTTGTGCGGCGGCTTCGCATTTCGAGAGCATGGGGCTCTCCAGAGAGACAGACATGGCTGAGATCATTCTCAACGTCGAAATCCGCGATCGCGCCGGCACCGGCGGCTCGCGCGAAACCCGCCGCCAAGGCTTCGTCCCTGGCGTTCTGTACGGCGGCCCGCAGGCCCCGGTGAACATCGCCGTCAAGGTCAACGAATTCCGCAAGGCGCTCTACACCGGCAAGCTGCTGGGCCACCTGGTGACCCTGCAACACGGTGACCAGAAGCAATCGGTCATCGCCAAGGCCGTGCAATTCCACCCCGTCACCGACGTGCCGCTGCACTTCGACCTGTACCGCGTCGACGAGCACCAGCTGATCAAGATCGAAGTGCCGGTGCACTTCAAGAACCATGAAACCTCGGTCGGCCTGAAGAAGGGCGGCACGCTGGAAGTCATCCGTCACACCGTCGAGCTGGCCTGCCCGGCCGACAAGATCCCCGAAGAGCTGGTCATCGACCTGGCCTCGCACGACATCGGCGACGTCATCCGCATCTCGGAAGTGAAGCTGCCGGAAGGCGTGCGTCCGGCCCAGGACCGCGACTTCGTGATCGCCAACCTGAAGGCCTCGGCCGCTTCGCAATCGGGCGAAGGCGACACCTCGACCGAAGGCTAAGCCCTTCGATCGGAGTTCCGATCCGAGTTATCGAGACGGGCGGGCTTCACGGCCCGCCCGTTTTGCGTTTGCCCCCTCGCCTTGAGCTCCCAGCCTTAGGTTTTTGTGATGCTGATCCTCGCCGGCCTCGGCAATCCCGAGCCGAAATACGAGAAGAACCGGCACAATGTCGGGTTCATGGCGGTCGACGCCCTGGCCCGCAAATGGGGGACCGCGCCGTGGCGGTCGCGCTTCCAGGGCCTGGCCTGCGAGGGGCAGGTCTCGACCCCGAACGGCCCGGTCAAGCTGCTGCTGCTCAAGCCCAAGACCTTCTACAACGAGAGCGGCCGCGCCGTCGGCGAGGCGATGAAGTTCTTCAAGCTGGCCCCGACCGACGTGATCGTCTTCCACGACGAGATCGACATGGCCCCCGGCCGCTTCCGGATGAAGGCCGGCGGCGGGGCGGCGGGCAACAACGGCGTGCGCTCGATCACCAGCCAGATCGGCGACACGTTTCGGCGCGGCCGGATCGGCGTGGGCCATCCGGGCCACAAGGACGCGGTCATGCACTACGTGCTGGGCGACTTCCACAAGGTCGAGCACCAGTGGCTGGACCCGATGCTGGACGCCCTGTGCGACGCCCTGCCCTTCGCGGCGGCCGGCGATGACGAGCGCTACCAGGCCGAGGTGCTGCGCCTGGCCCCCGCGCCGAAGGCCGATCCCAAGAAGGCCGCGCGTCAGGGCGAGTAGGCCCCAACGGTTCAGCTTGACCGATTGACGCCGCCGCGACGACGCGAGAGACACCGTCCGCACGTTCGGAGTCGTCCATGTCGTTCCTGCTCGGCCTTTCCCCTCTTCTCGGGCTCGCTCTGCTGGCCTTTTCGATCGCCATGTGCGTGCACGTGGTGCGTAGCCACCGCGAGCTCTACTGGGTGTTCATCATCCTGATCGTCCAGCCGATCGGCGCGCTGATCTATTTCCTGGCGATCTTCCTGCCCGAATTCACGCGCGGCGGCACGGCCCAGAAGATGCGCAAGGCCGCGCGCGAGACGCTGGACCCGCAGCGCGAATACCGGGACGCCGGCAAGGCGGTCGAGGACGCCCCCACCGTGGCCAACCGCGCGCGACTGGCCGCCGCCGCCGTGGGCCTGGGTCGTCACGCCGAAGCCGAGCGCCTCTATGCCGAGGCGCTGCAGGGCATGTACGCCGACGACCCGCAACTGTTGCTGGGTCGGGCCAACGCCCTGGTCGAGCTGAACCGCGCGGCCGAGGCTCTGCCGCTGCTGACGACGCTGGACGCTCAGTCAAAGACCCGCACGCCCCAGGCGGCCATGGCCCTGGGCCGCGCCTACGCCCAGCTGGGCCGTCAAGCCGAGGCCGAGCCCTTGCTGCGCCTGGCCGCCGACCAATTGCCGGGCTTCGAGGGCATGGCGCGCTACGCGGTGTTCCTGGCCCAGACCGGCCGCAAGGACGAGGCGCGCGAGACCCTGGCCGAGATCGACAAGCGCCTGGCCAAGACCCACGCCCACTTCCGCAAGGAAGCGCGCGGCTGGCGCGACCTGGCGGCCAGCGCGGTGGGAACCTAGCCCCGCTCGCGCCCGTCGCCGATCAGCAGGTGGCCCAGCCAGCTGACCGCGCCGACCACCAGCGAGCCGAAGATCCCGGCCCACAGGCCGTCGACGACGAAGCCCTGCAGCAGCAGGCCGACCAGGCCCAGCATGGCGGCGTTGACGACCAGCAGGAACAGACCCAGCGTCACCACCGTGATCGGCAGGGTCAGCACGAAGACCACCGGCCGGACGATGGCGTTGACGACGCCCAGCAGGATGGCGGCGACCAGCAGGCTGGTCCAGCCGCCCGGCACGGCGATGCCCGGCACGACCTCGGACGCCAGCCACAGGCCCAGGGCGGCGATCAAGGCACGGATAACGAAGCGCGTCACGGGAAGCCTCCTTGGCGTCAAGCTCGGCTATTAGATGTGGACTTGGCCCGTTCGGGCAAGCGCGGATGCGGCCCCGCAGAGTGACGTCGCGTCGCGCGGCATTTTGCACTTGAAAAAGTGAGAATGAACGTTCATTCTCACTTTCGTAGCGCCAATACCCGAGTCCGGGTGTCGGACATTACAAATACGTTATCGACCTTACCTTCGCCACGACGCGTACCTATCTGAACCTCCGTTGAGGGGATGATGGCGCGCGGTCCGCGTGCGGATCCGCACCAAGGGGTAGTTATCTATGGCCGTGAATTCACTATCGGTGATGTCGCCGGACGGCGGCCTGTCGCGTTATCTCACCGAAATCCGCAAGTTCCCGATGCTGCCGAAGGACGAGGAGTTCATGCTCGCCCAACGCTGGAAAGAGCATCAGGACAGCGAAGCCGCCCACAAGATGGTCACCAGCCACCTGCGTCTCGTCGCCAAGATCGCCATGGGCTATCGCGGCTACGGCCTGCCGATCGGCGAGGTGATCTCCGAAGGCAATGTGGGCCTGATGCAGGCCGTCAAGAAGTTCGAGCCCGACAAGGGCTTCCGCCTGGCCACCTACGCCATGTGGTGGATCCGCGCCTCGATCCAGGAATACATCCTGCGCTCGTGGTCGCTGGTGAAGATGGGCACGACCGCCGCGCAGAAGAAACTGTTCTTCAACCTGCGCAAGGCCAAGAGCCAGATCGAGGCCTTCCAGGACGGTGATCTGCGCCCCGACCAGGTCAGCGCCATCGCCACCAAGCTGGGCGTGCTGGATAGCGAGGTCATCTCGATGAACCGCCGTCTGGGCGGTCCGGACGCTTCGCTGAACGCGCCGCTGCGCGCTGACGGCGAGAGCGAGTGGCAGGACTGGCTGGCGGACGACGATCAGGTTTCGCAAGAGACCGTCGTCGCCGACAACCAGGAAAAGTCCATGCGGATGAGCCTGCTCGAGGAGGCCATGGTCGAACTCACCGACCGTGAGCGCCACATCCTCACCGAGCGGCGCCTGAAGGACGACCCGACCACCCTGGAAGACCTGGCCTCGCAATATGGCGTCAGCCGCGAGCGGGTCCGCCAGATCGAGGTCCGGGCGTTCGAGAAGCTGCAGAAGTCGATGCGCGAAGCCGCCATCGCCAAGAACATGGTCGAAGCCTAGTCCGCCAAGACCTGAACGCGTGGAGCGCCCCGGATCGAAAGGTCCGGGGCGTTTTTCGATGAGCAATCCCATTCCCGGCACCCTCCCCCAACTCCTGCTCCTGCCTGGCCTGCTGAACGACGCCGAGCTGTGGCGCGACCAGATCGCCGGCCTGGCCGACGTGGCCCGCTGCCAGGTCCCCGACCTGACGCACGGCGAGAGTTTGCGAGAACTGGCGCAGCAGGTGCTGGCGAACGCCGAGCCGACCTTCGCCCTGGCCGGCTTTTCCATGGGCGGCTACGTCGCCCAGGAGATCGCCCGGATCGCGCCCGAGCGGATCGCGCGCCTGGCCTTGATCGACACCGCCATCCGCGCCGACAGCCCAGAACGCGCCGCCCAGCGCCGCGCCGTCAACGCCGCCGCCAGCCACGAGGGCGCCTTCCTGGGCGTCGCCGACCGGCTGATGGCCAGCTATGTCGACGCCTCGCGGCTCGACGACAAGGACCTGACCGGCCGCATCCAGGCCATGACCCAGCGCCTGGGCCGCGAGGTGTTCCTGCGCCAGAACGGACTGCCGCGCGAAGACGGCGAAGCCGCGCTGAAGGCCCTGCGCCGCCCGATCGTCATCATCTGCGGCGAACACGACGCCATCACCCCGTTGGCCGGCCAGCACGAGATGGCCCACGCCATCGGCTGCACGCACATGGTGGTGATCCCTGACTCCGGCCACATGACGCCGATGGAAGCGCCCGACGCGGTCAACGCCGCCCTGCGCCGCTGGCTGGCGCGCTAGTCCTTTAGAAAGAAACGCCCCACTTTCGCGGGGCGTCCAGGGGCAGGAATGGGGTCGGGTTCTAGAAGCTGAGCTGGACGCCCGTCCGGAAGGTCCGGCCGTAGCGCTCGTTCTCGCCCAGGTGATGGTCGCTGCCGACGAAGGTGCGCCACGGCTCGTCATTGAGGTTGCTGCCCTCGATGAAGATGCTGGCCGTCTTGCCGAAGGCGTAGGCGGCGCGGGCGTCCAGCTGGCCGTGGTCGTCCCACCAAACGTCCGAGCCCTGGTCGGCGCCGATCGTGTAGAGGAACTTGGAGCGGTAGGAATAGGCCACCCGGGCCGAGAAGCCGTACTTCTCATAGAACAGCTGGGCGGTGGCGACGGTCTTGGACTGCTGGGCCAGCGGCAGGCTGTCGACGCCCCGGCCGGGCACGCCGCGCAGGGTCGAGTCGATCAGGGCGAGGTTCGCCCCCACGCCGAAGCCGTCCAGGGCGCCCGGCAGGAAGGTCAGCTGCGATTGGGCGTTGAACTCGATGCCGGCGATGCTGGCCTTGCTGGCGTTCAGCGGGGTGGTCACCGCCGCGCCGGTCAGGGCCACGCCGCCGTAGGTGCCGCTCTGGTTCAGCAGGGTCTGGGTGAAGATCGGATCCTGGATGTCCTTGAAGAAGGCGGCGACCGACAGCACGCCCTGGCCCGGCAGGTAATATTCGAGGCCGGCGTCCAGATTGGCCGACAGCAGCGGCTTAAGGCCCGGATTGCCCTGGGTGACCGTGTCGGCCGTGGCGTCGACGGTGATGGCCGGGGCCAGCGACACGTAGTCCGGACGGCCGATCGCCGTGGTCGCCGCGGCGCGCAGCACCAGGCGATCGGTGACGTCCATCTTGGCGTTCAGGCTGGGGAACCAGTTGGTGTACTTGTTCGAGCCCGTGGTGTCCGGACCTTGCTTGGACGTGACGTTGTTGAAGGTCTTGGCGGTGTAGTCGCCGTCGGTGGTCTCGACGCGCAGGCCGGGAACCAAGGTCACTCGACCCAGCTTCAGGGTCGCCATGGCGTAGCCGGCATAGATCTTTTCCGACACGTCGTAGTCGCTGAGCAGGGCGGTGCTCAGCGACTTGGCGACGTTCAGCTTCAGGGTCGCGGGGTGGGCGGTGACGTAGGCCTGGGCGGCCTCGTAATTGACCATCGGACCGAACTTGTAACGACCGTCATAGGTCGAATCCAAGGTCGGTGGGTTCAGGGCCGCCAGGGTGAAGGCCGTCGCGCCCGGGTCGTAGGTCGTATAGTCGCGGTCGTTGGTCTTGGAGCGGTCGATCAGCTTGGCGCCGACCTTCAGCTCGCTGCCTTCGCCGACCATCGCCAGCGGATAGCTGTAGTCGGCGCGGGCCTGTTTCAGCTCCTCGACGGCCTCGCGGCGATCGTAGTTGGTGCTCTTGAACGTGTACTGGGCCGGGTCATAGGCCGTCGCCGTCGGGGTCACCAGGAACAGCACGTCCGAGGTGTCGTAGGTCCCGGCCATGGTCTTGCCGGTGGCGAACTGGAATTCGCTGCGCAGCGGGTCGGTCTTCTCGGCGCGGCTATAGGCGGCGTCGACGTCCAGGTGGCCGACCGGCAGGTTGAAGCGGCCGCCGACCGAGACGGTCTTGGTATTGTCGTCCTCGTCGCGACGTCGGACGTAACGCGTGCCCGTGGCCTTGGTGAACGAACCGGTGGTCGCCGAGCTCGAGACGATGGTCCCGGCGATCGGCAGGCGGAAGCGGTCGCGGGTCTCGTGGTCGGTGAACTTCGAGTACGCGCTGCGCAGGTACAGCTGGACGTCGTCGGTCGGACGCCAGTCGAAATTGCCGACGAAGCCCGTGCGTTCGCGCACCAGGTTGTAGTCGCGGGTGTCGAAGTCGGTCGGCAGGCCGTTGGCCCACGAGGCGCCGGCCACGTTCTGCGACTCGACCGGGCGCTTGGAATAGTTGGCCGAGACCACTGCCCCGAACTGGCCGTCCGGGCCGAACGTGCCGCCCAGTTGGGCGTCGACCTGATAGGGGTTCTTGTCGTTGAGGTCGAACTGACCGTAGTCGCCGCGCAGGCTGCCGAAGATCCCATGACGGTCGAAGGCGCTGAGGGTGACGATGTCGACCTGGCCGGCGATGGCGCTGGCGTCGAGGTCGGCGGTCAGGCTCTTGATCACCTTGACCGAGCCGATCATCGCCGAGGGGATGTCGTCCAGCTTGACCTGGCGGCTGTCGGGCTCGGGCGCGGCGGCGGTCTGGCCATTGACCGTGACATTGACGTAGCGCGGATCCACGCCGCGGATGATCACATAGCGGCCTTCGCCCTGGTCGTTGGCCACCGACACGCCCGGCAGGCGGCGCACGGCCTCGGCGACGTTCTGGTCGGGCAGCTTGCCCACGTCATTGGCGTAGAGGGCCTCGACGAAGTTGTCGGCCACCTTCTTGACCTGCAGCGAGCGGCGCTCGGCGGCGCGGGCGCTGCTGACCACCACTTCGGAGACCTCGTCGGTGGGCTTGAGGGTCAGGAGAACCTCGTTCCCGGCGTCGGCCACGGTGACCGGCAGGGTCGAGGCGCTGTAGCCGACATAGGCCACGGTCACGTCGGTCGCGCCCGGGACCACATTGCTCAGCACGAAGCGACCGTCGGGACCGGCCGTGGTCGAGCGCCCGCCCGCCTCGACCCAGGCGCCCGGCAGCGGCGCGCCGGCGGCGTCCACGACCCGGCCACGCAGGTCGGCGGCCAGGGCCGGCGCCGAAACGGCCAGCGAAGCCAGCGCCAAGGCGCTGACGCGGCGCAGCAAGGCGCCCTTGTTGATGCGGATCATGGAAGTGCCCCCGAGTCGCCGCGCGAGACAGCGCGGACTATCGGGCGGGCTGTAGACCGGCCGTGTTGCCGTCCCGCGACAGCGTCACGACGGACCCGTGTAGGTTTTAAGTCGTGGAAATGACGCGCAAAGCGTCAGGCCGCGCCGCGGCCGTTGTTGTCGCCCTCGGTCATGAAGCCCATCAGGCCGTCGATGCGCTTGAGCAGTTCGGCGCGGCCCATGCCGCCGGCGGTGACGGCCTCCAGGGCGGCGGCGGCCTCGACCAGCCGGTTGTCCTTGACGGCCTCGCCGACCTTCTTCAGCTCGACCGCCTGGGCGGCCAGGGCGCGGCGGGCCTGGTTCGGATCGCTGTCCAGGGCCTGGGCGGCCGACTTGACGATGCGCAGGGCCTGGGACAGGCGGGCGGCGGGCGTGCCGCCGGCGTCGGCCTTGCGCTTGCGCGGGCCCTTGTATTCGGCCGAGTTGAAGCGGCGGCGGTCGGGCCCGACATATTGCACGGCCTCGACCCAGTCGCGGGGCTTCAGCGTCACCGCTTCAAGCCGCCGTTCCAGATCCTTGATCGTGAACGGCTTGCGCATGAACTCGTGGATGCCGGCGTCGCGGGCGCCGAAGATCGCCTCGGCCGTCGCTTCCGACGTGCACATGATGATCGGGTTCTCGCGGCAGGCCAGGTCGCTGCGGCGGATCTTCTTGGCCAGGGCCAGGCCGTCGCAGCCGCTGGAGGCGTGCTCGACGAAGATCAGCATCGGGTCGACCGTGCGGGCCATGCCCCAGCCGGCCTCGATCGAGGCGGCGTGGAAGACCTGGACATTGCCCACATGGCGCAGCTGGTCGGCGAGCAGGCGCACGGCGGCGGTGTTCGGGTCGACGATCAGCACGCGCTGCATCTTCGCCGCGATACGCTGCAAGGTGCGGATATTGCCGTCGAACACGGGACCCAGGTGCTCCAAAGATGACTAGCCCGCACACTAGGCGGTCGATGGTAAAAATCCGCTTATTAGTCGCCGGTTGCGGCAGAACGTCCTTCAGGCGGCCAGGCTTGCGGTCAATCCTGCGTCGAAATCCTGGAGGATGTCGATGGCGTCCTCGATGTCGGCCACCAGGGGCGTGCCGATCGGGAAGCGGTAGCGCCAGAAGCTGGCGATGTGGGCGATGACCCCGACCTTCTCGCCCAGCGACAGGAACATGTCGGGCGCGCGCAGCAGGAATTCGCGGAACGCCTGGGGCTTGCCGTTTTCGATCAGGTCGTCGAACGCGCGGTCATAGACGTCCAGCGCCCGCAGGATCGACTTGCGCTCGATCAGGATGCCGCGACGCAGGCGCTTGCGGGTGTCGTCGACGAACCGCTGCATGGCCACGTCGCGATTGCCGGTGATCGTCAGCCGCGCGATCTCGCCGCCGACGGTGTCCAGATCGGCCCACAGCCGGTTCAGCATCCACTTGTAATAGAGGAAGCCCTTCCAGCTGAAGACGCCTTCCTTGAAGCTGTCGCCGTCCATGACCAGGGTCTCGCGCAGCGGCTCCAGCCGCTCGTCGACGTCGGTGGACAGCAAGGCCTCGACCAGGCGCGCGGCGTGCGCGCCGGGCACGATGCGGCCGGCGTCGCGATAGGCCAGATTGATCAGCTGCGAGATCTGGACCGACACGAAGCTCTGCATCTGCTCCATGTCGGCGCCCGACAGCGCGAAATAGCTGGAGGCCACCGACAGGCCGTGGCGGCGCAGATGCTCGCGCAGCAGGAACGGATCCAGCGACGGCAACTGATCGATCAGCCGCAGGGTCGCCAGGTCGCGCGCCATGTCGGTGTGTTCGTTGCAGGCCTCGCGCAGCAGGTCCACCCAGCCGCGCTGACCCACGAAGAACGACTGGCCGCCCAGGCCCAGGTCGCTACGCTCGAACGGAATGATGATCTTGGTGGCGTTGGGCCGGATCTCGTCGAACAGGAAGATATCGTCGGCCCGCAGGCGGTGCTTGACCACCAGGGCGGTGTTGAGGATGCGATTGCGGAACAACGGCGCCTCGCCGTGTTCGGGCCTGTGGCCGCTGCGGGCCTCGATGGCCAGCAGGTTCAGGACGCGACTGGTCGACGCCTCCCGATCAAGCGCTCGGAGGCTGCGCGTCAGACGATCCGCCTTGTTTGCGGACTTCATTAAACGACGCGCAGCGACCAAAGACGGCGAACCTCCCCAGAGAGGCCACCGTCATAAGGCCTTGCCTGCTAAGCAATCGCTAACTTAGCCTTGGAAAATCCGTTGCAGTCTCATCCCTGGAAGGGGTCGCGCATCAGGATGGTGTCGTCGCGCTCGGGGCTGGTCGACAGCAGGGCGACGGGCGCGCCGATCAGTTCCTCGACCCGGCGCACATACTTGATGGCGTTGGCGTTGAGGTCCTTGAACGAGCGGGCGCCGGCGGTGCTTTCGCTCCAGCCTTCCATCTCCTCGTAGATCGGCACGGCGGCGGCCTGGTCGCGCATGCCGGCCGGCAAGTAGTCGACCTCGCGGTCGCCGATCTTGTAGCCGACGCAGATCTTCAGGGTCTTCAGGCCGTCCAGCACGTCCAGCTTGGTCAGGGCGATGCCGTCGATGCCGTTGATGGCGACGGACTGGCGCACCAGCACCGCGTCGAACCAGCCGCAGCGACGGGCGCGGCCGGTGTTGACGCCGACCTCGCGGCCCACGGTCGACAGATGCTTGCCGACTTCATCGTCCAGTTCGCAGGCGAACGGACCTTCGCCGACCCGGGTGGTGTAGGCCTTGACGATGCCCAGCACGTAGCCCGGCCCCTTGGGGCCCATGCCCGAACCGGCCGCGGCCTGGCCGGCGACGGTGTTGGACGAGGTGACGAACGGATAGGTGCCGTGGTCGACGTCCAGCAGCGCGCCTTGGGCGCCTTCGAACAGGATGCGCTTGCCGGCCTTGTGAGCCTGGTCCAGCAGGCGCCAGGCCGGCTGGGCGTAGGCCAGGATCTTCGGCGCGATCTCCATCAGCTCATTGAACATCGCCTCGCCGTCGGCCTCGGGCAGGCCCAGGCCCCGGCGCAGCGCGCCGTGGTGGCTGAGCAGGCGCTCGATCTTGGGCTTCAGGGCCTCGGGGTCGGCCAGGTCGGCGACGCGGATGGCGCGACGGCCGACCTTGTCCTCATAGGCCGGGCCGATGCCGCGGCCGGTGGTGCCGATCTTCTGGCTGGACGCGGCCTCGCGGCCCTGGTCCAGGTCCTTGTGCAGCGGCAGGATCAGGGTGGCGTTGTCGGCCAGCACCAGCAGGTCCGGGCCGATGACCACGCCCTGTTCGGCGATCTTGGCGATCTCGCCCAGCAGGTGCCAGGGATCGACGACCACGCCGTTACCGATGACCGAGAGCTTGCCCTGCACGACGCCCGACGGCAGCAGGGCCAGCTTGTAGACCTTGCCGTCGACCACCAGGGTGTGGCCGGCGTTGTGGCCGCCCTGGAAACGCACGACGACGTCCGCCCGGTTGGACAGCCAGTCGACGATCTTGCCCTTGCCCTCGTCGCCCCACTGGGCGCCGACAACGGTCACATTGGCCATGTTCAGATATGCCTTATCACCTGCCGAAAGGCGCCCGCGGCCCTTCGACAGGACTCGGCGGCGGACGTTTCATCTCTTGTGATCGGCGTAGCGGCCTCACTGGAAAGGAGGCCGCCCGGTTCAGAACTTGTAGACCAGCCGGACCCCGGCGTCGTCAAGCCCCTGGTTCTTGCCATGGTGGAAGATCTGGCCGTTCGACAGGTGGACGTAGCTGAGTTCGCCCGACCATTTGTCGTTGAACTCGTAGCCCAGGGCCAGTTCCGGCTCGAACAGCACCTTCGAACCGAAGTCGATGCGCGTGTAGTAGAGCTTGGTGCGGCGATCGATCTCGGCCTGGCTGAGGCCCGGGGCGTTGGCCGGCGGCAGGCCGGTCTCGCCGTCGGTATAGGCCAGGCCCATGCCCGGACGCAGGTAGAAGCCGCCCGGCTTGCCCAGGTTGATCTTCCAGTCGAAGCCGGCGGCCACGAAGTTGGAGGTGTTCTCGCTGTTGATCGAGATCATGGCGTGGACCTGGGGCTTGCCCAGCCAGCGCAGGCTTTCGATCTTGTCGGTGCGATAGCCCAGGTGGACGTCGACGCCGTCCTCGCGACCGGCGGCGCCCAGGCCGACCAGGTTTCCGACGAAGGTGACGTCATGCTTGTACGCGCCGACGAAGACTTCGCCGGCGAACGCGGGCGCGGCTACGGCCACGGCGGCGCAGGCCGCGGCGGCGAACAGAGCTTTCTTCACGGTATATCCCCAGCGGTCTCGACGCTTCTCTTATGGCTTGAACGGCGCAGCTCGCAAAGGGTTTCAGCGCAGCTTTCATGGCGATAAACCTGACGGTCATGACCATCGCCCTTTCCGACATCCAAGCCGCCGCCGCCCGGCTCGAAGGCCAGGCCGTTCGCACCCCGCTGATCGAGAGCCCCGCGCTCAACGAACGCCTCGGCGGCCGGGTGCTGATCAAGCCCGAGACCCTGCAACGGGCCGGGGCTTTCAAGTTCCGCGGCGCCTACAACCGCCTGTCCCAGCTGACCGACGACGAGCGCCGGCGGGGCGTCGTGGCCTTCTCGTCGGGCAACCACGCCCAGGGCGTGGCCCTGGCGGCCCAGCTTCTCGGCTGCCCGGCCCTGATCGTCATGCCGTCCGACTCGCCGGCCGTGAAGGTCGGGGGCACGCGCGGCTTCGGGGCCGAGATTCGCTTCTACGACCGCTTCACCGAGGACCGCGTCGCCATCGCCGACCAGATCGCCGCCGAGCGCGGGTGCGTGGTCGTGCCGTCCTATGACGACCCGCACATCATCGCGGGCCAGGGCACGGCCGGGCTGGAGATCGTCGAGCAGGCCCGGGCGCTGGGCGTGGACCTGGACAAGGTGATCAGCCCCGTCGGCGGCGGCGGGCTGATCGCCGGCGTCTCCACGGCGGTCAAGGCGCTGTCGCCCGCCACCGAGGTCTGGGGCGCCGAGCCGGCCGGCTTCGACGAGACCCGCCGCTCGCTGGCCTCGGGCCAGCGCGAGACCATCGATCCGGACGCCCGCTCGATCTGCGACGCCCTGCTGACCCCGATCCCCGGCGAGCTAACCTGGCCGATCAACAGCAAGACCCTCTCCGGGATCGTCGCCGTCACCGACGCCGAGGTGGCCGAGGCGATGCGCTACGCCTTCGGCGTGCTGAAGCTGGTGATCGAGCCCGGCGGCTGCGTGGCCTTGACGGCGGCCCTGACCGGCAAGATCGACCTGAAGAGCCAGACAGCGGCGATCGTCTGTTCCGGCGGCAACGTGGATCCGGCGCTGTATGCGCGCGTGCTGGCAGGCGAGCTGTAACGGACCGGGGACATGCACTTGTGCGTGTCCCCGTCGGCGCGCCTTCCCGTCCGCTCCGGCTAAGGCTAGGGTCCGGGCCAACGATCAAGATCTGCTCCAAAAGAGAGACCCGATGAAACGCTTGCTGCTCGCGACCGCCCTGATCGCCGTTCCCATGCTCGCGCATGCCGCCGACGCGCCCAAGATCGACCCCGCCAAGCTGTCGGCCCACATCAAGGTGCTGTCGTCGGACGAATTCGAGGGCCGCGGCCCCGCCACGGCCGGCGAGACCAAGGCCGTCGACTACATCGTCGGCCAGATGAAGGCGATCGGCCTGGAGCCCGCCGGCGATCCCAAGACGGACGGGACCCGCGCCTGGACCCAGGACGTGCCGCTGGGCAAGTTCGACATCAAGGGCCCGATCGCCGCCCAGTTCACCGTCGGCGGCAAGGCCGTTCCCCTGGCCCAGGGCGAGCAGATCGCCATCCGCGCGGCCATGACCAATGTCGACAGCGTCGTCCTCAAGGACGCCCCGATCGTGTTCGTCGGCTATGGCGTCAAGGCGCCCGAACGCCATTGGGATGACTTCAAGGGCCTGGACCTGAAGGGCAAGGTCCTGGTGGTGCTGATCAACGACCCGGACTTCGAGACCGGCTCCGGTGACTTCGGCGGCAAGGCCATGACCTATTACGGCCGCTGGACCTACAAGTTCGAGGAAGCCGCCCGCCAGGGCGCGGCCGGGGTGCTGATCGTCCACGAAACCGCGCCGGCCGCCTACGGCTGGGCCACGGTCAAGAACTCCAACACCGCCACCATGTTCGACATCGTCCGCAAGGAACCCGCCAAGGTTCACCCCAATCTGGAATCCTGGATCCAGCGCGACGTCGCCGTCGACCTGTTCAAGTCGGCCGGCCTGGATTTCGACGCCCTGAAGACGCAGGCCCAGAGCCGCGACTTCAAGCCGGTGGAACTGAAGGGCGCGACCTTCTCGGCCGCCTACGCCGTCGACCATTCGGTGATCGTTTCGAAGAACATCGCCGGCCGGATCAAGGGCGCGACGCGTCCCGACGAGACGATCATCTACAGCGCCCACTGGGACCATCTGGGCGTCGGCCAGCCGGACGCCAAGGGCGACAAGATCTACAACGGCGCGATCGACAACGCCGACGGCGTCGCCGCCATCCTGGAGCTGGCCCGCGCCTTCAAGAGCCAGCCGGCCCCACAGCGCTCGATCCTGTTCCTGGCCGTCACCGCCGAGGAGCGCGGCCTGCTGGGCTCGGAATACTACGCGTCCAACCCGCTCTACCCGCTGTCCAAGACCGTCGGCGACCTGAACATCGACGCCCTGTCGGCCGCCGGCCCGGCCAAGGACATCACCACCTCGGGCGACGGTAAGGTCGACCTGCAGGACCTGCTGGTGGCCAAGGCCAAGGCCCACGGCCGCTACTTCACACCTGATCCCACGCCCCAGGCCGGCCACTTCTATCGCTCGGACCACTTCCCCTTCGCCAAGCGCGGCGTGCCGGCCATCTCGGTCGCCTCCGGCGACGATCTGGTGACCGGCGGCAACGAGGCCGGCAGGAAGGCCAAGGAGGACTACACCGCCAACCGCTACCACCAGCCGGCCGACGAATGGTCGGCGGATTGGGACCTGACCGGCCAGGCCCAGGACATCGGCCTGTTCTACGAGATCGGCGCCGACCTCGCCAATTCCAGGACCTGGCCGGAATGGCAGGCGGGCTCGGAGTTCAAGGCGCTGCGCGACACGACGAAAGCGGACCGGAAGTAACTTAGCATCGCTCGAGATGCGGACGGGGACATGCACATGTGCATGTCCCCGATCGCGTTCACGGCGTAACGCGTGAAAACCTGAATGACAGCCTCCGTCTTCGACCTGTTCAAACTCGGCGTCGGCCCGTCGAGCAGCCACACCATGGGGCCGATGACGGCCGCCGGCCTGTTCGTCGGCCGCTTGCGCGACGCCGGCCGACTCCCCAGCGTCGCCCGGGTGGAGACGCGGCTCTACGCCTCCCTGGCCCTGACCGGACGCGGCCACGCCACCGACCGGGCGGTGATCCTGGGGCTGATGGGCTTCGTGCCCGCCGAACTCGATCCTGACGTGGGCGAGGCCGCCCTGCTGGAGGCCAGGGCCACCCAGTCGCTCCTCTTGGGCGGCGAGATCGATATCATCTTCGACGAAGAGCGCGACATCGTCTGGGCCGGTCACGAGCGCCTGCCCCAGCACCCCAACGGCCTGACCTTCACCGCCTTCGACGCCGCCGGCGCAGTCTTGGCCGAGCGCACCTATTTCTCGATCGGCGGCGGCTTCGTGCGCGACGAGAGCGAGATGGGCCGCAACGCCCCGCCCGAGCCCGGCCCCGAAATCCCGCACCCGTTCGAAAGCGGCGCCGACCTGGTGCAACGCGCCGCCGACGCGGGCGTGTCGATCGCCGGGGTCATGGCCGCCAACGAGCTGGCGCGCATGGACCAGGACGAGCTGGAGGCGGGGCTGGATCGCATCTTCGACGCCATGGAAGCCTGCATCGACCGGGGCATGCGCGAGACCGGAATCCTGCCCGGCGGCCTGGCCGTCAAGCGCCGGGCCCGCCAGATCCACCAGACCATCCAGGGCCGCATGGAGCGCCAGATCAGCGACCCGCTGGCGGCCATGGACTACGTCAACCTGTGGGCCATGGCGGTCAACGAGGAGAACGCGGCCGGCGGCCGGGTGGTCACCGCCCCGACCAACGGCGCGGCCGGCCTGATCCCGGCGGTGTTGCGCTTCTACCACCGTTTCCACAACGGCACGCCGCAGGGGGTGCGGGTGTTCCTGCTGACGGCGGCGGCGATCGGCGCGCTCTACAAGCGCAACGCCTCGATCAGCGGGGCCGAGGTGGGCTGCCAGGGCGAGGTCGGCGTGGCCTGCTCGATGGCGGCGGCCGGGCTCTGCGCCGCGCTGGGCGGCACCAACGACCAGATCGAAAACGCCGCCGAGATCGGCATGGAGCACAATCTGGGCCTGACCTGCGACCCGATCGGCGGCCTGGTCCAGATCCCCTGCATCGAGCGCAACGCCATGGGCGCGATCAAGGCCATCGACGCCGCGCGCCTGGCGCTGCTGGGGGACGGGCAGCACTCGGTGTCGCTCGACAAGGTGATCGCCACGATGAAGCGCACCGGCGAGGACATGAACGAGATTTATAAGGAGACGTCGCTGGGCGGGCTGGCGGTGGGGCTTTCCGTTAATCGGGTGGAATGCTGATCACTTGCCCCCTACGGATCGCTTCGCGATCGTCTTCCCCCGGAGAGGGAAGAGGCGCCGTGCGCGCGTCCTCCGCCCCCCTATGGGGGCGGACAGACCGCGTAGCGGTCCGGTGGGGGCAAGTCGGCAACCGCTCGTCACACCGACACGTTAAGCCTCGCCATCCCTACCGTCGGAGTTCCCCATGCGCCTCGCCCTGACCGCCGCCGCCCTGCTGGCCCTGACCGCCTGCTCCGCCCATGCCTCCACGCCCGGCGCCTGGAACGACCTGCGCGCCCGCTCGGACAAGGCCTGCATCGCCGCCGCCGAGGAGCTGCGCAACGTCCGCGTCACCGCCTATGGCGACACCTTTCAGGACGTCACGGTCTCGACCCTGGAGGGCGTCTACAAGCCCAAGCACATGAAGGGCGCGCGCGGCAAAGCCACCTGCGTGTTCGGCAAGCGCAGCGGCCGGGCCGAGGTGCAGGAACTGCAGGTTCGCCGCTAGGCTTTTTCCGCTTCCGGTTTTCGCGGCCGCTGCTAGGGTGCGCCGCGAGAACAGGAAGGGAACAGTCATGACCGGAACCATTCGCTGCGGCATCGGCGGCTGGACGTTCGAGCCCTGGCGGGGCGGTCCCTTCTATCCCGACGATCTCAAGCAGAAGGACGAGCTGAAATACGCCGCGTCCAAGCTGACCAGCATCGAGATCAACGGCACCTACTACTCCACCTTCAAGCCCAACAGCTGGCAGAAGTGGCGCGACGAGACGCCCGACGACTTCGTGTTCGCGGTCAAGGCCAGCCGCTTCTGCACCAACCGCCGGGTGCTGTCGGAGAACAACGACTCCCTGGAGAAGTTCCTGGGCCAGGGGCTGGAGGAATTGGGACCCAAGCTGGGGCCCATCAACTGGCAGTTCATGGCGACCAAGAAGTTCGACCCCGTCGATTTCGAGGGTTTCCTGAAGCTGCTGCCCAAGGAGATCGGCGGCCGGCCGGCGCGTCACGCGCTCGAGGTCCGCAGCCCCACCTTCGCAGATCAGCAATTCTACGACCTGGCCGCCAAGTACGGCGCGGCCATCGTCTACGCCGTCGACGAGGAGCCGACCTGGCCCTGCATCGACCAGCCGACCGCCGACTTCACCTATGCGCGGCTGATGTCGAGCAAGCCGGACGAACCGACCGGCATGAGCTCGGACGAACTGGACGGGATCGCCAAGCAGACCCAGGGCTGGGCTCAGCGCGGCGACGTGTTCGCCTACTTCATCGCCGGCGCCAAGGTCAGGAACCCGGCGGCGGCGATGGCGCTGATCGAGAAGCTGAAGAAGTAGTCTCACCGAAACCCTCTCCCGTGGGGAGAGGGAGGGACTCGACGCGAAGCGTTGGGAGGGTGAGGGCGTAAAACGTCAGCCGGCGTGCCGGCAGGGAGTCTGAGTGAAATCGGTGAGGGCGTAACTCCTCACCCTCCCACCGCTGCGCGGCGGGCACCGCCCTCTCCCGCTGGGAGAGGGTGCGAAACTTCCAGACACCCCAGTCCCCTCAGGCTCGTCGCCACCGCCGCGTCCAGCGACGTGGCCGGCAGGTCCGCCCCCAGGAAGGCCCGGAGCTTGCGGTCGTCGAGGACCAGCGGCTCGCGCCACAGGTAGCGCATCTCGGCCATCTCGCGGAACAACGGCACGACCGGCGACAGGCCGACGATCAGCCACCAGGGGAAGCCCATCACCGGCAGCTTCGGCTGGCCGGTCACGCGCCGCACCGAGGCCGCCATCTCGCCCCAGGCCAGCAGGTGGCCGCCGAAGTGGAAGACCTCGAAGGCCCCCAGGCGATCGGCGCGATCCAGCAGCCGGGCCATGGTCTCGGCCAGGTCGGGCAGATAGGCCCAGGCGTGGGCCACGTTCTTGGTCGAAGGCTCGGTCACCGACTTCACCGGCGCGCCCGGCTTGATCACCGCCTGGCCGAACCAGTTGTTGCCGGCGTGGGGTCCGAAGAAGTCGCCGGCCCGGACGATCAGCACCGACACCCCTTGCGCCGAGGCCGCCTTCAGCCGCCGCTCCATCTCGACCCGGATCCTACCCTTGCGGGTGGTCGGGGCTTGGGGCGCGGTCTCGTCGATCAGCGGGAAGGTCTCCAGGCCAAAGTTGTAGACCGTGCCCGGCAGCAGGATCCGCGCCCCCTGCGCCTTGGCCGCGGCGATGGTGTTGTCGATCATCGGCAGGACGAGCTTGCCCCAGTTGCGATAGCCGGGCGGATTGGCGGCGTGGACGATCAGGTGGACGCTCTGGGCGGCGCGGGCCACGTCGGCGGCGACCATGGCGTCGCCCTCGATCCAGTCGATCCCGTCGCGGGCCGGCTGGGCGCGGCGGGTCAGGGCGCGGACGGTCCAGCCGTGGCGGACCAGGGCCGAGGCGGCCTCGCCGCCGATGCCGCCGGTCGCGCCGATCACCAGGGCGGTGCGGGTTTGGGTCGAGGTCATGTTCGGTCTCCGTGAGAAGCTGATGACCGGAATTTGCGCCCTCGCCCGATAAACGAGAATTGGCGAACACCGTTGATCTGCTATGCACGAATGCATGGATGAGCCCGACTGGAGCCTGTACCGCGCCTTCCTGGCGGTGATGACCGAGGGCAGCCTGTCGGCCGCCGCCCGGGCCCTGGGCCTGACCCAGCCCACCCTCGGCCGCCAGGTCGCCGAGCTGGAGCGCGGCCTCGGCGTGGCCTTGTTCACCCGCTCGCCCCAAGGCTTGAAACCCACCGATGCGGCGCTGGACCTGGCGCCGCACGCCCAGGCCATGGCCGGGGCGGCCAGCGCCCTGATCCGGGCGGCGTCCGGAGCCGGCAACACCGCGCGCGGCGTGGTCCGCCTGACCGCCAGCGAGATCATCGGCGCCGAGGTGCTGCCCCGGATCCTGGCCGACTTCCGCCCGCGGCATCCCGGCGTGGCGGTCGAGGTCTCGCTGGACAACCAGCAGCAGGACCTGTTGCGCGGCGCGGCCGATATCGCCGTGCGCATGGTCCGCCCCACCCAGGACGCCCTGGTCGCCCGCCGCCTGGCCGACACCCACCTGGGCCTCTACGCGCACCGAAACTATCTGGAGACCGAAGGCGTCCCCACGAACCTGGAGCAGCTTCGCGACCACGCCGTGGTCGGCTTCGACAAGGGCACGCCGTTCCTGCGCGGCCTGGTCCAGCGCGTACCGCTTCCGCCGCAGGGCTTCGCTTTCCGCGCCGATAGCGACCTGGCCCAGCTGGCCGCCGTCCGCGCCGGCTTCGGCCTGGGCTTCATCCAGCACGGCGTGGCCCGCCGCGATCCCGACCTGGTTCCGATCTGCCCCGGCCAGATCGGCTTCGACCTGCCCGTCTGGCTGGTCATGCACGAGGACCTGCGGGCCACCCTGCGGATGCGCGCGATGTTCGACCATCTGGCCGAGGGACTGAGCGCGTTCCTGGCGACCTCGCAGCCTTGAGCCCGCCGCGCGCGTCGAGGCTGGACGCCGGGGGCCGGATCGCGCCACTAGGCTGAGGCGTGAAGTGTCGAGGGGAACGCGGATGAAGGTTTCGAGCGCGCTGATCGCGTTGCTGTCGCTGGCGGCCGGGCCGGCCTTGGCGCAGGACGCGCCGTCCGCTCCGCTGCCCGACCAGGTGAAGGCGTTGGAAGGCTGCTGGCAGGGCGCCGGCGAGGTCATGGGCAAGCCCGTGACCCTGTCCCTGTCGGCCAAGTCGGTCGCCTTGGGCGCCATGTTCGTGATCGAGACGGAAAGCCAGGCCAAGGCCGATCCCGCCGACCGCTACGCCGCCCACCTGGTGATCGGCGCCCGCGCGCCCAAGGGCGAGATTCCCGCGACGCTGACGGGCTATTGGGCTGATAGCTTCGGCGGCGACTACACGACCACCGGCGCGGGCGCGGTCCGCGAGGACGGCTTCGAGATCGCCTACAGCTATCCGCCGTCCAGCTTCCTGAACCGCTGGACCCTGACGGGCGACAAGCTGGACTGGCGGATCACCGCCCGCGACGGCGACAAGGAACAGGCCTTCGCTCACTACGAGGCCACGCGCGCAACGTGCCCCTCGGCCGGAGAACGTGGTTAACCAGACCTCAACGGGCGCGCGCTAGAACCCTTCCATGCGCCGCGTTCTCGCCTGTCTGCTGATCCTCGCCGCCGTGACCGGCTCGGCCGCCGCCCAGACGGCCAAGCCGACGCGCGTGATCCCCGCGACGCCGAGGGCCGCGCCCGCGCCAGCCGCCACGCCCGCCCTGCCGCCGCCGCTGGTCCCGCTGACCGGCGCGCCCGCCCAGGGCGTGGATTCCAACCAGTGCCGGTCGTCCTGCGCCCGCACCTACTATTTCTGCCGCGCCAACAGCGACGACGACAGCTGCGCGACCAGCTGGATGCAGTGCAAGTCGCGCTGCACGGCGACCTATTCGCCGCGCGCCCTGGGCAACTGATCGTCCACCTTTGACCTAGGGGCAGCTTGACGCCTCGCATAACGCCGATACGCTCACCTGAACAACGATAAGTCAGGGAGGCGCGCGATGAGCGCCAAGCTACCGCCCAACAGGCTGCCCAAGGCCTGCATCATCGGCGCGGGCTGCAGCGGCTTCACCACCGCCAAGCGGCTGAAGGACGCCGGCGTCCCCTATGACTGCTTCGAGGCCTCCGACGACATCGGCGGCAACTGGTACTACAAGAACCCCAACGGACTGTCGGCCTGCTACGAGAGCCTGCACATCGACACCTCGAAATGGCGCCTGGCCTTCGAGGATTTCCCGGTTCCGGCCGACTGGCCCGACTTCCCGCATCACAGCCAGGTCCTGCGATACTTCAAGGACTATGTCGCCCATTTCGGCCTGCGCGAGACCATCACCTTCAACACCAAGGTGACCCGCGCCGAGCGCACGCACGACGGCCTGTGGTCGGTGACCTTGTCGACCGGCGAGACCCGGCTCTACGACGTGCTGATCGTCGCCAACGGCCACCACTGGGACCCGCGCGTGCCGGAGTATCCGGGAACCTTCGACGGCCCCGCCTTCCACGCCCACGCCTACAGCGACCCGTTCGATCCGGTCGACATGCGCGGCAAGACCGTGGTGGTGGTCGGCATGGGCAATTCGGCCATGGATATCGCCAGCGAACTGGCCCAGCGCCCGATCGCCGGCAAGCTGATCGTCTCGGCCCGGCGCGGAGTCTGGGTGTTCCCGAAATATCTGAACGGCAAACCGTCGGACAAGTCGGCCATGCCGCCGTGGATGCCGCGCAAGCTGGGGCTGAAGATCGTCCGCTCGCTGATCCGCAAGCACGTCGGCAGGATGGAAGACTACGGCCTGCCCAAGCCCGACCACGAGCCGCTGGAAGCCCACCCTTCCGTCAGCGGCGAGTTCCTGACCCGGGCCGGCTGCGGCGACATCACCTTCAAGCCGGCGATCAAGGCGCTGGAGGGGCGGAACGTCCGCTTCGCCGACGACAGCGTCGAGCCCGTGGACGTGATCGTCTTCGCCACCGGCTACAAGATCAGCTTCCCGTTCCTGGACGACCCCGCCCTGGTCCCCGACGCCGACCACCGCCTGCCGCTGTTCAAGCGGATGATGAAGCCCGGCGTGCCCGACCTCTTCTACATGGGCCTGGCCCAGGCCCTGCCGACCCTGGTCAATTTCGCCGAGCAGCAGTCCAAGCTGGTCGCCGGCTATCTGACCGGCCGTTACGCTCCGCCCTCGCGCGCCGAGATGGAGAAGATCACCGCCAAGGATGAGGAGCGCCACACCGGCCAGTTCTACGCCTCGGCCCGCCACACCATCCAGGTCGACTTCGGGGTCTATTGCGCCGACCTGAAGAAGGAGATCGCGGCCGGTGAGAAACGGGCGCGGGCCGCCGGCGGCGCCCTGCCGGTTTTGGCGCGCGCGTCGGAATCCTTGCCACTGGCGGCGGAATGAGGCTGAAATCGTGACGGGGCGTCATCTGGGCCTCGCCACGAGTCGCGTCCGATGTCGAACATCGCCTACTTCCCCGCCCGTCCGCCCCCGGAAGATAACCGCCCCGGCAAGCGCGAACGCACCAAGGTCGCCAACCGCCAGGCCATCCTGGACGCGGCGCGGGCGGTGTTCGGCGAGCTGGGCTACGAGGCGGCCACGGTGCGCGACATCATCCGCCGCACGGGTTTGGCCTCGGGCACCTTCTACAACTACTACAAGTCCAAGGAAGAAGTGTTCGACGCCCTGGCCGACGACGGCGCGCGGCGCTTCCGGCCGATCCTGCGGGCCGAGTCCGAGCGGGCGGTCGATTTCGAGAGCTTCCTGCGCGGCGCGATCCGGGCCTATTTCGACTTCCTGGCGGCCGAGCACGAAAGCTGGCGGATCAACCGGCCGGCCGGCGAGGTCTTTCCCCACGCCCGCGCCACGCCCGAGATCCAGGCGGTGTTCGACGAGGTCCACGCCGCCTTCGCCAAGGTGCTGGAGCACGACCACGCTCCGGCCGTCGACCTGGACTATTTCGCCGCCGCCTGCATCGCCGTGGCGCGCGAGGTCGGCGACAAGATGCTGGAGCGTCGCCCGGTCGACGTGGACGGCGCGGCCGACTTCGCCGTCCGGATGATCCTGGGCGGCCTGCCGGCCCTGCCCCGCCTCTAGAGATCCCTCGCCTCCAGAAAGAGCCCGAATGGCCGACCCCGCCGTCCAGAAGTTCATCCTCAAGGCGCTGATGTCGCTGCCCAGCCCGATCCTTAGGGCGATGTCGGGCGGCGGGACGGTCTATCGCGGCGGGCGGACCCTGGACCCGCGCTTCCAGTTCCTGGCCGCGGCCGCCGCGAAGATGCCGTCGATGACCACGCTGTCGCCGGACGAGGCCCGCGCCGCCAGCGCCAGGGGCCTGGCCGCCATGAGCGGTCCGCCCGAGCCGGGCGTGCGCAACGAGAACTTCTCGATCGACGGTCCCGACGGCCCCGTCAGGCTGCGCGCCTATCGCCCAGCCGATCAGGACAGCGGCGCGCCCCTGATCGTCTTCGCCCACTTCGGCGGCGGAGTGATCGGAGATCTGGAGACCTGCCACGCCTTCTGCGGGATCCTGGCGCGGATCGCCCGCACGGCGGTGCTGTCGGTCGACTACCGCCTGGCGCCCGATCACCGCTTCCCGGCCGGTCTGGACGACGTACTGGCCGCCTTCCGCTGGGGGCGCGACAACGCCGCTCGGTTCGGGGCCCTGCCCGGGACGGCGGCGATCGGCGGCGACAGCATGGGCGGCAACTTCGCGGCCATCGTCGCCCAGGAGATGAAGCGCCTGGGCGAGGCTCAGCCGGCCCTGCAGCTGCTGATCTATCCCGCCGTCGACGTGGCCAGCGAGACGCCGTCCATGACCACCTATGGCGACGCCTATCCGCTGAGCCGGCCGATCATGGACTGGTTCATGGGTCACTATATGGGCGCCGACGCCGATCCGGCCGATCCGCGCCTGTCGCCCAACAAGACCGAGGATCTGACGGACCTGGCCCCGGCCGTGGTGGCCACCGCCGGCTTCGACCCGCTGGTCGACCAGGGCGAGGCCTACGCCAAACGGCTGATCGCGGCTGGCGTGGCCGTGCGTTATCGTTGCTACGACAGCCTGGCGCACGGCTTCACGGCATTTACCGGAGCCGTCCCGGCGGCGGACACGGCGTGTCGGGAGATCGCGCGCCTGGTCCGAGAAACATTCGACTATTGGACCGATTGATGCGCGCCCTGGTCGTCGAGGCCTTGGCCCCCGACTTCGCCGGCTGCGCGATCCACGACATCCCCACGCCGACGCCCGGCCCGGGCGAGGTCCTGGTCCGCGTCCGCGCCGCCAGCGTCAACTTCCCCGACCTGCTGATGACCCGGGGCGAATACCAGTTCAAACCGCCCCCGCCCTTCACCCTCGGCCTGGACCTGGCCGGCGAGGTCGCGGCTCTGGGCGAGGGCGTCACGGGATGGAGCCTTGGCGACGCCGTGGTCGGCGGGGCGCGGCTGGGCGGGTTCGCCGAATATGCGGTGCTGTCGGCCGACGCCCTGAAGCCCAAGCCCGCCCGACTATCGTTCGCGGAAGCCGCCGCCTATGGCGCGGCCTACCTTACCGCCTATGTCGCCCTGGTCCGCCGGGCGCGGCTGGAGCCTGGCGAGTGGGTGCTGGTCCAAGGCGCGGCCGGCGGGGTGGGACTGGCGGCCGTCGACCTGGCCAAGGTCCTGGGCGCGCGGGTGATCGCCGCCTCGGCCTCGGACGAGAAACTCGCGCAGATCCAGCGCCTCTACGCCCCAGACGCCGTGGTCAACGTCACCGGCGGCTTCAAGGACAAGATCAAGGCGATCACCGGCGGCCACGGCGTCGACGTGATCTACGACCCCGTGGGCGGCGACGTCTTCGACGAGAGCGTGCGCTGCATCGCCTTCGACGGGCGGCTGCTGGTGATCGGCTTCACCTCGGGACGCATCCCGACCGTCTCGGTCAACATGCCGCTGATCAAGGGCTTCTCGGTGATGGGCGTGCGGGCCGGCGAGTATAGCCGGCGATTTCCGGAGAGGGGTCGCGAGAACGCCGAGGCGGTGTGGAGGATGGCGGACCAGGGCGTGATCCGGCCGCACGTGCACGCCGAGCTGCCGTTGGATCGCTGGCGCGAGGCGTTCGATCTGCTGGCGAGCCGACAGGTCGTTGGCAAGGCGATTATCCGGCCGGATCTCTAGCGGCGACCACCTGCCCCCTACGGACCGCTTCGCGGTCGTCTTCCCCCACAGGGGCAAGAGGCTTAAGCGGCGCCAGGCGGAGGCAAGTTCGTCCAACCCCTTGGTTCGACTCATGTTGACAGCCGCCGCCCGTTCCCTTATCCACCGCCCCTCACTCGCGGCGGCCCTACGGCCTTCGCGTCCCATTATTATCGGAGCCACCTCGTGAAGCGGACATTCCAGCCGTCGAAGCTCGTGCGAGCCCGCCGTCACGGCTACCGCGCGCGTATGGCCACCAAGAACGGCCAAAAGATCGTCGCGCGTCGCCGCGCCAAGGGCCGTAAGCGCCTGACGGCCTAACAGCCTTTCTCCCGTCTCTTTTTTGGCGGGAAACTAGACCATGATGAAAGCCGCCCTTTCCTCGAACCAGGCCTCTGGCCTGCGCCGGAAGGGGCGGCTTTTTTCATGACCGAAGCCCCGGTTAAGCCGGTGAAGATCGAGCGCCTCAAGAAGCGCCCCGACTTCCTGAAGGCCGCCAAGGCGCCCAATCTGGCGCGCGGGGCGGTGTTCATGCAGATGCGCCCGCGCCACGACGACGACCCGCTGATCCGGGTCGGATTCACCGCCACCAAGAAGATCGGCGGCTCGGTCGAGCGAAATCGCGCCAAAAGACGCCTGCGCGAGGCCGCCAGGCTGCTTCTCCCCCTTCATGGCCGCCCTTCTTGCGACTATGTGTTCATCGCCCGCGGCGGAACTGGCCAGCGGGCATGGGGGCGTTTGCTTGACGATGTTAAAACCGCGCTGATAAGCCTCGCCGCCGACCTCGATCGCGCGGGCCCGGGCGCGACGCCCGTACCGCACGCCCCCGCCGCGTCCGATTCCTCCGTTTCTGGTTAAGTCCAACCCATGCAGAACGACTCCAACAAAAACACGCTGATGTTCCTCGTCTGCGCGTTTGCGATCCTGATCGGCTACCAGTTCCTGGTGCTGGGTCCGCAGCAGAAGGCGCGCGAGGCCGAGCTTCGCGCCAAGAAGATCGCCGAGGCGCAGGTCGCCGCCCAGCCGGGCATGACCATCGGCGCCGACGGACTGCCCCAGCCGCTGAAGCTGTCGCGCGACGCCGCCAAGGCCCAGAGCCCGCGCGTCGCCGTCGACACCCCGGCCCTGTCGGGCTCGATCGCCCTGAAGGGCGCGCGGATCGACGACCTGTGGCTCAAGCGCTTCACCCAGACGGCCGACAAGAATTCGCCGCCGGTCGAGCTGTTCCGCCCCGAGGGCGCCGAGCACGCCTGGTTCGCCGACTTCGGCTGGGCCGGGATCGCCGGCATGACCGGCCTGCCCACGCCCAACACCGTGTGGACCGCCGCGCCCGGCCAGGTGCTGCGTCCGAACACGCCGGTCGTCCTGACCTATGACAACGGCCAGGGCCTGGTGTTCACCCGCACCATCTCGGTCGACGCCGACGCCATGTTCACGGTCGCCGACACCGTCCGCAACCAGGGCGGCGCGGCCGTGGCCCTGGCCCCCTACGCCTCGGTCCAGCGCCAGGGCATTCCGACCGACGGCCCGCACGGCCTGGGCAAGACCCAGATCGTCTACGAAGGCGGCATCGGCGTGCTGGGCGGCATCGATGGCGTCAACGACGGCAAGTACCTGCTGCAGGACAAGGCCAAGTACCCGAAGTGGAAGAAGGACAAGCCGCTCCAGGACAACCTGGACTCCAAGGGCGGCTGGATCGGCATGACCGACAAGTACTGGCTGGCGGCCCTGGTTCCCCAGCAGTCCGAGATGATCAAGGGCCGCTTCCAGGTCAAACCGGTCAGCGGCGTCGACGTCTATGAATCGGCCTTCACGGGCGCGCCGCGCTCGCTGGCGGCCGGCGCCACGATCACCAACACCACCCGCCTGTTCGCCGGCGCCAAGACCGTGCCGCTGCTGACCCGCTACGAGTACGGCGGCAAGCCGGTGGTCTGGTGGGAGTTCTGGAACCGTCCGACCAGCGTCATCCCCAACTTCGACAAGGCCGTCGACTGGGGCATGTTCTCGTTCTTCACGCGCCCGATCTTCAACATCCTGGAGATCTTCTACAAGCTGGTCGGCAACTTCGGCCTGGCCATCATGCTGCTGACCGTCCTGCTGAAGCTGATCCTCTTCCCGTTGGCCGACAAGAGCTACGAGTCGATGGCGAAGATGAAGAAGATCGCCCCCGACGTCGAAAAGCTGAAGGCCAAGCACAAGGACGATCCGGCCAAGCAGCAGCAGGAAATGATGGCGCTGTACGCCAAGGAGAAGATCAACCCGATGATGGGCTGCATCCCGATGCTGGTGCAGATCCCGATCTTCTACTCGCTGTACAAGGTGCTGACGGTGACCATCGAGATGCGGCACGCGCCGTTCTTCGGCTGGATCACCGACCTGTCGGCCAAGGACCCGACCACCTTCCTGAACCTGTTCGGCCTGATCCCCTGGGATCCCGCCCACGCCCCGTTCATCGGCGCCTTCCTGGCCACCACCGTGCACATCGGCATCTGGCCGCTGCTCTACGGCTTCACCATGTGGCTGACCACGTCGATGAACCCACCGGCCGGCGACCCGATGCAGCAGAAGATCTTCCAGCTGTTCCCGATCGTGTTCACCTTCACCCTGTCGGGCATGGCCGTGGGCCTGGTGATCTATTGGTGCTGGAGCAACGTGCTGACGATCATCCAGCAGTACATCATCATGCACCGCTACAAGGTCGAGAACCCGATCGACAAGTTCATCGCCAGGCTGCGCGGCAAGACCGTCGAGGCCACCTGATGGACGAACTGTCCTACAGCGACGAAGAGATCGAAGCGGCCCGCGTGCTGTTCGCCCAACCGGCGACCTTCATGATGGGCGCGGTCAAGATGGACGGCATGCCGGCGCCCAGCCTGCCGGAAGTGGCCTTCGCCGGCCGCTCCAACGTCGGCAAGTCCAGCCTGATCAACGGCCTGGTGAACCAGAACCACCTGGCGCGGGCCTCGAACTCGCCGGGCCGCACGCGCGAGGTCAACTTCTTCGTGCTGGCCGAGCAGCTGCGGCTGGTCGACCTGCCGGGCTATGGCTTCGCCCGGGTGTCCAAGACCATCGCCGACAAGTTCCAGGACCTGGGCCGCGCCTATCTGCGCGGCCGGGTGAACCTCAAGCGCGTCTACCTGCTGATCGACGCCCGCCACGGGCTGAAGTCGGTGGACGCCGAGGCCCTGGACGCGCTCGACATCGCGGCGGTCTCCTACCAGATCGTCCTGACCAAGGCCGACAAGATCAAGCAGGCCGAGCTCGACGTCACGATCGACAAGACCCTGAAGGCCATCGCCAAGCGCCCGGCCGCCTTCCCCAAGGTCCTGGCCACCTCGTCGGAGAAAGGCTACGGCCTGCCCGAACTGCGCGCCGAGATCGCCCGCACCTGTTTGTCCTAGAGTCCACCGCTCCAGCCGAGGCTGGAGCGGACGGACATCAAAGAGTCCACAACACCGCTTAGCCGCCTTAACCTTACGGCCAGATCCGGCCGTTAAGGCACGCGTCCCCGTTTTCCAAAGACCTGAAGAATCCTCCAATGACCCGTCACGAACTGAAGACCTGGCCCCAGTATTTCGCCGCCGTGCGCTCGGGCAAGAAGCGCTTCGAGATCCGCCGCAACGACCGCGAGTTCGCGGTGGGCGACGTCTTGGTGCTGCGCGAGTTCGATCCGGAGCAGGACGTCTATACGGGCCAGATCGAGGAGCGGCAGATCACCTTCCTGCTGTCGGAAGAGGACTACGGCGTCATCCACGGCTTCGTGGCCATCGGCTTTGGCGAGGTGGTCCACCATGGCGACCTGCCGGCCGACGGCGCCCTGACGGCCGAACAGCTGGCTCACTGGCACGAGACCACCTCGAACAACGCCGCCCTGCGCGCCCAGGATTCCCGCAAGGTGGCCCAGAGCTACGCCGCCCCGAACACCGGCCGCGCGGCCATGCCGGTCGCCGCCGACCGCCACAACGCCGTGGCCGCCGCCGCCGAGACCGAAGCCGCCTTCCACGCCGCCGCGGCGAAGATCGTTCGCGGGCGATAGTCACGGTCGGGACAGTCCCATGTGGCTGTCCCCAATCCGGAGCTCTGAATCAAAAAGGGGCGGACCATGCGGTCCGCCCCTTTTGTCGTTCCAGCCCTAAGACCGGAATTACGCCGCCTGGCTGACCTGGGCCGGGAAGACGTCGTCCATGCGCAGATAGGTGATCAGGCGGCTGTCCAACGAGATGATCGCCTGAATGAAGCGCAGTTCGTCGGCGCCCAGGTCCGGGGTCGGCTGCAGGTGCTCGCGCGACACGGTGAAGGTTTCGCTGACCGCGTCGACCAGGATGCCGGCCAGGCGGTCCTGGCACTCGACCACGACGATGACGTGGCGGGTTTCCGGGACGGTGACGCCCAGGCCCAGGCGGTTGCGCAGGTCGATGACCGGCATGATCGCGCCGCGCAGGTTGATCACGCCCTTCAGGAAGGCCGGGGCGTGCGGGATCGGGGTGGCCGGGGTCCAGCCGCGGATTTCGCGGACCGTCTTCACGTCGATGCAGAATTCCTGCTCGCCGATGCAGAACGAGATCAGCTCCAGGGCGGGTTCGGCGTGGTCGGTCATGGTCTGGATCCCGAGGCTCAAAGGTCGTCCGGCGAAGGCCGAAAGCCGGTTTCGCGTCGTTTGCCAGAAGAGCCCGAGCGCCGTTTAATAACGGTTAATGGCCGGGTCATACCCACGCGCCGAATTGTCGCGGTTCAGCGCGTGGGGCGCGCTTCAGATGTCCTCCGAAGCGCCCAGATCGCCGTCATCCGTCAGGTTGAACTCGTACCAGACGCCGTTCAGCACGCCGAAGGCGACGGCCAGGCCCAGGCCCAGGATCCAGGTGAAATACCACATCGCTAGATCTCCTTAGTACAGGGCCGGGTCGGTCTTCAGGGCTTCGGTGCTCGTGCGCCCCCACAGCACCTTGTAGACCCAGGCGGTGTAGAGCAGCACCAGCGGCAGCAGCACCACCACGACGATCAGCATGATGAACAGGGTGGTGTGGCTGGACGAGGCGTTCCAGACCGTCAGACTGGAATGGCCATCGATCGTGCTGGGCAGGATGAACGGGAACATCGACAATCCAACGGTGGCGATGATCCCCGCCGCCGAGGCCGACGAGCCGCCGAACGCCAGGGGCGCCGAGCGCCGCCACAGGCCCAGCAGGCCCAGCAGCGCGCCGCCAAAGCCCAGCACCGGGGCGATCAGCATCCAGGGATGGCGGCCGAAATTGTCGAACCAGGCGCCGGGGGCGGCGACGGTCGTCATCCGCAGCGGGTTGGACGGCCCGGCCGGATCGAACGCGCCCTCGACGCGGAAGCCCAGGCGCGTGGCCAGGAGACCGCCGACCAGGAACAGCAGCAGGCTGGCGATCCCCGCCGCCGTGCCAAACTTGCGGGCCCGGTCCTGGACCACGCCCGCCTCGCCCTTCACGCCCAGCCAGGCCGCGCCGTGCAGCACCAGCATGGCCACCGACAGCAGGCCGCAGACCAGGGTGAACGGCGTGAACAGGCCAAAGAAGGCGCCGTGATACGAGCTGCGCAGATCGCCATCCAGCTTGAACGGCGCGCCCTGCAGCACGTTGCCGACCGCCACGCCGAACACCAGGACCGGCACGAAGCTGCCGGTGAACAGCGCCCAGTCCCAGAAGGTCCGCCAGCGCTTGTCCGGCCGCTTGGACCGGTACTTGAAGCCCACTGGCCGCAGGATCATCGCCACCAGCACCAGGAAGATGGCGAGGTAAAAGCCCGAGAAGCTGACGCCGTAGACCAGCGGCCAGGCCGCGAAGATCGAGGCCCCGCCGGTGATGAACCACACCTGGTTGCCTTCCCAGGTGGCGCCGACGGTGTTGATCACCATGCGGCGTTCCTCGTCGGTGCGGGCGACAAAGGGCAGCAGCGCGCCCACGCCCATGTCGAAGCCGTCGGTCAGGGCGAAGCCGATCAGGATGACGCCCAGCAGGCCCCACCAGATGATGCGCAGAGTCGGATAGTCGAGGGGGAGTTCCATGGATCCGATCTCCTTAGGCGACGGCTTCGCCGGCCTGTGGGCCGCTGAAGGACGGGAAGGTTTCCTGCTCGGCGAATGGGCCCTTCTTGATGGTCTTGAGGATCAGTCCGACCTCGACCACCGCCAGGGCGCCATACAGCAGGGTGAAGACCACGATGCTGGTCAGGATCTGGGCCACGCTCAGCGTCGAGGGCGCGAGGAAGGTCGGCAGCACGCCCTCCACTGCCCAAGGCTGGCGTCCGACCTCGGCCAGCACCCAGCCCAGCTCCGTCGAGATCCACGGCAGCGGGATGGCGGCCACGGCGATCATCAGGAACCAGCGGGTGTTCTGCTTGCGCAGGGTGACCAGCACGAAGGCCGTGGCGAACAGGGCGATCATCAGGAAGCCGATCCCGGCCATGATCCGGAACGCCCAGAACATCACCGGCACGTTGGGTACGGTGTCCCAGGCGGTCTTGGCGATCAGGGCCTTGTCGGCCGTTCGCGGGTCGGCGACGTAGCGCTTGAGCAGCAGGGCGTAGCCAAGGTCGCGGCGATGAGTCTCGAACACGCCGCGCGCCGCCAGGTCGGTGGGCGTGGCCTTCAGGGTTTCCAGCGCGTTGTAGGCCACCAGGCCGCTCTCGATCCGGGTCTCGGCCTGGGCCACCAGCTCGAAGATGCCGGCCACGGGACGGTCCAGGCTGCGAGTCGAGATCAGGCCCAGCACATAGGGAATCTTGATCTCGGCGTGGGTCTTGCGCTCCTTCAGGTCCGGAATGCCGAAGGCGGTCAGGCCGGCGGGCGCGGGCTCGGTCTCCCACATGGCCTCGAGCGCGGCGAGCTTCATTTTCTGGTTGTCGGTCAGGGCGTAGCCGCTCTCGTCGCCCAGCACGACCACCGACAGCGACGAGGCTAGGCCGAAGGCGGCGGCGACGGTCAGCGAGCGCTTGGCGACGCTGACATAGCGGCCCTTCAGCAGGTAGAAGGCGCTGATGCCCAGCACGAAGACGGCGGCGATGGTGTAGCCGGCGCTGACCGTGTGCACGAACTTGGCCTGGGCCACCGGGTTGAAGACCACCGCCTTGAAGTCGACCACCTCCATCCGCATCGTGTCGGGATTGAAGGCCGCGCCGACCGGGTTCTGCATCCAGCCGTTGGCGATCAGGATCCACAGGGCCGACAGGTTGGTGCCCAGGGCGACCATGAAGGTCACGAACAGGTGGGCGACGGGCTTCAGCTTGTCCCAGCCGAAGAACATCAGGCCCACGAAGGTGGCCTCGAGGAAGAAGGCCATCAGCCCCTCGATGGCCAACGGAGCCCCGAAGATGTCGCCGACATAGTGCGAATAGTAGGACCAGTTCATGCCGAACTGGAATTCCATGGTCAGGCCGGTGGCGACGCCGAGCACGAAATTGATGCCGAACAGCGTGCCCCAGAAACGGGTCGTGGTGCGCCAGATCGGCCGCTTGGTCATCACATAGACGCTCTCCATGATCACCAGCATGAAGGAGAGGCCCAGGGTCAGGGGCACGAACAGGAAGTGGTACAGCGCCGTCAGGGCGAACTGCAGCCGGGAGAGGTCGACGACGGCGGGATCCATGAATTGCTCCGGTTGTCGTTGGCGATCGGTCCACCAAGGACTTTCCACCCCTAGACGCATCCTGGCTAGGGCGCTTTGATCCGGATCAAGGACGCTCCCGTTCCCAGTCCCTAACAACGGTCCATGTCCGCCAGTTTCACCGCCGACCTCGACGCCGTCGCGCGGCCCTGGCTGAAGGCGCTTGGCAAGGCCGGCGGACGCGCCGCCAAGGCCGCGCCGCTGTGGCTGCTGGCCGACGTTCCCGCCGCGATCGCCTTCGCCGCCGGCCTGGCCCTGGCCATCGACGCCCTGCCGCGCGGTCTTCTCGCCGCCGCGCCGTGGCTGGTCCTGATCGCCCTGGCCGCCGCCGCGCGTGGTGTGCTGGCCAAGCGCGCCGCCGAGGCGGGAGCTCTGGCCGCCGCCGGGGTGAAGGACAAGGCGCGCCGCGACGCCGTCGCCTCGGTGCTGAGCGGCCGAGTCACCGGCGGCGAGGCGCTGTCGGCCGTGGTCGAGGGGGTCGAGGCCCTGGACGGCCATGTTTCGCGTTTCGAGCCAGCCAAGCTGGCCTCGGCCGTCGCGCCGATCCTGATCATCGCGGCCATCGCCGTGGCCACGCCGGTCGCTGCCGCCATCCTGCTGCTGACCCTGATCCCGTTCGGCCTGGTTATGGCCCTGGCCGGAGGCGCGGCGGCCGAGGAGTCGCGGCGGCAGTTTCTGGCCCTGGAGCGGCTGTCGGGCCTGTTCCTCGACCGGGTTCGCGCCCTGCCCGTGGTGCTGGCCTTCCAGGCCGAGGGCGCGGTGACCCGCGACCTGTCCGGCGCCGCCGACGACCTGGCGCGGCGGACCATCCGCGTGCTGAGGGTCGCCTTCCTGTCGTCGGGCGCCCTGGAGTTCTTCGCCGCCCTGTCGGTGGCGCTGGTCGCGGTCTATTGCGGCTTCAACCTGCTGCGGCTGCTGCCCTTCCCGGTTCCCGAACAGCTGGACCTGAAGCGCGCCTTCTTCGCCCTGGCCCTGGCGCCGGAGGTCTACGCCCCGCTGCGCCGCCTGGCCGCCGCCTATCACGACCGCCAGGCCGCCGAGGCCGCCGCCCTGACCCTGGCCGCCCTGCCCGCGCCCTCGCCGCCTCCGCCGATCGTGACCTTCGACGCCACGCCGGCTCTCCGCTTCCAGGCGGTGACCGTGGCCTACGACGCGGGCGAAGCCGCGGTGTTCGACGGCTTTGACCTCGACATCGCCCCCGGCGAGGTCGTCGCCCTGCTGGGTCCCAGCGGCAGCGGCAAGACCACCCTGCTGAACCTGCTGCTAGGCCTGGCGCCCCTGAGCGGCGGCGAGGTGCTGGTCGGCGACCGGCGCCTGTCGCACCTGGGCTCGATCGCCGCGTCGGTCGCCTGGGCCGGACAGTCGCCCGTCGTCCTGCCCGGAACCCTGGCCGACAACCTGGCCCTGGCTCACCCGGACGCGACGCGCGAGGCGCTGGAGCACGTCGCCCGCGCGGTCGGCCTCGGCGCCGTGCTTGACGGTCGAGACGGCCTGGACGCGCCGCTGGACGAGCGCGGCGCGGGCCTGTCCGGCGGCGAGCGGCGGCGGCTGGGCCTGGCCCGCGCCATGCTCAAGCCCGCGCCGATCCTGCTGCTGGACGAACCGACCGCCGATCTGGACGCGACGTCAGAGCTTGCCCTGCTGCCGATCCTCCGCGCCGCCGCCCAGGGCCGAACCACTCTGATCGCCACCCATTCCGAGGCCGTCGCCGCCCTCGCCGATCGCGTGGTGCGACTATGAGCGGTCCCCTCGCCGCCCTGGTCCGCGAGCAGCGCAAGCGCCACGCCGACGGCCTGCGCCTGGCCTCCGTCTCGGCCGCGATCGTCGGCGCCGCCTCGGTGCTGTTGCTGGGCCTGTCCGGCTGGTTCCTGACCGGGGCGGCGATCGCCGGCCTGGCGGGCGTGGCTTCGGCACAGATCTTCAACGTGCTGCTGCCCAGCGCCGGCATCCGCCTGCTGGCCATCCTGCGCACCGCGTTCCGTTATCTGGAACGCCTAAGCGGCCACGCCGCCGCGCTGAAGGCCCTGGCCGTCATCCGGCCGAGGCTCTACGCGTCCCTGGCAGCCGCGCCACCCGCACAGGCCCTGGCCCTGTCGCGCGGCGAGGCCTCGGCCCGGCTGGTGCAGGACGTCGACGCGGTCGAGACCCGGCTGATCCGCCTCTCCGCCCCCTGGGGGGCCGGAGCCGCCGTCGCGGCGGGCCTGGCCATGGCCGCCCCCGCCGGCTGGGCCAGCGCCCTGGTCGTCGCCCTGGCCGTGGCCGCGAGCGTAGTTGGCGTCCGTGCCCTGGCCCACCGCCTGACCGCCCGTACCGCACAAGCGATCCAGCAAGCCGCCGGGGAATTGAAGGACACCCTGGCCGCCTACGCCGCCGCCGCGTCCGAGCTACGGGTCTATGGCGTGCAGGACCGCGCCGCCGCCGAGATCGCCGCCAAGGGCGCGCGGCTCGACGCCCTCAAGCGAGACGCCGTCGCCGCCAGCGGTTGGGTGGCCGTGCTGCAGGGCGCGATCCTGGGCCTGGCCGTCGCCCTGGTCCTGGCCTTCGCCCACGACGCCGCCACGCCCCTGGCGGCCATGGCCGGCCTCGCCGCCGCCATGGCGCTGGAGGGACTGGTGGGCATCGGCAAGGCGTTCGAGCAGGAGGCCGGCGCCGACGCGGCGGCGGAACGGCTGGACGCGGTGCTCGTCCACGCGCCTGGTCCGCCGTCGAACCTGGCCCTGATGCACCCGCGCCTGTCGCTTGGCGACGTCGAATTGAAGCCTGGCGACCGCTTGGTCCTGACCGGTCCGTCGGGCTGCGGAAAGACCACGATCCTGGAGCGCCTGCTCGGGCTGCGCTCAAAAAAAGCCGCTCATCCCGGCGAATGCCAGGACCCAGATGGAATAACGTTGGAGCTGGCTCCAAAGCGCGCTGAGCCCCTCCAATCATCCACTCAGCCATCGGATCTGGGTCCCGGCATTCGCCGGGATGAGCGGAATAACTATCTGGCCCTCTCCGGTCTGGATATCACGCAGCTCGACCCCAGCGTCGTCCGCCGCGCCTTCGCCCACGCCCCGCAGGACGCCGGCATGATCGCCGGGACCGTCCGCGCCAACCTCGCCTTGGCCGGCGCCCACGCAGACGACGCCCTGTGGAACGCCCTGGCCGACGCCGCGCTGGAGGCCCGGGTCCGCGTTTTGCCCCAAGGGCTGGACACCTGGATCGGCGAGAACGGCGAGCGGCTGTCGGGCGGCGAGCGGCGGCGCCTGTCCCTGGCCCGCGCCCTGCTGCGCGACGCGCCCTGGCTGCTGCTGGACGAGCCCACCGAGGGCCTGGATCCCGCCACCGAAGCCCTGGTCGTCGAGCGGCTGGACGCCAGACTCAAGCGCACCGGCCAGGGCCTGATCCTGGTCAGCCACCGCCCCGCCCCACGCGCCTTGTGCGATCAGGAACTGCCAATCTCTCCGCCAGGGGCTATAGGGTAGCCGACCTTGCGCAGCGGAGACCGCTATCACGTGATGACCACGGTTTCGGCCGGGACGCTGCATAGCGACCTGCGGCCCCGGGCCTATCTGGCCGCCCTGGCCACGGTGCTGGCCTGCGCCCTGATCCAGCTGGCCCTGCCCCCCGGCTTCACCGCCCCCTCGGCCTTCCTGCTGTTCGTGCCGGCCGTGCTGATCAGCGCGGCGGTCGGCGGCCTGGCGCCGGGCCTGTTCGCCACCGTGCTGGCGGCCGGGGCGGTTTGGCTGCTGAAGGTCCAGGGACAGCCCGACCAGGCCACGGCGCTGTCGAGCCTGGTGTTCGTGATGATCGGCTTTGGCATGTCGGTCGGCGGCGGCTGGTTCCACGCCGCCCGCTCGCGCGCCGCGGCCATGACCCATCACCTGCAGTCGATCCTGGATTCGGCTCCCGACGCGGTGATCGTCATCGACCCGGCCGGCGTGATGACCTCGTTCAGCCCCGCCGCCGAGCGCCTGTTCGGCTGGACCTCGTCCGAGGCCATCGGCCAGAACGTCAGCCTGCTGATGCCCGAGCCCGACCGCGCCGGCCACGACGGCTTCCTGGCCCGTTATAGCCAGACCCGCGAGCCTCGCATCATCGGCGCCGGCCGCGTGGTGGTGGGCAAGCGCAAGGACGGCTCGACCTTCCCGATGGAGCTGGCCGTCGGCGAGACCCGGGGCCTGCGGCCGTTCTACACCGGCTTCATCCGCGACCTGACCGAGCGCCAGCACACCGAGGCCCGGCTGCGCGACCTGCAGACCGAGCTGGTCCACGTCTCGCGCCTGACCGCCATGGGCGAGATGGCCTCGACCCTGGCCCACGAGCTGAACCAGCCGCTGTCGGCGATCGCCAACCTGCTGACCGGCTCGCGCCGCCTGCTCGATCGCGGCCGCCCCGAGGACCAGGCCAAGGTCCGCGACGCCGTCGACAAGGCTTCGGCCCAGGCCCTGCGGGCCGGCGACGTGATCCACCGCATGCGCGAATTCGTGCGGCGCGGGGCCAGCGAGCGCGCGCCCGAGAGCCTGTCCAAGGTGGTCGAGGACGCCGCCGCCCTGGCCCTGATCGGCGCGCGCGAGCATCTGGTCGCCACCCGCCTGCAACTGGATCCCGCCGCCGACGCCGTCTATGCCGACCGGGTCCAGATCCAGCAGGTGCTGGTCAATCTGATCCGCAACGCCGTGGACGCCATGGCCGACTCCCAGCGCCGCGAACTGATCATCGCCAGCCAGCGGCTCGACAACGGTTCGGTGCAAGTCAGCGTCACCGACACCGGCTCGGGCATCAGCGACGATTTTCGCGAGCGGCTGTTCCAGCCGTTCATGACCACCAAGGCCGAAGGCATGGGGGTGGGCCTGTCGATCTCGCGCTCGATCATCGAGGCGCACGGCGGGCGTATCTGGGCCGACCCGAACCCCAAGGGCGGCACGGTGTTCCATTTCATCCTGCCCCCCAGACGAGACGACGAAGAGGGACCGATCGATGAGTGAAGCCGTGGTCCATGTGGTCGACGACGACGAGAGCGCCCGCGAGTCCCTGGCCTTTCTGCTGGAAGCGGCCGACTTCGAGGTGGTCAGCCATGCCTCCGCCCTGGCCCTGCTGGACGCCCTGCCGCTGGACGGGGCCGGGTGCGTGATCACCGACATGCGCATGCCCGACATGACGGGCCTGGAGCTGGTGCGCGAGCTGAACGCCCGGGGCTGCCGCGTGCCGATCATCATGATCACCGGCCATGGCGACATCCCTCTGGCGGTCGAGGCCATGCGGGCCGGCGTGGCCGACTTCATCGAAAAGCCGTTCGGCGAGAGCCGGATGATCGACGCCCTGAACCGCGCCCTGGAGGCCGGCCCGCCGCCGGCGAGCGCCGCCGTTTCCGACGAGGCGACCCTGGTGCGCCAGCGGCTGGAGACCCTGTCGGAACGCGAACGCCAGGTGCTGGACGGCGTCGTCGACGGCCAGCCCAACAAGGTCATCGCCCGCGAGCTGGGGATCAGCCCCCGCACGGTCGAGATCTATCGCGCCAAGCTGATGGCCAAGATGCACGCCGACAACCTGGCCGCCCTGGTGCGCATGACCCTGTCGTCGCGGCGCGCTTAGAACGCGAGACGCGATGGCTTCGTACAATACAGCCTAGGTAGTCCTCCTTAGGCGTAGGTCCCGACTGTACCGCTTGGCTCCGAAGGCGGAGATTGAGCCGGCTACGAGATCGGGAGATCGCCATGCTGTCCGTGATCCAGAACCCCGCCCCCTTCGTCACCCACCAGCCGGTGGCGATCGTCCTGGACGGTCTTCATCAGAGCTACGGCCGAGACGAGACGATCTTCGACGAGGGGCAGCCGGCCGAGCGGATCTACCAACTGATCTCGGGCTCCCTGCGCACCTGCCGTATCCTGCGTGACGGCCGGCGGCAGATCGAGGCCTTCCATTTCGCCGGCGACGTGTTCGGCCTGGAAAGCGGCGAGGCCTATCGCGTGGCCGCCCAGACCCTCAGCCCGACCCTGGTGCGGGTGATGCCGCGCCCGGCCCTGGAGGCCCTGGCCTGCGAGCGCGGCGACGTGGCCCGGCGGCTGCTGGAACTGACCACCGACAGCCTGCGCCGCTGCCAGGATCATGTGCTGATGCTGGGCCGCCGCACCGCCTGCGAGCGCCTCGCCGCCCTGCTGCTGGACCTGGCCGAGCGCACCGGCGCCCAGGCCCTGCTGGACGTGCCCATGACTCGCCAGGACATGGCCGACTATCTGGGCCTGACCATCGAGACCGTGTCGCGCACCTTCACCCAGTTCCAGCACGACGGCCTGATCGCCCTGCCGACCACGCGCAAGGTGCTACTGCGGGATCGCGCGGCGCTCGAAGCGATGGTGGACTAGGCCGAAGCCAGGTTCATCCACACCGACGCCGTCTCGCCCGGCGCCAGCACCTTGATCCCACTGTCCTCGCCGTTGAACGGGTCCGGACGATTGGCGACCGGCTCGGCGCAGACGAAGTCGGCGCCCGGCGGCGAGAAGACGTGCAGCCAGCGGCATTCCGGCGAAGCGGTCAGGATGGTGCTGGCTCCGCCCGGCGCCGACAGGGTCGCGACGCCGTTCCAGCCCGTGTAGCAGTTGTCGATCAGTTCGCTGACCGCCGTCGGCGCGCCGGCCGCCCAGTCCGAGCGCCAGACGCCGTCGACATGGGTGGTGGGCAGGCAGTCGCCATCGATCATCCAGACGCCGGTCACGCCGGCCTGCAAGCGCTCGCCGTCGCGGGCCGGGAAATAGGGGTGAAAGCCCAGGCCGGCGGGCATCGGCTCGGGGCCGGTGTTGGTCACCGACAGCTCTTGGCGCAGGCCGCCTTCGCCCAGGGTGAAGCGTTGCTCGGCGCGATAGGCCCAGGGCCATTCGCCGGGCGGGTGATCGAAGATCAACACCGCCTCGGTCTCGCCGGCCGAGACCACGCTCCAGGCCCCGCGCCAGCCCTGGCCGTGCAGGGTGTGCGGATGATCGCCCAGGTTCGGCGCCAGCGCCACGTCATGGCCGCCGAAGCTGAAGCGGCCGTCGCGGATGCGGTTGCAGAACGGAACGAGCGCGAAATTGCCGGTGTCGAGCACGGTTGCGTCGGCGGGCGCGGGCCGCAGCACGTCGCGACCGTCCCAGGTGAACCGGCCGACCGAACCGCCCAGGGCGGGCAACAGTTCGACGTGGGCGCGGGCGGTCTGCAGGACGACGGTCATGGGCGGCCTCATGGATGGCGGTAACGCGGCCTGCCTACGGCCATCACCTCGCTGAAACAAGCGCCCTTCCCCAACGTCGCCCTAGGCCCGGACCGGCGCCCGTCGCATGATCCTGGAAACGAAGGCGGGAGGCGACATGAAGCTCGACGGCGTCAAGGTGCTGGACCTGTCCCTGTTCCTGCCCGGGCCGATGCTGACCCTGATGATGGCCGATCACGGGGCCGACGTGATCAAGGTCGAGCCGGTCGGCGAGGGCGAGCCCAGCCGCCATATCGGGCTCTCCACCAACGGCCAGACGGTGTGGTTTCGCAACACCCATCGCGGCAAGCGCTCGGTGCGGCTGGACTTGAAGTCGGCGGAAGGCCAGGCGGCGTTCTGGGCTCTGGCGAGCGAGGCCGATGTGCTGATCGAGGCCTTCCGGCCCGGCGTGGTCGACCGGCTGGGCGTCGGCTATGAGGCCGTGAAGGCGGTCAATCCGGGGATCGTCTATTGCGCGATCAGCGCCTTTGGCCAGACGGGTCCCTATCGCGACCGCCCGGCCCACGATCTGGCCGTCGAGGCCCTGGCGGGGCTGGTGGCGCTGAACGAGGGCCAGGACGGCAAGCCAGCCATGCCGGGCCTGATGGCCGCCGACGCCCTGGCCTCGCTGACGGCGTTGTCGGGGGTGCTGATGGCGCTGCTGCGGCGGGAGAAGACCGGCCAGGGCGACTATCTGGACGTCGCCATGCTCGACAGCCTGATGGCGTGGACGCCCAACGCCACCGGCCCGGTGTTCGCCGAGACCCGCGCCAACGTCCCCAAGGCCGAGCGCTCGTGGGGCGGGGCGGCGATGTTCAATCTCTATGAGTGCGGCGACGGCCGATGGATCGTGCTGGGCGGTTCGGAAGTGAAGTTCGCGGCCAATCTGCTGGAGGCGCTGGGGCGGAGCGACCTGCTGGACTATGCGAAGCTGCCGCCGGGGCCCGGGCAGGAGCCGTTGCAGGCGTTCTTTCGGGAGACGTTCCGGACACGGACTCAGGGCGAGTGGGAAACCTGGTTCGAAGGCCGTGACGTCTGTTTCGCGCCGGTGCGGAGCTTGAAGGACGCCTTCGACGATCCGGCCGTGGCGGCGCGGGGGATGATCTCGCGGGACGCCGAAGGCAACGCCGTGGTCGGAACGCCGATCCAGTTTCGCGAGGAGCCGGGGCGCGTGGTGCCGAAGGCGCCGGGGTTGGACGAGCATGCTGGAGAGGGGTGGCGACGAGACTAGCCGCCGTGGCTCAGCCACTTGCCCCCACCTGACGGCTTCGCCGTCTGTCCGCCCCCATAGGGGGCGGAGCGCTCTTCCCCCTCTGGGGGAAGACGATCGCGAAGCGATCCGTAGGGGGCAAGTGTTCGGCGCCGGGCGCCTATCGCGCCGCCTGCACCACCTTCACCGCTGGCGCGTTCTCCCAGCCCCCGCCCAGCGCCAGGAACAGGTTCACCTGATCCGCCGCCAGGGCTCCGTCCGACGCCGCCAGCGCCGCCTCCGCCGAAGCCAGGGTGCGCTGGGCGTCCAGGCCCGTGAGATACGGGCTCTTGCCGGCGCGATACAGCGTCTGGGCTTGCCCCTCGGCCGTCGCGGCTTCATCCCGCGCCGAACGCAGCGCCGCGTTACGGTCCAGCTCGTGGGCGTAGACGGCCAAGCTGGTCTCGGTCTCGCGCAGGGCATTCAGCACCGTGCCGTCGAACCGCGCCAGGGCCGCGTCGGCGCCGGCTTCGGTGGCGCGGATGCGGGCGTGCTCGCCCTCGCCCGGCAGGGTCCAGCTGATCAGCGACGACAAGCCCCAACGGTTGGCGGGCGCCGTGCCGATGTCGGCCAGCAAGCCGGTCGAACCGGCGCCCAGGCCGAACGAAACGTTCGGATAGAGCGCCGCCGTCGCTACGCCGATCCGGGCCGTCGCCCCGGCCAGGCCGCGCTCGGCGGCGCGCACGTCGGGCCGACGCTTCAGCAGGGCCGCGCCATCGCCAACCGGCAGGGGTTGCGACAGTTTCGGCGGGGCGACGCAGGCCTCGACCTCGCGCGGGAACTCGGCCGGCGTCTTGCCGGTCAGGGTCGCCAGGCGATAGAGCGCCGCGCGGCGACGGCTCTCGAAGGTGGGCAGGGCGGCGCGCGACAGGTCCAGCTGGGCCTTGGCGCGGGTGACGTCCAGGCTGGTCCCGCGACCGGCCGAGACGAGCTTGTCAGTGACCTGCAGGCTACGCGTCTGCAGATCGACCGTATGCTGAGCGACGGCCAACTCGTGACCGCTGGCGCAGGCCTCGACATAGGCCCGGGCGACGTCGGCGGCGACGCTGACCCGCGCCAGGTCCAGCGCCGCCTGGCCGGCCTCGGCGTCGGCATGGGCCGCCTCGGCGGCGCGCTTGATGCGGCCCACCAGATCGACCTGGTAGGAGACCTTCACCCCGACATCGGCCAGGTTCTCGACCGGCAACTGTTCGGACAGCAGATATTGCTCGCCCGACTCCCGCGAATGGAGGGCGGCGGCCGAGGCCGAGGTCGTGAAGCCGCCGGCGTCGTCGGCCTCGGCGGCCACGGCGTGGGCGCGGGCCAGGTTGGCGGCGGCGATCCGAAGGTCGGTGTTGGCGGTCAGGGCCTGCTGCACCAGGCCGTTCAGCACCGGGTCGTCATAGAGCTTCCACCAGCCCTCGGGCACGGGCGCCTGGCTGACGGCAGGCGTCTTGCTCTCGAAGAACGCGCCTTGAGCGGCGGGGGCGTTGACCTTGGCGGCCTCGGGAACCTTGTAGTCGGGACCGACCGTCGCGCAGGCGGCCAAAGCCGACAGCGAGGCGGCTGTCAGTAGCAGACGAAGCGGGCTCATCGGCCAGCTCCCGTCGTCAGGCCGCGCCCATCCCCACGTTTCCTGGCCTTACCGTCCAGGCCGAGCACGGCGACCGTCGCCGTGCGGCCGGCGATCATCCGCAGGTCGCCCGGCGTCTGGTCCAGGGCCACCCGCACCGGCACCCGCTGGGCCAGGCGCACCCAGCTGAAGGTCGGGTTGACGTTGGGCAGCAGGTTGGCCCCGGCGACGCGGTCACGGTCCTCGATGCCGGCGGCGATCGACTGGATGTGGCCTTTCAAGGCCCCTGGCTCGCCCATCACCCGCACGCTGACCGGCATGCCGATCTTCAGGCCCGACAGCTTCGTCTCTTCGAAATAGCCCTCGACCCGGAACGAGCGGCTGTCGATCAGGGCCAGGACGGGCTTGCCGGCCGTCACATAGTCGCCGGTGCGCAAGGTCAGGTCCGACAGGAAACCGTCGGTGGGGGCGTAGACCACGGTGCGCTCCAGGTTCAGCCGGGCGACGTCGCGCGTCGCGTCGGCCTGGGCGAGCGCCGCGTCGGCCTGCTCGACCTTGGACGCGCTCTGCTCGGTGCTCTCGGCGGCGACTAGTTCGCCCAGGGTGCGGTTACGGACCAGCTCGCGACGGGCCTGGGACAGGGTGGCCTTGGCGGCGGCGACGTTCGCATCGGCCTGGCGCAGGGCCAGGGCGTAGCGCTCGCGGTCGACATAGAACAGCGGCTGGCCGGCCTTGACGGTCTGGTCGTTGACGGCCTCGACCTTGGTCACCAGGCCCGAGACGTCGGGGGCGACCTGGACGACGTCGGCACGGACCCGGCCGTCACGAGTCCAGGGGTCGACTTGATAGTGGGTCCACAGGGCGCGCCCGCCGACCACGGCGGCGGCCACGACGGCGGCGGTGACGGCGAAGCGGCCGCTGTTCAGAAGGACGGTTTTGAGCGTGGGCATGGTCTTACAGATCGATCGGCAGGGGGACCGCGATGACCGCGGCCCAGAGGATGACGAACAGGGCGGTGTCGAACAGCGCCGGGTGCCAGACGAAGCGATAGGCGCCGGCCCACGACAGCAGCCGGCGCAGCACGAAGGCGGCGACCAGGGCGATCAGGGCCGAGACGAGGACGGAGGACAGCAGGACGCCGTCGAGGTTGATCTCGCCGATCATCGGGCGGGCTCCGGAATGAGGTCTGGCGCGGGGGCGTCGGGGAACAGGTTGCGGCGCAGACCGACCAGTCCGGTCAGGCCTTGAACGGTCGCGGCGGACGAGGTTCCGACCGTGTCGCGCAGGGCGGCGTCCAGGCGGTCCAGCAGGTCGGCGTCCGCCGGGGGCGCGCGCCCGGCGGCCAGGGCGGCGAAGCGCTGCCCCACCCCGTCGAGGGCGGCGTCGATACTCGTGCGCGGGAAAAGCGCGGGCCGCGCGGCCTGGACGGCGACGAGGTTCATGCCGACCCGCAGATCGCGCAGGGCGTCGACGCCGATGAGATCGCCGCGCGCGTTGGTCTCGGCCAGCTTGGGGGTCAGCAGGCCCAGGCGATCGACCAGCAAGCCGGCGAAGGCGGTCGGCTCCGGCGCGGCCTTGGCGCGGGCCAGGCGGGCCAGGCCCGTCCAGGTGCGGCCCAGCAGGCGCCGGGCGCTGGCGTCGGCGCCCATCGAGCGCAGGCCGGCCGTGACCATGATCGCCGCCAGCAGGCCGACAAACTGTCCGAGGTTGCCATTGAGGAAGCTGGCGAAGTCGGCGCTGAAACTCTCCTGCAGGGCCATGGCGTTGGCGAAGCCCATGATCACCGCCAGGGCCGCGCCCATGGTCTTGGGGTTGGGAATGAACAGGCCCAGCACGATCAGCGGCGGGGCCATCACGGCCACCAGCAGCGGGAAGCCGTCGATCGCCGGCAGGATCGCGAACATGTAGAACGCGGCCAGCGGCAGGGAGAGCAGCGAATAGAGGCCGAAATTCTTGATGGCCGGCACGGGGTCGTCCATCGCCGCGAAGAAGCAGCAGAACACCGCGCCCATCACCGGAGCCGCCGCGCCGTCGCCCCAGCCGAAGCCGATCCAGGCCACGCATGACAGCAGGATAGCGATCACCGCCGCGCCGCCCGACAGCAGGGCCAGGGGCAGGTCGGCGTGCAGCTTGCGACGGCCGGCCGTGGCGGCGGCGGTCTCCAGGGCGGGCGACAGCGGCGCGTCGGGATCGCACAGCCGGACCATCAGGGCGTGGGCCTCGTTCAAGGCCTGGACGGCCTCGGCCAGGCGCGCCAGCAGGCTTTCGATCAGCAGGCCCGACCAGTCGGCGTCACGGCGAGCGCCAGCCAGGTTGCGCAGGCGTTCGACGAGGGCCAGGCCCGGCTCGCGCGCGGCGCCGGCCTCGATCCAGGCGGCGACGGCGTCCAAAACCTCGCGGACGGCTGGATCGGATACGTCCTTCAACGCCGCCATGCGGTCGGCCAGGCCCGACAGCAGCGGGATCAGCAGCAGCATGCGGTCGTGGAAGGCGCGCACCGCACCGGTGGTCTCGCGCAGTCGCGAGGTGTCGAACGGCAGGTGCACGGCCAGCAGGTGGATCTCGCTGGCGGCGGCGGCCAGATGGCGGCGGTCGCGGTCCAGGGCCTCGGCGCCCCGGCCCTTCAGCACGTCCAGCGCCCAGCGGTCGGCCTCGCCCAGCCAGGCGGCCAGACGCTGGCGCAGCACGGTCCCGACCGGGCGCGGGAAGACCAAGCTATGGACCAGGGTGGCGCAGAGGATGCCCAGGCCGATCTCGATCACCCGCGAGACCGCGATCTCGAAGATGCCGCCGGGCTGGTTGACGGCCGGGAAGCCGATGATGGCGGCGGTGTAGCCGGCCAGCATCAGGATGTAGGAGCGCGGCGTGCGGTCCAGCAGCGAGATGGTCAGGCAGCCCCCGACCCACAGGGCCATGGCCAGGCACAGCAGCACCGGGGCGTTGACCAGGTTGGGGACCATGGCCACGGCGGCGGCGGCGCCCAGCAGGGTGCCCAGCAGGCGATAGACAGCCTTGGAGCGCACGGCCCCGGCCAGCGGCTGGCTGACGATATAGGCGGTCGTCATCGCCCAGTACGGCCGGGGAAGGCCCAGGGCGAAACCGATATAGAGGGCGAGCATGGCCGCCGCGAAACTGTTCACCGAGAACAGCAGCGTCCATCTGTCGAGCTTTGGCATGGGGCTGCGTCAGCCCTCCTGGCCGCTGGCGGAGGCGGCGGCTTCGAGCGCCGCTTCGAATACGGTGAAGACACGGACGGCGGCGGCGAGATCCTCGGTGCTGACATCCGCCAGGAACCGCGTGCGCAGATCCTGGATGGCGTCCTCGATAATCACCGCCAGCGCGTCGCCCTCGGGCGTCAGATGCAAGGTCTTGGCGCGACCGTCCTTGGGATCGTCGCGGCGCTCGACCAGGCCGGCGGCGCACAACTGGTCCAGGACGCGAACCAGGGACGGGCCCTCCACGCCCAGCTCCTCGGCCAGGTGACCCTGACGCATGCCGCCGCCCGAGCGGGCGATATACAGAACCGGCAGGGCCCGGGCGTCCGACAGATGGTGCTCGACCAGGATGCGGTTGACCTCGCGCCGGTAGATCCGGGCCAGGCGCAGCAGCGAACCTGCGAAGGTGCGTTCGTCGAGGAGGCGGGGCGGCAGGGTCATGGGAACCAGATAGGTAGCTTGCTATCGATATTAGATAGCATCCTATCTAGATTATGACAAGGCTGTCAGTGAACGGTGGCGCTGCGGCGAAACGCGAGGCACAACAGGCCGGGAAGAAACGAAAGCCAGGAGCCGCCGCCATGACCTCAACCCTGCCAATGACGCGTCGCGGCGCGGCCGCCGCGATCCTGGCCCTGGCCGCCGCGCCGGCCCTGTCCAAGGCGGCGACGCCCTACCCCGTGGTCGGCAAGGTCGAGCGCCTCGACCCGGCCCTGGACGCCCTGGTCGACGCCGACGCGCCGGTCGAGCAGGTGATGGACGGCTTCACCTGGAGCGAGGGCCCTGTCTGGGTGGGCGGCAAGGACGGCTACCTGCTGGTCTCCGACGTGCCGGGCAACAGGATCCATCGCTGGTCGCCGGCGCGGGGCGACGAGATCTGGCTGGCGCCCTCGGGCTATGCCGGGCCGGAGACGGGCAGCCTGCGCGAGGCCGGCTCGAACGGCCTGATCGTGGCGCGCGGCGGTTTGGTGATCGGCGACAGCGGCAACCGCTGCGTCTCGTTCATCGACCTGAAGACCAGGAAGAAGACGGTGCTGGCCGCCAGCTTCGAGGGCAAGCGCCTCAACAGCCCCAACGACCTGGTCCTGGCCCGCGACGGCGCGATCTATTTCACCGATCCCCCGTGGGGCTTGAAGGGCGACTGGAGCTCGCCCTATCGCCAGACCGACTATTCGGGCGTCTATCGCCTGGGGGCCGACAATGTCGTGACCCTGATCGACAAGACCATCGAGCCCAACGGCATCGGCCTGTCGCCCGACGGCAAGACCCTCTACGGCACCGATCGCAAAACCGGCTGGGTCGCCTGGGACCTGGACGCCAAGGGCGCGCCGACCGCCCGCCGGTCGTTCGTCGACCGCGCCACGACCGGCATCGACGGCGGCGACGGCCTGAAGGTCGACCGGGGCGGCAACCTGTGGGCCTCGAGCCAGGACGGCATTTCGATCTTCACCCCGGCCGGCCAGCGGATCGGGATCATCCGGGCCGACGACGTGATCTCCAACTGCGAGCTGGCCGCCGACGGCCATCTCTACATGTCGTCCAACCACCGCGTGCTGCGGGTGAAGGTGAAGGCCCGCAAGCTGGCGGCCTGAGTCCTACCGTCTGAACCCTTACTGCTGGACCTCGCGGCGCCAGGCCGCGGGGCTGGCGCCGACCTCGCGGGTGAAGACCCGGGTCAGGTGGCTCTGGTCGGCGAAGCCGCAGCTCAGCGCCACGTTCGACAGCGGCATCCGGCACGAGCGGATCAGGTCCTTGGCCGCGTCGAGGCGTCGCTGGACCAGCCACTGGTGCGGCGTGGTGCCGAACGACTGGCGGAACGACCGCGAGAAGTGACCCACCGACAGGCCGCACTGGCGCGCCACCTCGGTCAGCGGCACCGCCCCGTCGAGATTGGCGCTGAGGATCTCCTTGGCCCGCCGGGTCTGCCACGGGGCCAAGCCGCCGCGCGCGCCCCGCGACATCGGCGCCATGCCGCCATAGCGGGTCGCCACATGGGCGGCCATGGCCAGGATCAGGTGGTCGACCAACGGCTGGTTGCGGACAGCGCTGTCCCCCAGGCCGGCAAGGATCGACGTCCCCAGGCCCGCGATCGTCGGATCGTCGAAGCCGACGCCCGGCGCGTAGTCGAAATCCCGGATCGGGGCGGCGTTGGAATCGGCGGCGATCGCGTCGAAGGCGGCGCGCGGAATGTGGACGTGCAGCGCGTGATAGGGCTGGTCCAGCACCATGCGCGGGCCGCGCCGCAGGTCGTGAAACAGAATCTCGCCGGCCGCCACGTCGCGAACCGGCGTCGTCATGCCATCTTCCCAGTAGCGGTGCCGGGGATAGTCGTTCAGCTGCATCCGGACGATCAGGACGTCGGCGCGGGGCGCGACGGGGGTGACGTCGAGCAGCGGCTCGGGCAACCGGATCTCGGCGGCGGCGACCTTCCACTTGCCCGGATTGGGAGGGGCGATGAAGAGGCTCGCCAGCTCGGCCACATCCTTTTCCGCAACGCTACGAACGATCATGACGCGCTCCCCAAGTCTGCCCAAAGTCCGCTTTGACGTTGCCTGACGATCCGCTCGCGGGCCTTGCCGGTAAATCCCAAACGGGTAGGCGGGCGACGCCCGATCGGGTGGTTAATCTAGTCGTCCAACCGGATTACGCGCCGGCCGAACAGCCGCGCATCCAGCGAATAGGCGCCGGCGCCGGCCAACACGATCCCCACCACCTGCAGGGCGTTAAGCGCCAGAACGACACAAAGCGCGCCGTCGGCCCTCGCCGCGCCGAACACCACCAAGGCCACGCAGGCCGCCGCCGCGAACCGCGTCAACAGCCCCGCGACCAGGCCCGCGGCGACCACCACCAGGGGCAAGGCCAACCAAAGAGCCTGTCGCGCGGTGTCGTTCAAGACGAACATCAGCACGGCCGCGGCGGCCAGGCGCCCGATCAGGAGCGCCACGCCGATCAGGCCGCCCGGAAACATGGCGCCGAGAAACATGGGACGCCTCCTGTTGAAGGCTACACCGCTATCGCGCCCGACGCCCCTTCGTTAAGCTCCCAACGGGGGGGGCGCGCGTCACCCTTTCGAGATTTCGCGTGGGACTGGCTCATGAAAGCAAGGCTGTGAGCATTGCGGCCGACGAGGGCCATCGAGCATGAAGACGGCCCTTTTCCAGACCGATCTGTTTTGGGCGCTGGGCGTCCTGGCGCTGGCTGGCCTGTTCTGGGGTCTTCACGCCCTGCGAGCCCGCCACCTGTCGAGCCGTGTCCAGGACCGCATGGCGCGCCGCGAACAGGTCGCGCGCGAGTCGCACGACATCCTGCTGCAGGATGTTCAGGGCCTGACCCTGCGCCTGCAGTCGGTGGTCGAGCAGATCCCCACCGACCTGCCGGCCCGCCAGGCCCTGGAAAGCGCGCTGGATCGCGCCGACGACGTCATCGTCGAGGGCCGCGACCGGGCCAGGAGCCTGCGCGCCGACGGGCCCGGCGACATGAACGAGACCCTCGCCGACCTCGTCGAGCGGCTTGACCTGACCTCGACCGTCAAGGCGCGGATGGTGGTCGAGGGAACGCCCTGGCGTCTGCACGCGCCGGTCCGCGAGGCGATCGAGCGGATCGCGTCCGAGGCCCTGTGCAATACCCGGCGCCACGCTGGAGCGCGCCATCTCGAGATCGACCTCAGCTATGGCCGGAACGCCTTGGACCTGAGAGTCCTCGACGACGGCGTGGGCCTGGACCAGACCGTGCTCGACGGCGGCCACCAGGGCTTGACCGGCATGAACGAGCGGGCGCGCAAGATCCACGGCGCGTTCGAAATTCGCAGCCGCCCCGGGGCCGGAACCGAGATCGCGTTGACCGTGCCCGGTTCGGTCGCCTACCTCGATCCCGGCAAGCGCGCCTGGCTCTTCGCCCAGCGCCGCGCCCCGTCGACGGAGATCTGACATGGCGATCGGCCCGAGCAGTCAGGAGATCCGCGTCCTGGTCGTCGACGACCATCCGATGCTGCGCGAAGGCGTGGCCGCGGTCCTGGCGCTGCAGCCGGACATGGTGCTGATCGGCGAGGCCGAGAATGGCGCCGAAGCGGTGGCCCGCCATCGCGAGCTGCGGCCCGACGTCACCCTGATGGACCTGCAGATGCCCGGCATGAGCGGCCTGGAGGCGATCGAGGCGATCCGCGCCGAGTTTCCGGCCGCCCGGATCGTGGTGCTGACCACCTATGCCGGCGACGTGCAGGCCCTGCGCGCCCTGAAGGCCGGCGCGACCGGCTATCTGCTCAAGAGCACCCTGCGTCGCGAACTGCTCGACACGATCCGCAACGTCCATGCCGGCCGCCGCCACCTGCACCCCGAGATCGCCCACGAGATCGCCGTCCACGCCATCGACGAAGCCCTGAGCGAGCGCGAGATCCACGTGCTGCGCCTGGTCGCCGCCGGACGCGCCAACAAGCAGATCGCCTGGGACCTGTCGCTGTCGGAAGACACCGTGAAGGCCCACCTGAAGAGCATCTTCGCCAAGCTGGACGTCGCCGATCGCACCCACGCGGTCACCGTGGCGGCCAGGCGCGGCGTCATCGAGATCTGACCCCCGGACAACCCGGGCCCGCCGTAGTGCAAAATCCTCGGGCGAAGTGAGAATTCCCCCGATTGGTTCGCGGTCTTTCCACGCTCAGCTTGACGGCTGCACGCGGAGAAAAAGCCATGGTCCGATCGCTCAGGAAGTCCGGCGTTTTGGCGGGAGCGATAGCGGCGGGGGCCGCGCTCGTCGCCCTGGCCTCATCCGCCCACGCCCAGGCGGTGCAGGACCGCTACTGGCTGCAGGTCCAGGCCTTCTGGCCGGACATCAACACCACCGCCAGCGTGTCGTCCAAGAACGGCGCGGTGGGCACCAAGATCGACCTGGAATCCGACCTCAAGCTCAAGGATCGCAAGTCGCTGCCCGCCGTCTTCGCCGGGGCCAGGATTGGTGAGCGCTGGTCGATCATCGGCGAATATTACGCGCTCAATCGCAGCGCCTCGGCCAGTTCCGGCCGGGACATCACGTTCGACGACGTGACCTTTCCGGTCGGCCGCACCATCGACAGCGCGTTCGACACCGACGTCTATCGCCTGGCGGTCGGCTATTCCTTCGTCCGCAACGACAAGGCCGACCTGGGCGTCGCCGTCGGCCTGCACGTCACCCAGTTCAAGATCGAACTGGAAGGCGAGGGCCGCATCGGGAACGCCTCGATCCAAAGCCAGGTCCGCAAGCGTGACGCCCTGGCGCCTCTGCCGACACTGGGCCTGTACGGCGCGTACCAGGCTACGCCGAGGCTGACCCTGAACGGACGGGTCGACTACCTGTCGCTGAAGGTCTCCGACTATGACGGCCGCCTGGTCAACGCCCAGGTCAGCGCCTCGTATCGCGTGTTCGACAATGTCGGGGTCGGCGTCATGTACCGCTATGTCGACTACGATCTGAACATCAAGAAGAAGCTCTGGAACGGCGAGTTGGCCTACAAGTTCAAGGGCCCGGCGATCTTCCTGGAGGCCGCGTTCTAGCGTCCCGGCTCGGTCATGGCCGGCGGATCGCTGGCCGGAAAGCTTTCGTCCAGCGCCTCGTCCAGCCGCGCCTCGCGTTCGGCCCGCAGGCGCTCGTTGAGCGCGACGCTGGTCTCCATCCGCGCCAGTTGCTCGGGCGTCGCCGGCCCCTGGTGGCGCGCCTTCCAGTCCGACTGCGGCATGCCGTAGACCGCCTCGCGCGCCTGGTCCCGGCTCAGCGCCCCTTCCGAGGCCTCGCTGACCCAGTCACCCAGGCAGTTGCGGCAAAAGCCCGCCACGCCCATCAGGTCGACATTCTGCACATCGGTGCGCAAACGCAGGTGCTCGACCAGCCTGTGGAAGGCGGCGGCGGCGAGGCGGTCGTCGATCGGGGCGGTCATGGCGGCTCACTCGGTTGTCGTACCCTCCATTTGGCGCTTGGCGCGCTGATCGGCAACACCGCGACCTACCCCTTCCCAAATGGGAATATGCCGAGCCACCCCGCCCATGGTCTGTGAGCCCAAACGCCGCTCGACGGCGAGACACGCAGGGGAGGACAGGATGGATCTCAAGCTCAAGGACCGGCGCGCGCTCGTCACCGGCAGCAGCAGCGGGATCGGCGAGGCCATCGCCCGCCTGCTGGCCCAGGAAGGCGCGGCCGTGGTGGTCCATGGCCGCAACCGCGAACGCGCCGAAAAGGTCACCGCCGAGATCAAGGCCGCGGGCGTGGCGATCGGCGACCTGTCGACCGACGAGGGCGCCGCCGCCGTCCACGAGCAGGCCCGCGCGGCCCTGGGCGGCAATATCGAGATCCTGATCAACAACGCCGGCGGCAGTTCGACGGGCAACACCTCCAAGCCGCCGCTCGACATCGGCGTGGCCGACTGGATTTCCAACTACAACGCCAACGCCCTGGCCTCCGTGCGCCTGGTGCTGCTGGCCGTGCCCGACATGGTGACCGCCCGGTTCGGACGGGTCATCCAGGTGTCGAGCGCCGTGGCCATCCAGCCCAACAATCTTGGTACGGACTATTCGGCGGCGAAGGCGGCGCTGAACAACTTCACCGTCAGCCTGGCCGGGTCGCTGAAGGGCGTCGGCGTCACCGTCAACACCGTCACCCCCGGGGTGATCATGGTGGACGGCCTGATCCGCTACGGCCGCCATCGCTACAACGATCCGGACATGACGATCGAGGAGCTGACCCAGCGCCTGGCCGGCGAGAAGGTCTTCGACCTGCCGCCGGTCGGCCGGCTGGGCGCGCCCGAGGAAGTGGCCCTGGTCGCCTGCACCCTGGCCAGCCCGGCGCTGGGCTACGTCACCGGCTCGAACTATCGCGTCGACGGCGGCCAGGTCCGCTCGGTCGTTTGAGCCAGAACGAGGAAATGCTCCCCATGACCGAGAAGACGTACCGCGTCATCCAGTGGGCCACCGGCGTGGTCGGCAAGGCCGCGCTCAAGCACTTCATCGAGAACCCGGTGTTCGATCTGGTCGGCGTGCTGGTCACCAATCCAGGCAAGGTCGGCAAGGACGCCGGCGAATTGGCCGGCCTGCCGCCGACCACGGGCGTGCTGGCCACCGACGACGTCGAAGCCATCATCGCGCTGGACGCCGACTGCGTGCACTACGCGCCGCTGGTGGCCGACGTCGACACGATCTGCCGCCTGCTGGCCTCCGGCAAGAACGTCGCCTCGGTGGGCGGCCCGTTCTCGCCCCAGCACTATCCGGCCCATTTCGAGAAGATCGAGGCGGCCTGCCGCGCGGGCGGGGTCTCGTACCACGCCTGCGGCGTGCACCCCGGCTTCTCCGGCGACATCCTGCCGCTGACCCTGACCCGACTGATGAACCGCATCGACCACATCCAGGTCTACGAGTTCATCGACAAGGTCCAGAACCCGATGATCTACACCGAGATGATGGGGTTCGGACGCGATCCCGAAGCCCTGCTGGCCAAGCCCAGCCGCTCGCCCGAGGCCCCCTACGCCTTCGCCCAGTCCATGGCCATGGTCGCCGAGGGCCTGGGCAAGACGATCGAGAAGGTCACCACCAGGCTCGAGGTCGCCAAGGCCACCAAGGACATCCCCTACACCCTGGGCGAGGGCCGCGAGGGCGGCGGCGTGATCCGCCAGGGCACGGTCGGCGGCCAGCACTACGAATGGACAGCCTGGTGCGAGGGCAAGCCCCTGATCACCTACCACTTCTACTGGTCGATGGGCCCCGACATCGAACCCCAGTGGGACATCGACAGCCGCTACCAGGTGGTGATCGAGGGCGATCCGGCGCTGGAGGTGCGGCTGATGGCGCGGCCCGGCCCCGACGGCGTGCGGCCGTTCCTGGGCCTGCCCTGGACGGGCCTGCTGGGCGCCACCGCCCTGCCCGCGGTCTGCGAGGCCAAACCCGGCTTCGTCACCCATATCGATCTGGGCGTCGTCCAGCCGCACGGCCTGGTGCGCGGATAGCGCCGTCCCGATTTGAGCGGGCGGAAATCAGCGCTAAGCCTAGCCCCTCGGGAGTTCCCGTTTGGGGATATCGACGTGCTGAGCGGCGACGACGCGGCCAATCTGATCGAACCGCTGATCGCGGGCATGGTGGAAGACCCTCCGTGGTCCACCTTCATCCTGCGGCTGCGGCGGCGCGTGGGGGCTGACTACGCCAGCCTGACGTTCCGGCCGCTGAGGGACGGCGCGCCGCATAACCGCGTCGTGCACCTGGCCTCGGGCCGCCAGTCGCCGCCGATCATCGCCCAGCTCTATCGCGACAGCCTCTACAAGAGCGACCCCCTGCCCTATCACGACATGGCCGACGGGCGGGTCTACGCGCTGGCCGAGCTGCTGCGCGAGGGCGATCCGCGCCACGACGCCTATCGCGCGCAGCTGCTGTCGCCCAGCGGCATGAACGTCCTGCGCATCATGCGCGTGGTCGAGGCCAGCGGCGTCGGCGCCTGGCTGACCCTGTCGCGCCGCAAGCGCGAGTTCGCCCCCGAGGACGACGCCCTGATGGCCGCCCTGGCGCCCTATCTGCGCGCGGCCCTGGCCAGCTATGTCGCCCTGGAGCGCGAACGGATGACCGCCTCGGTCGCCAACGAGGCCGTGCGCCGCATGAACTTCGGCTGGCTGACCCTGGACGCCGAGGGCCGTATCCTCGACGTCGACGCCCACGGCCAGGCCCTGCTGGCGGACGGGACCGTCCTGACCCGTGGTCGCGGCGACAAGCTGGCCGCCCGCGACGCCGCCGTGGGCCGCGACATCGCCGCCGCCCTCAAGGCTCTGGGCGCCGACCGCCAATCGCGCCCCCGCGCCATCGTGCTCAGCCGCGAACCCTGGCTCGACATGCTGCTGGTCAAGGCCGCCAAGGTCGCCGCCGGCGCGACCCGCCCCGCCCCGACGCTGGTGGCCTACGTCCATTCCGACCAATGGTCGTCCGCCGACCGCTGCGAACAGCTGGGCCAGCTGTTCGACCTGACGCCCCGCCAGGCCGGCCTCGCCCTGGCCCTCAGCCGAGGCATGTCGATCGCCGAAGCGGCCGCCGAACTGGGCCTGAGCGTGGAGTCCGCCCGCACCTATTCCAAGCGCATCTACGCCAAGACCGGCGCGCGCGGCCAGGCCGACCTGGTCCGCTTCGTCCACCGCAGCGTGCTGGCCATCGCGTGAACGCCGCTCCAGCGTCGGGCCTGGCCAGGACGCACGAAAGCATCGACACGCCCGCGTGCGTTGGATAGCCAGCCCTGTTGGCCACGGAGACTTCACGCGTGAACGAGCAGACGCCCGATCAGACGATGACGCGGGAAGACATCGCCGGCCTGCGCGGCCAGGCCGACGTCGTGCTGGTGGAGCGTGATCTCGACGCGCTGGACCTGTCGAACCTGGATCTCGGCGGCTTTCGTTTCGAGCGCTGCACCTTCAGGAACACCGACTTCACCGGATGCCAGCTCGAATATGCCAGCTTCAGCCACTGCAAGGGCGGCGGCGCGAACTTCACCGCCGCCAAGCTGGCCTCGGCGGTCTTCCGGTCCAGCGACCTGCACAACGGCCGCTTCATCGGAACCAGCCTGGCGGAATGCCAGTTCGTGGGCTGCAAGCTGATGGGCGCGGACTTCTCGCGCTCGCGCAATGTCGGCCTGGTGTTCCTGGAGACCAATCTCGGCTCCGCGCACCTGGCGGGCATGTCGTTTCGCAAGCAGACACTGGAGCGGATCGATTTCAGCTTGGCCGACCTCTCGGCCTGCGATTTCCGCGACGCGGTGTTCGAGGACTGCAGCTTGCGCGACACTCACCTGCTGAACGCCCGCTTCGAAGGCGCCGACCTGCGCGGCGCCGACCTCGGCGGCGTGCGCCTGAACGACGCCCGCAAGTTCAAAGGCGCCTTCATTTCCCGCGCCCAAGCCAGCGCCCTGCTGGCCGAAATGGGCCTGAACGTCCGCTAGGCGCGCAGTGCGGCCACAGCCGCGAGGCCGTTTTCACCGATTGGATTGTCTTGGAGAAATGGCGCGCCCGGAACGCCGAGAACGCCCGGCATTTAGCTTCGTAGTCATCTGAATTGGTTCAGAGTTTCAGCGAATTGGGATGCGGAACTGGAAATGGTTAAGGTTCGATCGGGCGGCGCTTGGGGCCGGAGTCGAACGGGCGCTGAGCCTGAACCGCTACGACACGTCGAGGTGCGAAGGCCCATTGATAGAGAAAGACCAGAAGCCTGAATTGGATACTTTCGCGAAGGTATAGCTTGCAACCGCGCCTTCCACCGAATTTTCGATCAAACGATGCGCGTTTCGGTCTGGCGCTCGCGCCCGGCGATCGCCTTCCTGCCGCAAACCCAGAGCTGGAGGTCGTAATCGCATGTCCCCGTCCCGCAAGGTCGTCGTCACTCAACGCTTCTTCGACGATCAAGCTCTGGCCTATCTGCGGGACCGGGATTGCGTGGTGGAGATCGCTTCGCTGCCGCCAGGCAAGGCCGACGGCGATCTGGACCATGACGCCCTGGTCGCGCTGTTGGCGGGAGCGGCGGGCTGGATCGTCGGCCATGCACGCGTGACGCGGGCCCTCCTGGAGGCGTTGCCCGATCTTCAAATTGTCTCGCGGCGCGGCGTTGGCTACGAACGTGTCGACTTGGAGGCGGCGCGGGATCTTGGCCGGGTGGTCGCCATCGCCGCGGGCGGCAACGACGCGTCGGTCGCCGACCACGTGATCGGCCTGATGCTGGCGGTCGCCCGCCGCTTCCGCGAATCCCAACAGCGGATGCTGGAAGGCGACTGGTCGATTCTAATGGGTTCGGACCTTTGCGAGAAGACCGTCGGCGTCGTCGGCCTGGGTCGGATCGGCAAGAGCGTCGTCAAGCGCCTGTCGGGCTTCGACTGCAACGTGCTGGTTCACACCACGCGGCCGGACCCCGACTACGCGCGCGCCACGGGCGTGGACTATGTCGACCTGCCCGACCTGCTCCGACGCAGCGACTACGTCACTCTGCACGCGCCGCTGACACCCCAGACCAGGTTCCTGATCGACGCGACAGCCATTGAGACGATGAAGCCGGGAGCAATCCTGATCAATACGGCGCGCGGCGGCCTGGTCGAGGACGCCCACCTGCTGCAGGCCCTGCGCGCCGGACGGCTGGCCGGTGCGGGTCTGGATGTCTATGTCAGCGAGAGTGATCCCAGTTACAAGCCGGTTTCCCAGGCCTTGCTGGCCCTGCCCAACGTGGTCGGCGCGCCGCACTCGGGCGCCTCGTCGCGCGAGGGCCTGGATCGAACCAACATGGTGGCGGCCCGCTCGGTCGTCGCTGTCCTTGACGGTGGCGATCCCCCGCCGGAGTGTGTGGTCGCCGACGGTCGTCCCGGCCGCTGAGTCCGGCGAGGAAAGAACCCGCGTTAATGGAGCTGGACTGGCTCGAAGACTTCCTGGCCCTGGTCGAGCACCAGCATTTCGGACGCGCCGCCGAGGCGCGCAATGTCTCGCAGCCGGCTTTCAGCCGCCGCGTGCGCCTGCTGGAGGCCTGGCTCGGCGCCCCCCTGTTCAACCGAGACACCCACCGCGTCGCCCTGACCCCGGCCGGCGAGCAGTGGCGACCCGCGGCTGAGGATCTGCTGCGACGGCTGTATCTGGGACGCGAACAGACCCGGGCGGTGGCCGAGGGCTTCGTCTCGACCCTGCGCTTCGCCTCCACCCACGCCCTGTCGATCACCTTCTTCCCGCGATGGCTGGAAGAGATCGAGGCCGAGGAGCCGCTCAGTTCGACGGTCAGTCTGGTGACCGACAACATGGCCGGTTGCGAACGGCTGATGATGCAAGGACAGGCTCAGTTTCTGTTGTGCCATCACCACCCGTCGACGCCGGTGTCGTTCAGACCCAACTACTTCACCTCGATTGACGTCGGGCGCGACGTGCTGATCCCCGTCAGCGCCACCATGGCGGGCGTCCCGGACCAACCACGCTTCGCCCTGCCCGGTCGCCTGGGCGCGCCCGTGCCCTATCTGGCGTTCAGCGAGGTGTCGGGCATGGGGCGGATCTTGGCCTCGGCCCATGCCCTGGAGGGCCCCTCGATGTGGCTGTCGCCCAGCTTCACCGCCCATGTGGCGACAGTGCTGGCGGCCATGGCTCGGGCGGGACGGGGTCTGGCTTGGCTACCCATGAGCCTGATCTCGCGCGACCTGGAGGAAGGCAGCCTGGTTCGGGCCGGCGACGAGACCTGGGACGTGCCGATCGATATCCGGCTGTTTCGCCCCCGCGCCCGCCAGACCGTGGCGGCGGAGGCCTTCTGGACTCGCCTGAAGCAGCGCGCCGAGCCGGGTCCGCCGGTCGACACGCTCTGAGCTTCAAAAGAGGACCGGGCGCACCACAGGGTGTCGGTGCGCCCGGGCCGAGCCGTCCTGCGTCCGGCGCGCCATCCATCGACGTGCAAGAGGATGACGCGGGAGCGCGGCGGCCTCGGCCGCCACGGGCTATCGACGAGTTCGCGACGAGGAGGTCGGCGCGGGTGTCTCGAGGAGACGCCGAAGCTTAACCCAAGGCCTTGTCCGGCAGGCGTTTTTCAGGCGCTTGAACACGCATCGTTCGATGCGGCTTTTCGATCGCCACGCCGTCGGCCTTCAACCACCGCATGTCGCCGAGGCCTAGTCGCGGAAGCTGGAGTCGATCCGGTCCAGCTTGCGCAGCAGAGCCGGCCAGGCGAAGTGCTCGGCGATCATCTTGGTGGCCGGGCCGGTCACCTGGCCCTTGATCACCTCGGCCACGCCCTGTTGCGGACGGTGGACCTTGCCCGGGATCAGCACCTGGGCCTGGCAGGCCCGTTCCAGGAAATACATGCGCAGATACGCCTGCTGGATCGTCTCGCCCACGGCCATGGTGCCGTGGTTGCGCAGGATCATCGTGTTCTTCTCGCCCAGATCGGCGACGATGCGCTCCTGCTCGCCCATGTCCTCGGCGATGCCTTCGGACTCGTGGTAGGCGACGTCGTGACAGACGATCATCGCCGTCTGGGTCACCGGCAGCAGGCCGTCGGCCGAGGCCGACACCGCCTGGCCCTGCGGGGTATGCAGATGGATCACCGCATTGGCGTTCTCGCGGGCGCTGTGGATCGCCGAATGAATCACGAAGCCAGCACGGATCACCTGGCCGGCGCAGTCCATGACCTTGTCGCCGTTGAGGTCGATCTTCACCAGGTTCGAGGCGGTCACCTCCTCGAACATGTTGGTGTAGGAGTTGATCAGGAAATGGTGCTCGGGTCCCGGGATTCGCACCGACATGTGGGTGAAGATCAGGTCATCCCAGCCGTTCAGCGCCGCCAGGCGAAACGCCGCCGCCAGGTCAACCCGCAGGGCCCATTCCTCGGGCGACACGCGTTCGCGCACGCCAGGAACCGCTTTCAAAGCCGCTGTCATACTTGCTTCCTCCATTATGGTTTGACGGACGCTAACACCGGGTCGAAATGAGGATTGTCGCGCCCGCGACAATCTCATCGAAAGGCTCTTCGTGCGTCCCACCGCCGACGACCGCCGCACCCTTGAGGCCGGAGACTGGTTCGCCGCCCTCCCCGTCGAGCGCCGCGAGTTGATTCTCGGCGAGGCCAGCGTCTCGGCGGTTCCGGATGGCGCGCGCCTCTATGGCGCCGGCGATCCGCCCAACGGCCTTTGGGCGGTGCTCGAGGGCCAGGTGCGGCTGATCGGCTATCCGGCCAGCGGCATGGAGATCCTGGTGCGGATCCTGGGGCCCGGCGTCTGGTTCGGCGAGCTCTCGACCCTGGACGGCGGGCCGCGCCCCCACGACGCCGTGGCCTTCGGGTCGGCCAGCGTGCTCCATCTGTCGCCGGCCTCGGTAGCGCGACTGGGCGTGCAAGACGGCGCTTTCTATCGCGATCTGGGCCTGCTGGTCTGCGCCAACCAGCGCACGGCCCTGGCCTTTATCGAGCAGCGCGCCGCCCAACCGGTGGCGGTGCGCCTGGCCCGCGCCCTGGCCAAGGCGGCGGACGAAGCCGGCTCTCCTAGCCCCCTGTCCATCCGCCAGGCCGAGCTGGCGTCCGTCGTCGGGGTCAGCCGCCAGACTCTGAACCGTGGCCTGCGCAGACTGGAGGAAGCCGGCGTCGTCGCCTTGGGTTACGCCAGCATCGCCATACTCGACCCGGCCCGCCTGTCGCGGCTGTGCAATCCGGAGGCATTTGGGCGTTAGGGCATGGCGACATCCACAATCGCCTCATTTTGGATCCAATTTTTGATCCAAACGCATCCTTGAGGCAAAACGCGCATCCGGGCGCGGCCCGACATCGTGCGCAAGACTTGTCCCCAACCGACGAAAAGCCCCCGCCCGCTAGCCCCTCACCGGCCTCCGCCCTCGTGCTGGAGACCTATCTGGCGCGGCAGAACGAACTGCGCGGCTTCTATAGGGCGCGCCTGGGGCCCCAAGCCGACGTCGAGGACCTGGTCCAGGATCTCTACGTCAAGATCCGGAACCTGGAGGGCCAGGACGTGCGCAATCCCGCCGCCTTCCTCTATCGCCTGGCACACAACCACATGCTGGACTGGCTTCGGCGCGGCCGCCGGAACCGGGCGCGGGACGACGCCTGGCGGCGGACCAGCACGACGGTGATCGGGCGCGTCGAGATGGTCGAGGATCCCGACGCCGAAACCACCCTGATCGCCCGCCAGCGGCTGGAGCGACTGTCTGAGGCCCTGCTGGCCCTGCCTTCCCGCACCCAGGGGATCTTCCGCCTGCACAAGTTCGAGGGCCTGACCTACGCCCAGACCGCCCAGCGGCTGGGCCTGTCGCTGAAGACGGTCGAAAAGCACATGAGCGCGGCCCTGGCCCATCTGTACGCGAAGGTGGGACGATGACCGCGGGGGGTATGCGCCCATCGGCGGCGTCATTGTGGCCGAGCCGGCCGTCCTGCCGGCGTCGGACCTCGGGTGAGCGCGCATGACCGGGTCGCCAGACAACGCCGTGGAGCAGGAGGCCGTCGCCTGGTGCATCCGGGTGCGCGGCGAGATGGACGTCGCCGACTGGCGGGCCTTCACCGCCTGGCTGGACGCCTCGCTCGACCATAGAGCCGCCTATGACGCGGTCGAGGCCTTCTGGGAAGACCTGGAGGCGCCAGCGGCCGGCGCGCCTGTCGTCACCCCTTTCCCCCGCCGACCGGCTCGACCTCCCATCCGGCGCTCAGCGTTCGTCTGGTCGATCGGCGGCCTGGCCGCCGCGGCCGCCGTGGTGCTGGCCGTGCTGGTTGCCCGTTCGCCCGCCGAACCCTGGCGGGAATACGCCACGCCGCCCGGCCAGCTTCGCACGGTCGCGCTGGAAGACGGCTCGCGGCTGGTTCTTGGTCCGGCCACGACCGTGCGCGTGCGCCTGGCGCCGCGCCTGCGCGAGGTCGAACTGGTCGACGGCGCCTCGACGTTCGACGTGGCTCACCTGTCCGACCGTCCGTTCGAGGTAACCGTCGGCGATCGGCGCGTGCGGGTGGTCGGCACCGAATTCGACATTGTCCGTCGCGCCGGCCGCCTGATGGTCACCGTCCGCCGCGGCCTTGTGGCTGTCAGCGATCCCCGCGACGGCCGCACGGTGCGTCTGGGTGAGGGCCAGGAGCTGTCGCACCAGGAAGGGGCCACCGACCAGGCCGTCCGCGCGACCGATCCCGACCGGGCCTTCGGCTGGACGCAAGGCCGACTCTACTACGATGACACCCCCCTGGCCGAGGTGGCGGCCGATCTCAGCCGCTATGGGCCCTTGAAGGTGCGGGTGGCTTCCAGCGCGATCTCGATCCGGGTGAGCGGCGTGCTCAGGCAGGACGACCAGCCGACGATGATCCGCCGGCTGGAAGCCTTCATTCCGATCCGGGCCCGCTTCACCCGTGATGAAGTCGTCCTTGAAGCGCGCTGACCGAATCTGGCGCGCGGCGGTCGTCCTGGGCTTTGCCGCCTTTGCCGCCACGCCTGGCGAAGCGGTCGCCGCCCCAGGCCGGATCCGCCTGAACCTCCCCGCCAAGCCGGTCCGCGCCGCCCTGTTGGACCTCGCTCTGCAGGCCGGCATTTCGCTGGGCGGTGATCTGGAAGCCTGTCGCGGCCAAGCCCCTCGCCTGTCGGGCGTCATGGACCTGGACGAAGCGCTGGACAGGATCCTGGCGGGTTCTCGGTGCGCCTGGACTCGGATCGACGCGGAGACGATCCTGATCCGGCGGACGCCAGCGAAGCCGGCTCCTCCCGGACCATCGCCGGCCACCTCCGAGGCGCCGCCATCGGCCCTGGGCGAGGTGATCGTCACCGCCCAACGTCAGCCCAACCTGCCCGGCCGCACGCCCTTCGCCCTCTCGGTCGTTTCCAGTGAACAGGCCCGCCGCGAGCGCATCTATAGTCTTGGCGACCTGGACGGCGAGGTGGCGGGCATGAGCACGACCCACCTGGGACCCGGCCGCGACAAAGTCCTGCTGCGGGGCCTTTCGGACGGCGCCTTCACTGGTCAAACCCAGTCGATCGTCTCGCTTTACCTGGACGAGGTCCCCGTCACCTACAACGCCCCCGATCCCGATCTGCGCCTGGCCGATATCGAGCGGGTCGAGGTGCTGCGCGGCCCCCAGGGCACGCTCTACGGCGGCGGCTCGATCGGCGGCGTGGTGCGGATCGTCACCCGCAAGCCCGACCTTGACGAGACCTCGGTGGACCTGATGGCGGGACTGTCGAACACCCGCGGCGGCGGCCCGGGCGACGAACTCGAGGCGACCGCCAACATCCCGCTCATTTCCGGCAAGGCGGCTCTGCGCGCCGTCGTCTATCGCGAGCGCCAGGGCGGCTATATCGACAATCCCGCCCTGGGCCTGGACGGCGTCAACCATGCTGACCGTCACGGCGGCCGCCTGGCCCTGCGCACCGCCCTGGGACCCGACTGGAGCGCCAACATGGTGCTGACCCACCAGTCGATCCACAACGACGACACCCAGTACAGCCTGCGACGCCTGGGCCCGCTACTGCGCGACAACCGGGTGCGAGAGCCGCATGACAACAGCTTCGACCAGGGCTCGCTGACCCTGGCGGGGGAAGGATCTTGGGGCCGGCTGACCGCCAGCGCCTCCCGCCTGGGCCATCACTTCACTAGCCGCTTCGACGCCAGCGCGGCGACTGGACTTTACGGTCTTGCCGAAGGCGCCGCGGCGTTCGACGAGACCAAGCGCACGAACCTGACCGTCGCCGAGATCACCTACGCCACGCCACAGGGCGGACGGGTGACGGGACTGGCCGGCGCCTTCGTGTCGACGGGCCACGCCCGCACCGCCACGGCCCTGGGCTCCGTGGACGGCCCGGATGCGCCGCTGGGCGCGGTCGCCTATGCCGAGGCGCGGGACGACAACATTCGGGAAGCCGCCCTCTATGGCGAGTTGACCTACGCCCTGACTCCGCACCTGTCGCTGACGGCCGGGCTGCGCTGGTTCGACTACGGCCTCGACGTCGTCTCCCAAGTGACCCAGGACGACGAAACGCGCGACGTCGCCGGCAAGAACGACGAGAACGGCCTGTCGCCCAAGCTGCTGCTCAGCGTCTCCGCGTCCTCCGACTGGCTGGTCTACGTCCAGGTCGCCGAGGGCTACCGCGCCGGCGGGTTCAACACGGCCGGCCGCCTGGATTTGGATTTCGACCAACCCGGCGCGCCAACCCGGCGCTATCGCCCGGACGAGCTGTGGAACTACGAGGTCGGCGCCAAGGTCCGCTGGCTGGACGATCGCCTGCAGTTGCGCGCGGCGCTGTTCCAGGCCGACTGGACCTCGATCCAGAGCGACCAGTACCGGGCCGACGGCCTGCCCTACACGGCCAATATCGGCGCGGGCCACAACCGCGGGCTGGAACTGGAGGCGGTCTGGCGCGCGAGCCCGCGTCTGGACCTGCGTGGCGCGGCGCTGTTGAGCGATCCCAGCCTGAAGCGACAGGATCCCGCGCTCGATGGCGCGGGCGTCGCCCTGGCGGGAATCAACGGCGTCTCGGCCAGCTTCGGCTTCGACTTTCGCCAACCGTTGAATGGTGAGCGGACCCTTCGCGCCCAAGGCCGGCTACGCTATGTCGGCCATGCACGGCTGAGCCTCGCCCCCGAGCCGGCGGAAGCCGCGCCGGACTATATCGAGGGCTCGGCAAGCCTTTCGCTGGAGACCCCGCGCTGGACCCTGGGCGTCTATGTCGACAACCTGTTCGACCGAACCGCCGACAGCTTCGCCTTCGGCAATCCCTTCAATCCGCCCACCGACGCCGAGATGACGCCGCTGCGACCCAGGACCCTGGGCTTGCGGCTGTCGGCGCGATTCTAGGGTTCTTCCTTCGCCTGGGTCCAGCGGGCGACCTGACCGGCGGCCCACGGCCCGGCGATCAGCACCAGGATCACCCGCACGACCTGAGCCGACAGGATGAACGGCAAGTCCACCGGCGTGGAGGCGGCGATGATCAGGATGGAATCGACGCCGCCAGGGCTGGTCGACAGATAGCCGGTCAGCGGATCGACGCCGCAGGTCAGCCCGATCACCAGGCCTGACAAGCCGCACAGGGCGATCAGGATCAGGGTCGAGGCGATGATCCTGGGCAGGGCGCGGGCGCTGTGGGCCAGGGTCGCGGGCGTGAAGCTGAGCCCGATCGTCCACCCGACCACCGCATAGGCCATGGCCCCCAGGATCGGCGGCACCTCGGGGTGCAGCCAGCCCAGCCGCATCAGCACCGCGCCCGAAAGACCGGGGATCAGGAAGATGCCGGCCGGGAACTTCAGCACGCGAGACAGTCCCGCCCCAACCAAGCCCAGCAGCGCCGTCGCGGCCAGGCCCGACAGGTGGACCGGACCCAGCCAGGCCTTGCCCGGGCCGGCGTGCATGCCCGGCGCGGCCACATGGGCGAGGCCTATGGCGGCGGCCGCCACCAGCAGCACCCGGAAGTACTGCATCAGGGCCACGGTGCGGGCGTCGGCGCCCATCTCCTGGGCCAGGGCGATCATGCTGGCCGCCCCGCCCGGCGACAGCCCCCACACCGCCGTCGCTCCCTCGAACCAGCCGAGGCGGGCCAGCAGCCATCCCAGGCCCAGACTCATGGCCAGGGTGGAGACGGCGATCAGCAGGAAGGTTGGCAGGTGGCCCAGCAGGTCCGGTCCCAGCGCGGGTCCCAGGGCGGTGGCCACAAGGCAGCCAATCAGGGTCGAACTGGTCAGGCGCAGCGGCCCAGGCGGCCGCAGGGTCGCTCCGGCCACGCCGAAGCCGATGGCCATCACCAGGGGGCCCAACAGCAGGGCCGCGGGCGCGTGGAGCAGGGTCAGCACCGTATCGGCCGCCACGGTGGCGGCGATCAGCAGCATCCACTGCGCCCAAGGGCGTCGGAGAATCTCGTGCGGGTTCATCTCCCCACGTGTCCCGACGCCCCGATGTGGAGCGGCTGGGGCGTCAGGCGGTCGTAGGTCGAGGTCCAGCCCAGGTCGACGGCGACGTCGCGATAGCCCTGCCAGATCATGTGGCCGGCCACGTAGAGCACGATGGCCAGGCCCGCATAGCCGATCCAGCGATAGCGGCGCAGCAGGGCGGCGATCGCATTGGCGGCCAGGCCCATCAGGATGATCGACAGCAGGAGACCCGCCACCAGCACGCCCGGATGCTCACGCGCCGCCCCCGCCACGGCCAGCACGTTGTCCAGCGACATGGAGACATCGGCAACCAGCACCTGCAGAAAGGCCGAGCCGAAGGTCTTGGCGGGGCCAGCGACATGGCCGGCCTCGTTCGCCTCGGCGGCTCGCAGATCACGCCACATCTTCCAGCATACCCATAGCAGCAGAAGCCCTCCCGCCAGCAGCAGGCCCACCACGCCGAGCAGCCAGGTCGTGACCAAAGCGAAGCCGATCCGCAGCACGACGGCGGCGGCCAGGCCGCAGACGATGACCTTGCGGCGCTGCTCGGTCGGAAGGCCGCCCGCCGCCAGTCCCACGGCAACGGCGTTGTCGCCCGCCAGGACCAGATCGATCATCAGCACCTGTGCGAAGGCGGCCAGGGACGGTCCCATCTCGCCGATCAGAGTCGAAGTCATGGCGGCGAACTCTCAGGCCGACGCGACGAAGCGGGCCAGGGTGGGCTTGGGCAGGCGCACCGGCCGATGACTCTGGTGGTCGATGCAGCACCACAAGCTGTTGACCTCGGCCAGCAGATGGTCGCCGCGACGGATCAGGGTCTGGAACTGGGCCTTGGCGCCCGCCGCCCGCTCGATGCCCGTGGTGGCCACGATCGTGTCGGTCAGGAAGGCGGGACTGCGGTAGGTAATCTCGTGCTTGAGCGCCACCCACAGGTGACGCGCCACGGCCTCGGCGTCGGCGATCCGCTCCCAGTGGCGGACCACCGCCGACTGCACCCACTGAAGATAGACGGCGTTATTGACGTGCCCCATGTGGTCGATGTCCTCGACCCGGACCGTCACCGGATAGTCGGTCAGCGGCCCCGGGGGCGCCTGGAGCGCCCCGCGCGGCGCTCGGGAGTTAGGGAGCATGAAACGTCCTGGCGAGACGAAGGGCGGCCGCGGTCACAACCGCCCGGCCTGGGCGATCGCTAGTCGAGCTGCACGTCGAGCAGGCGCACGAACTGCTGGCCGCAGTGCATGTCGCGCTCGACGACCCCGCCCTGGGGCGAGGTGCGGGCGTACGAGATCTTGACCACGTTGAGGTCAGCCACCGGATAGTGCCTCACCAGCGCCGGGTCGGCGCCGAACAGCCGCTGGAACAGTTGCGGGCCCAGAGCCGGGTTGGCGTGATGCTTCTCGAAGCTGTCCGGCCCGTCGAAGAACAGGTCGAACGTCACCCAGTAGGGGCCCGCGTTCTTGGACCGCACGTGGCGGCAGACATCCTTGACGGTCGTCATCACGCCGCTTCCTTCTTTTTCAGGTCGATCCAGGTGGTGCGGACCAACTCCATGGGGTCGTCCAGCTCGACCACGTGATTCAGCTTGAACTCATAGACGGCGCCGCGCTCGATATCGGCGGGCGTGAAGGCGAAGCCGTAGCTGGGCAACTCCTCGTCCTCGACGATTGGGAAGTGGAAGAACCAGGCGTTGCAGGCCTTGGCGATCTGGCTGGCCATATCCTGGGTCGCGGCGGTGGCGACGAACAGCACACCCACCTCGCGCGGAGCCGGCGTGCCCTCGGACGGCTTGTCCCCGGACACGGCGTTCCAGCCGTAGAGGCGCAGCGAGATGTGATAGTCGCCAGCCGCCGCACCGATGGTGGTGTCCACCCGATGCCTCAGGGCGGCCAGCATCTTATCGTGAAATTCGTCCAGCCGCGACAAGACCTCGGGGTCCTGGATGCCCACCAGCATGATGGTCTGGTAGCCGCCGGCCCCGGCGCCTTCCAGCTTCACGGTGTAGGGCGTCTTTTCCCAGACCGACCCGGTTACGCCCACCCGGCGCTCGTCCAGCGCCACGTAGCGAGCCTGGGTCACATCCAACACGCCACCGGGTTCGGTCAGGCGGAACGGATTGGAGTTCTCGTAGAGCATATGCGCCGAGACGCTGTGCGGGTCGCAGCGGTTCTCCAGGCTCAGGGTCTCCACTTCGAAGCCGTCGTTGTCGATGCTGATCATGACGCCCGCGCCCTTGGTCCGGTAGACCGCGCACTGGCTGCCGCATTCGGCGATCTTGGCGGCGTGCCAGGCCGGGCCCCATGGGGCGCCCTTCAGCAGGGCGAAGCTGGACAGCACGGCGGTGTCGGTGGTTCGGCCGCCCAGGATCAGGTCGGCGCCGGCCTCAAGGGCCGACACATAGGGCTCGGCGCCCAGCACCGCGACGATGTGGTCACAGGAGTCGATGGTGGCGTCGTCCAGGGCGCCCAACGGAGCCAGCGGCTTAACCTGGCCGGCCGCATTGCGAACCTTCAGCGAGGCCTTGTCCACCTCGGAGTAGAGCAGCGCGATCTTGGGGTTGAGGCCGTGCTCCGCGGCGATTTCGAGGGCGATGTCGCGCGTCCAGTCGACGTTCTTGTCGCCGCCAGCCTGGCCGCTGGTGCCGACGATGACGGGAATGCCCGCCTCGGCCCCAGCCTTCATCAGGATCGCCAGGTCGCGCTTCACCGACGAGCGATTGTTCTTCGACATGCCGAGCGCCAGGTAGGCCGCGCCGCTGTCGGTGGAGCCCGCGTCGGTGGCGATGGCGTGCGCGCCCATCTCCACTCCCCGGCGAACCTCGTCCTCATGGACACCCGCGCCGAGCGAACCGCACGGTACAATGATTTTGATCGGACCTGGCAACATGCGCTTCCACCACAGAGGGCGCGGCCTTGTCGACCGCTTCCCCATGCATCTAAAACTTGGGATGCATTATGTCAATAAATTGGATCCAATTTGGAAATTGGATCGAATGGCGATGCGGGGGTGGCGCGGCGCCCCTACTGGGCTGGCGCGTATTGATGGAGTTGGGTTCGTCGCCGCTCCGCCGAAGTTATTCAGCGCCTTGTTCCAGACGAACCGATCGCGACGCCCGCAACGACGCAGCCGCGCGCCACGCAGGGCGCGCGGCCTCACGCCCAGGCGGCCGCCCAGCGCGCCGATCGAGATCCTGCGGCGCGCTTTCAAAATGTCTCTCGACAGGCCGTGTCGGTCAGGCGCGGAGCGGGATCGCCCCCATGGCCAGAGCCGAGGCCAGGACCACCAGGCAGATCAGCACCGCCCACTTCAGGCTGAAGCGCTGGGCGTCGGCGACATCCACGCCCAGCAGCCCGCAGGCCAGGTAGATCGGCGCCAGCAGCGGGCTGAGCGAATGGACCGGCTGACCGATCAGCGACGCGCGGGCGATGGCCGCTGGCTCGATGCCGAAGCCCGCCGCCGCCTGGGCCACCACCGGCACCACGCCGAAATAGTAGGCGTCGTTGGACATCACGAAGGTCAGGGGCATGCTGACCAGGGCGGTGATCGGAGCCAGGTAGGGCCCCACCTGCGGCGGGATGATCGACAAGGCCGACTTGGCCATGGCGTCGGCCATGCCCGCGCCGTTGAGGATGCCCGTGAAGGCCCCGGCGGCGAACAGCAGCACCACGATGTTGACCACGTTGTCGGCGTGGGCCGCCAGCCGCGCCTTCTGATCCTTCAGGGACGGATAGTTGACGGTGATGGCAATGGCGAAGGCCGACATCATCAGCACGGGCAGCGGCGCCAGCCCCGAGACCATGCCCAGGATCAGCACCAGGGTCAGAACCAGGTTGAACCAGAAAAGCTTGGGTCGCCGGAAGGCGCGCGCCGCCTCGTCGTCGGTCGTGGCCGGGATCGGGGCGAACCCGTCATTGACGACGTCGACCGCGGTCGCGCGTCCGGCCAGCCGCCTGCGCTCCGAGCGACCGAACAGCCAGGCCAGGCCGAAGACGCCCAGCAGGCCGACCGCCGCGGCGGGCAGGATCGGTCCGACCACCTGCGCCAGGTCCACGTGGGTGGCCGCCGCCGCCCGCGCCGCCGGCCCACCCCACGGCACGTAGTTCATCAGCGAATTGGCCAGCCCCAGCAGGGTGGCCAGGATCAGCGGATTCATGCCCACGCGCCGATAGACCGGCAGGAAGGCGGTGATGACGATCAGGGCCGTGGTCGTGCCGTCCCCGTCCAGCGACACCACCGTGGCGAGGATCGCCGTGCCAAGGCTGATCTTCAGGGGATCGTCGCCGACGATCGACAGGACCTTGCGCACCAGAGGTTCGAACAGGCCCGCATCCATCATCACCGCGAAATAGAGCACCGCGAACGACAGCATCAGGGTGGTGGGCGCCACCTGCAGGACGCCGTCCAGGATCATCTGACCCAACCTGGGCCCCGCCCCCGCCAGCAGGCCAAAGGCGATGGGCACGATCAGCAGGGCCGCGATCGCCGACATCCGCTTGGTCATGATCAGCGTCATGAAGGTCACGACCATCAACAGGCCGAGAACGGCGGGCTGGCTCAGAACGTCGATCACGAGGCGGTCTCCGAGATCAGGAAGGGCCGACCGGGCGTGCAAGCTCGGATATGGCGGTTGCATGGAGTGACTTGCGCGGTCCTGGCGCGAGCGGTGTAAGGAGAAGGGCGCCCGCCGCAGAGCGCGCGCACTTCGATCAGAGGACGGACATGACGGCGGCGACGGTTGAGGAACAGGGTCACGATGCGGTTGGGCTGGACACGCCCCACACCGAGCCCGCGACCCACACGGTGCTGACCCGTCTGCGCGAGCGGATCGTGACTGGCGAGATCGCCCCCGACGCCCGGTTGCGGGCCGAAGCCCTGGCGACCGAGATGAATGTCTCGCGCACCCCGATCCGCAGCGCCCTGGCGGTGCTCTCGGCCGAGGGACTGGTCAGCTACAGCGTCAATCGCGGCTACACCGTACGCGCCATGTCGCTGGGCGATATCTTCGATTCGATCGACACCCGCGCAGCGCTGGAAGGTCTGGGAGCCCGCACCTCGGTGGATCTGGGATGGTCCAAGGAGGCCCTTGGCAACCTGTCGCGCCTGAGCGCCGCCGGCCGTGCGGTGACCGACGCCGGTCGCTGGTCCGAGGCGATCGAGCTGGAATGGTACACGATCAACCGCCAGTTCCACGCCCAGATCCTGCACGCGGCGCAGAACACCGTGCTGCGCAACGCCATCCGCATGACGTTGGTCTACCCGCTGTTCGGGGACGCCGCGCGTCTTTGCCCGACCGTGGCCGTGTGCGTCCCGCCGCGCCTTCGCCAGGTGCCGGTCACGCCGCCCGATCACATCCTCCAGTCCCAGGACGATCACGAGAAGATCCTGGCCGCGATCCGAGCCGAGGACAGTTTGGAGGCGGGACGTCTCATGTCGGACCACGTTCTTGCTACCAGGACCCGTTTGCACGCGGCCGCCATTCGACGGTGACGGCGAGATCCTCCCCTTTGGTCCGTCATATCGGCATCCAGTTCATAGATCAATTGCATCCAGTTTATTGACTGATGTGATCCAACTCACCTAAGTTTCGTCAACGGCGCGGCTAGACCGCCGCCGCAAGAACGAAAATGGGGAGTTGAAACATGGCGGTCAGCCGCAAAGCCTTGACCTATGGACCAGCGCTGATGGCGCTTCTGGGCGCCGCGCCGGCGTTGGCTCAAACCACACCGGCGGCCTCGGCCCCCGAGGCGGTCCAGATCGAGGAAGTCGTCGTCACCGCCCAGCGGCGCAACGAAAGCCTTCAGGACGTGCCCGTGACGGTGACCGCTTTCGGCGCCGACCAGGTGCAGCAGGCGCGCATCCGCCAGATCGACGATGTCGCCGGCCTGACGCCAGGACTGCAGTTCGACGCCTTTCCCGCCTCGCAGCCGCGCATCTCGATCCGCGGCATCGGTTCGTCCGACCGTGGCGCGGCCGGCGATCCCAGCTCGGCCGTTTTCCTGGATGAAATCTATCTGGGCCGTCCGGCGGCCGTGGCCTTCGACGCCTTCGACGTCGAGCGCATCGAGGTGCTGAAGGGTCCCCAAGGCACGCTCTACGGGCGCAACGTCGTGGGCGGCGCCATCAACGTGGTCTCGCACAAGCCCGATCTCGACGGCTTCGACGCCGCCGCCGAGGTGACGGCCGGCAACTACAGCCGCCTGGAAGGCGCCGGCGTGATCAACGCCCCGTTCGCCGACGGCAAGGCCGCCGTTCGGGCTAGCGCCAGTTGGCGCACCCACGACGGCTACGTGAAGAACACCTTCACCGGCGACGACGTCGAGGACCAGGACACCCGCAGCGGTCGCCTGGCCCTGCGTGTGGAACCCACCGAGCGTATACGCGTGCTGGCCACCGTGGACGGCACGCGCAGCCGCGAGACCGGCCCGGCCCAGCACGTCCTGGATCTGGACGAGACCGACCCGATGTCGGCGTTCTGGACCGTAGACCGCGATCGTAAGCACACCGCCGGGTCCGACGACGGTTACCAGAACAAGGACACCTGGGGCGTGCGCCTGCAGGCCGACTGGGACCTGTCGTTCGGCGTCCTGACCTATCTGGGCTCGTACCGCGACCTGGACTATCACGCCGCCTACGACTTCGATGGCGGCAACCCCACCACCAACTTCATCGGCATTTCGGGCGGCAACGACGAGAAGACCGACTTCTCCAGCCACGAATTGCGCCTTTCGTCGCTGCCCAGCAGTCCGGTGCAGTGGGTGGCTGGCCTCTACACCTTCCGCAGCGACACCGATCGCCTGGACACCCTGGTGCTCGACATCGGCGGCGCGGGAACGGAAATCTACACCCAGTCGGCGGGCCTGAAGAGCTACGCGGCCTTCGGCGACGTGACGGTTCCAGTCAATGACCGCGTCTCGCTGATCGGCGGCCTGCGCTATTCGAAAGACGAAAAGGACTATCGCGTCGACAATCTGGACGGCGACTCGATCTTCCGTGGCGATGAGCGTTTCGCCGTCTCGGTATCGGACACCTACAAGGCTTGGACCTGGCGCGCCGGCGTCAACTTCAAGCCGGCCGAGCGCCATCTGGTCTACGCCATGGCCTCGCGCGGCTTCAAGAGCGGCGGCTTCCAGGACACGCCCGGCAATGCGGCGGACGCCGCGGACGGCTTCCAGCCCGAGTACGCCACCCAGTACGAAGTCGGCCAGAAGAGCACGTTCCTGGACGGAACGCTGGTCTGGAACAACACCGTCTACGTCATGAAGTACAGCGACCTGCAGACCCGCCGCACCCTGCCCGACCTGTCGGTTGTCACCGACAACGCCGGCAAGGCGACGATCAAGGGTTACGAGACCTACCTGGCCTGGCGCCCGTTCGGCGGCGCGCGTCTGGTGGCGGCCTATGGCTATACCAGCGCCAAGTTCGACGAGTTCTCGCCCGAGCCGGGAATCGACTACGCCGGCAACCGCATCTCGCGCACGCCCAAGCACAAGCTGGTTCTGTCGCCATCCTATGACCTGGCGCTGGCCCGGGGCGGGAATATCCGCTTCGCCGTCGACTATCACTACGAGAGCATGATCTTCGATGACAATTCCAACACGGGTCCCGAGCGCCGCGACCCGACCAACTTCTACGACGCCCGGGCGGTCTACACCGCGCCCAGCGACCACTGGTCGGTCTCGCTGTGGGGCAAGAACCTCTCCAACGAGGTCACCCGCACCTACCAGGCCGTCTTCCTGGGCGCCAATTTCGGAGCCTATAATCCGCCGCGCACCTTCGGCGTGACGTTGAACTGGAAGCACTGATCGCCGACCGGCCGCTAGCCCTTCGGGGGGGACGAAGGCGCTAGCGGCCTTCCGGACACCGTCCGGATCCACGCGGAACTTTGGGCTCAGCGGCTCCACGGGATATCGAGCTCGCGCCTAGAAGCGATAGCCGATGGCGATGGCGGCGCTGAACTGGTCGGCGCTGCCCTCCCCCTTGACCAGCGGACTGTCGGCGAAGTCGCCGGTCAGGCGCTTGTAGCCGCCCAGGACCTGCAGGTTCCAATGGTCGCTCAAGGCGTAGCCGACCTTCACGCTCAGGGCGACGTCGCGCACTCCCCCCTTCAGGTCATAGGCTGGCAGGCCGCTGACCGCCGACTGGGACGAGGTGACGCCGAAATAGGTCTGGGCGTATTTCTTGTCGACGATGTCGAGCTTGGCCGAGCCGCCGACCGACCAGCGCCCGTTCAGGCGACGTCCATAGCTGATGCTGACCGCCCCTACCCCGCCGTCGAAGGTGTCGGACGTGTCAGCCAGGTAGTTGGCCATGACCGTCAGTTCGTCACGGTCGGAGAAGATCGCGCGGCGCGAATAGGCCACGAAGCCGCCGGCCTCCAGCGCGTCGTCGATTTGCGGCAGCTTGGCCACCAGCGGGCTCTTCACCCCGTCGTCACGCTTGTTCTCGACGTCGATCATCGGGCCGAAGGCCAGGCCCTCGAACGGCGAGACGTTGAGGCGGACCTGCTCGCCCTGGAAGTCGAGATAGAACTTACCGTAGTTGATGCGGCCGGCGACATAGGGCGTGGCCTCCAGGTCGTCTGAGCCGAGATAGTCCGGCCGCATGCCAGCCCCGACGGCGATGTTCCCCGACCAGGCGCGCTCCTCTTCCCTGGCCACGGCGGGCGTGGCGAGCAGCGGCAGGAAGGCGAGCAGGGAGCCCATGGGTAGAAGCCGCATCGATATCTCCTAGCGACGCGCGCTCGGGACATCCGAGCGCTTGGAATACGCCCATGACGTCACCCTTCGGAGATCACCCTCTCAGTTTTGCATCCTAAATTTAAATATTCGAATTCAACTTCAGCGCCGCGCTTGGCGGACTGCCAGGTCGAGCCACCGCCTCGGCGATGGCCCGACCGCAGGCCTCGGTGCCCAACGGACCGCCGAGATCGCGGGTGCGCAGCTCGGGCTGGGCCAGGACCGCTTCGATCGCCGCCAGGACGGCCGCCGCGGCCTCAGACTCTCCCAGGTGGTCCAACATCAAGGCCGCCGACCAAATCTGCCCCACCGGATTGGCTACGCCCAGACCGGCGATGTCCGGCGCCGAACCATGCACGGGCTCGAACAGAGACGGGAAGGCCCGCTCGGGATTGATGTTGCCCGCGGGTGCGATCCCGATCGTGCCGGTGCAGGCCGGTCCCAGGTCCGACAGGATGTCGCCGAACAGATTGGAGGCCACCACCACGTCAAACCAGTCGGGATGTTGCACGAAATGCGCCGTCAGAATGTCGATGTGATACTTGTCCCAGCGCACCTGCGGATAGTTCGGCGCCATGGCTTCAACCCGCTCGTCCCAGTAGGGCATGGTGATCGAGATGCCGTTGGATTTGGTGGCCGAGGTCAGGTGCTTCTTGTCGCGCCGCGCCGCCAGGTCGAAGGCGTATTTCAGGATCCGGTCGACGCCCACGCGGGTCATGACCGTCTCCTGGACCACCACCTCGCGCTCGGTGTCGGGGAAGATCCGCCCGCCGATCGAGGAATATTCCCCCTCGGTGTTCTCGCGCACCACGTAGAAGTCGATATCGCCCGGCTTTCGCCCTGCCAGCGGGCTGGGTACGCCGGGCATCAGCTTGACCGGACGCAGGTTGACGTACTGGTCGAACTCGCGCCGGAACTGGATCAGCGATCCCCAGAGCGAGACATGGTCGGGCACGGTTTCAGGCCAGCCGACGGCGCCGAAGAAGATGGCGTCGTGCCCGCCGATCCTGGCCTTCCAGTCGGACGGCATCATCACGCCGTGCTTGAGATAGTAGTCGCATGAGGCGAAGTCGAAGTGGTCGAAAGCGAACTGGCAGCCGAACCGCGCCGACACGGCTTCCAGCACGCGCAACCCTTCGGGGACCACCTCCTTGCCGATCCCATCGCCCGGGATCACCGCGATCCGGTATTGGCGCTGCTTGGTCATGCGAGGTGCTCCGAAGAAGGCGGGGCGTCGATCAGGATCGCCCGGAAGTCATTGACGTTGGTGAGGGTCGGGCCGGTGATCACAAGGTCGTCCAGGGCCTCGAAGACGCCGAAGCCGTCATTGTCGGCCAGACGCCAGGCGGGGTTCAGGCCAAGGGCGGTGGCCCGCGCCAGACTATCGGGCGACAGCAGCGCGCCGGCGTTGTGCTCGGAACCGTCGATGCCGTCGGTATCGGCCGCCAGGGCGTGGATTCCAGCCTCGCCTTGCAGCGCCACCGCCAGAGCCAGCAGGTATTCGGCGTTGCGGCCGCCCCGCCCTCGCCCGCGCACCGTAACGGTCGTCTCCCCGCCCGACAGCAGGACGCACGGCGCGCTGATCGCGAAGCGGCCTGCCGCCACCTCCAGGGCCAAGCCCGCCTGTTCGGCCGCCACCACGCACGCCTCGCCCTCGATCGCGTCGCCCAGCACGACGGGACTTAGCCCTCGCCTGCGGGCCTCGCGCGCCGCCGCCTCCAGCGCATCGCGCGGACGCGCCACAATCACGGTCTCACTCGGCGGAACCTGCTTGGGCGTTTCGCTGCGAACGTCCTCCAGCCAGGCCCGCACATGATCAGGGATGGTGATCTGGCGTCGGTCGAGGATGGCCAGCGCCATCATGCGCGTGGTGTGATCGGGCGTGGTCGGGCCCGAGGCGATCACCGAGACATCGTCGCCGGGCACGTCGGAAATCGCCAGCGTCACCATCCGAGCCGGCGCGGCCATCTGCGCCAGCCGTCCGCCCTTCACCGCCGACAGGTGCTTGCGGACGCAGTTGATCTCGTCGATCGGCGCGCCGCTGCGCAGCAGGGCCCGAGTGATCTCCTGCTTGTCCGCCAAGGTCAGACCGGGCGCGGGCGCGGCCAGCAGCGCCGAACCGCCGCCCGACAGCAGGCACAGCACCAGGTCGTCAGCGGTCAGGCCGCGCAGCATGTCCATCATGGCCGCGGTCGCGGCCATGCCAGCCTCGTCGGCGACGGGATGGGCGGCCTCGACAACAAGGATGCGCCGACACGCGATCCCGTGGCCGTAACGCGTGACAACCAGCCCATCGAGGGGTCCGTCCCAGTGGGCCTCGACCGCCGCGGCCATGGCGGCCGCGGCCTTTCCCGCCCCAATCACGATCGTACGCCCCTTCGGCGGCGGCGGCAGGTGCGGCGGTACGCACAGCGCTGGCGAGGCGGCCGCCACCGCGGCGTCGAACAGCGCCCTCAAGGCCTCCCGGGCCTGCTGGTTGGTCACGTCGCCTCCGCGCTACATTCCACGTCGTCTGGGGTAGGCCGCGAAGGCGTATTCAGGCCAATGCGCAAAACGCATCAAATCAGTCGAAAGACGACAAGGCCGAGTTCCGAGCGACCTGGATGACGAACGCCCGAGCTCATGCCGTTCTTTGTCGGCGCGCCATCTTGCTATTGAGGAATGCGGCAATGACCTTGATCTCGAAATCGAAGCCGGCCAGCCCAGTCACGCCGACCACCGTCCAGTTTGGATAAGGCGCCTCCAGCCTCCTTGAGGGTCGCCTCGATATTGGCGAACGCCAAGCGTACCTGAGCCTCGAAGTCAGGCTCCGGCGCGCCGTCGCCGCGGCCGCCAACCTGCCCCGGTACGAACAGGAGATCGCCAGATCTAATGCCTGACAGGAGCTCCGCGAACGTCGGCGGATAAGCGAGGGAAGCGCGCTTTGCCCGCGACAAAACGATGTGAGGCACAACCGTAGCAGCGCCCACGCGTCAGAGACGCCCCGCGAACGGGTCGTGTAGATCGACTTGGAAATGATTGTAAATCAGACCCCAAATCACGGCGCTCGTGGGAGCTAAGTGATTGGAAGAAATGGCGCGCCCGGAACGATTCGAACGTCCGACCCTCAGATTCGTAGTCTGATGCTCTATCCAGCTGAGCTACGGGCGCGCATTGCCTTTCGGCGAGGCGGGGGAGATAGCCCGGACCATCCGGGGACGCAAGCGCCTTTTGATGCAGAATGCGCGAAGTTTGGGGAGAAGCGCTTCCAGGCCTTGACCCGCAAGGCTCCGCTCCCCTTTTGAGACGAGGACGACCTTGGCCGTGCGCGGATCGCGACGGCGCGATCGCCGTTCACGTTCGAGCCCCTTGTCGAAAGTTCGCCATGCGTCTGGTCGCTCCCCTAAACGCCGTCATGCTCGCCGCCCTGCTCGCCGGCTGCGCCGCCCTTCCGGTCCAGGCCGAACCGCCGGCGGCCGCCTCCGCCTCGGCGCCGGCCTACAAGCCCAGCGGCATGGTGGCGGCGGCCAATCCGCTGGCGGTCGAGGCGGGCCTGCGGGTGCTGCGCGACGGCGGCAGCGCGGTGGACGCGGCGGTGGCGGTGCAGGCGGTGCTGGGCCTGGTCGAGCCGCAGAGCTCGGGCCTGGGCGGCGGATCGTTCATGGTGTTCTACGACGCCAAGACCGGCAAGGTGACCGCCTATGACGGCCGCGAGAAGGCCCCGCAGGCGGCGACGCCGCAGCTGTTCATGGGCCCCGACGGCAAGCCGCTGAACTTCGTTACCGCGGTCCTTTCCGGTCGTTCGACGGGCGTGCCGGGCGCCGTGGGCATGCTGGCCCAGGCCCAGAAGGAGCACGGCAAGGCCGCCTGGAACACATTGTTCAAGGACGCCGAGGGCCTGGCCGACGGCGGCTTCACCGTGAGCCCGCGCCTGGCCGGCATGATCAACAGCCCGCGCGTGCCGCAGAACGTCGCCCCGGACGTGATCGCCTATTTCACCAAGCCCAACGGCCAGCTCTACCAGGCCGGCGACACTTTGAAGAACCCCGCCTACGCCGCCACCCTGCGCGACCTGGCCGCCAAGGGCCCCAGCGCCCTCTACGAGGGCCCCCTGGCCCAGAAGATCGTCGACCGCCTGCACCAGGGCGACCTGCCCTCCAGCATGACCCTGGCGGACCTGAAGGCCTACAAGCCGCGCTCGGCCGACGCCCTGTGCCGGCCTTGGCAGGTCTACACCGTCTGCGTGCCCAATCCGTCGTCGAGCGGCGTGTCGCTGATCCAGGCCTTGCTGATGCTGGACCACACCGACATCGCCAAGCGCGGCCCGAACGATCCGGTGGCCTGGACCCAGCTGGCCGAGGCCGAGCGGGTGATGTACGCCGACCGCGACCGCTATGTGGGCGATCCGTCGTTCGTGAAGGTGCCGGTCGAGGGCCTGCTGGACCCGGCCTATGTGGCCGAGCGCGCCAAGCTGATCGGCACGAGCGCCGGTCCGGTCCCGACGTTCGGCCGGCCCAAGGGCGCGCCCGTGGTCGGCCCCGACAGCACCCAGGAGCCGCACGGCACGACCCACATGGTCATCGTCGATCCGATGGGCAACGTGCTGTCGATGACCACCACGGTCGAGAGCGTGTTCGGCTCGGGCCGGATGGTCGGCGGCTTTTTCCTCAACAACCAGCTGACCGACTTCAATTTCGACCCGCGTGACGGCGACGGCGCGCCAGGCGCCAACGCGGTGGCGGGCGGCAAGCGGCCGCGCTCGTCGATGGTGCCGATCATCGTGCTCAAGGACGGCAAGTTCCTGGCCGCCGTCGGCTCGCCGGGCGGCTCGGCGATCCTGTCCTACAATCTGAAGGCCATGGTCGGGGTGTTCGACTGGGGCCTGACCATGCAGCAGGCGATCAACCTGCCCAACATGGTGGCGCGCGGCGACAGCTTCTCGGCCGACGTCGAGAAGTTCGGGCCGGAGATGACGGCGGCCCTGCAGGCGCGCGGCGTGGCGATCAAGACCGGCCAGAACGAGACCTCGGGCCTGCACGGCGTGATCGTGCGCGAAGGCGGCGTGTTGGAAGGCGGGGCCGATCCGCGGCGTGAAGGCGTGGCCAAGGGGCTTTAGGCAAGTCCCTCCCCCTGTGGGGGAGGCGATCGCGCAGCGATCGGTGGGGGGAGTTTTAGGGTCGACGATCCTAGGTCTGCCCATTGGCCTATCACTCCCCCCTCCGTCGGCTTCGCCGACACCTCCCCCACGGGGGGAGGACCTTCGACACGCGGCTTCGCGACCTGACGGGACAGTCCCGAAAGGGGTGGTGAGGAGGCGCGGAGCGGCCGGGCCAAGCCCGGAGACCGTGGGTTTAGAGTTTGCGTTTCGGCGTGGACCAACCGCTCCGCGAAACCGTTTTTACCGAGGGACGGCGACTGAGGGCCTGTTTCATCCCGGTCGACATTCCCCCTCGGACGGGCAGGATCAAAGTCGCCCGGAAGGGGCCGTCAGCGACTCCGACAGATCCTGGAACAGACCGGTTTTGCTTCCCGGCCCCGTCGACCCGCGCAGATCCCGGCGAGGTTTCGGTGGGTCCCGGATCTATCCACGAACAGACCCACACCGGCCTCGCGCGTGGCCTGCGCGGCCCCGCTCGGTTCCATCTCCATCGCCGCTTCGGGTCGGTACCAAGCGCCCTCCTCCGCGACGGAGACAGGATCATTGTGCGACGGGTTTGAGCGCCGAGGGCTTGTGACGCTGATTATTTTTCAGGGCGTTGAAAGGGCTGGGGTTCTTTGCGGAGGTCGCGGGGATAGACGCGGCTGGATCACCGCAAAGCTCACCCTCCCATGGGGAGAGGGCGTCAGGGCTTCGACTTCGCCTTGGGCTTGGCCGGCTCCGGCGGCGCTTCGGGCAGGGGCTCGGGCGCGCCGGCCAGGGTCAGGTCGAACACCGAGCCGCCGGGGCCGGTCTCGACCAGCGCCAGGTCGCCACCGTGGCCTTGGGCCAGCTCGCGGGCGATGGCCAGGCCCAGGCCGGTGCCGCCGCGCCGCACCGAGCCCACGAACGGCTGGAAGAGGTTGTTGCGGGCCTTTTCCGGCACGCCGGGGCCGTCGTCGGACAGGCGCAGGATGCTCAGGCCCTCGGCCCGGCGCAGCTCGACGAACACCCGGCCCTTGCCGCCGCGATCGGGCGCGCCCTCGATGGCCTCGCGGGCGTTGCGCAGCAGGTTGGTGAGGATGCGGTGCAGCTGGTCCGGATCGGCGACCACCTGCTCGCGACCGTCGATCACGGTCTCCAGGGCCACGCCCGAGGGCTGCAGGCCGGAGTCCTCGGCGGCCATGTCCAGGGCGGCGCGCAGCGGGGTGGTGCGCAGCACCGGCGCCGGCTCCTTGGACTTGCCATAGGCCATGACGTCGCTGGCCAGGGTGATGGCGCGGTCCAGGGCCCGTTCCAGGCGCGGCAGGGCCTGCGCCACCTTGGGATCGCCCAGGGCGGCCAGGCGATCCGACGCCATCTGCGCGCTGGTCAGCATGTTGCGCAGGTCGTGATTGATCTTGGCCACCGCCTCGCCCAGGGCGGCCAGGCGCGCCTTGGCCTGGAGGGCGGTGATCAGGTCGGTCTGCATCATGTCCAGCTCGCGCTCGGCGCGGCCCACCTCGTCGCGGCGACGGGAGACCACCACTCGTGCGGCGGGGTCCTCGGGATCGGCGCGGAACCGCTCCATGGCCTGGGTGATGCGCTGCATGGGCCGCACCAGCAGGAAGTTCAGCGACAGATAGATCAGACCGCCGGCCAGGCCCGCCACGAAGATCGTCACCCCCGCCAGCCGCCCCAGATAGCCGACCAGCAACGCCTTCAGCTGGGCGTCGGGCAGCACGATCTCGACGAACTCGGCCTCCTGGCGGAAGCGCGGCTCGGCCATCACCCGCACCATGCTGCCCGGGGCGCTCTTGAGGGTGAAAAACGGAGCGGCCAGCCACGAACCGGGGTTCTGGCGGCGCAGGTCGACCAGGTAAGGCGTCTTGATCTTCAGGCCGCGCGGTTCGGACGGCAGGACCAGCCGCCGGGCGCCGTCGACCTCCAGCGCCACGATCACGACGCCGGCCTGGTCGAGCAGCTGCTGGGAGACCTTGTCGGTGACCCGGCGCTCGGGGTCTGCGTCGGCGATGGTCGAGGCCAGTTCGGCCGAGCGCACGCGGTCCAGCAGCCACTGCTCCTCGAACGCGGCCAGGGCGGGGGGCAGGATGAAGGCGCCGGCCAGGGCCACGAACAGGGCGGTCAGCAGCAGCAGTCGCGCCGACAGGCCGCCGGGCCACGGGAAGCGACGCCCTGGCTTGGCAGTTTCCGGAACGGACGGCGTGACCGGCTCGGTCATCTGTCTGGGTTACTTCACGTCAGAGGCTTCGACAACGCGTCGGCGTCGCCAATAGCGCCACAGCGGCGGCAGGAGGGCCAGGGCGCCCATCGCCGCGATCGGCAGATAGATGCGCGGCGAGAACAGCGTGTGCAAGGTCACCGGCTCGCCGCTGGCGAAGATGTGGCCCAGGCCCGCGCCGATGCCGGCATAGACGAACGAGCTGGGCACCATGCCCAGGAACGAGGCCAGCAGATAGGTCCGCACCGGGATGTTCATCAGGCCCGAGGCGACATTGACCAGCAGCAGGGGGAAGGCCGGGATCAGGCGCAGGGTCAGCAGATAGGAGAAGGCGTCGGCCTTGAAGCCCTCCTCGATCCGCGTCAGCAGGGCGCCGGGCTTCTGGCGCAGGAAGTCGCCGAAGGCGGTGCGGCAGACCAGATAGACCACGGTCGAGCCGCCGGTCGCGCCGGTCACCGCCACCGCGCCGCCGCCGATCGGTCCGAACAGGAAGCCGCCGGTCAGAGACAGGATCAGGGCGCCCGGCAGCGAGACCGAGACCGTGGCCACATAGATGGCGACATAGATCACCGCCGCCTTCAGCGGATTGGCCGCGGCGTAGGCCTGCAGCGCCTTGCCGTGGGCCTGCAGGGTCGCCAGGTCGAGCTTGCCGGCCAAGCCGCTGGCCAGGGCGACGACCAGCAGGATCAGCAGCGCGCCCAGCGGTCCGAACCGTCGCAGCCAGGCCAGGGTGGTGTCAGGCGTCATCCCGCGCCGACCGCGTCGGTCACCGAGGCGAAACCCTCCGCGCGAAGTCTCGCGGCCAGGTCGGCCTTGATCCGCTGGACCAGGCCGGGGCCGCCATAGACCAGGGCCGAATAGAGCTGCACGGCGCAGGCGCCGGCCTTGATCTTGGCCAGGGCGTCGGCCCCGCTGGCGATCCCGCCGGCGCCGATCAGGACCAGATGGCTGTGGTTGGCCGCGTGGAAGCGGGCCAGCATGGCGGTGGAGGCGGTCAGCAGCGGCTTGCCCGACAGGCCGCCGCTCTCGCCCTTGTGGGACGAGGCCAGGCTGTCGGGGCGGGCGATGGTGGTGTTGCTGACGATGATCCCGTTCAGGCCGTTGGCCGTGACCGTCTCGACGATGGCCTCGACCTCGCCGTCCTCCAGGTCGGGGGCGACCTTCAGGAAGATCGGATAGTCGACCGTGCCGGCCGCCTTCAGCAGGCCCCGCGCCTCGGCGATCTTGCCCAGCAGGTCCTCCAACGCCGCCTTGGTCTGCAGCGCGCGCAGGCCCGGGGTGTTGGGCGAGGAGATGTTGACGGTGAAATAGTCCGACAGGCCCCACAGCCGGGTCAGGCCGGTGACATAGTCGGCGACCCGGTCGGTCGCGTCCTTGTTGGCCCCGATATTGGCCCCGACCACGACACTCCCGTTCTTGGCGGCCCGCTTGGCGTTGAGGGCCGACAGGCGCGCGGCGAACGGCTCCAGGCCCTCGTTGTTGAAGCCCATGCGGTTGATCACCGCCTGGTCCTGGGTCAGCCGGAACAGGCGCGGGCGCGGATTGCCGGCCTGGGCCAGAGGCGTGACCGTGCCGCATTCCACGAAGCCGAAGCCGGCCCTCGACATGGCGGCGGGGACCTCGGCGTTCTTGTCGAAGCCGGCGGCCAGACCCACGCAGTTGGACAGCGGCAGGTGGGCGATCGTGCAGGCCAGGATCGGGTCGTCGACGTCGGACTGGCGCGGGCCCAGGCCCATCTTCAGTCCCTTGATCGCCCAGCCATGCGCGTCCTCGGGGTCCAGCGCATGCAGGGCGCGGGCGGCGATGTCGTGCAGGCTCATGCGGGCAGCTCGCCCAGGATCGGCACGCCGTCGGCGTCCAGCGTCAGCGCCCGCTCGGCGATCACTTCGCCGACCCGCAGGTCACGGAACAGGTGCGGGAACAGGGCTCCGCCGCGCGAGGCTTCCCACTTCAGGGTCTCGCCCAGGTCGTCGGCCTCGACGGTCAGCAGCACCAGGCCTGCCTGGCCCTTGAAATAGAGCTCGGCCGTCCGCTGGGCGGTGTCATGGCCTGAGAAGTGGATGAACCCGTCGGCCAGGTCGACCGCCGAGCCCTTGAAAGCGCCCGCGGCGCGGGCGGCGTCCCACTCGGTCTTCGGAAGGATCTTGTAGATCTTGCTCATTCGCCGCCGTGTCCGCCGTTTTCCGAAGCATAGAACAGGTGGCTCAAGGTCGGGGCTCCATCCGGGTCGATCGAAAACACCGCCGCGGTGGAGGTGGGAAACTTGCCGCGCAGCTGGGCCAGCCTGGCCGGGTCCAGCGGACCGCCCAGGGCCATACGCAGGGCCAGCTCGTGCAGACCGGGATTGTGGCCGACCACCATCACCGTGCCGCTGTCGGGGGCCTCGTCGCGAATCGCCGCCAGCACGTCCTGGGCCTCGGCGTGGTAGAGATCGCGGCGGGTTTCGACGCGGGCCTTGGGGAAGGCTGGGGCGGCCGCCTCCCAGGTCTCGCGGGTGCGACGGGCCGAGGAAACCAGCGCCAGGTCCGGCGAAAGGCCTGCCTTGGCCAGGACCTGACCCATCAGGGTCGCGTCGTTCTGGCCGCGCGGCGCCAGGGCGCGCTCGAAATCGCCGCCCGAAGCGGCGTGCTGCTCGGCCTTGCCGTGGCGCATGAGGATCAGTCGGTCCATGATCCTCCATAGCCTTCACCGGGGCGCTCAGGAAGCACGCGGTTGACACAGAAGGCGCCAAGCGGTCCAAGGCGGGCATGGCTGAACTCGACTTCGCCGGAGCTGTGCTGTCGGAAGGCGGAACCTGGCGGTTCCCGCCGCATCAACCGCTGCGGCTCGATTCCGGCGCCCAGCTGGAAAATCTGGAGATCGCCTACCGCACCTGGGGCGAACTGAACACGGACGGCACGAACGCCATCCTGATCTGCCACGCCCTGACCGGCGACCAGCACGTGGCCGGAACCCACCCCGTCAGCGGCAAGCCCGGCTGGTGGACGCGACTGGTGGGTCCGGGCAAGCCGATCGATCCGGCCAAGCACTTCATCATCTGCTCGAACGTGGTCGGCGGCTGCATGGGCTCGACCGGCCCCGCCTCGATCAACCCGGCCACCGGCCAGGTCTACGGCCTGACCTTCCCGGTGATCACCATCGCCGACATGGTGCGCGGCCAGGCCATGCTGGTCGAGGCCTTGGGCGTGGACACCCTGCTGGCCGTGGTCGGCGGCTCGATGGGCGGCATGCAGGTCCAGCAATGGGCGGCCGACTATCCGGACAAGCTGTTCAGCGCGGTGATCGTGGCCTCGGCCTCGCGCCACTCGGCCCAGAACATCGCCTTCCACGAGGTGGGCCGCCAGGCGATCATGGCCGACCCCGACTGGAAGGCCGGCGCCTATGCGCAAGGGCCGTCACGTCCGGAAAAGGGCCTGGCCGTCGCGCGGATGGCCGCCCACATCACCTATCTGTCCGAGCCGGCCCTGCAACGGAAGTTCGGTCGCGAGCTGCAGCGCGACGGCCTGTCGTGGGGCTTCGACGCCGACTTCCAGGTGGAGAGCTATCTGCGCCACCAGGGGGCCAGCTTCGTCGACCGCTTCGACGCCAACTCCTATCTCTACATCACCCGGGCCATGGACTATTTCGACCTGGCCGCTAGCCATGGCGGGGTGCTGGCCAACGCCTTCGCCGGCGCACGCGACGTGCGCTTCTGCGTGCTCAGCTTCACCAGCGACTGGCTCTATCCGACGGCCGAGAACCGCCACATCGTGCGCGCCCTGACCGCCGCCGGCTGCCGCGCGGCCTTCGTCGAGATCGAGAGCGACAAGGGCCACGACGCCTTCCTGCTGGACGAACCGGTGATGGACGCGGCGCTGTCGGGGTTCCTCGGTTCGGTGGAACGGGAGCGGGGGCTCTAGATGATCCGCGAAGACTTCAAGGAGATCCTGCGGCTGGTCCGCCCGGGATCCCGCGTGCTGGACGTCGGCTGTGGCGAGGGCGTGCTGCTGGACCTGCTGACCCAGGAAAAGCAGGTCGACGGCCGGGGACTGGAGATCAGCGCCGCGGGCGTGGCCGCCTGCATGTCGCGCGGCCTGTCGGTGGTGCAGGGCGACGCCGACCAGGACCTGGACCACTTCCCTGACCGCACCTTCGACTACGCGGTGCTGTCCCAGACCCTGCAGGCCACGCGCCGGCCGCGCCACGTGCTGGACGAGCTGCTGCGGATCGCCGACCGGGCCGTGGTGTCGTTCCCCAACTTCGGCCACTGGCGGGTGCGCTGGTCGCTGCTGCATCGGGGGCGGATGCCCGAGACCGAGGCCCTGCCCCTGCCCTGGTGGTCGACGCCCAACATCCACCTGTGCACCCTGGCCGACTTCCTGGCCCTGACCGAGGACCTGGACGTGCGCATCGACGCCTGCGCCGCCTTCGCCGGCAACGGCCCGGCCCGGCAGATCGACCCGACCCGGACCATCGAGAACTGGCGGGCCGAAACCTGTCTGTTCATGCTCAGCCGCAATCCCGTTCCAGCCGCCCTGGCGGAACCTCCAGCGACTTCAGGCGATCTCTTCGACGGATGAAACTTCGCCTCATGACCTACAATGTCCACCGTTGCGTGGGCACGGACCGCAAGCTCGACGTCGAGCGCGTCGCCGAGGTCATCGCTGCGGAAAAACCCGACGTGGTGGCGCTTCAGGAACTGGACGTTCGCCGGGCCCGCACCAAGGGCGTGGACCAGGCCCATCGCCTGGCCGAACTGCTGAAGATGAAGTCGCACTTCCACCCGGCCATGGCCGTGGAGGAGGAGCTCTACGGCGACGCCATCCTGACCTGCCTGCCGGAGACGAAGGTCAAGGCCGACGGCCTGCCGCTGTATCCGCGCATCCCCGGCCTGGAGCCGCGCGGCGCGATCTGGATCACCGTCGACGTCCAGGGCACGCCCGTCCAGATCATCAACACGCACCTGGGCCTGGTGCCCCAGGAGCAGAAGCGCCAGGCCGCCGCCCTGCTGGGCGAGCAGTGGATGGCGCATGAGGACTGGAAAGCCCCGGGCATCCTGCTGGGCGACTTCAACGCCACGCCCTATTCGGCGACCTATCGGCTGCTGAAGGCCGCCCTGCGCGACGCCCAGACGCAGAGCGCGTCGTGGACCCGCACGCCCACCGCGACCTTCCCTTCGAACTTCCCGTTCATGCGCATCGACCACGTCTTCCTGACCAAGGGCCTGGAGACGGTTCACGTGCGCTCGCCCTACGGGTCGCTGGCGCGGGCGGCTTCCGATCACCTGCCGTTGGTGATCGATCTGGAAGTCAGCAGCGTCTGACGCCCCGCCTTTAAACCCGCTCATCCCGGCGTTCGCCCGGGACGAGCGGAGAGAGATCAGTCCTGCAGGTGATCCGGCAGAGCTGGCGTCCGACAATCGTCCATCAGGCGGTGCAGCTCGCGCTTGAGGCGCTTGCGGCGGCCCCAGGGGCGCCAGGCGTCGGTCGGCGAGATGGCGTCGCCCAGGCTCCAGTCGGCGATGAACTGCTGCACGCCGGTCAGCGCCTTGATCGGCACCGGCGTCAGGCGGCGTGGCTGGCCGCCCCTGCGGTCCAGTTCGTTGATCGTCGCGGCCAGGCTTCCCAGGCGGTCGTAGGTCTCGAGCACGTGCTCGGTCTCGTGGTCGATGAAGTGACCGATCAGCCGGCCCAGGAAGGCGCGCACGGCCGCCCGGCTGGTGTCGTCGACGCCCTCGAAGGCGATGTCGCACTCGGTGTCCAGCCCGATCGAGCGGTTGTTCAGATTGGCCGAGCCCAGCCGCAGCATGCGGTCGTCCATGATCGCCACCTTGGAGTGGACGATGATCGCCGCCCCCTTGGGCGTGCGGGCGCTGAAGGCCGAGAAGCGGCCGTGGACGTCGATCTCGCGCAGGCGGTTGATCGCCGAGGTGCGGGCGCTGTCCATGGTCATCTGGTCGAAATAGCTGGGGCTGTGGGCCGGTCCCACCGTCACCACTTCGGGCCCGTCCGGCTCGGCCAGGCGGTCGGCCAGGGCTTCGACGATGATCGGCGAGGTCAGGTACTGGTTCTCCAGATAGACCAGCCGCCTGGCCGAGCGGATGCTGGCCAGGTGCATCAGCATCGTCTCATTGACCTCGGGCTGGTCCTTCCAGGCCGGCTCGGTCCGGCAGATGGCCAGGGGAACGTTGCGCAGGTCGGGGATCAGATAGTCGGGCCAGGGCGCCTCGTCAGGCTTCTCCGAGCGCTCCAGCACCTCGCCCTGCGACTTCTCCCAGCGGGCGATGAACAGGTCGCCCAGGGCCTCGGCGGCCTTGCCATCGACCAGGGCGGCGACTTCGTGCCGCGCCGGATAGTGATGGCCGGTGGGCAGGCGTCGACGCGGGTCGTTGTCCAGATGCTGGGTGGTGTCCCAGCGGTCGACGCCGATGTCGCCGCCGCTGACCAGGGCGACCGAGCCGTCGACCACCACCACCTTCTGGTGATGGCAGGCGCTGGCCGGCAGGGTGTTGTCCAGGTGGTACTTGACCCGCGAGCCGGTGAAGAACACCTGGCCGCGATGCGGGCCGAACAGCTGCGAGGCGGCGATCGGGAACGGCATGTCCCAGACCAGGATGCGCACGTCGAGCCCGGGATTCAGCGCCGCCTGCCGACGTAGCAGCAGGCCGATGCGATCCACATGCTGGGGGTCGCGGCTCTTGCGCACGCGGTCGGGGTCCAGCCGGGTCAGGGGGTCGAACACCCAGGCCAGGATCCAGATCGACTTCTTGGCCGACAGCAGGATGTCCTTGAGCGCGTCGAACGCCTCGTCGTTGTCGATGAACAGCGCCAGCCGGTCGGCCTGCTCCACGCGCCAGCAGGTCGCCCCGGGCCTGAGGAGGGAAGCGGAGGTCAGCGAAGATGCGTCGTCGGCCATGTCGCCCCTTGTGCCACGGAAATTCGTCAACGCACGGACCCATGTTATGGCTGCGCTTGGATTGATTTCTCGCGCATGTTTGTTGGACGGCCATGACAGCCCAGCCCCCCGCCCACCACGTCCTGGCCGACCGCAAGCGCCTGTGGGCGTTCTGGCTGGGCTGTCTGGTGGTCACGGCGGGCGTGGTCCTGCACGTGCCGATGTACCTGATGGGCGCCGACATCGGCTACCAGCTGGCCGGCATGAAGATGGATCTGGGCATGACCATCGGCATGCTGATCATCCCTCCCGGCTGCGTCCTGGCCGGCTGGGGCCTGCTGCCCCGGCGCGGCGTCGACCACCACCTGGAACACACGATCGAGGTCACGCCGCCGGAGGACGCCCCGCTGACCCTGGCCCACTGGGGCTTGATGCTGGTGCTGGTCATGGCCCTGATCATCGACATCATGAAACCGGCCAGCCTGGGTTTCGTGGTGCCCGGCATGATCAAGGAATATGGAGTGACCAAGGCCGTGGCCGCCTGGCTGCCTTTCGCGGCCCTGACCGGCACGGTGACCGGTTCGATCATCTGGGGCGCCCTGGCCGACCTGTTCGGGCGGCGGGCCTCGATCCTGCTGTCGGCTGTGATGTTCGTCGGCACCTCGATCTGCGGCGCCATGCCCGATTTCTGGTGGAACGTCGGCATGTGCTTCATGATGGGCGCGGCGGCGGGCGGCCTGTTGCCCGTGGTCTACGCCCTGCTGGCCGAAACCATGCCGTCCAAGCATCGCGGCTGGGCCCTGGTGCTGGTCGGCGGCCTGGGCGCGGTGGGCGGCTACCTGGCCTCGTCCAGCTCGTCGGCCTGGCTGCAGCCCGAGTTCGGCTGGCGGATCATGTGGTTCCTGAACCTGCCCACGGGCCTGATCCTGATCGCCCTGTCAGGCTTCATTCCGGAATCGGCCAAGTTCCTGGTGACCATCGGCCGGACCGACGCGGCCCATGCGGTGATGAAGCGGTTCGGTTCGATCGTGCGCGAGAAGGCCGACACGCCTGAAGACCACCACCACGTGCTGACCGCTCCGCCGGTCGAGCGCCGCTTCGCCGGCCTGACGGCGGCGCTCAGCGTCGCGGCCGTGGCCTGGGGCCTGGTCAATTTCGGCCTGCTGCTGTGGCTGCCGGCCGAACTGGTGGCCGAGGGCCACAGCGTCGGCGTCTCCAGCCAGCTGCTGGCCAAGTCGGCCCTGATCGCCTTCCCGACCGTCTTCGTCTGCGCGTTCCTGTACAGCCGCTGGAGCACCAAGTGGTCGCTGGCGGCGACGATTGGGGTCAGCGCCCTGGGCGTCGCCGGCGTCCTGACGCTTGGGCCCGGCGTCAGCCCCGTGCTGCCGGTGGCGCTGATGATCATCGGCACGAACGGCCTGCTGGCCATCCTGCTGCCCTACACCGCCGAGAGCTTTCCCCTGCGCATTCGCGGCCGGGCCACCGGCTGGGTGGCGGCGTGCAGCAAGTCCGGCGGGCTGATCGCCCAGTTGCTGGGCATATTGGCGGCCGTGCCCCCGTTGAAGATCGCGGCCCTGATGATCATCGCACCGTTGGCCTTGGCCCTGGCGCTGGTCGCGTGGTTCGGAACCGAGACGCGCGGACGTGACCTGCGGGAGCTGGAAGGCTAGCGTCCGCCCTCAAAACGAGGAGCCGTAAGCATGACCGAGCCTAGCACCGACCAGACCGCCGCCGGTTCCTGCCTATGCGGCGGCGTGACCTTCGAGATCACCGGCCCGTTCGAAAGCTTCTTTTTCTGCCACTGCTCGCGCTGCCGCAAGGACACCGGATCGGCCCACGCGGCCAACCTGTTCTCGACACGTGCGACGATCCGCTGGCTGTCGGGCGAGGATCTGGTCAGAACCTACCGACTGCCGGAGACACGGCATGAGAGAAGCTTCTGCGGGACCTGTGGCTCGGCCCTGCCGCGATCGCAGATGGACGGCGCCCTGCTGGTCACGCCGGCGGGAAGCCTGGACAGCCAGCTGGATGCACGACCGACCGCGCACATCTGCTGCGCCAGCCGGGCGGACTGGGAGGCGAGGATCGGGGACGCGCCCCGGTTCGACGGGCTGCCGGGCTGAAGAGCCGCCTCAGCCCGCGATCGCGGCGGCGTCGCGTTCGCCGGTGCGGATGCGCAGGGCCTGTTCCAGGTCCATGACGAACACCTTGCCGTCGCCGATCTTGCCGGTGTTGGCGGTGCGCTGCAGGGCCTCGACCACTGGCTCGACCACGTCGTTGGCCACGGCGATCTCCAGCTTGACCTTGGGCAGCAGCTTCACCTCGTACTCGGCGCCGCGATAGACCTCGGTCTTGCCCTTCTGTCGGCCGTAGCCGCGCACCTCGGTGACCGTCAGGCCCGAGGCGCCCGCCTCGGTGACCGCCTCAAGCACGGCGTCCAGACGGCTGGGCTTGATAACGGCGACGATCATCTTCATGGCGCGGCTCCCGCTGACACGGCTTGTTTCACGACTTGAGGCTAGGCCCGGGAATCGATGGCTCCAAGGGCTTTGCGGCATTTAGATTACCCGGCGCCTTTCGAACAGGCGCCGGACCTCCCGGCGAAGGGGCCAACACGCCCGGCGCGAACACCCTGGCCCGCGCACGGCTACCGCGCGGTTTGACCGCGAAGGTCTGTTTGACGGCCTCCATCAGGATCAGGCCGGCGAAGCGCGGCCACAGACGCGCCCCGACCTGCTCGAACCCCTCGGCCCAGCGCGCGGCCACCGGCATCGGCGGCGCGTAGAGAGCGCGGGTCCAGCCGGCCGGTTCCAGGTCCGCCTCGCGCAGCAGGGCTTCCAGCTGGTGGCGGCTGAACGGTCGGCCATGGCCGAAGGGCGTGCTTTCGGCCCCGGCCCACAGGCCGTCGCGCGAGGCCACCGCGACGATCAGCCGGCCCGAGGGCGCCATGACCCGCCAGATCTCGCGCAGGACGGCGGCCGGATCGTCGGCCTCCTCCAGGGCGTGGACGGCCAGGATGCGGTCGAACATGGCGTTGGCGAACGGCAGGGCGGTCTCTTCGACCAGGGTCGCGGCGTTGGACCCGCCGCTGGGCCAGACCTCGACGCCCTGGGCGGCCGGCATAGCGGCCACCACCCGGCGCGCCTGGGGACGGGCTCTTTCGAGGAACGGCGTGGCGTAGCCCAGGCCCAGCACGTCCAGCCCGCGCGCGTCGCCCCAGGCCTCCTCGACCTTGCGCCCCAGCATCTCGCGGGCCGAGCGTCCGAGCGGACTGGCGTAGAAGGCTCTGAGATCGAGCACGTCGCGGCGCATTGAGTCTCCCGAACGATGGCATCATCTATGTAGGCGGGCGGACACCTCGCGTCACGTCCAACACCCTGCCGGAGTCGAGAACATGTCGCTGACCGTCCACCAGTTTCCCTGCCTGTCGGACAATTACGGCTTTCTCGTGCGCGACGACGCCACCGGAACGACGGCCAGCATCGACACCCCGGACGCCGACGCCATCCTGGCCGAACTGGGCAAGCTGGGCTGGAAACTGGACCTGATCCTCAACACCCACTGGCATCCGGACCACGCCGGCGGCAACGCGGCGGTCCAGGCGGCGACCGGCGCGACCATCGTCGGCCCGCAGGAAGTGACCCGCATCGCCCCGCTCGATCGCCCGGTCGTCGAGGGCGACACGGTGATGCTGGGGCAGACCCCCCTGGCGGTGATCGACACCGGCGGCCACACCCTGGGCCACATCGCCTATCACGACGCGACGGACCACATCGCCTTCGTCGGCGACACCCTGTTCGCCCTGGGCTGCGGCCGCCTGTTCGAGGGCACGGCCGAGCAGATGTGGGGGTCGCTGTCCAAGCTGACCGCCCTGCCCGACGACACCACCGTCTATTGCGCCCACGAATACACCGCCTCGAACGCCCGCTTCGCATTGTCCGTGGACGACGCATCCGCGCTCAAGGATCGGGCGGACGCGGTGTTCGCCGCCCGCGAACGGGGCGAGCCGACCGTGCCGACCACGATCGGGCTGGAAAAAGCCACCAATCCCTTCTTGCGCGCGCCTTTGCTGCGGCCTCATCTGGCGCCGGCCGAGGCGTTCGGCGAGATTCGAGCCGCCAAGGACAGCTTCAAGGGGTGAACATGGCGTCGGCGATCTCGAGCGAACTGAGCGGCAACGAGGTCATTCGCCTCCTGGACCTGCAGCCGCATCCGGAAGGCGGCTGGTACAACCGGACCTTCGAGGACACGCCGGCCGACGAGGGCCGTCCCGCTTCGACCGCGATCTACTACCTGCTGCAGGCGGGCGAGCAGTCGGCCTGGCACAGGATCGACGCGGTGGAGGTCTGGCACTACTACGCCGGCGCGCCGATCTCGATCACCCTGTCGCCGCCCGACGGCCAGGGCGCGACGACCCACGTCCTGGGCCCCGACCTGCGGAGCGGCGCCCGCCCGCAGGTCATCGTACCGGTCGGCTGGTGGCAGAGCGCCGTCAGCCTGGGTCCCTGGACCCTGGTCGGCTGCACCGTGGCCCCCGGCTTCCACTTCGACGGCTTCGAGCTGGCTCCCAAGGATTGGCGGCCCCACTCCCAGGCCCTGCGGCGCTCCTAGCGATCACTTGCAGGCGCAGATCAGCGGATAGTTGGTCGTGTCGGCGATGGTGGTCATGCCGTAATAGTCGACCAGCACCGACTCCGCCGTGCAGAACGCGCCCTCCACCCAGGCCTGGTCGTTGGAATAGGCCTCGCCGATGATGAACAGGTTGGCGGGTTGAGCGCAGTCGACCAGGCCCGTGGGCTGGCGGATCTTCTGCATCACGTCGCAGATGTCGTAATGCGCCGCCCAGGCGTGATAGCCGGCGCCGAACGGGTTGAACGAGAAGTCGTTATAGACCGCCGAGACCGGGTACGGGATCTTCCAGGCGTCGTCGGGGCTGCCGTAGTGCACCTTGGCCAGCTCCAGCAGCACCATGCGGATCATGGTGTCATTGGCCCGCGCCGGCGCATGCAGGACCTGATAGTCCTCCTCCAGCGGGATGGTGCGGCGCTCGTCGACGTGCAGCTCCAGCTCCTGCCAGAACTGCACGTATTGCATGTCGTCGTACGAGGCGAGCACGCCGTAGACGGGGTTCGGATTGCCGTCGCTGTTGTTGCCGAAATAGTAGACCTGGCGCAGCGGCAGGTCGGTGATGGTCGGGCCGAAGGTGTTGGGCAGCTTGTCGCTGGTCAGGTCCGGCGGATAGGGGCAGGTCTCCCACCAGGGGCTGTCGAAGAACAGCATCACCCGCATCGACGGCTGGCGGATCACCCCGTCCATGTAGAGCTGCACGGGCCGCTGGTTCATGATGTCCAGCGTGCCGTCCGGCAGGTCGGCGTAGCGGGTGGCCTCGGCCACCAGGTCCAGCGAGGCCGGCGGCATGGCCAGGAAGGCGTTGGGCGTGGTCAGGGTCGGCCCACCCTTGAACGGGTCGGCGGCCGTGGCCAGGCGGTAGTTTACGACGCCGTCCTCGAGCCAGACCGAATGCAGCCGGGTGTTGGCCTGCAGGCTGAACCCGACGCCGGCGTTCCGCGCCGCCGTCCGGGTCTGCTGGAACAGCTGGACGAAGACCTGGGAATAGCCGCCCTGCACGGTCTTGAACTGGCCGCCGGGCGCGAACTCGCTGTTGTAGACGGCGGCGTTGGCGGCGTTCCAGTTGATGACGTTGGAGGTGTAGCCGCCCGCGTCCGAGGCGTATTCGTAGCCCTCGTTGCCGGCCTGGTCGTAGAAGATGTTCCAGTAGCCGATGTTGCCGGCGGTCGAGCCCGGCCGATAGACGAACGAATTGAAGGTCGGCGGCAGGGTCCCGTCGCCGTAGAACTGGCACTGGGCCGTGCGGGTCGAGGGCGCCGGAACGCCGGTGATCAGGTCGGAGATGTTGGCGAACAGTTGCGCGGCCGGCGCGGCGTTGTTGCCCGGCGTGTTGTAGGGCGCGTGCTGGGTGGCCAGGTTGTTCTGATAGATGTGCTCGCCGCGCAGATAGAGCAGCGGGTTGGTGGTGGTGTTGAACGGCACCACCGATCCGCCCAGGCCCAGCTTGTTGATCGTCAGGGTGACCAGCTGGTGGCCCTGGGTTCCGTCCCACTCGATGAACCGCATGCCCCCGGCCTCGACATAGGACTGGGTCGGGTCGTCGTCGCAGAAGTGGGTCACGATCCGCCCGGCCGGCAAGCGCGTGCCCGAGCCGGGACCGTCGAAGGCGTAGTCGCCCCACTCGATCAGCTCGACGGTGTCGCCCGCCACGGCCTTGCCGCCGGTGACCAGTCGCCAGGCGGTATAGAGACCCGCCGGGCCCGCGCCGAAGATCGTGTAGGTCGTTCCCATGACGCCCTCCCCAACAGACGGTCAGACGCCGCCATATCGACCATAGCGTGCATTGTAGATTTATTCCCGTCAACGACGATCGCGCATGAAAAAGGCCCCGGATCGCTCCGGGGCCTTCGTCGTTCGCGCGTGTCGCACCGCTAGGGCGCGACGGCCTCGGGGGTGGTGTCGTCCGAGCCGTGCGACCACTTCTTGAGGATCGGCGACAGGGCCAGGAACACCACGCCAAGGCCGATCGAGATCAGGCCGACGACCTTGAACACCAGCAGAGACTGGGTCATGGCCGCGGCCGGATCCAGCACTTGACCGCCGATGGTCTCGGTCGAGGCGATGCCCGCGATCCAGCCGGCCACCAGATTGCCCATGGCCAGGGCCATGTACCAGACCGCCATCACGAACGAGACGATCGACAGCGGCGACAGCTTGGTCATCTGCGACAGGCCGACCGGGGACATGAACATCTCGCCCGAGGTGTGCAGCATGTACATCACGATCAGGAAGATCAGCGGCATGCGGAACGCGCCGTCGGCGAAGTGCGCGCCGACCAGCAGGATCAGGAAACCGGCGCCGACCTGGATCAGCGACAGGCCGAACTTGACCATCGGGCCCGGATTGCGACCGCGTCGCCCCAGAACGGTCCAGAGCGCGGCGAACACCGGGGCGAAGATCAGGATCCAGCCGGCGTTGATCGCCTGGGTCTGGGCGGCGTTGAAGGCGGTGTTGACCCACAGCTTGCCGGCCGGGTCGATGCCCGCCGCGGCCAGTTGCTCGGGCGCGCCCAGCACGATCGCCCCGCCCAGCCACTTCACCGGATGCGACAGCAGGGTCAGGTTGACGTTGGTGGCCGCGAACAGGTTCAGCGACGAACCGGCCTGTTCGAACAGGGCCCAGAAGATCACCGCGCCCAGCACCAGCACCGTGGCCAGCAGCAGCCGCTCGCGCTCGGCCTTCTCGCACTTCACGAAGGCGAACCAGAAGATGTAGCCCAGCGAGCCGAACATGCCGGCGATCAGGGTGGCGCTGACCACCGGGGTGTACTGCACCAGGAAGAAGATCACTCCGACCACGCCCAGCGAGCCGGCGTAGATCAGGCCCTCGCGGTTGAGCGGACCCACGACCGGGGCCTTCAGCTTGACCGGCTCGGGCGGTTCGCCCTTGCCCAGCAGCCAGGGCTTGCCCAACACGAAGACCACGAAACCAGCCAGCATGCCGATGCCGGCCATGCCGAAGCCGGCGTTCCAGCCGACGTTGACGCCCAGCAGGCCGCACAGGATGGCCGCCCAGAACGAGCCCAGGTTGATGCCGTAGTAGTAGAGGGTGAAGCCCGGATCGCGGCGCGGATCGCCCTGCGGATAGAGCTGGCCCACCAGGGTGGCGACATTGGCCTTCATGAAGCCCACGCCGACGATGATCAGCGCCAGGGCCAGCCAGAAGATGTTCAGGTACAGCGGATCGCGGTCCTTCACGCCCAGCTGGTACTGGCCCTTGGGCAGCACCGAGGGCAGGGCCGACTGGGCCGGCAGGTTCTTGATCTCGAAGTCGCCCTTGTCGTTGGCCGCCACCTCGTAGGGCTTGTCGGCGACGATGATCTTGGCTGTCCGCTCCTCGCCGCGGCCCTTGACCTGGAAGTCGTAGGTCTGGCCGGCATAGGCCAGGGTCTGGGTGGCCGGACGGCCCTCGACCGCCATGGTCAGGTGGCCCGCCACCAGCAGGATCGCCCCGAAGGCCACGGCCTTGCGGGTGCCCAGATAGCGGTCGGCCAGGAAGCCGCCCAGCAGGGGCACGATATAGACCAGCGAAGTATAGGAGCCGTAGTGGCCGCCGGCCGTCTTCGAATCAAAGAGGAAGTGCTGGGTCAGATAGAAGATCAGCAGCCCGCGCATGCCGTAGTAGGAGAAACGCTCCCACATCTCGGCCAGGAAGCAGATGATCAGGCCGCGCGGATGGCCCCGCAGCAGCTGGATAAGCACGGGTACGCCGGTCACCAGGGTGACCAGAATGCCGGCGGCGACAACGATATTCATTCACGAACCTTGAAACGTACAAGCGGCGCGGGCGACCAGCAGGTGGTTTCGCCCTCCCCTCCCCAATTGGCGGGGAGAAGATCACGGGGCTTTGGGTTTCACAAGCAATGGCTTGCCGCTTCGGAGCCGCGCTCCCTCTCCGCGCGTTTCCTAGGCGACGCCCACTCAGGCGGGAGATTTATCATGACCGACCCCACTCAGGACCATCCCATCACCTGCTCGCGCGAAGACGGACGGGTGGAAGTGCTTTTCGAGGGCCACGAGATCGCCGACAGCGGCGACGTGCTGGTGCTCAAGGAGGCCGACTACGCCCCGGTGCGCTACTTCCCGCGCTCGGACGTGGCCATGGACTTCCTGCAGAAGACCGACAAGGTCACCCACTGTCCCTACAAGGGCCAGGCCAGCTACTACACGATCCATCGCGACGCCCGGATCATCGAGAACGCGGTGTGGTCGTACGAGGCCCCGCTGCCCGGCGTCAGCCAGATCGCCGGCCGCCTGGCCTTCTATCCCGAGCACGTGGACTTCAAGCGCGCCGGACTGACCGCGGCCGAGACCCGCGCGGTCGACGTCAACGAGGTGGTCCGGCACACCGACAGCGGTTCGGGCTCCAGCCAGGCCGAGCATTGGGCGTCCAACGTCTCGATGCCGGACGACGAGGCCTGGGAAGGCGACGACTTCCGCGAAGAGGGGCCCCCGCCCGTCGCCAAGCCCTATGAGGGAACCGGATCGATCTGAAGCCCGTTTTCCCTCTACCTAGAGTGTAAAGCTTTCGTTAACCTTTCAAGCGCTGCAATGACCGCAGCGCCGAGCGCGAGGCCTCCGTCAGAGAGGCGTCCAGGGAGAAACGTCGTGGCTTACGTCGGTTATGATTCCCGTTTGCATCCGCCCTCGCGCGCAGCGCGTCCGGCGCGGTCGAAACTGGCCTGGGGCCGGCTCGCCGCCGTGGCGGCCAGCCTGCTGGCCTGGGTCGGGATCATCGCGACGGTTCGCGCGATCTTCTAGGGCGTGCCGACATTCAGCGTTGGGAAGCGAAAACCTCGTCCTTCGACAAGCTCAGGATGAGGTTTCCGAATGCCGAAGCCTATAAATGGTCCTCATCCTGAGCTTGTCGAAGGACAAGGGCCATGCACGGCCTTTGAATGTCGATAGACCTCAGTAGGCGAAGTCCTCGAACACCCGGTTGATGTCGCCATTCCACGCGCCGTTATAGAGCGCCAGAAGCCGTTCGGCGGGCGTGATCCCGCTGTCGGCGATCTCTTCCAGGTCGCCCAGATAGATCGTCTCGTCCAGGAAGCCGCCGTTCAGATGGGCGCGGGCCTTCAGGCCCTGCTTGGCGATGGCGACGAAGTCCTTGGCCACGTCCTGGGCCGAGCGGCCCGCCACCTGGGCCTTCAGACCCAGCTTCGGCACGTCGCGGCGCAGGCCGGCGCGATCCTCGGCCGTCCAGTGCTTGCAGAGGTCCCAGGCCGCGGCCAGGGCCGCGTCGTCGTAGAACACGCCGGTCCACAAGGCCGGCAGGGCGCAGAGGCGGCTCCACGGCCCGGCGTCGGCGCCGCGCATTTCCAGATAGGTCTTCAGGCGGACTTCGGGGAACAGGGTGGTGGTGTGGTCGGCCCAGTCCTTGATCGAGGCGTGCTCGCCCGGCAGCTCGGGGATCTTGCCGTCGATGAAGTCGCGGAAATTGCGGCCGGCCAGGTCGATGTATTTGTCGCCGCGCTTGGCGAAATACATCGGCACGTCCAGGGCGTAGCGGGCGTAACGCTCGAAATCGAAGCCGTCCTCGAACACGAAGTCCAGCAGGCCGGTGCGGTCGGCGTCGGTGTCGGTCCAGACGTTGGCGCGGGCCGACAGGAAGCCGTTGGGCTTGCCCTCGGTGAACGGCGAATTGGCGAACAGCGCCGTGGCGATGGGCTGCAGGGCCAGGCTCATGCGGAACTTGGCGACCATGTCGGCTTCGCTTGAGAAGTCGAGATTGGCCTGCACCGTGCAGGTGCGCAGCATCATGTCCAGGCCCAGGCCGCCGACCTTGGGCATGTAGTTGCGCATGATCACGTACCGGCCCTTGGGCATGACCGGCACGTCCTCGCGCTTCCAGACCGGCGAGAAGCCCAGGCCCAGGAAACCCAGGCCCAACTCGTCGGCCACGGTCTTGACCTCGTCCAGGTGCTGGCCGGTCTCCTCGCAGATGTCGTGCATGGTCTTGAGCGGCGCGCCCGACAGCTCGAACTGGCCGCCCGGCTCCAGGCTGACATTGGCGCCGTTGCGCTCCAGCCCGATGATCGTCGGGCCTTCCATCACGGGCTTCCAGCCGAAACGCTGCAGGCCGGTCAGCAGAGCGTGCACGCCCTTGTCGCCCTCGTAGGGAACGGGCGAATGGTCTTTCAGGTAGAAGCCGAACTTCTCGTGCTCGGCGCCGACGCGGAACTGGTCCTTGGGCTTGGAGCCGGCGGCGAAATAGGCGGTCAGATCGTCGAGCGTCAGCGGACGCTCCTGGCTCACGGCTTCGGCCATCGGCCATCCCTCCCAAAACACGCATCAAGAAGGGAGGGCGTCGCCCTCCGACCCGCCCGCGAACTGTCGTGCTGCGCAGTTGGGCGTTTTCTTAGCGAACCTCAAGGGCCCCGCCCAGCCTTTCGCAACAGACGGAGTTTTGGTTTCGCCGTCAGGTCCGCCGCGACACGACTTTCGCCCCGCGCTCCAGCGCCCTGTACGACAGCGACCGGAAGACGGTGCGGCCCTCGCCCGAGGCGAACAGCGCCGGCCGCAAGCTGACGAAGCCGTCGGCCATGTTGTGGTTATAGCCGGCGACCTCGTACGAGACGATCCGGCGCCAGGCCCCGTCGCCCTGGCGAATAAAGAAGCTGGCGACGTTCTCGTCATTGACCACGCGCAGGGTCAGGCGCCGGCCTTCCATCGCACCGGGCGACGGATAGGTCTGCTCGACGCCCATCTTGTAGGCGCGCAGCCTGCCGGCTTCGGCGCCCACGCCGCAGAAGAGCTTGTCGTTATAGAACAGCAGCAGGCCGCCCTGGCCGGCGCCCTGGATCTCGAGATCGATCGTGACTTCATACGACCGGTCTCCAGCGATGAAGGCCAGGGGCGAGGAGTCCGCCGGACCCTTGCCCTGGCCCTCCAGGACCAGGCCGTCGTCGCCAAAGCGCGCCCGTTCCAGATAGCCGTCCGCCGGCGCGTAAAAGGCCAGCTTCGCGCCCAGGACGTCGCGGCGAAGATCGTCCGACAGCGCCACGCCGCGCTGGTCCGCGACCTTGTCCATGGACGCGCCCTTGGGCTTGGGCAGAGGTCGGGAGAGGTCACCGCCCAGGGCCTTGGGCCAACCGTCGGCGGTCCATTCGAACGGCGCCAGCAACATCTGGCGTCCCAAGGTGCGAAAGCCGTTCTCGTAGCCGTGATAGGCGAACCACCAGTCGCCGGCCGGTCCCTGGATCGGGGTGGCGTGACCGCGCGACCACCACGGCTCGTCGATGCTGGTGGTGCGGATGATCGGATTGTGCGGACAGTTCTCCCATGGCCCATGGATCGAGCGGGATCGCGCCACCACGACCATGTGGCTGGTCGGCGGTCCGGCCGTGCCGCCCTGGCCGGAGAACAGGTAGAACCAGCCGCCGCGGCGCAGGATCTTGGGTCCCTCGGGCGCGAAGGCCTCGATCACCCAGTCGTCGGGAATCGGCCAGCCGCCATAGACCTTCTCGACCGGCCCGTCGCCGCGCAGGCCATCCGCCGTGATCGGCGCGCGATGCCCGTCGTTGAGGAACAGATAGCGTCGGCCGTCCTCGCCCACGGCGTGGCCAGGGTCGATGTAGCCGTCGATCCCCATGTCGACGGGCTCGCTCCACGGGCCGTCCATGCTGTCGGCGTGGACCACATAGAGCTTGAAGGGCAGGCCCTCGGCCGAGCTGGCGACCAGGACTGGAATATAGATGAAATAGCGCCCGTCGTGCTTGGCGATGTCCAGCGCCCAGACCGAACCCAGCGGCGTCTTCAGAGCAGGGCCCACCGGCGTCCAGTTGACCAGGTCGCGCGAGCGCCAGACCACCGCCCCCGGATAGTAGAGAAACGACGAGAACACCGCGTAGTAGTCGTCGCCGTCCTTGAGGATGTTGGGATCGGGCCGATCCCCCGACAGCACCGGGTTCAGGTAGGAACCATCGCCCAGATCCGCCCGCCTCTGGCCCTCGACGCCCGGCCGCCCGGTCTTGGCGATCGGCGTACGGGATGCGCTCTGGGCTGGCGCGGCCAAGCCTCCGGCCGAGGCCAGGCCGAGCAGCAACGCCTCGCGGCGGGAACGGGCCATGCGGGTCTCCTGAGCTCTAGCGCCAGTCGCCGGCCGCCGCCTGCCACAGGGTCATGGCGGCGATGGCGGCGGTGTCGGCGCGCAGGATGCGGGGACCCAGCGAGACCGGGATCACGAAGGGCAGCGACCGCAGGCGCTCGCGTTCCTCGGGGGCGAAGCCGCCTTCGGGACCGATCAGGATGGCGGCCGGCGCCGAGGTGTCGGCCAGGGCCTCGATCATCGGCTTGGCGTCGCCGGCCTCGTCGCAGAAGACCAGCCGCCGCTCGGGCTCCCAGCCATCCAGGATCTTGTCCAGCTTCATCGGGTCGTCGACGGCCGGCACATCCAGGCGGCCGGTCTGTTCGGCCGCCTCGATGGCGATGGCGTCCAGGCGGCCCAGCTTGAGGAAGTCGACATTGGTTCGCCGGGTCTGGGTCAGGCGCACGCGGCGCGCGCCCAGCTCGGCGGCCTTCTCGACGATGGTCTCGACCCGGCCGCGCTTGACCATGGCGACCACCAGGTCGAGATCGGGACCATGGGCCTGGGGCCGGGTCTGTTCCTCGGCCCGCAGCAGGCAGCCGCGCTTGCCCGCCTCGGTCAGGCTGCAGCGCCACTCGCCGTCCTGGCCGTTGAACACCAGGATCTCGTCACCGACATTGAGCCGCATCACGGCGGTCAGGTAGCGCGACTGGTCGACCGTGGGCGCGACGCCGGCGCCGGCCTTGAGGGGGTGGGGAACGAAAAGACGGATCATGCCGCTCTTCTAGCGCAACTGGACCAGACGGGGGTAGGCTCCAAGAATGAGCAAGCTTGAAGACTACGAAGCCGAACTGCGCGACCTGCAGCTGGCGATGATCGGCCTGCAGCGCCAGGCCATCAAGGAAGGCTGGAAGACCGTCACGATCTTCGAGGGCCGCGACGCCGCCGGCAAGGACGGGGCCATCGCCCGCCTGACCGAGCACGCCCACCGCCGCGCCACCCAGGTGATCTCCCTGCCCGCCCCCAGCGACCACGAACGCAGCGAATGGTACTTCCAGCGCTATGTCCGCCACCTGCCCGCCGCCGGCCAGGCCGTGGTCTTCAACCGCTCCTGGTACAACCGCGCCGGGGTCGAGCGGGTGATGGGCTTCTCCACCCCGCACGAGCAGGAGCAGTTCCTGCGCGACGTGCCGGCCTTCGAGCTGATGCTGGTCGAGAACGGGGTCAAGATGACCAAGTTCTGGCTCGACATCGACCAGGAAACCCAGGCCGAACGCCTGAAGGCCCGCCGCGAGGAGCCGTTGAAGGCCTTCAAGGTCAGCGACCTGGACGCCGTGGCCCAGGCCAAGTGGGACGACTATTCGGCCGCCCGCGACGAGATGCTGATGCGCACCCACTCCACGCCGGCCCCCTGGGTCTGCGTGCGGGCCAACCACAAGAAGGCCGCGCGGATCAACATCCTGCGCTGGCTGTTGCACGTCTCCGCGCCCAAGAAGCTGCTGAAGGGGATCGCCAAGCCCGACCCGGAAGTGATCTTCAAGTTCGAGCCGACGGCGCTGAAGGACGGGCGGCTGGCGAAGTAAATCCTCCCCCTATGGGGGAGGTGTCGGCGAAGCCGACGGTGGGGGGATTAATAGGCCGACAGCCATAGCCTGGATCAGCGATCCCAGATCTCCCCCCACCGATCGCTGCGCGATCGCCTCCCCCACAGGGGGAGGGTCCTTAGTCCACATCCCACTCGAACGCCGGATCCAGCCACGGCCCAAGCCGCCCGTCCGGCGACGCCAGGGCGAAGATCCGGGCCATCTCGGCGTCCGACAGGGCGAAGTCGAAGATGTCGAAGTTCTCGGCCAGCCGCGCCGGGTTGCGGCTGCGCGGGATGGTGGCGACGCGTTGCTGGACCTGCCAGCGCAGGGTGACCTGGCCGGGGGTCTTGCCGTGGGCCTCGCCGATCTCGATCAGCACCGGGTCGTCGGCCACCTTGCCCTGGGCCAGGGGCGACCAGGCGGTGATCGTCGAGCCCATCGCCTTGGCCTTGGCGATCACCGTCTTCTGCGACAGGTAGGGATGGTATTCGACCTGGTTGGTGGCGATCGGCGCCTCCGAGGCCGCCTGGGCCTTGGCCATCAGGGCCGACGGGAAGTTCGACAGGCCGATGGCGCGGGTCAGGCCGCGGGCGTGGACGTCGTTCAGCGCCGCCATGGTCTCGGCCAGGGCCGGCTTGGGCTTGGGCCAGTGCAGCAGCAGCAGGTCGACCTGCGGGGCCTTCAGGCGCTTGAGGCTGGCCTCGACCGAGCGCTGCAGATCACCTTGGGCGAACTGGTCGACCCAGACCTTGGTGGTCAGGAAGATCTCGTCGCGCGGCACGCCGGTGGCCGCCAGGGCCGCGCCGACGTCCTGTTCGTTGCGATAGGCCTGGGCGGTGTCGATGTGGCGATAGCCCAGCTCCAGGGCCTGCTCGACCACCGACTGGGCGACGCCGCCCTCCAGCTGCCAGGTGCCCACGCCGATGACCGGCATGGTCACGTCGCCCGCGCGGATGTCGGGGATGGAATGAGGCATGGCGGATCTTCCAGGCGGGAGGGACGAAACGGTCAGGCCGATATAGGCGCTCGCGCCTTCCGCGTCAGCCGCCGTTGCAGATGCTGCAGGCCGGTCAAGGCCAGGGTCACGGCGTAGAAGCCCGCGCCCATGATCAGCATCGTCACCAGCACCGGGCCATAGCCGCGCTTGCCGACGTCGAGGAACGGATAGGGGTAGAAGCCCGTCGCCGCGCCATGGATCAACGTCCAGGCGCCGTAGGCCAGGGGAAAGACCAGCGCCTTCCAGGCCGAGCCCCATTTGGCGGTTTCGCGCGGCGGAAAAGCCAGGAAGTCGGCCAGGAACAGGGCCGGCGTCACGCTATGCAGCAGGACGTCGGCCAACAGCTGCAGGCCGGTGGGCCGCCACAGCCCCGCCAGCAGGGTGTGATAGATGCCCGCCGTGATCGCGATATAGACGCCGATCGCCACCCGCGCGCCGGCCCTCTCCGCCCATCGCCCCAACGGCCGGTCCGCCGCCAGGAGCGGCGCGGCCAGCACGGTCCCGACCGCGATGTTGCTGAGCACCGTGAAGAAGCTGAAGAACTTGACGATCGCGTGGGCGGCCTCGGCCGGCGGGCGACCGTGGACCATCAGCCAGAACTGGATCAGCACGCCCAGCCAGACCAGGGTCGCCGCCGCGCTTCGCCACAGGGTCTTCATGCCCGCTCCGCGTCATAGGCCTTGAGCAGTTTCTTCGGCGCGGTCGCCCGCCACTGGCGCTCCAGCAGCCGCTCCACCGTGCCGGCCTCGACCCGAGACAGGCGGACCAGGACGTAGGGATAGTTGCGGTAGTGGTCGGTGACGTAGAAGGTCTCGGGCTCGGCCTGCATCAGCATCTCGCGCTCGTCGAACCCGACGCCGGGACAGACCAGGCTGTCGCCGTCCTCCTTCAGCCGGGTCAGGAACTTGCCGTGCGCCTTCAGGCTGGGATGGCCGTACGAGGTCCCGTCGGTCACCCCGGGCAGTTTGAAGGCGAAGGCGCGCACATCCTCGTAGGTCATGAGCAAAGTCCTGGGTCGCCGCTTGCAGCGCGACTATAGGGGGAAGATGGACGCTGAAAACACCTCTTCGCCCTCCCCGTCGGGCCTGACGTCGCCGATCCTGGTGCTGGGGGCCACCAGCCTGATCGGCGAGCACCTGCTGACGCGGCTGAACGCCCTGGGGACCACGCCGATCTCGCTGAGCCGGCGACCGCCGAGCGACGACATCTGCTGGGTGGACGGCGACCTGGCCGACCCGAACCTGGCCGACGAACTGCCGCCGGTCGCCACGGTGTTCTCGCTGTCGCCGATCTGGCTGCTGCCCCAGGCCCTGCCCGCCCTGAAGGCGCGCGGCATGGTCCGACTGGTGGCGTTCTCCTCGACCAGCCGCTTCACCAAGCAGGACTCGCCGGACGCCTCGGAGCGGGCCGTGGCCAAGTCGCTGGCCGACGCCGAGGCGGCGGTCGAGGCCTTCTGCGCCGCGCACGGCGTGGCCTGGACGATCCTGCGGCCGACCCTGATCTACCTGGAAGGCCGTGACGGCAATGTCAGCCGCCTGGCCGGGCTGATCCGCCGCTTCAAGGTGCTGCCGCTGTCAGGCCAGGGCGAGGGCCTGCGCCAGCCGGTCCATGCCGACGACCTGGCCGGCGGGGCGATCGCCGCCGCCCAGGCTCCGGCGGCGCGGGACAAGGCCTATGACCTGGTCGGCGGCGAGACCCTGACCTATCGCGTGATGGCCGAGCGGATCTATGCCGGCCTCGGCCGCCGCCCGGCGATCCTGCCGCTGCCGGCGTGGCTGTTTCGCCTGCTGCTGACCCTGGCCAAGCCGTTCTATCCCGGCGCCACGGCGACCATGGGCGACCGCATGGCCCAGAACCTGACCTTCGACGACAGCTCCGCGCGGGCGGACTTCGGGTGGGCGCCGCGGGATTTCAGGCCGAGGTTCTAGAGGCGCTGTGGCGGCGGCTTCTTGATCCCTCTCTCTTTGAGAGAGGGAGGGGCCCGCCGCGAAGCGGTGGGAGGGTGAGAGGTTACAACCTCTCAGGACGAAGCTCGGACGAAGAGAGTGCGTGTCAGCAACCACACAGAGGGCTGGCGGTCTGAACCTTGCCCAAGATGCTCAACGGCCCCGGATTTGCCGGTTGGCGGTGAAACCTCTCACCCTCCCACCGCCTGCGGCGGCGGGCCCCTCCCTCTCTCTATGAGAGAGGGATCAAGTGACCATCTCTTCCACGTCGCTCAGCACCATCGCGAACGGCACCTGCGCGCCGTCGCGCTCGACATAGCCGCTGACCAGCTTGTGGTCGGGGTTGAGCACGCCCAGGTCGACGTCCTCGGTGGGGAACATCACCACCCGGCGGTCGCCGATGCAGATCAAGAGCTCGTAGCCGTCATAGGCCCGCTGCGACATCGCCTTCAGCCGCGAATAGTAGGGCTCGCGCCGCCAGGACGCCGGCTTGCCCGGGTCGACCACCACGTTCAGCCGCTTGCCGTCGCGGTCGGGGTACATCAAGAAGCCGGCCTTGTCGGGCCGCCAGGCGGCGTCCAGCTTTTCGGAGGTCAGCCACAGGCAGTGAAAGCCCCGGCAGGCCTGGGGGCGGGCCTCGTAGTCGCCGCAGCCCGAGCCCTTGCGGAACACGCCGCACCATTGGCCGGCCGGCTTGGCCAGCTCGCTGATGTGCAGGACCTTGCAGCACATGCCGCACTCGCCGCACGACTTGGACAGCACTGGGGTGGAAGCGGTTTCGCTCATGCCGGAATCTCGCGCACCAGGCCCTGGTCGACGTCGCGATCGGGCAGGATCGTGAAGCCTCGCCGTCCGACCAGGACGTTGAGGGTCAGGCCGTCGGCCGCGCCACGCGCCGCCCAGGCCTTGAAGGTTTCGTGGAACGGCGACTTGCGCCAGGCGTCGGGGGTCGAGGGATCGACTTCGACGATCAGCCTGCGCCCGTCGTCCTCGCGATGCAGTATGAAACGCGCGCGGTCCGGCCGCCAGCGATCATCCAGATTGGCCGCGTTCAGCCAGTAGCAGGCATAGTCGGCGCAGGCCTGGGGCCGGTCGGCGTAGATCCCGCAGCCCGCGCCCTTGCGATAGTGGCCGCACCAGGCGTGAGGCGCCTTGTCGATGGCGGCCACGCCCATCAGCTTGCAGCACATTCCGCAATCGCCGCAGGTCCTGGCTGGCGCCGCCTCGCCCACTGTCGCTCACCCCATAAATCGTCCGGAGACGGATTTATCGCGGTTTCGTGACGGTTTTTCGCGCATTCCAAAATCCGCTCATCCCGGCGAACGCCGGGATGAGCGGTTGATCTAGCTCTCGCTCCACACCGCCAGCTCGTTGCCGGACGGGTCGGTGAAGTGGAAGCGGCGGCCGCCGGGGAAGCTGAAGATCGGCTTGGTGATCGTCGCCCCGGCCGCCTTCACCTTGGCCTGCATGGCCTCGATGTCGTGGGCGTAGAGCACCACCAGCGGCCGGTCGGTCGAGCCTTCCTGCGGGGTGGCGAAACCGCCGTCCGCGCCCTGGCCCTCGAAGGCCGCGTAGTCGGGACCATAGTCGGTGAAGGCCCAGCCGAAGGCGGCGGTGTAGAAGGCCTTGGTGGCCGGCAGGTCGCCGGCGGGCCATTCGATATAGTCGATCTTGCCGTCTTCGCGCATGGCCGCGGGCCTCCGATTGTTCTTCTTATGTTCTTATATCGTCGTTATGGCAGAGTCCAGACGCTGGTGCGCTTGACCGCCATGTCTTCCAGCTCGCGCGTGGTCGGCACCTGGTATTCGGCCAGCTTCACCAGGCCGTCCTTGGGGAAGTAGGTGCGGCCCGGATCGCCGATCAGCACGCTCGCCCCCGCCGCCCGCCCCTGGGCCAGCCAGGCCATCACGGCCTCGGCCATTGGCCGCTCGTAGCAGATGTCGCCGGCCAGCAGCACGTCGGCGTGTGGCGGCGAGGCGTCCAGCAGGTTCCGGTCGGTGAAGTCGATCGTCACGCCATTGGCCTCGGCGTTGAGGGTCACGGCCGCCTCGCAGAAGACGTCGATGTCGTTGGCCAGCACGCGGGCGGCGCCGGCCTTCATCGCCGCCACGGCCACCAGGCCCGAGCCGGTGGCGAAGTCGAGCACGGTCTTGCCGGCCACCGTCTCGGGATGGTCGAGGATGTAGCGCGCCAGGGCCTGGCCGCCGGCCCAGGCGAAGGCCCAGAAAGGCGGCGGCAGGCCGATCTCTTCCAGGGCCTCCTCGGTCAGCTTCCAGAGCGGCGTCACCTCGTCGGCCAGGTGCAGCACCAGTTCGGGCGCGTGCGGCGGCGCCTGAAGCACGGTGTTCTGGCGGATGAAGGCGCGGCGGCCCTCCAGCGTCTGGACGATCATGGCCGCCTTAGAGCATTCGGACCGCCCCGAGGCGAGACCCGTCTAGGCTGGAGCCCGACTGGACGCCGCCTTCAGCACCGACAGGTAGCCCGGCGCGGTCAGCATGCCCTCCGTCCGTCCCTTGGCGACCAGCAGCCGGTGCGCTTTGGGCAGGTTCCAGCATGGCATGTGCATGAACAGGTGATGCTCGGCGTGGAAGTTGACGTAGTAGGGCGCGATCAGGGCCCGCTCGATCCAGTTGGCCTGGGTTGTCCGCGCGTGGCGGAACGGGTCGGGCTCGTCCTTGGCCACCAGGGCGTGCTCGGCGATGTTGCGCAGGCGGGTGACCAGCGGGAACCAGGTCGCCATCGGCACGATCCAGAGCGCCAGCCACGCCCACCACAGGCCCATGGCGCTGAGGGCGACCAGCAAGCCCAGGTTCCACAGCAGGAACAGCCCCTGCCGCGTGACCTCGCCGCTGAAGATCGCGCCCTTGGGCTGGTCCCCCTTCAGCTTGCCCAGCAGCGGGCCGAACCGCTGCTTGAAGAAGGTCTGGCTGGTCAGGTCCCGGACGATCTTGCGGCGCAGGCTGGCGCGAGTGGTCGGGAACGGCGCCGACAGCACCAGGTCCGGGTCCTCGGCCTGCTGGGCGTACTTGTGATGCGTCAGGTGATAGGGCCGATACTTGGCCAGGGTCGCGCCGGTGGGCGCGGCGCACAGCCACTCGCCGACCCAGTCGTTGATCTTGAGGTTCGGGTGCAGCCCGCCATGCGCGGCCTCATGCATCAGGATGGCCAGGCCCAACTGGCGGGCGCCGATCAGCATCACCGCCAGGATGTAGGTCAGCGGATTGGGCCACAGCACGACCATCGCTCCGGCCGCGATGATCACCGCCCAGGCGTGAGCCACCAGGGCCAGGCCCTTCCAGCGCGAGCGCGCCGACAGCGGGGCCCATTCCTCGGGCGAAAACAGCGCTTGCGGCTTGATGCGGGACGCGACGGCCATGGAACCATCATGCCACATTCAGCGTCCGGCTTACAGAATGACCCGACGTCACGCCTTTCGGAGACCGCCATGCGCCTGCTGCTGACCGCCCTCGCCCTGACCTTCGCCGTGCCCGTCGCGGCGCACGCGGCCAGCTTCGACTGCGCCCGGGCCCGCGCGCCGGACGAGAAGGCGATCTGCGCCAACACCGCCCTGAACGACAAGGACGTGAAGATGTCGGTGCTCTACGACATCAACAAGCGCACCCTGGCCATGGGCGGCCGCGGCGCTTTGCAGGATGCCCAGGTCCAGTGGTTGAAGGACCGCCGAGGCTGCGGCGCCAACCGCGCCTGCCTCAACCGCGCCTACGACCGCCGGCTGGACGACCTGGATCGCAGCATGGAGCGGATCTATCGCAACGCGCCGTTCTGAGGTCCTGCGTCCTTCGAGGCCCGCTACGCGGGCGCCTCAGGATGAGGAATTCAGCACAGTTGTCCTCATCCTGAGGTGCGAGGCGAAGCCGAGCCTCGAAGGACGCACCGCGCCTAAAGCCCCGGCGGTTTCCACATCCCCGCCGCCAGCGCCAGGAACAGCACGACGCCGACCTGGGCGTTGGACTTGAACAGCGCCAGCGCCCCGACCGGGTCGTCGATCCGCACCCGGGCCGCCTGGCGCGACAGGTGGACGGCGACCAAGGCCGCCAGCGGCAGGAACAGCGGCCCCAGGCCGCCGACCCAGGCGGCCGCGATCACCAGCACGAAGCAGGCGATGTAGAAGGCCAGCACGCCCTTCTGGACATGTTCGCCCAGCCGGCGCGTCGAGGATTTCACCCCGGCCAGGGCGTCGTCCTCGATGTCCTGAATGGCGTAGATCGTGTCGTAGCCCAGGGTCCAGAACAGGCCCGAGGCGTAGAGCAGCACGGCGGCCCAGCTCAGTTCGTGGGTCGCCGCCGCATAGCCCAGCAGCGCGCCCCAGTTGAAGGTCAGGCCCAGCCACGCCTGCGGCCACCAGGTGATGCGCTTCATGAACGGATAGCCGGCCACCAGGGCCAGCGAAGCCACGCCCAGGCCGACGGCCAACCAGCCCAGGCAGATCAGGATCAGGAAGCTGACCAGGCAGCAGCCGATCAGGAACGCCCAGGCCTGCTTGACGCTGATCAGGCCGGCCGGGATCGGGCGCATGGCCGTGCGACTGACCTGGGCGTCGAAGTCGCGGTCGACGATGTCGTTGAACGCGCAGCCGGCCGCCCGCATCAGCGCCGCCCCGATGAAGAAGGCGAGCAGCAGCCACGGATTGGGCCATTGGCCCTTGCCGGCCGCCGCCAGGGCGATGCCTTGCCAGCCCGGCAGCATCAGCAGCCAGATCCCCGCCGGCCGGTCGAACCGGCCCAGCTTCAGCCAGGGCCGCAAGGCCGGCGGCGCATGGCGGTCGACCCAGTTGCCGGCGGCGGCGTCGGGCAGGATGGCGGTGTCGGGAGAGCTCATGACGCAGGCTTAGCGCCGGCCTCCCGCCTCGCGCAACCATGCCGAACGGCGAGCATAGAGGTTTCCGATCTCGATCCGAAAAACGATCAATTGGATTGATTCATGGCCATGGGACTAGATGGCTTCAGCGAAACGGTGATCCCCCTCCCGCCGTTTCGCCGCCCGAGGCGGGCCGCCGGTTTCCCCCCAGCACGGCGGCCCGCCTCCTTCCCTTCGAAAGGTTTCCGCCATGACCCGTATCGTTGACCGCCTGGAAGCCTGGACTTTGCTGGCCCTCGGCCTGGCCGCCGGGATCGTGCTGCCCCACCCGGTCACCACCCTCCTGTGGACCGCCGCCGCACGGGCCTTCGAGCGCGCGGGCGACGATGGCATGACGGCCCGGCTGACCTCGGCCACGAAGTTCGGCGGCCGCATCAGCGCCAGGCTGCACGGCGACACGCTGGGCCACATGCGCTTCGCCTGACCAAATCCTCCCCCTGTGGGGGAGGCGATCGCACAGCGATCGGTGGGGGGAGTTTTAGGATCGGCGATCCTGGGGCCGGCCGCCTGCCGACTACTCCCCCCTCCGTCGGCTTCGCCGACACCTCCCCCACAGGGGGAGGACCTACGCCAATTGACGATCCCCCGCCCCTGGCCCTAACGTTCCGGCGGGCCGATGCCGCCCGCCGCTCGCATCCTTCGGGACAAGGTGAAGGCATCGATCTTCCTGTCAGCGGATCCCTTCTTCGATCGGCGACCAGGTCGGCAACGCGAGCCCCGACGGACTGTCGCCGAACCGAGGAGGACTCCATGCCGACCATCGATCAGGCCAAGGCCATGGCCAAGCGGCTGCGCGCCGCCCTGGCCGCCCAGAACATCGACGTCTCGCACAGCGCCACGCTGGAGCTGGTGGCCGCCGAACTGGGCCACGACAACTGGAACGTCGCGGCCGCCAAGCTCGACACCGCTCCCGCTCCCAACGCGATAGGCTTCCTGCGCGCCATCCCCGTGCTGCGGAGTTTCGACGAGACCAAGGCCCGCGAATTCTATTGCGACTTCCTGGGCTTCACGGTGGATTTCGAGCACCGCTTCGAGCCCGGCCTGCCGCTCTACATGGGCGTGACGCGGGCGGGGCTGACCCTGCATCTCTCCGAACATCACGGTGACGCCAGTCCCGGCTCGACCGTCTATGTGCCGATGCAGGGCGTCCACGCCCTGCACAAGGAGCTGAACGACAAGAAGTACGGCTTTGGCCGTCCCGGGATCGAGCGCCAGGCCTGGGGCGACATCCTGACCGTCCACGACCCGTTCGGAAACCGCATCCGCTTCTCGCAGGATCCGGCGACCTAAGGGCGCGATAGGGGTGGCGGCCGGCGCGCCGAGCCGCCATCTTCCCCTGCGATGACCGACACGCCCCGCCCGCGCCGAAAACGCCTGTCCCGCCCCGTTCACTGGGCGCTGGACGGCCTGGGCGCGGCGCTGTTCGCCACTGGCGCGGTGGGCGTCGTCACCCCCGGCCTGCCGACCACGGTGTTCTGGATCGGCGCGGTGATGTGCTTCCTGAAGACCCGGCCCCACGCCGTGCGCCCGCTGCTGCGCACGCCGATCGTCGGACCGGCCATCCGCTGGTACCTGCGCTGGCGGCCGTTTGGTGGGTCGAAAAAGCGGCGCTAAACGCCTATCTACCGGTCACCATGACCGACGCCACCGATGAAGATGAAGACGGCGCTCCCCGCCGCGCCCTGAGCAACGCCCGGGTGCTGGGCTTCATCGCGCGCTTCTGGCTGCGCCGGAAGGGCCTGTTCCTGGCCGGCGTCGGCCTGACCCTGGCGGCGATCTGCTTCGACCTGGCCCTGCCCTGGGCGTCGGGCAAGCTGATCGACACCATCACCAGGGGGCCCTCGGCCATCGACGCGGCCTGGGCCGCCTGGGCGGCCTTTGTCGGCGTCTATCTGGGCTTTTCGCTGATCCGGAATCTCGCCATGCGGTTCTGGATCCCGCTGGCCGCCCGCAACATGGAAGAGATGACCAACGAGGGTTACGCCCGCGTCCAGGCCTTCTCGTCCGACTGGCACGCCGACAGCTTCGCCGGCGCCACGGTGCGCAAGCTGACCCGCGCCATGTGGGGCTATGACAGCGTGACCGACGCGGTGACCATCTGGCTGGCCCCCAGCCTGATCGTGCTGGTCGGCCTGTCGATCATGCTGCTGCTGCGCCAGCCGCTAGCCGGGGGCGTCGCCCTGGTGGTGGTCGCCGCCTACATCACCGTCAACCTGGTGGTCACCACCCGCTACGTGCGCCCCGCCAACCTGAAGTCCAACGCCCTGGATTCCAAGATCGGCGGAGGGCTGGCCGACGCCGTCACCTCCAACCCTACCGTCAAGAGTTTCGGCGCCGAGGCCCGCGAGAGCGCCCGCGTCGCCGAGGTCACCGCCGCCTGGCGCGAGGCGGTGATGGTCACCTGGCACAAGTTCACCAATGTCTGGCTGGGCCAGAACCTGCTGCTGGTGCTGCTGCAGGGCGGGTTGACGGCGGCGATGATCCACGCCTGGAGCAAGGGCGCGGCGACGCCCGGCGACGTGGCCTTCGCCATCACCGCCTTCATGCTGATGAGCGGCTATCTGCGCAACATGGGCGAGAACATCCGCATGCTGCAGAAAGGCCTGGACGACACCGAGGACCTGGCCGCCTGGGAAGGCCTGGCCCCGCAGATCGCCGACGCCCCGAACGCGCCGGACTTCCAGCGCGGTACCGGAGCCATCGCCTTCGAAGACGTCACCTTCCGCTACAAGTCGGCTGGCGCGCCGCTGTACGACCACTTCTCGCTGAAGATCGCGCCGGGCGAGCGCGTGGCCCTGGTGGGGCCGACGGGCTCGGGCAAGTCGACCTTCGTCAAGCTGGTCCAGCGCCTGCACGACCTGCAGGGCGGACGGATCGTCATCGACGGCCAGGACGTCTCGAAGGTGACGCAGGGCTCGCTGCGCCGCGCCATCGCCGTGGTGCCGCAGGACCCGGCCCTGTTCCACCGCACGCTGCGGGAGAACATCGCCTATGGCCGTCCCGAGGCCACGATCGAGGAGATCGTCGAGGCCGCCAGGAAGGCCCGCGCCCACGACTTCATCCTGCGTCTGCCCCAGGGCTACGACACCCTGGTCGGCGAGCGGGGGATCAAGCTGTCGGGCGGCGAGCGCCAGCGCGTGGCCATCGCCCGCGCCTTCCTCACCGACGCCCCGATCCTGGTGATGGACGAGGCCACCTCCTCGCTCGACGTCGAGACCGAAGGCCAGGTGCAGGAGGCCGCCGAGGCCCTGATGCACGGCCGCACGACCATCGTCATCGCCCACCGCCTGTCGACCGTGCGCGGCGCCGACCGCATCCTGGTCTTCCAGAACGGCCGGGTGGTCGAGGAAGGCCGCCATGGGGAGCTGAAGGCGGCCGGCGGGGTCTATGCGCGGCTGAACGCGGTGTCGGAGGGCGTGGGTTAGGCCGGGGACACACGCATGCATGTGTCCCCATCAACGCCGAGCCGCTATTTCTTCTTCGACCAGACCGGATCGACCGGCCCCAGGGTTTCTTGTCCGGGTTCGTAGTAGCCGCAGTTGCCCTGCTCGAACGACAGGTGGAAGCGCCGCCCCCGGATCTCTAGGTCCTTGATGTAGGGTGGAATGGCCTTGAGATCGCCCGAGGCGAAGATCTCGCTGGCGCTGGCTCCCTGGCAGTTCGGCAGTTGGAAGTAGCCGTATTCCCACCACGACTTGTGATCCGGCTCGAAGCGATAGACGGCGATGCGGTGATCGTCGCCCCCCTCGCCGGTGATCAACACTTCCGGTCCGCCGGCGCCGTCGACGTCTTTCAGCAGGGCCACGCATCGATCGCCAGGCTCGCAGAACGGAATGCGCATGGCGCCGGGCTTCAGGTACTGCTGCTGGAAGCTTTCGGGCAGGACCGATCCCTTCGGATAGACGATCACCGCCTTCAGCTGCTTGGCGTTCTCGGGCCGATTGTCGATTTCCGGCGGCTTGACCGGCGCGACGTAGCCGACCTCCCAACGCTCATTGTATTTCAAGATCTCGGCGACTTTATCACGCACCACCGGGTTCGGACTGGCCTTCAATCTGTCGAGCGCTTTCCGGCCATAACGGCCGTCGTCGAAGCGCAGGGCGACGTAGTCGAAGTCCGCCGCCTTCACCTTGCCGCTCTCCAGTCTCGCCACTTGATCCCGCACCGACAACCGCCTCGGATCCGCCGCCGGCGTGAACAGAGCCAGCAGCACCGCGATCACGCCGAAGGCCATGGCGATGTTCGTCGTCTCCAGGGCCTTCATCCAGGCGCCCGGCCGCGCGGCGGCGACCGCATAGCCCACAGCGTAACCGGCCGCGACCAGCACGCAGGCCGCCGCGACGATCCGGTCGGGGCTGAGACCGTATTGGCCGATGCGCAGGCTCAGGCCATAAGCGGCCAGCACCGTGATCGGGACCAGCAGCACGCCCGCCAGCCGCGCGGCCCATTTCAGCACCACGGCGGTCATCTCGGTGCCGTCCTGATAGGCGGCGTTGGCCAGCAGGATCAGGAAGGCGTCGGCGGTCAGCAGGATGGCCGTGGCGCTCCTGGTCTTCCACAGCGGCTCCAGGCCGGTGAACGGCAGGGTCAGCAGGAAGGCCGCGGCGATCAGGGCCATCAGCGGCAGCAGCCAGGCCAGCAGGGTCAGGGCCACGCTGCGCACCCCACGCACCAGATTGGCCCGCACGTCGGTCAGCTGGACGGCGGCGGCGAACATCACGGCGGTGGCGGGGAAAGCGAACCACTCATGCTGGATCAGCTTTTCGATGGCGTTCACGCCGATCAGCTTGAACAGGGCCGAGGCCAGGAACAGCAGCAGCCAGAACGCCCCGGTGAAGCCCAGCGACAGCACCGCCTGCACGCCGTGCTTCCAAGTCACGTCGAAATAGGTCGGATAGCCGGCGATCCGCCGCCGCTCCAGGTCGGCCGGCTGGACCAGGTGGTGGCCGATGAAGATCAGGGCGGCGATGGCCAGGAAGGTCTGCGGTCCCAGGCCGTCGACGCCCTTGGCGGCGGGATCGCCGCTCCACACGGCATAGGCGCCGAGGCCGGCGGCGATCAGGCCAGCGACGCCCTTCCAGATCGCCAGGGTGCGAAAGCGCAGGGCCGAGACCCCCGCCAGCACCACGAACGGCGCGAACAGGAAGACCATCAGCAGGGCCGCATAGACCTCGCGCTGGGTCGCCGGCCAGACCTTGGACTTGTCGGCCTGATACAGCCCGTACAGCAGCAGGCCTTGGGCCAGGCCCGTGACCAGGCGGATGATCGTCGCGCGGCGGACCGCGCGGGGATCGGCTTCGGCCTCGTGGGAGATGTCGGTCATCTTGCTGCAACCTCGAATGTCGTGGAGCCAGAGATCACGCCGAACGGGCGGCGCCTAGGGTCAAGCTTTCCGGCGCGACCTTGCCGGGGAGCGGGGGCGCCTCTAGGTTCCGCCCCGTTCAGGAGCACCTCATGGCGTACCGCAGTCTGCGCGAATTCATCGACGTCCTCGAGGCGAAGGGCGAGCTGGTGCGGGTGACCGAGCCGGTGTCGACCGTGCTGGAGATGACCGAGATCCAGACGCGCCTGCTGGCCACGGGCGGGCCGGCGGTGCTGTTCGAGAACGTCATCCTGCCCGACGGCAGCCGCTCGCCGATGCCCGCGTTGGCCAACCTGTTCGGCACGGTCAAGCGCGTGGCCATGGGCGTCACCCTCGGCGGCGAGCCGCGCACCACCGCCGGCGAGCTGCGCGAGGTCGGCGAGCTGCTGGCCTTCCTGCGCCAGCCCCAGCCGCCCAAGGGCCTGAAGGACGCCTGGGACATGCTGCCCCTGGCCAAGACCGTCATGGCCATGCGCCCGGGCACCGTGAAGAAGGCCCCGGTGCAGGAAGTGGTGCTGACCGGCGACGACATCGACCTGACCAAGCTGCCCGTCCAGACCTGCTGGCCCGGCGAGCCCGCGCCGCTGATCACCTGGCCGCTGGTGGTCACCAAGGGCCCCGGCAAGGACCGCGAGGACGACTTCAACCTGGGCATCTACCGCATGCAGGTGCTGGGCAAGGACCGCTGCATCATGCGGTGGCTGGCCCACCGGGGCGGGGCCCAGCACTATGCCCGCCACAAGAAGGCCGGCAAGCGCGAGCCCCTGCCCGCCTGCGCCGTGCTGGGCGCCGATCCCGGCACGATCCTGGCCGCCGTGACGCCGGTGCCCGACACCCTCAGCGAGTACCAGTTCGCCGGCCTGCTGCGCGGCGCCAAGGTCGACCTGGTGCCCGCCAAGACCGTACCGCTGATGGTGCCGGCCCACGCCGAGATCGTCATCGAAGGCCACGTCCTGCTCGACGAATACGAGGATGAAGGCCCCTACGGCGACCACACCGGCTACTACAACAGCGTCGAGAAGTTCCCGGTCTTCCAGGTGACGGCGATCACCATGCGCAAGCAGCCGATATATCTGACCACCTTCACCGGCCGGCCGCCGGACGAACCGTCCGTGCTCGGAGAAGCGCTGAACGAGGTGTTCATTCCGCTGATCCGCCAGCAGTTCCCCGAGATCGTCGACTTCTGGCTGCCGCCCGAGGGCTGCTCCTATCGCATCGCCGTGGTGTCGATGAAGAAGGCCTATCCGGGTCACGCCAAGCGGGTGATGCTGGGCGTCTGGAGCTATCTGCGCCAGTTCATGTACACCAAGTGGGTGATCGTCGTGGACCACGACATCAACGCCCGCGACTGGAAGGACGTGATGTGGGCGATCAGCACCAAGATGGACCCGGCGCGGGACATCACGGTGATCGAGCACACCCCGATCGACTATCTCGACTTCGCCAGCCCTGAGAGCGGCCTGGGGTCGAAGATCGGCCTGGACGCGACCGACAAGCTGCCCCCCGAGACCCACCGCGAGTGGGGCGAGGAGATCCGCATGGATCAGGCGGTGATCGACACGGTCAGCGAGAAATGGGCGCGCCTGGGCCTGCCGGGAGACGGCAAGCCGATCTGGAAGGCGAAGTAGAAGTCCTCCCCCTGTGGGGGAGGCGGCGCGAAGGCGCCGGTGGGGGGAGTGGACCCACATTAGCAAACTCCCCCCTCCGTCGGCTTCGCCGACACCTCCCCCACAGGGGGAAACGCGGGCCGATGCACCGCCGTCACCAGCACGTAGCTGAGCAGCATCAGCAGGTACCAGGCGCCCAGCTTGCCGATAGACACCATGTGCCAGCCGTCGCGCTGGCTAGGATAGGCCCAGGCGCCGGCCAGGGTGCCGAGGTTCTCCGCGAACCAGATGAACAGCGCTACTAGAACGAAGCCAACCAGCAGCGGCATGCGGCGCGGAATACGGTCGACGGTGAACACCACCCAGGTCCGTCCGAACAGCATGACCGACGCCGCGAACAGGCCGATCCGGATATCCGGCCCATAGTGGTGGGTGAAGAAGTTCAGATAGGCCAGGACGGCCAGCGTCCACGTCGTCCAGATCGGCGGATAGCGCACGAGCCGGAAGTCCATCAGTCGCCAGATCCGGGCGATGTAGCTGCCGATGCAGGCGTACATGAAGCCGGAAAACAGCGGCACGCCGGCGATCTTCAGCAGGCCGGGCTCGGGATAGATCCATGAGCCGTGGGCGGTCTTGAACACCTCCATCACCGTGCCGACCACGTGGAACACGCCGATCACCACAGCCTCGTCCCGGCGCTCCAGCTTCAGGGCCAGCAGGGCGACCTGGATGCTCAGCGAGGCCAGGACGAGAAAATCGTAGCGCGCCAGCCCCGCGCCATCCGGCCAAAGGACATGCGTGCCGACGATCAGGGCCAGCATCAGCCCGCCGAACAGACAGGCCCAGGCCTGCTTGAGGCCGAACAGCAGGAACTCGTAGGCCCAGCCGTTGAGGCGGCCGCGCTCGGCCCAGGGTCGCGCCCAGGCGTCCAGCGCCGCGACCCGTTCCTTGATCCACGCTTTGACGCCGGGCGAGGGGGCGCCATATGTGCGCCCATGACCTCGCAGATCTTCCCCGCCGCCGCCGACAAGACCGCGCTCGAGCGCGGTGCGTCCATCGCTCCCCGCTTTGATGGAAGCGGCCTGGTCGCCGCCATCGCCCAGCACGCCGACACCGGCGAGATCCTGATGTTCGCCTGGATGAACGACGAGGCCCTGAAGCTGACCCTCGACACCGGGATCGCCCACTATTTCAGCCGCTCGCGGGGCAGCCTCTGGAAGAAGGGCGAGACCAGCGGCCAGCTGCAGGTCGTCACCGAGCTGCGGATCGACTGCGACCAGGACGCCGTGCTGATCAAGGTCCGCCCGCAAGGCGACGGGGGCGCCTGCCACGTGGGCTTCCGCTCGTGTTTCTACCGCGTCTGGGAGAACGGGGCGCTGGTCGAGCGCGAGGCTTAGGGCTCTTCTCATCGGGCCAGCCTCCGCCACCGATGTCGAGCCGGTGGCGACGGGCTTTGCAGATCGTATGGAGATCACCGCATGACGACCGCCCAGGCGCTGATCGCCTTCGCTCTCGCCGCCGGGCTGCTGACCCTCACGCCAGGCCTGGACACCGCCCTGGTGCTGCGCACCGCCGCGGCCGAGGGCTGGCGGCGGGCGAGCGCCGTGGCCGTGGGGATCGGCCTGGGGTGCCTGGCCTGGGGCGCGGCGGCGGCGTTCGGAGCCGGGGCGCTGCTGGTGGCCTCGCACACCGCCTACACGGTCCTGAAGTGGGCGGGCGCGGCCTATCTGGTGTGGCTGGGCGTCAATCTGCTGCGCAAGCCGCGCGCCGCCTTCGACACCGGCGCTGGCCAGGCGCCGCCGTCGGGCGGATTGGTCGCCGCCCTGGCCAAGGGCTTCTGGAACAATCTGCTGAACCCCAAGGTCGGGGTGTTCTACGTGTCGTTCCTGCCCCAGTTCATTCCCACCGGCTCCAGCCCCGCCGCCTTCGGCCTGCTGCTGGCTGGGATTCACGTGATCCTGGGTCTGGTCTGGTCCGGCGGCCTGATCCTGGCCACCGCCCCGATCGCGCGAGCGCTGCGCAAGCCCGGCGTGGTCAAGTGGCTGGACCGGGTGACCGGCGGGGTGTTCGTGGCGTTCGGGGTTAGGATCGCGCTGGAGCGGCGGTAGGCAAAATTCCGCTCATCCCGGCGAATGCCGGGACCCAGATGGAACGGCTCTGGGCTGACGCCAAGAGCGCGGCGTCTATCCAATCAGCCACTCAGCTGTGGGATCTGGGTCCCGGCATTCGCCGGGATGAGCGGATCTATATTACCCCTCCGCCAGCGCCTTCACGCCGCCCGCATCGCCTGGCGTCACGACGAAGCGCTTCAGCACCCGGGTCTCGTAGGTGGTGTCCAGGATGGTCGAGACCGCGATCAGCTCGCCCGTCGCCTTGCCGTGCTCCAGCGTCAGCAGCAGATAGCCCTTGGCCAACTGGTCGGTGAACTTGACCTCCTTGTTGCGCGCCACGAAGGCCGCGTCGACCGGCGCGCCGGGCAGGTAGTCGCCATAGCCGGGCGAGGTCACCGCGGTGACGCCGAACTCGGCCGCCACCCGCGTCGTGCCCGCGTCGTCCCACAGCTCGTTGGCCCAGAAGGCGTGGCTGTCGCCCGACAGCACGATCGGCCGGGCCTTGCCGGCCTTGAAGATGTCGTAGACCCGCTCGCGGTCGGCCGGATAGCCGTCCCAGGCGTCGAGGTTTCCGGGGGTGTCGACCGCCGACAGCGCCCGGCTCTGCTCCACCAGCTTGGCGACATTGGCCGGCAGCTTGGCCAGCAGGGCGCCGTAGGCCTGGTCGCCCATCACGGTCTTCAGGTTGGGAGCGGCCACCCGGGCCATGACCACCTGGTTACCCAGCACCTGCCACGCCGTGCCGGTCTTGACCGAGGCGTCGACCTCGCGGGCCAGCCACTGCTCCTGGCCCTGGCCCATCATCCGGCGGTCCGGATCCTTCAGCTTGGCGGCGAAAGCGGCGAAGTCGGGAGCCCCGTCCTTCAGCGTCAAATCGTGGCCGTAGTCCAGCTGGTGGCTGCGCGCCGTCAGCCGGGTCTCGGTCATCAGCAGGGTGGCCACGTCGCCGAACTGGAAGCGGCGCCAGGCGGCCTCGGGCAGGGTCCCCGCCGCCGGCTCGCGGATCGGCATCCACTCGTAATAGGCCTTGATCGCCGCGGCCTTGCGCTTGACCCAGTCGCCCTCGGTCGCGGGCTGATGGTTCTCGGCCCCGCCGATCCAGCTGTCGTTGGCGGTTTCGTGGTCGTCCCAGACCAAGATCCACGGCGCGCGGGCGTGGGCGGCCTGCAGGGCCGGGTCGGTCTTGTAGAGGGCGTGGCGGCGGCGATAGTCGTCCAGGCTGACGATCTCGCGCGGCGGATCGGGCACGCGGCTCTTGGCGGTCGGCGCGTTCATGCCGTAGTCGTCGGGCCCCGCGCCGTACTCATAGATATAGTCGCCCAGGTGCAGCACGGCGTCGACGCGCGCCAGCTTGGCGATCGCGTCATAGGCGTTGAAATAGCCGTTCGGATAGAGGCTGCACGACACCGCCGCCAGGACGACGTCGCGGGTCGGTCCCTTGGGCAGGGTGCGGGTGCGCCCGGTCACGGCCTTGCCGGCCGGCTTGCCGTTCTTCACGTGGCGGAAGCGGTAGAAATAGTCCGTGGCCGGCTTCAGCCCCGTGACGTCGACCTTGGCGGTGTAGTCGCGGGCGGCGACGGCGGTGACCTGACCCTGGCGGACGATGGTCTTGAAGGCCGGATCGGTCGCCACGTCCCAGCGCAGGGCGATCGGCGCGGTCGTGGCCTCGGCGGTGGCCCGGGTCCACAGGATCACGCGGTCGTCCAGCGGATCGCCCGAGGCCGCCCCGTGCTTGAACGCCACGCGCCCGTCGAAGACCGCCCTGGGCGTCGCCGCCATCGCCTCGCCGGCCGCGCTCGCGCCGCCCAGGCCGAAGAGGGCCAGGGCCCGGCGTCTGTCGATGGTCATGCTCATCTCCGATCGGGAAGCACACGGCGCCGCTTGGCCTTCTCGTGCGTTAGCCCCTGGAGACAACAGTAGGATGACGATGCATGTCCAGCGAAGGCCTCCACGTCCCGCGCGAAAAGCTGCGGGGCAAGACCCTGAACCAGCATTACGCCATCACCTCGTTGATCGAGGAGCTGGAGGCGGTGAACTGATACCGTCAGCGGGCCGACGACTGCGACGATGCGGAACTGAAGAAGATCCTGCCGCACAACGCCCGCGAGGAGCTGGAGCACGCGGCCATGGTGCTTGAGTGGCTGCGCCGCAGCGATCCGGAGACCGACGCCCAGCTGAAGGAATATCTGTTCACGGACGGCTCGATCGCCGGCCGCGAGGAAGAGAGCAAGTAGCGCTCCTCACCCGCATCGCGGGGGAGGTGGCGCGATGCGAATACGCATCGTGACGGAGGGGGCGTCCGGCCACCGCACTGCAGTGGGGGACGCCCCCTCCACCGCTACGCGGTTCCCCTCCCCCGTTGCACGGGGGAGGAGCGAAAGCCCGCTGACCTACCGCCGCAGCGAGAACGTCACGCCGTAATAGCGCGGGTTGCCGGCGATGAAGGTCGGGATGCCGAAGGCGTCGCCGGTGTTGCCGGCGTCCTTGATGTACTTCTTGTCGGTGGCGTTGGTGACGAAGGCCCCGACCTTCCAGTTGGCGAACGACGGCTGGTATTCCAGGCGCAGATCCACTAGGCCGTAGCTCTTCTGGAACTCGTCGACCGCCGTATCGGGCAGCAGGTTGCTGACCTGCAGGGCGGCGATGTCGTTGTCGTCCGAGAAGAACACCTTCGATTGCCAGGTGTAGAGCGGCGTGAAGCTGAACCGGCCGTTCAGGGCCTCGGCCGAGAAGGTCGCGCCGAACGAGGCCTTGTTGTCCGGCGAGAGGCGGAAGCGGTTGCCGTCGTAGAGGCCGGTGTCGAAGCGGCCGTGGCTGTAGGCGTAGGTGGCGAACAGCTCGGCGAACGAGGCCGCCTGCCAGGTCGCCTGGCCTTCGAAGCCATAGGCCTTGGCCTTGCCGGCGTTGGTGGTGGTCGGCTTGGTGTTGACCAGGATCGTGGTCTGGAAGTTGTCGTAGTTGTAGGCGTAGACCGCGCCTTCCAGGCCCAGGCGACCGCCCAGGGTGCGGGTCTTGGCGCCGACCTCGTAGGAGTCGACCGTTTCGGCGTCGACCGGCGTGAACTTGGCCGCGCCGCCCGGCGCCGCCGGCTGACCGGTCGACATCACCTCGGGACGGCGGCCGCGCGCGTAGGAGGCGTAGACGCTGGTGTCGGCGTTCGGCTTGTAACGGCCCACCAGGCGCCAGGTCAGGCCCTCGTCGGAGAAGTCCTTGGAGAAGATGTCGCCGTTGTTGCGGGTCGGCTGCGAGACGATGCCGAACATCGGGATCGGATAGGCGGCCGAGGTCGGGATGCCGGCCGCGCCGGGCGCCGCGAGCGCCTGGATGAACTGGACTTGCTGGGTGGGCGAAAGCGTCGGCAGCACCGACGGCAGGGCGATCAGCGCGCCCAGCAGTGAGCGGTCCTGGACGCTGGAGGCGTAGCCGCTGGACTTGTCGTCGTGGGTGTAGCGCAGGCCGGCCGACAGCTCGAACTGGTCGCTGATGCGCCAGGTGCCGTCGCCATAGACGTCGAACGACTCGGTCTTGCCGTAGTTGGTGTAGCTCTCGCGATGGACATGCAGGTTGTTGGCGATGCCCGGGACATAGGCCAGCAGCGGGTTGCCGGCCTTGAGCCCCATCAGGCCCGCCACCTCGGCCTGCAGCATCGCCGCGCTGGTCAGCACGGCGGCCGGCTGGGGGTTGGGCTTGGTCATCGCGCCGGTGATCAGGCCCAGGGCGTAGCGCTCGTCGATCTGCGAAGGCACGGCCGTCTGGGCGTCCTCGTTGAAGTAGCTGACGCCGCCGAAGCCGCTGAAGCGGCCGCCATTGTCCCAGTTCAGACGGAATTCCTGGCTGTACTGCGTGCTGCGCGCGTCCTCGGCGAAGGTCAGCATCGGCAGCGAGAAGCCGTCCGGATCGAACGTCTCGTTGCTTTGGAAGTGACGGGCCGAGGTGATCGACGACAGCTTCAGGGCGTCGTTGAACTTGTAGTCCACCAGGGCCGTGGCGCCCTGGACGAAGCGCTTGAGGCCCAGCTGGGCGCCGCCGTTGAAGCCCGGGCCGGCCTGCAGGGCCGCGCCGCTGTTGGGATCGCGATCGCCCAGGACCTGGCCGGTGGTCGGGTCGGTGGGGTTGAAGCTGTTGGACTTGAACGAGGTGCCGGTCGGATGATCGGCCTCGTAGTTGAGGATCAGGTTGGCGTCGAGCTTGTCGGTCGGGGTCCAGCGGAACGACAGGCGGGCCGCGCCGGTGTCGGTCGAACCCAGGTTCCGACCGCCCAGCAGGTTCTCGACCGCGCCGTCGCGCTCCTTGTAGCGGCCCGAGAAGCGGACGGCGAAGGTGTCGCTCAGCGGCACGTTGGCCATGCCCTCGAACAGGCCGTAGCCATGGTCGCCCAGCTCCGCGCCCACGCGCCAGTCCAGCGCCTTCGGATCGGCCTTGTTCTGGATGACGTTGACCGCGCCGATCAGCGCGCCCCGGCCGAACAGGGTCGATTGCGGGCCCTTGGCCACTTCGATGCGCTGGATGTCGAACAGCTCGATGTAGGAGCCGCGCGACTTGGAGATCGACACGCCGTCCTGGAACACCGAGACGCGCGGTTCGACCGTGGCCTCGCCGCTGTCCGACGTGATGCCGCGCATGACGAAGCCGGGGTTGTTGGGCGACTGGTTCTGGACCTGGAAGCCAGGCACGAAGCTGGACAGCCGGTCGAATTCCTGGACGCCCAGCTTGTCGAGCATGCCGCCCGAATAGGCGGTCAGGGCGATCGGCACGTCGAGGGTCTTCTGTTCGCGCTTCTGGGCGGTGACGAGCAGTTCCTCGATCTGATCGGGCGCGGCGGCGTCCGGCTCGGCCGCATGGGCGACACCGGCGCTGAGCGCGAAGGCGCTGACGGCCGTCATGAGCAAGGTGGTGCGGATCGCGCGCATCGACTATCCCCTTCGTACGCAAGGCTTGAACCTGAGCCGTTAGGCGTGGGCGATGTCCCCGGTACGACATCCCCATGACGGAGCCGTGAAACGCCCTTGATCCAGCCGCCCGACCCGACCGCCCTGCTCGTCGATGACGAGATCGAGGACCTGGACGCCCAAGATCCGGGCGCCGGCGGCGAGGTCGTGCGGATCGAACTGGGCGCGGACCTGGCCGGCCAGCGGCTGGACAAGGCCTTGGCTACGGCCGCGCCGGACCTGTCGCGAGCCCGCCTGCAGGCGCTGATCGCCGCCGGCCAGGTGTCGCTGGTCGTCGAGGGCCGCGAACCGCGCCCGATGGCCGACGGCAAGACCAAGGCGCCGGCCGGAGTCTATGAGGTGCGGGTGCCGCCGCCGGTCGCCGCCGAGCCCGAGCCGGAGAACATTCCGCTCAGCGTGCTCTACGAGGACGCCTGGCTGATCGTGATCGACAAGCCGCCGGGCATGGCCGCCCACCCCGCCCCGGGCTGCGACAGCGGCACCCTGGTCAACGCCCTGCTGTTCCATTGCGGGGCCAGCCTGTCGGGTATCGGCGGCGTGGCCCGTCCCGGCATCGTCCATCGCCTGGACAAGGAAACCTCGGGCGTGATGGTGGCGGCCAAGACCGACGCGGCCCACCAGGGCCTGTCGGCCCTGTTCGCCAAACACGATATCGACCGCATGTACATCGCCCTGACGCGCGGCGCGCCGCAGCCGGCGGTGGGCACGATCATCACCCAGATCGGCCGCTCGCCCGGCGACCGCAAGAAGATGGCGGTGTTGAAGTCCGGCGGCCGCGAGGCGACCACCCACTATCGCGTCGAGAAGACCTTCGGCGGCGACAAGCCCCTGGCCGCGCGGGTGGCCTGCCGCCTGGAAACCGGCCGCACCCACCAGATCCGCGTGCACATGGCCAGCAAGGGCAGCCCCTGCCTGGGCGACCCGGTCTACGGGGCCGGCGCGCCGGCCGCGCCGGTCAAGGCGGCGCTGACCGAGATCGGCTTTTCGCGCCAGGCCCTGCACGCGGCCGTGCTGGGCTTCGTCCACCCGATCACCGGCGAGACCCTGCGGTTCGAAACGCCCCTGCCGCCCGACATGGCGGCGCTGGAAGCGGCCCTTGAAGCGCTGTAGGCGCATCCCCAGCTTCGCCTTGCACCCCAGATACATTCAGGCCCTAATTCGGTTACAGACCGGGCCCAATGTGGCGGGGTCGGAGGTTTCTTCCATGTTCGCGTCCCGCATCGCCCTCGCCGCCGCTCTTCTGGTCCTGCCGCTGGCCCTCCCCGGCGCGGCGTTCGCCCGTTCGTCCGACGACGAGGTCGTGACCACCGCCGCGGCGCGCGCCACCCGGCCGCCGACCGAGGCCGAGCTGGCCCAGGCCAAGGCCGACGCCCAGGCCCGCGCCGAGGCCGAACGCGCCAAGCCCGCCGCCGTCGACCCGCTTTCGGCCTGGATGGCCGACGCGCCGCCGGTCGGAGGCGATCCGATCAACTACGCGCCGCGCGCGGACCTCGACGTCAACGGCTTCCCCCTGGACAAGGACGGCAAGCGCCAGGTCCACGGCGAGATGGGCGTCAGCGTCGGCACCGGCGGCTATCGCAGCGGCTATGTCTCGTCCCTGATCCCGATCGGCGAAACCGGCACCCTGGGGGTCGCCGTCAGCCAGACCGACTTCGGCAAGCATGGCGGCGGCTACGGTTACGGCGGCTATGGCGGCGGATACGGCGGCTACGGGGGTTACGGCGGCGGATACGGCTACGGCCGCGGCGGCACGTCCCAATCCCTGGCCCTGTCGCTGGACATGCGCGGCGGCGGTAGCGGGCGCTCCAGGTCCGATACGCCGGAAGGCTGCGCGCCCGGCTTCCGCGACGGCGAGCGCTATGTCGAACCGGTCTGGGTGACGCAAATGCGCGGCGACAAGAGCTGCGCGGCGGCCACGGAACGCCCGTAAGACTCCCCTGAGACGAATCGCCTCGCGGGCGATCACGCTGGTCTTGTTCGCCGATACTTAAGAGCTTGCGGTCAAGGTGCCCCCGTCGAGGCGTCATCGGACCGATCTATGCAGCCGGAAATTACCGCTTTCCATCACCCCGCCACCGGGCGGGTGACCTATCTGATCGCCGATCCGGCCACCTTGCTTTGCGCGTTCGTCGACCCCGTGCTCGACTACGACCCGCTGACCCAGGCCGTCGGCACCCGCTTCATCGACGCGATCATCGCCGAGGTGCGCGCCAAGGATCTAGGCCCGACCTGGATCCTGGAAACCGGCCTGCACACCGACCACCTGTCGGCGGCCGGCCACCTGAAATACGAGACCGGCGCCTCGATCTGCATCGGCGCCCCCGTGCTCGAAAGCCTCAAGCGCCTGGTTCCCGTGCTGGGCAGCGACGGCGTCGACCTCGAGGGCTGGGACTTCGACAAGCTGGCCCAGGACGGCGAGGCCTTGCCGATGGGCGGGATCGAGATCACCGCCATCGCCCTGCCCGGCCGCCTGCCCGGCGCCACCGCCTATCAGATCGGCGACGTGGTCTTCGCCGGTTCGGCCATCCTGCCGCCGGACCAGGGCCTGGACGACAGCGCCGCGCCTGGCGCCGACGCCGCCGGCCAGCACGCCGCCGCCCGCCAACTGCTGGGCCTGCCGCCCGAAACCCGCCTCCTGACCGGCTGGACGGGCGACGTCATCGACGCCTGGAGCGCCACGGTGGCCGAACAGAAGGCCCGCAACATCGACGCCGGCGACGCCGTCTCGGCGCAGGCCTTCGTCGCCCGCCGCGCCGGCGCCCCGTCCGCGCCGGACTCGCTGGCCGCCCCGGCCCTGCAGGTGGGCGTCCGCGCCTTCCGCCTGCCGCCCGAGGGGGAAGACGGCAAGCGCTTCGCGCCCGTCGACATCAGTTCTATTTAAAAACTCACTTGCCCTCGCCCCATCCCGGCGCGTAGATGTTTCGCACGCGAAGAAGCTGGGAGACATCGTCATGGCCGAAGACAAGAGCGCCGAACTGACCGCCGCCCAGGCCGACAACCTGCCGGGCCTGCTGGGCCTGGAATGGACGCAGGCCGTCCATGGCCGCGTGACCGGCCGCATGACCGTGGCCAAGCACCACATGGCTCCCAACGGCTTCCTGCACGCCGCCAGCGTCATCGCCCTGGCCGACAGCGCCTGCGGCTATGGCTGCGTCGTCTCGCTGCCCGAGGGCGCCAGCGGCTTCACCACCATCGAGCTGAAATCCAACTTCCTGGGCACGGTGCGCGAGGGCGGCGGCGTGGCCTGCGAGGCGACCCTGGTCCACGGCGGCCGCAACACCCAGGTCTGGGACGCGCTGGTCACCGCCGAAGCCACCGGCAAGACCATCGCGCTTTTCCGCTGCACCCAGATGGTTCTCTACCCCAAGGCCTAGCTCCGGCGTCGCCCGGGGACGGGAAACCGCGCGCCGCGACATAAAAGCTTGTCACAGGCTCTTGCACTCTTCGGGCGGCGCCGCTAGGTATCCCGCCCTCACTCAAGGCACGCCTCCGGGCGGCCCCTGAAGACCCCCTGGAGAGGTGGCAGAGTGGTCGAATGTACCGCACTCGAAATGCGGCGTGCCTGGAAGGGCACCGTGGGTTCGAATCCCACCCTCTCCGCCACCACCCCCTGGTCATAGATGTTCGCGGACGGCCTTAGCCGTCGCGAAGTCCCGTTGCCCACAAAGGCTTTGCGTGCGCGGCGCGCCGGCGATCAGCGCGGCGGTCGGGCCATGCCCTCGAGCGCGGCGGCGACCTTGGTCGTGACCGAAGCCCAGTCGCCGCGCGCCGGCTGGCGGAACAGGCGCAAGCTCGGATACCAGGGCGAGTCGTCGCGGCCCAGCAGCCAGCGCCAGTCGGGTACGCGGGGCAGCATGACCCAGGCCGGACGTCCCAGGGCGCCGGCCAGATGCACCGGCGCGCTGTCGACCGAGATCAGCAGGTCGGCCAGGCTCAGTATGGCCGCGGTGTCCTCGAAATCGGCGATCTCGTCGCCGAGGCGCTCGATCCGCATGCCGGACGGCGGCGCGGCCGCCTGCGCCTCCGCCGGTCCCTTCTGCAGGGCGAGGAAGGTGACGCCCGGCATGGCCAGGGGCGCCAGCGCCGAGAGGGCGAGCGACCGGTTGGCGTCGTTGAGGTGGGTCGGCCGCCCGGCCCAGACCAGGCCGACCAGCGGCCGGGGCAGCCCGGCCAACCGCTTGCGCCATCGCTTCAGCCGACCGGCGTCCGCGCGGAGATAGGGGATGGCGCCCGGCAGGTCGGCCAGCTGCAGGCCCATGACCATCGGCAGGCTCATCATCTCGCAATGGCTGTCGAAGGGCGGCGGCAGCGCCTCGCGCAACACGATCTCGTCCACCCCGGCGAGGCGCCGGGCGAAGGCGGCCTGGTCGGCGTTGATCTGCAGCACGATGCGGGCCTGGCTACGGTCCTTCGCCCAGGCGACCATGCGCATGAACTGGAAGGTGTCGCCAAAGCCCTGTTCGTCATGGATCAGCAGGGTCCGGCCCGGCATCGGCCGCCCGTCCCAGCGCGGCCGCTGGACCCGTCGCTCCAGCTGGACCGTATGCGGCATGCCATAGCGGTAATGGTAGTCCCGCCAGCCGCGCTCGAAGTCGCCCAGCAGCAGCAGCAGTTCGCCCCGCTCGAAGCGGAAGGTGAGATTGCCGGGCAGGGTGTCGACCAACTGGTCGTAGACCTTCAGAGCCTCCTCGATACGCCCCTGGAGACGCAGCGCCACGGCCAGCCCCTGCCAACAGGCGGCGCCGCCGCCCGAGGCGATCGCGTGCCGGGCGCGGGCCTCGGCCTGTTCGGGCTGTCCCACCGCCAGCAGGGCCTGCACCTCGGCCTCGGCCGTCACCGGGCCGCTCGCGCCCGCAGGGCCAGTTCGCGGGCCTCCAGAGCGGCCGCATGGCCCGGGACCGCGGCGAGGACGGCGTCGGCCATCGCCAGCGCTTCGTCGAGCCGGCCGAGCTCGCGCAGGACCCTGGAAAGCCCGAGCGGCAGCCTGGGGTGATTGGGGGCGAAGTCGCGCAGCGCCTCCAGCCAGCCCAGGGCCTGCGGCCAGCGCTGGCGGTCGCCTTCCAGCATCGCGGCATAGGCGTAGGCGTCCCCCATGTGGGGGTCGATCTCGATCGCGCGGCGCAGCAGGACCAGCCCCTCGTCGGGCTGCCCCTGCTCGCCCGTCAGGCGGCCGAGATTGCCGAGCGCGTCGGTATAGAGAGGATTGAGGCGGATCGCCTGCCGGTAGCTGTCGGCGGCGTCCTCCAGCCGGGTCAGCAGGCGCAGGGTGTTGCCGAGATTGTTGTGCCCCTCGGCGAAATCAGGCGCCAGGGCCAGCGCGCGCCGCAGGCATTGCGCGCTTTCCTCGAGGTTTCCGGCTTCCTGCAGGATGATGCCGAGATTGTTCCAGACGGCGGGGGCGGTCTCGTCGAGCGCCGTGGCCCGACGGGCGGCCTGCTCCGCCTCCGCCAGGCGGTTCAGCTGGCGGCAGATCTCGCCGAGATTATTGAAATAGGCCGCCGGCGCGCCGGGCGCGGCGCAGGCCTGCTTCAGATAGTCGACCGCCGCGTCATGCTGGCCGTAGGCATGGGCCATCAAGCCCAGCAGGTGAAGGACGTCGGCCTGGCCCGGCCAGACCTCCAGCACCCGCCGGCACAGCATCTCCGCCTGCTGGGCCTGGCCGGCTTCCCAATGACGGTAAGCCAGGTCGATGGCGGTCTCCACGGGGACGACCTCGGGCTGCTCCGGCTTGGGTTGGGAACCGAGGGCCAGCTTCGGCGGCTTGCGGGCCATGCGCCGTCCTACGACTGCAGTTGCTTCAGGGCGGCCGCCAGCCCCTTCAGCGGAACCGGGATGTCGAGCGCCTTGCCGTCGGCGTTGACGAACCGCACCGTCATGCCGGCGCCGCGCCGGATCTGGTCGAGGCTCTGCTCGTCGAGCTCCACGATCATGCGGCAGCCGCCGGCATGGCAGCTCTCGAACGGCAGGGTGACGGGCTTTCCCGCGTCGATCGTCATGACCAGTCCCGGGATCAGCTGGACGCCGAGCGGCGCCGTGATGACGAGCCGCGCCCGGCCGCCCTGCCCCGTGAACGCCATGCTGACGTTCAGCAGCACCGTGTTCCCCGGCATGGCGACGGCGTATTGCTCGACGTAGCAGATCTCGCGCCCCGCGTCGTCGCGGGTGCATTGCTTGCTCCACAGCGGCCCGGCGGCGCCGTCTGGCTTGTCCGGCGCCGCGAGGGCTGGGCCACTGCCGGCAAGGACAAGCATCGCGGCCAACAGGATTGGCTGCAGGATTGCTTTCGCCATGGATGCGAGCATCACAAGCCTTTCAAGCACGGGTTGGCGGGACGGCGTCCTACCAAGTGTAGCGTAGGCCGGCCGTCAGGGCGTTGCTGCTGCTGTTCTCGCCCAGTTCCAAGCCGTAATCGACGTAGAAGCGCACTTTGTCCGACACCGTCGCCGAGACGTCGAAGCCGGCCAGCAGGCGATCACGGTCCAGGCGGTTGCTCTGCACCAGGAACGCCGCGCCGCCGCTCTGGAAGCTGTTGGTGCTGACCGCATAACGGTCGCCCAGCTCATGGGCCCAGCCCAGCCGCAGGCGCGGCGCGACGGTGGCCGTCCCGACCGTCATCTCCCGCTGGATGCGAACCATCGCCGTCGAGCGCAGCGCGTCAATGTCGGTGGCGCTCGCCCGCAGGGCCAGGTCGCCGCCGCCGGCTTCACCCACGGCGTCACGATCGATGTGGTCGTAGCGCAGGCCGATCGACGGCTCGACGCTGTAGGCGGCCGCCTGCTGCACGAAGCCCGCGCGGATCGCGGCGCCGCCGTTCCAGCCGTCGGAAGTGTCGGTGGCCGTGCGGTCGAGACCGCCGAATTCGATCCGGCGACGCGACTGCGTCTGCGTCCAGCCGCCGTTGGCCTGGCCGTCGACGAAGGCCGAACCGAAACTGGCCGAGGCGTAGAGCGACAGGTTCACGACATCGAGCTCGGCCTGGGACGCGGCCTTGGTGCGCAGTTCGCTGTGGCCAAAGCCCAGGGCCGCGCCCAGCACCGTCCCGTCCTCCAGCGTCACGTCGGAGCCGGCCACGGCGCCGCCGACGCGGTTGTGGGCCTCCGAGGCGTTGCCGTCGCTGTCCTGTTCGCCGATGAGGCCAAAGACCTGGCCCCAGGCGCGAACGCCGGAGACCGGTCGATCCTGGGCCGCCAAGGCCGACGACGCGGGCAGGCGCTCGCCGTTCGACGCATACTGCACCCCGCCCAGGCCCGCCCGGCTGGCCTGCTGCAGATCACCGACCTGGCCATTGCGAAGGGTCGAGAGTCGGTCGTCGAGAATGGCCGAGAAATGGCGTTGCACCGCCATGCCGGCCAACAGGGACTCGCCGTGCACCGCGCCGGCCACCTGGTCCAGGGCCGGACCGATCTGTTGGGGCGACAGGCCATAGAGGGCGCCGAACACCGATCCGGCCTGGACGATCTCAGCCGCCGCCGGGCGTCGGGCGTCGAGCGCTCGGCCGGCGGCGCGCTGGTTGGACGTCTGCCCAAGGCCAAGCGCCGCCAGGTCGCCATAGGCCGCGGGCGTCACGACCAGGTCCAGGTCGCTGGAGCGATAGAGCACGTCGAACCGCGTGCCGGCCGCCATGCCGCTGGCGGGCTGGTCCAGGGTCGAGAAGGCGCCCGTCACCCCGCCGTCGGCGTGGATGATGTTGAACCGATCGCCCAGCGCCGGCGTGAAGCTGTTGCTGGCGGCGCCGGTGATGCCGCGCAGGACCGGCCGCAGCGCGCCGGCCACCGTGATCGGCGCGCCGCTGACGATGACGCGCGAGTAGTTGCCCGCGCCGGCCCCCGTTCCCTTGCCGTCGATGTCGATGGACAGGACGGCGGTGTCGGTGAGGGTGACCGGCTTGGTGAAGGTCAAGGTCCCCGGCGAATTGCCGGGCGCCAGCCTGCCGGCGATCGTGGCCAGGCCGTTGACCGTGCCGACGCCGCGCAGGGTGGCGTTCGACCCGATCTGCAGGGCGCCGTTGAGCGTGCCGTTGAGGCGAAGCTGGGTGTTGGTCACCGTGGTCGTGCCGCCGGTGATGGTGCCGGTCGAGACCACCTCGCCGCCGCCGATGATCTGCAGCGTGCCGGCGTTGGTGACGTTGCCGCTCAGGACCAGTTGGTTCCGGCTGGTGTCGATGACGCCGCCGGTCGCCAGCACCACCAGGTCCTGCCCGGTCGTGGTGTTCTGCGCCACCTGCAGCGTGCCGCCGTTGAAGGTGACGGTCTGGCCGCTGCCGGCTGGGTCGGCGAAGGTGAAATACGGTTGGCTGGTGTCGACGGTGGTCGTCGCCGGGGGCGGCGGGGGCGGCGACGGCGGGGGCGGCGGGGGCGGCGGGGGCGGCGGCGTGACCACCGCGGCGAGGGTGACGACCAGCCTGTTGGTGGAGCCGACGATGGTGGTGGCGGTGGTCGCGGTGAAGCCGGTCGCGGTGACCGAGACGCCGGTATAGTCGGTGCCGGTGACGCTGCCGCTGACGATCGTGTAGTCGCCCGCCGTGAGCGTGCCGGACGGGGCCGCCTGCATGACGATGGTTCCGTTGGTCAGCGTCGCACCGCTCGACACGGTCAGGGCGCCGTAGGCGGCGCCCGAGGTCACCAGCACGACCAGCTGCGCCGCCCCCGACTGGCTGTAGGCGCCGGTGATTTGCGTCGCGCGCCCCGTCATCAGGACGCCGGTGTTGGTGACCGTGCCCGCTCCCGCCTGCGACGTGACGTTGTCGGCGAGATAGGTGTTGCCGGCGAAGGTCACGCCGCCCTGCGACACGATGGTCGAGGCGGTCGAGCTGGTCGTCCCCATCAGCGTGCCGAACGTGGAGCCCGAGCCGCCGGTGATGGTGAGACCGCTGGTGCGCTGATCGCGGATCGCGCCGACGATCGTGCCGGTGTTGGTGAAGTTGACCGCGCCGACCGAGGCGTTGAAATACACGGCCGCGTCGGTGCCGCCAGTCGCGGTGCCGCGGATCAGGCCGCTGTTGGTGAGCGTGCCAACCGTGCCGCCGGCCGTGTAGAGGCCGCTGCCGCCGCTGATCGTGCCGCTGTTGGTGATCGTGTCGACCGACGAGCCGGCGGTCTCGAGATACAGGGCGTAGCCGGTGTTGCTGTTGATCGTGCCGGCGTTGCTGATCGAGGTGACGGCGACATTGGCGCGCAGCAGCAGGGCGTAGCTCGACGCCTGAATGAGGCCCGTGGCGCCGTTGCTGATCGTGCCCACGCGCCCGCCATCCCAGCGGATGCCGCGGACGCCGCCGCTGATCGTCCCGGTGTTGGTGATCCCCGTGATCGTGTTGTTGTTCAGGCCATATATGCCGTTGTTCCCCGAAGGAACGGTGATCGCGCCGTCGTTCCAGATCGACCCGATCGACACGTTGCTGGGGATCGAGACGCCGTCGGACGCCGTCGTCGCGATGCTGCCCGTGGAGGTGATCGACAGACTGGTCCCCGACGCGATCGTCTGCGTCGCGGTGATCGCCGAGCTGATCGTCGTGGTCTGCGCCATGGCCGGCTGCATCGCGGTCAGCACCATCACGGACGTGCCCGCCAGGAGCACCCGGTGGAAGGCGGCCGAACCGCAGAGGCGAGCGGGAGACATCATGAGCGCGCGTTCCTATCGTCTCGGCCAAAAGGGCGCCGAGCTTGGCTGTTTCCCGAGAAGGGCAAGGGACAGGCGCGCCCCCCCAAGGGCCGATTGCCTGCCCCGATGGGAACCACAAGATCCTTAACAACAGCCTTCGACGTGAAGGCGGGCGTGTTCGAAAGCCCGTGTAGGCACGGATCCGTGAGACGGTTCTTCACCGACGGAGCCTCACGACGTCGATCGGCGACGGTCCTTATATCGCCCTTACATCCAGCCCCGCTTTCCGCATGGAGGCCTTACGCCGCTCCGTGGTCTTCAACCGGCCATAGGAATGGAGGCGGCGTATGGCTGACCTGATTTATGTGGCGATGGGGCTTGGCCTCTTCGTCGTTTTCGCCGCGTTCGCGGCGGGGCTGAGGCGCGTTTGACCATGTTGGTGAGCGTGCTTTGGGCGGCCGGGGCGATCGCCGTCGCCGGTTACATGGTCGCGGCGATGCTGCGGCCCGACAAGTTCTGACGGACCTATTTTCATGACCTGGCAAGGATGGGCGGAGATCGCCCTCACCCTCGGCCTGGCGGTCGGCATTGGCTGGCCGCTGGGCGTCTTCATGTCGCGCGTCTGGAACGGCGAGCGCACCTGGCTCGACCCCGTGCTCCGGCCGATCGAGAAAGTCTTCTACGGCGCCTGCGGCGTCGATCCGACCAAGAGCCAGACCTGGTACGGCTACGCCGGCGCCCTGCTGGCCTTCAACGCCGTGGGCTTCCTGTTCGTCTACGCCGTGCTGCGGCTGCAGGGCGTGCTGCCGCTGAACCCGCAAGGCTTCGCCGGCCTGTCGCCGCATCTGGCCTTCAACACCGCCACCAGCTTCGTGACCAACACCAACTGGCAGAGCTATGGCGGCGAGACCACCATGTCGACGCTCAGCCAGATGCTGGTGCTGACGGTGCAGAACTTCGTCTCGGCCGCCACCGGCGCGACCATCGCCGCCGCTCTGGCCCGAGCCTTCATCGCCAATCGCGGCCAGGGCGTCGGCAACTTCTGGGCCGACCTGGTCCGCACCACGCTCTACGTGCTGCTGCCGCTGTGCTTCGTCGTGGCGGTCGTCCTGGTCGCCCTGGGCGTGCCCCAGACCCTGGCGGCCGGCGTCACCGCCCACACCCTGGAGGGCGGCGAGCAGAAGATCTCGCTGTTCGCCACCGCCAGCCAGCTGGCGGTCAAGCAGCTGGGCATCAACGGCGGCGGGATCTTCAACGTCAATTCCGCCCACCCGTTCGAGAACCCCACCCCGCTGACCAACCTGATCACGGCCGTGTCGATCAACGTGCTGGGCTGGGCCGCCTTCTTCGCCTTCGGCCGCTCGGCCCTGGCCAGGAAGGACGTGCGCGCCCTGGTCATCGCCGGCTCGCTGCTGCTGGCCGCCGGCGCGGCCGGCGTCTACGCCGCCGAGACCCGTCCGGCCCCGGCCCAGGTCGCCGCCCATGTCGACACCTCGGTCAACATGGAAGGCAAGGAGGTCCGCTTCGGCGCCCCCTCGACCGCCGCTTGGGTCGCCATGACCACCGGGGCCTCGAACGGCTCGGTCAACGGCATGCATTCCAGCCTGATGCCCCTGGGCGGCGCCATGGCGATGTTCCTGATGCAACTGGGCGAGATCCTGCCCGGCGGCATCGGCTCGGGCATCGCGATCATGGTCGTCATGGCCCTGCTGGCGGTGTTCGTGGCCGGACTGATGGTCGGCCGCACGCCCGAATATCTGGGCAAGAAGGTCGAGGCGCGCGAGATCCAGCTGTCCATGCTGGCCGTGCTGATCGTGCCGCTGTCGATGCTGGGCTTCTCGGCTGTCGCCGCGATCCTGCCCGAGGCGCTGAAGGGCCTGATGCACGCGGGGCCGCACGGCCTGTCTGAGATCCTCTACGCCTACGTCTCGGGCACGGCCAACAACGGCTCGGCCTTCGGCGGACTGACGGCCAACGCGCCCTGGTGGAACATCACCCTGGGCGTGGCGATGATGCTGGGCCGCTTCATCCCGATGATCGCCGTCCTGGCCATCGCCGGCGCCCTGGCCGCCAAGCCCAAGCTCGCCCCCAGCGCCGGCACCCTGCCGACCGATGGCGGCCTGTTCATCGGCCTCCTGATCGGGGTGATCCTGATCCTGGGCGGCCTGCAATTCTTCCCCGCGATGGCGCTGGGACCGATCGTCGAGCATTTCCAAGCGCTCGCCGCGGTCGCCGCCTTCCACTGATGGGTGACCTCATGACTTCTCTGGACATCAATGCTGGCGAGGGCCGCCGCAAGTCGGCCGCCCTGGCCGGCGGCCTCTCGGGTCCGGTGCTGGCCCGCGCCCTGCGCGAGGCCTTCCTCAAGCTGGATCCGCGCAAGCTGACCGGCAATCCGGTGATCTTCGCCACCTGGGTCGTGGCCCTGCTGTCGACGGTCTCGGCCGTCGCCGCCATCGCCGACCACCAGGCCGCCGGTTTCGCGATCCAGGTCTCGCTGTGGCTGTGGGCCACGGTGCTGTTCGCCAACCTGGCCGAAAGCGTCGCCGAAGGGCGGGGCAAGGCGGCCGCCGACAGCCTGCGCGCCACGCGGGTGACCACCAAGGCCAAGCTGATCATCGATCCCGAGAACGGCGCCTGGATCCCGACCCCGGCCCACAAGCTGACCCTCGGCGAGGTGATCCTGATCGAGGCCGGCGACGTGGTCCCCACCGATGGCGAGATCATCGAGGGCATGGCCAGCGTCAACGAGGCGGCGATCACCGGCGAAAGCGCGCCGGTGATCCGCGAAAGCGGCGGCGACCGTTCGGCCGTCACCGGCGGCACCACGGTGGTGTCGGACTGGATCAAGGTGCGGGTCACGGCCGAGGCCGGCTCGACGTTCCTGGACCGCATGATCGCCATGGTCGAAGGCGCCGACCGTCGCAAGACGCCCAACGAGATCGCCCTGGCCGTGCTGCTGGCGGGCCTGACCCTGATCTTCCTGATCGCGGTCGTCACCCTGCTGGGCCTGGGCAAGTTCTCGGGCGTGGCGCTGGATCCGCTGGTGCTGGGCGCGCTGTTCATCACGCTCATTCCGACGACGATCGGCGGCCTGCTGTCGGCCGTCGGCATCGCCGGCATGGACCGCCTGCTGAAGGTCAACGTCCTGGCCACCTCGGGCCGGGCGGTGGAAGCCGCCGGCGACGTCGACACCCTGCTGCTGGACAAGACCGGCACCATCACCTTCGGCAACCGCATGGCGGTCGAGGTGATCCCCGCCCCCGGCGTGCGGCCCGACCAGGCCCTGCGCGCGGCCCTGATGGCCTCGCTGGCCGACGAGACGCCCGAAGGTCGCTCGATCATCGAACTGGCCCGTAACCAGGGCCTGACGGCCGAGACGCCGGCCGGTGCGGTGTCGATCCCGTTCACCGCCCAGACCCGCCAGTCGGGCCTGGACCACAACGGGCGTTCCTGGCGCAAGGGCGCGGTGGACGCGGTCTATCGCGCGCTGGCCATCGATCCCAAGACCGTGCCGGCCGAGGTGGCCGCCGCCGTCGATCGCATCGCCCGCTCGGGCGGCACGCCGCTGGCGGTCAGCGAGGACGGCGTCCTGGTCGGCGTCATCCACCTCAAGGACGTGGTCAAGCCCAACGTCAAGGAACGCTTCGCCGACCTGCGCCGCATGGGCCTGCGCACGGTGATGATCACCGGCGACAACCCGGTGACCGCCGCCGCCATCGCCTCCGAGGCCGGGGTCGACGACTTCCTGGCCGAGGCCACCCCCGAGGACAAGCTGCGGCTGATCCGCGAGGAGCAAGGCAAGGGCCGGCTGGTGGCCATGTGCGGCGACGGGGCCAACGACGCGCCCGCGCTCGCCCAGGCCGACGTCGGCGTGGCCATGCAGACCGGAGCCCAGGCCGCCCGCGAGGCCGGCAACATGGTCGATCTCGACAGCGATCCGACCAAGGTCATCGAGATCGTCGAGGTCGGCAAGCAGATGCTGATCACCCGCGGCGCCCTGACGACCTTCTCGATCGCCAACGACGTGGCCAAGTACTTCGCCATCATCCCGGCCATGTTCGTGGTCGCCCTGCCCGCCCTGGGCGCCCTGAACGTCATGAAGCTGCACAGCCCGCAAAGCGCGATCCTGTCGGCCGTGATCTTCAACGCCCTGGTCATCGTCGCCCTGATCCCCCTGGCGCTGAAGGGCGTGAAGTACCGCGCTGTCGGGGCCGGCAAGCTGCTGTCGCGAAACCTGATGATCTACGGCCTGGGCGGCCTGGTCGCCCCGTTCATCGGCATCAAGCTGATCGACATGATCGTCTCCGGCCTGGGGTGGGCGTGATGATCCTGCGCGACCTGCTGTTCGGCGTCGGCGCGATCGGCCTGATCATTCTGGCCGCCGTGACCGCTCAAGCCCTCTGAACCTCGCCAAGTTTCTTTCCTGAAAGACCGACTTCCATGACCAAGTTCGCTTTCCCCGCTCTGCTCGCCATCGGCGCCCTGGCCGTGTCGGCCGGCGCCGTCTCGGCGCAGGCCGGGCCCCAGCTGAGCTACAATGTCGGCGTCGCCTCCGACTATGCGTTCCGGGGCGTCAGCCAGACCGACGAGAACGCCCAGCTGTTCGGCGGCGTCGACCTGACGGCCGGCAAATTCTACGCCGGGACCTGGGCCTCCAACGTCGACTTCAACGACTCCACCGACGCCGAGATCGATCTCTACGCCGGCTTCAAGCCGACCCTGGGTCCCGCGACCCTGGACCTGGGCGTGATCTATTACGGCTATGTCGACGCGCCCTCGGGGGCGGACTACGCCAACACCGAGTTCAAGGTCGCGGCCTCGGTTCCCGCCGGCAAGGGTTCGCTGGGCGGCGCGGTGTTCTACAGCCCCGACAGCTTCGGCGCCGCCGACGAAGCCACCTATTACGAGGTCAACGGCAGCTATCCGGTGGCCGCGAAATGGAGCGTCTCGGGCGCGCTGGGACGCCAGACCTACAAGGGCCCCGGCGACTACACGACCTGGAATCTGGGCGCGGCCTATGCGATCAACGACAAGCTCGCCCTGGACCTGCGCTATGTCGACACCGACCAGCATGACTTCGGCAAGCTGTACGACAGCCGCGCCGTCGCCACGCTCAAGGCCACGTTCTAGAAGAGGCTGAAACCATGCTGTCGCACCTTCGCCCCGCCATCGTCTCGATGGGCCTGTTCACGGTTCTGCTGGGCCTGGCCTATCCCCTGGCCGTCACCGGCGTCGCCCAGGCCGCCTTCCCCGCCCAAGCCAACGGCTCGCTGCTGCGCGACGCCAAGGGCGCGATCGTCGGCTCGGCCCTGATCGGCCAGCCTTTCGCCAAGGCCGAATATCTGCACCCGCGTCCGTCGGCGGCCGGCAACGGCTACGACGCCTCGGCGTCCAGCGGCTCCAACATGGGTCCGCTGAACGACAAGCTGATCGCCCGCGAGAAGGAAGAGGCTAACGCCCTGCGCGCCGAAAACCCTGGCGCGGCCATCCCCGCCGACGCCGTGACGACCTCGGCCTCGGGGCTGGACCCGGACATCTCGCCGGCCTATGCCCGCTTCCAGGCCAAGCGGATCGCCAAGGCGCGCGGCGCGCCCGAGGCGGCCGTCCTGGCCGTGGTCGACAGTCAGGTTCTGCCGCCGTTGCTGGGCTTCATCGGCCAGCCGCGCGTCAACGTCCTGGCGGTCAACCGCGCCCTCGACGCCCGTTTCCCGAAAGGCGGATAGTTGCCAGCGGACGATCCCAAATACACCGAAAAGGGCCGTCCGGATCCGGAGGCGCTCCTGGCCGCCGCCAACAAGGCGAGCCGGGGGCGCCTCAAGGTGTTTCTGGGCATGGCCCCCGGGGTCGGCAAGACCTACGAGATGCTGCGCGCCGCCCGGCGCCGCAAGGCCGAGGGCCAGGACGTGCTGGTCGGCCTGGTCGAAACCCATGGCCGCCGCGAGACCGAGAGCCTGCTGCGCGGCATGGACGTGCTGGCGCGGCAACCGATCGACCATCGCGGCCGCGTGCTGATGGAGTTCGACCTGGACGCGGCCCTGGCCCGCAAGCCCAAGCTGCTGCTGGTCGACGAATACGCCCATTCCAACGCCCCCGGCTCACGCCACCCCAAGCGCTGGCAGGATGTCGAAGAACTGCTGGCGGCGGGCATCGATGTCTGGACAACCCTGAACGTCCAGCACCTGGAAAGCCTGGTCGACGTGGTCCAGCGGATCACCGGCGTGCGCCAGCGCGAGACCGTGCCCGACAGCGCCCTGTCGCGGGCCGACGACATCGAGGTCGTCGACATCACGCCCGACGAGCTGCGCGAGCGGATGACGGCCGGCAAGGTCTATGTGCCCGAGACCGCGCGCCTGGCGTCCGAGAATTTCTTCAAGATCGAGAACCTGACGGCCCTGCGCGAGCTGGCCCTGCGCCGCGCGGCCCAGACCGTCGACGACCAGCTGGTCGCGGCCATGCGCGAGAAGGGCGTCGACGGGCCGTGGGCGGCGGGCGAGCGCATCCTGGTGCTGGTGGGCGGCGACGCCATGGCCGGCGGCCTGGTCCGGGCCGGTCGCCGGCTGTCGGACATGATGATGGATGCCCCCTGGACCGTGGCCCATGTCGAGCGCACCGACCGGCCGGCGGTCGGGGCCGAGGGCTCGGTGCGGCTGCGCGAGGCCTTCCGCCTGGCCGAGCAGCTGGGCGGCGCGACCGTCGCCCTGACCGGCGGCGACATCGTCGCGGCGGTGATGGCCTACGCCCGGCGCAACAACGTCACCCAGATCGTCATCGGCAAGTCGGCCGACAGTCGCTGGCGCGAGGCGCTGGGCCGCTCGCTGGCGGCGGCGCTGCTGCGCGAGGCGCGGGGCGAGGCGATCCACGTGGTCACCGAGGCCGGACACGAGCGCGAGCCGCGACCGCCCCGGCGACTGGGCCTGGGTCCCTGGCAGGGCTATGCGGTCGGCGCCCTGTTCGTGCTGGCCGCGACCCTGGCGGCCTGGGGCCTGGACGTCGCCTTCGACCGGGTCGACCTGGGGATGATCTTCCTGGCCGCGGTGCTGGCGGCGGGGGTGATGCACGGGCTGCGGCCGGCCCTGGCGGCGGCGACCGTCGCCTTCTTCGTCTACAACTACCTGTTCCTGGAGCCCCGCTACACGCTGGCCATCGGGGCGCCGACCGACTTCCTGACCCTGGTGGTGTTCTGGGCGGTGGCCCTGGCCTCGGGCGGACTGGCGGGCCGGGTCCGGGACCAGGCCCTGGGCTCGCAGCGCCGCGCCGCCGCCGTGGCCACCCTGCTGGCCGCCAGCCGCACGCTGTCGGCCGGGGCGGGCCGCGAGGCCGTCGCCCGGGCCCTGGCCGAGCAGGTCGCGGCGGCCGCCGGGGCGCGGACCCTGGTCCTGCTGCCCACCGATGGCGAGATCGTTCCGGTCGCCGGCTCGCCGGACCTCGAGCCGCTGGACGCCGCCCCCATGGCCGCCGCCCGCTGGGCCTGGGAGCGCGGCGAGCCGGCCGGGGCCGGCACGGGCACCCTGCCCCAGGCTCGCTGGACCTTCTGGCCACTGGACGGCGTGCGCGGCCGGACCGGCGTGGCGGGCGTCGAGGCCGGGATCCTGGCGGCGGGTTCCGACGACGAACGCCTGGTCCTGGCCCTGTTGGAACAGGGCGCGGTGGCGCTGGAGCGCTCGCGCCTGGCGACCGAGGCCGTGGAGGCCGAGACCCTGCGCCGCGCCGACCGCTTCCGCTCGGCTCTGATGAACTCGGTCAGCCACGACCTGCGCACGCCGCTGTCGACGGTGCTGGGCGCCTCGACCACCCTGATCGACTACGGCGACAAGCTGACCAAGCCGGTGCGCGACGACCTGATCGTCAGCATTCGCGAGGAGGCCGAACGGCTGAACCGCTATGTCGCCAACCTGCTGGACATGACCCGCATCGAAGGCGGCGCCCTGCGCCTGCGGTCCGAATGGATCGACGTGCGCGACGTGCTCAACGCCGCCGCCGACCGCGTCTCGCGCCGCCTGGGCGGCCGCGATCTGAGCCGCGACTTCCCCGCCGAGCTCACCCTGGTCCAGGCCGACGCCAGCCTGCTGGAACAGGTTGTGGTCAATGTCCTTGAGAACGCCATCGCCTACAGCCCGCCCGAGGCGCGGATCGAGATGGCCGCCTACGAGGACCGCTCCAACCTGGTGATCAGCATCGAGGACGAGGGACGCGGCATCCCGCCGACCGAGCTGGAACACGTCTTCGAGAAATTCCGCCGCATGGACGAGCCCAGCGACCGCAGCCAGGGCGCGGGCCTGGGCCTGTCGATCGCCAAGGGCTTCATCGACGCCATGGGCGGGCGGATCGCCGCCGCCAGCCCGATCCACGACGGCAAGGGCACGCGCGTGCTGATCAGTCTGCCCAAGACGATCGCCACGCCGCATCACCTGCTATGACTGCATCATGACCGCGCTTCGCCATCGCATCCTCGTCATCGACGACGAGCCCCAGATCCACCGGTTCCTCGGCCCCGCGCTGGACGCGGCCGGCTACGAGCCCTTGCGCGCCGACAGCGGCCAGGAGGGCCTGCGCGGCATCGCCCTGTGGTCGCCCGACGCCGTGGTGCTGGACCTGGGCCTGCCCGACATGGACGGCAAGGAGGTGCTGGCCAAGGCCCGGGCCTTCTATGACGGGCCGATCGTCATCCTGTCGGCCCGCGACCGCGAGGTCGAGAAGATCGAGGCCCTGGACCGGGGCGCCAACGACTATGTCGAAAAGCCTTTCGGGGTGGGCGAGCTGCTGGCCCGGCTGCGCGTCGCCCTGCGCCAGTCCGCGCGCGCGCCGGCGCCCACCGGGCCGATCCGCGCGGGCGACGTCGAGATCGACCTGGAAAAGCGGCTGGTCACCCGGGGCGGGACGCCCGTGAAGGTCTCGCCCAAGGAATACGACCTGCTGGTCCGCCTGGCGCTGGGCGCGGGCAAGGTGCTGACCCACAAGGAACTTCTGGTCGCCGTCTGGGGCGCGGCCCACGCCCACGACACCCAGTATCTGCGCGTCTTCGTCGGCCAGCTTCGCCACAAGCTGGAGGCCGATCCGGCGACGCCGAAGATCATCCTGACCGAACCGGGGATCGGCTACCGGTTTGTCGCCTGACGCGGAGAGACGGCTCGTGCTCGATGACCAACCGGCGCCGCGCCCCTGGTGGAAGGACGCCGTCGTCTACCAGATCTATCCGCGCTCGTTCCTCGATACGAACGGCGACGGGGTGGGCGACCTGCCGGGGATCACGGCCAGGCTGGACTACCTGAAGGACCTGGGCGTCGATGTGGTCTGGCTCAGCCCGCACTTCGACAGCCCCAACGCCGACAACGGCTACGACATCCGCGACTATCGCAAGGTGATGGCCCAGTTCGGGACCATGGCCGACTTCGACGCCATGCTGGCCGGGATGACGGCGCGCGGCATGCGGCTGATCATCGACCTGGTGGTCAATCACTCCAGCGACGAGCACGCCTGGTTCGTCGAGAGCCGCAAGAGCCGCGATAATCCGTACAGGGATTACTACATCTGGCGTGACGGCAAGGAAGGCGGCCCGCCCAACAACTACGGCGCCTTCTTCGGCGGCCCGGCCTGGACCTTCGACGAGGGCAGCGGCCAATACTACCTGCACTATTTCGCCGCCAAGCAACCGGACCTGAACTGGGAAAACCCCAAGGTTCGCGAGGAGGTCCATGACCTCATGCGGTTCTGGCTCGACAAGGGCGTGTCGGGCTTTCGGATGGACGTCATTCCGTTCATTTCCAAGCAGCCCGGCCTGCCCGACCTGACGCCGGAGCAGCGCCGCGCGCCGCAGTTCGTCTACGCCGCCGGCCCCAAGCTGCACGACCATCTGCGCGAGATGCGCCGCGAGGTCCTGGACCACTACGACACCCTGACCGTCGGCGAGGCCTTCGGTGTCACGCCCGACGCGGCCCGCGACCTGATGGACAGCCGGCGCGGCGAGCTGAACCTGGTGATCAATTTCGACATCGTGCGGATGGACATCGACGGCTGGCGCAAGACCACCTGGACCCTGCCCCGGCTGAAGGCGCTCTACACCCAGCTGGACCAGGCGGCGGAGCCGTTCGGCTGGAACACCCAGTTCCTGTCCAACCACGACAACCCGCGCTCGGTCTCGCATTTCGGCGACGACGATCCAGCCTGGGTCGAGCGCTCGGCGAAGGTGATCAACACCCTGATCCTGACCCAGCGCGGCACGCCGTTCCTCTATCAGGGCGAGGAGCTGGGCATGACCAACTATCCGTTCCAGACTCTGGACGACTTCGACGACCTGGAGGTCTCGGGCCGCTGGCGCGACGTGAAGCATCGGGTCTCGGAAGAAGAATACCTGGCCAACGCCCGGGCCATGGGCCGCGACAACAGCCGCACGCCGATGCAGTGGACGGCGGGCCCTAGTGGCGGCTTCACGACGGGGCGACCATGGCTGGCGGTCAATCCGAATACGGCGGCGATCAACGCCGAGGACCAGGCCGCGCGGCCGGATTCGGTGCTGGCCCACACCCGCGCCCTGATCGCCTGGCGGCGCGGTTGCGTCGACCTGCGCGAGGGCGACTACCGCGACATCGACCCCGACCATGAGCAGGTCTTCGCCTACCGCCGGGGCGGCCTACTGGTGCTGCTGAACTTCGGACGGGACACGGTGCGCTACGCCGTTCCCGCCGAACATCCGATCTCGGGCGTCGCCTTCGGAGCCGCCGGGATCGAGGCCCAGACCGTCACTCTGGACGGCTGGACCTCGGCGATCCTGACGGTAGGGGCCGGCTAGGAGGACCGACATCCAGCTCGGGAGGCGAAAACCTCGTCCTTCGACAAGCTCAGGATGAGGTTTCCGAATGCCGAGACCTGTACATGGTCCTCATCCTGAGCCTGTCGAAGGACGAGGACCACGCACGGCGTTTAGATTTCGCTTGGCCCTAGCCCTCGGCGCGAGGCGCATCCAGGAACGTGTAGAGCGCCGCGATCCGGCCGTCCTTCACCACGGCGACGTCAAGGCCCGTGACCCGCCGGGGATCCTCCGGCGGCCCGAAGGCCCAGGCCAGGCGGCCGCTGTCCCGCAGCACGTCGGGACCGCTAATCACCGTGAAGACATGGCCGGGCAGCTTGGCGTGAAGCGCCGCGACCGCCTCCTCCAAGACGCGATGGCCGACATAGTGGCCATGCGGATCGGAGAAAACGCTGTCGGGGGCGTACAGCGCCTGGATCGCGATCGCGCGCTTGGCCGGATCGGGCTCGCCGAACACCTCGTGGAGGTTGCGGGTCAGCAGGGTTTCGATGGTCGTCGACATGATGGTGTCTCCCTTCGCGCCGCCTAGACCTGGGCCACGCCGCCGTCGATGGCCAGTTCCGAGCCGGCCATGAAGGCGGAGTCTTCCGAGGCCAGGAACAGCACGGCCTTGGCCACCTCGTCCGGCTCGGCGACGCGGCCGATCGGCACCTGGCTGGCCATGTAGTCCAGTAGGCCCTGCTGCGCGGCGGGATCCGTGCCGGCCAGCTCGACCAGACCCGGGGTCCGGATCGGTCCGGGGCTGACCACGTTGACGCGGATACCACGATCCTTGAGGTCCAGGGTCCAGCTGCGGGCCAGGTTGCGCACGGCGGCCTTGGAGGCGCTATAGACGCTGAAATTGGCCGTGCCGGTGCTGGCCGTGGTCGAACCCGTCAGGATCACGCTGGCTCCGTCGCGCAGCAGCGGCAGCGCCTTCTGCACGGTGAAGATCACGCCCTTCACGTTGCGGCCGAAGATGTCCTCGTACTGTTCCTCGGTGATCGCGCCCAGCGGCAGCATGTCGCCGCCGCCGGCGTTGGCGAACAGGGCGTCGATCTGGGCGTGGCGCTGCTGCACGGCGTCGTAGAGGCGGTCGATGTCGGCCAGCTTGGACATGTCGGCCCGCACGCCCACCGTCTTGCCGCCGATCGCCTTGACCGCCGCGTCCAGCTCGGCCTGACGGCGGCCGGTGATGAAGACGCTCGCGCCCTCTGCCGCGAACTGCTTGGCGGTGGCCAGGCCGATCCCGCTGGTGCCGCCGGTCACCACCACCACCTTGTTGTCGAACTTGCCGGTCATCTGAAGTCTCCTTGGCTTGCTCGGCGAACCGTTCGCCGTGGACAAAGAGATGCATCTGGAACGATCTGGCCGGTAGTCGGCCAATGTGGCACTAACTGTCTCGATAATGGGACAATGACATGCCCGACCTGAACGACTACCTGCTCTACGCCGCCGTGGTGACCCATGGCGGCTTCGCGCCCGCCAGCCGCGCCCTGCGCCAGCCGAAGTCGACGCTGAGCCGCCGCATAGCCCAGTTGGAGACGCGGCTGGGCGTCCGCCTAATCGAGCGCACCACCCGGCGCTTTCGGGTTACCGAGGTCGGCCAGGCCTTCTACGAGCGCTGCCGGATCGTGGCCCTGGACGTTGAGCAGGCCGACGCCGTCGCCGCCGAGGCCAAGAGCGAACCGCACGGCCTGATCCGCTTCAGTTGCCCCACCGGCCTGGTCGAGACCCTGTCGGCGACCCTGCCGCAGTTCCTGGCCCGGTTCCCCAAGGTGCGGCTGCAGGTGATCGCGGTCGACCGCGCCGTGGACCTGATCGACGAGCGGATCGACGTCGCTCTGCGGGTGCGCACCGTGCTGACCACCGACGCGGCTCTGACCATGCGCACCCTGGGCCGCTCGCGCCGCATCCTGGTGGCCGGACCGCAACTGGCCGCGCGCTGCCGCGACCTGGCCATCGACCAGCTTTCGACCCTGCCCACGCTCAGCCCCACCGATCAGTCGGGCGAACTGGTCTGGGACCTCCTGGGGCCGGACGGCGCGACCTGCGCGGTCCGCCACGAGCCGCGCATGACCTGCGGCGACTTCCTGGCCCTGCGCGACGCGGCGGCGGCCAATACCGGCGTCGCCTTCCTGCCCGATCACGTCTGCAAGGCCGACCTGATCAACGGTCGCCTGGTCCAGGTCTTCCCCGACTGGCGGTCCGAGGACGGGATCGTCCACATCGTCTTCACCACCCGACGCGGCCTGCCGCCGGCCGTGCGAGCGTTCATCGATCACCTGGCCGCCGTGTTCAGCCGCGATCGGCCGGTGGGGTAGATTTCGCTTCGAACGCGGTGCGTGGTCCTCGTCGCGTCGACCCGAAACGCAAAAAGGGCGTCCGTCGGTGACGGACGCCCCTTCAGCGATCTCGAGAGAGACCTAGGCCTTGATGAAGGCCAGCAGGTCCGGATTGATCACATCGGCGTGGGTGGTGGCCATGCCGTGCGGGAAGCCCGGATAGGTCTTCAGCGTGCCCTTCTTCAGCAGCTTGATGCCGATGCGGGCGCTGTCGTCGATCGGCACGATCTGGTCGTCCTCGCCGTGCATCAGGAACACCGGCACGTCGACCGACTTCATGTCCTCGGTGAAGTCGGTTTCCGAGAAGGCCTTGATGCAGTCGTAGTGCGCCTTGGCGCCGCCCATCATGCCCTGGCGCCACCAGTTCTCGACGACGGCCGGAGAGACCTTCGCGCCCGGACGGTTGAAGCCATAGAACGGGCCGGCGGCGATATCGTGGAAGAACTGGGCGCGGTTGGCGTTCTGGGCGGTGCGGAAGCCGTCGAACACCTCGATCGGCAGGCCGCCCGGATTCTTGTCGGACTTGACCATGATCGGCGGCACGGCGCCGATCAGCACCACCTTGGCCACGCGGCCGGGCTTGGCGCGCGCCGCGTAGTGGATGGCCTCGCCGCCGCCGGTCGAGTGACCGACGTGGACGGCGTTCTTCAGGTCCAGATGGTCGGCCAGGGTGATGACGTCGGCGGCGTAGGTGTCCATCTCATTGCCGGTGTCGGTCTGGCTGGACCGGCCGTGGCCGCGACGGTCGTGAGCGATGACCCGGAAGCCCTCGCCCAGGAAGAACATCATCTGGGCGTCCCAGTCGTCGGCGCTCAACGGCCAGCCGTGGTGGAACACGATCGGCTGGGCGGTCTTGGGACCCCAGTCCTTGTAGAAGATCTGCGTGCCGTCCTTGGTGGTGACGAAGCCGCTGCTCATGGTGTGGTCTCCTGGGGGTTTGGGCGAGGCCTTGGGCGTCGCCGCGGACGATTTGGACGCGGAGAGGGCGGGCAGCGCGCTCAGAAGGGCCAGGCTCAGGCCGCTGGTGACGACGCCGCGGCGCGATGCGCCTTCGGCCTCGCTCACGCCCTGCTCACGCGAACTCTGGTCACCGGAAGATGTGGTCATGCGCCCGCCCTCTCTGTCGATCCGGCGGGTGTCGCCGAAGTCCGACGGAAGGCTAGGACGATCCCGCTCCCGGGGCTTGGACATGCCTGTCGTGACTTGAAGGTTCTGAGCGCGTGACAGCGCTGGCGCGCAGGCCCGAGGTTATCAGGCGCGTGACGATCAGGGCTCGAAGCGGAAGAAGGTGTTGGCCGTCAGTCGACCCAGGCGCGGATCGAGGCTGGCCGGACGGTCGGGCAGCATCCCCGCGTGCAGCAGGTTGCTGGCGTAGACCACGATCCGGTTGAAGACCGGGGCGACCACGGCGGTCTGTTCGTAGAGGGCGTTGGAGGCGGCGACATAGCCCTCAGCGATCGCGGGCGGCGTGGCGATCTCCTCGCGAAACGCGGCCAGGTAGGTCGGCGCGCGCTCGGGGTCGACGGCCTCGAAGCCGGTGGCGCGGTGTCGGTAGAAGGCCGTGCCACCGTGCTCGGGCCCGCACAGATAGTGCAGGATCGCCAGCTGGGTCGGCGCGGTGGTGTCGATGTGCGGCAGGCGCTGGAGCAGGCTGGCCTGGTCGGCCGGCAATGCGGCCATCGACAGGGCGCAGGTGACGTGGGCCTTGCCGCCGACCGGCGCGCCGAAAGTCTCCGCCAGATACGGCCGCAGAGCGGTGATCAGGGCCTGCACATAGCCCGGCGGCGCCGGGGCGCGGACGCCGGGATAGAAGTTGGCGGCCGCCTTGACCGGCGCCAGGCTGGCGGTCACGGCGGCGAAATCGACCAGGGCCTCCGCGCCGGTCAGCAGCCCGTCCAGGATCAGGACCGGACGCCGCTCCTGGCCGATCTCCAGGGTCTCGACCCGGGGGGCCGGGGTCGGCGCGAAGGCGGGATCGCTCACCGCCGGGGCGCCTCGCCGGCCTCGGCCGTGGCCAGGTCGGGCGCCTTGGTCGTGAAGCCCTTCGCATAGACGTCGGTCAGCAGGGCGCGATGATCGGGCAGGCTGGCGGCGGCGCGCAAGCCCGCCTCGCGCACCCGCCCGAAGTCGGCCCGGGCCAAGTCGCCATGGACGTGGGCGGCGGGATCGACGGTGGTCTGGTAGCCCATGCCGTACAGAATGTACTGGTAGTTGAAGTACTTGAAGCTCTCGTGCAGGTTCGGGAAGTCGAACACGTTGGGCGGCCGGTGCTTCCACATCGCCAGATGGTCCTGGAGGCTTTCCGGGATCGAGGCCGGGTCGGCGTTGTCGGTCCAGAAGCTGTTGTCGGTGCGCTGGCTCAGGCAATAATGCAGCTTGATGAAGTCGATGGCCCGCAGGTAGCGGTCGGTCATCGCCGCGTTGAACTGGCGGGCGGCGGCCTCCATCCCGCCCTGGCGCGGCAGGTTGCGGGCCAGCATGTAGGCGGCCGCCTCGATCAGCACGATGCCGGTGGATTCCAGCGGCTCCAGGAACCCGCCCGACAGGCCCACCGCGACGCAGTTCTTGATCCAGTGCCGATCGCGATGGCCGACCTTCAGCTTCAGCAGGCGCGGCGTCAGACCGTCGCCGGCCTGGCCGACATAGCCGCGCAGGATCTGCTCGGCGCGATCGTCCGTGGTGTGACGACTGGAATAGACATAGCCCGTGCCCCGGCGCTCGGGTAGGCCGATGTCCCAGGTCCAGCCGGCCTCGTGGGCGGTCGAGATGGTGGTCGTGGCCACCGGCGCGTCCGGACGATCGTAGGGGACCTGCAGGGCCAGGGCGCGGTCGACGAACAGGGTGTCGCCCTTGTCGATCCACGCCGAGCCCATGGCCTCGCCGATCAGAGCGCCGGCGAAACCGGTGCAGTCGATATAGAGGTCGGCCATCAGGTCGCCGTGCTCGCGGGTGGTGACCGAGGCGATCGATCCGTCCTCGGCCTTGTTCACAGCCAGCACATTGCCCAGCACGTGCTTGACGCCCGTGGCCTTGCCGACGTCGCGCAGCAGGGTCGCCAGCTTGCCCGCGTCGAAATGGTAGGCGTAGGCCATCGGCCCGCCGTACTGCGGATCGTCCAGCCGCTTGGGTCCGCGCAGCGCGTCGCAGACCTTGTCCTGCAGGGTGACGGCGTCGGAGAACGGAACCTCGCCCGCCCCGCCCATCAGCCAGTAGGGCGCCAGGTCCAGTCCGCCGTTCAGCAGCCGGGGCTGGGCGAACGGGTGGTAGTAGTGGCTGTGGACCCCGTCCTTGGGCGCGGTCTTCCAGTCGACGAACTTGATGCCCTGCTTGAAGGCCGCCCCGGCCTCGCGCATGAACCGCGCCTCGTCGACGCCGATCGTGCGCATGGTGTTCTGGATCGTGGGGAAGGTGCCCTCGCCCACCCCGATGATGCCGATCTCGCTGGACTCGATCAGGGTGATGCGCACGCCGTCCGGCCGGGTCGAGCCCAGGCGTCGGGCGAGATACGCGGCCGTCATCCAGCCGGCCGTGCCACCACCGACGATCAGGATGTCGTTGATCGGCCTTTCGCCGCCGTCGTTCCCGCCCGTCTCGTTCACGCCGCCCTCCTCGCCCCGTCGACTCGCGCATCAATCGCCAAGTCGCGTACCCAACGTTCAAGCCCGGGGCCTGGTCCTTGCGCCAGTCTGGCCAGGTTCCGGGACGGTCGTCGCGCCCGGCCCACGAGGAGCACGCCGTGAGCGAGACCCTGACCATCCAGACGCCCGACGGCCCGTTCCAGGCCCTCGTGGTGCGCCCGACCACCACCGCCCCGGTCCCCGTGATCGTGGTGATCCAGGAGATCTTCGGCGTCAATGACGGCATCCGGCAGATCGCCGGCGAGATCGCCGCTCAGGGCTATATCGCCGTGTGCCCCGACATGTTCTGGCGCTTCGAGCCGGCCCTGGCCCTGTCGGACCACAAGCCGGACGACGTCGAGAAGGCCATCGGCTTCTACGGCCGCTACGACTTCGACAAGGGCGTGAGCGACCTGGTGGCCACGGTCGCCGCCGCGCGGACCCTGAAAGGCGCGTCGGGCAAGGTCGGGGTGACCGGCTACTGCCTGGGCGGACTGATGACCTTCCGGACCCTGGCGGCCAGCGACGCCGACGTCGGCGTGGCCTATTACGGCGGCGGCACCGACAACTATGTCGACGAGGGCGCGCGGATCACCCAGCCGCTGCTGATGCACCTGGCCGGTGACGACGAATATATCGGCGCGGCGGCCCAGGCGAAGATCCACGCCGCCCTGGACGGCAATCCCCATATCGAGATCCACACCTATCCCGGCCGCAACCACGCCTTCGCGCGGCCCAACGGCGACGCCTATGACGCGGCCGACGCCACGACCGCCAACGCCCGCACGGCCGCCTTCTTCAAGGCGCACCTGGGCTAGGCGGGAAAGGGTCAGGCGGGCAGCAGGCAACGCACCGCCTCGCCGATCCGCTCGGCGTCGGGGCCCAGCACCACGTGCACGGCGCGCTCGCCCACCCGGACCACGCCGCGCGAGTCCAGGGCGGCGAGCGCGGCCTCGTCCACGCGGCCGTTGTCGCGGACCACCAGGCGCAGGCGGCTGGAGCAGGCCCCGACCGCCTCGACATTGGCCGAGCCGCCCAGGGCGGCGACCAGGGTCTCGGCCCGGCTGCCGTCGGCGGAGGTGGGCAGGGCGACGGAGGCCTTGGCGACCGTCGCCACGGGCTTGGCGGGCGCCGGCGCTCCCCCCTTCATCCCGCTTAGGGCCGCGCGGATCTCGCCGGCCACGCCGTCGGCGATCGGACCCAACACGACCTGCAGGGCCTTGTCCGAGGGCTTGACCACGCCCCGCGCGCCCAGGGCCTTGAGCGCCGGTTCGCTGACCGCGCCCTGATCGGCGACGATCAGGCGCAGACGCGTGGTGCAGGCGTCGACCGACACCAGGTTGGCCGCGCCGCCGAGGGCTTGGACGAAGTCGGCCCCACGCCCGCCGCCGGTCGTGGCGGCCTCGGCGGCGGCCTCGTCATCGGCCTCGCGGCCCGGGGTCTTCAGGTCGAACTTGAGGATGAAGAAGCGGAACAGGCCGTAATAGACCCCGGCATAGAGCGCCCCCAGGGGCAGCAGCCACAGCGGGTGGGTCGCCTTGCCGAAGTTCAGCACATAGTCGAACAGGCCCGCCGAGAAGGTGAAGCCCAGCTTGATGTCCAGAGCGTTCATCACCGCCATGGCCACGCCCGTCAGCACCGCGTGCACCGCATAGAGCAGCGGGGCCAGGAACATGAAGCTGAACTCGATCGGCTCGGTCACCCCGGTCAGGAACGAGGTCAGGGCCAGCGAGGTCAGCATGCCGCCGACCGCCTTTTTCTTCTCCGGACGGGCCGTGTGGTACATGGCCAGGCACGCGGCGGGCAGGCCGAACATCATCACCGGGAAGAACCCGCTCATGAAGCCGCCGGCGGTCGGGTCGTCGGCGAAGAAGCGGCGCAGGTCGCCGGTGGCGCCGTGGTAGTCGCCGATCACGAACCAGGCGATGTTGTTGAGGATGTGGTGCAGGCCGGTGACGATCAGGATCCGGTTGAGGAACCCATAGACCAGCAGGCCCAGCTCGCCCGAGCCGACGATGGCCCGGCTGGCCCCGTCGACCGCGCCATTGATCCCGTCATAGCCGAAGCCGATCAGCACCGCGATCAACAGGCCGGCCACGCCGCTGATGATCGGCACGAAGCGCCGGCCGCTGAAGAAGGCCAGGTATTCGGGCAGCTTGAAGGTCGAGAAGCGGTTGTAGAACACCCCGCCGATCAGGCCCGAGGCGATGCCGATCGGCACGCTCAGCTTGGCCAGGGCCTTGGCCTTGTAGGCCGCTGAGGCCAGGTCGGCATGGGCCTTGATCAGGCCCGCCGTGACGTCCGGCGGTACGTGCAGCAGGGCCTTGGAGCCCTCGGTGGCGATCAGGAAACAGACCACGCCCGCCAGGCCCGCCGCGCCGTTGTTCTCGCGCGCGAAGCCCACGGCCACGCCGATGGCGAACAGCAGGCCCAGGTTGGAGAAGATCGCGTCGCCGGCGGCGGCGATGAAGGCGATGTTCAGCAGGTCGGGCTGGCCCAGGCGCAGCAGCAGTCCCGCCACCGGCAGGACGGCGATGGGCAGCATCAGGGCGCGGCCCAGGGGCTGGAGGAATTCGAGCGGGGACTTCATCGCTTACGCTCCAGCCTGAAAGGCTTTGCAAAGATCTCGGACGGCCTCGGGCGAGGTCAGGTCCAGCGCCTGGCGAGCCAGGGCCTGGCAGGCCGGCACGTTCAGGGTGCGGACCAGGGCCTTCACTTCCGGCACCGTCGCGGCCGTGGCCGACAGCTCGGTGACGCCCAGGCCCACCAGCACCGGCACGGCGACGAGGTCGGACGCCAGGCCCCCGCAGATGCCGACCCAGCGCTGATGCCTGGCCGCGCCCTTGCAGGTCAGGTCGATCATCCGCAGCACGGCGGGGTGCAGGGCGTCGATGCGGGCGGCCAGCTCCGGATTGCCCCGGTCCATGGCCAGCACGTACTGGGTCAGGTCGTTGGTGCCGACCGACAGGAAATCGGCCTCGGCGGCCAGCAGGTCGGCGGTGACGGCGGCGGCCGGGGTCTCGATCATCACCCCCAGCTCGATCCGCTCGGTGATCCCCATCTCGCGCTTGGTCTCTTCCAGCATGGCGCGGACGGCGCGCAGCTCGTCGAGGCTGGCGATCATCGGGACCATGATCTTGCACTGGCCCAGCGGCTTGACCCGCAGGATGGCCCGCAGCTGGGTCTTCAAGAGGTGCGGCCGCCACAGCGAGACGCGCACGCCGCGCAGGCCCAGGGCCGGGTTCTCTTCCGTCGGGATCGGCAGGTAGGGCGCGGCCTTGTCGCCGCCGACGTCCAGGGTGCGGATGATCAGCGGACGGCCGTCCAGGGCCGAGGCGATGGCCTGGTACTGGCGGGCCTGCTCGTCCTCGTCGGGCGGGGTCTCGCGCTCCAGGAACAGGAACTCGGTGCGCAGCAGGCCCGAGCCCTCGGCGCCGTTGGCGGCGGCGGCCAGGGCGTCGTTCAGCGAGCCGACATTGCCGAACACCTCGATCCGCGCGCCGTCGGCGGTGCGGCTTTCCTGGTGGGCGGCGGCCTTGGCGGCGGCCTTGCGCTCGTGGCGGGCGGCGATGGCGGTCTGGGCGGCGGCCAATTGGGCGGCGTCGGGCCCGACGCGCAAGCTGCCATTCTCGGCGTCGAGGATCAGGGCCGCACCCTCGGTGACGTCCAGCACGCCGGGACCGGCGGCGACGATGGCCGGGATGCCCATGGCGGCGGCCAGGATGGCCACGTGCGAGGTCGGGCCGCCCTTGGCCGTGCAGAAGCCGGCGACCTGGCCGGCCTCGACGCCCATCAGTTGCGAGGGCAGCAGTTCGTCGGCCAGCAGGATGGCGCCGGGCGGCAGGACGCGGGCCTCGTCCTCCTCGCCGGAGAGGGCGCGGAGCACCTGGCGTTCCAGGTCGATCAGGTCGTCGACGCGCTCGGCCAGGCGACGATCGCCCAGGCCGCGCAGGGCCTCGACATAGCCGCCCACGGCGCGGCGCCAGGCGAAGCCCGCGCTCTTGCCGTCGGCGATCAGCCGGTGGGCCGAGGCGGTCAGTTCGGGGTCTTCCAGGAACGCCAGGTGGGCGCCCAGGATAGCCTTGCGGGCGGTGTCGCCCTTGGCGGCCGACTTCTCGATCTTGGCGCGGACCTGGGCCAGGGCGTCTTCCAGGGCGGCGCGCTCGTGGCCCGCGCCGGCGCCGGTCTCGACGACCGTGATGTCGGCGGAGACGAAGCGCACGGCCTGGCCGATCGCCAGGCCCGGGGCCGCCATCACGCCGCGCAGCAGGCCCGGTTCGCTGGGCGGCGCGGCGCGAACCGCCTCGACCACGGCGGCCGGGGCGGCGGCCGGCGGCAGGGCCGCGCTCTCGCCCATGCCGCCCTCGATCAGTTCGACGATGGCGGCGACGGCGAAGTCGGCGTCCGGCCCCGAGGCGACGACGCTGATGCGGTCGCCGTGACGGATGGCTAGGGACATCACGCCCACGGGACTCTTGGCGCTGGCCCGACGGTTGACGGCGACCAGGGCCACCTCGGCGGCGAACTTGCGGGCGCTCTCGGCGATGCGCGCGGCCGGACGGGCGTGGATGCCGTGCTGCAGCGGCACCACGACCTCGCGCGCCACCTCGCCCTCGGCGATCGCCAGCACCGCGCCGGCGCCACCGACCGGGGCCAGCTCCATCAGGAAATCGCCGACCGAGGCGGCGTGATCCTGCTCGCGACGGACGATCTGGAAGGCGTCGGGATTGGTGATCACCACCGGGGTGATCAGGCTCTTGGCGCGCTGGCTGAGCAGGTCGAGATCGAAGCTGATCAGCCTGTCTCCGGCCTTTACCGCGTCGCCGTCCTTGACGTGGACCTCGAAGCCCTCGCCGCCCAGGCCGACGGTCTCCAGCCCCACATGCATCAGGATCTCGGCGCCGTTGTCGGCCCGCAGGGTGACGGCGTGGCGCGTGGCGTGCACGGCGATCACCCGAGCGTCGCAGGGGGCGTGCAGGGTCGAGCCCAGCGGGTCGATGGCCAGGCCGTCGCCCAGCATGCGCTCGGCGAACACCGCGTCGGGCGTCTCGTCCAGCGGAGCGATCCAGCCCTTGAGCGGCGAGGACAGTACGAGATTGGACACCGGTACGCTTCCTGCTTCCTGGATTAGTTCTTGGTCTTGATTGAGGTCAGCGCGACCTGGTCCAGCACTAGCGTCGGCTCGACGCTTCGGGCTGTAAAGCTCAGACAGAGATCGTGGACGCCGTCGCGCTTGGGCAGCACGCCCGAGACCATGCCCAGGGCCGGTCCGCGCGCGGCGGCGCCCAGCGGAAGGGCGGCGATGCGCTCGCCCCCGCAGCCGTCGATCCGCACCTCCAGCTCGCCGTCGGGCGTGGCGGGCGCGCGCAGCGGGATCTTCTCGCGGTCGGCGCCGATCTGGAAGTTGAACGGAACCTGGCCGATGCGGGCGGTCAGCTTCAGGCCGGTCGAGAGGTCCGCGCCCTTCCACACCCAGCAGGGGTTCATCAGATTGACCGCGAACACGGCGCGCGGACCGCTGACCGGGGCGTCGTCCTCCAGCGACAGGTTGATGCCGTCGCCGCAGAGCTCCAGCTGGTGACTGTTGCGGGTCTGGGCCGCTATCAGGCTGACGGGGTAGTCGCGGACACGGCCCAGGGCGGCGTCGCCCAGGAACGTCCGAGCCCGGACGGTCTTGCCCGGCGCGACCGCCAAGGGCGCTTCGTACAGGTTCGAGGCCTTCGTCGGGGCCTTGCCGTCGGTGGTGTAGCGGATCTCGCCCAGTCCCAGGCCCGAGGCCAGGACGACCGAGACCTGACCGCCGTCGGCGGGGCGTAGCGTCGCCTGGGGTTCGTAGGGCACAGTGTCGTGGGCGACGCCCAGCACGTCCAGCCGCGCGCTCTCGGCGGGCAGGCGGGCGGCGAAGCTGGCCCAGTTACGACTGGCCTCGGGCGTCCAGCCATTCTCGGCCACGGCGATCAGGCGCGGAAAGGTCATCTTCTCCAGCCGCTCGTCGGTGCGCATGTGCTCGGTGAACGAATTGGCCTGCAGGCCCAGGATGTGGGCGCGCTGGGCCTCGGTCAGGGCCGCCGGGGCGGCGTCGAAGTCGTAGACGTCCTTGAGGCTGACGATCTTGATCCGGCCGGGCGGCTCGTCGGCCGAGGCGCTTTGGCGGCGGTCCATATAGAGGGTGCTGTCAGGCGCCAGCACCGCGTCATGGCCCTGCGAGGCGGCGGCGACCGCGCCGTCGATCCCGCGCCAGGACATGACCGTGGCGTTGGGCGCAAGGCCCCCTTCGAGGATCTCGTCCCAGCCGATCATCCGCCGGCCACGGCTGTTGATGTGCTTTTCGGCCCTCTGGATGAACCAGCTCTGCAGACCGTGCTCGTCCTTGACGCCCAGGGCCTGGATCTGGGCCTGGACCTCGGGACTGGCCTTCCACTGGTCCTTCACGGCCTCGTCGCCGCCGACGTGGATGTAGGGCGAGGGGAAGAGATCCATCACCTCGTCGAGCACGTCGTTGAGGAAGCCGAACGTCTCGTCGCTGGGCTTGTAGAGATAGGGGAACACCCCCCAGTCGCCCATGTGCTCGCGCGGCGGGGCCTTGGTCATACCGAATTGCGGATAGGCCACCAGCGGCGCCAGGGCGTGGCCCGGCATCTCGATCTCGGGCACGACGGTGATCCCGCGCGCGGCGGCGTAGGCGACCAGCTCACGCACCTGGTCCTGGGTGTAGAAACCGCCGTAGCGGATGGGCTTGCCGGTCTTGGGATCCTTGCCCGCCGCGCCGGCCGGCACGCGCCAGGCCCCTTCCGAGGTCAGCTTCGGATACTTTTTGATCTCCAGCCGCCAGCCCTGGTCGTCGACCAGGTGCCAGTGCAGCGTATTGAGCTTGTGGGCGGCCATGGCGTCGAGGATCGACTTGATGGTGTCGACGCTCTGGAAGTGACGGGCGCTGTCCAGCATGAAGCCGCGCCAGGCGAAGCGCGGGGCGTCGTCGATGCTGACGGCGGGCAGATCGGCCGGCTCCTTGGCCTCGTCGGTCACCGCCAACTGCCAGACGCTGACCGCGCCGTAGAACAGGCCCGCGCGCTTGGCGGCGGTGATGGTGACGCCGGTGGGAGCGATCTCGAGCCTGTAGGCCTCGGGCTTGTCGCTCGCGGCTTGTCCCCGGGCCAGGACGATGGCGGCCTCGCCGGCGGGCGGCGCGCCCTCGACCACGGCGGGCTTCAGGCCCCGGGCCTTGAAGAGCATGTCGGACAGTTGGCCGGCCACGACGCGGGCCTCGACATCGCCCTTGGCGACGAAGATCCGGGTCTTGGCGGTCAGGGCGAAGCTCCCCTGCCCCATCGTCGCCTGGGCGGGCGCCGGAGTGAGGGTCAGGGTCGGCGTCGCGGCGAAACCGGCCGAAGCGAAGGCCAGCACGGCGACTGACGCGCCCGCCGAAGCGAAGGCCTGGGCGGCGCGTTTGGCGAAGGGCTTGAATACGATCATGAGAGGGCGCTCTCCGGCTGACATGCGGCAGGACCACGGGCGGCAAAAAGCGGGCGGAGCGTTTGACCGCTCCGCCCCAGCTCCGTGCTTGCAGTCAGGAGGACTTTGGTCGCGATCGGCGGGGCGGGACAGGTCATGATGCGATCCTGGACCATGCCGCCTCCGATGCAACGATCTCGGGAGGAAAGCGGGACCTCCGGCACGCGCCGAAGGTCCCGGTACGCGATTAGAACTTGAAGCGGACCCCGCCGAAGACCATGCGGCCGTTCTTGTAGATACGGGCCGGACGGTTCTTGTCGTTGTCGTAGTTGTCGGTCTGCTTCTCGTCGGTGAGGTTCACCGCGTCGAGGCTGAGCGAGATGTTCTGGGTCAGGTTGACGCTGGCCGAGGCGTCCAGCGAGGCGATCGAGTCCGACCACAGCTGGCGGTAGCCGCGCTCGGCGTCGTAGTCGACGAAGAACTTGGACCGATAGTTGTAGGACAGACGGGCGCTGAAGCGCTCGTTCTCGTAGTAGCCGCTGACGTTGAAGATGTTCTTCGAGTTCGACGGGATCGGCACGTCCGAGGACGAGCTGGCGTCGGAGTAGGTGTAGTTGGCCAGCACGCCGAAGCCGTTCCAGATCGGCATCTGGAAGTTGACTTCGATGCCCTTGGTCTCGCCGCCCGCCACGTTCACCGGACGACCGACATTGTAGTCGCAGCTGTAGAGGCCGGCGCTTTGCAGGACGCAGTTGTTGGCCGGGTTGACGACCCGCGGGTCGGCGGCGCCGGCTTGCAGCGGCAGCTTCTCGGTCGTCGCGCCCTGGACGATGTAGGTCGAGATGTCCTTGTAGAAGAAGTCGACCGACAGGATCGACTGCGGCGCGAAGTACCATTCCACCGTCGCGTCGTACTGGTTGGCGCGATAGGGGTCCAGGTTCGGGTTGCCGCCCGAGGCCGTCAGCAGGGACTCGGTCAGCGAGGTGAAGCCGGCCATCTGGGCGTAGTCCGGACGCGCCAGGACGCGGGCGGCGGCCAGGCGGATCACCACGTCGTCCTTCACGTCGAACGAGAAGTTCGCCGAGGGCAGGATGTCGGTGTACTGCTTCTCGCCCGTGGTCGGCGCCATCAGGCCGAACGGGTTGTTGATCGCGCCCGGCGTGCCCGCCGAGACGCCGACGCGCCAGGCGTTGGTCTCGATCTTGGTGTTGACGACGCGGACGCCGACGTTACCGCGCCAGCCTTCGCCCTTCAGGTTGCCCATCACGTAGCCGCCGAAGGTCTTCTCGTTGAAGTCGAAGCTTTCGAGCGGACCGAAGTGGTCGCAGTTCACCAGGCCGATACAGCCGCCGGTGTTGGGGTTGTTCGGATCGTAGATCGTGGCCGGACCCATCTTGGCGTAGATCGCCTCGATCTTGTTCTTGTCGGCCGTCAGGTAGCTGGACAGAACGCCCGGCCCCTTGATGCCGTCCAGGTAGTCGCTGTCGGTCAGGCCGCCGGCGACGCTGGCCAGCGAGCAGTTCTGGCCGCCGCACGCGCCATTGGCGAACAGGGCGCGGCGCTGGCCGTAGGTCTGCACCACGTCGCGGTCGTGGTCGGTGTACTTCAGGCCGAACTTGACCGAACTGAAGACGCCGCCGTCCAGGAACTTCTCGCCGTCGACGAAGGTGTAGAACTCGTCGTCGGTGTTGACGGTGGTGTTGGCCGAAGCCCAGCCCAGGGTCATTTCGTCATCGGCCGTCTTCGGGTCGATGTTGGTGAACGACACCTTGGGCAGGCCGCCCGACAGGTCGTAGCTCAGGCCGGTCGGGGCGTTGGTTTCCCAGAACGGCTGCAGGTCGGTCGCACCCTTGGCCTTGGTGTAGCCGACGCGGCCGCTGAACTCCCAGCCGTCGGCCGGACGCCATTTGCCGGCCAGGTCGATCGAACCGACATTGGTGTGGGCCAGGCGGTCGATGGCGTCGAACACCACGCCGTTGGCGCCCGGCTGGTTGAAGTTGCCGGCGACGGCGGTGCCGTTGCTGACCTTGGTGATGTTGTAGGTTTCGGTCGGCGTGGTGGCCAGGGCGCCGATCTTCTGGCTGACCCAGGCCATGTAGTTCTGGTTGAAGTTGTCGGCGTCCATCTTGGAATAGAGGCCGGTCAGGTTCAGTTCGAACTTGTCGGTCGGCGCGTACTGGATCGCGAAGTTGGCGCCCTTGCGCTCGCGGGTCTGGGTGAACAGCGACGAGCCGATCAGGCTGGGCGCGTAGACCGTCTGGCCGGGCGTGATGCCGGTGATGTTCGTGCCGTTGCCGGTGGCGGTGGTCACGGCCTGGTAGCCCAGGACCTCGATGCCGTCGCGGCGAATGCGGCGCTTGTCGTAGATGCCGCCGACCAGGACGCCCAGGGTCTTGTCGGCGTTGTGCCAGCTGAGCATGGCCGAGGCGGTCGGATCGGTGTTGCCCGACTTTTCGTCATGGAAGGCCTGAACCGAACCGGAGACCGAGATCGGGGCCAGGTCCAGCGGGTTGCGGGTGTGCACATTGACCGTGCCGCCCACGCCGCCTTCGTCGATGTCGGCCATCGGGCTCTTGAAGACCTCGACCTTGCCGACGATTTCCGACGGCAGCATCAGGTAGTTGAAGCTGCGGCTGGCCTTGAACTGATCGAGAATGAACCAGTCGGCGGTGGCCACCGAGTGACCGTTGAGCAGCGTGCGGTTCAGGGTCGGCGCCGTACCGCGGATCGAGATCCGCTCGCCTTCGCCGAATTCGCGCTGAATGGTGACGCCGGGAACGCGCTGCAGCGATTCAGCGACGTTCTTGTCCGGGAACTTGCCGATATCCTCGGCGGTGATGACGTCGATCACGGCGTTGGCGTTGCGCTTGGCCTCGACCGAGGCCTGCAGCGAAGCGCGGATGCCGGTGACGACGAGCTCTTCGACCTGTGTAGAGTCTTGCGCGAAGGCCGGCGCGGCCAACGCTACCGCCAGAACGCTGGCGGACGCAGATAGAATGGTCTTGTGGAAATTTCGCATACTCGGCTTCTCCCCTTTTTCCAGACCCTTGGGCCTGGAGCCGAACCCCAAGCCCAATCTGATACCAATTATCTGCGGACATCCGTAGAATGCGGTACTTCTCGGGCCTCGGAAGGGAACTGTGACGGAAATTTATCGGATGACAAGGCCAAAAAAGAACCAATTGCGGACCACGTTCTTATTGGTATGAAAATGGTCATATGCTATTTCCAGAGCCAAGCGATGGCGCGGTTTTGCGCGGGGGTGCGAAATTGACGATGTTTTCCGAGAGGATCGGTGGCCTGACCGGCGACGATCACGCTCCGCTCTACAAGCAGCTGCAACGCGCCCTGCGCGACGCCATCCAGAAGAAGGTGCTGGGCCCCGACGACGCCCTGCCGGCCGAACGCGACATGGCCGAGGAATTCAACATTTCGCGCATCACCGTGCGCAAGGCGCTGGACGGCCTGGTCAGCGAGGGCCTGCTGACCCGCCGCCAGGGCGCGGGCACCTTCGTCGCCGCGCGCGTGGAAAAGAGCTTCTCCAAGCTGTCGTCGTTCACCGAGGACATGATCTCGCGCGGTCGCACGCCACGCAGCGAATGGATCAGCAAGGCCGAAGGCTCGGTCACGCCGGAAGAGTCGCTGACCCTGGGCCTGTCGCCCGGCACGCCGGTCTTCCGCTTCGCCCGCATCCGCTACGCCGACGGCGCGCCGATGGCCCTGGAATATTCCACGATCGCCGGCTACGCCCTGCCCTCGGCCGAGGTGGTGGGCGTTTCGCTCTACGAAGCCCTGGAAGCCACCGGCCACCGTCCCGCCCGCGCCCTGCAGCGGCTGCGCGCGGTGCTGTTCACCGCCGAGCAGGCCGAGCTGCTGGGCGTGCCCGTCAAGGACGCGGGCCTGCTGATCGAACGCCGCAGCTTCCTGCCCGACGGCCGGGCGGTGGAAGTCACACAATCCTACTACAGGGGTGACGCCTACGACTTCGTCGCCGAACTGAACGCCCTTTCTTGAGGGCCAGACACCGAACGGGGCCTGCCCCGCGCTTATGTAAAGGGAACGTCCGTCTTGGAGGCCAACGTCTTGACCCGACCCGCACCCCCGGCTGAACCGGCGAGGCTGACGGCGGAATCGACCCGCATGTTCCTCGAGGCCGGCCAGGCCTCGCACGTCGTCGCCGCCCAGCTGAACGCCAACGCCGCCCGCGCCGCCCGGATCGCCGAGCGCCTGCGCGCCAACCCGCCCCGCGCCGTGGTCACCTGCGCCCGCGGCAGCAGCGACCACGCCGCCACCTTCGCCAAGTACCTGATCGAGACCCGCACCGGGGTGCTGACCTCGTCGGCCGCGCTGTCGGTCAGTTCGGTCTACGCCGCCCACCAGGACCTGGGCGACGTGCTCTATCTGGCCATTTCGCAGTCGGGCAAGAGCCCCGACCTGCTGGCCGCCGTCCAGGCCGCCAAGGAAGCCGGCGCCTTCGTCATCGCCCTGGTCAACGTCACCGACTCACCCCTGGCCGCCCTGGCCGACGAAGTGCTGCCGCTGCACGCCGGTCCCGAGCTGAGCGTGGCGGCCACCAAGTCCTACATCGCCGCCCTGGCCGCCATCGCCCAGCTGGTCGCCGCCTGGACCCAGGACGACGACCTGACCGCCGCCCTGACCACCCTGCCGGCCCTGCTGGCCGAGGCCTGGACCCTGGACTGGACCCCGGCCGTCGAGCGCCTGAAACTGGCTCGCAACCTCTACGTCCTGGGACGCGGCGTCGGCTTCGGCGTCGCCCAGGAGGCGGCCCTGAAGTTCAAGGAGACCTGCGGCCTGCACGCCGAGGCCTTCAGCGCCGCCGAAGTGCTGCACGGCCCCATGGCGTTGGTGAAGGCGGGCTTCCCGGTCCTGGTCTTCGCCCAGAACGACGAGAGCCGCGACAGCGTCGACGCCATGGCCAAGGGCGTGACCGAGCGCGGCGGCGACGTCCTGCTGGCCGGCGCCGGAGAAACGGGCGCCGGCGTGCTGCCGGCGCTGGCCGCCCACCCGGTGATCGAGCCGATCCTGATGATCCAGAGCTTCTACCGGATGGCCAATGCGCTGTCGGTGGCGCGCGGCTACGATCCCGACAGCCCCCCGCACCTCAACAAGGTCACAGAAACCGTCTGATGCAGTCCGTACTCGTTAATGGCCGCATCCTGACGCCGGAAGGGATCGTCGACGGCAAGGCCGTGGCGATCGAGGGCGGTCGGATCGTCGGCGTCACCGACAGCGCTGACACGCCGGCCGGCGTCGATCGCCAAGACCTGGACGGCGGCCTGCTGGTTCCCGGCTTCATCGACACCCAGGTCAATGGCGGCGGCGGGGTGCTGTTCAACGACTCCACCACCGTCGAGGCCATCGCCGCCATCGGCGCGGCCCACCGGCCCTATGGCACCACCGGCTTCCTGCCGACCCTGATCAGCGACGACCTGGCCGTGGTCGACGCGGCCATGCGGGCGACAGAGCAGGCCATCGAGGCCGGCGTGCCCGGCGTGCTGGGCGTTCACATCGAGGGTCCGTTCCTCAATGTGAAGCGCAAGGGCATCCACGACGCCAGCAAGTTCCGAACCCTCGACGACGAGGCCGTGACCCTGCTCAGCTCGCTCAAGCGCGGCAAGACGCTGGTGACCCTGGCCCCGGAGACCACCACGCCGGAAATGGTGCGCCGCCTGGCCGCCGCCGGGGTGACCGTCGCCGCTGGCCACACCAACGCCGCCTACGGCACGGTGCGCAAGGCGCTGGACGCCGGCCTGACCGGCTTCACCCACCTGTTCAACGCCATGTCGCCGCTGACCAGCCGCGAGCCGGGCGTGGTGGGCGCGGCGCTCGAGAGCATAACGGCCTGGTGCGGGATCATCGTCGACGGCCGCCACGTGGACCCGGTGGTGCTGCGCATCGCCCTGCGCACCCGGCCGCTGAACCGCTTCATGCTGGTCACCGACGCCATGCCCACTGTGGGCATGGTCGACAAGAGCTTCGACCTGCAAGGCCGCCACATTCGCGTGGTCGACGGGGTCTGCGTCGACGACCACGGCACCCTGGCCGGCTCGGACCTGGACATGGTCGGCGCGGTGCGCAACGCCGTGTCGATGCTGGGCCTGTCGCTGGAAGACGCCGTGTCGATCGCCTCCAGCGCCCCCGCCGCCTTCCTGGGCCTGGCGGGCCACCGCGGGTCGATCAGAGCCGGCCAGGCGGCCGATCTGGTGCTGCTGGACGAGGCGCTGAACGTCCGCCGGACCTGGATCGACGGCGTGGCGAACACCTAGAACCGATCCACAATCCGACCACGGACAAAAAAGAAGGGCGCTGGTTTTCACCAGCGCCCTTTGGTCGTTTCGGGGAGGAAATGCGACCTAGAACTTGTACTTCACGCCCAGATAGTACTGGCGACCGTAGTGCACGTACTCTTCCGAGGCCATGCGGGTCGAGTCGTCGACCTTGCTGTCTTCCTGGTCGGTCAGATTGATCAGTTCCAGGGTGACCGTGAACTTGCCCAGCTCGTAGCTGACCTGGCCATCGAGGTTGAAGGTCTTTTCCTTGATCCGCACGTCGTTGTTGTTGGTCGCCGAAGGCGCGACCTGGATCAGGTAGGCGTCACGATAGGAGCCCGACGCACGCGCCTTGAACGGCCCGTTTTCGTAGTAGAGCGTGACGTTGAAGGCGTCCGGCGACAGGTTCACCAGCGGCTGGGTCAGCATCACGGCCGGCGCGGTTTGCGTGCGCGGCGTGCCGCTGAACGTCGGCGCCTTGATGATGTAGGCGATGTCGCTCTTGACGTGCGTGTAGTTCACGATCGCGCCGAACTTGTCGAACGGAGCCGGCAGGAAGGTGAACGGACGCTGGGCGCTCAGCTCGAAGCCCTTCAGCTTGCCGCCCGGGCTGTTGACCTGGGTGGTGACGGTGAACGGCGTGTCCGGGGTGTTGGTGTTGCTCAGCAGGCTGTTGGGCAGACCGGTGTCCGACCACGGCATGACCTGGGCGGTCTGCTGGATGTAGGACTTGATGTCCTTCTGGAAGAAGCCGGCCGACAGCAGGGTTTCCTTGTCCGGATACCACTCGAAGCTCAGGTCCAGATTGTTGGCGAGCATCGGATTCAGATCCGGATTGCCGCGCGTCAGGGTCTGGTTCGGCTGGCTGTTGGCGGTGAAGCCCGGCGTCAGGTTCTGCAGCTGCGGACGGGTCATCACCTTGGCCGCGGCGAAGCGGATGAAGAAGTTCTCCATCGGCTGGGCCGAGATGTTCAGGGCCGGCAGGGTGTTGGTGTATTCGCGGCTGACGGTCTGGACAGCGTCCGTGGCGTATTGTTCCGACAGGGTGCCGATCGGCGTGGACACGGCGACCGTGGTGTTGCCGGCGTTGTAGTGGCCGCTCGCCGTCTGCTGGGTCTTGATGTAGCGCACGCCGAGGTTGCCGCGCACCGGGATGTTGAAGATGTCGTAGTCGAAGTCGCCCTGGATGTAGAAGGCGGTGTCCTTCTCGGTGACCGCGCGCAGGGCGCCCAACTGGTTCAACGAGCTCAGGCGGAAGTCGCCGTTGGCGTTGATGCAGTTACAGTCGTAGCCGATGACCTTCTTCAGCTTGTCCAGGTCGGGAGCGATCCACGAGGTCGGCACGCCGGCCGGCAGGTCCAGACCACGGCCGAAACCGGTGATGAGGCGCGAGACGTCGGCGATCGAGACGCCGGCCGGCAGCGGGAAGCCCGCCTCGGCCGTAAACGTGCTGCCCGTGCTGGCCAGGTTGCGCGAGAACAGGCGCTGTTCCGACGAGGTGAAGCCGTATTCCTTGTAGTCGCCGCCGTAGCGCAGCTTGAAGCCGTCGAGGATCTCGTAGTCGACGTCGGCGCGGAAGGTCTGGAAGGTGTTGACCGCCTTGCTGGGACGCAGACGCAGCAGCGAAGGATCGCCCTTGGCGTTGCTGTTGCTGTAGACGAAGTTCGACGGGTTGGTCGGGTCGAAGCCGTAGTTGAAGTTCGGCAGCTTGTCGTTGCCCGAGTAGTCGTAGCTGTAGTTGTCGCTGTCGTAGCGATCGAACGAGAACGTCGTCTGGACCGGGTTGTCCTGGATCGACCGCGACTGGCCATAGACCGCGTTGAAGTGGCCGCGCTCACCGAACTTGGTGTCATAGGTCAGGGTGAACTGGTTGAACTCGGTCTTCAGGTCGTCGTGGCGATACTCGACGCGGGCGTCGACGTCGTCGAACGTGCCCTTGATCAGGTTGCCCTTGTTGTCGGCCTGGAAGTTGACCACGTCGGTCTGGGGCAGGCCCGCGCCGCTGCGGCTGAACGAGATGACTTCCAGATAGGTTTCGTCGCGGTTGTTGGTGAAGTTGGCCACCAGCGCGTCGAGGCTCAGGGTCGAGTTCTCGGTCGGGCGCCATTGCAGCGAACCGGTGATGCCCAGGCGCTTTTGATCGTATTGCAGACGACCATAGCGCGGGATCCGCGGGTGCCAAAGGTTGTTGGCGGTGCCGGCGGCCGAGGCCGTGGGCGCGGTCGTGCTCGGGGTGTTCACGCCGATCTGCGAGCAGCTCAGGGCCGGGCCGCTGACCGGATTGTAGGCCGCGCCCGAGCAGGGGAACGAGGTCGAGGAGTTGTTCGGAACGCTGGGGTTTTCCCAACGACCGGTCGACGAGCCTTCTTCCAGGGTCTTGCGCTCGGCGTAGGCCACCGAGATCAGGGCGCCGATTTCACCGATGCCGGTGTCCCAGCGGTTGCTGGCCAGGAAGGTGAAGCGCGGGTCTTTCTTACGCGACAGGTCGTTCCAGCCGACCTTGGCGCCCATGCTCATGGCCGGGCCGCTGAAGTCGAACGGACGCGAGGCCTGCAGGTCGATGATCGCGCCCAGCGAGCCTTCCTCGTTCATGGCCGAGGTCGACTTGCGCACGGTGACGCTGTTGAACAGCTCCGAAGCGAAGATCGAGAAGTCGAACTGGCGGCCGCGGTTGGCGCCGCCCGAGCTGTCCTTGCCGCCGGTGGTGGCCAGGGCTTCCAGGCCGTTCAGGCGAACGACGGTGAAGTCGGGACCCAGGCCGCGAACGGTGATGCTGCGACCTTCGCCGCCGTCACGGTCGATCGACACGCCCGGCACGCGTTGCAGCGATTCAGCCAGGTTGAGGTCGGGGAAATCGGCGATGTCTTGCGCCTTGATGACGTCGACGAGGTCGTTCTCGCGACGCTTGATGTCGAGCGCGTTGGCCAAGCTGGCCCGGAAGCCGGTGACGACCACTTCTTCGACGGCGGTGTCTTCGACCGGCGCCGGCGCGGGCGCTTGTTGGGCCGAGGCGACACCCGCCACGGCCATCGCCATCAGCATGGCGCCGCTGGACGCACCGAGCTTCAGCGCACGGACGCGCTGCTTAGAGATCTGAGACAATGGATCCTCCTCCCGTGACCACGTTTCTTTTGAACGGCGCTTTCGCGCCGCCCGGCCGAGACTACGTCCGCGCTTCCTTCCCGCGCGGCCGTTTCCTCTGGCCGTCTAATTCTGACACCGGTGTCACATCTCAGCGAGATGTTGTCCTGACACCGGTAGCAATGTCACCGGTATCAAATGAAACCGGTCTCCACAAGATGGCTGAAGCGTGGCGGATTGTAGCGATGCCGCAACCGTGTCGTTTCGGCCACATTCCGGCCAAGCTTGCCGCGCGACCCGCGCGATTCAGCCCTCGTCGATACGACGTTGGCTGACCTTGTTGAGCCCGTCGATCACCGCGCGGCGCTGGTCGGGGTTGAGGTCGGCGGTGCGCAGCAGGCGCAGCGCGTTGATGTGCACGTCGATGGCGTCCCAGCGCCAGGCGCCGGCTTCAGAGCAGTTGTCGACCAGGGCGCAGAACGAGATCGCCGCCTGGTCGACGCACGACCCCGGCAGGAAGCCCGATACGTCGATGATACGCAGGGCCAGGGTGTAGAGGTCCTGGAAGGCCCCGCTGGCGCGGGTGGCCGCCGCCGACTTGCCGAACCGGCTGTCGATCTCGGCCAGGGCGGCGTCGAGCACCGCCAGCGATTCGGCGCGCAGCGGCTCCAGCGCCGCGTCGGCGGCCGCCAGAGCGTCCTTGGCCATCACCCCGCCGTTCGCCCGGACCAGCATCGACAGGCGGTTGGGCGCGCGGAATTTGCGAACATTGCTCATGACTTCACCTTCTCGGCGCCGATTTCACCCTGGGGCCCGTCCTGCGCCGCGCCCGGCGGGCGCAGAGGCTGGGGCGGATCCTCGCGGCGGCGCCCGGCGGCGCCCGACGGCGGGCCGTCGTTCTTGAACCGGCGATCAGGACCCAGATAGCTGTCGCACTCGATGAACTGGCGATCTTCCTTGGCCGCCCACAGGATCCGCTCCAGCACGATCTTGGGCGTGATCGGCTTGGCGATCGTGAAGTTGGCGCCGGCGTCGCGGCCCTTGAACACCTGCGAGGGCGGGGTGTGGCCCGAGACCAGGATCACCGGCAGATAGCGGTTGGCCTCCAGGGCCCCGCGGCGCTGCCACTTGACCAGTTCGTAGCCGTCGACGCCGGCCATGTTGGTGGCGCTGATGACCAGGTCGAAGGTGCGCTCGCGCAGCATGGCCTGAGCCGCCTTGGCGCCATCGGCGCGCGTCAGGTTCTTGATGCCGAAGCCGAGCAGCACCTGGGACAGCAGGTTCAACGACGGAACGCTGTCGTCGACGAGCAGCAGGTCGACCTTCTCCAGATTGATCCGGGTCGAGGCGTGAAGCGGTTCGCGCATGACTTAGAAGAAGTCGAGTTCGCCGGCCTCGGTGTTCCAGCCCTCGTGGTTCTCGGCGTCGCGCAGACGCACCACCAGATCAGCCAGGCCAAGGCCCGCGAGCAGGGGCTCGACGGCCATGCTCCATTCGCCGGAAGCATGCTGGCCGATGCGGGTCAGCACGTCGGACAGGCCGTGCAGGCGCTGGCTAAGTTCGTCCAGGGCCTGCAGCCGCGACAGGTTCTCCAGCGCCGCGCCGCCGCTGGCCAGGTCGCCGGCGATGTGTTCGCAGTCGCGGCAGATCATCGCCGCCGCCGTCAGTTCCGCCGCCAGCCGACGCGAAAGCTCGCCCACGGGAAGCTGCCCCAGCGGGGGTTGCTCTTGGGTGGCGAAATCGTCGGTCAAGGCGAGCGGCTGTACGGTCATGGGCGTCAGAACAGATCCACGTCGCCGCTGGACGCGGCAGGCATCGGGGCGGGCGCGGGACGGCGGACGTCCTGCGGAGCGTTGTCGACGGCGACCAGGCGCTGGCGAACCCGGCCCGAGGCGGGCCAGAACTCGACGCGACGGGCCGACAGGCCGCCCGTGCTGGATGACACGATCGGAATGCCTTCGTCACGCAGGAAGCGCTCGGCGAAGGCGGCGTTGCTGGCGCCGACGTCCGAAAGGCCGTCGAACAGCTTGCCGCCGCCGAAGATCTTGGCCTCAAGACGGTCGCGACGGGCGCCCTTCTTCAGCAGGCCGTTGATCAGCAGCTCCATGGCGTAGGCGCCGTAGCGAACCGCGTCGCCGCTGTCGTTCTTGCGGTCGCCCGCGTCCGGCAGCAGGAAGTGGTTCATGCCGCCGATACCGGTCGTCGGATCGCGCAGGCAGGCGGCGATGCACGAGCCGAGCACCGTGGTCATGACCACCTGCGGGTCCGACGACACGTGGCTTTCGCCCTGGGTGACGTGAACCTTGATCGAGGGGCCGAAGTCGTCAGCGGGTTGGTTTTGGCCCATCATGTCAGCTGACCGAAGACCTGTTCGATCTTCTCCTTCAGGCCTTGGACGGTGAACGGTTTGACGCAGTAGTTGTTGACGCCGAACTGCACGGCGCGCTGGACCAGCTCGCGGTCGGCCCGGCCGGTCAGCATGACGAAGGCCGTCTGGCGGATCGGCGGGTGCGAGCGCACCGCGCGCAGCAGGGCCAGCCCGTCCATCTTCGGCATGTTGAAGTCCGAGATGACCAGGTTGGCCGGCTTGGCCAGGAGGTTCTTCAGAGCCTCCTCGCCGTCGGGGGCCTCGCGGATGTCCTTGAAACCGATCTGCTGCAAGGCGTTGCGGATCAACGCCCGCATGGTCAGCTGGTCATCGACGACGAGAACGGAAATGGTGCTTGCTTGGGGCATGGGTTCATCGCCTCGCGGAGGCCAGATCGAGAATGGTTTGGCCCATGGAGGACAGGGTGACCTGCTTCTCCACCGCGCCGAGTTCAAAAGCCGTACGAGGCATGCCGTAGACGACGCAACTCTGTTCGTCCTGGCCCAGGGTGCGGGCCCCGGCCTTGCGCATGGCCAGAAGGCCCTGCGCGCCGTCGCGGCCCATGCCGGTCAGGATCGCCCCGACCGCCTTGTCGCCGACGGCTTGCGCCACCGAGTTGAAGAGCACGTCGACCGAAGGCCTGTGGCCGCTGACGGGGTCGCCCTGGGTCAGGCGGCAGCGCAACCCGGCCGAGCGAACCACTTCCAGGTGGGTGGCGCCGCCGGGAGCGACATAGACCTTGCCCGGCTCCAGCAGGGCGCCGTCGACGGCTTCCTGCACCTTGGCGCCGCTGGCCCGGTCGAGGCGGGCGGCGAAGCTGGCCGTGAAGGTGGCCGGCATGTGCTGGGTGATCACCGTCGGCGGGCAGGTCTCGGGGAACTGGGTCAGGATCGACAGCAGGGCTTCCACCCCGCCGGTCGACGAGCCGATCGCCACGATGTCGCCCGAGGGCAGGTAGTTGAGGCGGCGCGGGCTGGCCGGCGCGGCGTCGGCCTTGGTCCGCACCGAGGCGCGGGCGGCGGCCTTGACCTTCTCGGCCACTTCCGCGAGCGCTTCGGCCGTGCCGGTCGCGTTGGTGGGCTTGCCCACGCAGTCGACCGCGCCCAGCTCCAGCGCGCGCAGGGTCATCTCGGCCCCGGCCTGGGTCAGGCTGGAGACCATGACCACCGGCATCGGCCGCAGGCGCATGATCTTCTCGAGGAACTCGATGCCGTTCATGTTCGGCATCTCGATGTCGAGGGTGACGACGTCGGGGTTCAGGGCCTTGATCATGCCCCGCGCCTCGAACGGGTCGCCGGCGGCGCCGACCACCTCGATCTCGGGGTCACGGGTCAGGGCGGCCGTGATCAGGCCGCGCATGGTGGCGGAGTCGTCGACGACGAGGACGCGAATCTTGGCCATCAGCGACCCACCTTGCGGTAGGCGGTGAGACCGGCACTTTCGAAAGCCGTAATGGAAGCACCCACGCGTTCGGAATGGCCGACATAGAGCTTGCCGCCCGGGGCGACCAGCGGCGCGAAGCGCTGCCAGACCCGCTCCTGGGTGGGCTCGTCGAAATAGATCACCACGTTGCGACAGAAGATGGCGTCGAACGGGCCTTTCATCGGCCAGCTGGGGCCGTTCAGGTTCAGCTCGCGGAAGGCCACCATCTGGCGGGCCGCCTCGCAGACGCGGAAGCTGCGGCGGTCGCTGGCGTCGCGCTCGAAATACTGGCCGCGCATGTTGGCGGGAATACCCTCCAGAAGCGCCTCGTCGTAGACGGCCTCGCGGCCGGTGGCCAGCACGTTGGTGTCGATGTCCGTGCCCAGGATCCGGATGTCCAGATCGGCGGCGTTCGGCCACACCGACAGCACCGTGAAGGCCATCGAATAGGGTTCCTGGCCCGACGAGCTGGCCGCCGACCACAGGCGCAGGCGACCGCCGGCCCGGACCTTGTCGGCCATGGGCTCCAGGATGCTGGCGCGCAGGTCGTCGAAGTGGTGCGGCTCGCGGAAGAACCGGGTGACGTTGGTCGTCAGGGCCCGCAGCATGTGCTGCTGCTCATCGACATTGCCGTCCTGCGCGACGAACGTGCAGTACTCGGCGAAGGTCTTCAGGCCCAGGGTGCGCAGGCGCTTGGCCAGGCGCGAATAGACCAGCGTGGCCTTGCTGTCGGGCAGGCTGATGCCGGCCTGGTCGTACAGCAGACCCGCGATCCGCTTGAAGTCGGCGTTCGTGAAGGCGAACTCGCCATCGACGAGGGCCTCGCGGGATGAGATCGAGGAAGTGGTCATCTAGGCGGCCAGGGCCTCGCGCTCGGGGAGCAGGCGGTCCAGCGAGATCTCGCTGATCATCCGCCCTTCGATGGAAATGATGCCCTTCACGAAGTGACGGACGTTCTCGCAGGCGATGTCCGGGGTCGGCTGGCACATGTCGTCGGTGATCGACAGGATGTCGGACACCGCGTCGACCAGCAGGCCGACCGTGCGGTCGCCGGCCTGGACCACGATGAACACGCTGCGCACGTTCGGCTCGGTGGTCGGCATGCCGATGCGGCAGGCCAGGTCCATGATCGGCAGCACCGCGCCGCGCAGGTTGATCACGCCGCGCATGTAGCTGGGCGATTGCGGCAGCGTGGTCGCCGGGCTCCAGCCGCGGATCTCGCGGACGGCCATGATGTCCACGCAGTATTCCTGCTCGACCACGCGGAACGAGATCAGTTCGCGGGTTTCATTGCTGTGGGTCGTGTTGGGTTCGGTCATCGAGCTATTCCGCGGCGATGAGGGTGGGATCAACGACGGGCGGCGGGCTGCGGCGGCGCAGATTGATCACCGCGTCGACATCCAGGATCAGGGCCACGCGGCCGTCGCCCAGGATGGTCGCGGCGGCGACGCCTTCGACCTGCTGGTAGTTCTGTTCCAGAGACTTGATGACCACCTGGCGCTGACCGTGGATGGCGTCGGCCACCAGGGCGGCGCGCGAGCCATCCTCGCCCTCGACCAGCAGCACCACGCCCTCGGTCGCCGACGGCGACTTGCTGCGATAGTTCAGGGTCAGGCCCACGTCGATCAGCGGCACGAAGCTGTCGCGCACGGCCAGGACCGAACCGGTCGGACCCAGCGGGCGGATTTCTTCCAGCTTGGGACGCAGGCTTTCGACGATGCAGGCCAGCGGGATGACCAGGGTCTCGCCGGCCACGTCGACCACCATGCCGTCCAGGACGGCCAGGGTCAGCGGCAGGCTGAGGGTGAAGGTCGAGCCCAGGCCCGGACGCGAGGAGATCGAGATGCGGCCGCCCAGGGCCTGCACCGAACGCTTGACCACGTCCATGCCGACGCCGCGACCCGAAACGTCCGAGATCTTGTCGGCGGTCGAGAAGCCCGGGAGGAAGATCAGGTTGTCGATCTCTTCGTCGGTCAGGGTCAGGTCCGGCGAGATCAGGCCCTTGTTGACGGCGATCGACAGCACCCGCTCGCGGTTGATGCCCTTGCCGTCGTCCTGGACCTCGATGACGATCCGGCCGCTGCGGTGCAGGGCGGCCAGGCGCACGACGCCTTCGGGATTCTTGCCGGCCGCCTTGCGCTCCTCGGGGCTTTCCAGCCCGTGGTCGATGGCGTTGCGCAGCATGTGGGTGATCGGATCGGCCAGACGCTCGATGACCGTCTTGTCGACCTCGGTGTTCTCGCCGTCCATCACCAGGCGGGCCTGCTTGCCCGTCATGTTGGCGACTTCGCGGACCAGGCGCGGCATGCGCTGGAACACCGACTTCACCGGCTGGGCGCGGATGGCCATCACGCTGTCCTGGATCTGGCGGGTGAGCTGTTCCAGCTCATCCAGGCCCATGGCCAGGTTCGAAGAGGGGGCGATGCCGTATTCGCCGACGCGCTGGGCCAGCATGGCCTGGTTGATCACCAGCTCGCCGACCAGGTCGATCAGGTGGTCGATGCGCTCGGGGTCGACGCGGATCACCGACTGGCCCGGACCCGGGACGTCGATCTGGGCCGGCTTGGCGCCGCCCTTTTCAGCGGGGGCGGCCGGGGCGTTGGCGGCGACCGGCGGCGTGGCCGGCGCGGGAGCCGAGATCGGCGCGGGGGCCGGCGCGGGAGCGACTTCGGCGATCTCGACCACCGGAGCGGCCATGACCGGCTCCTCGACGGGGGCTTCGATCAGGACCGGGGCGGCTTCCAGCTCGGGTTCCGGCTCGGGGGCCGGGGCGGTCACGTCCAGCAGGGTCGCCAGCACGTCGGCCACGGGGGCCTCGCCACGGGTGATCTCCAGGTCGCAGTCGCCGTCGACGAATTCGAAGACTTCGCGGATGGCCTCTTCGCCCTGGTCGGTCTCGACCCGGACGCTCCACGTGACGTAGGCGGCTTCGGCGTCGAGGAATTCCAGGGCCGGCATGGCGCTGTCGTCCAGGGTCGCCTGGATCGGACCCAGGCGGCTCAGCTCGCGCAGCAGCAGGGCGGTTTCGTTGGCCTTGCGGTATAGGTCCGACTTCGGACGGATCGACACGGTCCAGACGTTGTCGTCCAGCACGGCCGCGTCGGCGGCCTGGGCGTCCAGCGTGATGGTCATGGGCTGGAAGTCGAAGCCCAGGTCGTCGTCGTCCATGCCGTCGTCGGCGCCAATGACGATCGGCGCGGCGTCGACATATTGCGGGGCTTCTTCCACCGGCGCGGCGGCGACCGGGGCCGGAGCGGCCGGGGCGGCGTTGGGGTCGGTGGCGATCTTCAGCTCGGCGGCCATGGCGGCCGAGGCGTCCATGTCGACCACGCCCAGCCCGCGGGCCGAGCTGACATGGTCGGCCAGCACGTCGGAGGCGCGCAGCAGAAGAGCGGTCAGGTCGGGCGTGCCGGGGATCTCGTTCGATCGCAGGGCGTCGAGCAGCGTCTCGAACACGTGAGCGAAGCGCACCAGCGGCTCCAGGCCGAAGGCTCCCGCCCCGCCCTTGATCGAGTGCACAGCGCGGAACACGGCGTTGACGGTGTCGCCATCGTCGTTGCCGTCCTGAATAGCCAGGAGACCGCCTTCAAGATCGGCGAGCAGTTCCTCGCATTCCTGAAAGAAGGTGACCTTGATGGCCTCTAGCTCGTCCATTCCCCGACTTCCTACAAAGGTATTTCAGTACCTAGAGCACTTGATTCATCAGGCCGCGACGCGGCGGATCGCCTCAACGAGCTTTTCGGGATTGAACGGCTTGACGATCCAGCCCGTCGCGCCGGCTTCGCGAGCCCGCTGCTTCTTGCTGGGGTCGCTTTCCGTGGTCAGCACCAGGATCGGGATGGCGCGATAGTCGTCGTCGACCCGCACCGCCTCGATGAAGCCGAAGCCGTCCAGCTTGGGCATGTTGATGTCGGTGATGATCACGTCGGGGCGATGGGCGGACAGCACTTCCAGCCCGTGTTCGCCGTCGACGGCTTCGACGACGTTGAACCCGGCGCCGGCGAGGGCCATGCGCAGCATGTCCCGCATCGTACGCGAGTCATCGACCGTGAGGACAGTACGCGTCACGATGCAGCTCCTTGAAGTTCGGTCTGCAAGAGAGCCCCTTCGGCCCCGAACAGACGGATGGTTTCCACGAACGCCTCGGAAGGCGCGGTGATCAGAAAGGGTTTGCCGTCCTCGGCCCACGCCTTGCGGGCGGCGAGCAGGACCTGCAGGCACAGGCCGCCGAGACGGCGGACCTGGTCGGCATGGACTTCGATGTCCTGGCCGCGGCGTTCGACGAACGCCTGCTTCAGCGGACCCGAAGCCTTCAGATCAAGGGTTTCGGGCAGGGCGATCGCAGTCGACATCAGAACTCCTCCCAGCCGTCGGCGGCGGGGGCCGCCGCGGTCGCCGCGCCGCCGCGTCCAGGACGGGCGAAGGCGTTGAGGCGGGCGCGTTGTTCAGCCACCGGATTGGCGGCGGGGGTGTGTACGGCCGGGTCGGCGGCCTGCGGGCGCTCGTAGGACGCGGCCTGCGGGCGGCCGCCGCCGACGTTGAAGCGACCGATCAGGCGCACCAGCTCACCGGTCTCGCCCTTGAGCGAGTGGGTGGCGGCGGTCGATTCCTCGACCATCGCCGCGTTTTGCTGGGTGACCTGGTCCATCTGGTTGACGGCGGTGTTCACTTCGTTGAGGCCGGTCGCCTGTTCGGCGGCCGAGGCGGCGATCTCGGTGACCAGGGCGTCGATCTCGCCGACCTTGGCCACGATCCGCTGCAGGGCCTCGCCGGTCTGGCCGACCAGGCTGACGCCTTGGCTGACCTGCTGGGTCGAGGACGAGATCAGCGTCTTGATCTCCTTGGCGGCTTCGGCCGAGCGCTGGGCCAGGGCCCGAACTTCCTGAGCGACCACCGCGAAGCCGCGACCGGCGTCACCGGCGCGAGCCGCTTCGACGCCGGCGTTCAGGGCCAGCAGGTTGGTCTGGAAGGCGATCTCGTCGATCACGCCGATGATCTGGTTGATCTGCTTGGACGAGTCCTCGATGGCGCCCATGGCCGAGACGGCCTCGTGCACGACCTGACCCGAATGGGTGGCTTCGCCGCGGGTGCTGGAAACCACTTCCGAGGCCTGCTTGGCGCCGCTGGCGGTGCGGCGCACCGTGGCGGTCAGCTCGTCCAGGGCGGCGGCGGTCTCTTCCAGCGAGGCGGCTTGCTGCTCGGTGCGGCGCGACAGGTCGTCCGAGGCGTGGGCGATTTCGTCGGCGCCGGTGCGCAGGCCGTCCGTCGAGGCCGCGATGACCTTGATGGTTTCCTGCAGCTGGGTGATGGCGGCGTTGAAGTCGTCCTTCAGCTTACGATAGTCGCCCGGGAAGTCGGCCTGGACGCGGAACGTCAGGTCGCCCTTGGCCAGGTGCTCCAGCGCGTCGGCCAGCGACGACACCACCAGGGCGTTCTCGCGGGCGGCCGCGGCGGCGGTCTCTTCCTTGGCGCGACGTTCGTCGGCGGTCAGGGCGGCGTTCTTTTCCTGCTCGGCGCGCATCTGCTCGAGGTGCAGCTGGTTGTCGCGGAAGACCTTGAGCGAACGGACGATGGCGCCCAGCTCGTCGCCCCGGGTCATCTTCTCCAGGTCGATCGTGTTGTCGCCCTTCGACAGCTTCTCGGTGGCGCCGGCGATGTCGCCGATCGACTTGCGGGTGGTCATGACGGTCAGGAAGGCCAGGGCGCCGACGGCCAGCAGCGTGGCCAGCGACATGACGATCGTGACGCTCATCGCGGCGTTGGCTTCCGCCTGCTTCTTGGCGGTCTCCTTGGCGATGCGCTGGTTGGCGGCCGTGACGACCGCGTCCAGCTGGCCGGTCATCTTGGCGTATTGTTCTTCGAAGGGGGCGATGAAGCCGACGGCCATGTTGAAGTCGACGCCGATCATGCCGCTCACCGTGTCGATGGCGCTGTGGCATTCGTCGAGCGACTTGATCAGCTCGGTGATCTTCGGCTGCTCTTCCTTGGGCAGTTTGCCCTTCAGGGTCGTCAGGTCCTTCTTCACGGCTTCGGTCTCGGCGAGGACGGCGGCCATGCGGGCGTCGTTCTTCTCGACTTCGATGTTGCCGGCCTTGTGGGTCAGCACCGTGTAGAGTTCACCGTTGATGTTGGAGATGCGCTTGGACAGCGCCTGGATCTCCATGTTCTCGCGCATGTCGGTTTCGACGACCTGCTGCAGAGCGGCGGACTGGCTCTTCTGCACGACGATCGCTCCGCCGGCCATCAAGGCCAGCATCAGAAGTGCGAACGCCGGCGCGAAGCCGATTTTGATGATCAACGGAAGATCGACGAGCCGGAAGCGCTTCATCGGATTTAGTCCCCTCTAGCGGCGGTCCGTTGCCCACGGATCACCAACGTCGAGGGGGATCATCACGACATATTCCTAATAGTTCCTGACTTTGGTTAAGAGCGTTTGCCGCAGGGGGTGTCGCACCCCCGCTTTTTCCTGCCCGCAAAGCCCTTGGCGGGCCTCGAATCTAGAAAGGCCCGGGCGCGCGCGCGAGTCATGCCCGCGAGGGAACGGGCCTCAAAAGGCGAAATCAGAGTCTAGTTTCAAGTGAAACGGACGTATTCGCCAAATAAGCGTGGTTACCAACAAGTGAAGAAAACTATCTTTCGGTGACTCAGAATATTTTAACTAGCATCTGAGAAAAAGCTCATGCGTCCGGACGACGCGACCGTCCGAAGGGCGTTAAACACTACTAGGAGCAGCGGGATGAAGTATCCGATCGCTATTGCCGCGGGAATCGCTGGCAGCTTTTTCGTGGCCCAGGCCGCCTCGGCCGCCGGTGGCTTTGAAGACCAAATGGGCCGTTGCCTGCAACAATTCGCCAACACTCGCGACGCCGCTCAGGTGATGCTCGAGTGCAACGCCACCGACGGCAAGCTGGCCGACTGCAAGGTCGTCGACAACAGCGCCGCCGGCAAGGGCTTCGACAAGGCCGCCATGTGCATCGCTGAAAAGCTGCCGATGGGCGCCAAGACCGGCACCGTGAAGGTTCCGTTCCGCTTCCCGGGCGGCGCGTAAGACTTAAAGCTCTCTCCCTTTCCGGAGAGATCTTAATACGCCTCCGCTGGCTCCGCCGGAGCGTCCTTACAGGGGACGTTCCGGCTCGGGGCCAGCGGGGGCGTTTTGCGTTTGGGGCGCGATATTGAAGTTCACGTCGGCGGGATATACATTTGGGATATCCAGGAGCCGCGCATGACCAAGACGACGCTCTTTCAATCCAACCGGTCGCAAGCCGTGCGCTTGCCCAAGGATGTCGCCTTTCCTGAAGGCGTTCGGTCCGTGACGGTTCTTCGTGACGGCAAGCGCCGCGTGATCGTCCCCTCGGACGCGTTGTGGGACGATTTCTTCGACGCGCCGGGCATCGATCTCGGCGAACGCGAGCAGCCTCCGCTTCAGGGTCGCGAAGACTTCTGATGCTCCGCTACATGCTGGACACCAATCTGTGCATCCGGGTGCTTAGAGACCGGCCTGCGGGCGTACGTCATCGCTTTAACACCGACGCCGATGGCCTCTGCATTTCGACCATCGTCTTGACGGAGCTGCTGCACGGCGCGGCGAAATCGGCCCGACCCGATCACAACCGCAATGAAGTCGAGCGTTTCGCCGCGAGGTTGGAAGTCCTGCCGTTCGATACGCCGGCCGCCGGACACGCCGCCGACATCCGCGCGGCGCTCGAACGCGCCGGGCGGAAGATCGGCGGCTACGACCTGTTGATCGCCGGCCATGCACGATCGCGCGGTCTGATCGTCGTGACCGGAAATCTAGCCGAGTTTCGTCGGGTCGACGGCCTGAGAGCGGAAGACTGGCTGGCGGACGACGCGAACTAGGCGATCGCGCCTAGAACTCCTGCCAGCCCTCGTCCACCGCCACGGCCGTGTTGCCGGCGGCGCGGCGCAGGGGGGCGCTAGAACCGGGGCGCGAGGCCGCCGGGCGGGGCGCGGGAGCCGGCGGCGCGGCGCGGGCCGGAGCGGCGGGCGCTGGCGCCTGGCGCGCGCCCGACAGGGTGAACCCGCCCAGCAGGCGACCCAGTTCCGCCGACTGGCCCTTCAGCGAATGGGTGGCGGCCGTGGTCTGCTCGACCATGGCGGCGTTCTGCTGGGTGACCTGGTCCATCTGGTTCACGGCGATATTGACCTGGTGCAGGCCCGTGGACTGCTCCTGGGCCGACGAGGCGATGCCGGTGACCAGATCGTCGATCTCGGCCACCTTGCCGACGATGCCGCGCAGGGCCTCGCCGGTCTGGCCGACCAGGCTGACGCCCGCCTCGACCTGGCGGGTCGAGGTCGAGATCAGCTTCTCGATTTCCTTGGCCGCGTCGGCCGAGCGCTGAGCGAGAGCCCGCACTTCCTGAGCCACCACCGCGAAGCCGCGACCGGCCTCGCCGGCCCGCGCCGCCTCGACGCCGGCGTTCAGGGCCAGCAGGTTGGTCTGGAAGGCGATCTCGTCGATCACGCCCAGGATCTTGCCGATCTCGCGCGACGAGCTTTCGATCTGGCCCATGGCGGTGACCGCGTCGCTGACCACTTCGCCCGACTTCTCGGCGTCGGTCTTGGCGGCGGCGATCACGGTCGAGGCCTGCTTGGCGCCGCTGGCCGTGGTGCGGACCGTGGCGGTGATCTCGTCCAGGGCCGCGGCGGTCTCTTCCAGGGAAGCGGCCTGTTGTTCGGTGCGGCGCGACAGGTCGTCGGCGGCGTGGCCGATCTCGTCGGCGCCCAGGCGAATGCCCTCGGTGGCGCCGGCCACCTGGCCCATCGCCTCTTCCATGATGCGCAGGGCGTTGTTGAAGTCGGACTGCAGGGCCTGGAATTGCGGGGCCACCTCGCCGGCGACGCGCGCCGTCAGGTCGCCGCGCGCCACGCGGGCCAGGGCCTCGCCGAGCGCGGCGACGATCGCGCCCTGGTTCTGGGCGTCGCGACGGCGCTCGTCCTCCAGCGCCTGACGCTTGGCTTCCAGCGCCTCGAGATAGGTCGAGATGGCGATGTCCATGTCCAGCATCACGGCCTTCATCAGGGCCGACATCGCCGCCCCGGCCTTGGCGCCGCCGTCGCCGCCGCCCGAGAACATCCCCTTGGGCCACAGCTCCTTGACCGCCGCGCGCATCAGGCGGTCGGCGATCAGGGCGTAGCCGCCGATGTACCAGCGCGGTTCCAGGCCGATGCGGGCGTGCACCTGGCCGACGGTCTTGACGGCCTTGCCGTAGTCGTCGCCGAACTCGGCCCGGGCGATGGCGCGCCAGTGGCCCTGCTGGCGGGCGCTGGCCTGGTCCATCTGCTGGTTGTCGGCGAAGAAGGCCCGGGTCTCCGGCGTCGCGCGAACCTTGCCGTAGAAGCTGTCCAGGGCCCCCGCGATCTCGCGATCGATCACCGGCCCCAGAGACCGCAACGCGCCCCGCGCATCGTGATCCAATTCCATGAAGGCGAGGCGCTCGTTCAGCGACGGATCACGGCTCATGACGCAGATTCCCCTACTAGGCAGGGGGTCTCTATCGGGCCGACATGGTTAACGGTTTGATTAGGCGCAAAGGCGAAGGGCGCGCGACAAACCGCCACGGCGGTTGCGCCGGCTCGCTAGCCGATCTCTGATCGAACCTTCGTCAAGACCCGGCCAAGCAGGTTGCCACCCTTCCATTCGGACGGCGAATGCACTGACTTATCGTCCATTGCCAGCCCCACGCCCCAGATCCAGTCGCGAGGGTTCGCCTCGACGAGCATGGTCTCTCCCGTCGCCTTGAGCTGGCGACCTGCCCCGGGGTTCTGGCTGAACTTCGCCAGGTTGCCCCTATAGACAAAGCTGACCTTCCAGCGATCCCAATCTTCCTGCCGAAAGCCCTGAACCCTCTGACCAAGACGCTTCTGCTCGTCCGGCTTTTCCGTCGCCAGGATCGCGCTCGCCGAGGCGTCGTCATCGAACAGCCGCGCCTTGCAGAACATCATCCACTGCTCGGCCGTCACGATGGTCAGCCCGTCGATCTGAAACGACGTCGGGTGCCACTGGCTGAACACGCCCTTGATGAAAGGATGAAAGCTGTCGAAGCGTTCGGGCTCCGGCAAGTCGGCTTCAGAGATCACGGGTTCGTCGCGGGTCATCCGGCCATATGACCTCAGACAACGCGCCTTTCCACCCCGCCGAACGCCTACCCGCCCCGCTTCAGCGTCTCGCGGGCGATGACCAACTGCTGGATCTGGCTGGTGCCCTCGTAGATGCGGAAAATCCGCACGTCGCGATACAGCCGCTCGATGCCGTAGTCGGCGACATAGCCGGCCCCGCCGAAGATCTGCACCGCCCGGTCGGCGACGCGACCGACCATTTCCGAGGCGAACAGCTTGGCCGCCGCCGCCTCCAGGGTGACGTTGTCGCCGGCGTCGCGCTTGCGGGCCGTTTCAAGAACAAGGGCCCGGGCCGCCAGGGCTTCGGTCTTGCTGTCGGCGATCATCGCCTGGATCAGCTGGAAGCTGGCGATCGGCTGGCCGAACTGCTTGCGCTCGCTGGCATAGGCCACGCAGTCGGCCAGCAATCGCTCGGCCACGCCCACGCAGACCCCGGCGATGTGCAGCCGGCCGCGATCCAGCACCTGCATGGCCACCTTGAAGCCCTCGCCCTCCTCGCCCAGGCGGTTCCAGGCCGGCACGCGGACATTGTCGAAGGTGACGTCGTGGATGTGGGCGCCCTGCTGGCCCATCTTCTTCTCGGGCTTGCTGACCGACAGGCCCGGCAGGCCGCTGGGCACGAGAAAGGCCGAGACGCCCGAACCGCCCTTGGCGTCGGGATTGGTGCGGGCCATCACCGTGAACAGCGAGGCCTTGCCGGCGTTGGTGATGTAGCGCTTGGAGCCGTTCAGCACATAGTCGTCGCCGTTGCGGGTCGCGCGGGTCTGGACCGCGGCGCTGTCGGAACCGGCCTCGGGCTCGGTCAGGGCGAAGGAGGTGACGATCTCGCCGGACGCGATGCCGGGCAGCCACTTGGCCTTCTGGTCGTCGGTCCCGTACATCACCAGCCCCTGGCTGCCGATGCCGACATTGGTGCCGAACACCGAGCGGAAAGCCGGCGAGGCGCGGCCCAGCTCGATGCCGACCAGGCATTCCTCTTCCATGTTCAAGCCCAGGCCGCCGAACTCTTCCGGGATCGACAGGCCAAACAGCCCCAGGCCCTTCATCTCCTCGATGATCTCGGCGGGCACCGCGTCGTCCTCGGCGACCTTGGCCTCGATCGGACGCAGCCGTTCGGCGACGAACCGGCGGACCGTGTCGATCAGCTGCGCGCGGGTCTCGAGGTCCAGGGCCATGGCGTTCCTTCCACTTCAAACATTTGTTTTGAGCAGACTGTAGCGATGGCGGGCTGGGCGTCAAACGCCGCGATCGATGTTGCGCGGTTCGAGATCCCTCTCTCTTTGAGAGAGGGAGGGGCCCGCCGCCGCAGGCGGTGGGAGGGTGAGAGGTTACATTCTCTCAGGACAAAGCACCGATGAGGACGGGTGTCGGCGGTCGCATCGGCGATGAAGGTCTAAATTCCATTTGAAGGGAGCTCACCGGCCCGGGATTTTCCGGCCAGCGGTGAAACCTCTCACCCTCCCACCGCTTCGCGGCGGGCCCCTCCCTCTCTCTCAGAGAGAGGGATTCTCAGAACCGCGACCGCCATGTCGCCAACGCCCCAAGCTCCGGCGGCGCGTCGGCCTGGTGGCCCGGCTGCAGGGCCAGGCTGGTGCGCACCACCAGCGAGCGCAGCGGCCCGAAGGCGCGCTCCAGGCCGAGGCTCAGGTCGATCTCGCGGCCGTCCGGCGCGGCGCTGAACCGGCGGGTCGAGAAGGTCAGCGGGTCGTCATAGGCCAGCGGCACGTCGGCCAGCTGGGCCTGGAACTTGCCGCCTTCGATCCGCAGGGGCTGGGCGACCCCGAAGGTCAGGCGCGAGCAGGCCAGGCCGACCAGCCGGCAGTCCGCGCCCGCCTCCAGTCGCCAGGCGCTGCTGACGGCGTTGTTCAGCGACAGCAGCCCGCCGTCGGCGTCCATGCGGCCCACCGACAGGTCGGCGTGCAGCGACAGGCCAGAGCCCGGATAAAAATCGACCGCCGCCGCGCCGAACCGGGTCCGGGCCGGCAGGGCCAGGGTCGTGCCCGGCGTCAGGTACGAGCCCAGCGGCCCCAGGGGCTCGTCCAGCGTCCCGCCGGTCAGGCTGAACAGGGCGTCGCCCAGCTGCATCATGCCGGTGGCCGAGGCGTAGCTGGAGCCCTCGATCTCGGTGATCTGCAACGGCCGGCGCGGATGGGCCGAGCCCTGTTCGGCCAGCAGGGCGAACCGGCCAAAGCGCAAGGCGGCCTGGGTGCTGCGGTCGGGACGGGCGATGGTCTGGAAGGCGTCGCGGCCCGCCTGGCCGGCCGGCGCCGGCGCATCGCCCTGCCCGCTCCAGTTGGACAGGCTGAGGCGTCCGAACTGGGCCTGGATCCGCATCGACCGCATGGGCTGGGGCCCCAGGGCCAGCGACGGCTCGGGCTCGTGGGCGCGCTCGTCGAACACCGGCCCCTCGACCGAGACCGCCAGGTTCAGCCCGCCCATGGCCGGACCGCCCAGCACGACCTGGCTGGAGGCCTGGATCGGCGGCGGGGTCAGCAGGGCGCCGCGCCGCTCGCCCGGCAGGCCGTCGGCCAGGTTCACCGCGAACAGGCGGTGATAGTCGTCGTGGATCACCGTCTTCAGGCCGTCGGTGCGCCGCAGGGCCGAACCGAAGGCTGAGGCGACATTGCCGCCGACGCCGGGCGCGGTCAGGGCCGTGGTCCCGCCGCCGGCCAGGGACAGGCTGCTGGTCCCCACCGGCGCGAAAGCCCGGGCCAGGTCCAGGCCGCCCCGGCCGTAGGTGGTGTCGGTTCCGGTGGTCCCCAGGTCGTCGGCGGTGCGCAGCAGGATGTCGACCGCGTCGCGTCCCGAGATGTTGGGAAAGGCCTGCAGCAGCAGGGCCAGGGCGCCGGCCACCTGCGGCGCGGCGAACGAGGTGCCGGACACGATCGAACATCCGGAGCTGTCGCATTCGGTCGTGATGCTGCTGCCGGGCGCGGCCAGATAGCCGTTGGCCGTGGTTCCGGCCTTGTTGGAATAGCTGGCCATCACCCCGGCCTGGGTCAGGGCGCCGACCGCGACCACCGCGCCGGCGTAGCGCGGATCGGCGGCGTAGCGGGCGGGATAGGACGGATCGGCGTTGCCGTCATTGCCCGAGGCGATGGCGACCACGGTCCCGGCGGCGACGGCGCGGACCAGGGCGGCCTCGAACCGCGCGCCCTCAGGACCATCGCCGCCCAGCGACAGATTGACCACCTTGGCGCCCTTGGCCACGGCGTAGTCCAGGGCGGCGGCGATGTCGTCGGAATCGAAGACGCAGTCGGGGCAGCTGACGGTGGCGTTGCTGCTGTCGTCGGCCCGAACCGACAGGATGGTCGAGCCGTAGGCCACGCCGATCGTGCCGGAGCCGTTGAAGCGCGCGGCGATGATGTCCGCCACCTGGGTGCCGTGGCGGCTGGAGCCGACCAGGGCGCCACGGCCGATGATATCGGTGGAGTTGGACGACACCGCCCCGACCAGGTCGGCCTGGGTTGCGTCCACCCCGGTGTCGATCACCGCCACGGTGATCCCCTGGCCGGTCGCGCCCTTGCCGTAGGCGACGTCGGCGTGGATCGCCGCGAGGTTCCAGCCGCGCTGGTACTCGGCGCTGCTCGTGCTGGGACCGGGCGGTGGTGGCGGGGGCGGAGGGGGCGGAGGCGGAGGGGGGAGCGGCGGATCCATGGTGACGCCCGGAGACGGCCCCGAACCACCGCCACCGCCGCCCCCTCCGCACGCGACCAGGGGGATGGCGGCCAAAAGCGCCCAGACGCCCGGACGCAGGAAGGGCGGTTTACAGAGTCTGGACGGAACCAAGCGTTGCAATACCACCCCCAGCGAACACGGTTAACGCGAGCGGTTTACACCGTTCCGGTCTCGGACCGCGCCAGGACGCTACGTCGCACCCCGTACAGCAGATACACCGCCGCCCCGATCCCATGGGCGATCAGGAAGTAGAGCTGGGTCTTCGCCGGCAGGCTGGAGAACAGGTAGAGGCATCCCAGGATCGCCCCGGGCGCCACCAATTGCCACAGCGGGGTGGAGAACACCCGGGGGCGGGCGGGATCGCGCACCCGCAGGATGATCACCGAGGCGCCCACGGCGATGAAGGCCGCCAGGGTGCCGGCGTTGGCCAGCTCGGCGATGTCCTTCAGCGACAGCAGGCCCGACAGGCCGGCCGACAGGGCGCCGGTCAGCAGGGTCATCAGCACCGGGGTGCCGGTCTTCTTGTTCACCCGTGACAGGGCCTGGGGCAGCAGGCCGTCGCGGGCCATGACGAAGAAGATCCGGCTCTGGCCGTACATGAAGGCCAGGATCACGGTCGGCAGGGCGACGACGGCGGCCAGGGCCACCAGCTGGGCCATGCGCGGATGGCTCAACGCCTCCAGGATGAAGACCAGCGGGGCTTCGCTCTTGGAGAACACCTCGGCCCGCGAGGCCCCGATCGCGACGGCGGCGACCACCATGTAGATCAGGGTGCAGACCAGCATCGAGCCGACGATGCCGATGGTCAGGTCGCGCTTGGGGTTCTTGGTCTCCTCGGCGGCGGTCGACACCGCGTCGAACCCGTAGAAGGCGAAGAAGATCAGGCTGGCGGCGGCCATGACCCCCACCTTCACCCCGTCCGGCCCGGCCGTGGCCGCGAAGCCCTGCGGCAGGAACGGCGTGAAATGGCTGGCGTCGAAGGCCGGCAGGCACAGGGCCACGAACACGGCGAGCGCCGCGATCTTGATGACCACCAGCACCATGTTGACCGTGGCGCTTTCCTTGGTCCCCAGGGCCAGCAGCCCCGCGACGGCGAAGGAAATGATCACGGCGGGCAGGTTGACGATCCCGCCCTGGTGCGGTCCGGCCAGCAGGGCGTGGGGGAAGCCCGCCATCTGGAACAGGCCCTGGGCGTGGGCCGACCAGCCGACGGCCACGGCCGCGCAGACCAGGGTGTATTCCAGGATCAGGCTCCAGCCGACGAACCAGGCCACCGGCTCGCCCATGGCCACGTAGCTGTAGGTGTAGGCGCTGCCCGAGGCCGGGATCATGGTCGACAGCTCGGCGTAGCAGAGCGCCGCGCAGGCGCAGACCGCGCCGGCGATCAGGAACGACAGCATCACCCCCGGCCCGGCCAGCCCCGCCCCGACGCCGGTCAGGGTGTAGATGCCGGTGCCGACGATGGCCCCGACGCCCAGGGCGATCAGATGGTACCAGCTCAGCGTCTTCTTCAGGGCGTGGGCGGCGTCGCCGCCGGCGGTGTCGATCGCCTTGCGGCGCGTCCAGATGCTCAAGGTTCGTCTCCCGACTCTTGGCCGGGACGATGGGCCAGCGGGACGCGGTCGCCAAGGGGATTTAAGCCCCCCCCTGTGGGGGAGGCGATCGCGCAGCGATCGGTGGGGGGAGTTCTGGGGTCGAAAAATCCAGGACACGGGCGCCCGCCGATCACTCCCCCCTCCGTCGGCCTGCGGCCGACACCTCCCCCACGGGGGGAGGCTCTTGGGTTCCTAGATCACCGCGTCGAACGCCGCCCAGTTCGGCATCTCCGCCCCCGCCGCCTTGGCCCCCCTTTGGCGCCCCCGGTTGGCGATGCGGGTGTAGAGCGTCTTCACGCAGCGGCTGCCGGTGGTCTCGAACAGGAACGGGAAGATCCCGTGGACGAAACAGGCCGCGCCGCCCAGCAGCATCGGGACCGCGAAGCTCCAGGCCACGGCCATGTGCTCGCCATAGGTCTCGTCGACCGAACGCGGGTGGCGGGTGAAGGCGTCGAGCATGCAGGGTCCCCGGATTATGCCGTTCCATGATGCCGCGCTTCGCGAGAATGACATGGTCGAAGTCGCCGCCCCGTGGCAGGTATGGAGAATTCAGTTCTCCAGATATGGCCCCACAGAGAATGATCCCGCTCGACCAGATCGACCGCCGCATCCTGGCCATCCTGCAGCAGGACGCCACCACGCCCATCGCCGAGCTGGCCGAGCGGGTGGGCCTGTCCCAGACCCCCTGCTGGAAGCGGGTCAAGCGGCTGCAGGACAGCGGCGTGATCACCGCCCGCGTCGCCCTGATCGACCGCGACGCCCTGGACCTGTCGCTGACCGTGTTCGTGGCGGTGAAGACCGGCCGCCACGACGAGGCGTGGCTGGAGACCTTCGCCAACGGCGCCAAGGCCCTGCCCGAGGTGGTCGAGTTCTACCGGATGAGCGGCGACGTCGACTATCTGCTGAAGGTCGTGGTGCGCGACATCGCCGCCTATGACCGGTTCTACCGCCGCCTGATCGCCACCGCCCCGCTGACCGACGTCTCGTCCAGCTTCGCGATGGAGCAGATCAAGTTCACGACGGCGTTGCCGATCGCGACGGGGTGAAAGTTATCCATAGGGCCGCGCCGCGACCACGACTGCGGACACGCACTGGCCCCACGGCACTGGCCGATAGCCCCCGCGCCTAGCCGTGAGTGTGTGTCCCCGGCCCTCGGCGCGGCCTCTATCCCCGCTCGCGCCGGGATCGGCACCAGCAAACTCAAAGGCTTACACAAAAACGCACGTTTCCTATCCCCACCCTCCGGGACGGCCGCACACTATCGGCATGACCCAGACCCACCACACCCCCGCCCCCCGCCCGTCTCTGGCCCTGACCTGGAGCCAGGCCCTGCAGGCCAAGCTCATGGACGCCCTCGACGCGGCCTGGGCGATGATCGAGCGTAGCGACGACCCGGCCCAGATCCGGAAAGCCCGTGACAAGGCCAAGGCCATCGGCGAACTGGCCGCCATGGCGCGGAAAGTGGCGCAGATCGTGCCCCTGCCGCGCCCGGCGCCGGCGGCCGCCGTCGCGGCACCGGCCGCGCCTATCCTGGCTGAGCTGGCTCCGATGGCGGCCCAGGCCGAGCACGCCCGGCGGGCGATGAAGCTCAAGGGCGGCGGACGCGCACGGTTGTGAAAACTACCCTTCCCTCCCCCTCGTGGGGAGGGTGGCCCGCGTAGCGGGTCGGGTGGGGCTTGATGAGTCAGCAGAACACGCCCCGACCAACGCCCTGCACCGGCCCCCACCCGTCGGCTTCGCCGCCACCCTCCCCGCGAGGGGGAGGGAAAAGGGTGTTTGCCGGTCTTTCTCCTGACGTCATCCGCCGGCGGCGAGGCCGCGCCTTAAAACCTTGGAGGCGAGCCTGTTCTGGCGTCTGGCCGTGTAAAGGACCACCTCTGGCGGCCGCGTCGCGACGGCGCGACGCGCCGTCCTTGACACGGCCAAACGCCAGAGCTCCGATCCACCAAGGCTTTAAGGTGAGGCCCATCCGGGGCGGATGGGATCACGCAGCACATCGATGACCGGGATTTCTGCAATGAGGGCAAGCGATCAACATCTGACTAGGGAAGAGGCTGTGGCCCTCAGCGATGAGTACCGGCGCGCTGCCGATGATTGGCTTGGCAAGTATCTAACTTCCGTACTCGCTGGCCATGGAGCTGGACTAGTCGCGTTGGCGGCATACCTCGCCTCTCGCAGCGTTGCTGTTACTCCCTACTTCTTGCTTGTTGCCTCAGCAGTTTTCTTTCTGCTTGGCACCGGCCTTACCGCCGGAACTATAATTAAATTCCAATGGGCAGCCCAATCTCAAGGTGAAGCCTACCAAAAGATCGTTGATGAAAGAAATTTTGATACATTAACGACCCGAATATCTCGCGAAGAACGAGATGAGTTGATCAATTTTAAGAACTTGATGAGCGAAAATACCGATTCCGCATTCAATTATGCGACACGGGTAGATAAAGATCGCCTACGACAGCTGCAAATATCCGTCGTTATGCTGATGATCGGACTCCTCCTTGCCATTACGGCAATTGCGGTCGGCTCATACCCAAAACAAGAAAAGGCTCTAGGTACGCCTACTTCAAGCGTCAAACCTCGCCTCGAGTTACAGAAGCCAGCGGCAACTTGCTCCGTCCGTGCAGCGAAAGAACGGGCCACCTGCCCCGCTTGATCTACCTAATCCGGCCAAAGATCCTGCACATCGCCCTTCCTATTCAGCATGTGCGTGGCCCGCTTGATCAGCGTCAGCAGGCGCTCGCGCCGCCCGTCGCCGTCATAGGTCAGGGTCGTGCGCGCCAACCCCTCCAGCATGAACCGCGCCAAATCGCGCGAGGCCTGGAACCTAGGCCCCGCGCCGGCGTGGAGGATCTTCAGGAAGTGATCCCCCGCCTGGGCCCGGTCGAACTCGGCCTGGGCCGGGGCCAGCAGGGCGCGGACGGCCGGGTCGGTGCGGCCGGCGGCCTCCAGCTCGGCGAAGGCCAGGAACGGCACGGTGTGCAGCAGGTCCCAGTAGCTGTCGATCGCGTGCTCGGTGACGTCGGCGCCGGCCGGCAGGGCTTCGGCGGCGGCGCGGAACAGGGCCGAGCGCTCGGCCTGGACATGGGCCACGGCGGCCTCGACCAGGGCCTCGCGGGTGGGGAAATGATAGAGCATCGCCCCGCGCGTCAGGCCCGCGGCGTCGGCGATCACCGGGTTGGTCGCGGCGTGATAACCGATCTCGGCGATCAGACGCATGGCGCAGTCGAGAATCCGCGCCCGGGTCTTCAGCGACTTCGGCGTATCCTTGGCGAGGCGGGCGGCGTCCATGAACCTTGATCTAGTGAAAGCGATGCTGCGCTGCAACAGCACAAGGCCAGCAAAGCTTTGCCTTGTCCCACAAGATTTCTTCAATGGTGAAATTTCGGGCGTTGATGCGGCGCAGCGTCGCGCCGTGTGCGGATGGCTGTTTCACGAAAGCGACATGCAATCAGCTTAATCGGCGGACCCAGCGCCCCGATGCGATGCGATCTGCCTTGGGGGGTCATGGCTGGTCCGGGGGGACCCGCGCTCGAACGCCGACCTGAACCGCCGGAGGGGCAAGCATGGTCACCGACATCGACGTCCGTCACTACCGCTCGATCTTCATCAGCGACGTGCACCTGGGCACGCGCGGCTGCCAGGCCGAGCTGCTGCTGGACTTCATCCGCCACGTCGAATGCGACAAGCTGTACCTGGTGGGCGACATCATCGACGGCTGGAAGCTGCGCAGCGGCTGGTACTGGCCCCAGAGCCACAACGACGTGGTGCAGAAGATCCTGCGCCTGGCCCGCAAGGGGGTCGAGGTGATCTACGTGCCCGGCAACCACGACGACCGGGTGCGCGATTTCTGCGGCACGCACTTTGGCGGCGTGGTGGTGGCCCGCGACGTGATCCACGAGGCGGCCGACGGCAAGCGCTACCTGGTGGTGCACGGCGACGAGTTCGACGGCGTGGTGCAGCACGCCAAGTGGCTGGCGTTCCTGGGCGACTGGTCGTACAGAACCATCCTGATGCTGAACACCTTGCTCAATCGCGCACGTCGCAAGCTGGGGTTCGGCTACTGGAGTCTGTCGGCCTACCTGAAGGTCAAGGTGAAGAACGCGCTGCAGTTCATCGAGAATTTCGAAGCCGCCGTCGCCGACGAAGCCCGTCGGCGCGGCGTGGACGGCGTCATCTGTGGACATATCCACAAGGCCGAGATGCGCGAAATCGACGGTATCCTCTATGTGAACGACGGCGATTGGGTGGAAAGCTGCACCGCGCTGGTGGAACATCTGGACGGACGGCTCGAAATCCTGGAATGGTCCAAGCTTAGGTCCTGGTCGGTGATCGATCGGGCACGGGCGCTCACCGTCGAGCCCCCCATTGCGGAGCCTGCCGCCGCCTGATGCGGATACTACTCGCCACAGATGCTTGGGAACCGCAGGTCAATGGCGTGGTTCGCACACTCACCAAGGTGATGGGCGAGCTGAAAGCCATGGGCCATGAGGTCGATGTCGTCAGCCCCGACCAGTTCCCCACCTTCCCGCTTCCGACCTATCCGGAGATCAAGCTGGCCATCGGCGCCTACGAGCCGGTGATGGAGCGCTTCAAGTCGTTCGAGCCCGAGGCGATCCACATCGCCACCGAGGGTCCGATCGGCCTGGCCGCCCGCCGCATCTGCCTGGAATGGAAGCTGCCGTTCACGACCAGCTACCATACGCGGTTCCCGGAATACGTGTCGGCCCGCCTGCCGCTGCCGCTGTCGGCCGGCTACACCTACATGCGCTGGTTCCACAAGCCGTCGGGCCGCCTGATGGTGGCCACGCCCACCATGCGCGACGAGCTGATCCGCCACGGCTTCCGCAACATCTCGCCCTGGACGCGCGGCGTCGACACCGACGTCTTCAAGCCCCGGGTCGAGGGCGAGCCCGACGTGTTCGAGGGCCTGCCCCGGCCGATCTTCCTCAATGTCGGCCGTGTGGCCGTCGAGAAGAACATCGAGGCCTTCGCCGGCCTCGACCTGCCCGGCACCACGGTGATCGTCGGCGACGGCCCCCAACGCGAGGAGCTGGCCGAGAAATATCCGAACGTGGTGTTCGCCGGCGCCAAGTTCGGCGAGGAGCTGGCGCGCTACTTCGCCTGCGCCGACGTGTTCTGCTTCCCCTCCCTGACCGACACCTTCGGCCTGGTGATCCTGGAGGCCATGGCCGCCGGCGTGCCGGTGGCGGCGTTCTCGGCCCCCGGGCCGATCGACATCATCCCCGGCTCGAACGCCGGCGTTCTGGCGCCCGGCCAGACCGACGGCCTGCGCGAGGCGTGCCTGGCCTGCCTGGACATTGACCACGTCACGGTGCGCAAGTTCGCCGAGGGCTTCTCGTGGCGCGCCTGCGCCGAGGAGTTCTACAAGAACCTGCAGCCCTATCCCGAGCCGGAAAAGACCCGGTTCTGGCGGCGGCTGCGACGGCTGGCGCGGCTGCGGCGCAAGCCGGCGGCTTAGATCCTCCCCCCTCTGGGGGAGGCGGCCGAAGGCCGGTGGGGGGAGTCTTAGGATCTTCGATCCTGGATCGACCGCCTGCCGATAACTCCCCCCACCGTCGGCTGCGCCGACACCTCCCCCACAGGGGGAGGACCTGCTCCCTCTAGCCATCCCCGCGCGTTCCTCTAGTCTGACCGGCTTGAGGGGGCGAGCATCTCCACGTGCTGAACACGGCCGAACAGGAAGCCTGGAGCTTCCTCAGCAAGGCGCCGCACTACGCCGCGGCCGACGAGGTCGAGGCCCATTTCGGCCGGGCGATCGCGGCGTTCGGTTATGACCGCTTCTGCGCCACCCTGATCAACGCCGAGCAGCTGGGCCGCGAGCCGCCCACCCTGAGCCGCCAGGACTTCGACGCCTGGGACGCCCGCTACTGGAGCGAGCGGCACGTGGTCCACGACCCGTGCATCAAGCTGCTGCAGAAATCGACCCGCGCCTTTGCCTGGTCCGACGCCCGGCCGCTGGGTGACAACCGGGCCCAGGCCATGTGGGGCGAGGCCTCCGAGTTCGGCATGAACGACGGCTATGTGGTGCGGGTGTTCGGCCCGGCCGGCCACGAGGTGCTGATCCGCATGGCCACCCAGGAACCCGCCGCCGATCCCACCGCCCGCGCCGTGGTCGAGAGCCTGGCCACGGTGTTCGGCACCATCATGCTCAAGCACTGGGAACTGCAGGACGACAACCCGGACTACGGGGTGATCTCCGAGCGCCAGGCCCAGTGCCTGTACTGGGCCAGCCGGGGCAAGACCGACTGGGAGATCGGCGCGATCCTCACCCTGTCGCCCCGCACCGTCCACCACCACATCGAGGCCGCCAAGAAACGCCTGGGCGTGGTCAAACGCCAGGAAGCGGTGATGAAGGCCGGCGAGCTGGGACTGCTGGCCAAGGTGGAGTGAAAAATCCTGGCCCAGTCCCCTGGGTCTCGAACAGCCTCCGCGAGGCTTCCGGGATGACAACGGAATAGAGATCACCCCGCTCGAAGAACGCCGGTCGTTGTCAAATCGCCCAACCGCCCGCATGCTCTCCCCCAAGGCGGAGGGGACACAATGGCGACGATGGAGCTGGGCCGCAGGCCCGCGGCGCACGTGGGGCGGCGCTTCTACCTGATCATGTCGCTGCTGATGGCGGCGGTGATCATCGGCGGCTTCTCGACCACCGTGCCCGACGACTTCACCCACGTGCCCGGCCTGCCGCTGCTGCTGCACGTGCACGGGGCGGTCTTCACCCTGTGGATCTTCGTCTTCGTGGCCCAGCCGGCCTTCATCGCCCGCGGCTCGCTGAAGCTGCACCGCCAGATCGGGATGTTCGGCGCGGGTTTAGCCGGGCTGATGGTGATCATGGGCCTTGCCGCCACGCTCTTCGCGATCCGCAACCACTTCGTGCCGCCGTTCTTCCCGCCCAGCATCTTCCTGGTGATGAACAGCATCGGCATCCTGGTCTTCGGCGGCCTGGTCGCCGGCGGCGTGGCGCTGCGGCGCAAGTCCGAATGGCACAAGCGGCTGATGCTGTGCGCCACGATCTCGATCCTGGGGCCGGGCCTGGGCCGGCTGCTGCCGATGGGTTCGTTCGGCGCGGCCGCGCCGCTGGTGATGTTCGGAGTCATCGCGCTATTCGGTTTCGCGGGCCCCGTGGTCGACCTGGTCGTGCGGCGGCGCATCCATCCGGCCTACTACTGGGGCGTGGGCGCGATCCTGATCAGCATGCTGTTGATCCCCCCGCTGGCCTTCTCGCCGCCGGCCCTGGCGCTGGTGCGGATGCTTAGCGGAGGCTAGCGGTCTCAGCCGGTTATCGGCGATGCATGTCGATGATCCGGCAGCGAACGCTCCAGCCCTCGCCGCCCAGGTCGGTGAAGTCGGTGACCACCAGCTCGTAGACCTCACTGTCCTGACTGAGCGTGCAGACGTCGCCCACCCGCAGCGGCCGGGCGTGGCGCGAGCGGATATGAGCCTCGCGCAGGGTCAGCAGGTTGTCGCACGCCAGCTCGTAGTCCTGCGATCCGAACGGCGAGACCGGGACGGGCGCGCGCTTGGCCATCAGAATTGGGCCATCAGGATTGGACCATCACTGGCGCGACTTGCGGGCCGCGTACTTGGCGTCGCGCTTGTCCTTGGCCTCGGCCTCGGTCGGCGGTCGCCTGCGCGCGGCCTTCTGGTCGGACGCGGCCTGGGCGTCGGCGGCGACCGCCTGCGCCGCCTCGCGCTTGACCGAGCGGACCGCCTGGCGTTCGGCGCGCACGGCCTTCAACTCGGCGGCCGCCTCGACGCCGCGCTCGGCGAACAGCGGATCGACCGCCGCCGCCTTCGGCTTGAACTTGGCGAGCAGCGCCTGCTTGGCCTCGGCGGCGGTCTTCAGCCGGTCGGCCAGCCTGGCGCCCTTGGTCTCGGCCACGACGATCAGGCCTTGGTGCCGCGCAGGGCGTCCGGATCGATCGGCCGGGGCCGCGACGGCTGGCCGCCGGTCGAGCGGGGATCGTTCAGGCCCTTGGGGCCCGAGGGGCGGGTGCCAGAATAGGTCTTCATGGGAGCAACCCCTTCCCGGGGTGCGTCGAGACGACCCGCCAAGCGGACCGACACTCGCCGACGGCGCGTCCTAGCGCCTTGGGGAGAAGCCTAACACGTCGTGGGATGGGACGGTGGAAATACGGTGAGGCCCTCCTAGACCCAGGTTGTCACCCCCGCTTAAACAGCGTCGTGCGCTTGGCCATGAACGCCGCCACGGCCTCGCGGTGATCGGCGCTGGCCACCAGGGCCGGGAGCTCCTCCTCGACATAGGACCGGCCGTCGACCACGCGCTTGGTGGCCTCCACCGCCAGGGGCGCGCGCGAGGCGATCCATTCGGCCAGGTGAAAGGCCTCGGGCAGCAGGCGCTCGGGCGAATGGACGGCCGTGACGATCCCGTCGGCCAGGGCCCGCTCGGGACCGAACTGGGCGCCGGTCAGCAGGTGGGCCTTGGCCCGCGCCACACCGATCAGCCGGGGCAGACGCACGACCGAGGCCATCAGCCCGATATTGACCCCGGAGGCGGCGAACGCCGCCCGGTCGCTGGCCAGGCGGATGTCGCAGGCCAGGGCCAGCTCCAGCCCGCCGCCGAAGCACCAGCCGTCGATCGCGGCGATCACGGGCGTGCGCAGACCTTCGATCCAGTCCATCAGCCGGTTGAAGTTCTCGACCGCCGCCAGGGCGTCGGGCGCGCTGCGGCCGTGAGCCTCGCGCAGGTCGTCGCCGGCGCAGAACACCCCGCCCCGGCCGGTCAGCACGATCGCCCGGGTTTCCCGATCGGCGGTGATCTCCTCGAGGATCTTCACCAGTTGGGCCCGCACGCTCAGCCCCAGGGCGTTGGCCGGCGGGGCGTCCAGCTCCAGCAGCAGGATCGAGCCGGTGGGGCGGCTGACGTGGATCATCGCGCTCATCGGGCGACCGTGGCGGATGAGGGCGAGGTGTTCAACCTTTCCGCGCTCAGCCCTTCTACATCCAGCATTCCGGCGAAGGACGGGATGTTGGGATATAAGGAGATAGGTCGTTTCACGCGCAACCATGCTGCGGCGCAACAGATTCCCCCTTGCCAGAGTTAAACGCTTGTCACAGCTTGGGTGATCTCCGGCGCGGCGTTTCCGCTACGGGGCCTAAAACGAGGGATCGACGCCGGGTTCGCACCACGCGGAACGGTCCACGGAGCGCAGGAAGCCATTCGAGCGTTTGTGTTGCAGCGCCGAAGAGACCGGGGAGCAAGATGAGCACCGACACGCTGGCCCAGACCCAGACCGAGCTGAAGGACCTGTACGAGATCGGCGAGATCCCGCCGGCCTTCCACGTGCCCAAGACCATGTACGCCTGGGCGATCCGCAAGGAACGTCACGGCAAGCCGACCGACGCCATGCAGGTCGAGGTCGTGCCCACCTGGGAGATCGGCGAGGACGAGGTGCTGGTGCTCGTGATGGCCGCCGGGGTCAATTACAACGGCGTCTGGGCCGCCTTGGGCGAGCCGATCAGCCCGCTGGACGGCCACAAGCAGCCCTTCCACGTCGCCGGCTCGGACGCCTCGGGAATCGTCTGGAAGGTCGGCGCCAAGGTCAAGCGCTGGAAGCTGGGCGACGAGGTGGTCATCCACTGTAACCAGGACGACGGCGACGACGAGGAGTGCAACGGCGGCGACCCGATGTTCTCGTCCAGCCAGCGCATCTGGGGCTACGAGACGCCCGACGGCAGCTTCGCCCAGTTCTGCCGGGTGCAGTCGCGCCAGCTGATGCCGCGCCCCAGGCACCTGACCTGGGAAGAGGCCGCCTGCTATACCCTGACCCTCGCCACAGCCTACCGCATGCTGTTCGGCCACAAGCCGCATGAGCTGAAGCCCGGCCAGAACGTGCTGGTCTGGGGCGCCTCGGGCGGGCTGGGCGTCTTCGCCGTGCAACTGGCCGCCGTGGCCGGGGCCAACGCCATCGGCGTGGTCAGCGACGACGACAAGATCGACTTCGTCAAAAGCATGGGCGCCAAGGCGGTGCTGAACCGCAAGGAGTTCGACTGCTGGGGCCAGCTGCCCAAGGTCAACGGCCCCGAGTTCGCCGACTACATGAAGGAGAGCCGCAAGTTCGGCAAAGCCATCTGGCAGGTCACCGGCAACAAGGACGTCGACCTGGTGTTCGAGCACCCAGGCGAGTCGACCTTCCCGGTCTCGGTGTTCGTGGTGAAGCGCGGCGGCATGGTCGCCATCTGCGCCGGCACCAGCGGCTTCAACCTGACCATGGACGCCCGCTTCCTGTGGATGCGCCAGAAGCGCGTCCAGGGCAGCCACTTCGCCAACCTGATGCAGGCCAGCGCCGCCAACCAGCTGGTCATCGACCGCCGCGTGGATCCCTGCCTGTCGGAAGTCTTCCCCTGGAACGACATTCCCGCCGCCCACGAGAAGATGCTGGCCAACCAGCATCTGCCCGGCAACATGGCGGTGCTGGTCTGCGCCCAGCGGCCGGGCCTGCGGACGTTCGAGGAAGTGGTGGAGATCAGCGAGGGATTGTAACGAGCCACCTGGACGTTTCAAGGATTGACCTGACCAATGATCGTCCACTCTCTGGCTCACTAGGCGTTGGCGGGGCGAGAACGAAGTGCGGCAGGGGTTGATTTCTTTGGCTATCGGGCTGGCGACGACGTGCCTTGGCTTGGACATGGCGCTCGCCGCGCCGTCCAAGGCGTGCATGGCCGCCGCCCGACGCATCGGCGACACTGTCGTCCTACCGGCATGGTGCACGGTCGATTTGGAGAACGAGGACCGCAAGGCCAGGCTGCGCCGATTATCGGCTGGCCAAGCCAGTCCACCGCAGTTCTTCGAATATGTCGTGCCCCGCGCATCCCTCGTCGAGACTTTGCCCGGCTTCCCCATCGACGTGCCCGTGCTGCGGGTGGTGTTCGACGAGAACGTACTGTTCGACTTCAATCACGCCGAGGTTCGAACGGACGCCGCCGATGTCATCGATATCATCGCTCAATCGCTGCGCAGCGAGCCGCCGGACGTGGCGCTGTTCATTGCCGGTCATACCGATTCCGTTGGGAGCGATGACTACAACATCGAGCTCTCCAAGCGTCGCGCCGACGCGGTGGCGCACGCTCTGCTGGACCGAGAGATCGGAATGAGCTCGGTGTTTCGCGTCGCTTTCGGCGAAACGATGCCGGTGGCGTCCAACGAGACGGACGCCGGCCGCGCGCAAAACAGACGAGTCGAATTTTTGTTCGCCGCCAAACCCGCTGCAGCGGCCGTGTGGCTGGCCGAACAGGCGGCGAACACCTGTTACGAAGGCGATCGCCAAACCTGGGATCGTTGCCGCAAGGCCATCACCGTCGCTGAAGAGATACAGCGCGACACGCCGATTCTTGCGCCGATGGCGGGTAGAGCCACGCTCGGAAGCGCCAAGAGCGGCGCGGTCGAATTGAACCATGGAACGGCGGCCGGCGTCGATCTGGGCTCCAAGACGGTCAAACTGAACGCCCGGCCGCCGCGCCGTTTCGCCATCGATCTGGGCCGAAAGGCGGTCAGCATCGATCTACCCAACCGTTAGTATGCGCGAGCGTAGGGGTTGAGTTTTTCGTGGCGATGTCCTTAGTTTCTCCTAAGGTGAAGTTTGCCGGCCCACCACTTTGGGTCGGGCGGGGGCGCGTGCATGACAATCGAGGCGGCTGACGACACGGTTGTGTCCAGCGATGAGGGCGATCATGGGGTCGAGGCTTATCTGACACTGGCCTTCAAAGCGGGCAGCGATCTCCGCGCGGATCTGCTTGCACGCCAGGACGCCGACGACAGCGCCAACCTCGTTGCGATTTCCGACGTGGTGGGCTCGCCCGGCGTCGCCCTGACCTCCAGCATGGAGTCGTGGCTCAACGACCACGTCGCAGGTCCGCGGCGTCAAGCGATTGAGCAAGTCAAGCGCAGGTTTACCGCCGACAAGCCGCACAACGGCGCGGCGGGTTGTCTGGTCGAGGCCGAGCGAGAGGCCATCGAGGACCGCTGCGTCGAACAGCGTCGCTTGGCGCGTAAAAGCGTGCGCACACGCCGCCGTTCAGACCTGGAACGGATCGAGATCCTGGAACGCGACATCGCGCAGCATCAAGCCGAATACGCGACCGAAAAGGCCCGGCTGGGACGTGAACCGGTCATTCCCAACAGATGGCTATATCTCGGATTGATGATTGCGGTCGGCATCGCCGAAGCCTTCATCAATTACGACGCCTTTCGCGCCCTGGCGTGGGCCACGCCCTTCATAGCCACGGGCACGACCTTCGCCATTGGCATGGTCATCGCTCTGGCGGCGCACATGCACGGCACTTTGCTCAAGCGCTTTCGCAGCTATTTCGATGACGATGTCGATGAAAACCAGCGCTGGGTCGCCGCGCGCATGTTCTCGATAGGCACCCTGGGTCTCGGTCTGGCGCTGACCGCCGTAAGCTATTCGCGAAACGTCTATTTCGCGCAGACCGCCTTGGGCGACCTAGCGTTCGGCGGCGGAACCGATGGCGGGGCGAGCAAGGCCTGGATCATCGGGGGCTCGCTGCTGGGCAACATGATTGTCTATGTCATCGGTGTCGTCCTGGCGTTTCTGATGCATGACGAAGTGGCGCGTTATCCGGAACTCCGGTTGAAACTCGACAGCGACATCGGCAAGCGCACAGCGCTGGTCTCTGTCATAGACCAAGAGATTTCCCAAAGCCTCAAGGCCGCCGAAACGACGCGAAAGAAAGCCCTTGAGCAGCTCGATCATCGCGACGCCGCCCAACGCAACGCGCCCAAATATAGCGAGAACCGGCGCCTGTTCGAGCAGGTGGCCGGCCAGGACAGTCAAGTGCTCGGGGCCTTGCAGGCCTATCGATCGGCGCTCGTCAAATCGCGCAAGGCCGATGGCGCCATCTACAAGCAACGCGATTTGGACGACGACGAACACATCGTTCTGCTCGACGGCCCTGGATACCAGCACCTTCCCATCAAGCTGAAGTACAACTGATGCGCCAGATCACTGGAATAGCCTTGATCGGCGTGACGCTTCTGGCGGGCTGCGGCCCCTCGCCCAAGTCGCCGGCGACGGCCGCCGCCGCGGGTCCCGCAGGCTTCGAAAAATATTGCAATGCGCCAGGCGTGCCAAAAGCTCTGCGCCAAACCGTGCTGGTCATTGACGAGAACGAGATTCACGCCAACCCCGCGCCTAACCAGATCGCTCCGGAAAACCGCCGGTGGACAATGTGGGTCGGCAGCCTGCTGGGCAAGGCCGGGGATCCAAAATCGAGCGTCTTCGCGCCTCGCGAGCGACTGACCCTTTTGGTGGCGCCCCGCAACGGCGGGGAGCCTCGTACGGTTTTCACAGGATGCTTTCCCGGCTTTTCCGCCGAGGAGGTGCAGGTCATCGCCAGAAATCAAGGCGGCCTTGGATCGGCCAGCAGCGACTTCTTTGGCTCGGGTCCCGTACAGACGGCGACCAAGGACGCGGACCGCTTCCGCAGCTTACTGGGCGCGGCTCTGGCCAGGCTCGGTGATCCCGCGGCCCAGACTTCACCGGCCGGGGGAGACGGCGGCCTCTCGACCAGCAGCCTACTGGTCTCGCTACGACAGAAGCCTCTGGCCGACCTGACCGCGGGCATTCCCCGCATCGTCATCTACTCCGATCTGTCGCGGCTCTCCATAAGCCAAGCCAGCGTGCCCGAAGCGCGCAAAGCGGGCTTCGCCCTAGCCCGCAAGGCGCCGCTCGACTTAAAGCGAGCGGAGGTCTTCGTGGCCGGCGTTCAGCCCAGCACTGAAACCGACAGAACAAAGGCGTTCCTCGACGCCTTCCTACTCGGTTCGGAAGGCCATCTCCGTGGCTTCGGTTCCGGAGATATCGGCTTGCAACAGGCCGCCCCCCAGACGGTTCGGATCTATTCCGGCATGATCCGGTATGGATCGGAAGACGTGCCCATGCGCCTGCGCCTGGCCACGACGAGTGACGGCCGCATTGTCGATTCATGGCTTGCCGTACGCCGCGATATCGAGACAGCGACGCCGTTCGAGGGCGAAATCGTCAGCGACGGGCGCAACGGTGAGATTGGCCGCAACGATGGCAAGGGCCTTGGCCAACTCTGGTCGATCGATCCCGATCCGGAGCCGGAATTTGGCCCTGACATGGCGTTCGGCGGCCTTCGCGGCCTGGAGCTGCATATCCACCCGGACGGGGTTCTCGAAGGCCGGGTGATGGATCCCATGGTCAACATGATCAACGGGAATGCCAAGCCCTACATCGAGTTCAAGCTTCATATCGATGAAAAATCGCAATTCTAACGCTCCGTGAGGAATCTATGTTCACGCCGAAAAGCTTGACCGCGTTCTTTTGCGTAGTGCTTCTGTCCCTGCAGGCAGCCAGCCCAGCTCAGGCCGCCAAGGCTCCCAGGGTGCCCAAGAGTCAGATCGACAGGGCGATCGGCCGCTGCGTCGCCACCGTGGCGATAGGCGCCTTGTTGGGCGCTGCGGTCGGCAACAATTCGGGCCGAGGCAATGCAGGACGAGGCGCCGTGATTGGGGCCGCTGCCGGCGGGGTGGTTTGCGCCGTGATCTTGAAGGTCGCGAAGGACAAGGACGCCTTGCTGGCGCATCAGCAGGAGGCTGTGGCCCTCGGCGGCATGCAGCGGGCCACCTTCGAAGGGCACGACGGCCCAGTGACCTTGATCACGAAATCTCGGGATGTGGAGCAGCCCGCCACGTCCATAGGACCCGTCCGGGTCTGCCGCTATGCTGAATCCCAGGTCGAATTGGGCACGGAACAACAGGCGGATTTGGGCTCGCAACTTTATTGCCGTACCGAAGGCGGAGATTGGACGATCGCCGACGCCAGCGCCCTTAGCCAGGGTTAGCCGCCCTAGCGCCCCATCTCGTCCGCCACCGTTCGCGCCAGCGCCTCGTCGAAATCGGTGACTTCCGCGAACCCCAGCCGCCGCCGGATCTTGGCGTTGTCGATGAACAGCGCGTAGTCGAGGTCCAAGCCCGAGACCGCCTTGGCCAGGGCGCCGCGCGCCACGTCGGGATGGGCCAGCTGGACGTCGCCGGGCCAGTTCAGGTGCTCGGCGAACGAGGCGGCCCAGGCGATGTTGGTCGGGGTGTTGGCGCGGCCCAGGTTGAAGGTCTCGCCGCCCGCCCGGGGATGGACAGCGGCCAGGGCGATCCCCGCCGCCACGTCGTCGACATAGCCGAACGTCGCCCGCCAGCTGGCCCACGGATGGGGGATCACGAAGCGCGGCCGGCCCTGGGCCATCGGCCGGATCGCCCAGGAGAACCGCCGCTGGCGGTCGCCCGGCCCGAACACCATCGGCAGGCGCAGGATGGTGGTCTCGAATCCCGTGGCGGCGCGGGCGGCTTCCTCCAGGGGGATCTTGTCGTAGTCGTCCATCCAGGCCTGGGGATCGCCGGCCGGACGGGGCTTGGCCAGGCGGTAGGGGAAGCGGCTGTCCCGCAGCGGCGCATCCTCGGTCAGCCGGTCCCAGATCGGCGTCGGCCGGCCCTTGCGGTGCAGGCCCTCGTAGTTGCGATAGACGTCGACCGAGCTGACCATCACATAGCGGGCGATCGCGCCGGACAGAGCGTCGAGCAGCGGCAGGGTGTCGGCGGCGGTGTAGGCGATCAGGTCGATCACCGTGTCGGCCTTCAGATCGCGGACGGCCGCCAGCACCGCCGCCGGGTCGCGGCGATCCAGCAGCACCGACCTGGCTCCGGCCGGGACCGCACGGGCGCCGTGATGCGCCACCGCCGCCTCGACCCCGTCAGCGAGCAGCCGCGCGACCACGGGGCCGCCGATGAAACCCGTCCCTCCGAGGACCAGGACGCTCATGCCGTTCTCGAAACTCCCGCCTGAATCGCGCATGCCAGCCTATGCGGGAGGCGGCGCTTCAAGGCAAATCTCCCTTCGTCCGTCTCCCCGGCGAAGGCCGGGGCCCAGGTGAAACCCACGAGCCGCCTCGGATGAATCTGGGTCCCGGCCTTCGCCGAAAAAACGGAGAATAGGAACGCCGACGCTTCAGCGTCATCCGATGAACTTGACGATTGGCACGCCCGCCAACTCGTCGCACAGTCGCGCCCAAACAAGCGTTCGGCCAATAGGCGTTCGGGGAGTGAGACATGGGCTGGAAGAGCAAGACGGCGCTGACGGCCGTGGGCCTGGTGCTGGCGGTGGGGGCCGTGGTGGCGGTGCGCACGGCGACGTTCAAGGCCCCGGCGGCGGTCGACATTTCCAGCATCCACCTGGCCTCGGCCCGGCCCTTCGACGTCGCCCTGGCGGCCCGGCACCTGGGCGAGGCGGTGCGCTTCCAGACCGTCAGCCACCAGGACCCCGTCGAGGACCAGCCGGCCGAGTGGGACAGGCTGCACGCGTGGCTGCAGACCACCTATCCCGACGCCCACCGGGTGATGACCCGCGAGGTCGTGGCCGGCCACGCCCTGGTCTACACCTGGAAGGGAACCGACCCGGCCCTGGCTCCGATCGTGCTGATGGCCCACCAGGACGTAGTGCCAGTCACGCCGGGCAGCGAAGGCGCCTGGACCCATCCGCCGTTCGACGGCGTCGTCGCCGACGGGGCGGTCTGGGGCCGGGGCTCGATCGACGACAAGGGCAGCCTGATCACCCTCTTCGAAGCGCTGGACGGCCTGGCCAAGGCCGGCTTCACCCCGCGCCGCACGGTGATCCTGGTCAGCGGCCACGACGAGGAGGTGCGCGGCGTCGGCGCGCGGGCCGCCGCGGCCCTGCTGAAGGCGCGTGGCGTCAAGGCCCAGTTCGTGCTCGACGAGGGCATGGTGGTGGTCGAGGACCATCCGGTGACCAAGGGCAAGGTCGCCCTGATCGCCACGGCCGAGAAGGGCTACGCCACCCTGACGGTGACCGCCCCCGCCGTCGGCGGCCACTCGTCGGCCCCGCCGCCCCAGACGGGCGTGGCCACCCTGGCCAAGGCGGTGCTGGCCATCGCCGACCATCCGTTCCCGATGAAATTCGACGGCCCCGGCGCCGACATGCTCAAGGCCCTGGCCCCGCACAGCTCGACGACGATCAAGATGGCGGCGGCCAACACCTGGCTGTTCTCGCCGCTGCTGATCAGCCAGACCGCCAAGACCCCGGCGGGCGCGGCCATGCTGCACACCACCATCGCCCCGACCATGCTGAAAGGCTCGCCCAAGGAGAACGTCCTGCCGCAGGACGCCGAGGCCTGGATCAACTATCGCATCGCCCCCGGCGACAGCTCGGCCGACGTGATGGCGCGGGCCAAGGGCGCGGTCGGCGACCTGCCGGTCAAGCTGGCCTGGGCCAAGGCGCCCGACGAGCCCAGCAAGGTGGCCTCGACCACCTCGGACGGCTGGAAGGTCCTGGCCGCCCTGGCTGGCGACGAGAGCAAGGCCCCCGTCGCGCCCGCCCTGATGACCGCCGCCAGCGACAGCCGCTACATGGGTCCGATCGCCGACGACATCTACAAGTTCCAGCCGCTGGAACTGTCGGTGAAGGACACCGAGATGATCCACGGCACCAACGAGCACATGACCCTGGCCAATGTCGAACGCATGGTGCGGTTCTATCAGCGGCTGGTGGAGACGGCGGCGAAGTAGAGACACAAACTCTTCACGGGACCCTGGCCGCGCGATCGGGCTATTGCGCTTCCGGGGCGACGCGCGGGGGCGCGGCGCGGGTGGGCGACTTCCATGGCTGACGACGCACAGGCGCTGGCCGCACGGCCGGCCTCGAACGCCGTGAAGTTCGGCGAGGGCTTCGTGCTCGACGCCTGGTACGTGGCGGCCCTGTCGCCCGAGCTGAAGCCGGGCAAGATGGAAAGCCGAGAGTATCTGGGCGAGCCGGTCGTGATCGGTCGCACCAGGGCCGGCGCCGTCTACGCCCTGCGCGACGTCTGCCCCCACCGCGCCGCCAAGCTGTCGGCCGGCAAGGTCCGCGCCGAACCGGGCGGCGGCGAAACCGTCGAATGCCCCTATCACGGCTGGCGGTTCCACACCGACGGTGGCTGCGCCAAGATCCCGTCCCTGACCGCCGACAATCCGCTGGACGTCTCAAAGGTCCGTGTACGGAAATATCCATTGGTCGAGACCCAGGGCCTGGTGTGGATCTGGATGTCGGCCGATCCGCGCTTCGACGGGCAACCGCCTTTCCCGCCGCCGACGATCCCTGGCGTGGTCGGCGGCAAGCCCAAGCTGATCGACCACCTGGACTACGACATCCATATCGACCACGCCGTTCTGGGCCTGATCGATCCGGCTCACGGGCCGTTCGTCCATCAGCAATGGTGGTGGCGCACCGGGGCCAGCCAGCACGAGAAGTGCAAGGCCTTCGCCCCGTGCGAGGCCGGCTTCACCATGACGCGGCATGAGCCGTCGAAGAACTCCAAGGCCTACGCCATCCTGGGCGGCGAGCCCCAGACCGAGATCACCTTCCGCCTGCCGGGCCTGCGCTGGGAGCATGTGCGGGTGGGCGACAAGCAGGTGCTGGCCCTGTCGGCCATGACCCCGATCAACGCCGGCAGGACGCGGATGAACCAGATCATCTGGTCCGACCATCCGGCCTTCACGGCCCTCTATCCGATGATCCGGGTCGCGGCCCGCGCCTTCCTGCGCCAGGACGGCAAGATCGTCGAGGCCCAGGCCCGAGGCCTGCGCGACAACCCCGCTTTGATGTGGGTGGGCGACGCCGACCAGCAGGGCCGCTGGTACCACCAGCTCAAGCGCGAATGGGCCGCCAGCCGCCGGGAGCGAAGGCCGTTCCGCAATCCCGTGGAGGAGACGACGCTGCGGTGGCGGACCTAGGACGTCGCGTTCAGGACGCTTCGGACTTCCCGTTGTTCAAGGCGCCACCAAGCAGAAGGGCTGAAACCAGCGCTTCCAGCAAGCCCGCGCCGATCATGAACCAGGATAGAGTTCGACCCAGCGCGTCGGCGCCGATGAAGCCCAACCCCGCGAACGCCAACCCACCGAGCACGCCGACAGCGCTTGGCAGGATTGAACCACGGCGCTTTTGACCCGTCGTCATAGCGCCCCTAGTCCTTGCGCACGCACCGCAGGATCAGCTTGTCGATCCGCGAGCCATCCATGTCGACGACCTCGGCGTCGAAGCCGCCCAGCTCGACGATCTCGCCCTCGCGGGGGATGCGGCCCAGGCGGTCGAGGATCAGGCCGGCCACGGTGTGGTAGCCGCCCTCGGCCTGGAAGGTCTCGCCCAGGGCGTCGTTCAGCTCCTGGATGTCGAGACGCGCGTCGACCAGCCAGGTGCCGTCCTCGCGGCGCAGGATGCGGGTCTCGGTCTCGTCGTGGTCCTCGGGGAAGTCGCCGGCGATCATTTCCAGCAGGTCCAGTGGGGTGATCGCCCCCTGGATCGAGCCGAACTCGTCGACCACCAGGGCCATGTGCAGCGGCGTCTGCTTGAACACCGCCATGGCCCGCAGCAGCGACATGGTCTCGGGAATGGCGATCGGCTGCTGGACGTGGCTCTTGATGTCGATGGTCTCGCCGCCCAGGCAGGCGTCCAGCAGGTCCTTCTTGAGGATCACGCCGATGTCGCCGTCCAGGTCGCCTTCGCTGGCCACCACGATGCGCGAATAGGGGCAGTCGCGGATCTCCTTGAGGATCTCTTCCTGGCTGTCGGTCAGCGAGATCCAGAACAGGTCGCGACGCGGGGTCATGGCCACGCGCACGGGGCGGTCGCCCAGGCGCAGCACCTCGTTGATCATCGCCCGCTCCTCGGGTTCGATCAGGCCGGCGTCGGCGCCCTCGGCCAGGACGGTCTCGACCTCCTCGGCGGTCATGTCGTTGGTCCGCTCGTCGCGCACGCCCAGCAGCTTGAGGATGGCGGCGGTCGAGGCGGTCAGCAGGGTGACGAACGGGCGCAGCACCGTGGCGACGATGGCCAGGAACGGGGCCATGCGGCGGGCGATGACATCGGGAAACAGCAGGGCCAGGCGCTTGGGCACCAGTTCGCCCAGGATCACCGACACGTAAGTTAAGCCGATGACGACGATGGTGGTGGCGATAGCCTCGGAATGGGGACCGACCACGGGCTTGGTCGACAGCCAGGTGTCCAGCGCCCCGGCGATCGTCGCCTGGCCGTAGGCGCCGGCCAGGATGCCGATCAGGGTGATGCCCACCTGCACGGCCGACAGGAAGCGCGTCGGATGCTCGGCCATGGCCAGGGCCAGCTTGGCGCCCTTGTCGCCTCGGTCCGCGAAGGTCTGGAGCCGGGCGCGGCGGGCGGAAACCACCGCCAGTTCGGACATGGAAAACACCCCGTTCAGGAGAACGAGGAGCAGGACGACGGCGAGCGCGAGGAGGATCATGGCCCTTCAGGGTTGGCGCGACCCAAGCGGGCGCGGGCGTCCACTATACAAAAGAAAACGCCGCGGCCCACCAGGGACCGCGGCGTCGTCTTGTTTGAAGCCCGAATAGAAGGGCGTCGCCGGCTTATTGAGCCGGGCGAGCCATCGCCGTCTTGTTGGCGGCGACTTGCTTCTGAGCGTCGTGCTGGCCGGGGGGCAGCGGGATCAGACCGCGGCCTTGCAGGTAGCCGCCACGACCGGTCGCGGCGTCGGAGGTGAACTCCGACACGAACTCGGCCAGGCCCGGCGTCACGCCGATGTTGGCCTTCTTGACGTAGATGAACAGGGTGCGCGACAGCGGGTACGAACCGTCGGCGATGGTCTGCGGCGAGGGACGCACGCCGTTGACCGAAGCGCCCTTGATCTTGTCCATGTTCTCTTCGAGGTAGGACCAGCCGAAGACGCCCAGCGAGCCGGGGGTCTTGGTCAGGGTGCCGACGATGGCGTTGTCGTTCTCGCCAGCATCGATCCAGCCGTCGTTACGCAGCGGGTCGACCAGCGACTTGAACTTCTTTTCGTTGTCCGAGCGCAGGGCGTCGGCGGTCGGGAACTTGCGGGCGCCGGCTTCGATGGCCAGTTCCACGAAGGCGTCGCGGGTGCCCGAGGTGGGCGGCGGGCCGTAGACGTTGATGCGGTTGCCCGGCAGGCCCGAACCGACTTCGTCCCAGGTCTTGTACGGGTTGGCGACGAACTGGCCGCCTTTCAGCACTTGCTTGGCCAGGCCGAGATACAGGTGCTCGGTCTTGAAGTTGTAGTCGGCGCCGTCCTTGTCGGTGGCGACGACGATGCCGTCGAAGCCGATCTTGATGGCGACGATGTCCTTCACGCCCTTGGCGGCGCAGGCGTCGAATTCCGACTTCTTCATCGGACGCGAGGCGTTGGCGATGTCGGGGAAGCCTTCACCGGCGCCCGAGCAGAACAGCTTGATGCCGCCGCCGGTGCCGAGGCTTTCGACCTTCGGAGCCTTCTTGCCGGACTTCTTGGCGAAGTTTTCGGCGGTGCGGGTGGCGAACGGGAACACGGTCGAGGAGCCGGCGGCCCAAACGTAGTCGCGGGCGGCGTGGGCGGGGGCGGCGGCGAGGCCCGAAAGGGCGACGGCGGCGGCCGCGCAGGAAAGCAGCTTCTTCATGGAGGACTCCTGGAGTCTCTGGGAGCGGTGAAAGAAGGACCGGGCCGGCTCCCGAAGGAGCCGGCCCGGAGGGTCTTAGAAGTCCAGCTGAGCGCGCAGCTGGAATTGCTTGATGTCCGAGCCGTGCAGCGCGACGACCGGGTCAACCGAGCCGTCGGTGTAGTTGGCTTGGAAGCGGACATAGGCGGTCGGGTAGTAGTTCACGCCCAGGGTCCAGGCCGTGTACTTGCCGGCGTCGGCCGAGAGGGCCTTGGAGGCCACGGTCGAGGCGGTCTTGTAGGCTTCGGTCAGGTCGGCGTAGTCGTAGCGCAGCGCCAGTTCGACGCCGCCGAAGCCGCCCGCGGTGATCGGGTTCAGGATCTTCGGACGCTTCACTTCGCCGGTCGTGGCGTCGTAGTTGCGTTGCTCGCCGGTCGGCCAGAAGCTGACGAAGGCGTAGCCGACCTTGACGTCCGGGTTCGAACCCGGCGCCGAGGTGGCCAGGCGCTCGACCTTGATGTTCGAGTATTCGCCTTGGACCGACAGGCTGTTGTGGATCCACATGCCTTCGGCGGCCAGCGTGGTGTCGCGGTCACCGATGGCGCCGGTCTTGTAGTACAGGCCGTTGGTGCCGTAGTTGGTGTCGGTGCGGCCTTGATAGTTGAAGGCGCCTTCGTTGCCGTGGTTGCGGTAGCGCGCCGACACGGCCAGGTGGACCTTGTCGAAGTCGGTCAGGATCGGCGCGTAGTGCACGCGGCCGGTGAAGCCCAGACGCTCGTTGGAGTTCTGGTTGTTGGTCAGCGTGGCCGAGGTGTTGTTGATGTCGGCGTTGTTGATGCTGTCGCCCTGGATGGCGCCGGTGACGCTCCAGTTCGGGCCGTTGACCTTGCCGACGACGCTCAGCAGGTAGCTGTCGACGCCCATGTCACCGTACGGACCACGGTCCATGAAGGTGGTGAAGCGGGTCGAGGTCAGGTTTTCCAGGCCGGTGGCCTTGATGTTACCGAACAGGATCGAGGTGGTTTCGGTCGGCTTGACCTCGATGACCACGTCGTCCCAGGTCGGCGTGCCGCCGTTCACCCAGCCGCCTTCGGCCTTGTACGCGATGTAGTTGTTCAGCTTGCCTTCGATGCCGAGGAACACCTGGCGACCGCGGATGTTGCTGGTCTTGTAATCGGTGGCGGTGCCGTCACGCGTCACGTCTTGGAACACGCCGTCGACCAGGATCCGGCCGCGGACCTTGAAGTAGACGTCGTCGTTGCTCCACTGCGGAGCGCCCTTCCAGGCGGTGGTGTTGTCTTGCGCGTGAGCCGCGACGCCGAGGCCGCAGGCGAGCATGACGCCCAGCGCCGCGCCGCAGACCAGCGAGGTCTTGTTCCGCATGTGAGAATTCCCCTTGTAGGCTTTGCCCCCCAGCCCGTTGTTCCGGACCAGGTATGAAGCGCTTTACGGGGGTCCCGTGACGGTTCAGCCACCCTTTGATGACAGGACGATGACAAGCCTTTTCAAGGTCTTAATTGTGGCCGGAAGGCCACAGAGACAGTCCCTAAAGCAGACGTGTGCGGATGATTTGAGACAACAGATCAATCAGTGAAACCGCCACGACGATGACCAGGACGATGCAGCCGGTCTGGTCGTATTGGAAGCCGTTGATGGAATCGAGCAGCACCTGGCCCACGCCCCCGGCGCCGATCAGCCCCAGGACGGTCGCCGACCGACTGGACGACTCGAAGCGGTACAGGGCGTAGCTGGTCCACAGCGGCGCGACCTGCGGGATCACACCCCAGACCACCTCCTGCAGCTTGACCGCGCCGGTGGCCCGCACGCCCTCGACCGGGCCCTTGTCGATCGACTCGACCGCCTCGGCGAACAGCTTGGCCAGCACCCCGCCGGTGTTGAACATCAGGGCCATGACCCCGGCGAAGGGTCCCAGGCCCACGGCGGTGATGAAGATCAGCGCCACCACCAGGTCGGGGATCGAGCGGATCAGGTCCAGCAGGCGGCGCACCGGCTGCTGGATCCACCACGGGCTGATGTTGCGCGCGCCCAGCAGGCCCAGCGGGATGGCCACCACGATGGCCAGGGCCGTGCCCCACAGCGCCATCTGGATCGTCTGCCACATCTTGCCGATGTACAGCTCCCAGTCCGCCGCCATGAACGCCTTGGGATCGGTGAACGGCGAGAAGAAGCCGCTGGCGAAGCCCTGCATCTTGCTGGCGTCGGTGAACAGCTGGGGGAACTTGTCGATCTCGGCCGGCTTGAAGCTGATCACCAGCAGGGCGATCACCCCGCCCCACAGCAGCAGATCGAAGGCGCGCGCGGAGAGCGGCTTGCTGGGGGGCGGCGGAATGACGTCGCTGGCTGGGGCGCTCATGGCGGGTCGGTCGTCTCGGTTCAGTTGGCGGGCGCGGCGACGCCGGCCTTGCCCTCGGCGACCACGCGCTCGGCCTTGATGCCGGCCAGGGCCTTCTCGGCCTCCGCCAGCTTGGCCTTGTCGCCGGACTCGCGGGCCAGGCCCACGTTCTCCAGGGCCTCCATCTCGCGCACCACCAGCAGGTGGGTGTCGTCGGCGGCCTTGAAGCCGCCCATCGACAGGCGCTTGAGGTTGGCGCGCTGCTGGGCCGCGACCGGGGTGTCGCCCTGGCCGTAGGTCAGGAAGAACTGGCGGACCTTTTCCTTGACGACCGGATCCAGGTCCTTGCGCCAGACGATCGGGTCTTCCGGCAGGGTCGGCGACTCCCAGATCACCTTGACCTTGTCGGCCTGGGCCCCGCCCTTGGCCAGCCTGTTCAGGCTGAGCGCGGTGGAGTTGTTGGTCGACGCGTCCAGCTTGTGGTTGGCCACCGCGAACAGGTTGGCGTCATGGCTGGCGCTGAGCACGGTCTTGAAGCAGGTCTCGGGCTTCTTGTTGGCCGGAATGAACAGATAGGTCATCGGGGCCAGGGTGCCCGAGGTCGACTTCTTGTCGCCGATCCCGAAGTTCAGGGTCTTGTCGCACTTGAGCAACCCTTCAACGGTGAGATTGCTGTCGACCGGAACGATGATCACCGACTTGTAGCCGTCGGTCCCCGACGGGTCGAAGGTGCGGGCGAACACCTGGCCGCCCGAACGGCGCACGGCTTCCAGGCCCGACTGGTTGGAGAACCAGCCCACGTCGGTCTGCTTGGCGCCCATAGCCACGATCAGCGACGAATAGTTGGACGAGAAAAACGGCTTCACCTTCATGCCGGTCGACTTTTCCATGTCGGCCAGGATGGGCTTCCAGTAGCTCTCCATGTTCTGGGCCGACTCGGTCGACAGGATCGAGAACACGATCGTGTCCTTGGCGACCGGCGCGGTCGCCTTCTTCTCCCCGCAGCCGGCCAGGGCCAGGACAGCGGCGAAACCGGCGACGGCGACCGTAAGGCGGCGACTGATCATTGCGGGGCTCCTTCCCAGAATACGTCCTCGAATTCCGGGCCGTAGATGTCGATGAGTTTGTCGCGGCCCAGACCGCTGGTCGGGCCGTCATAGACCTTCTTGCCGGCCTTCAGCGCCACCACCCGATCGCAATACCGCAGGGCGTAGTCGACCTGGTGCAGGGTGACGACGACGGTGAGGCCATCGGTCTTGTTCAGATCACGGAGGATCTCCATGACCTTGCGCGCCGACACGGGGTCGAGCGAGGCGACCGGCTCGTCGGCGAGGATGATCTTGGCCCTCTGGACCAGGGCGCGGGCGATGGCGCCGCGCTGCTGCTGGCCGCCGGAAAGCGTGTTGGCGCGCTGGGCGGCGTAGTCGGCCACGCCGACGCGGTGCAGGGCGGCCATGGCCGCGGCCTTCGTCTCGGCCGGCCAGGCGCCGAACAGGCCCCGCGCGAAGCCGATCCGGCCCAGCGAGCCCAGGGCGACATTGGTGAACAGGGTCAGGCGGCCGACCAGGTTGAACTGCTGGGCGATGAAGCCGATGCGAATGCGCGCCTTGCGCACCTGGTCGCTGACCTTGCCCTTGGCCTGGACCGGGCCGGCGAAGGCGGTGATCACGCCCTCGCCTTCATCGATGGTTTGAAGCCCGTCGATCGAGCGCAGCAGGGTGGACTTGCCCGAACCCGAGGGACCGATGAGCGCGATCATCTCGCCGCGACCGACGTCGAGCGAAACGGCGTCCAGCGCCCGGCGCGACCCGAAGGTCTTGGAGGCGGCGCGGATCGAGAGAACAGGGTCCGACGTCATGGTCGGGGCGAATCCTTAACGAGGTTTCCAGCGTAGGGAAATGCGTTCGTCGGTTTGGGCCATGGACGCAACGGATTTGTGACTGGCCGACGCGGAATCGAGGCGGATCAGTCCCCGCGATCAATCCCCGTGGGCGACCGCGTCGCGCAGGGCCTGGACCTGCTGGTTGAGCGCGATGATGGCGTCCACCGTCAGGCCCGAGCGCCGCAGCAGGGTGTCGGTCAGGCAGGCGGTCTGGACGCGCAGGTCGCGCCCCTGGTCGGTCAGCCGCACCTGCACCTGGCGCTCGTCCTTGGGATTGCGCTGACGATCCACGAAGCCGGCCTGCTCCAGCCGCTTGACCAGGGGGGTGATCGTCGAGGGCTCCAGCGACAGACGCTCGGCGATGGCGCCGATGGTCTGGCCGTCGCCCTCCCACAGGGTGCTGAGCACCAGGTACTGCGGATAGGTGACGCCCAGGTCGTCGAGCATGGGCTTGTAGGCGCGGTTGATCGCCATCGACGCGCCGTACAGCGAAAAGCACAGCTGACCGTCCAGCGGGACAAGGTGGGTTTCGGTCATGGCGGTCCTTACTCTCATGCTCCACGCGGCCCGAACTCGCGGGCCGAACCGCTTTTTATCACAAAAAAGCATATCGCGATAATAAACGACTAGACGGACGAATGGCGGCGATATAGCCTTTCATTATCGCGATAATGATTATCGCAATTTTATGAAAGGGAGAACCGAGATGACCCAGTTCCGCAACCTGCTCGCGTCCGCCGCCGCCCTGACCCTGGCCGCCGGCTTCGCCGTCGCCCCGGCCTCGGCCGCTCCCGCCTCCGCCTCCGCCAAGGCCGTGAAGAACATCGTGCTGGTGCACGGCGCCTTCGCCGACGGTTCGGGCTGGGAAGGCGTCTACAAGATCCTGACCAAGGACGGCTATGCCGTCAGCATCGTTCAGAACCCCACCACGAGCCTGGCCGGCGACGTGGCCATCACCAAGAGCGCGATCGCCGCCGCCAGCGGCCCGGTGATCCTGGTCGGCCACTCCTACGGCGGCGTGGTGATCTCGGAATCCGGCACGGACCCCAAGGTCGCGGGCCTGGTCTATGTCGCCGCCTTCGCGCCGGACACCGGGGAGTCGGTGTCGTCGCTGAGCGCCAACCCGCCCCCCGGCGCGGTCGCCCCGCCGATCCTGCCGCCCAAGGACGGCTACCTGCTGCTGGACCGCGCCAAGTTCGCCGCCGCGTTCGCCGCCGACGTGCCGCCCGCCCAGGCCGCCTTCATGGCCGACGCCCAGGTTCCGTGGGGTCTCGAAGCCGTGGGCGGCAAGGTCACCGTTCCGGCCTGGAAGACCAAGCACAGCTGGTACCTGGTGACGGCCGACGACCGCATGATCCCGCCCCCGGCCCAGCGCGCCATGGCCAAGCGGGCCGGCGCCACCGTCGTCGAGACGGTCGGCAGCCACGCGATCTACCTCTCCAATCCGGCGGTCGTGGCCAAATTGATCGAAGACGCCGCCGAGGGCGCCGGCCAAGCCAAATAGGCCCTCGCCTCACCCCCACGACCGGACCCCGAAGCCCGCCCCGCCGGCGCGCTTCGGGGTTCAATCGTTTTTGGACTCCGACTTTCGAAAAAACCGTGGCCGGAACAACTGCCGGCTCCTTGACAGCCAAGGCTGGAACGGGCGGTCCAATAGGGACTTTACATCCCTGCCCATTGCCCCTATTTCGCTCGCTCCGGCGGACCCGAAGTCCTCATAAGCGCTGCTAACGCCGGCCTGGGTTTAACTTTTGCAGGGGTCTACGTGAATTGCACACGTACCATAACCCCCTGGACCTGGTCCGTGAGCGGTCACCGGAACGTCCCGTCGCACTTGTGCGACCCGACGCGGTTTCCGTAGCGGCGCGCTGGTTCCAGGCTGAATTCAAAGGCGATGTCTTTTACGCGGTGAAGGCCAACCCTTCGCCGTGGGTGATCCGCGAGCTGGCGCAGGCCGGCGTGCGGTCGTTCGACGTCGCGTCCCTGAACGAGATCGAGCTGGTGGGCGAGCACGCTCCCGGCTCGCGCATGGCCTTCATGCACCCGGTCAAAAGCCGCGTGGCGATCTCGGCCGCCTATTTCGATCACGGCGTGCGGACGTTCTCGTTCGACACCCATGAGGAACTGGCCAAAATCCTGGACGCCACCGGCCAGGCCAAGGACCTGAACCTGATCGTCCGCATGGGCGTGCAGGCCGAGGGCGCGGCCTACAGCCTGTCGGGCAAGTTCGGCGTCGAGCCGCACAACGCGCCGGACCTGCTGCTGGCCGCCCGCCGCTCGACCCAGGACCTGATGGGCGTGTCGTTCCACGTCGGCAGCCAGTGCATGCGCCCGACCGCCTACCAGGCCGCCATGGCCCAGGCCAGCCGCGCCCTGGTGCGCGCCGGCGTGCTGGCCGATGTCGTCGACGTCGGCGGCGGCTTCCCGTCGATCTATCCGGGTATGGTCCCGCCCGACATGAGCGAATACCTGGCCGCCATCGACCGGGGCTTCTCGGACATGATGGTCCACGAGACCACCCAGCTGTGGTGCGAACCCGGCCGGGCCCTGGTGGCCGAGGCTTCGTCCCTGCTGGTCAAGGTCGAGCTGAAGAAGGGCGACGCGCTCTATCTGAACGACGGCTCGTACGGCTCGCTGTTCGACGCGGCCCACATGAAGTGGCCGTTCCCGGTGAAGCTGTTCCGCAAGAACGGCGAAGTCGTGGAAGAAGGCCTCAAGCCCTTCCGCTTCTACGGCCCCACCTGCGACAGCGTCGACCACATGCCCGGCCCGTTCTACCTGCCGGAAAGCGTCGACGAGGGCGACTATATCGAGATCGGCATGCTGGGCGCCTATGGCGTGGCGATGTCGACCCGCTTCAACGGCTTTGGCGAAACCGACATCGCCGAGCTGCAGGACGCCCCGATGGCCTCGATGTACGGCCTGGCCAAGCGCTCGATCCCGACCCCGCGGCCCGAGGCCGAGGAACGCAAGATCGTGCGCTTCTCGCGTCCCAAGGGCGCGGCCGGCAAGAAGCGCCGTCGTCGCTGATCCGTCGCGGTTCTGTCCTAAAGCTGCCTGAGCCGAGTTGATCAGGCCTTATAACCCGTCTCCCCGGCGAAGGCCGGGGCCCAGATGAAACCCAGAGCCGCTCTGGATGAATCTGGGTCCCGGCCTTCGCCGGAAAAACGGAGTTTGAGGGTCTGGCGATAACAGCCTAGAACCCCACCCGCTCGCCGGACGTTCTCGGTCGACGCGGCCTTTTCACTGCCCCCACCGGTCGCTCCGTCCCGGTGGATGGCTGCTCTCAACGACGGGCGTCCAAAGTCAGGGAAACCGAAGCGATGAACGCTCCCGTTCCGAACAATACCAAGGCCGAGCTGCTGCAGAACGTCGTCGAGCACATCGACATCACGTCCTTCGACGCCCGCCCGATCGTCGACGCCATGCGCAAGATGTCGTTCAGCTCGCGCGACACCGCCCGCGCCGCCGACATCTTCAACATGGCCCTGGCCGACAAGGGCTGCTCGCCCTGGCTGATCCTGGCCGGCTCGACCTCGGCCGGCGGCTGCATGCACGTCTACCGCGACATGGTGAAGAACGGCATGATCGACGCCGTGGTCGCCACCGGCGCCAGCATCGTCGACATGGATTTCTTCGAGGCCCTGGGCTTCAAGCACTATCAGGCCGCCGGCCCGGTCGACGACAACGTGCTGCGCGACAACTACATCGACCGCATCTATGACACCTATATCGACGAGGAAGAGCTCCAGAACTGCGATCACACGATCCTGGAGATCTGCAATCGCCTGGAGCCGCGCGCCTATTCCTCGCGCGAGTTCATCTGGGAAATGGGCAAGTGGCTCAGCGAAGGCAACGCCAAGAAGCCCGGCTCGCTGATCCAGACCGCCTATGAAGAGGGCGTGCCGATCTTCTGCCCGGCCTTCGTCGACAGCTCGGCGGGCTTTGGCCTGGTCAAGCACCAGAAGGAACGCATCGCCGCCAAGCAGCCCTATCTGATGATCGACGCGGTCGCCGACTTCCGCGAACTGACCGACATCAAGATCGCGGCCGGCACCACCGGCCTGTTCATGGTCGGCGGCGGCGTGCCCAAGAACTTCGCCCAGGACACCGTGGTCTGCGCCGAGATCCTCGGCGTCGAGGCCGACATGCACAAGTACGCCATCCAGATCACCGTGGCCGACGTGCGCGACGGCGCCTGCAGCTCCTCGACGCTGAAGGAGGCCGCGAGCTGGGGCAAGGTCAACACCACTTACGAGCAGATGGTGTTCGCCGAAGCCACCACCGTGGTGCCGCTGATCGCCTCGGACGCCTATCACCGCGAAGCCTGGAAGGGCCGCGAGAAGCCGCGCTGGAACAAGCTGTTCGGCAAGTGATCTTGCGACGGACGGTTTGAAAATGCAGGGTCCCCGGAAGCCATTCCGGGGACCTTTTTCATGCGCGCTCTGCTGACCGTCGGAATGGCGAGCCTGGTCCTCGTCGGCTGCGCCAGCGCGTCGGCGCCCTATCTGGCCAAGGGCGCCTATGACGGCCGCAAGGTTCTGCCGCCGCCGCCCGCCGTGGGCTCCGCCGAGGCCGAGCAGGACCGCGCGACCTTCCGGGCGACCCGCAAGCTGAAGGGCGGCGCGCGTTGGTCCATGGCCCAACGCGACGCCGACAAGGCCTCCTTGGTCCCCGCCTTCAGCTGCGCCCTGGGCGTCACGCCCACGCGCCAGACCACGCCCCGACTGGCGGCGCTGCTGCGCCGGGCCCGCCTGGACGCCAAGGCGGCGATCACCGGCCCCAAGCGGCTCTACGACCGCAAGCGGCCCTACCAGACCCAGGGCGGCCCGATCTGCGTCCGCAGCGGCGCGATCACCGCCCTGACCTCGGACTACCCTTCGGGCCACGCCACCTGGGGCTGGACCGTGGGGCTGATCCTGGCCAAGGCCCAGCCGCAACGGTCCGACGCCATCCTGGCCCGCGCCCGGGCCTATGGCGAAAGCCGGGTGATCTGCGGCGTGCACAACGCCTCGTCGGTCGAGGCTGGCCGGGTCAACGCCGTCGCCCTGGTCCAGGCCCTGAGCGCCTCGCCGGCCTTCGCGGCGGACGTGGCCGCGGCCGGCCGCGAACTCGACGCCGCCCGCGCGGCGGGGCCGGCCCCCGACGCCGACCGGTGCCTGGCCGAGGCCGCCCTGCTGGCCCGCCCCCTTTCCTGACCGCGCCCTTTCCTGACCGCCTGTCTTGATGCCGACACCTTGAAGCGTCAGTTTGGACCCAATCCCCGTCGGAGTTCCCCTATGCGCGCCAAGCTCGCCCTCGCCGCCTGCGCGGCTGTCCTGATCGGTAGCGCGGGCGGTCTCGCCCTGGCGCGCCAGGACACCTCCATGCCCGGCCTGGCCACCAGCCAGAAGGGCTATCTGGCGCCGGGCGCGCTGGACACCGTCAAGGTCCTGGCCCCCGCGCCCAAGCCCGGCGAGGCGCGCTACGAGGCCGACCGCAAGACCTTCCTGGCCACCCGCGCCCTGAAGGACAGCCCGCGCTGGAAACTGGCCCAGGCCGACAACGACGAGCGCGCCATTCTCGCCGACTTCGCCTGCGCCCTGGGCTTCACGCCGACGCCGGAGACCAATCCGCGCCTGGTCGCCCTGCTGATGAAGCTGCGCCACGACGTCGGCGACGCGGTGAACAAGCCCAAGGAGCTCTACAGGCGCCAGCGGCCGTACCTGATCGACGCGGGCGACATCTGCATCGACAAGACCGACGCCCTGGCCGCCAGCCCCGACTATCCGTCCGGCCACACCACCTGGGGCTGGACGGTCGGACTGGTCCTGGCCGAGGCCGATCCCGAGCACGCCACGGAAATCCTGGTCCGCGGCCGTTCGTTCGGGGAAAGCCGCGTGGTCTGCGGCGTGCACAACGCCAGCGCCATCGAGGCCGGCCGCACCAACGCCTCGGCCCTGGTCGCGGCCCTGCACGGCTCCAACGCCTTCCGCGACGACCTCGACGCGGTGCGGGCCGAGATCGCCGCCGCGCGCGCGAAAGCCGCCAAACCGGCCCAGTGCGACGTCGAGGCGGCGCTGATCGCCCAGACGCCGTACTGACCCAGCTTGCGCGGGAAGGTCGCGCCCTCTACCTCTTGGCCATGGCCCACGCCGCTTGCGATCATGATCACCACCACCACGGCGTCGCCGGTTCAGCCCTCGAAGCCGAACTGGCCGCCGCCGAGGCGCGCTGCGGCGCCGCCGACCAGCGCCTGACCCCGCCCCGCCGCCGGGTGCTGGAACTGCTGCTGACCGCCGGCCAGCCGGTGAAGGCCTATGACCTGATCGCCAGCTTCGCCGTCGATGGTCCGCCCGCGAAGCCGCCCACCGTCTACCGGGCGCTGGACTTCCTCGAGAAGCAGGGCTTCGCCCACCGCATCGAGAGCCTCAACGCCTATGTCGCCTGCCGCAAGGAGGCCGACGGCCACGCCGCCGCCTTCCTGATCTGCGACTGCTGCGGCGCGACGCGCGAGATCGAGCCCAAGGCCAGCGCCGAGATCATCGCCGCCGGCGCCGCGGCGGGCTATGCGCTGACCGGGGTGACGATCGAAGCGCACGGGCTGTGCGCGGATTGCCGGAACTAGAAGCTGGCGCATCCAAATCCCTCTCTCTTTGAGAGAGGGAGGGGGAGTTAGGGTCGATTGCCGAACCTGACCAAACCCCGTTACGCTCGAACAACCGTTCACCCATCGAGACCGCCATCATGACGCCTCCCGAGACCCTCCCCGGCGTCGAGATCTGGCGCGGGGGCGTCAACACCTGGGACTGCGACGAGATGGGGCACATGAACGTGCGCTTCTACGTCGTGCGCGCCATGGAGGGCCTGGCGGGACTGGCGGCTGAGTTGGGCCTGCCGCACGCCTTCTCGCCCCACGCCAACGCCACCGTCGTCGTCCGCGAGCAGCACATCCGCTTCCTGCGCGAGGCCCATGCCGGCGCGGCCCTGCACATGCTGGGCGGAGTGATCGAGATCACCGACACCGAGGCCAAGGTGCTGCAGCTGCTGGTCCACACCGCCACCGGCCAGCTGGCGGCCACCTTCCAGACCACCATCGCCCATGTCACCCCGCGCGAGGGCGAGGCCTTCCCCTGGCCGCGCGTCGTCCACGAGCGCGCCGCCGCCCTGAAGGTCGAGGTTCCCGAACAGGCCCGGGCCCGCAGCCTGGACCTGTCGCCGTTCGAAACCACAGCCAGCCTGGAGCGCGCCAACGCCCTGGGCCTGGCCCGGATCGGCCTGGGCGCCCTGTCGCCGACCGATTGCGACGTGTTCGGACGAATGCGCGCCGAACAATTCATCGGCCGGGTCTCGGACGGCATCGGCGCCTTCATCGGCCCGTTCCGCGACATCGTGGTCGAGCACGCCGAGACCAAGCCTGCGCGGGTCGGCGGGGCCGTGCTGGAGTACCGCCTGGTCCAGCTGGCCTGGCCCCGGGCCGGCGACCGGGTCGAACTGCGCTCGGGCCTGATCGGGACCGAGGGCCGGGCCATGCGCGTGGTCCACTGGATGGTCGACCCGACCACCGGCAAGGCCTGGGGCACGTCCGAAGCCGTGGCCATCACCTTCGACCTCGACGCCCGCAAGGTGGTGGCGATCAGCGACGCGGCCCGCGCGGCGCTGGGGACGAAGGCGGTGGCGGGACTGGCGCTCTAGCCCCGCCCTACAACAGCTCGAACAGATGCACCTGGTCCGCCAGCATCGCCACTTCGAGCGCGGTCTGATCCCACTCGTTCTTGGCGTCCAGGTTCGCGCCCAGCTCCAGCAGCACGGCGACCACCGAGGCGTGCCCCGCCGCGGCGGCGTAGTGCAGCGGGGTGAAGCCCCGATCGCCGGGCAGGTCGATGCGCCCGCCCAGGCGGACCAGGTCGCGGACATCCTGGGCCTGGCCCATGCGCGCGGCCAGATGCAACAGGGCGTCCCTGGCCGAGCCGAGGGTGTTGGGATCCTCCAGGACCGCCCCGGCCAACTCCGGATGCGTGGCGTAGCGCGCCGCCACCTGTGCGAACGTCCGCGTCATGCCGCCTAGGCCGTCGCCATCTCGAAGATCGCCTCGCGCGCCAGGTCGGGGCGCTCCATCGGCAGGAAGTGGCTGGTTCCGGCCACCGTCTCGACCTGGATCGCCGGATGGCGGCGCATCAGGCCCGCGCCGTCGCCGACATGGGCGGTCGAGCCCCTCTCGGCCTTGAGGATGCGCGCCGGGCAGCCGATGCGGCCCATGGCCCGCCAGGGATCGTTGGCCTGGGCGCAGTAGTTGGACGCCTCCCAGGCCGGGGCGCAGGCCAGCTCGACCTTGCCGTCGTCGCGGTCGCGGAAACCACCGCCCACATAGTCGGCCAGCATGGCCTCGGGCCAGGTCCTGAAGGCCCCGCGCCCACGATAGGCGGTGAAGGCGGCCTCGCGGCTGTCGAACACCGCCCGGCGGCGCAGCGCGCCCTGCACCATTGGCATGCGCTTCCACAGCGCGCCGGAGGTCCAGGGCAGGTGGGCGTAGAGGGCCATGATGCGGGGCATGATCACCGGGTCCAGCAGCACCAGGCCGCGCACGGCCTCTGGTCGCGCGGCGGCCGTCAGCAGGCTGACCGTGCCGCCCATCGAATGGCCGGCCAGCACGACAGGTCCTTGGTCCAGCACCGTCAGCAGGGCCAGCAGGTCGTCGCGCAGGTCCAGCCAGTTTCGGCGATGGTCGGGATCGGCCGCCAGGCGGCTGGAGCCGTGGCCGCGCTGGTCGACCGCCAGGATTCGCAAGCCGGCCGACAGCGGGGCCAGCAGGGCCCGATAGGTCTGGCCGTTGAAGCCATTGGCGTGGACGAACACCACGTCGACCGGCCGGTCGGTCGGCCCGAACTCCAGCACCGCCATCTCGCCGGCCCCGGCGCGGCTGGCGATCGGGATGAAGCGTCGGCGAGGGTCACGAAAGACGGCCGCGTCCATGGCGGGAAGCTCCTGTAGCGGCTGCTGGCTCCTAAGGTAGGCGCACGGCGTTACCTCGTCCATGGAGACGCCCATGAAACCGCTTACCCGCCCCTTGGCGACCATCGGCTACGAGACCGACACCCTGGACGGCATGATCGCCAGGCTGAAGGCCGCCGGCGTGGAAACCGTGGTCGACGTCCGCGCCGTGGCCGCCTCGCGCCGGCCCGGCTTTTCCAAGACCATGCTGGGCAACAGCCTGAGAGCCGAGGGGATCGACTATGTCCACCTGCGGCCGCTGGGCACGCCCAAGGCCGGCCGAGAGGCGGCGCGGCGGGGGCGCACCGAAGAGATGCGCGAGATCTTCCACGCCCATCTCGCCGAACCGTCGGCCCAGGTAGCGCTGGGCGAGGCGACCGCTCTGGCGGGCGAGAAGCGGATCGCCCTGCTCTGCTACGAGACTGAGGCCCGATGCTGCCACCGGGCGATCGTGGCGGACGAGATTCGGGCGCGACTGAAGTGCGAGGTGGTGGACCTGTAGGAGTCTGGCGTGGTGAACACTTGCCCCCTACGGGCCGCTCCGCGGCCGTCTTCCCCCAGAGGGGGAAGAGCCTAAGCGCGCAGGCTCCGCCCCCTATGGGGGCGGACAGGCGGCGAAGCCGCCAGGTGGGGGCAAGTGCTCAGGCCTTCATCAAGCCGGCGTCAGCTGCCACTCGCCGCGCCCGTCCTTGCAGGCGCTGTAGCGCTCGCTGGTCGGGCGGTCGTTACGGGTGCTGATCGAGGCGTTGATGATCCGGCAGCTGGGCGCCGGGCCGTAGCCGCTCTTGTTCAACAGCGAGGCGGCGACATAGCCGACGCCGTAGCCGTTGCGGCCCACCAGCAACCAGTTGCTGTTCGGCGCGCCGCCCAGAACCTCGACCCGCTCGCCGGCCGACAGCTTGCCGACCACCTTGCCGCCGGTCGACGGACCCGAGCGCAGGTTGGCGGTCGAGCGGGCGGTGTAGTCGCCGCCGACGGCGTCATAGCTGCGCAGCACGTCGACGCCGCGCTCGAAGCGCAGGCCGTCGCCGCTGATCGGCGGGCCGTAGGACGAGGACACCACGTCGATGCGGCCCGAGGCGCCGGTGCGCGAATTGCTCCAGGTTTCCGAGCCGCCGTTGTCCAGGGCGCGCTTGGTGGCCTGTTGGGCCAGGGCCTGGTCGGTCGACTGCATGCGGCAGCCGATATAGGCCCCCGCCGCCGCGCCGGCCGCGCCGCCCAGCACCGTGCCGAGGGTCTTGTTGTCCTTGGCGACCGTGCGGCCCAGCAGGGCGCCGGCTGCGGCCCCGATCAGGGCTCCGCCTTCCTGCTTCTTGCCCGAACCTTCGCAGCCGAACAGGCCGCTGATGCCCTTCGACTGGGCCACGGCGGGCACGGGCGCCGTGACCAGCGCGCCGAGGACGGCGGCGGCCGTTAGGCTGGTGGCGATCAGGGATCTGGCCATGACGTGTTTCCTTCGCGTGGGCTTCCGTAGGGGCCCGGTTGGCGTCCAGCAGGCGCGTGATACAAGTGATCAACGATAAGGGAGATCAGCATGAGCGCTCAGGACAAGGTTAACTATAGCTGTTTCGATGTCGAGATCGAGACAGGCGTGGCGCATATTCGTCTGCAAAGACCCGAAGCCCTGAACACCATGACGCGGGCCTTCTGGAATGAATTGCCGGCGATCATTGCCGATATAGACGACAACGCTCGCGCGCGTTGCATCGTGATCTCTTCAACCGGCAAGCATTTCTGCGCCGGCATGGACTTGTCGGTGTTCACCGACGGCGAGGGCGTGACCGGGGGCGAGGCCGCCGACCGCTTCGTGGCCGCCGAAAGCTTCCGCCGCCACGTGCATCACCTGCAGGACACCTTCACCTGCCTGGACCAGGCCCGCATGCCGGTGATCGCCGCCATCCAGGGCGGCTGCATCGGCGGGGCCGTCGACTTCACCAGCGCCTGCGACATCCGTTACGCCAGCGCCGACGCCTTCTTCACGATCCACGAGATCAACATCGGCATGACCGCCGACGTCGGCACCTTCCCGCGCCTGTGCAAGCTGATCCCCGAGGGCTGGGTGCGCGAACTGGCCTACACGGGTCGCCGCCTGCCCGCCGCCCGGGCCCGCGACATCGGCCTGGTCAACGAGGTGTTCGCCACCCACGAGGAGGTGATCGCCCACGCCCTGGAGACCGCCCGCGAGATCGCGTCCAAGTCGCCCCTGGCCGTGGCCGGCAGCAAGGTGATGATCAACTACGCCCGCGACCACGCGATCCGCGACAGCCTGGACTACATCGCCACCTGGCAGACGGGCATGTTCTCGCCGCCGCACATGCTGGAAGCCTTCCAGGCCAAGGCCCAGGGCCGCGAGCCGGTGTATCCGGACCTCGTACCGCTCAAGAAGCGGATGTAGGCGCCGCGCCGGCCAGCCTGCGCGTCAGGTCGGCGGACGACATGGGTCTGGCCAGGCGGAAGGCCTGGCCGGCCCATAGCGGGGTGAAGTCGCCGCGCCCGGCGGCCTCGGTCGCCTTGCGCAGGGGCAGGACGGCCGCCGTGGCCGTCGGGAAGGCCGGGGGCAGGTCGGACAGCGGGCCGAGCTCGGCCATGAAGCGATTGACGATCCCGCGCGCCGGGCGACCGGTGAACAGGTTGGTGAGCGCAGTGGCCTCCTCGGCCGAGGTCAGGGCCCGGCGATAGACGGCCGAGATCCCGGCTTCCGGGGTCAGCAGATAGGCCGTACCGACCTGGGCCGCGTCCGCCCCGAGCGCGAAGGCGGCTTCGACGCCGCGACGGTCGGCGATCCCGCCGGCGGCGATCACCGGGACCGAGACGGCGTCGGCGATGCGGGGGATCAGGGCGAAGGTCCCGACCTGGGCGCTCATGTCGTGGGTCAGGAAGTTGCCGCGGTGGCCGCCAGCCTCCACGCCCATGGCGATGACGGCGTCGACGCCGCGAGCCTCCAGCCATTGGGCCTCGGCCACGGTCGTGGCGGAAGAGAGCACCTTGGCTCCGGTGCGCTTGACCCGCTCCAGAAGCTGCGGCGACGGCAGGCCGAAATGGAAACTGACCACCTCGGGCCGATAGTCCTCGACCACCGCGCAGAAGGCCTCGTCGAACGGCGCGCGGCCGCCGGCCGGCAGGGGCATGTCCGGATCGAGCCCGGCCTCGACATAGTAGGGCGCCAGTCGTGCGCGCCAGGCGGCCTGGCGGGCGGGATCCTCGGCGGGCGTGACGTGGGCGAAGAAGTTGACGTTGATCGGCTTGGCCGTGCCGGCGCGCACCATGTCCAGGGCCGCGCGCAGGTCGCTCTCGGCGTAGACGGCGCTGGGCAGCGAGCCCAGGCCACCGGCGTTGCTGACGGCGATGACCATGTCGGTCGTCGTCGCGCCGGCCATCGGCGCCTGGATGATCGGCAGATCGACGCCGAACAGGTCGAGCAGGCGGTTGGGGTTCGAAGAGGCCATGGCTGGCGTCCTTGTTACAAAAATAGCGGAACCGAAACCTCGTCCTTCGACAAGCCCAGGATGAGGTTTCCGACTGCCGAGGCCTACGCGATGGTCCTCATCCTGAGCTTGTCGAAGGACGAGGACCACGCATGGGGCAGGCTCTAGGTCTCGCCGGCGGTTCGCCGTCGCCGGAACTCCAGGGCGGGCAGACCGCCCCACCCCCAGTTCTCCAGCGCCACCTCCTCGATGACCACGAAGGTCGAGTCCAGGGGCTTGTGCAGCACGTCGAGCAGCAGCTGGCTGACGCCGGCGATCAGGGCGGCCTTTTCGTCGGCCGTGACGGCGTCGCGCCCGGGGCCCGAGCCCTCCCGCGTAACCTGGATGGTGACGATGGGCATGGCGATCTCCCTCGCGGCTCTAGGCCTAGTGACCGGCGCTCTGGCCGCCGTCGACGTGCAGGATCTCGCCCGTCACGAAGCCGGCGGTCTCAAGATAGAGCACGGCCTCGACCACGTCGCGGATCTCGCCCAGGCGACCCACCGGATGCAGGCCGGCCAGGAAGGCGTGGGTTTCGGGCGCATGCATCGGCGTCTTGATCACGCCCGGCGACACCGCGTTGACCCGCACGCCCTTGTTGGCCAGCTCGATGGCCAGCGACTTGGTCGCCGAATTGATCCCGCCCTTGGTCAGGCTGGCCAGCACCGAGGGCACCTCGGCGTTGGCGTGGTCGGTCAGGCTGGTGGTGATGCTGACGATGTGGCCCGAGCCCTGCTTGATCATCTCGGCGGCGGCGCGCTGAGTGACGTGGAAGAAGCCGACCAGGTTGGTCGAGAGGTTGGCCTCGAAGTCCTCGGCCGTGAAGGCGGTGAACGGCTTGGCGGTGAAGATCCCGGCGTTGTTGACCAGGGTGTCGACCCGGCCAAAGCGGGCCAGGGCTTCGGCGACCACGCGCTCGGCGGTGGCCGGATCGCTGATGTCGCCGGCCACGGCCAGGATGTCGGGATCGGCGCCCTGCTTGATCGAGCGCGACGTGGCCACGACCCGATAGTCGCGGTCGCGATAGGCCTTGACCAGGCCGGCGCCGATGCCTTGCGACGCGCCGGTGATGATGGCGACTTTCTGCGGGTTGCTCATGACTTGCCTCGTTGACGTTGAGGGCCCGGCGGACCCGATGACGACAATCTCGGCTCATTCCGAAAACAGCTGAATATGCGACAATTGGCAGACACTCTTCCGCAAAACGACGGAATGGCTATTGCGGCGCCAAGGCTTCCGCCTCCGCCGACAACCGCGCGAAGGCCGCCTTCAGGCGGGGCGCGGCGAAATCCAGGAAGGCGCGGACCTTCGGGACCGAGGTCCGGCCGTGGGGCGTGATCAGGTGAACCGGCAAGGGCGGCGGCTCGGCGTCGCGCAGCAGGATCCGCAAGGACCCGTCCAGCACCCGCTCGGCCACGTGATAGGTGTAGAGCCGCGTCACGCCGCGTCCGTCGACCGCCGAGGCCAGGGCGGCCCGCACGCTGTTGACCACCAGCCGTGGCTTGAAGTGCACCGAGCGTGCGACCGCCGCGCCCGGCGCGGGCGGAAAGACCCAGGTGTCGTGGCCGAAGTGGGTGGTGGTGACGATCTGGTGCTGGGTCAGGTCGGCCGGCTCGACGATGCGCGGGTGCTGGTCCAGGTAGCGCGGCGCGGCGACGATCACCCGCTTGACGTCACCGCCCACCCGCAGCGCGGTCATCGAGGAGTCCGGCAGCTGACCGACCCGCAGGGCGACGTCGATGCCCTCCTCGACCAGGTTGGCGTGGCGGTCCAGCAGCAGCAGGTTCACCGCCACGCCGGGATAGGCGTCCAGATAAGCGTCGATGACCGGGCGCAGGATCTCCTCGCCGCTGATCGGCGGGGCGGTGACGGTCAGCAGGCCGCGCGGCGCCGAGCGCTCGCCCAGGGCGATCAGGTCGGCCTCCTCCAGGTCGACCAGCACCCGGCGGCAGGCGACGGCGTAGCGTTCGCCGGCTTCGCTGAGCCGCAGCGAGCGCGTGGTGCGGTGCAGGAGTTCGGCTCCCACGTGGTTTTCCAAGAAGGCGATCGCCCGGCTGACCGCGGCCGGCGACCGGCCCAGCTTGCGCCCGGCCCCGGCCAGGCTGCCCTCGTCGAGGGCCGTGACGAACACCCGCATCGCCTCGATACGATCCATGCGGCCTTCCGGTGTTCGTTAGAGTGAACGTTAGATCGAAGGGATAGCGCCGGCTACTGGAACAATCCAGGAAAGCTGACCGGCGTCAGCGCACACGTCCTTTGACCGTCATTCCCGCCCTTGTGGCGGGAACCCCTCTATCCGCCGCAGGTGCGGATGAATGGCGCGCCAGCGCGCCAAGACGTCTCACCGTCAGCTGAACCAGGGGTTCCCGCCACAAGGGCGGGAATGACGACTGAATGGGGAGATCGCATCTGAATGTCGGAGAACTTCAGCCCTCGAACCCTTCCGGCAGCTCCGCGCTGGTCAGGTCGCACCCGTCCAGCTTGCAGCGGCCCAGGTCGGCGTCGATCAACCGCACCCGCCGGGCCGAGGCCCCGGTCAGGTCCGCGCCGCGCAGGACGGCGCGGCTGAGGTCGGTGCGCAGAACCCGGCCCTGGGCGATGGTCAGCGGCCCCAGCTTGGCGCCGGAGAGATCGGCCCGCGACAGCTGTGCCCCCACCAAGCGCGCGCCGCGCAGGTCGGCCCCGCGCAGATTGACCCCGCGCAGGTCGGCGTCGGCCAGGTTGGCGCCCTGCAGCTGGACGTTCTCCAGGTTCATGCCGAAGAAGATCGCGCCCGGCGCCGACAGGCCGGCCAGCCGGCGCCCCTTCAGGCGCTTCAGCGGCCGGAAGTCGACCATCGGGATCTTGGCCACCACGCCGTCGCGGCCGTCGCTGGTCACGAACAGCTCGTGGGCCTCCAGCACCTCATGCAGGGGCGCGTCATCGACATAGATGATCGGCGGCGGCGCGCGCAGCACCTCGGTCATGTCGGCGCCGTCGAAGGTGGTGCCGGCCAGGTCCGCCCCGGTCAGCACCGCCCGGCGCATGGAGGCGCCGCTGAGGTCGGCGTTGTAGAGATTGGCCTGGGAAAGGTTGGCGCCGTTCAGGACCGCCCGGTTCAGCCGCGCCCCCTGCAGACTGACCCCGCAGAGGTCGGCGTCGGTGAGGTCGGCGACCTGGGCGAAGCCCTCGCCCACCTGGGCGCCGTCCAGCCGGGCCCCGCGCGTGACGGCGTGCTCCAGCTCGCCGCGCCGCGACCGGTGCTGCAGGATCTTGAAGCCCTGGGCGCTATTCTGGGTGGCGGTGATCCCCTCGCGCAGATCACAGCCCGACAGATCGGCGCCGCCCAGATTGGCCCCACGCAGGCAGGCGCCGCGCAAGTCGCAGCGCGAGAGGTTGGCCTGGCGCAGGTCGGCGTCGCGCAGGTCGGCGCCGTACAGGGTCGCCCGTGTCAGGACCGCGCGCGAGAGCAGCGCGCCCGACAGCCGCGCCCCGGTCAGGTCGGCCTCGGACAGGTCGACGCCCTCCAGATCGACATTGTCGAGATCGGCGTAGGAGAGGTTGGCGCGCGCCCCGGCCGGCAGCCCCTTCAGGTAACGGGCATGCGCCTCGATCGCGGCCTTCAACACCTTGGGCGGAAGCGAACGGATCAGGCTCTGAGAGGTGGCGGGGGCGGCGGACATTCAGGGGGGCTCGATTTGGGCGAACCCTGGCATGTCAGCTTTAAGGAAAGGTTTGGTCTGTGCGGATTGTCACAGCCAGCCGCGCCTTTTGAACCACAGCAGCGGCCCGGCCGCGGCGACGATCATCAGCACCAGGGCGAACGGATAGCCGTGCAGCCAGTTCAGCTCGGGCATGTGGGTGAAGTTCATGCCGTAGATGCCGGCCACCAGGGTGGGCGGCAGGAACATCACCGAGAACACCGAGAAGATCTTGAAGATGGCGTTCTGCTCGATGTTGATCAGGCCCAGGGCCGCGTCGAGCAGGAAGGTGATGTTGCCCGACAGATAGCCGGAATGGTCGGTGATCGACTGGACGTCGCGTTGCAGCGATTTGAGGTGATCGCGCAGTTCCTTGTCGCCGTCGAACTGGTCGGCCAGGGCCGCGAAGCTGAGCAGGCGGGCCAGGCTGACCAGGCTGTCGCGGGCCTTGGAATTGACGATCTGGGCCCGGCCCAGGCGGTTGAGGATCGCCTCGAACGCCGCGCCGCGCGGCCGGCTGAAGATGATCCGCGACTGGGTCTCGACCTCGCCGGAGGTGCGTTCCAGGATGTCGGCGGTGCGGTCGATCACCGCGTCCAGCAGACCCAGGAACGTCTGGGCGCCGCCGGGGCACAGGCTGGGCTGGCGCTCGGCCTGGGCGGCGAACACCGAAAAGGCCTTGGGCTCGACATAGCGGATGGTGACCAGGCGATCGCCGGTCAGCACGAAGGTCACGGGGGCGGCGGTGGGCAGGTCGCCGTCGGCGTTGACCAGCACCGTGGCGGTCATGAACGTGCCGCCGTCTTCCTGGTAGAGACGCGAGGAGGCCTCGATCTCGGCCATCTCCTCGCGGGTGGGCAGCAGCAGGCCGATCGATTTCTCGACCGCCACTTCCTCGGCGCGACTGGGCGAAACCAGTTCGACCCACACCGCGTCGGCGGGCAGCGCCCAGTCGGGCGTCAAGCCGCCGAGCTCGAAACCCGGCGCGCCATGGCGCAGCACCCTCAGCATGGGAAAACCGTGTTGCTCACGCCCGTCACCTCACGCCTTGGGCATGGCCCACGGCGCGCACGACGTCAACGCGTGGCTTGCGTCTTGTCGGTGTCTTGCGACGACGCCGGGCCTTGGGATTGGGCGATCAGGGCGGCGATGCGGTCGGTCGAGTCGGCGGCCTGGTTGATCATGTCCAGCGGCGAGGACACGCGCACCGAGGCGGCGACCTGGTTGGCGGCGGACTTGGCCAGCGAGACGGCGGCGTTCTGGGCCAGGGCCAGCTTGCTGGTCGCGGCGGCGATCGTGACCGCCTGGTTGTTCTGATAGATGAAGCCGTGGGTCGGATAAACCGTGGTGCCGAGGTCGCGAATCGGGTCGTACCAGACCTTCACTTCGCTCCAGTCGCCGGCCGGCGAGACGTCGACGACGGTGACGTCCTTTTCGATCTGACCGCGACCGCCGTCGATGATCGACCAGTTGGCGTGGGTCACCTGGATCACGCGATCGGTCAGCACCTGGCTGACGAAGGCGACGTGGCCGAGGTTCATGCGGGCGGTGGGCTTGAAGCAGAGAACCGCGCCGGCGCGGGGCACGAAACCGGTGTCGTACTTGCCGACCGCCTGGCTCCACCAAGTGCGGGCGTCGCCGAAGATCTGGATGCCCGACATCAGACGCGCGAACGGAACGCACTGCCAGTACCCGTCAGCCACGGCGCCGGACATCGGCACAAGGCTGATCATGGCGGCAGCGGCCAGGGAACCCCAGAGGGCTCTCGTCCGTTTCGTCATGCTTGGGTACTCCCCCACGTCACTGGGCTAAGGGATAACCCTCGCAGGGAAATATGAAAAGTCTGTTTATCAGGCTTTCGCCGTGGCAGGACGTCGCTCCCGCCAGCCCTTCGCCCAAGTTTTCATGCGCTCACGCATCGGCTTTTCGATGATGTGATACGACAGCGCCGACAGCGGGACCAGTGCGGCCACGATTAACAGCCAAGCATAGGCCGGCAGTTGATCTCCATCGATCTTGAGAAGCTTCTCCGCGGCGTTCACCGCCAGGATCTTCCACGGGATGCAGATCATGTAGGTCGAGTAGCTGATCTCGCCCAAATACACGAGCGGCGCTTGAGACGCGAAGCGCGAGCCGGTCGCGGCCAGGGCCGCCAGCATGACGATCAGGGCGCCCAGCGTGATAATAATGAACGGATCGGGCGCGCCGAAGTGCACGGCCAGCAGCACGGCGGCGCCCGCCAGGCAGGCGCCCACCCCCGAAAAGCGGCCGGTGACGAGGCCCGAGCGCCACAAGGCGTGCAGGGCGCAGCCATAGGCGAAGCACGGAACGATCCTGAGGAAACCCCAGCGGATGGTCGCCTCGGTCAGCGAGAAGCCCGCCAAGGCCTGGAACAGCGGATAGAGGCCGGCGATCAGGGCCAGGGCCAGGCCGACGGCCAGGCGCGGACGATCGCGCAGCCGCCAGGCGGCCCAGGCGAAGGCCGGGAAGCTGAGATAGGCGAACCACTCGGCCGAGATCGACCACGACGGATGGTTCCAGCCCGACACCGGCGCGAAGCCCCAAGCCTGGACCAGCAGCAGATTGGCCGGCAGGGCGCTCCAGGCCAGCATGTTCGGGTCGACGGCGATCCCGGCCAGGCCGGCGACCGCGGCCATCAGTCCCACCCCCGCCAGGGTGACCAGGTGCAGCGGATAGACCCGCGCCAGCCGGTTCCACAGGAAGTCGCCGTACTTGAACCGCCCGCCGCCGAAGCCTTGCAGATAGACGTGGCAGAGGATGAAGCCCGACAGGGTGAAGAACGCCTCGACGCCCAGATAGCCCTTGCCGATCATCGCCGGCGGCGCCGCCACCGAGAGGTTGGGCCAGTAGTGGTACATCACCACCCAGAAGGCGGCGAAGAAGCGCAGCGCCGTCAGGGGCTTGATATTGGCGGCGTCTGGCATCATGTCGACTCTTGGTTTGGCGAAGCCTGGGGGCTTCCGTCGCGTTCCTTGCATGGACGGCGCCTCTTGAGGGGGAGGCGCAGACGCGTTTTCCAAACCGAACTTAGATCGGTACGATGAACGAACTCCTTCACCTCGCCGCGGACCCAGCCGTCTGGGCCGCCCTGGTCACGTTGATCGTCATGGAAGTCGTGCTTGGCATCGACAACCTGGTGTTCATTTCCATCCTCTCCAACAAGCTGCCGCCCGAACATCGACAGAGGGTGCGTCGGATCGGCATTTCGTTGGCCCTGATCATGCGACTGGTCCTGCTGTCGACCATCGCCTTCATCGTGGGCCTGACCGCCCCGGTGTTCGACCTGGGCCTGGCCGGACCGCTCTCTCACGGCGAACCGACCTTCGAGACCGCCTTCTCGTGGCGCGACCTGATCCTGATCGCCGGCGGCCTGTTCCTGATCTGGAAGGCCACCAAGGAAATCCACCACAGCGTCGATCCCAACACCGGCGACGCCGCGCCCGACATCAAGACGGCGGCCGTGTCCAACGTCGGCGGGGCGATCGTCCAGATCATCCTGCTGGACATCGTGTTCTCGATCGACTCGATCCTGACCGCCGTGGGCATGACCGACCACCTGCCGGTGATGATCATCGCGGTGATCGTCGCGGTGGGCCTGATGATGGTGGCCGCCGATCCGCTGGGCAATTTCATCAACGACAACCCCACCGTCGTGATGCTGGCCCTGGGCTTCCTGCTGATGATCGGGGCGGTGCTGATCGCCGAGGGCTTCGGGGTCCACGTGCCCAAGGGCTACATCTACGCGGCCATGGCCTTCTCGGCCGGGGTCGAGGGCCTGAACATGCTGTCGCGGCGCAAGGGCGGTCCGCCCAAGCACTAGCACCGTGCGTGGTCCTCGTCCTTCGACCGGCTCAGGATGAGGACCATTTGCAGGCCTGACAGTCGAAGACCTCATCCTGAGCTTGTCGAAGGACGAGGTCTTCGCTCCCCAACCTCGAGATTATCGCGCGAGCGTTACAGGCGGCGCGCCCGCCACCGGAACGACGTTCTGGCTTGCGGACCACGCGGCTCGCCCGCATGAAACGGACCGACGACGCCGTGGGGACCGTATGACCACCCAGACCTTCACCGACACCGAGCGGCGGCTGACCATGGCCGCGCTGATGATCGTCTTCCTGCTCAGCGCCCTGGACCAGACGGTGGTCTCCACGGCCATGCCGCGGATCATCGCCGAGCTGAACGGCCTGACCCTCTACGCCTGGGTCACCACCGCCTATCTGCTGACCTCGACGGTGATGGTGCCGATCTGGGGCAAGCTGGGCGACATCTACGGCCGCAAGCCCATCCTACTGATCGGCATCGGCATCTTCCTGGCCGGCTCGTGGTTCGCGGGGCTGTCGGGCGAGTTCGGCCCGGTGCTGGGCATGAGCGGCATGGTCCAGCTGATCGTCTGCCGCGCCCTGCAGGGCGTCGGCGGCGGGGCGCTGTTCACCACCGCCTTCGCGATCATCGCCGACCTCTATCCGCCGCGCGAGCGGGGCAAGTTCGCCGGCCTGTTCGGCTCGGTGTTCGGCCTGGCCAGCATCCTGGGCCCGCTGATCGGCGGCTATTTCACCGACCACGGGACGGTGCATATCGGCGCGCACACGATCGCCGGCTGGCGCTGGGTGTTCTACGTTAACCTGCCGCTTTCCCTGCTGTCGCTGTTCATGGTGCTGGTCAAGATGCCGCCGCTGGAGCACCGGCGCTCGGGCGCGGTGGACTATGTCGGCGCCATCCTGCTGGTCGCCGCCTTCGTGCCCCTGCTGCTGGCGCTGAGCCTGGGCGGCCACGACTTCGCCTGGAGCTCGCCCCAGAGCCTGGGCCTGTTCGCCTTCGCCGCCGTGGCCCTGGCCGCCTTCCTGTTCGTCGAGAGCAAGGTCAGCAATCCGATCCTGCCGCTGCGCCTGTTCGCCAACCGGGTGTTCGCCGCCGCCAACGGGGCCGGCTTCCTGCTGTCCATGGCCTTCCTGGGCGTGGTGACCTTCCTGCCGCTCTACATGCAGCTGGGCCTGGGGGTGGACGCCACCACCAGCGGCCTGGCGATCCTGCCGATGATGGGCGGGCTGATCGTCAGCTCCACCGCCGCCGGCCAGATCGTCAGCCGGACGGGCCGGTACAAGCCCCTGCTGATCGCCGGCGCCGTGCTGCTGATGACCGGCTTCTGGCTGCTGAGCCGCTGCGGCGTCCACACCACCCTGCCCGACCTGTGCTGGCGGATGGCCATCGTCGGCCTGGGACTGGGCCCCAGCCAGAGCCTGTTCAACATCGCCATCCAGAGCTCGGTCGAGGTGCGCGACATCGGCGTGGCCACCAGCTCCAACCAGTTCTTCCGCCAGATCGGCTCGACGATCGGGGTGGCGATCTTCGGCGCCCTGCTGACCCATCGCCTGGCCAGCGAGGGCCAGGGGCTGGACCTGGGCGCCCTGCAGGGCATGGCCCTGAAGGCCACCGCCCAGGGCGCGGCCCGTCACGCCGACCCGGCCCTGGCTCAGGCCCTGACCCACGCCCTGACCGGTGTCTTCGCCGGCGGCATCCTGGTGACCGGGCTGGGCCTGGCAGCGACCCTGCTGCTGCCGACCATCACCCTGCGCGGGCGCATGCCCGTGGAGCCGGTGCTGGAGAAGGAACCGGTCTAGGGGTCAGCGCGAACACCCTCTCTCTTAGAGAGAGGGAGGGACCCGCCGCGAAGCGGTGGGAGGGTGAGAGGTTTCACCGCCCGCCGGAAAATCCCGATTCTTTCGGCTGCGCAGCCTCCAGGAAACTGATCACGCATATCGCTATGAGCGCGACCAAAAACCAGACTCTGGCAGAAGAGCTCCCTCCCAATCCCAGCGCGGTCGTCGACGATCGCCCGATCGTGCTTCGTTCGGAGAGATTGTAACCTCTCACCCTCCCACCGCCTGCGGCGGCGGGCCCCTCCCTCTCTCTATGAGAGAGGGGGCTTTTCCCTCACAGAAAACTGTACGGGTCCACGTCGAACACCACGCGGACCGAGTTCGGGACCTTGGCCCGCGCCCGCCAGGCGGCCAGGAAGCCTTGCAGGTCCACCGAGCGGTCCGCGCGCACCAGGAAGCGTTTGCGCCGTCGCCCGCGCACCAGGGCCAGGGGCGCGTCGGCCGGGCCGAACACCTCGACCCCGTCGGCGTTGGGCGTCGCGGCCGCCAGGGCGTTGCAATAGGCCTCCAGGGCCACCGGATCGGGACCGGTGGCGATCACCGCCGCCAGCCGTCCGAACGGCGGCAGGCCCGCCTCCTGGCGCATGGCCATCTCGGCCTCGACGAAGGCGTCGCGGTCCTGGGCCTTGAGGGCTTGCAACACGCCGTGCTCGGGAGAGTACGTCTGAAGGAGAGCCCGCCCCGGCTTCTCGTGCCTTCCTGCCCGGCCCGCCGCCTGGGCCAGCAGCTGGAACGTCCGCTCGCCGGCCCGCAGGTCGCCACCACGTAGGGACAGGTCCGCGTCGACCACGCCCACCAGGGTGAGGTTGGGGAAGTTGTGGCCCTTGGCGGCGGCCTGGGTCGCCACCAGGATGTCGATCTCGCCGGCCGCCATGCTGTCGACCAGGGCCCGCGCCCCGGCCGCGTCGAACACCGTGTCGGACGAGAACACCGCCACCCGGGCGTCGGGGAACAGGTGGCGCGCCTCCTCCTCGACCCGCTCCACCCCTGGACCGATCGAGGTCAGGCTGTCCTTGGCGCCGCAGTGCGGGCAAGCCTCGGGCTTCTTCATCGAGAAACCGGTCAGGTGGCAGACCAGCCGGCCGGTATAGCGGTGCTCGACCAGCCAGCTGTCGGTGTCGGGCGACTTCATCTTCTCGCCGCAGGCCTTGCACAGCACCAGCGGCGCATAGCCCCGGCGGTTCAGGAACAGCAGCGACTGCTCGCCCCGCGAGAGCGCCACCGACACGGCCTTGACCAGCGGCGGCGACAGCCAGCGGCCGGGCTCCGGCGGGGTCTCGCGCATGTCGATCAGGCCGATGTCGGGCAGTTGGGCCGCGCCGTGACGAGCGCTGAGCCGCAGCCAGCGATAGCGGCCCTGCTGGGCGTTCCACAGGCTTTCCAGCGACGGGGTGGCCGAGGCCAGCACCACCAGCGCGCCCTCGATCTTGGCGCGGGCCACGGCCAGGTCGCGGGCCTGGTAGATGAAGCCCTCTTCCTGCTTGAACGAGCCGTCGTGCTCCTCGTCGACCACCACCAGCCGCAGCCTGCGGAACGGCAGAAACAGGGCCGAGCGGGCGCCGACCACGATCCGCGCCCTGCCCGTGGCCACGCCCTCCCAGGCCCGGCGACGCTTGGGCGGCGAAACGCCCGAATGCCACTCGATCGGCGCGGCGCCGAACCGGCTCTCGAAGCGGGCGATCACCGCCTGGGTCAGGGCGATCTCGGGCAGCAGGATCAGCACCTGGCTGTCCGGATCGGCGGCCAGGGCGGCGGCCACGGCCTCCAGATAGACCTCGGTCTTGCCCGAGCCGGTCACCCCGTCCAGCAAGGCGGCCTGAAAGCCGCCGGCGCCCAGCATCTCGGACAGCACGTCGGCCGAGGCCCGCTGGCTGGGATTGAGGGTCTGGGGCGGCAGCGACAGGTCGGGCTGGGGGAAGCTGCTGTCCGGCTCGATCCAGGTCACGGCCAGCGCGCCCTCGTCGACCAGGCCCTTCACCACGCCGGCCGAGACCCCGGCGGCGGTCGCCAGGGCGCCGGAAGCCATCGGGCCGGCTTGCGCCGCCGCCAGCACCTTCAGGCGCGCGGGGGTCATGCGGGCGGGCTGGGTCCCGGTCAGGGCCAGGGCCTTGTCGGGCTTGGCGGCCGGATGGCGCAGGCCGCGCAGGGCCATGGCCAGGGGCCAGCCGGGAATGTCGACCGAATAGCGCGCCGCCCATTCCACGAAGGTCAGGACACCCGGCGGCAGCGGCGGATCGTCCACCCGCTCCAGCACCGGCTTCAGCGGACGGTTATGGCCGGCGCCGTCGCGCAGGGCCGTGACCACCCCGCGAATCACGCGTGGCCCCAGCGGCACGGCCACGTGGTCGCCGACCATCAGGCCCAGCCCTTCCGGCTCGGCGTAGTCGAACGCCTCGGGCAGCGGCATGGGCAGCAGGACGGAGGCTATGCGGGGCATGGGACCAGACATGGGGAAGATCGGGTTCTGCCTTGGAAACGTCCCCAGGTCGAGAGGACCCGTCATCGCCCCATCAAGCCGCTGTTAACCGACTTGGGGCTTCATCGGGGATGGTCCCCTAATGTGAACGATATGGGGACGAAGTGTGAACGGAGTAGGCCCAGCCATGACCGACGCGACGCAAGCCAGGCTGCCCCTGACGGTCGATCCCGCTCTGGTCCGCGACTTCCTGCTGGCCGAGCCCGACTTCCTGCACGGCGATCCCGACCTGCTCAGCGACCTGGGCCTGCGTCCGGACGCCAGCAACGTCGTCGATTTCGGCCCCGCCGCCCTGGCCCGGGTCTCGGCCGCCCACGAGCGCGAAGCCCTGTTCCGCCGCCAGATCGAGGCCACCGCCCGCGCCAACTTCTCGGCCCAGGCCCAGAGCCACGCCGCGGTCATCGACCTGCTGGACGCCCGCAACCATTCGGATCTCGCCCGCCGGGTCGACGAAATGGCCATCCTGCGCTTTGGCCTGGCCGCCGGCGTCGTCGTGCTGGAAGGCCCAGGCCGCGTCCCCGCCGGCTGGCACGCCCTGATCGCCGGCCAGATCGAGATGACCATGGGCGACCATGGCGTGGCCCGCATGGGCTTCCACGCCCCGGCCCTGGGCCTGTTCGGCGACCGCATCGAAGAGATCAAGAGCATGGCCCTGGTCCGCATGGCCCTGTGGGAACCGTCGCGCCAGGGCCTGCTGGCCTTCGGCTCGTCCGACCCCGAAGGCTTCACCGCCGACATGGGCTCCGACCTCGTCGCTTTCCTGGCCCGCGTCGTCGAGCGCACGGCCGAGCGCTGGCCGATCCTGTGACGACCGCCCGCCAGGCCCTGACCGCCTGGCTGGACCATCTGGCCAACGAGCGGCGCGCCTCGCCGCGCACCGTGCGGGCCTATGGCGACAACGTCCTGGCCTATCTGAACTTCATGGAGCGCCATCGCGGCGAAACCCTGTCGACCGCCGACATGGGAACGATCACCGCCGCCGAACTGCGCGCCTACCTGGCCTTCCGCCGCGATCCCGGCGAAAGCGGTGAAGACGGCCTCTCGCCCCGTTCGCTGTCGCAGAGCCTGTCGTCGATCCGCGCCTTCCATCGCTATCTGGACCATCGGCTGGGCACGCCCAACGCCGCCATCGGCCTGGTGCGCGGCCCCCGCATCAAGGTCGGCGCCCCGCGTCCCGTCTCCGAGGACCAGGCCCACGGCCTGATCGCCGAGCTGTCGCTGGACCCCGACCGCGAGGACTGGGAAGTCGCCCGCGACGAGGCCGTGCTGACCCTGCTATGGGGCTGCGGTCTGCGGATCTCCGAGGGTCTTTCGCTGCTGCGCCGCGACGCGCCCCTGGCCGACAGCCTGCGGATCACCGGCAAGGGCGGCAAGACCCGGATCGTGCCGGTTCTGGATATCGTCCGCGAGCGTATCGACACCTATCTGGCCGCCCTGCCCTTCGCGCTCGGTCCCGACGACCCGCTGTTTCGCGCCAAGCGCGGCGGGCCGCTGTCGCCGCGCCACGTCCAGGCGACGATGCAGACCCTGCGGAGCCGCCTGGGCCTTTCGGACCGCGCCACGCCGCACGCCTTGCGCCACTCGTTCGCCACCCACCTGCTGGGAGCGGGCGCCGACCTGCGCTCGATCCAGGACCTGCTGGGCCACGCCTCGCTGTCGACCACCCAGCGCTACACCCAGGTTGACGCGGCCGGCCTGCTGGCCGCCTACGGCAAAGCCCACCCGCGTGCGTAACATCGCGACAGCGATGTGACATTCCGTCGCTAAGGGCGCCTGTAAGCCGTGCAGTTAACTGCGTTTTTACGGCGTTAGTCGCCTTCTGATCCCTAAGACGGAGGTCCCTCTATCTCGACGGGACCTCTGGATATGAGGTTAGCGATGAAATTCGACGATCTGAAAATCTCGACCAAGGTGGCTCTTCCGGCCATTATCCTGACCGTGGTCGCCCTCTCGATCACCGCCGTCGGCGCCTGGCAGTCGAAGGTTTCCGAAGCCGCCACCAAGGTTCTCGTCGAACAGCGCGCCCCGGCCGAGCTCGAGGCCTCGCGCTTCAACCGCCGGGTCGCGACCATCGGCTACGCCGCCTATCGCACGATCGCCAACGAAGCCTCCTCGCCGGAAGCCAAGCAGGCCAGCGACGAGATCGACAGCTCGTACAAGGAAGCCAAGGTCGCCCTGGGCAAGATCAAGACCGCCGACCCGGCCTCCGCCAAGAAGATCGCCGACTTCCAGACCCGCCTGGACCGTGTCTATTCCAGCGCCCGCCAAGGCGCGGACCTGGGTCTGCAGAACGCCAACGACGCGGCCAAGATGGTCATGGGCGTGATCGACCCCGACATCGCCAGCCTGACCAAGGACGTCTCGACCTATACCAACACCCATAGCGACGAGACCCACACCATGGTGGTCGAGGCCGCCAAGTCGGCCGCGACCGGCACGATGATGTCGATCGCCTTCGGGCTGATCGCCTCGGCCGCCGCCCTGGTCTTCGCCCTGTGGATTGGCCGCTCGAAGATCTCGGCCCCGCTGAGCAACCTCTCGCGGACGATGGAAGTCCTCGCGCAGGGTTCGGTGGACGTCGAGGTTGTCGGCGCCCAGCGCAAGGACGAGGTGGGGGCGATGGCCCGCTCGGTGCAGGTGTTCAAGGACAACGCCCTGGCCCTGCGCACGGCCGAGGCCGCCCAGCAGCGGGCCAGCGCCGAGACCGAGGCCGAGCGCGTGCGCAACCAGGACGCCGCCGACGCGGCCGCCCGCGAGCAGGCCTTCGTCATGGAACACATCGCCACGGGTCTGACCCGTCTGGCCGAGGGCGACCTGACCTATCGCGTCGACATCGACTTCCCCCAGGCCTACCAGCGCCTGCAGAACGACTTCAACGGCGCCATCACCCAGATGGAAGAGGCGATGCGCACCATCGTCCAGGCCGCCAACAGCATCGGGTCGGGTTCGGACGAGATCGCCTCGGCCGCCGACGACCTGTCGCGCCGCAGCGAGCAGCAGGCCGCCAGCCTGGAAGAGACCGCCGCGGCCCTGGACGAGATCACCGCCACGGTGAAGCGCTCGTCGGCCGGCGCGGTGGAAGCCTCGCGCGTGGTCACCTCGACCCGTTCGGACGCCGAACGCTCGGCGGTGGTGGTGCGCGGCGCGGTCGACGCCATGAACCAGATCGAGAAGTCCTCCCAGGAGATCAGCCAGATCATCGGCGTGATCGACGAGATCGCCTTCCAGACCAACCTGCTGGCCCTGAACGCCGGCGTCGAGGCCGCGCGCGCGGGTGACGCGGGCCGAGGCTTCGCGGTCGTGGCCCAGGAAGTGCGGGCCCTGGCCCAGCGCTCGGCCGACGCGGCCAAGGAGATCAAGACCCTGATCTCGTCCTCGACCCAGCAGGTCAGCCAGGGCGTGTCGATGGTCGGCCAGACGGGCGAGGCCCTGCAGGCCATCGTCAGCAAGGTCAGCGAGATCGACGGCCTGGTCAGCGAGATCGCCGCCTCGGGGGCCGAGCAGGCCACGGGCCTCAACGAGGTCAACGCCGCGGTCAACCAGATGGACCAGACCGTCCAGCAGAACGCGGCCATGGTCGAGCAGTCGACCGCCGCCAGCCACGCCCTGAAGGGCGAGGCCAACGGCCTGATGCAGATGATCGGGCGCTTTCAGGTGAACGGCGCCAGCGCCGCCCGCACGACCACCACCCGCCGCGCCGCCGCCCCGACCCAGGTCTCGCGCCCGGCCCCGCGCGCGCCGGTGGCCCCGGCCACCGCCGCCAGCCGTCCGGGCGCCAATCCGGTCCGCGCCGCCCAGGCCAAGCTGGCCGCCTTCGCCGGCGGCGGTTCGGCCCAGCCGGCCTCGGAAGACTGGGAAGAATTCTAGGGTTCAGTAAGCGTACCGCCCCAGCGTCAGTCTCAGGGCGTTTCCTCCCCTCGAGGACCTAGCGTACGAGCCCCGCCGGTTGCCCCCGGCGGGGCTTTTTCTTTGGAGGGTCATCGACAAGCCGCGCGGGTTCCACGATCTTCCAGCCGAGCTTGGTTCGGAGCCCTATGATCGATCTTCCTGATGACGAGAACGGTGACGTGCTGCGCCGCATGGTCGCGCGCGGTGATGATCTGAGCCGGCCGCGTATTGTCGACTTTACCCAGGTCTTTCCCACGGAAGCCGCGGCCAGGGCTTTCGCCGCCAAAGCTGAGGCTGACGGGCTATTCGCCGTGGTCGCCATGACTGAAACCGCCGAGAATCTCCCGTGGGACGTGGTCATCGAGCATGCGATCGCGCCGAGCCACGCGGCGGTGACGGCGCTCGAACTCCAACTTGCCGCGATGGCGGAAAGTTTTGGCGGACGAGCCGATGGCTGGGGTTGCGAGTCCGTGATCGGCGATGAGCCACTACAGAGGCCGCTTCGCTAGCGCCCCGCCGGGCGATCCACATTGAATCGAACCGTCGAAGACACCGGGCAACCGTCGATACTGCGCAGCACGGTCAGAGTGTGGTTGGCCGGCGGCAAGTCGCCGAGTTTCTGGACCGCCGCCCGGATAGCAGGCGCAGCGTTGACGGCCAGATCGACGCCTGGGGCGCGGCAGCCCTCCTGCGCCTTGGCGACCTCGAAGGCGTCGCGCCCGGAAGGATAAAACCTCGCCCGGTTCGGGGCGATCTGGTCGCCCAGCGCGGGCGCCGCCGGCGCAGCCTGGACGGCGGCGGCTAGCAGGATGACGGACAAAAGCATGGCGGGGCTCCGTTGCCGAAACCCCGCCACTCTACGTCCAGTCGAGCGCGAACGCTCGCTAAGTTTTCGACGGGCCGATCAGGCCTGCGTCGTCCAGCCTTCGACGCCCATGGCCGCCTGGCGGAAGCCTTCCGAGCGCGTGGGGTGCGGGTGGCAGGTGCGGGCGACGTCTTCCGACGAACCGCCGAACTCCATGGCCACGCAGATCTCGGCGATCATGTCGCCGACGTTCGGGCCCACGGCGTGGGCGCCCAGGATGCGGTCGGTCTTGGCGTCGGCCAGCACCTTCACGAAGCCGTCGGTCTCGTGGTTGATCTTGGCGCGGCTGTTGGCCAGGAACGGGAACTTTCCGACCTTGTAGGCGACGCCCGCGGCCTTCAGGTCTTCCTCGGTCTGGCCGACCGTGGCGACTTCCGGCTTGGTGTAGATGACGCCCGGGATGATGCCGTAGTTCACGTGGCCGGCCTTGCCGGCGATCAGCTCCATGCAAGCGATGGCCTCGTCCTCGGCCTTGTGGGCCAGCATGGGCCCCGAGGTCACGTCGCCAATGACCCAAACGCCGGGCGCGGTGGTCTTGTAGTGGTCGTTGGCGATGACGCCGCGCTTGTCCGGCGTGATGCCGACCGTCTCCAGGCCTAGGCCTTGGGTGAACGGACGGCGGCCGATGGCCACCAGCACATAGTCTGCCTGCAGCGTCTCGGCCGCGCCGCCGGCCACGGGCTCGACGGTCAGCTGGACCTGCTTGTCGGTCGAGGTCGCTCCGGTGACCTTGGCCCCCAGCTTGAACTTGAAGCCCTGCTTGGTGAGGATCTTCTGGAAGGCGGTGGCCACCTCGGTGTCGGTGCCCGGCACGATGCGGTCCAGGAACTCGACCACGGTCACTTCGGCGCCCAGGCGCTTCCAGACCGAGCCCAGCTCCAGGCCGATGACGCCGGCGCCGACCACGATCAGGCTCTTGGGCACGTCGGGCAGGCTGAGCGCGCCGGTCGAGTCGACGATGCGCTTGTTGTCGATGGTCACGCCCGGCAGCGGGGTGGGTTCCGACCCCGTGGCGATGACGATGTTCTTGGTCTCGAGCACGGTTTCCGTGCCGTCCTCGGCCTTCACGACCACCTTGCCCGGTCCGTCGATACGGCCCCAGCCCTTGATGTAGTCGACCTTGTTCTTCTTCATCAGGAACTCGACGCCCTTGGTCAGGGCTTCGACGCTCTCGGCCTTCTGGGCCATCATCTGCACCAGGTTCAGCTTGGGCTTCACCTCGATGCCCAGCTTGGCGAACTCGCCGCCGGTCGCGGCCTCGTACATTTCCGAGGCGTGCAGCAGGGCCTTGGACGGCATGCAGCCGACGTTCAGGCAGGTGCCGCCCAGCTTGCCGCGGCCTTCGACGATAGCGGTCTTCAGGCCCAGTTGCCCGGCGCGGATCGCGCCGTTGTAGCCGCCGGGGCCGCCCCCGATGATGACGACGTCGTATTGAGCCATGATGGGTCTCTTATCTAGGATCACCCCGCCGTCCTGCGATGCGTCGGGGCGGTGGGGCCGAAGGGCGCGCCGGGCGCCAGAAAAGCGAAACCCCCGTCCGTCGGGACGAGGGTTCCGAGCGGACTAGAGCTCCAGCAGCAGGCGCTGCGGGTCTTCCAGGGCTTCCTTGACCTTCACGAGGAAGGTCACCGCGCCGGCGCCGTCGACCACGCGGTGGTCGTAGCTCAGCGCCAGGTACATCATCGGGCGCACCTCGATCTTGCCGGCCACCACCATGGCCCGCTCCTTGATCGCGTGCATGCCCAGGATGCCCGACTGCGGCGCGTTGAGGATCGGGGTCGACATCAGCGAGCCGTAGATGCCGCCGTTGGTGATGGTGAAGGTGCCGCCCTGCATGTCCTCGATGGCCAGCTGGCCGTCGCGGGCCTTCTTGCCCAGGCCGCCGATGGCCTTTTCGATCTCGGCCAGGCTCAGGATGTCGGCGTCACGCACGACCGGAACGACCAGGCCCTTGTCGGTGCCGACGGCCACGCCGATGTCGTAGTGGTTCTTGTAGACGATGTCGGTCCCGTCGATCTCGGCGTTGACGTCCGGCACGGCCTTCAGGGCGGCCACGACAGCCTTGGTGAAGAACGACATGAAGCCCAGCTTCACGCCGTGCTTCTTTTCGAAGATGTCCTTGTACTGGCCGCGCAGGGCCATGACCGCCGTCATGTCGACCTCGTTGAAGGTCGTCAGCATGGCGGCGTTGTTTTGGGCTTCCTTCAGGCGACGGGCGATCGTCTGACGCAGGCGCGTCATCTTCACGCGCTCTTCGCGCTCATGGATGGCGCGCGGCGCGGCCGGGGCGGCGGCCGGAGCCGGGGCGTTGGCGCGGGCTTCCAGGGCGGCCAGAGCGTCGCCCTTGGTCACCCGGCCGTCCTTGCCGGTGCCCGCGACCTTCGACAGGTCCAGGTTGTTCTCGGCGGCGATGCGGGCCGGGGCCGGGCTGACCGGAGCGGCGGCGGCCGGGGCCGGGGCGGCGGCGGCGACCGGAGCGGGCGCGGGAGCCGGGGCCGGCGCGGCGGCGGGAGCCGGAGCCGCGGCGGCCTTCGGCGCGGGAGCGGCAGGAGCAGCGGCCGCGCCGCCCTCGGTCACCACGCCCAGGACCGTGCCCGGAACCACGGTCGCGCCTTCCTCGGCGCTGATCGAGGACAGGACGCCATCGGCGGGCGCCACGACCTCGAGGCTGACCTTGTCGGTTTCCAGTTCGACGAGCAGTTCGTCCTTCTTCACCGCCTCCCCGGCCTTCTTGGTCCAGCGCGCCACCGTCGCTTCGGTGACGGATTCGCCGAGGGCGGGGGTCATGATGTCGGCCATGTGGGGTTCCGATGTCTCGTGTTTAGTCCGGGCGGGGTTTGGAGCGCCCTCCGACCCGATGGGATCGGTTGACGCTCCGGCAGTCTCTTAGCGCATTTTCGGATGACGAACCGACGTTCAGTTCATCCGAAAATGCTTGGATCCGAGCGAAGCGATCAGGCGAAGGCTTCGTTCAGGAAGGTCTCGAGTTCTTTCAGGTGGCGGCTCATCATGCCGGCGGCCGTGGAGGCCGAGGCGGGACGACCCACGTAGCGGGCGCGCTTGGCCTTGACGTCCAGCTTGGCCAGGCTCAGCTCCAGCCACGGATCGACGAAGGTCCAGCCGCCCATGTTCTTGGGTTCTTCCTGACACCAAACCAGTTCGGCGTTCTTGAACCTTCCGAGCACGGCGAGCACCGACTTCAGCGGCCACGGATAGAACTGCTCCAGGCGCACGATGTAGACGTCGTCGCGGCCGGCCTTGGCCCGGGCGTCGATCAGGTCGAAATAGACCTTGCCCGAGCAGGCGATGACGCGGGTGATCTTGTCGTCGCTCTTCAGCGTGACGCCGCCGACGTCGCAGCCGGCTTCGGCCCCGTCGATCATCACGCGGTGGAAGCTGGAGCCCTCGGCCATGTCGGCCAGGTTCGAGACGGCCTTCTTGTGGCGCAGCAGGCTCTTGGGCGTCATGACGACCAGCGGCTTGCGGAACTCGCGGTGCATCTGGCGACGTAGGGCGTGGAAGTAGTTGGCCGGGGTGGTGCAGTTGACCACCTGCATGTTGTCTTCCGCGCACGACTGCAGGAAGCGCTCGAGGCGCGCCGAGCTGTGCTCGGGGCCCTGGCCTTCGTAGCCGTGCGGCAGCAGCATGGTCAGGCCGCTCATCCGCAGCCACTTGCGCTCGCCCGAGCTGATGAACTGGTCGATCACCACCTGGGCGCCGTTCACGAAGTCGCCGAACTGGCCTTCCCACAGGGTCATGGTGTTCGGATCGGCCAACGAGAAGCCGTACTCGAAGCCCAGCACCGCCTCTTCCGACAGGGCCGAGTCGATGACCTCGTAGTGGGCCTGGCCCGGGCGGATGTTGTTGAGCGGGGTGTAGTGCTCTTCGGTCGTCTGGTCGATGATGTCCGAATGGCGCTGGGTGAAGGTGCCGCGCACGCTGTCCTGGCCGGACAGGCGGACGGGGAAGCCCTCGTCGAGCAGGGTGGCGAACGCCAGGTGCTCGGCGGTGCCCCAGTCGATGTTCTCGCCCTTCTCGATCGCCTCGCGGCGGTTCTCGATCACGCGCTTGACGGTCTTGTGGGTGTTGATCCGCTCGGGAACCGTGGTGATCTGGCGACCCAGCTCCAGGAGCTTGGTCTTGGCCACGTCGGTCTTGCCCTTGCGCTCTTCGTCGCCGGGCAGGGCCAGGCCCTTCCACTTGCCGTCCAGCCAGTCGGCCTTGTTGGCCTTGTAGCTCTTGCCGGCCTCGAATTCCTTGTCGAGGAAGGCCTCGAACTCGCTGACCCAGCCGTCGACCTCGGCCTGGGCGGCGACGCCCTCGGCCACCAGGCGCTGGCTGTAGATCTCGCGGGTCGAGATGTGGTCCTTGATCTTGGCGTACATCACCGGCGAGGTCATCGTCGGGTCGTCACCTTCGTTGTGACCGAACCGGCGATAGCAGAACATGTCGACCACGACGTCCTTGCCGAACATCTGGCGATATTCGGTGGCCACCTTGGCCGCGTAGACCACGGCTTCGGGATCGTCGCCGTTGACGTGGAAGATCGGGGCCTCGACCATCAGCGCCACATCCGACGGATAGGGCGAGCTGCGCGAATAGCGCGGGCTGGTGGTGAAGCCGATCTGGTTGTTGACGATGAAGTGGATGGTGCCGCCCGTGCGGTAGCCCTTCAGGCCCGACAGGGTGAAGCACTCGGCCACCACGCCCTGGCCCGCGAAGGCCGCGTCGCCGTGCAGCAGCAGTGGCAGCACGTGGCCGCGGCCGGCGTCCGGCTGTTCGCGCAGGGTGAAGGCCTGCTTGGCGCGGGCCTTGCCGATCACCACCGGGTTGACGATTTCCAGGTGCGAGGGGTTGGCGGTCAGCGACAGGTGGACCTTGTTGTCGTCGAACTCGCGGTCCGACGAAGCGCCCATGTGATACTTGACGTCGCCCGAACCCTCGACGTCCGAAGGCAGGCTGGTGCCGCCCTGGAACTCGTGGAAGATCACGTGGTAGGGCTTGCCCATCACGGCGGCCAGCACGTTCAGGCGGCCGCGGTGCGGCATGCCCAGGACGATGTCCTTCACGCCCAGCGAACCGCCGCGCTTGATGATCTGCTCCATGGCCGGGACCATGGCTTCGCCGCCGTCGATGCCGAACCGCTTGGTGCCGGGGAAGCGCTTGTGCAGGAAGCGTTCGAAACCCTCGGTCTCGATCAGCTTCTTGAGGATGGCGACCTTGCCCTCCTTGGAGAAGGTGATTTCCTTGTCGCGGCCTTCGATGCGCTCCTGCAGCCAGGCCTTCTCGGTCGGATCCGAGATGTGCATGTACTGCACGCCGACGTTGTCGCAGTAGGTGCGGCGCAGGATCGACAGGATCTCGCGGATCGTCGAGGTCTCCAGACCCAGCACGAAGTCCAGGAAGATTGGACGGTCGTAGTCGGCTTCCGAGAAGCCGTAGGTCGACGGGTCGAGCTCGGGGGCCGAGGCCTTGGGCTCCAGGCCCAGCGGGTCGAGATTGGCGGCCAGGTGGCCGCGCATCCGGTAGGCCCGGATCATCATGATGGCGCGCAGGCTGTCCAGCGTGGCGGCGCGGACGGCTTCGGCGGAGGTTCCGGGGGCCTTGGCCTCGATGGCCTTGGACACCTTGGCTTCGACGGCGGGGGCCACGGTCGGCCACTGGCCGTCGATGGCCGACAGCCACTCGGGCCGGACGGCCGGGGCCTGGCGGGGCGTCCAGGTCGGATCCTGGGCGGCGCGCTTGACCTGGTCGGCCTGGTCGGAAAGCGTGGCGAAGAAGGCGGACCAGGACGGTTCGACCGATGCGGGGTTCTCCGCCCACCGGGCGTAGAGGTCTTCCACGAAAGCCGCATTGGCTCCGTAGAGGAACGAGGTCTCGGTCAAGACCTGATTGATGATGCCTGCGTCGTCCGCCATCGTCTTTGCCTTACGATCCTTTTACGCCACCGCTAACGGGCCACCGTTATCGGGACTGCGTAAATATAGTCTCTCAATCACCGGGCGCCCGTCGAATGAACGGGGCCCAGGTGATTTTTTCGGATCGTCGACAGGCGGTCGGAAAAACCTGGGCCCCGCGCGGGGCGGGGTTTCGGTGTCGTCTTAGCCCTTGAGCACCTCGAGGAGGGTCTCGCCGAGCTTGGCCGGGGACGGCGAGACGCGGATGCCCGCGGCTTCCATCGCGGCGATCTTGTCTTCCGCGCCGCCCTTGCCGCCCGAGATGATCGCGCCGGCGTGGCCCATGTGACGGCCGGGAGGCGCCGTGCGACCGGCGATGAAGCCGACCATGGGCTTCTTGCGGCCGCGCTTGGCTTCGTCCTTCAGGAACTGGGCCGCTTCTTCTTCGGCCGAGCCGCCGATTTCGCCGATCATGACGATCGACTTGGTGGCTTCGTCGGCCAGGAACAGCTCGAGGATGTCGATGAACTCGGTGCCCTTGACCGGGTCGCCGCCGATGCCGACGGCCGTGGTCTGGCCCAGGCCAGCGTTGGTCGTCTGGAACACGGCTTCATAGGTCAGGGTGCCCGAGCGCGAGACGACGCCGACCGAGCCGTTCGAGAAGATCGAACCCGGCATGATGCCGATCTTGCACTGGTTCGGGGTCAGGACGCCGGGGCAGTTCGGGCCGATCAGGCGCGACTTGCTGCCTTGCAGGGCCTTCTTCACCTTGACCATGTCCAGCACCGGGATGCCTTCGGTGATGCAGATGATCAGCGGGATTTCCGCGTCGATGGCTTCCAGGATCGAGTCGGCCGCGAAGGGCGGCGGGACGTAGATCGCGGTGGCGTCGGCGCCGGTGGCTTCCTTGGCTTCGCCGACCGTGTCGAACACCGGCAGGCCGATGTGGGTCTGGCCGCCCTTGCCGGGGGTCACGCCGCCGACCAGCTTGGTGCCGTAGGCGATCGCCTGTTCCGAGTGGAACGTGCCCTGGGCGCCGGTGAAGCCCTGGGTGATGACCTTGGTTTCAGATCCGATGAGGATGGACATGAGAGTTACGCAGCCCCTTTGACAGCGGCGACGATCTTCTCGGCCCCGTCCGACAGGTCGTTGGCGGCGATGACGTTCAGGCCGCTTTCCGAAATGATTTTCTTGCCCAGCTCGACGTTGGTGCCTTCCAGGCGCACGACCAGCGGAACCTTCAGGCCCACTTCCTTCACGGCGGCGATGACGCCTTCCGCGATGATGTCGCAGCGCATGATGCCGCCGAAGATGTTGACCAGGATGCCTTTGACGGCCGGGTCGGCGGTGATGATCTTGAAGGCCGCGGTGACCTTCTCCTTGTTGGCGCCGCCGCCGACATCCAGGAAGTTGGCCGGCTCGGCGCCGTACAGCTTGATGATGTCCATGGTGGCCATGGCCAGGCCCGCGCCGTTGACCATGCAGCCGATTTCGCCGTCCAGGGCGATGTAGGCCAGGTCGTGCTTGGAGGCTTCGATTTCCTTGGGGTCTTCTTCGCTCTCGTCGCGCAGCGCCTTGATGTCGGCGTGGCGGTACAGGCTGTTGCCGTCGAACGACAGCTTGGCGTCCAGGACCCGCAGGTGTTCGTCGGCGGTGACGATCAGCGGGTTGATCTCCAGCATGGCCATGTCCTTGGCCAGGAACGCCGTATAGAGCTGCGTCAGCAGGGTCGCGGCTTCCTTGGCCAAACCGCCGGTCAGGCCCAGGGCCTTGGCCAGCGCGCGCTGGTGGGTCGGCCACACGCCGGTGGCGGGGTCGATCGAGAAGCTATGGATCTTTTCGGGGGTGGCGTGGGCCACGTCCTCGATGTCCATGCCGCCTTCGGTCGAGGCGACCACCGAAACCATCGAGGTCTCGCGGTCGACCAGCAGCGACAGGTAGAATTCCTTGGCGATCGCCGCGCCTTCTTCGATGTAGAGGCGGTTGACCTGCTTGCCCTTGGGGCCGGTCTGGTGGGTCACCAGCACGCGGCCGAGCATTTCCTCGGCCGAAGCCTTCACGTCGGCGACCGACTTGACGACGCGGACGCCGCCTTTGGCGTCGGGGCCCAGGCCCTCGAACTTGCCCTTGCCACGGCCACCGGCGTGGATCTGGGACTTCACGACGAACACCGGACCACCCAGCTTTTCAGCGGCGGCGACGGCCTCCTCGGGGGTGAAGGCGGGATAGCCGCGTGGAACAGGGGCGCCGAACTCTGCGAGGACGGCTTTGGCTTGGTGTTCGTGGATGTTCATGAGGGACCGGTCTCGACGACGGCTTCTGAAATTGTGGCCGGGTTATAGGAGTGTGATTTCGCAGGCGCAACCGCGCTTGGACCGATTGTTCGGCTCATTTGAAAAAGTGGGTGGATGTCGCTCAACCCCGGAACAGCTTGGACTTTTTCGGCGAACATCGGCGCACGGAAGGTCAAACTCCCCGCGGGGGCGATGCGAATAAGTTACCGCTACCAGTCACCAAACGGAATGACAGCCTTGTCATTCCCCCATCTTGACCGTCGCGGTGGCCCGCCGCTCCAGTTTGCCCCAGCCGACTCGCCCGCCGCGCGCGGCCGTCAGCACCGACTTGACCACCACGTAGTACATCAGCTGGCGGTAGCCGAAGCGCTGAACCGGCAGGTACGGCAGGTCGGCCCAGGGCGCGCGCTTCTCCAAAGCCATGCCCAACGCGCCGGCCGACAGGTCGACTAGGATGAACACCGCCCAGTAGAGCAGGCTGCGGAAGGTGTCGTCCGGCGACCATTCCACCGGGTGGGCCACGGCGCCGTAGACGCCGGAGATCAGGCTCCAGACCACCGCCAGGTCGACCAGCGGCGCGGCGACGGCCAAGAGGATCTGGAACAGCCAGATCTGCGGCAGGGCCACGAAGCCCAGGGCTGGGGTCTTGGGATTGAACAGCGCCCCACGGTGCTTCCACACGCACTGCAGGGTGCCGAACGACCAGCGGAAGCGCTGCTTGAGCAGACCGCCGACCGTGTCGGGCGCCTCGGTGAAGGCCTGGGCGGCGGGATCGAAGGCCACCTTCCAGCCCGCGCGCTGGCAGGCGATGGTCAGGTCCTGGTCCTCGGCCAGGGTGTCGGACGGATAGCCGCCCAGGTCGTCCAGCACGCTCTTGCGCCAGGCGCCGACGGCGCCCGGCACCACGGTCACCGCCCCCAGGGTCGCCAGGGCGCGGCGCTCCAGGTTCTGGGCGGTGACATATTCCAGGGCCTGCCAGCGGGTGACGATATTGACCCGGTTGCCGACGATGGCGTTGCCGGCCACGGCGCCGATGGTGGGGTCCTGGAACCAGCGGACGAGGCGTCCAATGGTCTTGGGCGGAAACAGCGTGTCGGCGTCCAGGGCCACGACGTACTCGCCCTTGGCCACGGCCAGGCCGCGATTGACCGCCCGCGCCTTGCCGCCGTTCTCGAAGCTCAGCAGCGTCACGCGCGGATTGTCGCCATGGGCGCGGCGCACTTCCTCGGCGGTGTTGTCCTTGGAGCCGTCGTCCAGCACCAGAACCTCGAGGTTCTTCCACTCCGATTCCAGGATCCGCGCCACCGAGGCGGCGATCACCTTCTCCTCGTTGAAGCAGGGGATCAGCACGCTGACCAGCGGCCCGGTCTCGGGATCGAGGCTCTCGGGGCTTTCGTGCGTCCAGCGATGGACCAGGGCCAGGCAGGCCAGGAACACCAGCCGCGCCATGCCCAGGGCGATGGCGGTGATGAACAGCGCGGCGAGCCCGATCTTCACCATGCGGAACATGCCAAAGCCGATCCGGTCCAGCGCCAGCGCCAGCGGGTCGCGGTCGCTGACCGGCATGGTCTGGGCCGGGGTCATGCCAGCCAGCTCGCCGACCGTGACCAGCCGATAGCCCCGCGCCCGGATCTGGTCGATCAGCTCCGGCAGGGCCTTGACGGTGTTGGCGCGGTTGCCGCCGGCGTCGTGCAGCAGCACCACCTGGCCCGGCCGGTCGCCGGGATGGTCCAGGCGCTCCAGGGCGCGGTCGATGATCGCCTGGGGCGGCGGCTTCTGCCAGTCGTCGGTGTCGATCCGCAGGCCAACGATCAGGTAGCCCAGCTCCTGGGCGATCACCAACGGCGCCACCTCGTGCGGGGTCGAGGGCTCGGCGTCGCCGAAGAACGGCGGACGGAACAGGCGCATCGAGCGGCCGGTGATCACCTCGAACAGGCGCTGGGTGGCGTTCAGCTCGACATCGGTCTGGGCGATCGGCGTCTCGCCGATATTGGGATGGGTCCAGGTGTGGCTGCCCACGTCATGACCCTCGGCGACCTCGCGCTTCACCAGGTCGGGCCGGGTCTGCATGTTCTCGCCGATCACGAAGAAGGTGGCGGGCGCGTTCTTGGCCTTGAGGATGTCGAGGATCTTCGGCGTCCAGCGCGCGTCGGGACCGTCGTCAAAGGTCAGGGCCACCAGGCCCGGCTTCTGGCCGTAGCGCTGGATCACATAGGAGCTGGGCAGGACGTCGTAGGTCTGGTCCGAGATCAGGCCGGTGTCGGAGTCGAACTCCAGGGTCCGCTTGCCGGGGGTGGGCAGGCCCTCGACGCGCAGCACCTCGCCGCCGCCGTCGAAGTCGACGCTCTGGCCGCCAGGGATGCGGGTCAGGCCGGCGGCCGAGGCCTGGCCGTAGGGCTTGCCCAGCACGCTCCATACGCCCGGATCCTCCATGCCCATCCGCCACAGGCCATAGCCGCGCGGCTTCCAGGCGTCGGTGACCTTCACCTCGTTGAACAGGGTGATGGCGTCCAGGAACCAGACCTCGTGGTCGTCGCCGTTGTCGTCCTGATAGTTGTAGGTCGGGTTCAGGGCGTCATCGTCCATGTCGATGGTCGCGCCGGCGTCCTGGGCGTTGCGGATCGCCTCGTGAAAGGTGGCCGGCGCGCCCGAGGCGGGCTTGCCGTTCTTCTTCAGGGTCCAGTCATAGCCGTAGGCGCCCAGGGCCAGGATCGTGCGGGCCGGGTCCAGACTCTTGAAGCGCTTGGCCAGCTCGCTCTCGTACCAGTCCTGGCCGGCGTTGGGCCCGGGATCGCCCTGGGCGTAGTGCTGGTCGTAGGCCATCAGCAGCAAGGTGTCGGACGCGTCCTGCAGTTTCTTGAGCGGCCAGCCTTCCTCGTCGAACGGCGCGGTGACCCAGACCTCGCGGCCCTGCGGCTTCAAGGCCGCCCGCGCCTCGTCCAGCAGCTTGGGATAGTTCACCAGCCCCTTGGGCGACAGGCTCTCCAGGTCGAAGACATAGCCGCCATAGCCGCGCTTGACGGCCAGGTCGGCCAGGCTGGCGATCAGCTTGGCGCGCGCGGCCGGGTCGGCCAGCAGGGCGTCGGCCATCGGCCCGTTGAAGGCGGCGTTGGCCGAGTTGTGCACCAGCGGCAGCACGGCCGGATGGTTGGGCGCGGCGGCGATGCGGGCCACGCCCTGCGGATCGTCGTCGACCACGATGTCGCCGCCCGGCCCCTTCAGCGCCACCCATTGCGGCGAGACCACGTCCAACTTGTCGATGTTGCGGCGCAGGGACTCGCGGGAGTCCTCGTCCCAGCTGACATAGAAGCCGACGCTGATCGGCCGCACCTGGGACGCGCCCCCCTGGGCGGCGGTCGGGTGCGGCACCTTGCGCCAGGCCAGTTCGGGCTTGAGCCGGTGCGCCGATTCCTTGTGCAGCGACGACAGCACATGCGGGTCTTGCAAGGCCACCGACGGCAGGCGCGGGGCGAAGGCCAGGGTCGCCAGGAAGGCCGCGACGATCGCGGCCAGGGCCGAAAGCGTAATCCCCAGGATCAGCCGCATTTGTCGATCACGGCGCCCGGTGGGGTCGTGAAAGATATGCCTGTCGTCGCCCATATTCGCAGTCCCGCGTTCGCTAGCCGGCACTTGTAACCTGAACATGTCGGAACGGTGGCGTTTTTGGTGGTGCGCCCATTCGCCCCAGTCCCGATCCGGATATCGCGATCAGCCCTTCGGCGCGCGGGCGATCACCGCCTCGAAGCCGGCGGCGCAGTAGGCGAACAGTCGGGCCCGCACCGCGGGGAGATCGCTGGAATGGCACAGCCCCTCCGACAGCGAGTCGATGCGGCCGGTCTCCGAAAGGGCCAGCATCATCGAGCCGGTCAGGAACTGGTAGCTCCAGTACAGATCGCGATACGCCGCGTCCGGACGGACCACCTTCAGGGTCTCGACCAGGCGATGGACGACGGGATCGAAGAACCGCGCCATGGTCTCGCCGCCCCAGGCCGGGGTGTTGTTCACCTGGGCTACCAGGGCGAAATAGCTCTTCCACCCCTGGCCGCCATCCTGGGAGATGCGCAACAGGGGCTCGATGAAGGCCTCGATCACCCCCTCGACCGTCATGGTCCCCGGGTGGGTCTTCTCGTAGGCGTCCATCGACAGGCCGCGGGCGGTGTTGAGGATCTCGGCGCGGCGCAGGAACACCGCGTCGAACAGCTCGCGCTTGGCGCCGAAATAGTAGTGGATCAGGGCGGTGTCGACGCCGGCCTCGGCGGCGACCTGGCGGATGGTGACGCCGTGGAAGCCGTGGCGCGCGAACAGTCCCTCGGCGGCGTCGAGGATGCTCTCCTTCAGGTCCCGTCCCGTGGCCTTGGCGGGCCGCCCCCGCCCCGCCGGCTTGGCGCCCGAGGCGGACTTGGGAGCGGCGGGCTGGGCGCGGGGCGCTCGAACTTGCGACGTCATGGTGGAGGGTCCGCGTTGCTGGACCGTTCGTAGGCCTGGCGGCGCGGACCTGGCAAGCGCACGCGCTCAGCCGAACGCGATCTGCCACATCAGCCGGCCGGGCAGGAAGGCGGCGGCCCCGGCGATCAGAAGGCCGCCGACGAACAGCCCCGTCATCGTCCGGCCGTGCAGCCGGATGTTGTGCTTGCGGGCGGCGAACACCCCCATGGGCAGGGCGATCAGGGTCCAGCCGGCGAACAGGTGCAGGAAGCTGAAGTGCCCGGCGCTGGCGCGGTGGATGAACAGCGACGAGATCGCCGCCGTGGCCATGGCCACCACCCAGATCCAGCCCAGGGTGCGGTGGACCGTGTTTCCTTTCACGCCGGCCAGTAGCGCCACGCCGATCCCCAGGGCGATCGTGACGGCGGCGACGTGCAACTGGATCTGGATCGGCGCGGCCGCCAGCAGGCCGAAGTTCGGCGCGTGCGGGCGGCCGTGGGCGTGCAGGAAGCTCTTCAACGTGGCGAGCGGCCCGTAGCCGCGCGCCATGCCGACGCCGATCGTCAGGACCAGGGTGACCCCCGCGCCGATCAGCAGGTTGCGCAGGATACGGGCTCGGCCGAAGGTCGGGCTCTGTTCGGACATCTTGTTTCTCCCGAAGCGATCGCGGCGTGATAAGGGCGATCAAGGTCGGGTCCGGCTTAGGATCGGCGGCGTCAGGGGTCATCCGAAGGTGCGTGAGACAGCGTCGACAGTGCGTGAACGGCGGCCCGCCGCCATTGGCGAAGCGTCAACGGCCACGTTCCTGAAGACCTACCTGCGCCCGCTGCTGGTGGGCGTGCTGGCCGGCGCCTTCCTGGCCGCGATCGGCGCCCTGGGCACCGGCGACATGCCGTTCGTCCCGCGCGTCCTCTACTGGATGGCGTTGTCAGCCCTGGGCGCGGTGCTGGGCAACACAATCGCCAAGGGCGTCACCTGGCTGTGGCCGGACCTGGACTCGACCTGGCCGCGCGGCCTGATCATCGTGGCCCTGCTGACGCCGACGTTCGCGGCGCTGGTCTGGTTCGCGGCGGGCCGTCCGACCCCGACGCCGCGCGTGGTCGGCGCGTATCTGGGCGTCACCCTGATCATGACCGCCGGCATGACCACCCTGATGATGCTGGCCACGCGGCGGACGGTTACGACCCACGCCGCCCCGCCCGAGGCCCCGCCGCCTCGCTTCCTGGAGCGCCTGCCGCCAAAGCTGCGCGGCGGCGAGATCTACGCCGTCGAGGCCGAGGACCACTATCTGCGCCTGCATACTTCCAAGGGCCAGGACCTGATCCTGCTGCGCCTGTCGGACGCGGTGGCCGAGCTGGAAGGCGTCGAAGGCGCCCAGACCCATCGCTCCTGGTGGGTGGCCAAGGCGGCGATCCAGGACGCTCGGCGCGGCGACGGCCGCGCTGTCCTGACCCTGAAAAGCGGCGTCGAAGCCCCCGTCAGCCGGGCCTATGCGCGGACCCTGCGCGAGGCGGGCTGGTACTAGCCAAGCCGCCAAAGAAAAAGGCTCCCCGGGGGCAATCCAGGGAGCCTTCGGTATCCGATCGCTCCCCCTTCTTAGGGGGACGGCAATCAGAACTCTTCCCAGTCCTCGACCTTGGTGGCCAGGGCGGTGTTGCCGCGCGAGACCGGCGCGGCGGCGCGACCGGGGCGGACGGCGGTGCTGGGACGGGCCGGGGCGCTGGCGCGCGGGGCCGGGGCGGCCATGCCTTCGGCGCCGACCTTGAAGCGGCTGACCAGGGCCGACAGCTCGTTGGCCTCGCCCTTCAGCGAGTGGGTGGCGGCCGTGGCCTGCTCGACCATGGCGGCGTTCTGCTGAACCACCTGGTCCATCTGGTTCACGGCGGTGTTGACCTCGTGCAGGCCGGTCGACTGCTCGGTGGCCGAGGCGGAGATCTCGTTGACCAGGGCGTCGATCGACGCGACCTGATCGACGATGCGCTGCAGGGCCTGGCCGGTCTGGCCCACCAGGTCCACCCCGGTCTCGACCTGGGCCGTCGAGGTCGAGATCAGGGTCTTGATTTCCTTGGCCGCGTCGGCCGAGCGCTGGGCCAGGGCCCGCACTTCCTGGGCGACCACCGCGAAACCGCGACCGGCCTCGCCGGCTCGGGCCGCCTCGACGCCGGCGTTCAGGGCCAGCAGGTTGGTCTGGAAGGCGATCTCATCGATCACGCCGATGATCTGGCTGACCTGGTTGGACGAGGTCTCGATCTCGGTCATGGCGCTGACGGCCTGGGCGACGATCTTGCCGGACTTCTCGGCGTCGCCGCGCGCGGTGGCGACAACGGTCGAGGCTTCCTTGGCGCCGGCGGCGGTCTTGCGGACCGTGGCGGTGATCTCGTCCAGGGCGGCGGCGGTTTCCTCCAGCGAGGCGGCCTGCTGCTCGGTGCGGCGCGACAGGTCATCCGAGGCCGAGGCGATCTCGTCGCTGCCGCTGCTGACCCCGCCGGTGGCGACGGCGATGGCCTTCATCGCGTCCTGCATGCGGTCGGCGGCGGCGTTGAAGTTGGCCTTCAGGCTTTCGGCCTTGGGCTGGAAGGGAATGGTGATGCGGTGGGTCAGGTCGCCCCCGGCCAGGCGGTCCAGCGCCTCGTTGAGGGCGCCGATGGCGACGGCGTCGGTGCGCTCGACCTCGGCCTTCTCGTCGGCCACGGCGGCGCGCTCGGCGTCGGCGGCCTGGCGCTGGGTGGCGGCGGCGCCTTCGATGCGGATCTTCTCGATCGCGGCTTCCTTGAAGGTGGCCACGGCGGCGGCCATCTCGCCGATCTCGTCCTTGCGGCCCGTGGCGGGGATGACGACGCCGTTGTCGCCCGAGGCCAGGCGGCGCATGGCCGCCGTCATGGCCGCGACCGGACCGGCGATGCCGCCCGTCAGCAGCAGGCCGCCACCGACGGCGATGGCGATCGTGACGCCGATGCCGATGATCAGGGCCAGGGTGGTCTCCATAGACGCCTGCTTCTGAGCGGCGGCTTCGGTGGCCAGAACGGCCTCGGCGTCCTTGGTGATGGCTTCGATGGCGTCCTCGACCGGCGTCACGGCCTTGTCGGCGACGCCGTCGTGCTTGACCAGTTCGACGGCCTGCTCGTGGGTGGCCGGATCGCGGCCCAGGGCCTCGCCGGGCTCGATGGCCAGCTTGCGATAGTCGGCATAGGCGGCGTCGACGGCGGCGATGCGGTTCAGGTCGCCCTCGTCGCCGTTGGCCAGCTTGCGCAGATCGTCCAGAGCGGCCAGGAACTTGGGCTTGTGAGCCTCTTCCAGGCGCTTGACGTAATATTCGTCGCCCGAGAGCAGGAAGCCTCGCAGTGAGTTCTCTTGCCGGGTCAGGCGGAAGGCGGCGGTGTCGGCGGCGCGCAAGGACTCATAGGCCCGCTCGGTCCGCGCGACCGATCCTTCATAGTCCATCTGGTTGATGAAGAGCGTCACGCCCATGACCACGATGGTCGTGAGCATCACGGCGAACACAGCCAGCAGCTTGTGCGGAATTTTCAGGTCGCCAAAGCGCATGGTCGCTCTCCATCAGGGTCGCGACGCAAAACTTCATAGACCACGGGTATTTAGGATGCAGCCGGAAGAGTGCGTCGTATGAGCCACCTCTGACCGAACCAGGGTTTCCACGACATTAACTGTACTGTGGCGCAACGTCGCACTTGAGGAAACTATACTTGGTTAGCTCCAACCTTCCGTTACGGAAGGTTGATCCAAGATTGTATAAGCTCTGGGCTTGAGCGCTCCATCGCTGGAGCGCTCCACCTCAGGCGGCATACGCCTTCGTGCAAAAATAATTCGCCTTTAGTGGGCCTCATCCCAGTTGGCGGCGGCTCTCGCCTCGACCGTCAGCGGCACCGAGATGGCCACGGCCGGCTCGGCGGCGTTCTGCATGATCTCGCGGGCGACGGCGATCGTGGCCTCGGCCTCGGCTTCGGGCGCCTCGAAGACCAGTTCGTCGTGCACCTGCAGCAGCATGCGCGAGGACAGGCCGGCCGCCTTCAGCGCGCCCGGCATGCGGATCATCGCCCGGCGCATGACGTCGGCGGCCGCGCCCTGGATCGGGGCGTTGATCGCCGCCCGCTCGGCGAACTGCCGGTGGGCCACCGACTTGCCGCCGATGTCGGGGATGTTGATCTTCCGCCCGAAGATGGTGGTGACGTAGCCGTGCTCGCGCACGAAGGCTTTCGTCGCCTCCATATAGGCCTGGATGCCGGGGAAGCGCTCGAAATAGGTCTTGATATAGGCTCCGGCCTCGCCCTGCGGGATCGACAGCTGGTTGGCCAGGCCGAACGCGCTGATGCCGTAGACGATGCCGAAATTGATGGCCTTGGCCCGGCGACGCACTTCCGACGGCATGCCCTCGATCGGCACGTTGAACATTTCCGACGCGGTCATGGCGTGGATGTCCAGGCCCTCCTGGAAGGCCTTCTTGAGTTGCGGGATGTCGCCGATGTGGGCCAGCAGGCGCAGTTCGATCTGGCTGTAGTCGGCGCTGATCAGCACCTTGCCCGGCGCGGCCACGAAGGCCTTGCGGATCTTGCGGCCTTCCTCGGTGCGGATCGGGATGTTCTGCAGGTTCGGGTCCGACGACGACAGACGGCCCGTCGTGGTCGAGGCCAGGGCGTAGGAAGTGTGCACCCGGTTGCCGCCGCCCGGCGCGATGGCCGCGATCAGGTTCTCGGTATAGGTGCCCTTCAGCTTGGACAGCTGGCGCCAGTCCAGCAGCACGCGCGGCAGCTCGTGCTCATTGGCCAGGGTCTCCAGCACGTCGCTGTCGGTCGACCATTGGCCGGTGGCGGTCTTCTTGCCGCCCTTCATCTGCATCTCGCCGAACAAGACGTCGCCGATCTGCTTGGGGCTGCCCAGGTTGAACGGACGGCCGACGATCTCCTGGGCCTTGGCCTCGAACTCGGCCATGCGCATTGAGAACTCGTTGGAGAGCCGGCGCAGGGTGTCGGGATCGACGCGGATGCCGTCGTTCTCCATCGCCGCCAGCACAGTGGGCAGCGGGCGTTCCAGGGTCTCGTACACCGTCAGCAGGCCTTCGGCGGCCAGGCGCGGCTTGAGCACGTTGTAGAGCCGCAGGGTGACGTCGGCGTCCTCGGCGGCGTAGGCCGTGGCTTCGGCTAGGCCCACGTGCTTGAAGCTGATCTGGCCCTTGCCGCTGCCCGCCACCTGCTTGAACGGAATGGGCTTGTGGCCCAGGTGCAGCTCCGACAGCTCGTCCATGCCGTGGCCGTGCAGGCCCGCTTCCAGCACGTAGCTGATCAGCATGGTGTCCTCGATCGGACCCACGGCGATGCCGTGGCGGGCCAGGACGGCGATGTCGTACTTGGCGTTCTGCGCGATCTTCAGCACCGCCGGATCTTCCAGCAGCGGCTTCAGGGCGGCGATCGCCTGGTCCAGCGGGATCTGCACCAGGTCGGCGGCGGCCTCCAGGGCCAGGCCGTCCTTCTCGCAGTGGCCCACGGGGATGTAGCAGGCCTCGCCCGGCGCGATGGCCAGCGACACCCCGCACAGGCCGGCGGTGGCCGACGACAGGGCGTCGGTCTCGGTGTCGAAGGCGACGATCCCCTTGGCCGCGGCCTTGGCGACCCAGGCGTTCAGGGTCTCGATATCCTGGATGCGGACATAGGCGGCATGGTCGATGGTCGCCGGCTCGGCCACGGGATTGGCGGCGGCCCGGGCGGCCGCGCCCATGTAGGACACGCCCAGAACCGGCGCGGTCGGCGCGCTGACGGGGCGATCCAGGGTGCGGGGCGAGGCCGCCGCATTGCCGTCGCCGACCCGGCGGGCCAGGCTACGAAACTCCATCAGCTCCAGGAAGTCGGCCAGCACCTGCTTGTCGGGCTCGCGCACCACCAGGTCGTCGACCGGCTCGGGCAACGGCGTGTCGCAGTCCAGCTTCACCAGCTGGCGTGACAGGCGGATCTGGTCGGCGAATTCGATCAGGGTCTCGCGGCGCTTGGGCTGCTTGATCTCGCCCGCGCGCTCCAGCAGCGTGTCCAGATCGCCGTATTCGTTGATCAGCTGGGCGGCGGTCTTGATGCCGATGCCCGGCGCGCCCGGCACGTTGTCGACGCTGTCGCCGCACAGCGACTGCACGTCGACCACCCGCTCGGGATAGACGCCGAACTTCTCGAACACCTGCTCGCGGTCGATGCGCACGCCCTTCATCGGGTCGAACATCGAAACGCCCTCGCCGACCAGCTGCATCAGGTCCTTGTCGGACGAGACGATCACCGCCTCGCCGCCCATGTCGCGGACCTTACAGGCATAGGCGGCGATCAGGTCGTCGGCCTCGTAGCCGGGTAGCTCGATGGCCGGCACGCCGAAGGCGCGGGTGGCCTCGCGCACCAGCGGGAATTGCGGGATCAGGTCTTCCGGCGGCGGCGGGCGATGGGCCTTGTACTTGTCGTAGAGCTGGTTGCGGAACGTCTTTTCCGAGTGATCCCAGATCACCGCCAGGTGCGTGGGCGCATCGCCCTGCATGTCGCGCATCAGCTTCCACAACATGTTGCAGAAGCCCTGGACCGCGCCGACCGGCAGGCCGTCGCTCTTGCGGGTCAGCGGCGGCAGCGCGTGATAGGCGCGGAACAGATAGGCCGAGCCGTCGACCAGGAACAGCCGCACGGCGGGGCCGTCCTGGGTCAGCGGACGGTCTGCCTCCGCCTCGGTCGGCAGAGGGGGTGTGGCGGAATCGGGCGCGAGCGTGTCGGTCATGGCCGGAAGATAGGCGGTCGAGGCCCGCGCGGGAACACCTCAAGACGCGTCCCGTGCACGGTGGCGCTTCGACGAGAGGCGCTGTAGATTCGCCCCTAGGCTGCAAGTGATCGGACCGCAGCCCAGTATATTCGGGGGCGTCATGAAGGTTTGGGTTCTGGCGGCGCTCGCCACGGCGGCGTTCAGCGGCGTGGCGAGCGCGGCCGATGAGAAGGTCCATCCCCAGACGGCGCGACAGGTCACCCCGGCCGAGCGGGCCGCGGTCTATCCCAAGGCGGCCTTCGAAAAGAAAATCTCGGGCGAGGCGCTGCTCGACTGCACCGCCGACGAAGAGGGCCGCGAGGTCGACTGCAAGGTCATCGGCGAAGACCCCGCCGGCATGGGCTTTGGCGAGGCGGCCCTGGCTCTGGTCACCAAGGAGCGCGTCAAGACCAAGGACGCCCAGGGCGTCTCGATCGTCGGCAAGCGCTTCGAGTCCGGCTTCGGCTTCCTGGCTCCCGGCGATTCCAATCCTGATTGGGTGCGAAAGCCCACGGCCGAGGCCCTCGCCACGGCCTTTCCCACCAAAGCCCTGAAGACGGCGCGGGCCGGCAAGGCCGTCATCCAATGCCAGGTGACGATCGAGGGCTTCCTGGACCGCTGCAAGGTGCTGACAGAAAGCCCCGTCGACTTCGGCTTCGGCGCGGCGGCGCTGCAGTTGGCGCCGCAGTTCAAGCTGTCGCCCAAGATTCGCGGCGGAAAGCCCGTGGCCGGCGGCGAGGTGACCATTCCGATCAACTGGGACATGTCGGGCCTCAGCCCCGACACCGGCGCCAGCTTCGGAGGCCGCAGCCTGATCATCGATCCGCCGTGGTCGGTCGTGCCAAGCTTCGAACAGGTGCGCGCCGCCTGGCCCCAGGAGGCCAAGGGCCTGGCCTCGGGGCAGGCCGCCTTGCGCTGCTCGATCGCCGTCGAGGGTACCCTAAAGAGCTGCGACGTCATCTCCGAAGCCCCTTCGGGCAAGGGGTTCGGAAAGGCCGCCAAGGCGCTTTCGCGCGACTTCAAGATCAATGTGAAGCCCGATGAAACCAAGCTCCTGCGGAATCTCAGCGTCGACGTGCCCTTCCGCTTTCGCGACCCGGCCCTGCCCGACACGCGCAAGCTGACCAGCCCCCGCTGGACCGTCACCCTGACCACCGACGGCATGGCCGCGATCTATCCGCAGGCGGCGGTCAAGGCCAATGCGACCACCGGCCTGGGCGTGGTCAGCTGCGCCGTGGACGCCGGCGGACGCCTGGTGGATTGCATGGTCAAACGCGAAGAGCCGGCCGCGCTCGATTTCGGCGCGGCGGCCCTGGAGGCGGCCAAGCTGATGGCGATGAATCCCTGGACCACGGAGGGCGACACCGTCGAGGGCCTGCGCATCACCCTGCCGATCCGCTTCCTCATGCCGGAATCCGCACAGGCCGCCACGCCGCCCGCCCCGCCCGCCAAGCCCTAGCCGAAGCGGGCGTTCAGGTTGGGCAGGTCCTTGCCGAACGCGGCGTAGCCGGTGGTGTCGCCATCCGCCAGGAACGTCCAGGTCCCCGTCAGCATCGCGCCATAGGCGGCGTTGAACGGGCCTGTGGCCGAGCTGAGGCGGCGCACGCCCAGCTGCGCCAGGCGGCCGGCCGAGGGCATGCCGGGGCGGCCCATGACGTTGAGCGGCAGGGCGACGCCGGCGGCCAGCCGCGACAGCAGGTCCTCCTCGATCGGCAGCGGCACGAAGATCCCGCTCGCCCCGGCCTGGGCGTAGAGCGCCGCGCGGCGCAGGGTCTCGGCCACGGCCGTCTCGCCCTCGGCCAGCCCGGCCAGATAGACGTCGGTGCGGGCGTTGATGAAAAGGTTGACGCCCGCCTGGTCGGCGGCGGCGCGGGCGGTCTCGATCTTGCGGGCGTGAAGCGTCGGATCGCGGCGACCGTCCTCGAAATTGATCCCGACCGCGCCCGCGCCGACCACCGCCTTGATCGTCTCGGCCAGGGTCGACAGGTCGTCGGTGTAGCCGCCCTCGATGTCGGCCGTGACGGGAACCGACACGACCCGGGCGATGCCGGCGACGGTGTCGATCACGGCCGCCACGGGAACCGCGTCGCCGTCGGCGTAGCCTCGCGCCCAGGCCACGGCGGCGCTGGAGGTGGCCACGGCCTTGGCGCCGGCGCCCTCCATCAGGGCGGCGCTGGCCGCGTCCCAGGCGTTGGGAATGACCAGCACGTCGGGGCCGGCGTGCAGGGCGTGGAAGCGGTCGGCGGGGGTGGTCATGGCGGCGGCTCCGAAGGATTGGCGGCCGGACTATCGAGCAATCAGACCCCGGTCGTCTCGCGGAAATCGGACCTGGATGACCCGCTGCTGACACCCTTTGGCAAGGTTTGCTCCGTAGAGCGGCGATCGCTGAAATGCGGCCGACGCGTCGTAATGCCGCCTTGGCGAGGTCAATTGCCTGGCCTAGAGGCAGGACGTTCGCCTCGGCCGCAAAAACGGGAACCTCCCCCTCTCCCGGGCTTTGGTTTGAACGACCCGAAACACAGGAAGACCCTGGCCCATGGTTTCATGGAAGAAAATCCGTGCCGGTACCGCGCTTGTCGCCGCGACCCTGACCACCGCCGCCGTGCTGGCGGTGGCTCCCGTGCATCACGTCGCGCCGGCCGCCGGTCCGACCAGCGAGCCGGTCAAGCTGACCCCGCCGCTGATGCCCGCCGAGGCCGGAAAGCCTCTGCCCAAGACCATCCTGACCTAGCCACAGAGGCCTAGCCTCTCGTTTTTCGCGGTTTTGGGCGCTATGCAGCGCCCATGCCGTTCACCGCCACCGTCCTGACCATGTTCCCCGAGGCCTTTCCCGGCCCGCTCGGCGTCTCGCTGATCGGCACGTCGTGGAAGGAGCAGGACCTGTGGCGATTGGAAACACTGGACATTCGGGGGTTTTCCAAGGATAAGCGCGGCTTCCTCGACGACACCCCCGCGGGTGGCGGCGTTGGAGCGGTACTCAAAGCGGACGTCATCGCCGCCGCGCTGGACAGCGTGGAGGTCGGTGGGCGGCCGCTTTTGTACATGAGCGCCCGGGGTCGGCCCCTGACCCAGGCGCGCGTCAAGGAATGGGCCAAGGCTCCGGGCGTCATCGTCCTGTGCGGCCGTTTCGAGGGGGTGGACCAGCGGGTGCTCGACGCCCGGGGGTTCGAGGAGGTCTCGGTCGGAGACGCGGTCCTTGCCGGTGGCGAGGCGGCGGCAATGGTCGTGATCGAGGCGTGCGTTCGATTGGCTCCAGGGGTTCTGGGCAATTTCGAGAGCACGCAGGAAGAAAGCTTCGAGGACGGTCTCCTCGAGCATCCGCAGTACACGCGACCGCGGACGTTCGAAGGACTGGATATCCCCGAGGTGCTGCTGTCGGGCGACCACAAGAAGGTGGCCCAGTGGCGGTCCAGTATGCGTGAAGAGACCACTCGCGAGCGGCGGCCCGATCTTTGGGAAGCGCATCTCGCCAATCAACAGGCAAAAGGCGGCCCGAAAACGGGTAAGCCCAAAGGAGATTGAGTTATGGCTGCTAATATCATCAAGGAACTTGAGCGCGAAGAATCCGAGCGCCTGCTCGCGGCCCGCGCCATTCCGGATTTCGAGCCGGGCGACACCCTGCGCGTCAACGTCCGCATCAAGGAAGGCGAGCGCGAGCGCGTCCAGGCCTATGAGGGCGTCTGCATCGCCCGCGCCGGCGGCGGCATCCACGAGAGCTTCACCGTCCGCAAGATCTCGTTCGGCGAAGGCGTGGAACGTCTGTTCCCGCTGCTCTCGCCGAGCATCGAAAGCATCGAAGTCAAGCGTCGCGGCGTCGTCCGTCGCGCCAAGCTGTACTACCTGCGCGACCGTCGCGGTAAGTCGGCCCGCATCGCCGAGCGTTCGAACGTCCGCAAGACCGAGACCGCCGAATAGGCTCGCGACATCGCGAAAAGATCAGGGCCCTGGCGGAAACGCCGGGGCCTTTTTCGTTGGTCAGCTATGGGGATTCCACGGCTCAGCTTCAGTGCAACCGCACGAATATATTGACAAAACGCCGTTACCTGGTGTTTGGTGAACGCACCCCCACCGCTCTGCGACGGGCTTATAGACCGCCCCCTTGCAAGGGAGTGGCCCTCTTCAGAAACGGCGTCATGGCCACTGAAGGAAATGCGATATGAGGGCGCGCCCAAAACCAGATGGCGCGCCCTCTTTGCGTTCCGGACCGCCACCCCGGGGCAAGAAACTGCGTCAAAACGCCCACACGTGACCGCAAAGGGCAGGATTGGTCCCGCCACCGGCTGGAGAACGTGAATTTTCGGCGCTTCGTCGCTTTACGCGCCCGCCCTCAAGGCCTAGATGCCCGGGTATCATGACCCGCGCACGCAAGACCCTTTACGACAAGATCTGGGACGCCCACGTCGTCAGCGAAACCAATGGCGAGGCGATCCTCTATATCGACCTGCACCTCATCCACGAGGTGACCACGCCGCAGGCCTTCGCCGGGCTTCGCGCGGCCGGCCGCAAGGTGCGCCGGCCCGACCGCACGCTCGCCGTCGCCGACCACAACATCCCGACCGAGGGCCAGGCCCTGGGCGTCGACGCCGTGGCCGACGAAGAGGCGCGCCTGCAGCTCAAGACCCTGGCCCGCAACGTCCAGGACAACGGCATCGAATTCTTCCCGATGGGCGACATCCGCAACGGGATCGTCCACGTGGTCGGTCCCGAGCAGGGCCGCACCCAACCGGGCATGACCATCGTCTGCGGCGACAGTCACACCTCCACCCACGGCGCCTTCGGGGCCCTGGCCCACGGCATCGGCACGTCCGAAGTCGAGCACGTCCTGGCCACCCAGACCCTGCGCCAGGAGAAGGCCAGGAACATGCTGGTCCGCGTCGACGGCCAGCTGGGTCCCGGCGTGACGGCGAAGGACGTGGCCCTGGCCGTGATCGGCGAGATCGGCACGGCCGGCGGCACCGGCTACGTCATCGAGTTCGCCGGCCAGGTGGTTCGCGACCTGTCGATGGAAGGTCGCATGACTCTGTGCAACCTGACCATCGAGGGCGGCGCCAAGGCCGGCCTGGTCGCGCCGGACGACAAGACCTTCGCCTACATCCTGGGCAAGCCCTCGGCGCCGAAGGGCGCGGCCTGGGACATGGCCCTGTCGTACTGGAAGGGCTTCGTCACCGACGAGGACGCCCATTTCGACCGCACCGTGGTGATCGACGGGTCCAAGCTGGTCCCGATGGTCACCTGGGGCACTTCCCCTGAGGACGTCATCCCGGTGACCGGCAATGTGCCCGACCCGGAAAGCTTCGCCACGCCCGACAAGCGCGCCGCCGCCCACCGGGCGCTGGACTATATGGGCCTGACCGCCGGCCAGCCGATCAGCGAAGCCCGCATCGACCGCGTCTTCATCGGCTCGTGCACCAACAGCCGGATCGAGGACATGCGCGCCGCCGCCGCCGTGGTGCAGGAAGCCTTCCTGCACGGCCGCCTGGTGGCGCCGCACGTCAAGGCCATGGTCGTGCCGGGCTCGGGCCTGGTGAAGGAACAGGCCGAGGAAGAAGGCCTGGACGCCATCTTCAAGGCCGCCGGTTTCGACTGGCGCGAGCCGGGCTGCTCGATGTGCCTGGCCATGAACCCCGACAAGCTGGCCCCGCAGGAGCGCTGCGCCTCGACCAGCAACCGCAACTTCGAAGGCCGCCAGGGCCGCGCCGGCCGCACCCACCTGGTCTCGCCGGCCATGGCGGCGGCGGCGGCGATCGCCGGCCACCTGGTCGACGTGCGCACCCTGCTCGAGGAGACCGTCTGATGCAGGCCTTCACCCGTCTCGACGGCCGCGCCGCGCCCCTGTCGCTGGCCAATATCGACACCGACCAGATCATCCCCAAGCAGTTCCTCAAGACCGTCGAGCGCGAGGGCCTGGCCAAGGGCCTGTTCTACGACTTCCGCTTCGACGGCGACGGGAACGAGATCGCCGACTTCGTGCTGAACCGGCCGGAGTACAAGGGCTCGTCCGTGCTGATCGCCGGCGACAACTTCGGCTGCGGATCGTCGCGCGAGCACGCGCCGTGGGCGCTGATGGATTTCGGGATCCTGTGCGTGATCTCGACCAGCTTCGCCGACATCTTCAACAACAACTGCTTCAACAACGGCCTGCTGCCAGTGGTGCTGAAGCCCGAGGAAGTCGCCCAGCTGATGGACGAGGCCAAGGGCGGCAACCACATGGTCAGCATCGACCTGGAAGCCCAGACCGTGATCTCGCCCTCGGGCAAGAGCTTCCATTTCGACATCGATCCCGTCCGCAAGGACAAGATGCTCAAGGGTCTGGACTTCATCGGCGAGACGCTGATGCACGGCGCCGACATCGACCTGTTCGAAAGCAAGCGCGCCCTGGACCGGCCCTGGCTGGAAGCCTGATGACCGTCATCCTCTCTGGCACGATCCGCGTCGCGCCCGAGCGCCTGGCCGACCTGCGTCCGCACCTGAAGGCCCAGGTCGAGGGCAGTCGGGGCGAGCCGGGCTGCCTGGACTACGCGCTCAGCGAAGACCCGCTGGATCCCGGCCTGATCCGGGTGTTCGAGCACTTCGTCGACGAGGAAGCCCTGGCCTTCCATCGCGCCAGCCCGCACATGGCCGCATGGCGCGCCTGCTTCCCCGAGCTGGGCGTGCACGACCGCAACATGGCGTCGTTCGACGTCTCCGCCTACCGCACCATCTAAGAGAGCCTCCCGATGTCCACGCTCCTGCTCCTGCCCGGCGACGGGATCGGCCCCGAGGTCACCGCCCAGGTTCGCCGCGTGGCCGCCGCGCTCACCCCGGACCTGAATGTCGAGGAAGCGATCTATGGCGGCGCCAGCTACGACGCCCATGGCACGCCGCTGACCGACGAGGTCCGGGATCGGGCCCTGGCCAGCGACGCGGTGCTGATGGGCGCGGTCGGCGGTCCCAAGTGGAAGGACGCCCCGCGCCACCTGCGCCCGGAAGCCGGCCTGCTGCAACTGCGCAAGGACATGGACGTCTACGCCAACCTGCGCCCGGCCTATTGCTTCGAGGCCCTGGCCGACGCTTCCAGCCTGAAGCGCGAGCTGGTCTCGGGTCTGGACATCATGTTCGTCCGTGAACTGACGGGCGGCGTCTATTTCGGCCAGCCACGCGGCATCGAGGACCTCGGTAACGGCCAGAAGCGCGGCGTCGACACCCAGGTCTACACCACCGCCGAGATCGAGCGCGTGTCGCGGGTGGCCTTCGAGCTGGCGCGCGGCCGCGGCAACCGCGTGGCCTCGGCCGAGAAGTCCAACGTCATGGAAAGCGGCCTGCTGTGGAAGCAGGTGGTCACCGACCTGCACGCCCGCGACTACGCCGATGTCCAGCTGGAGCACATCCTGGCCGACAACTGCGCCATGCAGCTGGTCCGCGCGCCCAAGCAGTTCGACGTCATCGTCACCGACAACCTGTTCGGCGACATCCTGTCCGACGCCGCCGCCATGCTGACCGGCTCGCTGGGCATGCTGCCGTCGGCGGCCCTGGGCGCGGCGGGCAAGCCGGGCCTCTACGAGCCCATCCACGGCTCGGCCCCCGACATCGCCGGCCAGGGCGTGGCCAATCCGCTGGCCGCCATCCTGTCGTTCGAGATGGCCCTGCGCTGGTCGCTGAACCGCGCCGACGCCGCCGACACCCTGCTGGCGGCGGTCAAGGCGGCCCTCGACGCCGGCGCCCGCACCCGCGACCTGGGCGGTGATTTAGGAACAGTTAAGATGGGCGACGCCGTTTTGTCGCACCTATAGCCTTGAAATAACAGCGATATTGAAGGTTTACGCAACGTAGCCTTAATCGTTGTCACCGAAATCCTGCCCGTGAACTGGAACAGTTTGCGGGCAGGGCGGCGATGCGATTTCAAGACCTGAAAATTTCGACCAAGCTTGGGCTCGCCTTCGGCGCGCTGATCCTGGCCTTCTTGATTTCGTCGGCCGTGGTGTTCACCAGCCTGCAGGCGATCGAAAAGGCTTCAACCTCCAGCCAGCGCAGTCTCACCCTGGCCAGCCAGGGCGAAACCATGATGGGTCTGATGCTGGAGCAGCAGAACGCCCTGCGCGGCTATGTGCTCAGCGACGACCCGGCCTTCGCCGCCGTCTATCAGGACAACGCCGCGCAATTCGACAAGTCGCTGGACACCTTCGAAGCCAAGACCACCCAGGCCGCCCAGAAGGAACGCATCCAGCATATGCGGACCGCCATGGCCGACTGGCGTCGCGATATCGCCGAACCGACCCTGGCGGCGATGAAGGACCCGGTCGCCGGCAAGGCGCAGGCCGCCGGCCTGATCGGCAAGAAGAGCATGGACGAACTGCGCACGCTGCAGGACGACCTGTCCAACGCCGCCTTCGAGCGCGTGGCCATTCGCGCCAAGGAACAGAAGGCCGCCATGGACTTGGCCATCACCTCGCTGGTGGTCGGCGGCGTCACGGCCCTGGCCATCGCCGGCCTGATGGGCTGGCTGCTGACCGCCACCATCGGCGTCTCGGTGTCGCGCATGACCGCCGCCATGCGCCGCCTGGCCTCGGGCGACAACAGCGTCGAGGTGCCGGCCATCGGCCGCAAGGACGAGGTCGGCCTGATGGCCGACGCCGTGCTGAACTTCAAGGACGCCGCCATCGCCAAGCAGCGCCTGGAGGGCGAGACGGTCGAGCAGCGCCGTATGACCGAGGCCGAACGCGCCGATCGCGAAGCCGAGAAGGCCGCCGAGGCCAAGACCGACGCCGTCGCCATCCAGGCGCTGGCCCAGGCCCTGGACCACTTGGCCAACGGCGACCTGACCCATCGCATCACCATCGACTTCGTCGCCAAGACCCAGCAACTGAAGACCGATTTCAACACCGCCGCCGACCGTCTGCAGGACGCCATGCGCGGCATCAACAACGCCACCGGCGGCATCCGCTCCGGCTCGGACGAGATCGCCTCGGCGTCTGACGACCTGTCGCGCCGCACCGAGCAGCAGGCCGCCTCGCTGGAGGAGACCGCCGCCGCCCTGGACGAGATCACCGCCACGGTCCGCAAGACCGCCGCCGGCGCCAACGAGGTTTCCGGCCTGGTCGCCAACGCCCGCAGCGGGGCCGAGAAATCCGGCCATATCGTCGCCCAGGCGGTCAGCGCCATGACCGAGATCGAGACCTCGTCCAGCCAGGTCAGCCAGATCATCGGGGTGATCGACGAGATCGCCTTCCAGACCAACCTTCTGGCCCTGAACGCCGGCGTCGAGGCCGCGCGCGCGGGTGACGCGGGTCGCGGCTTCGCGGTCGTCGCCCAGGAAGTCCGGGCCCTGGCCCAGCGCTCGGCCGACGCGGCCAAGGAGATCAAGACCCTGATCTCGACCTCGACCCAGCAGGTCGGCAGCGGCGTCAGCCTGGTGGGCCAGACCGGGCAAGCCCTGCAAGCCATCGTCGACCAGGTCGCGTCGATCGACAGCCTGGTCAAGGAAATCGCCGCCTCGGCCCAGGAACAGTCGACCGGCCTGCACCAGGTCAATGTCGCCGTGAACCAGATGGACCAGGTGGTTCAGCAGAACGCCGCCATGGTCGAGCAGGCCACGGCCGCCACCCACTCGCTGAAGGGCGAGGCCGGCGAGCTGGCCGTGCTGGTCGGACGCTTCAAGGTCGGCGGCGGCGCCGGCCGCCCTGCCGCCGCCGCTCCGGCCTCGCGCCCCGTCGCCAGCCCGGCCCGCGCCGCCCAGACCAAAGTCGCGGCCGCCTTCAACGGCAACGCCGCGATCGCCACGGACAGCTGGGAAGAGTTCTGATCCTCAAGCTTGCGTCATCCCCGCCTCACGCGGGGATGACGATTGATAGGCCCGCCCCACGCTCTAAGCTGCTCCCAACAATAAGAGGGAGAGCGGCCATGATCCCGGGCCTGATGCAGACCGCGCCGCTGCTGATCAGCGGCATCCTGCGCTACGCGGCCAGCGCCCACGGCGGGCGCGAGATCGTCTCCCGGCTGATCGACGAGCCCGTCTGGCGCTACGACTATGACGGCCTCGCCGCCCGCGCGGCCCAGGCGGCCAACGCCCTGGCGCGGCTAGGCGTGCGGGCAGGCGATCGGGTCACGTCCCTGGCCTGGAACACCCACCGGCACCTGGAGCTGTTCTACGCCGTGCCCGGCCTGGGCGCGGTGCTGCACACCGCCAATCCCCGGCTGTCGGACGAGCAGATCGTCTTCACGATCAATCACGCGGCCAGCGGCGTGCTGCTGTTCGACCGCAATTTCGCCGAGCTGGTCGCGCGTCTCGCTCCACGGCTGACCACGGTGAAGACCTTCGTCATGCTGTCGAACGCCGAGCGCACTCACGACGCCGGGGTCGGGGCGACGTCGTACGAGACCCTGATCGCCGACGAGGCCGACAGGTTCGACTGGCCGGTCCTGGACGAGAACGCCGGGGCCTTCCTCTGCTACACCTCGGGCACGACGGGCGATCCCAAGGGCGTGCTCTATTCGCACCGCGCCGTTGTGCTGCACGCCATGGCCGGGGGCCTGGCCAGCGCCTTCGGCCTGACCGCCTTCGACGTGGTGATGCCGTGCTCCAGCCTCTACCACGCCACCGCCTGGGGCCTGCCGTTCACCGCCCCGATCTGCGGGTCCAAGCTGGTGCTGCCGGCCGACAGGATGGACGGCGCGTCGCTGCATGACCTAATCCAGGCCGAGGGCGTCACGTTCACCGGCGGCGTGCCGACCATCTGGACCATGTACCTGGCCTTCCTGGAGCAGACCGGCCAGCGCCCGGACAACCTCAAGCGCGTGGTGATCGGCGGCAGCGCGGTGCCGCGCGCCATGGCCGAGACCTTCAAGACGAAGTACGGCGTCGACGTGCTGCAGATCTGGGGCATGACCGAGACCTGTCCGATCGGCGTGGTCGCCACCCCGACCCCGTCGCTGGCGGCGCTCGGCGAAAATGCGATGAACGAGGCGATCTGGACCCGCCAGGGCCGGCTGCAGTTCGGTATCGAGCTGCGGGTCGAGACCGAGGACGGCGCCGAGGCTCCACACGACGGCGAGACCTCCGGCGCCCTGAAGGTGCGCGGCCCCTGGGTGGTGCGGCGCTATTATCGTCAGGACACCGACGCCGCCCAGGACGACGGCTGGTTCGACACCGGCGACATCGCCACGCTCGACCAGCACGGCTTCATGCGCATCACCGACCGCCAGAAGGACGTCATCAAGTCGGGCGGCGAATGGATCAGCTCGATCGACCTGGAGAACATCGCCGCCGGCTGCCCGGGCGTGAAGATCGCCGCCGTGGTCGGCGTGCCCCATCCCAAGTGGGAGGAGCGTCCACTGCTAGTGATCGAGGCCCATGACGGAGCGTCGATCGGCAAGGCGCAGGTGCTGGACTACCTGACGCCCCGGATCGTCAAATGGTGGACGCCCGACGACGTCGTGTTCGCCCCGGTGCCGCTGACGGCCACCGGAAAGATCGACAAGAAGGTGCTGCGCGAGGCATGGAGGGGGCACTTGATGGGGTAGTGCGGCAAGCACTTGCCCCCTACGGATCGCTTCGCGATCGTCTTCGCCCGAAGGGGGAAGAGGCGCGCCGCGCATGAAGCCTCCGCCCCCTACGGGGGCGGACAGACGGCGAAGCCGTCAGGTGGGGGCAAGTGGTTGAGCCGCTGCCCCTAGGCCAGCGTCCTCACCTTCGGCTCGCGCTCCCAGAACCGCTTGGCCGCCGCCGCGATGAAATCCGCGCCCAGGCCGACCACGCCCTCGTCCGGCTCCACGCCGGCCTTGTCGAGCAACGGCTTGGCCGCGTCCGTCGCCCCGATCGCCTTCAGATGCCCGAAGGCGTCCATGACGAACTGCACGGCGGCGGCTTCCTTCAGCAGGGTCGCGCAGCCGGTGTCGGACAGCACCAGGGCGATCGCGTCGACCGTCACCGAGGGCGTGCCCGCCAGTTGGCCGTCGGCCGGGATCAGCGTTCCGTCCGCGCCCTTGGCTCCGCCGATCTTCGGGGCGATGACCTTGGGCACGGCGCCGGCCTTGCTGATCGCCGCCTTCAGCTTGTCGACCGCCGCGCCGTCCGAACCGTCGGCCACCAGGATGCCGATCACGTGGCCCTTGATGTCCTTGGGCGCGCGTGGGCCGTTGACGATCCGCAGGGCCGGCGACAGGTCGAGATCCTGCACCGGAACCGCAGACTTCGAGGCCTTCGGCACGGGCATGTTCAGACCCGCGCCCACCCGCTTGGCCAGGTCAGGATCGACATTGACCAGGTTGGACATCATCCGCGTCCGCACCGCTTCGATCCCCACCTTCGATAGCTCGAAGGTGATGGCCGAGGCCAGGTGAGCCTGCTCCGCAGGGTCCAGCGAGCGGAAGAACATCCGCGCCTGGCTGTAGTGGTCGGCGAAGCTTTCCGGGCGGATGCGCAGCTTGTCGCCCTGTTCACCAGGGCCGTCGGCGGTCTGGAAGGTCTTGAAACCAGTCATCGGGCACTCGCGCGGCCCGCCGATCTCGCCGGCCGTCTCGGCCAGGCTGTTGGGCTCGTAGTTGGCGCGGCCCTTGGGCTGCAGCATCTGCATCTGCCCGTCGCGCTGGAAGTTCATCACCGGGCACTTGGGCGCGTTGATCGGGATCTGGTGGAAGTTGGCCGTGCCCAGCCGGCTCTTCTGGGTGTCGAGGTACGAGAACAGCCGGCCCTGCAGCAGTGGATCGTTGGTGAAGTCGATGCCGGGCGGGACGTTGGCCGGGCAATAGGCCACCTGCTCGGTCTCGGCGAAGAAGTTGTCTGGATAGCGATCCAGCACCATCCGACCGACGATCCGCACCGGGAGCACCTCCTCCGGAATGATCTTGGTGGGGTCGAGTACGTCGAACGGCAGGCTGTCGGCGAAGGCCTGGTCGAAGGTCTGGATGCCCAGCTCCCACTCCGGGAAGTCGCCCCGCTCGATCGCCTCGAACAGGTCACGGCGCTGGAAGTCCGGATCGGCGCCGGCGATCTTCACCGCCTCGTCCCAGATCGTCGAGGCCACGCCCTGCTTGGGCTTCCAGTGAAACTTGACGAAGGTCGACTTGCCGGCCGCGTTGACCAGCCGGAAGGTGTGGATGCCGAAACCTTCCATCGTGCGCAGGCTGCGCGGGATGGTCCGGTCGCTCATGGCCCACATGATCATGTGGGTGCTTTCCGGCATCAGGCTGATGAAGTCCCAGAAGGTGTCGTGGGCGCTGGCGGCCTGCGGATAGCCGCGATCGGCCTCCATCTTCACCGAATGGATCAGGTCGGGAAACTTGATGGCGTCCTGGATGAAGAACACCGGGATGTTGTTGCCGACGAGGTCCCAGTTGCCTTCCTTGGTGTAGAACTTGACCGCGAAGCCGCGCACGTCACGCGGCGTGTCGACGCTGCCCGCGCCGCCGGCCACGGTGGAGAACCGGGTGAACAGCGGGGTCTTCTCGCCGGCCCGCTGGAAGATGTCGGCCTTGGTCAGGTCCGACAGCGACTCGTAGAGCTCGAAAAAGCCGTGCGCCGCCGAACCGCGAGCGTGGACGATCCGCTCGGGGATCCGCTCGTGGTCGAAGTGGAAAATCTTTTCGCGAAGGACGAAATCCTCCAGCAGCACCGGGCCGCGTTCGCCGCTCTTCAGCTGGTTCTGGTTGTCGGAAACCCGGATGCCCTGGTTGGTGGTCAGGTCGCCGTCGGGATCGTGCGGGCCCTTCTCAGGCACGTGCTGGTGCGTTTCGCCGCCGTTGCCGGCATCGGTCTTGAAGTCTTCGTGCTGAGCCATGTCCGCCACTCCTGATGCGCCCGGGGTGACGGCCAAACCGGCTCAAGGGCGGATCGTTCCAATGTCGGAAAGTCGAAGTAAGGCGATGCGTCAGGCCAATCGCAGTCGCCAGGTCTCGGAGATCAGCCCTTCGCCGAAGCCGTCATACGGCCAGCTGTCCTCCAGCACGAAGCCGGCGCGTTCGTAGAGGCGGCGGGCCGGCAGCAGGTTGCTCTGGGTCCAGAGCACCACCTCCCGGTAGCCGACGAGCCGGGCGAAGCCGACACATTCGGCCACCAACTTGTCGCCCACGCCCAGGCCGCGCGCCGAGGGTTCGACCAGCAGCAGGCGCAGGCGGCCGACCGTGTCGCTGTCGCGGGCCAGCATGATCGAGCCGACCGGGCGGCCCTCATGCTCGGCGATCCAGCAGGCCTCGCGCGCCGGGTCGAAGCTCTTGATGAATTCGGCCACGACGCCGGCCACCAGCCCTTCGAACCGGGCGTCCCAGCCTTCTTCCTGCGCATAGAGCGCGCCGTGCCGCTGGACGATCCAGCCGTAGTCGCCGGGGCGAGGTCCGCGCAGGGTGATCATGACTCCAGCAGCGCCTTCAGCTTGGCCAGGTCCTTGGCGACCAGGCCCTGGTCGCGTTCGAACGTCGCGTCGTCCATGCCGGGGGCGCGGAACAGGGTCAGGGTCACCTCGGCCCCGTCGCCGTTGGCCACCACGCGCAGCGGCATCGACAGCTCGGTCCCGTCCGGCAGAGTCACCCAGTGGTCGAGCACGCCATAGGGGTTCTGGGGCGAAAACCGCACATGGACGTCGCCGTCGGGGCCGTGGGCGATCCAACGGTCGCCGTCACGGGTCAGGCCCGCGCCCAGGCCAGCGGCCCATTTGGGAAAGCTCTCGGGCTGATGGGTGAAGGCGTAGACCTGGTCGGCCGGGCGAGCGATCGACACGGTGATCGGGCGGGTTTCGAACAGGGTCATGCGGACTCCTTAGCGCAGCATCCCCCAGGTGATGAACGCCTGGCCCCCGAAATAGAGGAACCACACCGCCCAGGCCGTCAATCGGGGCGAACCCAGCAGCTTGGCGCCCTTGAACAGGTCGAACGACAGGATGGCGTCCGAGGCCATGAAGGCCAGGGCGCCGATCGTGGCCGGCCAGCGCAGGCGCGGCAGCAGCAGGCTGGCGGCGACCATGGCCACGATGGCCAGCACATAGACGACCACCGCCGGCTTCAGCGCGCCCAGCGACCGCCACAGCATCGCTAGCATCACCGCCGCCGCCAGCACGACCAGCGGCGCGACCGTCCAGAACGCCGGCCCGGCCGGGGCCTGCTCGCGCCAGAACAGCAGCACATAGGTCACGTGCCCCGCCAGGAAGGCGGCCAGGCCGAACGGCAGCCAGCGCTTGGGATCGCCGGCCAGGAAGGCGTCGCCGACCGCGCACAGGGCCAGGGCGATGGCCAGCCAGGGCCCGCCACCCTCCAGATAGGCCAGGACAGCCAAAGCGCCGGTCGCGACCGTCTTGATCAGCGTCCTGAGGAAGGACGGCGGCCGCTCGACCAGCACCAGGCCGTAAAGCGCCGCGCAAATCCCGGCCGCGCTCCACAGCCAGACGTCAGTCATCCGCGCCCAGCTTGGCGAGATAGGCCTGGGCCTCGTCCTTGTGGCGGGGCTTCACGTTGCGCCCGACCAGCGCGATGACGGCGGCGATCACCGCGGCGTCATCGGTCAGGCCGATGGCGGGGAGGATGTCGGGAATGGCGTCGGTGGGCAGGACGAAATAGGCCAGGGCCGCGAACATCATGCCCTTGGCGGCGGTCGGCGTGGTCGGGTCCTTGGCGCACCACCACAGCGACAAGGCGTCGGCCGCGAACGGCGCCTTGGACGCGAACTTGCGGATCTTGGGCCAGAAGCCGCGCGTCACGCGCTGCTCGTTGACCCGCACCGTGGCCGGGACCAGCGCCTTAGCCGGGTCCAGCACGTCACGGGCGTTAGCGTCCGGGTTGACGTCGGGGGATGGTTTGGCGTCGGCGCTCATCAGGTTAAACCGCTCCTCAAGGTTTCGATTAAACGCAAGCCGCGAGGAAACGTCCATGAAACTCGATAGCACCGTCGCCGCCGTCGTCACTGGAGGCGCTTCGGGCCTCGGCGAGGCCACCGCCCGCGCCCTCGCCGCCCAAGGCGTCAAGGTCGCGATCTTCGACATGAACGAGGCGACCGGCGAGACCGTCGCCGCCGAGATCGGCGGCGTGTTCTGCAAGGTCAACGTGACGTCCGACGCCGAGGTCGACGCCGGCTTCGAGAAGGCCCGCGCCGCCCACGGCCAAGAGCGCATCCTGGTCAACTGCGCCGGCACCGGCAACGCGGCCAAGACCGCCAGCCGCGACAAGACCACCGGCGAGACCAAGCACTTCCCGCTCGACGCCTTCGACCGCATCATCCAGATCAATCTGGTCGGCACGTTCCGCTGCATCGCCAAGTCGGCCAAGGGCATGCTGGACCTGGAGCCGGGCGCCGACGGCGAGCGCGGCGCGATCGTCAACACCGCCAGCGTCGCGGCCGAGGACGGCCAGATGGGCCAGGCGGCCTATTCGGCGTCCAAGGGCGGCGTGGTGGGCATGACCCTGCCGATCGCCCGCGACCTGATGGGCGAAGGCATCCGCGTCAACACCATCCTGCCGGGCATCTTCAACACCCCGCTGATGAACGGCGCGCCCGAAGCGGTGAAGGCCGGCCTGGCGGCCTCGGTGCCGTTCCCCAAGCGCCTGGGCCTGCCCGAGGAATACGCCCAGCTGGCGGTGACCATGATCACCAACGGCTATTTCAACGGCGAGGACGTGCGCCTGGACGGCGGGATCCGCATGGCGCCGCGCTGAGCCCGGCGTCACCGACAAAGGAAAGGCCGCCTTCCCCCTGAGAAGGCGGCCTTTTTTCTAACGCCGCGAGACGCCTCAGGACTTCGGCGTGGGCCGCTGGATGCTCGGCGCCAAGTTGGTCATGATCTGGCGGGCGTCGTAGGCGCGCGGATCGCCGGAGGGCTTGGCGCCCTTGTGCATCACGATCTCGGCGCTGGCCTCGAACTTCTGGATCGTGCGGATCTCGGCCTGGTTGGCGAAGAAGGGGTCGCCCCAATAGGGATCCCAGGCGCGCCAGCCGCCGTAGGCCGGGCCGTAATAGCGCCACGCCGGACGCCAGTAGCCGTAGCCGCCGCCGTAATAGCCGAACGGACGGGCGAACGGATCCTGGTCGATCACGGTGCGGGCGTCGCGGTCGGTGCGGCGGTCGGCCGTCTCGAACCAGTCATAGCCCTGCTGGGTGGTCAGCTCGGCGGCCCGGTACAGCAGATAGCGCTCGACGGTCTCGCGCGAGGTCAGGCTGTTGCCGGCGAAGGTCACCCGGTAACGGTCGCTCTCGAGGCGCTGATCGGTGAAGCCGCCCGTGGCCTGCTGGCCCGGAACGTTCGGCTGATAGGGCGTGGCGGTGGCGCAGGCCGTCAGGAGGGCGGCGAGCGCCACGGCCGCGACCAGCCCGGCCTTGCCGGCTAAGGTCTTGCGTTTAGTCATGGCGCATTCCTTCACTCGGAATCTTCGCGAAAAGACTCATTTCGTCCCGTTACCGTAATGCATGGCGCAGCTTTGTGGTTTCGCCAAGGCGATTGCGTTTCAACGCTGAGATCAGCCGCGCGAAACGATCAGCCCCGCGGCGGTGATCAGCAGCACCCCGACGACGATCGCGAAGCCCTTGCGGAAGCCCGGTTCGTTCATCCGCGACGACAGCGCCGCCCCGCCCAGGCCGTAGCTGCTCATGCTGATCAGATCCATGCCGATGGTCGCGGCGGCGAACATCACCAGTTGCGGGGCCAGCGGCCGCTGGACGTCGATGAACGGCGGCAGCACGGCGGTGAAGAACAGCAGGATCTTGGGATTGGCGATCTGCACGGCGAAGCCATCGCGGAACGCCGAGCGGCCCATCTTAAAGGTTCGGTGCGCGCCCTCGCCTTCACCGCCCTTGTCCTTGACGCCCGACAGGATCGACTTCAGCCCCAGCCAGACCAAATAGGCCGCGCCCGCCAGGGCCAGCAGGTGAAAGGCCTTGGGGAAGGCGATGATCAGCGCGCCCAGCCCCAGGGCCGAGCAGGCGAACCAGACCAGGGTGGCGGTGTTCATGCCGGCCACGCCCAGCAAGGCCGCGCCCTTGCCCTTCTGCATGCCGGTGGCGATCGCGAACAAGTTCGCGGGTCCGGGTGTCAGGGCCATGACGAACATCGTCACCAGGAAGGCGCTGTAGCGGGCGGGATCGACGGGCAGGACCATGGCCCTGCCCTATAGCCAAGCCTCGCCCGCCCGGCCAGTCGGGTTGCTAGGCGCCGACCATCGTCAGGATCCAGATGACCCGTCCCAGGGCGCCGAACAGCAGGATCGCCGTCGCCAGGGCCTGGATGATGAAGCCGGCCTCGCGCTTGCTGGGATCGGAGACGTAGCCCAGGGCGTAGACGATGCGTCCGACGATCCAGACCACGCCCAGGATCGTGGCGACCAGATCGCTCCAGTAGATCGCGAACAGCCACAACGACGGCAGGAACAGCGGCAGCCATTCCAGGGTGTTGGCCTGGACGCGGATATTGCGCTCCAGGACCGGGTCGCCGGTCATGGTCGGGGCGTCGATGCCGCACTTGCGGCGCGCCAGGGTGACCCGCACGGCCATCCAGACATAGACCAGCAGCGCGGCGATGGTGACGATGGCGACCCAGGAATGCGGTTGCATGTGCGTTTCTCCCCCGGCTCCGTGAGGCGGAACCTTGTTCGCCCGGACTACACCGCAGTTCGCGATGGTTTGCACCCTAAACAGGCGCCCGGAAGTCCCTGGGGAACCGGCCCCGGCGGCCACGCGCTTTCAAGCCAGAACGATCCTCATGCGGAGGCTTTCAGCCATGCGTGTCGACTCCACGGCGATCCGGCAAATCGACTATGAGCCCGAACACGGCAAGCTGTTCGTGACGTTCCACGACGGCGACGAGTACGTCTATGTAGGCGTGCCGCCCCGGGTGACCGAAGCCTTCGAGCGCGCCCCATCCAAGGGCCGGTTCTTCCAGCGCATGATCCGCGACCGCTACCCCTACAATCGGGTCTGACGGAACGGCGCTGACCCCCGCCGCGTTCGGGCCGCATGGCCGCGACGGGAACCCACAACAGCTCGACCACCGTGGTCTACGCGGCCCTGGCCGGAAACCTGGCGATCGCCGCCACCAAGTTCGTCGCCTTCGCCCTGACTGGCTCGTCGGCCATGCTGACCGAGGCGATCCATTCCAGCGTCGATACCGGCAACCAGGGCCTTCTGCTGCTGGGCCTGGCGCGGGCCCGGAAACCGCCCAGTCAGACCCATCCGTTCGGCTACGGCATGGAGGTCTATTTCTGGGCCTTCGTGGTGGCTTTGCTGATCTTCGCCCTGGGCGGCGCCTTTTCGATCTATGAGGGCGTGCTGAAGATCCTGCGGCCCGAACCTATCGAGCGAGCCTGGATCAATTTCCTGGTCATCGGCCTGGCCGTGCTGTTCGAGGGCGGCTCGTTCCTGGTGGCCTGGAAGGAGTTCAGCGTCCTGCGCAAGGGAACGCCGTTCCTGCGCGCCATCCGCCGCAGCAAGGATCCTTCGGTGTTCGCCGTGCTGCTGGAGGACGGCGCGGCCCTGGCCGGCCTGGCGATCGCCGCCCTGGGCGTGGCGGGTTCGGCGATCTTTCACATCCCCTGGGCCGACGGCGCGGCCTCGGTGGCGATCGGCGTGCTGCTGGTGGCCGTGGCGATCTTCCTGGCCAACGAGACCCGCAGCCTGCTGACCGGCGAATCGGCCTCGCCCCGCATCGTCGAGGCCGTGCGCGAAATGTTGGCCGCCGACCCGCGCATCGACACCGTGGCCGAGGTGCTGAGCATGCACCTGGGACCCCAGGAGATCCTGCTGGGCGTGACGCTGGACTTCCACGATGACCTGACCGCCGGCGAGATCGAGGACGCCGCCGACGACTTCGCCACGCGAATCCGGGAGATCGACGCGCGGATCACCCGGGTGTTCGTCCGGTCCGGCCGGGCGCGAGCGGCCTATGCGCGGCCGCTGACCTCTTGACCGCTCATCCCGGCGAACGCCGGGATGAGCGAACTAGGTGGAACGCCGCGCCTTCCATTCTTCCGCCGTCTGCCCCCACAGATGGCATTCGACATCCTGATAGGGCTCGGGCAACCGCCCCGCCTCCAGGAACCGCGAGCCGATCCGCCGGGCCACCTTGATCGAGGCGACATTGGCCGGATCGATGCAGTGGACCAGTCGCGTCCAGCCCAGCTCCTCCACCGCCCAGTCCATGGTCGCCGTCGCCGCCTCGACCGCGTAGCCCTTGCCGTGGGCGCTGGGCAGCAGGCTCCAGCCGACCTCGGTCCCCGGCCAGCCTTCAGGCCGCCAGGGACCGATCCGCCCGACCCAGGCGCCGGTCGCCTTCTCGATCAGCGAGAACATGCCAAAACCGTTCAGCGCCCACGAGCCGGCCATGGTCGCCATCATTCGCCAGGCCTGGGACCGGCTCATCTGGCCGCCGATGAAGCGCGCGGCTTCCGCGTCGGCCATCAGCGCGGCCCAGCCGTCCAGATCCTCGGTCGCCGGCGGCCGCAGGATCAGGCGTTCGGTTTGCAGGGTAGGGCCGGGGGCGATCATCGGCGTCCTCCTAGACCACGCAGGCGGCCAGGCCGTCGCGGCGCACCGCGCCCGAGGCCTTGCCGATCCGGCTGGAGCGCTTCTTGACATAGCGGCCCGGATTGACCGCCTTCCACTTCAGGGGGCTGGGCAGGATCGCCGCCAGCCGCGAGGCCTGAACCGGCGTCAGCTTGTCGGCCCCGACCTTGAAATAGGCCTGGGAGGCAGCCTCCGCGCCGTAGATCCCCGGGCCGTATTCGATGGAGTTCAGATAGACTTCCATGATCCGCTTCTTGCCCCAGATCGTCTCGATCAGCACCGTGAACCAGGCCTCCAGCCCCTTGCGGACATAGGAGCGGCCCTGCCACAGGAAGACGTTCTTGGCGGTCTGCTGGCTGATGGTCGAGCCGCCGCGGATCTTCTTGCCCTTCTCGTTGTTCTCGTAGGCCTTCTGCAAGGCGTCGAAGTCGAAGCCGTGGTGGTCGCAGAACCGGGCGTCCTCGGCCGCGATCAGGGCGCGCGGCAAGGCCGGCGAGACCTCGTCGATCGGGCGCCAGTGGTGGTTCCAGCCCTTGCCCTCGGCCAGGCGGATGACCATCAGCGGCGTCGCGGGCGGCGGCACGAAGCGATAGACGATGACCGTCAGCACCGGCCCGGCGACCAGCACGATGAACAGCGCCACCAGGATGTTACGCAGCAGAACCCGCACCTATCGCTCCACCTTGCTTTGACGCTTGCCTTGACGTTGCGGCCGGATGCTAGCCAAGCCGCCACCATCTGTCGCGGGACATAGCCGCCCATCGGTTAGTGAGGCCTTGATGACCGAGTTCAACACCGTGTCGAAAGCCGTCGCGCGGCGGATGTCCGTCCGGGCCTTCAAGCCCGACCCGGTGCCCGGCGCCGTGGTTCGCGAGCTGCTCGAGGCCGCCGCCCGCGCGCCGTCGGGCGGCAATCTCCAGCCGTGGGTGGTGCACGCCCTGTCCGGCCAGCCGCTGGCCGACTTCAAGGCCCAGGTCGCCGCCCGGCTGATGGACCGCGACGAGCCGGAATACCACGTCTATCCGCCCAACCTGTGGGAGCCCCTGCGCACTCGCCGTTACCAGGTCGGCGAGGACCTCTACGGGGCGTTGAACATCCCCCGCGAGAACAAGCTGGGCCGCCTTCAACAGTTCGCCCAGAACGCCGAGTTCTTCGGCGCGCCGGTCGCCGTGTTCTTCTCGGTGCACCGCGACTGCGGCCCGCCGCAGTGGGCCGACATCGGCATGTACATGCAGACCCTGATGCTGCTGAGCGTGGAACACGGGCTGGACACCTGCGCCCAGGAGTTCTGGTCGGTCTACGGCAAGCTGGTCTCGACCTTCCTGGAGCTGCCCGCCGACCACATGCTGTTCTGCGGCATGGCCCTGGGCTACCGCGACGAGACGGCGGCGGTGAATGGGTGGCGCTCGCGAAGAGAACCATTCGGGGAGTGGGGGTCGATGCGGGGGTTTGAGTAGGGGCTCGGCGGCTCACCCACTTGCCCCCACCTGACCGCTACGCGGTCTGTCCACCCCCATAGGGGGCGGAGGCTTTGCGCCGAGGCCTCTTCCCCCTCTGGGGGAAGACGACCGCGAAGCGGTCCGTAGGGGGCAAGTGTTAGCCCGTACGACGTCCCCTCAGTAAAAGCTCTCCCCCGCCTCCAGCCGATCCTGCCTTCCCCCGTCGCACAGGGCGTAGCTGAAGCCCTTCTGGATCGACCACGCCCCGACCTCGCCGGTCTTGCTCAGCGCCAGGAAGCCCACCTGGATGTCCTTGGCCTGCGGCTTCTTCTTCAGGATGCGCGCCACCGCCTCCTTGCAAGCCTCCTGCGGCGAGCGGCCCTGGCGCATCAACTCCACCACCAGGAACGAGCCGACATTGCGGATCACCTCCTCGCCCACGCCCGTGGAGGTGGCGCCGCCGACGTCGTTGTCGACATAGAGGCCCGCCCCGACGATGGGCGAATCGCCGACCCGGCCGCGCAGCTTCCAGGCCATGCCGCTGGTGGTGCACGCGCCCGACAGGTTGCCGGCGGCGTCCAGGGCCAGCATGCCGATGGTGTCGTGATTGCCCTTGCCGCCCGGCGTGCCGAGTTGTCCCGAGGTCTTGCCGTAGTCGCCCACCTCGCTGTTGGCCTTGGGCGCGTACTGGGCGTCCTTCTTCCAGGCCTCCCAGGCGGCGCGCGACTCCGGCGTCAGCAGGTCCTCGCGCGGGAAGCCCTGTTCCTGGGCGAACTGCAGGGCGCCGGCCCCGACCAGCAGGACGTGCGGGGTCTTTTCCATCACCGCCCGGGCCACCGAGATGGGGTGGGCGATGTGCTCCAAGGCGGCGACGGCGCCGCAATTGCCCTGCTCGTCCATGATCGAGGCGTCCAGCGAGACGTGGCCGTCGCGGTCGGGATAGCCGGCGCGGCCGACGCTGTGGTTCTTCAGGTCCTGCTCGGGGACGCGGGCCCCGGCCTCGACCGCGTCCAGCGCCCGGCCGCCCTTGGACAGGATCGCCCAGGCCGCCTGGTTGGCCGGCACGCCGAAGTCCCAGGTGGAGATCACGCAGGGCCGGGTCAGCTGGATGCCGGTTCCAGCGGCCGAGGCCACTCCAGCGCCCATCAGTCCCGAGCCGACGAGGGACGCGCCGATCAGGCCTCTGCGATTCAGCATGGGTGTGCTCCCCAAAAAATGGTTCAAGAACGCCGTTTCGAAATTCGTAGCATGAGCCTCGGAGTGGCCAAGATGTCCGACCGCGTGATCCTGGAAGTCTGTGTCGATACGCCCGCCGGACTGGCGGCCGCGATCGCCGGTGGCGCGGATCGCATCGAACTGTGCTCGGCCCTGGCCCTGCAGGGCCTGACCCCGGCCCCGGGGTTGATGGCCATCGCGGCGCAGGCGGAGATCCCGATCTATCCGATGATCCGGCCGCGCAACGGCGACTTCGTCTATGACGCCGCCGACCTGGACGCCATCCTGCGCGACATCGACGCCACGCGCGAGGCGGGCCTGGCCGGGGTGGTGATCGGCGCCAACGCCCCTTCAGGGGAACTCGACGTCGACGCCCTGGCCATGCTGGTGGCCCATGCCGAGGGCCTGGGCGTGACCCTGCACCGGGCCTTCGACCTGACGCCCGAACCGTTCGCGGCGCTGGAGACGGCCATCGACCTGGGCTTCGAGCGCATCCTGACCTCGGGCTGCGCCCAGAACGGCATGGCCGGGGCCGAGACGATCGCGGCGCTGGTCAAGCAGGCCGACGGCCGCATCGCCATCCTGGCCGGCGGCGGGGTCAATCCGTCGAACGTGGCCCAGCTGGTGGCGCGGACCGGGGTGCGGGAGGTGCACGGCTCGTGCAGTGGGCCCATGACCTACGGTCTTGGCCAGGGCCACGAGGACCGGGCCTACAAGCTGGGTTTCGTGCAGGACGGGCTGCGGGACACGGACGAGGAGACGGTGGCGGCGGTGGTCAGGGTGCTGGCCAGCCTACAATGAATCTGCTCATCCCGGCGAATGCCGGCATGAGGATCAAAAATAATCCCTAGAACCGCGTGTCCATCGCCGGGATCGCGATGATCCCCGCCTCGCCGTCCTCGTCCCCCCAGGCCAGCCGGCTCCCGTCGGCCGAGACCGCCAGCGAACTGATCGCCGCGCCCTTCTCGGCCTTCAGGGTGTCGATGCGGCCCGAGCGCATGTGGGCGCCCCAGATCTTGCCGTTGTCCTGGCCCGCGACGGCGACGGGCAGGGTCTCGACGCCGGCCACCTGAACCACCATCGAGTCGCGCGAGAAGCCGATCTCGGCGGCTTCCTTGCCCATCGGGCCGCTGGCCCCGGCGAACGGCCAGACCACCGCGCCGTTGGCGCCGGCGGTGACCATCAGGTTGCCCTTGTCGAAGAAGGCGAAGCTTTTGATCTTGGCCGGATACCCGCCCATCCGCATGTCCTTGCCGTCGGCCAGCCGCCAGCCGTGCAGCTGGCTTTCCTGCATCGACGAGACCAGGAACTTGCCGTCCGGGCTGAAGATCACGGCGATGTGGCTGCCGGCCCACTTCATCACCTGCGGCTTCTGGCCCTCGATCTTGGCCCACCACAGCGAGACACCGCCGTAACCCGCCGTCGCCAGACGGCGGCCTTTCGGGTCGAAGGCCAGGCCCGAGACGGTCTTGTCGTGGGAGAAGACGCGCAGGAACTTCGGATCGGCCGCGTCGCGGACGTGGGCTTCCTTGCCGGCGGTGAAGGCGATCAGGCCCGAGGCGGCGCTGGCGGCCACGTGCTCGATCCAGCGGCCCTTGACCTCGGCGATCAGGGTGGCGGCCACCTCGTCGCCCTCGACCCGACTCCAGACCACGCGGCCATCGTCGCCGCCGGTGATGACGCCGCGACCTGAAGGGTGGACCGCGGCGGCCAGCACCGCGCCCTGGTGCGCCTCGACCGTGACGTAGCCGTCTTCCTTTTCGAATCGGACCGTGCCGTCACCTAGGGCGAAGGCGGCGCGACCGGCGCGGTCGAACAGGGCGGCGGTGACATAGGCGTCAAAGGAATAGATCATTCGCGCGCCATACCGCGCCCCGACGCGGGCGCCTAGTCGCGCATCGGACGAGACAGGCCCGGAGATCCTGGCGCCTGAACGCCGTTCCACCAAAAAGAGTCACAAAAGGGGTTGCCTTTGCGGCGCCTCCTCGGGCTTTACTTCCGCGCTCGTCTGAGCCAGACGTGCGATCTAACATTTTCGGGACCGCGACAGACGCGGCCCTTGGGAGACAGTCAGGCTATGGCGGCTAAACTCGCGGGCGGAGGCGGCAGCAAATACTCGCTGGGCCAGAATGCCGAAATCAACGTCACGCCCTTCGTCGACATCCTGCTCGTGCTGCTGATCATCTTCATGGTCGCCGTGCCGATGGCGACCGTGGCGATCAAGGTGGACCTGCCGCCGGCGACCCCGCCGCCCCCCGGCGTGAAGCCGAAGGAGCCGGTGTTCATCTCGATCCAGAAGTCGGGCGCCCTGTACGTCGCTGAAAAGCAGACCAGCCTGGACAACCTGCAATTCGACCTGGACGCCAAGTTCGCCGCGACCGGCCAAGCTGGCCCCAAGGACGACCAGCGCATCATGGTTCGCGCCGACGCCGACGTGACCTATGCCGACTTCATGGGCGTTCTGAACGCCCTGCAGACCTCGGGCTGGTACAAGGTCGGCCTGATCAACGAAGACATCCACTAAGGATCCTTCGGCGATCGCCAGAAGATCAGGGGCCGGACGCCAAGCGTCCGGCCCCTTTTTTCATGCGCGCGACACGGTGCTTTACAAATGTAAGAAACGCGACAGACTACACCTGTAACTTCAATGGATCCGCCCAGCGGACAACAGGAGGAGACAGGTCATGGCGGCGAAACTCGCGGGCAACGGCGGCGGCGGGCGCTATGCGATCCACCAGAACGCGGACATCAACGTCACCCCGTTCGTCGACGTGCTGCTGGTGCTGCTGATCATCTTCATGGTCGCCGTGCCGATGGCGACCACCTCGATCAAGCTCGACATGCCGCCGGCCCAGCGTCTCGAGGTTCCGATCAAGCCGCCGGTGCTGATCACCATCCAGACTTCGGGCGGCCTCTATCTGGCCGGCCAACCCACCCGCCTGGACACCCTGGCCCGCGACGTGAACGCCAGGTTCACCGCCGAGGGCTGGACCGAGCCGCGCAAGGACCAACGGCTGATGGTCAGCGCCCAGGCCGACGTGCCGTACGAGGCCCTGATGGGCGTGATCGACCGCGTCCACACCGCCGGTTGGACCCAGATCGGGATCGTCAACGAGGATATCCGGTAGATCCTCGCCAAACGACAACCTTGGCGCGATTCTTGCTGAATGGACCTGGTCGCACGATGCGATCAGGGAGGCCAGGCATGACCACGATCACCGGCGGCGCGCTGACTCAGCAGTTGTATCAACGCCTGTTCGATCGTTTGGACGCCGATGGCGATCAAAGCCTGTCGGTCGACGAGCTGCAGGCCGCCGACAAGGCCCAGCCCGCGACGAGCGTCGCCAAGGTCTTCGGAGCGCTCGACAGCGACACGGACGGCAAGATCGGCCGGTCGGAAATGACCGGCCCAGCCTTTTCCTTCACCGGCGACACGCTGAACGCCCTCATCGCGGCCCAGGTCGGGACCGCTCTCGAGCCGCCGGCCAAGGACGCGACTGGCGTTCAGAGGCATGCCGCTGCGTTCCTCGGAACTCCCACGCCGGACGAAGTCGAACAGGTGGCCGCGCTTTTCGCGCGCGCCGACACGGATGGCGACGGCCTGCTGTCCACCGAAGAAATGGCCGCGGAGGGTGCGGCGCGTCGAGCCTCCGCGCTGGACGCCGGTTATATTTCAGGGCCGATCTTCTATTCGATCGATGCCAACGGCGATGGCGCGCTGAGTCCAGGTGAAGTGCGCGGCGGAACGAGCATTGGCGGCGTGAAGGGGATCACCAAGGTGATCTACTTCGACGAGCAGAGTCCCGAAGACCAGAAGCGTTGGATGGATGATCGCGCCGACTACAACGCCCGCAACCCCGACAGGCCTTTACCCATGCCCACCATCCTCTCGAGCGAGGAGAAGCAGCGCGAACGCGCCCAGTTGATCGCCGATCAGGCCGAGCGGGAGTCCGGTCCGGCGGGAACCACCAAGATCCTGTCGCGAGACCTTGGCCGACTGCGCGATGAGGCCGCCGCCGACTTCGTCGCCACGCCGATCACCGATGCGCTGGCCACGCGACTGATGCGCCAGCTTCTGGCCGGCTGGAGCGCCCAGCCGGCCAAGTCTGACACGCTCGTCTAAGCCGCCGTCGCCTCGAAGCCAGCCTTCAGCTCGGCCTCGTCCAGGTCGCGGCCGATGAACACCATGCGGCTGTAGCGCTTGTCCTTGTCGGTCCACGGGCGCTGGAAGTCGCCTTCCAGGATCATGTGCACGGCCTGGAACACCAGGCGGCGCTCCTCGCCCTTGACGTCGATGATGCCCTTGGCGCGCAGGATGTCCGGCCCGCGCTGGGCCAGCAGTTCGTTGAGCCAGGTGGTGATCTTCTGGCCGTCGACCGGCTTGTCGAGGGTCAGGGAGATCCCCTTCACGCCGTCGTCGTGGATGTCGCTCTTGTGGCCGTGGTCATGATGATCGTGACCGCAGTGCTCGTCATGCACGTGACCATGGTCATGCCCGTGGTCGTGGTGATGATGGTCATGGCCGCAGTGCTCATCATGCACGTGGCCGGCCTCTCCGTGGGCCGGGTTCAGGAACTCCGGCTCCAGTTCGGTGATCCGCTCCAGGTCGAAGCTGTGCTTGCCGATGATGGCGTCCAGCGGAACGTTGGAGCGCTGGGCGCGGTGGATCGGGGCCAGCGGGTTGATGCGCTTGATCCGCGCCTCGACGTGGCGCAGGTCGTCTTCCGAGACGAGATCGGTCTTGTTCAGCACGATCTGGTCGGCGAAGGCGATCTGCTCGACGGCTTCCTTGCTGTCGGAGAGGCGCAGAAGGATGTGCTTGGCGTCGACCACGGCGGTGACCGAGTCCAGATAGGTGCGGGCCTTGACGTCGTCGTCGACGAAGAAGGTCTGGGCCACCGGACCCGGATCGGCCAGGCCCGTGGTCTCGACGATGATCGCGTCGAAGCCGCCCTTGCGCTTCATCAAGCCTTGCAGAACCCGGATCAGGTCGCCGCGCACCGTGCAGCAGACGCAGCCGTTGTTCATCTCGAACACTTCCTCGTCGGCGCCGACCACCAGGTCGTTGTCGATGCCGACCTCGCCAAACTCGTTGACGATCACGGCGTACTTCTTGCCGTGCTCCTCGGTGAGGATGCGGTTGAGCAGGGTGGTCTTGCCGGCGCCGAGATAGCCGGTCAGCACGGTGACGGGGATCTTGCCGGGAGCGGGGGCGGTGTTGGTCATGGCCGCTATTTAGGAGGCTTGAGCCGCTTGTGAAAGCACCCCACTGAACTGTGCCCATCCCGGCGAATGCCGGAACCCAGATGGAATGGTTCTGGGTGGGCTCCTTGAACGCCGCGCTCACCCATCAGCGTCCCCACTTTGGGATCTGGGTCCCGGCGTTCGCCGGGGTGAGCAGATCTAAAATCAGGTGCTCTATGTCTTGAGGAACGCCACGGCCGCGCCGATCGCGATCAGGGCGCCGCCGAGGATCAGCTCCTCGTACTGCTCCAGCCGCTCCAGGCCCAGGCGGTTGAAGCCGGCCAGGCTGAGGCCCGTGAACACCAGCATGCCGGCCGAGGTGGCTGTCAGCAGCACCGCGCTCAGGGTCAGGAAGCCGGCCACGCCGTGCTCCATGCCCGCCAGATAATAAGGCAGGAAGGCCTCGCACGGCGACAGGGTCAGCAGCACCACCAAGGCGGTGATGGCGGCGCGGTCGGAGGCGAACTTGCGGGTCCCGTCCATCGTCGCGTGCTTGTGGCGGCCGCGCAGCAGATAGAAGACGCCGAGGCCAGCCATCAGGGCGCCCACCAGCCAGTGGAACGAGTCGCCCAGATGCGGCTGGGCCACCAGGCCCGCGGCCACCACCGCCAGGCCCAGCAGGATGGTCAGGCTCACATGGCCCAGGCCCGCCAGCAGGGTGACGCCCAGCGTGCGGCCCGTGCTCCACTTCTGCGCCCGCCCGACCAGCACGAACGGCAGCCAGTGCGTCGGCAGAGCCGCGTGCAGGAAGGCCACGGCGAAACCGGTGGCGGCGATGGAGGCGAAGAAGGTCGTGTTCACACGCCGACCTTTAGACTGTTATATTGTAACACGCCAGCCCTGATATGACTCGCAATGGTTGCCGGAAAGCCGCATCCGGCCGTTGACTCACGGGGCTTGGCCTGTATAAGTCCGCCCCCTCGCCCGCTGGGTTTCCTCGCGGGCGTTCCCTATTTTGCGAACGCACGTTTCTTAAGGCGCTAACCTATGTACGCGGTGATCAAAACCGGCGGCAAGCAGTACCGGGTCCAAGCCGGCGACCTGCTGGTTGTCGAAAAGCTCGACGGTGAACCGGGCTCGGAAGTCGCTTTCGGCGAAGTCCTGATGCTTGGCGAAGGCGAGGCCGTGACGGTCGGCGCCCCCCTCGTTGAAGGGGCTGTCGTGACCGGCGCCCTTCTCGAAACCCGCAAGGGCGAGAAGGTGAAGATCTTCAAGAAGATCCGCCGCCAAGGCTATCGCCGCACCCGCGGCCACCGCCAGACCGAGTCGGTCATCCGCGTGACCTCGGTCGCCGGCGGCGGCAAGGAAACCAAGTGGGAAGGCGTCATCGACCTGACCCCGAAGGTCATCCTGAACGCCCGCGCTCGCGGCCTCGGCGACGCCGCCGTGCCGGCCGTGATCCCGGCCAAGGTCGAAGCCGAAACCGTCGTCAAGAAGGCCTCCAAGTCTTCGCCGAAGGTTGAAGCCGTCGTGGTCGAACACGCCGAGCCGACCGCCGCCCCGAAAAAGAAGGCCGCGCCTAAGAAGGCCGCCGCCAAGGAAGACGGCGAAGCCTAACCGGCTGCGCCTCTAAGGATCAGGAGAGCACAATGGCTCACAAGAAATCTGGTGGTTCGTCCTCCAACGGCCGCGACTCAGCTGGCCGCCGTCTTGGCGTGAAGAAGTTCGGTGGTCAGAAAGTGGCCGCCGGCAACATCATCATCCGCCAGCGCGGCACCAAGTTCTATCCGGGCGCTGGCGTCGGTATTGGCAAGGACCATACCCTCTTCGCGCTCATCGAAGGCGCGGTGGCTTTTGTCACCAAGCGCAACAATCGGACCTACGTGAACGTAGCGCCGGTGGCCCAGGCCGCCGAATAGCGCGAACCGCGTAGAAACCGGGTCGCGCTTTCTTCAAGAAAGACGATCCGGACAGACGAACCTAAGCGGGGAGTCCGGAACGCCGGGCTCCCCGCTTTTGTTTTGTCCGCGTTCGAATTTCTTGGCCGCAAAAGGACCCCAGGCCTGAAATCCGAGCGTCACGGTCCCTACCTAGAAGGACCGAGAACGGGAGGACGCGCCATGTGTGTGATCGAGAAAAGTCCGACCATAGAAACGCGGCGGCTGACGCTGCGCGCGCCTCGGATCGAGGACGCGTCGCGGATCGCGACGCTGTGCGGCGACTACGCGATCGCCAAGATGACCACCCGCATGCCCTGGCCCTACGGCCAGGCCGACGCCGACACCTTCGTGGCCCGTTGCCAGGTCCAGGACCGGACCAAGGACTCCACCTTCGTCATCGACCTGGAGGACGAGGGCGTGGTCGGGGTGCTTGGCTTCTTCACGCCGCCGGTCGGCCACCTGGAGGTCGGTTACTGGGTCGGCCGACCCTACTGGGGGCGCGGCCTGGCGACGGAAGCCGCTCACGGCGCCCTGGCCTGGGCCAAGAACGACTGGCGCAAGAAGATCGTCGTCGCCGGCCACTTCGCCGACAACCCGGCCTCGGGCCAGGTGCTGATCAAGGCCGGCTTCCTCTACACCGGCGTCGTCGAGCACAAGCCGTCGATCGCCCGCGGCGAGCCCGCGGCGACCCGGATGATGGTGTGGCTGGCTTAGCGTAGGCGCTCTTCCCTCCCCCTTGTGGGGAGGGTGGCCCCGAAGGGGTCGGGTGGGGTTCGATGATTCAAGGGTGACGGCGAAGCCCCACCCACAGCTTCGCTGCTCCCCCCTCCCCATGAAGGGGAGGGAGAGAAACATCCTAAGCCGCGCGGTGCGTCGCGATGACCTTCTGCGGGCCTTCGCGGAAGCGCTTTTCGGCGACGATGATCCGCTCGCACAAGGCGTCCAGGTCGCTGAGCAGCGAATAGGTCGCGTAGATCGGGATTTCCATCATCGCCACCTGGGCGCGGGGCATGAACTCGCAGTACTTCTTCCACGAGACATGGCTGTCGCGGGCGTTCATGGCCCGCTGACCCAGCGGATTCCACAGATTCAGGCCCATCAGCTCGTCACGGCACTCCTTCATCACCGGCAAGGCGATGTAGAGGAACAGGAACGTCGGGGTGGCGGCGCGGGCGAACTGCGGCTGCACCTGCATGTGCCAGATGCGGAAGGCCTCGAAGAAGTTGGCCTTGCGCGACGGATCCGGCGGCAGCCACTGCAGGTCGGGATTGATCAGCTCCTGGGCCGAGCCCGAGCGCTTGACCAGTTCGTCGGCCGAGCGGCCATCGGCCATGGTCTTGTTCAGGGCGTTGATCGGGATCGCCAGGCGCTTGGCCACCTCGGTGTAGGACACCTGGCGACCGGCCATCGGCGTCCATTGGCCGAAGTTCGGGGCGTTCGGGGCCTGGGCGCGCTTCATCGCCGCGGCCTGGTGCAGCAGCTGATGGGTTTCGCGGCTCTTGGCGGCCTGCTGGCGGTCGAACTCTTCCTCGTGGGCGGCCTGTTCGTCGGCCGTCATCCAGCTGGCGCGTCCGGGCCCATAGGTGCGTTCGTGGCGATTGAGCAGGACGAAGTCGTGCTCGTCGGTCGGCCGGCGGCCGATCTCGCCCAGGAAGGCGCGGAAGTCGCGCCATTCGGGAGCCAGGCCCGTGCCACGGCTCATCAACATGTTCCGATGAAGCGACGCTTCATGAGTGTACTTCCGACACAGGGTCGGCAGTGTCAGCTCCTGAAGGTCCTGCGCAAAATCGGCGTCAGAAATCGTCGTCAACGCCACCCCTCCCCGCGCAATAGTCCCGTCGGTTTCCTCATAGGACCGTTTGTCGCATGATCTCTTTTAACATTTCGTCACGATGGCGAACATGGTTCGGCATGGTGAAGCGGCGCTTAAACAACCGAATTTTGGCGGCTGAACGCTTGTGAGACTTGGCCTTGGGCCGGTTTCGGCTCGACGCGAAAGCCGCCTTGAGACAAAAGACGCTCATGAAATTCTTGGACCAGTGCAAAATCTACGTGCGCTCCGGCAACGGCGGCGGCGGCGCGGTCTCGTTCCGACGCGAGAAGTACATCGAATACGGCGGCCCCGACGGCGGTGACGGCGGACGAGGCGGCGACGTGTGGATCGAGGCGGTCGAGGGCCTCAACACCCTGATCGACTACCGCTATCAGCAACACTTCAAGGCCGGGACGGGCATCCACGGCATGGGCCGCGCGCGCCACGGCGCGGCGGGCGAAGACGTGATCCTGAAGGTCCCCGTCGGCACCCAGGTGCTGGAGGAGGACAAGGAAACCCTGATCGCCGACATGGACACCGCCGGCATGACGCTGCGCCTGGCCAAGGGCGGCAACGGCGGCTGGGGCAACCTGCACTTCAAGGGCCCGATCAACCAGGCCCCGAAGTTCGCCAATCCGGGTCAGGAAGGCGAGGAGCTGTGGGTCTGGCTGCGGCTGAAGCTGATCGCCGACGTCGGCCTGGTCGGCCTGCCCAACGCCGGCAAGTCGACCTTCCTGGCCGCCGCCAGCGCCGCCAAGCCGAAGATCGCCGACTACCCCTTCACCACCCTGACCCCGAACCTGGGCATGGTGGACCTGTCCACCAGCGAGCGCTTCGTGATGGCCGACATTCCCGGCCTGATCGAGGGCGCCAGCGAAGGCGCGGGCCTGGGCACCCGGTTCCTGGGCCACGTCGAGCGCTCGGCCGTGCTGATCCACTTGGTGGACGGCACGCAAGACGACATCGCCACCGCCTGGACCACGATCCGCGCCGAGCTGGAAGCCTATGGCGACGAGCTGGCCGACAAGTCCGAGATCCTGGCGCTGAACAAGATCGACGCGCTGGATCCCGAGACGCTGGAAGCCAAGCGCGCCGAACTCGAGGCCGTCTCCGGCATCAAGCCGATGCTGGTCTCCGGCGTGTCCGGCAAGGGCGTCACCGAGCTGCTGCGCGCGGCCTTCACCCAGGTGCGCATCCGTCGGGGCGAGACCCCCGCCGAGGCGGCGATCGACGAGGCGCCCGAGGAGGAAACCCCCGGGGGCTGGCAGCCGTAATGAGCGCTTCTGGGGGAGCGCTCACGCGCGCCAAGCGGATCGTCTTCAAGGTCGGTTCGGCCCTGCTGGTCGACGCCGCCACGGGCGCGGCCGATCGCGCCTGGCTGGACGCCTTCTGCGCCGACGTCGCCCGGCTGAGGGCGCGTGGCCAGCAGGTGGTCGTGGTCTCGTCCGGGGCCGTGGCCCTGGGCCGCCGGCGCCTGGGCCTGACGGGCGCCAAGTCCCTGACCCTGCCCGAGAAGCAGGCCGCCGCCGCCGCCGGCCAGTCGGTGCTGATGCGGGCCTGGGAAGAGGCGCTGGAGCCGCACGGCGTCGGCGCCGCCCAGATCCTGCTGACCCGCGACGACACCGAGGTGCGCCGCCGCTGGCTGAACGCCCGCGCCACCGCCGAGACCCTGATCGCCCTGAACGTCATCCCCGTGGTCAACGAGAACGACACGGTGGTGACCGAGGAAATCCGCTACGGCGACAACGACCGCCTGGCCGCCCGCGTGGCCCAGATGGTCGGCGCGGACCTCCTGGTGCTGCTGTCCGACATCGACGGCCTCTACACCGCCGACCCGCGCCGCGATCCGACCGCCACCCACATCGAGCGGGTCAGCGAGATCACGCCCGAGATCGCCGGCATGGCCGAGGGCGCCAACGCCTCGGCCGGGGTCGGCACCGGCGGCATGGCCACCAAGATCGCCGCCGCCCGGATCGCCCGGGCCGCCGGCTGCGCCACCCTGATCACCCTGGGCTCGCGTCCCGCGCCGCTGCAGGCCATCGAGGACGGGGCCAAGGCCACCGTGATCGAGGCCGGCGCCAGCCCCGCCGCCGCCTACAAGGCCTGGATCGCCGGCTCGCTGGCCCCGCAGGGCTGGCTGACCGTCGACGCCGGCGCCGCCGCCGCCCTGGTCAAGGGCAAGAGCCTGCTGTCGGCCGGCGTCCGCGCCGTCGAGGGTCCGTTCGACAAGGGCGACGCGGTCCGCGTACGCGACGAGACCGGCCGCGAAGTGGCCCGGGGCCTGGTCCGCTACGACAGCGCCGACGCCCACCGCATCGCCGGCCTGCGTTCGGACGCCATCGAAGGCGAGCTGGGCTTCACGGAGGGCCCGATGATCCACGCCGATGATTTGGCGGTGGGGGGGTAGGCCCCCTCAAGCCTCCCCCTGTGAGGGAGGCGATCGCGAAGCGATCGGTGGGGGGAGTTTTAGGGTTGCCGGTCCGGGTTGTGGTCGTCTACCGATCACTCCCCCACCGTCGGCTTCGCCGACACCTCCCCCACAGGGGGAGGCTTTATTTGTATACCGTCATCGACATCGGCCGGTCCTTCACCCCGCTCGCCCAGGTCTTGTTCGGCGTGGCGCTCATCGTGAACACCAGTTCCCCGCCCGCTCGGATCTCGGCGTCCTTCACGAAGCTCCGCGTCAGCGGCTTCCCGTTCAGCGTCACCGAACTCACGTAGGGCGCGCTGTCCGACAGCCCCACGGCCTTCACCGTGAACCGCTTGCCGTTGGGCAGGTTCAGCACAGCGCTTTCGACGAACGGCCGGCCGATGACGTATTCGTTCGAGCCCGGCGCCACCGGGTAGAAGCCCAGCGATGTGAACACCAGCCAGGCCGACATCTGGCCCAGGTCGTCATTGCCGGCCAAGCCGTCCGGCGTGGGCTTGTACTGGCTCTTCACGATCTGGGTCAGCCGGGCCTGGGTGCGCCAGGGGGCGCCGGCGTAGTCGTACATGTAGGCCACGTGGTGGCTGGGCTCGTTGCCGTGGATGTACTGACCGATCAGGCCGGCGATGTCCTCGGCGTGGGAATAGTCGAGCTTGGAGTTGTCGAAGTCGAACATGGCGTCCAGCTTCTTCACCGTCGCCGCGTCGCCGCCCAGCAGTCCGACGATCCCGCCCAGGTCCTGCGGCGCGAACCACGAATATTGCCAGGCGTTGCCCTCGGTGTAGTCGCTGCCATAGTTGATCGCGGTCGGGTCGAACGGCGTGCGGTAGGTCCCGTCGCTCTTGCGGGCCCGCAGGAAGCCGGTCTTGACGTCGAAACTGTTGCGCCAGTTCCCGGCCCGCTTCTCGAAGGTCGCGGCGACGTCGTTCCGCCCCATGGCCTTGGCCATGCGGGCGATGGTCCAGTCGTCATAGGCGTATTCGACGGTCTTGGAGGCGGCCTCCGGCTCCTTGTCGATCGGCACGTAGCCGAGCGCCATGTAGTCGCCGAGACCGCCGTAGGGCGCGTAGGTGGCGCTCTTGACCATGGCGTTCAGGGCGGCCGTCTCGTCGAAGCCCCGGATGCCCTTCATGTAAGCGTCGGCGATCACCGGCACGGCGTGGTAGCCGATCATCGTCCAGGTCTCCTGGCCGTGGAACTGCCAGACCGGCAGGATCCCGTACGGGCTCTCCTGCTGCGAGGCGATCAGCGAATTGACCACGTCGCTGGTGCGCTTTTCCGGCTGCACCAGGGTCAGCAGCGGATGCTCGGCGCGGAAGGTGTCCCACAGCGAAAAGGTCGAGTGGAAGGTGAAACCCTTTGCGGTGTGGACCTCGTTGTCGGGCCCGCGATAGCGGCCGTCGACGTCGCTGAACACGCTGGGGGCCAGCAGCGAATGATAGAGGGCGGTGTAGACGCTGGTGCGCGTCTCGGCCGGAGCGGCGATCTCGACCGCGCCCAGGGCCTTTTCCCAATCGGCCTTGGTGCGGGCCCGCAGGCCGTCGAAGTCGAAGCCCTTCTCGTCGCTGGAGAGGTTCAGGACCGCGTTCTCCTCGCTGACCGACGAGAGGGCCACCTTGGCGACCAGCGGCCCGTCGATCGTCCCGAAGTCGAAGACCCCGACCAGCGCCCGGCCCTCCATCTGGGCGCGGTCGAAGGCGGTGCGCCCCGGCTGGGCGAAGCCCTTGTAGGGGACGCCGTCTTCCTTGTTGTACAGCGCCTTGCCGACCAGCGGCCGGTCGAAGCGGATGGCGAAATAGAGCTGGCGGCCCGGGGCCCAGCCGCGCGTCTCGCGCAGGCCCGTCACCGTGCCGTCGTCGGCGACACGGATCCGTGACCAGCTGACCTTGCCCGGATAGTTGTAGATCGAGGTGCGCAGGTCCAGCAGCACCTGGGCGCGCGCGCCCTTGGCGAAGGTGTAGCGGTGCATCCCGGTGCGCAGGCCGGCGGTCAGCTCGGCCCGCACCTGGCTGTCGGTCAGGGCCACCGCGTAGTAGCCGGGCTGGGCGATCTCGCCGTCGTGGCTGAAGCGCGAGCGGTAGCCCGAGCCCGGCTTGTCGGCCTCGCCGGGTTCCAGCTTGGCCTCGCCGCTGACCGGGGCCAGCAGGATGTCGCCCAAGTCCGAATGGCCCGAACCCGAAAAGTGAGTGTGCGAGAAGCCCAGGATCGTCGGGTCGCTGTAGCGATAGCCGGCGGCGCGGGCGTAGCTCTGCTTGAACGGCAGGATGTCGGTGTCGGGGCTCAGTTGCACCATGCCGAACGGGGCGACCGCGCCGGGGAAGGTGTGGCCGTCGCCGCCCGTGCCGATGAAGGGATCGACGGCCTCGTAAGGCGACTTGTCCTGGGCCAGGGCGGGAGAAACGGCCAACGCCGCGATCGCGGTCAGCACCAATCCAAGACGCATGGCTTTCTCCTCCGACTTTGGCCGGGACCCTAGACGGAGGAAGCGGGCGGCGTCACCCGATTTAAGAAGGTTGGTTTCCTAAACAGACGAGTTCACGCCGTCAGAGCAGGACGACCGGCGTCATGATCGCGGCGAAGAACACCAGCGCCTGCACCCACGCCCACAGCGCGATCCCCACGGCCGGCAGCGTCTTGATCGCCAGGCGGCTGGCGAACCAGCGGGTCTGGGCGATCAGGAACCAGGCCAGGCCGGCCAGCATCAGGCCCGCGCCGAAGACGTTGGCGATGTCGTGGCGCATGAAGATGATCCCGCCGCCGATCAGGAACACCGCGCACGGCCCGGCCAGGTAGCACTGGGCGTAGAACGGCGCCCGCAGGCTCTCGCGCGACAGCCGGATCCCCTGGCGGCGCAGCAGGGTGACGGCGGCGACCAGCGGAATGAGGCTGAAGATCAGGGCGCGAAACAGAGCCGCGTTCTGGGGCGAGTTGAAGATCGCATGCTGCAGCGTCCCGGTCCCGTGCGCCTGGGGCAGATGCGCGGCCATGGCGATGCCGTTCATCAGCACCACGGTGATCAGCAGGAACAGCGGCGGCGTCAGGGCGTCGTCGTAGCGTCCGGTTTCGTCGTCGCCCTGCTCGCTGTCGGAATAGGCCATGGTCTCCAGCGGCTTGACCAGCACCCGCCACAGGGTCAGCGGATAGAAGACCAGCCACGACGTCGCCTCGAAGAGGAACTCTTCGAAGCTGCGCAGGAGTTTCATGAAGTCCACGGGGCCCTCGCCGCGACGCCGGGTCATCGTCCGGCCGGGGGACGGTGGCAGGGAAGCCGGCGGGCGTCCATCGGGAGAAGCCCGGCCTCAGCCGCGCTGGGGCTTGGCCTCCGGCGCCCCGTGCCCGCTCAGCTCGGCCCCCGCGTGCGGCGAGAACCGCCGGTTCCAGACCGTGGCCGAGGCCGAAACGGCGGTGACCACCAGGAAGGCCAGGGTGAAGTCGCGCAGGCGGGGATTGGCCGCCCCGCCCAGCAGCATGCCCACGTGCAGCGCCCCGGCCCCCACGCAGATGCCCAGCGACAGCATCAGTTGCTGGAAGGTGGCGTAGAAGCTGGTCGCCGCGCTCATCCGCTCGGGCGGGATCTCGTCATAGGCGATGGTGTTGTAGGCGGTGAACTGGAACGACATGAAGAAGCCGCTGACCATCAGGGTCAGAAAGATCACCGGCACGGGCCAGGTCGGCCGGAAGAAGCCGCAGATCGCGTAGCCGGCGCTGGCCGCCAGGCCGGCGACGATCAGGCTGTCGCGGAAGCCGAAACGCTTGAGCACGCGCGGCGCCAGGCCCTTCATGGCCAGCGAGCCGATGGCCCCGGCGATGGTGATCGTGCCGCTGACGGCCGCGCTCATGCCGAACCCCAGCTGCAGCATCAGCGGCAGCAGGAACGGTTGAGCGCCCTGGGTGATGCGGGTCAGCGAGCCGCCGATCACCGACAGCCGGAACGAGGGCACGGCCATCAGGGTCAGGTCCAGGATCGGGTCAGGCCGGCGATGGGCGTGGCGGATGTAGAGCGCGCCGGCGACCAGGCCGACCGCGATCAGCGCCAGCGCCGGCGCGAGCTCGCCGCTGCGGCTGGTCATCTCGAAGCCGAACAGCAGGCAGCCCAGCGCCACGCCCGACAGCAGAAAGCCCGTGAAATCGGTCGAGGGCGGCTTGTCGCCGCGCACCTCGCCGATGAACAGGGTCACCAGCACCACGCCCAGCAGGCCGATGGGAATGTTCAGATAGAAGATCCACCGCCAGTCCAGGTAGGTGACGATGAAGCCGCCGATCGGCGGGCCGACGATCGGGCCGATCAGGGCCGGCATGATCAGCCACGACATCGCCGAGACCATGTCCTGCTTGGCCACCGAGCGCAGCAGCACCAGCCGCCCGATCGGGATCATCATCGCCCCGCCCACCCCTTGCAGGAAGCGCGCGGCGATCAGGAACTCCAGGTTCGTGGCCTGGCCGCACAGCACCGACCCGGCCACGAAGACGATGATCGCCAGGCGGAACACGGTCTTGGAGCCGAACCGGTCGGCGAGGCGCCCGCTGGCGGGAATGAAGATGGCCAGGGCCAGCAGATAGGCGGTCAGGGCCGAGCTGAGGCTGGGGGCCGGCACGCCGAAGTCGCGAGCCATGGTCGGCAGGGCGGTGGCCAGCACCGTGGCGTCCATCTGCTCCATGAACAGGGCGCAGGCGATGATCAGGGCCACGACGCGATAGGCGCGCGTCCCGCCATGGTCGATCCCGGGCGCGCCGGGCGTCAGGGCCACGTCGCCGGCGGCGGGCACGATGCCGTCGCGGACCTCGGAATTGATCGACGCCAAGCCCCGTCGGCGCAGCCTCACCATGATCCGGCGTCCAGGCCGAGGGGCGGGACGCGGAGACGGGGCGGCGGCAGGCGATCAGGCACGGGCGTACAGCTCTACGACGATGGCGTTCCCCCTACGGCAACCAGATAGGCCGTCTCGACGCCGATCGATAGGGTCCTATTGAATTTATTTCGGCTCCCGCCCGTAGCGCTTCATCGCGTCCAGCATCCGGTCCACCGGCATCGCGTAGACTCGGACGTCGTCGGCGCCGGTCATGGTCTGGCCCGCCAGCAGGGCGTTGGTGATCGCCGCCTCGGTCGCCTGGGCGGTGGCCTTGAACAGCGGATCCAGCTGGTCGTTGCTCAGCATCTTCACCGACGACACATCTTCAGCCGCCCAAACCTTGGGATTGGCCGTCGAGAAGGCCAGGAAGATGTCGCCCGAACCGTTGCCGCCGAAGCCGCCCTGCCGTCCCACGCCCAGCGCCACCCGCGTGGCCAGGCGCTTCAGCTGATGGGGCATCAGCGGGGCGTCGGTGGCGACCACGACGATGATCGAGCCCTGTTCGCGCGGTTCATCGGGCTCGGCCAGCGCCTGGCCGCGCGCCGCCGGCGTCGCGTCGCAGGCCTTCAGGCGCGGCTGGGCCGGCGACAGCGGCGCGCCGTTGGCGATGCAAGGCATAAGGTCGGGAATCGCCTCGCCCACGGGGACGCCGGCGATGCGCAGGTCCTTGCGCCCGCCGAAATTGCACTGCACCAGCACGCCGACGGTGTAGCCGCCCTGCTTGGCCGGCAGCACCCGCGAGGCGGTGCCGATGCCGCCCTTGAAGTGCAGGCAGACCATGCCCGTGCCCCCGCCGACCGAACCCTCCTGGACCGGCCCGCCCTTGGCGGCGTCCAGCGCGGCCAGCACGTGCTCGGGCTTCACGTGGAAGCCGCTGATGTCGTTGAGCATCCCGTCATAGGTCTCGGCCACCACCGGCAGCCACCAGGGCTGCAGCACCGTCTTGCGCGACAGCTCCCACTGGATCACCGCGTCGCGGACCACGCCGACGCTGTGGGTGTTGGTGATCGCCACCGGTCCCTCCAGATAGCCGCCTTCCTGCAGCCAGGTGGTGCCGGTCATCTCGCCGTTGCCGTTCAGGGTGAACCAGGCGCCGAACACCGGATCGGCGTCGTCCTTGCCGCGCGGCAGCACCACCGTCACCCCGGTGCGCACCGGCCCCTGGCCGACGACCAGCTTGCCCGAACCGGAGATCAGCGTGGTCTGCCCCACCTCGACCCCGGCCACGTCGGTGATGGCGTCCAGCGGGCCGGGCTTGCCGCCGATGGGCAGGGCCAGGTCGTTTTCGCGCGGGCCGGCCTCGGCGGCGGGCGCGGTCAGGGCGAGCGCGCAGAGGGCCAGCAGGGCGAGGGTCGCGCGGCGGAGGCGGGCGGGTGTCGGCATGTGGGTCCCCCTAGGTGGTCGGGAGGACGATAGGCTGGGGATGGGGCGCGGTGGAAGGGCGCGCTTCTTGACCCCTCTCCCTCAGGGAGAGGGGTCAAGAAAGCCTGCAGCCGCGAGGCCACGCCTTAAAACCTTGGAGGCGAGCCTGCTCTGGCGGATGGGTACGAGAGGGACATTGTCGGACGGTGAGCTAGACGTGCGGCCTCGTCATATCTAAGCTCTCGACCGAAATGCAGAATGATCCTTGGTTCGCTCGCATCGGCTTCGCGCTTATTCCTATCACTGTACGAGGCCTTCTGTTCGCCGTCGGAATGATCACGACATCACTATATCTGCTCAATGCCGGGGGCGAGTTTCTCGATAGTGGCGATGGTTTTCGGGCCAAAATCTTCATTGGTTTCGGGGTCGTCATAGCCGTCGCTTACTTGGTCGTCGGGCTAGTCAGATCTCGGCCGTTCCGGCGATAGGTCGAGGGTTGAACCTCTCCGCAATTCCTCTTCCCCCAACAGCCCCGCTAACACCCCCACCACCCTTTCCCCATTCCCCCGCCGCTCCAAAGCGCCTAGGTAAGGCTCACTCTGAGCATATCCGGGATCGGATGAAGGCGATGGACGACGCGGGCATGAGCTTGCAGGCGACGATGACGGCGATGGGACAGGCGGCTCGGCATGGGGCGCAGGCTCTGCGCGTGGCCACGCCAGACCAGCGCACCGCCGCCCTCAAGGCCATGGCCGTCGCCATCCGCGCCGACGCGCCCGCGATCCTGGCCGCCAACGCCCGCGACCTCGACAAGGCCGGGGCCGGCGGCCTGACCGCGCCGATGGTCGAGCGGCTGATGCTGAACGCCGAGCGCCTGGAAGGCGTCGCCGCCGGCGTCGAGGCCGTCGCGGCCATCCCCGACCCCCTGGGCGTCGAGACCGCCCGCTGGACGCGTCCCAACGGCCTGGATATCGCCCGGGTGCGCACCCCGATCGGCGTGATCGCCATGATCTTCGAGAGCCGGCCCAACGTCACGGCCGACGCCGCCGCGCTGTGCGTCCGCTCGGGCAACGCGGTGATCCTGCGCGGCGGGTCGGAGTGCATCAATTCCAACCTCGCCATCCACGCGGCGATCGCCAAGGGGCTGAAGGCGGCGGGGATCTCGACCGACGCGGTGCAGATCGTCCGCACGCCCGACCGCGACGCCGTCGGCGCCATCCTGAGCGGCCTGAACCGCACGATCGACCTGATCATCCCCCGGGGCGGCAAGAACCTGGTGGCGCGGGTCCAGCAGGAAGCGCGGGTCGCGGTGCTGGGCCACCTAGAAGGCCTAAACCACGTGTTCGTCCACGCCGCGGCCGATCCGAAGAAGGCCGTCGACATCGTGCTGAACGCCAAGATGCGCCGCGTGTCGGTGTGCGGCGCGGCCGAGACGCTGCTGGTCGACCGCGCGGCGGCCGCCAAGCTGTTGCCGCCGATCGCCGACGCCCTGATCAAGGCCGGCTGCGAGTTGCGCGGCGACGGCCCCTCCCGGGCCATCGAGCCCTCCATGACGCCGGCGGTCGAGGCCGACTGGTCGACCGAATACCTGGCGCCGACCATCTCTGTCGCCGTGGTCGACGGGGTGGAGGGCGCGGCCGCCCACATCGCCGCCTACGGCTCGGGCCACACCGACGCGATCCTCACCGAGGACGCGGCGGCGGCCGAGCGGTTCGTGGCCCTGGTCGACAGCGCCATCGTGCTGATCAACGCCTCGACCCAGTTCGCCGACGGCGGCGAGTTCGGCTTCGGGGCCGAGATCGGCATCGCCACCGACAAACTTCACGCCCGCGGCCCGGTCGGGGCCGAGCAACTGACGACGTTCAAGTATGTGGTTCGCGGGACCGGCCAGACTCGTCCCTGAGGCCGGTCGGCCAAGCGCGCAGCGGCTCGGATTCCATCTGGAGCCGGGCATGCGCGTGGGGCTGTTCGGCGGCAGCTTCAACCCGGCGCACGAGGGTCACGCCCACGTCGCCGAGACCGCCTTGCATCGCCTGAAGCTGGACAAGGTGATCTGGCTGGTCTCGCCGCAGAACCCGCTGAAGTCGTCGCACGAGACCCGCCCCCTGGCCGAGCGCCTGGCCGGGGCCCGCAAATGGGCGCGCGGGGCCGGCATGATCGTCTCCGACGCCGAGACGCAGCTGGGCTCGCAATACACGATCGACACCCTGCGCGTGCTGCGGGCCCGCTATCCGGGCGTGAAGTTCGTCTGGATCATGGGGGCCGACAGCCTGGCCACCTTCCATCGCTGGCGGGGCTGGACCCAGATCATGCGCGAGGTCCCCGTAGCGGTGATCTCGCGGCCTTGGGCGGCCCTGAAGGCCCGCACCTCGCCCGCCGCCCGCCGCTTCGCCTGGGCCCGCCGCCCGGCCAGCGCCGCGGCGATCCTGGCCGACGCGACCGCGCCCGCCTGGGTCTACCTGACCGGTCCGCTGAACTACGCCTCGTCGACGGCGCTGCGGAAGCGGCAGACCAAGGGCTGATCCTCTTCCTGCTGGGGGAGAAGGGTCAGGTGCGCTCGAATCGCCCATTTCCACGTTCCCCCTCATCTTTTCGAGTCATCCGTGCTATGGGAGCGATTGCGCGAACCCCATCAAGGAGCATTTCCGCTGCGTAGCGACCCCGCGCCGACGGCGCACGAGGGACCGGTTTCCACCGAAACCTCGGCCAAAGAGACCGCCCTGGACCTGAGTATCAAGGCGCTCGAAACCCTGATCCTGTCGCGTCTCGACGACGACAAGGCCCAGGACATCGTCCACATCGACCTGACGGACAAGAGCTCGGTCGCCGACAGCCTGATCGTGGCGTCCGGCCGTTCGCACCGTCACGTCGGCGCCCTGGCCGACCACATCATCCGCGCCCTCAAGGAAGAGGGCTTCGGCAAGGCGCGGGTCGAAGGCCTGCCGCACTGCGACTGGGTGCTGATCGACGCCGGCGACGTGGTGGTCCACCTGTTCCGCCCCGAAGTCCGCTCGTTCTACAACATCGAGAAGATCTGGGCCGTCGACGCGCCGCACCGGATGGCGTCGAACTAAACCGCTTCGTCTCCCCCGGCCCGGCCGGGGGACGCCAGGCCCTGCCCTGGCTGGTCGCCATGAAGATCACCATCCTCACCGTCGGAAAGCTCGGCCGCATGGTCGAGGCGCAGTTGGCCGTGGACTATGCGTCCCGGGCCACCGCGTCCGGTCGCGCCCTGGCGCTGGGTCCGGTCGAGATCGTCGAGGTCGAGGCCCGCAAGCCCGGCAAGGCCGCCGAGGCCGAGGTGCTGCGTCCGCATCTGGAGGGCGCCTATGTCATCGCCTGCGACGAGCACGGCAAGGTGCGGCCCAGCCGCGCCTTCGCCGAGCATGTGGGCCGGCTGCGCGACGACGGCCACCGCAAAATCGTGTTCCTGATCGGCGGCGCCGACGGCCTGGATCCCTCGATCCTCTCCACCGCCCACGAGATGCTGGCCTTCGGACCCCAGACCTGGCCGCACGCCCTGGCCCGGGCCATGCTGGCCGAGCAGGTCTATCGCGCCGTCACCATCCTGGCGGGCTCGCCGTACCATCGGGATTAGCGGTTCCGAGGTAGGCGCGAGAACCGGTTGTCGCTGCAACCCAATGCGGGCATTCATCCTTCCATGTCGCGCCGCGTCGCCCTGATCACCGCCAGCCTCCTGGTCGCCCTCGTCGGCGCCGGCGGACTCGTCGCGGCCCAGGTCGGCCAGAAGGCGCTCCCAAGCCAGAAAATGAAAGACGAACAGGCCGCCGCCGACACCCGCCGCGAGATCGTCGACCTGCGCGGCGAGCTGGACGCCCTGGGCCGCCAGCGGGTCGACGCCGGCGACGACGTCGGCCTCAAGCGCGCGCGTCTGGAGGCCCTGCACCAGCGCGAGTCGGCCCTGGTCGGCGAACTGGGCCGCGACCGGGGCCAGCTGGCCCGGCTGCTCAGCGCCCTGCAGCTCTTCCGTCGCGATCCGCCGCCGGCCCTGCTGGTCAGCCCAGGCGACGCCCGCGACGCGGTGCGGGCCGCGATCCTGATCCGCGCCATGACGCCCGAGCTGCAGGCCCGCGCCGACGGCTACGCCCGCCAGGCCCGCGCCGTCTCGGCCCTGCGCCGCGAGGCCGCCGCCGCCTCCGAGCAGCTGTTCACCGCCGAGAGCCTGGTCGCCGACCGCAAGGGCGAGTTGGAGCGGATGATCGTCGAGAAGACCCAGCTCGAGCGCGCCTATGCGCAAGAAGCCCTGACCGGCGACCAGGCCACCCTGGGCGCCCTGACCGACGGCCTGGCTCCCAAGCCCGCCACCGGCCCCCTGACGTTGAGGTCGCCCGCCCCCGGGGTGCTGACCCGCCGCTTCGGCCAGGCCATGCCGGCCGGCGGTCGCGCGACCGGCCTGACGATCAGCACGGAAAAAGGTCACGTGGTGGCCAGTCCCGCCGCCGGGGTGGTCGAATACGCCGGACCGCTCAGCGGCTGGGGCACGGTCTTGATCCTGCGCGCCCAGGGCGCCTACCATCTGGTGCTGGCGGGAATGGACGAGGTTTCCGTCGGATCCGGACAATCTGTCGCACCCGGCGCGACGGTTGGCCGGATGGCGGATCATGGTTCCGAGGAGCCAGAACTCTATTTCGAGGTTCGGGAAGACGGCGCCCCGGTCGATCCGGAGCGTTGGTTGAAACAAGGTTCTCGGTAGGGGATCGCGGTAAACGGCTTTTTCAGCGATGATGGCCGTCAAATGAACAAAGGTCCGCCTCAGCTTGAGCGGAACGACGAGTTTTAATGCGACGCTTCGCGTCGTCAGGGAGCCTTCCAGGCCACATGCGCAAGTATCTGCTCATCGGTGTTTCGGCCTTCGTCCTCGGCGCGGGGACCATGGCCTATGTCAGTCCCATCGCCCAGGCGACCAGCTCGACCAAGGGCGAGACCTATAAGATGCTCGAACTGTTCGGCGACGTCCTGCAGACGGTCGACGCCCAGTACGTGTCGGAGGTCGACAACAAGAAGCTGATCGAGGCGGCGCTGGACGGCATGCTGACCAGCCTGGACCCGCATTCCGGCTACCTGTCGCCCGACAGCTTCGAGGACATGCAGGATACCACCCGCGGCGAGTACGGCGGGCTGGGCATCGAGGTCACCAGCGAGGACGGCGTGGTCAAGGTGATCTCGCCCATGGACGGCACGCCCGCCTCGCGGGCCGGCATCCAGGCCGGCGACTACATCACCGCCGTCAACGGCCAATCGGTGCTGGGCCTGACCGTCAACGAGGCGGTCAAGCAGATGCGCGGCCCGGCCGGCGAGATCGTCACCCTGACCATCGCCCGCGACAAGACCGACCCGTTCGACGTCAAGCTGACCCGCGAAGTGATCAAGCCCAAGGCCGCCATCGCCCGCATGGAAGGCGACTACGGCTATGTGCGCCTGCCCGGCTTCAACGAGAAGGCCACCGAGGCCCTGACCGCCTCGATCAACGACCTGAAGACCAAGAACCCCAACATGAAGGGGCTGATCTTCGACCTGCGCAACAATCCCGGCGGCCTGCTCGACCAGGCCGTGGGCGTCTCCAGCGTGTTCCTGGACGGCGGCGAGGTGGTCAGCCAGCGCGGCCGCGATCCGCGCGACATCCAGCGCTACAACGCCCGGCCCGGCGGCGACCTGCTGAAGGGCCTGCCGGTGGTGGTGTTGATCAACCAGGGTTCGGCCTCGGCCGCTGAAATCGTCGCCGGCGCCCTTCAGGACCGTCACCGCGCCGAGCTGGTCGGCATCACCAGCTTCGGCAAGGGCTCGGTCCAGACCGTGATCCCGCTGCGTGGCGGGGCCGATGGGGCGCTGAAACTGACCACGGCGCGCTACTACACGCCGTCGGGCCGCTCGATCCAGAAGACCGGCATCGCGCCCGACCTGGAAGTGGCCCAGACCAAGGACCAGGCCCAGGACATCGCCAACCGCGTGTGGTTCAGCGAGGCCAGCTTCAAGAACGCGCTGAACGCCGACGAGGGCAAGACCCGCCAGGGCGTCCACACGCCGGCCGAGGCGCCGCCGCCCGGCTTCGACGAGAAGAAGGGCGACTTCCAGCTGGACCGCGCCATCGCCGTGCTGAAGGCCGGCTCGGTCCAGGCCGTGCCGAAACTGCCCAAGCCCCAGGCCAAGATCGCCGAAGTCACCGCCAAGGCCGCCGCCGCGGCCGGCAAGGGTCCGCCCGTCGAGAAGAAGTAGGACTCCAGGCGTCCTTTCCCCTTCGGGAGAGGACGCTATCTGGCCTCGTCGGCCGCGTCGGTGAACGGCGGGCGGGGCGGCAGGTCATCGCAATTGGCCGTGGTCTCGCCCTGACCCGGTTCGAGCATCACAAAGCCCACCCGCACGCGGATCATTCCATCCTGGCGTGCCGGCACGGGGAACTTCAGCGCCGCGCGTTCGGCGGCATGTCCAAAGCCGTAGTCGCCGTCTTCTCGCACAACCGCGCATTCCGCCGGTTGGTGCGCGGCGTAACGGCAATCCACGACGGCCGATCCGAACTTGTTCATACGGTCGGCGCGATCAGGATAGAAACGCGTCGCGACGTCCCCATCGACGACACGGGAGCCTTCCGGGCTCGTCAGGCGGATCTCGACACGCGGCGCCCTGGAAGGGCACCAGCCATGCAGGCGGGGCGCCGGCGCGGGAGCCTTCGCCGCGCATCCCACGATGCAAGCCGCGACGGTGACAAGGGTCAAACCCCTGATCAAGCGATGGCCATGAACATCCAAGACGCCCCCTCCAAGTTCGAACAATACCCAGCATGGCCTGGATGAGATCCAAGATCACGCGAGCGCGCTCTTCCACCGCTTCGGCGCATTCCGTCGCACCCTTCATTAACCATATATTCGGCGCTTGCCGGCTAATCCTGCCCCATGGCCGTGTCGTTCTCCCGCAAGCCCGCCTATAGCGCCACCGCGCCCGCGTCGGGTCGCGAGGACGGCGACCTGCGCGCCAGGATCCTGGCGGCGGCGGCCAATCCCTTTATCGGCGCGGCTGCGGCGGCCTTTCTGTTCCTGCTCAGCGTCGCCCTGCTGGTGCTGATCACCGGCGATCCCAACAAGGGCTCGCCGATGGTGCGCGTGGCGCTGGACCAGATCGGTACGACCAAGAACATCCCGCCCGGCTGGCGCGAAGCCCTGGTCGGCGAGGGCGAGCATGAGGCGCCGCTGTTGCCCGGCGCGCTGGACCTGTCGAACCTGCCGTTCCTCAGCCACCCCGAACCGGCCGATGACGCCGAGGCCGGCGCGATCGCCGCCCCGCCGCCGGTCGCCTCGGCCACCGGCCCCCTGCCCGCCGCGCCGATCGCCGGCCTCACCGCGCCCGGTCCGGGCGGCGGCGTGCTGCCCATGATCGCGCCCGACGGCCGCACCGCCGCCGACGCCTATGCCCGCCCGTTCACCGCCGACGGCCGCCCGAAGGTGGCCCTGGTGATCGGCGGCCTGGGCCTGAACCCCCAGACCACCCGCGCGGCCATCGAGACCCTGCCGCCCGAGATCACCCTGTCGTTCGCGCCCTACGCCGAGGGCCTGCAGGGCTGGATCGACCTGGCCCGCAGCCACGGTCACGAAGTGCTGCTCGAAGCGCCGATGGAGCCGGTCGACTACCCCGCCAACGATCCGGGCCCCTACACCCTGATCGCCTCGAACCGCCCCGAGGACACGGTGCGCAAGCTGGAATGGCTGATGTCGCGCGCCACCGGCTATTTCGGCCTGACCAACTATCTAGGCTCGCGGTTCGTCACCAGCGACACGGCCATGACCACCTTCACCCTGGCCCTGAAGTCGCGCGGCCTGGCGTTCATCGACGACGGCCAGGCGTCCCTGCGCGGCGGCCCGATCCCGCGCGCCTCGGCCGACCGGATCATCGACGACGAACTGGCGGCCGGCTCGATCGACGGCCAACTGAAGATGCTGGAGGCCGGCGCCGCCGGTCGCGGCCAGGCCCTGGGCTCGGGCTTCGCCTATCCGGTGACGATCAACCAGGTGCGCCTGTGGGCCGCCGGCCTGTCCGGGAGGGGCTTGCAACTGGCCCCCGCCTCGGCCATGGCCAAGCGATGAGCGCCAGCCAAACTCCTCCCCAAGATTTGGGCGACCTCCATCCCGATCATCGCCCCAATGTCGGCGTCGTGCTGTTCCACCCGGACGGCCGTGTCTGGCTGGGCAAACGGCACAACCAGCCGCCGCCCCACAACTGGCAATTTCCGCAGGGCGGAGTCGACGAAGGCGAGGATTTGCTGGCCGCGGCGCGTCGCGAGCTGGCCGAAGAGACCGGCGTCACCTCGATCGACTATCTGGGCCGCACCGAGGGCTGGTTGATCTACGACTTCCCCGCTGACTTCGCGTCGTCGAAAAAAGCTCGTGGATTCAAGGGCCAAAAGCAGGTCTGGTTCGCTTTTCGCTTCGTCGGCGACGAGTCCGAGATCGATCTTGAGGCCGACGCCCATGTCGAGTTCGACGCCTGGAAATGGGGCGCTCTCGACGAAACGCCCGAACTGATCGTACCCTTCAAGCGCGCGGTGTACGAACAGGTCGTTTCCGCGTTCGGTGGGTTCGCGCGCGGGGGCTGATTTCCGGCGCTGGGGAGTACGGAATGGCGGACACGATCCTGCTGATCCACGGCTACGGTTGCGCTGGTGACGTGTGGGATCCCATGGCCGCGCGGCTGCGGGCCGAGGGCTATCGCGTCGTGGCGCCGACCATCCGTTCAGCCGTGCGCACGGTCGATGGCCCCCGGGCGGGCCTGGCCGGTCTGACCCTGGCCGACTATGTCGCCGAGATGAGCGCCCTGGCCCAGGCCCTGGCCAAGGAGGACGGCAAGAAGCCGATCGTCTTCGGCCACTCCATGGGCGGACTGATCGCCCAGAAGATCGCCGAGGCCGGCCACGCCGATCGCCTGGTGCTGTTCGCCCCCGCCTCGCCGGCCGACGCCCGCGGCAAGCCCAAGCTCTCCCCGGTCTTCACCTTCCTGAACATGGCCCTGCGGTCCAAGCCCGAGACCCGGGCGGGCAAGATGTGGAAGCCGGGCTTCAAGTTCGGGGTCATGAACGCCGTGCCGCCCGCGCGCCACGACGCGCTGTACGCGACCATGGTCCATGACAGCGGGCAGGTGCTGGCCGACCTGGCCTGGCCGCACAAGGATCCGAACAGGACCGCCCATGTCGACGCCACGAAAGTGACCATCCCAGTGCTGGTCCTGGCCGGCGCCCTGGATCGCACCACGCCTCTCGAGGACGTGCGCCTGGTCGGCCGGAAATATCCGGCCGCCGACCTAAAGATCTACCCCAACAACGCCCATTACCTCATAGACGAGCCAAACACGATGAGCATTCTCGACGACGTGATCGCCTGGTTTACGGGCAAGCCGAAAGCCGCTCCGGCCCCGACCGCGGCGCCCACGCCCGCCCCGGCGCCCGCGCCCAAACCCGCGCCGGAACCCGTGAAAGCCGCGGAGCCCGCGCCGGCTCCCGCCCCGGCTCCGGTCGCGCCCGCGCCGACCCCGGTCGCCAAGCCCGCCGCGCCGACGGCCGCCCCGACGGTCGCCCCAACGGCGGCCAAGACGGCGGCGGCGAAGCCCGCTCCAAAAGCCGCGCCCAAGGCCGCCAAGCCGGCGGCCTCGAAGGCCCCCGCCAAGCCGAAGGCCAAAGCCAAGCCCGCCGCCAAGCCGGCTCCGGCCGCCAAGGCTCCCGCGGCGAAGGCTCCGGCCAAGGCCGCGCCCGCGCCGAAGACCGCCAAGGCCGCCCCGGCTGCGAAGCCGGCCGCCAAGCCGAAGGCCGAGGCCAAGCCCGCCGCCGCCAAGGCTCCGACGGCGAAGGCTCCCGCCAAGGCCGCTGCGAAGGCCGCGCCCGCGCCGAAGCCCGTGAAGACCGCCCCGGCGCCGAAGCCGGCGGCCAAGCCGGCCGCCGCCAAGGCTCCGGCCAAGACCGCCGCGCCCAAGCCGACCGCCGCGAAACCCGCCGCCAAGGCCGCACCGGTCGCCAAGGCCGCGACGACCAAGGCTCCGGCCAAGGCCGCACCGGCTCCGAAAGCGGCTAAACCCGCCGCGGCGCCGAAGCCGGCCGCGAAGCCGAAAGCGGCGCCCGCCGCCAAGGCGCCTGCCCCCGCGAAGGCGGCCAAGGCCCCTGCGGCGAAATCGACCGCCAAATCTTCACCCGCGCCGAAGAAGTAGCGTGTAGGCTCACCGCTCGCCCGGCGCTTTGGCCGGGCCAGCGGGCGAGGCGCGCGTGGCGACTCCGGTAATCATGGTGCACGGCGCCTTCTGCGGCGGCTGGACGTTCGACGCGTTCCGCCAGCCGTTCGAGGCCGCCGGCCACGTTGTCCAGACTCCAGACCTGCTGGGACATGGCGACGGGGCCCTGGTCGCCGGCCGTTCGATGATCGACTACGCCAAGCAGGTCGCCGCCCTGTGCGAGGCCTGCGACGAGCCGCCGGTTTTGATCGGCCACTCGATGGGCGGGCTGGTGGCCCAGATGGCGGCGGCGCGCGCGCCGGTCTCGCGGCTGATCCTGCTGGCCCCCTCGCCGCCGTGGGGCGTCGCGGGCTCGTCGCTGGAGGAAGCGGCTTCGGCCGTCAGCCTCTACGCCCTGGGCCCCTACTGGCTGCAGGCCGTCGCGCCCGACTACGGCGTGGTCGAAAGCTACACCCTGGACCGCCTGTCCCGCGACGAGCGCAAGGCCCTCTACGCCAAGATGACCGCCGAAAGCGGCCGAGCGCTGTGGGAGACGCTGAACTGGTTCATGGACCCGTTCATGACCACCGGCGCCAGCCCCGTGGGCGTGCCGACCCTGGCGATCGCCGGCGGCAAGGACGTGATCCACCCGCCGGCCACGGTCCGCCAGACCGCCGCGCGGCTGGGCGGATCCTGCGAAGTCTTCCCGACGATGAGCCACTGGCTGCCGGGCGAGCCGGGCTGGGAGGACGTCGCCGCGACCTGCCTGGACTTCATCGCCGACGAGAGCCGGGCAGCCGCCTGAGGCAGACTTTCTGAGCTCCGGAAATTGCGGCGCTTTCAGGGCCGTTACTCGGCCTTCGCGTGTCAAATCAACCAGTTACTGAGAGTATTCATCGCGTCGTTGCTCAAAAATGAAGCGATGAAACATTAATGCAATAGAGGTGATACACCTCGGGAACCTTGACGCAGAGGACGTGTTTCTGCGGCGAAGGGGTTTCCATGCACGCCTATACCAACTCGCTACAACGACGCGACCTTGAGGCGCGTTCCTTCGAGGATGCAACCGGGTTCGACATCGATGTGGCCCCGCCGCCTGCGCCCCGTTTCATGCCCGACCAGCCCCTGCATCGCGCCGCGCGGCCGCGCCGCTTCGAGGCCGAGCCGGGCCTGGGCCGCCGCCGCGTCACCCTGGCCGCCTTCTGCGTTCTGAGCACGGGTCTGGCCGTCTTCACGGTCGCCGCGACCATGGCTTCAGACGGGCTGGACCCGCTGGAGGTCGCCCATGTGGGCCTGATCCTGGTGTTGTTCGGCTGGATGGCCTTCTCGTTCGCCGCCAGCCTGGGCGGGCTGTGGCTGTCGCGACAGGCCGACGCCTGGGAGACGACGACAGCCCGGGCGCCCCTGCGCGCCCTGACCACCCGCACGGCCCTGCTGGCGCCGATCTATCACGAGGACGTCGGGCCATTCTTCGCCCGGCTGACCCAGATGCGGGCGCGGCTGTACGCCCTGGGCCTGACGCCGTTCTTCGACATCGTCGTGCTCAGCGACAGCCGCCGGCCCGAGGTCGTCGCCGACGAGCAGCGCGGCTTCGCGGCCTTCCGGCGCGCCGGGATCGGCCCCCGCGCCTACTACCGTCATCGCCCCGAGAACATCGACCGCAAGGCCGGCAACATCGCCGACTGGGTGCGCCGGCACGGCGGCGCCTACGACCACATGGTGGTTCTGGACGCCGACAGCCTGATGGACGCCCAGACCCTGTGGCGACTGGCGGCGGCCATGGAGCGCGAACCGGCGCTGGGCCTGATCCAGACCGCTCCGACCATCGTCGGCCGCCGCACGGTGTTCGGGCGGCTGGAGCAGTTCGCCAACACCCTATACGGCCCGCTGGCCGCCTGGGGCGTGGCGTGGTGGAGCGGGGCCGACGGCAACTACTGGGGCCACAACGCCATCCTGCGCGTCGAGGCGTTCGCGCAGTCAAGCGGACTGCCGCACCTCAAAGGCAAAAAGCCCTTCGGCGGCCACATCATGAGCCACGACTTCGTCGAGGCCGCCTTCCTGCGCCGGGCCGGCTGGGGCGTGCGGCTAGCCCCGGCTCTGGGCGGCAGTTTCGAGGAAAGCCCGCCCACCCTGATCGACCACCTGATCCGCGACCGCCGCTGGTGCCAGGGTAATCTGCAGCATCTGGGCGTGCTGGGCGCCAGGGGCCTGCACCCGATCAGCCGCCTGCACCTGGCGCGTGGCGTGCTGAGCTACGCCCTGGCCCCGCTGTGGATCGCCCTGGTGGTCACCGGCGCCCTGCTGTCGACGCCCGAAGCGGGCGAGGACGGCGGCGGCTATCCGCTAGCCGGCGCGGCCGTGCTGGCCGTCAGCCTAGCCTTCGTGCTGCTGCCCAAGCTCCTGTCCTACGGGATGATGCTGGCCGACGGCCAGGCGCGGCGGTTCGGCGGGCCTTGGCGGGCCCTGGCCAGCGTGGGGGTGGAGACCCTCGCCTCGACCCTGACCGCGCCAATCATCATGGCCGCCCACACCCGCGCCCTGCTGTCGGTGGCCCTGGGCCGCGACGCCGGCTGGGCCGCCCAGCAGCGCGATGAAGGCCGCCTGAGCGGTCGCGCCGCCCTGGCCTTCCACTGGCCCGAGATGCTGATCGGCATGGCCTTGGCCGCCTTAGGCCCCTTGATGGGCGCGGGCCTGTCGCCGTGGCTGACAGTGGCGGCGGCCAGCCTGGTCGCCGCCCCGTTCATCGTCTGGTGGACGGCCAGCATCGCGCGCGGCGTGCGCCTGCGCGAGGCCGGCCTGCTGCTGACTCCGGGCGAGCAGCCGATCGCGGTTCAGTGCGTGGGCGTGAACAGCTTCAAGCCCAATATGCCCGAGACGATCAGCGCCAAACAGACCAGCCGCCCGGCCGTGGCCGGTTCCTTGAACACCAGGATGCCGACGATGGCCGTGCCGACCGCGCCCACCCCGGTCCAGACGGCGTAGGCCGTTCCCAGCGGCAACGACTTCACCGCCCAGCCCAGCAGACCCATCGAGGCGACCAAGCTGACGCCGGTCAGCACGATCGGGATGGGTTTGGTGAAGCCTTCGGTGAACTTCAGGCCCACGGCCCAGCCGATCTCGAACAGACCGGCGATGAAGAGAATGATCCAGGCCATGACCGGCTCCTAGATTACAGAGCGGGGTCGTCCCCGGAAAAAAGGAAAAGGCGCGGGGTCGTCCCCGCGCCTTCGACTAGATAGGACCACCGGACCGGGAGGCAAGCCCCCGATCCGTCGCCGCTTAGCGGCTGGTGGTGCTGTACAGGATCTGGGCCTGCTCGTAGTTCTTGCCGATCGAGCTGTCGTCCAGCTTCTTCAGGCGCATGTAGACCAGACCCGCGTGGCCGTCGGCCCAGGCGTCGTCCCACGAGACCGTCAGGCGCTTGACGTCGCTGACCGTCAGGTCGTTGCGGATCAGGCGCAGCTGCGGCTTGTTCTCCCAAGTCGCCCAGTCGTGCAGGGCGTTGGCCAGGGCTTGGGCCTGGGCGTCGCCCTGGGCGTACTGGATGGTCACGGTGCAGACGTTCTTGTTGCTGCCCGGATTGTCGATGGCGATCGAGTAGGGCTTGCCGATATCCAGCACCCACTGCTCTTTCTTCTTCTTCATGCCCGCGCCCTTGGCCAGGGCCGGGAAGTCGCCGCCGACGACGGCCGGCTTGCAGACCTTGTCGAGCACGCCCAGCAGCTGCAGCGAGACGGGGTCGGTGGTGGGCGGACCACGGGTCGGGGCGACATAGTCCGGAGCCTGGCCGGCGGCCGGCGCGGCCACCGACGGCGTCGCCGTCATGGCGTCGGCCGGAGCGGCGGGGGTCTGGGCCGCCGGAGCAGCGGCCGGCGCCGGGGCGGCGGCAGTCGGAGCGGTCTGCTCCTGGGCGACGGCGGTCGAAACCGCGCCGAGAGCAATCAGGCTGGCGAGCGCAAGGCGCATGGTCGAGTTATCCCCGTTAGGCAAGAGGTCGGCATTAAAACCGACAGGCGTTCCCTCGCAACCCTTATGGTGACGGATTAAGGCGGAGAATGGGTCACAAGTGTAATTTTCTCGCCGCGTGGGTGCGACGTGACGCCTCAGGCGGGAAAAGCGGGCGTTCATAATCGGGGAGCGCCCTCCGCCACGAACGGGTCCGCCGAAGCGCCAGATGCAAAACGGCCCGGACGCTTTCACGTCCGGGCCGTCATGTCTTGAACTCGAAGGCGCGGAGAGAACGGCTTAGGCCGCCTCGACCGCGTGTTCGGCCAGGATCGTGAAGCCGTCGGGACCGACGTCGGCGAAACCGCCCTGGATGTCGAACACCCGCACGGTCGAACCGTCGCGAACCGTGACCTTGCCTTCGCGCAGGGTGGTCATGAACGGCGCGTGGTTCGGCAGCACGCCGAAGTCGCCTTCCGTACCGGGCGCGTCGACCTGGTCGACCTCGGCCGAGAACAGTTCGCGCTCGGGCGCGACGAGGGAGAAGTGCAGCTTAGCCATTATTCCACGATCTCCACGGCGCCGAGCGCCGCCTCGATGTCTTCGTCGGTCTGGATCTCGGTCCCGCAGAACGGGCAGAAGCGGATGGTGGCCAGCACGACGCCGGTCTCACCACCCTCTTCCCGTTGACCCAGATTGAGCAGGATCAGCCCACTGTCGTGCTCGATCAGCGCGTCTTCGGGATCCGAAGACACTGCATCCTCGAGCTCTTCGCAGCAGAAGTTGATCAGCTCGTGTTCGTCGCTCATTACGCCTCGCCAGCCATCTTCTCGGCCTTGGCCACGGCTTCCTCGATGGCGCCGACCATGTAGAAGGCGCCTTCCGGCAGGTGGTCGTACTCGCCGTCCACGATGCCCTTGAACGAGCGGATGGTGTCCTTCAGCTGGACGAAGGCGCCCGGCGTGTTGGTGAACTGCTCGGCCACGTGGAACGGCTGGGACAGGAAGCGCTGGATCTTACGGGCGCGGGCGACCGTCAGCTTGTCCTCTTCCGACAGCTCGTCCATGCCCAGGATGGCGATGATGTCCTTCAGGGCCTTGTACTGCTGCAGCACTTCCTGGACCGAACGGGCCACGTTGTAGTGCTCTTCGCCGATGACCAGCGGATCCATGATCCGCGAGGTCGAGTCCAGCGGATCGACGGCGGGGAAGATGGCCTGGGCGGCGATGTCGCGCGACAGAACGGTGGTGGCGTCCAAGTGGGCGAACGAGGCGGCGGGCGCCGGGTCGGTCAGGTCGTCGGCGGGCACGTAGATGGCCTGGACCGAGGTGATCGAACCCTTGTTCGTCGAGGTGATGCGCTCCTGCAGGTTGCCCATCTCGGTGGCCAGGGTGGGCTGATAGCCCACGGCAGAGGGGATGCGGCCCAGCAGAGCCGACACTTCGGCGCCGGCTTGGGTGAAGCGGAAGATGTTGTCGACGAACAGCAGCACGTCCTTGCCTTCTTCGTCGCGGAAGTATTCCGCGATCGACAGGCCGGTCAGCGCCACGCGGGCGCGGGCGCCCGGGGGTTCGTTCATCTGGCCGTAGACCAGGGCGCAACGCGAGCCTTCCGTCGAGCCGTTGTTGGCCTTCGGGTCGGTGTTGACGTTGGACTCGATCATCTCGTGATAGAGGTCGTTGCCTTCGCGGGTGCGTTCGCCCACGCCGGCCAGAACCGAGTAACCGCCGTAAGCCTTGGCGATGTTGTTGATCAGTTCCTGCATCGTCACGGTCTTGCCGACGCCGGCGCCGCCGAACAGGCCGATCTTGCCGCCCTTGGTGTAGGGGCACATCAGGTCGATGACCTTGATGCCCGTGACCAGCACTTCAGCGGTGTTGGTCTGGTCGGCGAACGACGGGGCGTCGCGGTGGATGGTGCGGAAGATGTCCGACTTGATCGGGCCCTGCTCGTCGATCGGCTCGCCGATGACGTTCATGATGCGGCCCAGGGTGCCGGGACCGACCGGAACGCGGATCGACTCGCCGGTGTCGCGCACGGCCTGGCCGCGAACGAGGCCTTCGGTGGCGTCCATGGCGATGGCGCGCACGGTGTTCTGACCCAGGTGCTGGGCGACTTCGAACACCAGGCGTTGGCCCGAGGCGGTGTTGACCGTCTCCAGCGCGTTCAGGATGGCCGGCAGCGGGCCTTCGAATTCGACGTCGACGACGGCGCCGATGACCTGCACCAGCTTGCCGGTGGCGGCGCCGATCGTGGCGGCGGCCTTGGGCGCGGAAGCCTTGGCGGCGGCCGGAGCCTTCGGAGCGGCGGCCTTGGCCGGAGCCTTGACGGCGGCGGCCTTGGGAGCAGCCGCGGCCTTCGGGGCGGCGGCGGTGGCGGGCTTCTTCACGGCTGCCGGCTTGGTGGCGGCGGCGGGAGCCTTAGCGGGGGTCTTGGCCATGGCGTGCGGGTCTTTCGTGCGTGCTCGTGCGTGCGTTTTTTACGTTAGGCTTTTGATCAGACGGCTTCGGCGCCGGAGATGATCTCGATCAGCTCCTTGGTGATCTGGGCCTGGCGGGAACGGTTGTATTCGAGGGTGTAGCGCTTGATCATGTCGCCGGCGTTGCGCGTGGCGTTGTCCATCGCCGTCATCTGACTGGCGTAGAAGCCGGCCATGTTGTCGAGCAGGGCCGACAGGATCTGGACCGTCAGGTTGCGCGGCAGCAGAGTCTCGAGGATTTCCTCTTCCGAGGGCTCATACTCGTAGACCGGCGCCGAAGCCCCTTGGGGACCGTTGCCGGCTTCAGCGCCCTCGACCACGGCCGGGATCAGCTGCAGCGCGGTCGGAACCTGCTGCACCACCGAACGGAAGCGGCTGTAGAACAGGGTGACCACGTCGACGTCGCCAGCTTCGTACAGGCGGGTGACGACGTCGGCGATCGGCTGGGCGACCGACAGGGTGAACTGGCGATAGGCCGACAGGTCGAAGTTCTCGACGATGCGGTCGGCATAGAGCCGGCGCAGCTGGGCCGTGGACTTCTTGCCGACGCAGACGATCTTCACGTCCTTGCCTTGGCGGATCAGCGTGTCGATCCGCTCGCGCGCGGCGCGGACGATCGACGAGGTGAAGCCGCCGGCCAGACCCCGGTCGGCGGCGGCGACGATCACCAGGTGACGGTCGTCGCGGCCCGTGCCGGCCAGCAGCGCCGGAGCGCCGTCGCCCGAGACGCCGGCCGCCAGGTTGGCGATGACGTTCGACAGCCGGCGCGCATAGGGGCGCGCGGCTTCGGCCGCATCCTGGCTGCGGCGGAGCTTGGCCGCCGCCACCATCTGCATTGCTTTCGTGATCTTTTGCGTCGCCTTGACGCTCGAGATCCGATTGCGCATTTCCTTCAAGCTGGCCATTCGGCGCTACTCTCTCCGAGCGTTCCGAGGGGGCTTAAGCGAAGGTCGCCGAGAAGCTGTCGAGCGCGCTCTTCAGCGTGTTCTCCAGGTCCTTGTCGAGGGCCTTCTTGGTGCGGATGCCGTCCAGCAGATCCTTGTGCTGGCTGTGCAGGCGGGCCAGGAACTCGGTCTCGAAGCGGCGAACCGACGAGGTCGGGATCTTGTCCAGATAGCCGCGCGTGCCGGCGTAGATCACGCAGACCTGCTCTTCGACCGACTGCGGGGCGTATTGCGGCTGCTTCAGCAGCTCGGTCAGGCGTTCGCCGCGGGCCAGCATCTTCTGGGTCGAGGCGTCCAGGTCCGAACCGAACTTGGCGAAGGCGGCCATCTCGCGATACTGGGCCAGCTCGCCCTTAATCGGACCGGCGACTTGCTTCATCGCCTTGATCTGGGCCGACGAGCCGACGCGCGACACCGAGATGCCGACGTTCACGGCCGGGCGGATGCCCTGGTAGAACAGGTCGGTTTCCAGGAAGATCTGGCCGTCGGTGATCGAGATCACGTTGGTCGGGATGTAGGCCGACACGTCGTTGGCCTGGGTTTCGATGATCGGCAGAGCCGTCAGCGAGCCCGAACCGTTGTCTTCGTTCAGCTTGGCGGCGCGTTCCAGCAAGCGCGAGTGCAGATAGAACACGTCGCCCGGATAGGCTTCGCGGCCCGGCGGGCGACGCAGCAGCAGCGACATCTGGCGGTAGGCGACGGCTTGCTTGCTGAGGTCATCATAGATGATCAGGCCGTGCAGGCCGTTGTCGCGGAACCACTCGCCCATGGCGCAGCCCGAGAACGGGGCCAGGTATTGCAGCGGGGCCGGCTCCGAGGCCGAGGCCACGACGACGATCGTGTATTCCAGGGCGCCGTGCTCTTCGAGCGTCTTGACGATCTGGGCGACGGTCGAACGCTTCTGGCCGATGGCGACATAGACGCAATAGAGCTTGGCGCTCTCGTCCGTGCCGGCGTTGGCGGCCTTCTGGTTCAGGATGGTGTCGATGGCGACGGCGGTCTTGCCGGTCTGACGGTCACCGATGATCAGCTCGCGCTGGCCGCGGCCGACGGGGATCAGGGTGTCGATCGACTTCAGGCCGGTCTGCACGGGCTCGTGCACCGACTTGCGCGGGATGATGCCCGGGGCCTTGACGTCGACGCGGCGACGCTCGGTGTATTGGATCGGGCCCTTGCCGTCGATCGGCTCGCCCAGCGGGTTGACGACGCGGCCCAGCAGGCCACGACCGACCGGAACGTCGACGATCTCGCCCAGACGACGGACTTCGTCGCCTTCCTTGATGGCCTGGTCCTGGCCGAAGATCACGGCGCCGACGTTGTCGCGCTCGAGGTTCAGGGCCATGCCCTTCACGCCGGCCTTCGGGAACTCGACCATTTCGCCGGCCTGGACGTTGTCCAGACCGTAGATGCGGGCGATGCCGTCACCGACGGACAGCACTTGGCCGACGTCCGAGACGGCGGCTTCTTCGCCGAAATTGGCGATCTGCGACTTGAGGATGGCCGAAATTTCGGCGGCGCGGATGTCCATGGCTGTCTTGGGCTCTCTGCGTTTTTATCTTTTGACGCGCTTATAAAGGTTTAGGCGCGCTTCAGGGCGAATTTCAGGGAATCGAGCTTCGAACGGAGCGAAGCATCGAACAGGCGGGATCCGACGCGCACCTTGATGCCGCCCAGGATGGACGGATCGACGCGGGTCGAGAGTTCGGGGGTCTTGCCGACGGCGGTGGCGACCGCGGCCGACACGCCCTTCAGCTGGGCGGCGGTCAGGGCCTTGGCGGTGATCACTTCGGCGGTGACGACACCGCGGTGAACGGCCGACAGCTCGACGAAGGCGCTGATGGCGCCCAGCAGGTCGCCGGCGCGGCCGTTGCTGGCGACGAGGCCCAGGAACTTGGCGGTCAGCAGCTGGAACTTGGCCTTGGCGGCCACGGCGGTCAGGCCCTTGGCCTTGTCCTCGGCCGAGAAGGCCGGGCTTTCGATCAGGCGGCGCAGGTCGGCGCTCTCGGCCGCCATCGCGCGCAGCGATTTCAGGTCGGCTTCGACCTTGGCCAGCTGGTTGCTCTCGATCGTCAGTTCGAACAGGGACTGCGCATAGCGCTGACCCGCATCCGTCGCCTTGGTTTCGTCCGCCACTTGTTCCGCCCGGTGCGTTGCAATCGCCGCGGACAAGAAGATTAACCCTCATCCCGGCTTAAAGGCTTGAGCGCGCTTGAAAAAGCGCATGGACAGCCAGCGCTGACGCGCTGCCCTGTCCGAAGCCGCGCGCCTGATAACACGCAGCCTTCGCAGTCGCAACCAAGGGCAATGCGTAAGGAACGGCGCCGTTTCGATAAATCGGGACGCTAGCTGGCGACGGCCCGGCGGAACACCGCCGAGGCGATGGCGACCGCGCTTCCGTCCTGCGTACGGGCCTCGGCCTGGGCGAAGATCAGGCTGCGGGTCGAGCGTTCGACCCACGCCCGGGTCACGCTCGACCCAGCGGTCGCGGCCCCGAACGCGCCCCCAAGCGCTCCGTAGTCGATGGTCATCGAGGTCGGCTGGGCGTCGGGGCCGGCGATCTCGCGCAGGGCGTCTTCCAGCAGGGCGGCGATCGAGGTGGTCATGACGGCGTCTTAGTCCGAACGCGAATAAAGAAAAAGGACGGCGGGACCGGCCCGCCGCCCCATCAGGCGAATGCTCGAGGAAACAGCCGGACGGGGCGGGAAGCCCCAAAGCGTCCGGGTACTGGAAACGCTTACTTCGAAGCCGTCTGCACGCCGGCCTTGGCCGAGGCGTTGCAGCGGGTCAGGTCGTCGGCGTCCAGCGACTTGGTGTCGCCGCCGAAGGCCGCGACGGGGCCGACTTCCTTGGCCAGCGCCTTGCAGGCGACGGCGGTCAGGGCCCGTGAGGGCGCGGCGGCCGAAACGCACTCGGCGCCGTCGCAGACGAACACCGCGCCGCCGGCCACGACCTTGGTCTTGGCGGCGACCGGGTTTTCCAGGGCGACGGCGATACGGCCGTCGGCGAAGGCCGAACCGGCGAACAGGGAAACAGACAGAGCGGCGACAGCCGCCAGGGATTGGAGCTTCATCAGAGAGCCCTCCAGCGTAGTCAGGGAGTGGAATGATCGATGATCGGTGAAAAGCTGTACTGGTCGCCCTGATCCGGGGATGGCGGCATCGGTATCCCCACCGATGCTTCGGATCAGAACTAAGCACTGCTTAGATATCAGTGTTCAGAAATTGCGCAAGCGGAATTTATTTCGCATGAGCATTTTTTAATGAAACGGGCCGTTTTTGCCGGAAACGGCGGGGCCTGGCTCAAATCGGCGAGCCGGGTGACGCGCTGGCCATCTGGAAACTGCGCGCATCCTCAAGAAGCGGCTCAGTCAGGCGCCGCCGAACAGTCCCGCGATGGTCGCCACGGCGTTTTCCGCCTCGGCCCGGTCCGGCCGCTCGTCGGCCACGCCATAGCCCCACATGTCGCTGTCGCCGACTTGCTGCACGACGATCCCGTCCGGTCGCGGCAGCACGGAGACATGGCGGTAAAAGAGTCCGTAGCGAACCTCGGGCTGCGGAGCCAGCCAGGCGATCTGGCCCCGCACCGGGGTGATGGTCTCGTCCTTCCACAGCGCCCGGGCGCCATAGCCGGTGCAGTTGACCACCACGGGTTCCTTCAGGCGCGCCAGATCGGCGGGGGTGTCGAAGGTCATGGCCACGATCGCGCCGCCCTCGGCCAGGAAGTCGTTGGTCAGCATGTGGGCCAGGTCCGTGACGTTGAACTGCATCGAGGTCCCGTGCCGCACGCGCGCTGCCGGGAACGGATGCGATCCGGCCGGCAGCTCGTGGAAGCCCGGCACGATGTCCTTCAGCCGGTCGCCGTATTCGGCGAAACGCACGGCGCCCTCGACGTGAGGATGGGTCTCGGCCGGACCATCGAACAGGCTGTAGCGGTCGCTCCACGACACCGGTTCGCCGGGCAGGCCCAGCAGGGTCTGGTAGGTGGCGTAGGAGGTGCGGGCCATCTCCTCCCACAGGGCCGGGAAGCCGGGCGCGACCTTGTCGGCGTCGGCCACGCGCGAGTCCGGCGACCAGGTGCCGGTGGCGCGGAACGAGCGGGCCTGGGGCGTGCGCTCCTTGGCGTAGATCGTCACCTTGGCGCCGGCCCGTTGCAGCAGCAGGGCCGAGGTCAGGCCAAGCGCGCCGCAGCCGATCACCGCCACCTCCCGGGTCCCGCCTTCCAGGGCGTTGCGGGCGGCGATCGTGCTGGAGCCCCAGGACAGCGACCAGCCGCTGCCGCCATGGCCGTAGTTATGGACGACGCGTTTTCCGGCGACGTTTTCGACGTCGAGGCGTGGCCCGGCGGCGCGGAACGGCCGCAGGCAGACGGTGATCTTGGTGATCCGGTCGGCGCTCATCCGCAGCGGCGCCAGCGGCGGGACGACGAAGCCCGGACGGGACGAGGCGATCAGGCCAGAGCTTCGGCCCAAGGTCCGATCCGGCGTGACGCATCCGGCCAGGCTGGTCGCGCCCAGGCCGCTCAGGCCCGCCAAGATCGCCCGCCGGCTGCTGGTCGTGGTCATGATCCGTTCCCCGGGAAACTCTACGCGGGTCGGAGCCTAGACGGGTCGTCGCGCGACCGCCAAGGACGCGCTCGGTCTAAAGCCCGAGGATCGAGTCGAAACGGCTTTCGGCCGCGGTCTGGACAGGACGTTCCTGGATCATGCCGTCCAAGCGGGCATAGCGGCCGTCCTTGCCGACCTTGCGGCGGATGCCGTCGGCGTTGACCAGGGCCACCTGGCGCTCGCCGTCCATGACCTTGCCCATGATCGCCGCCAGCACAGCGCCCACCAGGGCCGCCGCCGTCGGCCCCACGGCGTCCAGCCAGGTCTCGCCGAAGATCGCCTCCAGGCGCCCGATCAGCAGTTCGCGATTGGGCTGTTGCTCGATCAGGCCAATGAACAGGCGGTCGCCGCCCTCGACGCAGACGATCAGGACCACGGCGACGGCCACGCCCAGCCAACGCGGCTTGACGTAGAGGCCGAGGCAAGCTCCCAGAACGGCGCAGACGATCATCAGGATCATGGGCCAAGCTTAGCGCGGATGGGTAATTAGCCGATTAAGACCGCCCGTTCCCCCACGTCACGATTGGCGACCGATCGTCGCAAGGCGCATGCTCCCCCCCAAGGCTCACAGAAGCTTTCAAGGGAGACGCGGCCATGGACTTCAACCTGCCGCCGGAACTGACGGCCTATCTGGCGAGGCTGGACGCCTTCATCGAAGCCGAGATCGCGCCGCTGCAGGCCGAGCACGACAACGAGCGCTTCTTCGACCACCGCCGCGAATGGGCCCGCACCGACTGGGACGGCGGCGGCCTGCCCCGGCGCGAGTGGGAGGAACTGCTGGCCAAGGCCCGGAGCATCGCCGACGCCGCCGGCCACTACCGCTTCGCCCTGCCCAAGGAATACGGCGGCCAGGACGGCTCCAACCTCTGGATGGCGGTGATCCGCGAGCATCTGGCGGCCAAGGGGTTGGGTCTGTTCAACGACCTGCAGAACGAGCACTCGATCGTCGGCAACAATCCGTTCGTGCTGATGATCCGCGACTTCGGCCGGCCCGACCAGCAGCCCCTGATCCCCGACATGCTGGACCGCCACGCCTTCCGCCCGACCTTCGGCCTGACCGAGCCCAACCACGGCTCGGACGCCACCTTCATGGAGACCCGCGCGGTCCGCGAAGAGCATCACGGCCAGAGCGGCTGGCGGATCGACGGCGAGAAGATGTGGACCACCGGCATGCACGCGGCCACCCACTGCGCCCTGTTCGCCCGCACCAGCGGCGAGGACGGCTCGGCCAAGGGGATCACCTGCTTCCTCGTGCCCGCTCATGCGCCCGGCGTGAAGATCGAGGAGTATCTGTGGACCTTCAACATGCCCACCGACCATCCCCGGGTCAGCTTCACGCGGGTGTGGGTTCCGGACGCGGCGATGTTCGGGCCCGAGGGCGGGGGCCTGGCCCTGGCCCAGCACTTCGTGCACGAAAACCGCATCCGTCAGGCGGCCTCCAGCCTGGGGGCGGCCACCTACTGCATGGAAGAGAGCATAAGGTACGCGCGCGCGCGCAAGCCGTTCGGCAAGGCCCTGGCCGAGAACCAGGCGATCCAGTTCCCGATCGTCGAGCTGTCGACCCAGGCCGAGATGCTGCGCCTGCTGATCCGCAAGACCGCCTGGGAGATGGACCAGATGACCAAGCCGGAGGTCGAGAAGCGGCTCTCCGACAAGGTGTCGATGTGCAACTACTGGTCCAACCGCCTGGTCTGCGAGGCGGCCGACCGGGCCATGCAGATCCACGGGGGCCTGGGTTATTCGCGCCACAAGCCGTTCGAGCACATCTACCGCCACCACCGCCGCTACCGGATCACCGAGGGCAGCGAGGAGATCCAGATGCGCAAGGTCGCCGCCTGGCTGTTCGGCTATATGGGCCCGCGCAAGGCGGCGTTCGCCAACTGACGATAGCGACGCGCATTGAGCGAGAATGCAAGCTCAGGTCGTTATCATGTTTGCATATGCGCGACGTGCGTCATTTAGTGTGCGTCGACCGACAGAACGGCGTTAGTCGCCGGATCCAACCAGGCCTGTAGGGACTTCCATGCGCATGCTCAGAACCCTCTCCCGTCTCGCCCCCGTCCGCCTTGCTCTTGTCGGAGCCGCCACGCTCCTGCTGGCCGGCTGCGGGATCAACACCATCCCCACCCAGGACGAGGCGACCAAGACCGCCTGGGCCGAGGTGCAGAACCAGTATCAGCGCCGCGCCGACCTGATCCCCAACCTGGTGGCGACGGTGAAGGGCTACGCGGCCCAGGAAAAGAGCGTGCTGGTCGAGGTCACCCAGGCCCGCGCCAGCGCCACCCAGGTCAAGGTCGACGCCTCGACGATCACCGATCCCGCCCAGTTCCAGCAGTACGCCGCCGCTCAGGACAAGCTGTCGGGCGTGCTGGGTCGGTTGATGATGATCCAGGAAAGCTATCCGGAGCTGAAGTCGAACCAGAACTTCCTGGCCCTGCAGAGCCAGCTGGAGGGCACCGAGAACCGTATCTCGATCGCCCGGCGCGACTACAACAACACCGCCCAAGTCTATAACACCACCCTGCGGACCTTCCCGAGCATGATCTGGGCCAAGACGCTCTACAGCAGCCAGAAGCCGGCCCAACTGTTCCAGGCCACGGCCAACGCCCAGTCGGCGCCCAGCATCGACTTCAGCGCGCCGCCGGCCCCCTCGGCCAACACCGCGCCTGGTCCGGCGCAGTAGGTGGATACGCTCCTTCCTCTCCTCACCCGCAAGGCGGGGGAGGTGGCGCGGCGCGCTTCGCGCCGTGACGGAGGGGGCGTCTTCGCGCGTCAGGACGCCCCCTGCGTCGGCTTCGCCGCCACCTCCCCCGTTGCACGGGGGAGGAGATGGATCGCAACGTTCCTCACGTTCCTGGCTCTGGCCTTCGCCGCCCCCGCCCTGGCCGCCGGTCCCACCTTCCCGCCCCTGACCGGCCGCGTCGTCGACGGCGCCAACATCCTGTCGCCAGGGGTCGAGGCCGACCTGACCGCCAAGCTGGAAAACCTGGAAAAGACCACCGGCCGCCAGCTGGTGGTGGCCACCGTGCCTGACCTGCAGGGCTACGAGATCGAGGACTACGGCTACCAGCTGGGCCGCACCTGGGGGATCGGCCAGAAGGGGACCAACACCGGCGCCCTGCTGATCGTGGCCCCCAACGAGCGCAAGGTGCGCATCGAGGTCGGCTACGGCCTGGAGCCGATCCTGACCGACGCACTGTCCAGCGTCATCATCCAGACCGCCATCCTGCCCAAGTTCAAGGCCGGCGACCTCGAAGGCGGCGTCACGGCCGGGACCGACGCGGTCATCGCCCAGCTGGCCCTGCCCGACGAGGAGGCCAAGGCCAAGGCGGCCCAGGCCTTCACGGCCTCGCAAGCGGCCGAGCGGAGCTCGGGGCCCTCGCCGATCCTGGCCCTGATCATCCTGTTCATCGTCATCGTGGTGCTCAGCCAGATGTTCCGGCGTGGACGCGGCGGCGGGCTGGGCTCGGCCCTGCCCTGGATCATCCTGAACGGCATGCTGAGCGGCGGTCGTGGCGGCGGAGGAGGTTTTGGAGGCGGCGGCGGCGGAGGCGGTGGCTTCTCCGGCGGCGGCGGCTCGTTCGGCGGCGGCGGATCTTCGGGGAGCTGGTGATGAAGACGTTGTCCCAAGCCGATCAGGATCGCATCGCCCAGGCCGTGGCCCAGGCCGAGAAGACCACCGCGGGCGAGATCCACTGCGTGCTGGCCCCCGAGGTCGGCGGCGATCGCGAGGACGCCATGGCCTGGGGCGCCGCGGCCGCCTTGCTGCTGCCGCCGATCGCCCTGTTCTTCGGCCTGAACCTGGAGAGTCCTCTGCCGGGCTGGCCGCTGACCGAATGGCGAGCCGCCCACGGCGCCATCGTGGACCTCGCCGTCACCACGGCGGTCTCCAACTACATCGCCTTGCAGGCCCTGGTGTTCATCGTCACCGCCATGGTCGTCTCGATCCCGCCCGTCCGTCGCCTGATCACGCCGCGCCCCTTGAAGGCGGCGCGGGTCAAGCGAGCGGCCACGACCCATTTCCTGGCCCAGGGCCTGCACCTGACCCGCGAGCGCACCGGCGTGCTGATCTTCGCCGCCCTGGCCGAGCACCGGGTCGAGGTGATCGCCGACGAGGGCATTCACGCCGCCGCCCCCAAGGCCGTGTGGGACGAAGTGGTGGCCGACATGGTGGCGGGCTTGAAGAGCGGGCGCATCGCCGACGGCTTCGTGGCCGCCATCGCCCGGGCCGGCGCCATCCTGGCCACCCACGTCCCGCCGCGCCCCGACGACGTCAACGAGCTGCCCGACGGCCTGACGGTGCTGCCGCGATAAAAGGCCCCCTCCCTCTCCCCTCCGGGAGAGGGCTCGTTTTGCCGCCTTCGCGCGTTTCGGGCATGACGACCAGGAGGACCCCATGAGCGATCAGGACGACTTCACCGCCTTCCTCGACCAGCGCCGGGCCGTCGCCCAGGCCTATGTCAACGGCGACGCCGGGCCGCTGGGCGAGATCGCGACCCAGGCCAATCCGGCCAGCTTCTTCCCGCCGCACGGCGGACGCGAGCAAGGCGCGGGCCACGTGACCGCCGTCAACGCCCGCGGGGCCCGGAGCTTCACGACCGGAAGCGAGACGACCCTGGAAATCCTGCACAGCCAGGCCAGCGGCGACCTGGCCTACTGGACCGGCCTGCAACATGCCGCCGTCCGGTTCGCGGGCCAGGACCATCCGGTCGAGATGCACCTGCGGATCACCGAGATCTTCCGCCGCGAGGACGGCGACTGGAAGATGATCCACCGCCACGCCGACGGACTGGTGGACGCCAAGCCGAAATAGGATCGGGGACACGCCGCGAGGGCATGTCCCCGCTCCTCTGGGGCCGAAAACCTCGTCCTTCGACAAGCTCAGGATGAGGTTTTCGAATGCCAAGGCCCGTACAATGGTCCTCATCCTGAGCTTGTCGAAGGACGAGGACCACGCGCAACGCTCGAATGTCGACCCCCTAGAACGACTTGCGGATCGTGAAGCCGGCCGTGCGAGGCTGGCCGATCGTGTAGCCCAGGCGCGCCCGGCCGCCGCGCTCGCGGTCGAACGACAGCAAGGCGTTCTCGTCGGCCACGTTGTTGACGTAGGCGATGATGTCCAGGCCGTTGTCCATCTGCAGGCCCGCGCTCAGATTGATGATGTCGTAGCTGGGCAGCTTCAGATCCAGCACCGTGGCGTCGTTGCCCGAGGCGCCGCCGAACGGCAGGCCCGAGACGAACGAGCGCGGATTGTTCTCCTGGTCGCTGGCCTGGGTGTAGCGGTTGCCCACGTGCTGGAACGAGGCGGTGACGTAGCCGTCCATCGTCGCCGTCAGGGCCCGAGTGTAGGTGGCGTTGATCGAGATCTGGAACTTGGGCACCGAAGGCAGGCGGTTGCCCTCGCGGATGCCGCCGATCACCGCGCCCGTGCCGTCGCGCACCGTGGAGTCGAACTCGGCCTCCAGCAGGCTGCCCGAGACGCTGAGATCGAGGCCCGGCGCCAAGCGGGCCGACAGCTCGCCCTCGATCCCCTTGGTGTGGGCCTTGGGCACGTTGAACACCACGCGCGACGAGCACGAGCCGGCGTCCAGCGTGGTCTGCAGGTTCTTGATGTCGGTATAGAAGACCGCGCCGTTGAAGGTGACGCCGCCCATCCGCGACTTCACCCCGCCCTCGTAGTTCCACAGCGTTTCGTCGTCATACGACTGGAAGCCGCCGAAGATCGCCTCGTCCTGCGGGGTGCAGAGCGGCAGGTTCAGCGGGTCGTTGACCCCGCCCAGCCGGAAGCCCTTGGACGCCTGGGCGTTGAAGGTCAGGCCCGGATTGGCCTTGTAGCTAACCAGCAGGCGCGGGGTGAAACCGTCGGACGAGGTCTTGTCGGTCTGGTCGTCGCCATTGGCGAACAGTCCGCCCGAGGTGAAGCGGCGGTTCTCGCTGAAGTCGTAGTAACGGCCGCCGGCGGTGACCGTCAGCTTGGCGATCTCGTAGCTGGCCTCGCCGAACACGGCCTTTTGCTTGATGTGATAGGGCAGCGAGGCGTTGTAGGGCGAGTTGGCCGGGAAGCCGTTGGCCACCGAAGCGGCCGTGCCGGCGCCCAGGGTGGCGTCGGTATAGGCGTCATAGCCCGGCGTCGGCAGGCGCTGGTCGTAGAGACGGTCGACCTTGGAATAGAACGCCCCGACCACCCACTGGAACGGCCCGTCCGTGTCGGAGCTGAGCCGCGCTTCCTGGGTGAATTGCTCAAGGTCGGTGGTGTCGACCAGCTTGGACGGCAGGGTGACGGCCGCGGCCGGGAAGCCCAGGTCCACCGACACGCTGCCGGACAGGGCGCTGGCGTCGCGGTTCACGTCGATCTTGCGGTCGATATAGCTGGTCACCGAGGTCAGGGTGACGCCGTCGAAGCCGAACGAGGCGGTCAGGTCGCCCAGGAAGGTCTTGTCGTCGAAGCTCTCGTCCAGCAGCAGGTATTGCTCGCGCTCGCCCAGGGTGATCTTCGGCCGCGTGGTGGTGAACGGGTTGGCGAAGATGTTGAACGCCTCCTGGCGATTGAAGCCGCCGGCGTGGATCTTCTGATAGACCAGGCGCGGGGTGATGCTGATGTTATCGCTGGGCTGGAACAGCAGCGACACCCGGCCACCGCGCCGATAGCCGTCGTTGACGTTGTTCTTGCGCGTGCCGCCCTCGCCCAGGGCGTCGACGAAGCCGGCATATTCGGTGTCGTAGCCGACCACCCGCAAAGCGGCCTTGTCCGACAGCGGCAGGTTGACCGCGCCCTTCAGATAGCCGCCGACATCGCCGCCCTTCAGGGTGTTGAAGTTGCCCTCGATCACGCCCTCGTGGGCGCCCAGCTTGGGCTGGTTGGTGATGTAGCGGATCGTGCCGCCGACCGAGCCGGAGCCGAACAGCGTGCCTTGCGGGCCGCGCAGGGTCTCGACCCGGTTCAGGTCGAACAGATCGACGTCGGGCGTGAACAGCGACAGCGAGATCACCGACTCGTCCAGATAGACCCCGACCTGCTCCTTGACGCCCGGCTGGTCGCGGACCACCTGGCCGGCCGAGACGCCGCGCACCGACACCTGGCTCTGGCCCGGACCCAGGTTCTGGATCGTCAGGCTGGCGACGTTGCGCGACAGGTCCTCCAGGGTCACCGCCCCGGACTTCTGGATGTCGGCCTCCGTCTGCGCATTGATCGAGAACGGCACGTCCAGGATGGTCGCGTCGCGCTTGGTGGCGGTGACGATCAGCTCCTCGACGGTGTTGTTGGACTGCTGGGCCGAGGCGACCGCCGGCAAGGCGATCGACGCCGCCAGGGCGGTCGCGGCCAGCAGCGCAGGCCGGCGATGGGTCACAGAGCGCATGAAGTTCCTCCCGCTGGTTTTTCTAGGGCCCGTTAAATTTATGATTGTAGGCCACAACCTGAGCGTTCTTGTCGGAACCGAGGAAAGTCAACGCCAAACCAGACCATGGCGTCCGCGCAAGGATCTTTCCGGAAGCGCGTGGACTGCGGGCAACAATGTCCTCCCCAAACCCGCGTGTCACGGAGGGGCTCTTCCCGGCGAACCCGCTGCTTGGGCCGGCCGGCTCCCTTTACGTGCGCGTGATCTTTCGCCAGCGGAAATCCCGGTCTAGGGTGGCCGCCAATTCAAACTAACGTTTAAAGGGGAGTGCGCCCAATGCGCGAAGCGGTGATCGTCTCTTACGCCCGGACCGGCCTGGCCAAGTCCAATCGCGGCGGGTTCAACAACACCCACGGCGCGGCCATGGCCGGCCACGCCATCCAGCACGCTGTGTCGCGCGCCGGCCTGGACGGTCCGGAAGTGGAGGACGTGGTGCTGGGCTGCGGCGGTCCCGAAGGCGCCACCGGCATGAACGTCGCCCGCAACGCCGCCATCTGGGCCGGCCTGCCGGTCACCACCTCGGGCCAGACCGTCAACCGCTTCTGCTCTTCGGGCCTGCAAGCCATCGCCACGGCCGCCAACTATGTCCGCAACGACGGCGCGCCGGTCGCCATCGGCGGCGGGGTGGAGTCGATCTCTCTGGTCCAGGGCGGCGGTCACATGAACCGCTTCCACCTGACCGAGGAAAAGCTGCTGAAGGAAAAGCCAGCGCTGTGGATGGCGATGATCGACACCGCCGACATCGTCGCCAAGCGCTACAACGTCAGCCGCGAATACCAGGACGAGTACTCGCTGCGCAGCCAGCAGCGGATCGCCGCCGCCCAAGCCGCCGGCCTGTTCGACAACGAGATCGTGCCGATGGCCACCAAGATGAAGGTGGTCAACAAGGAGACCAAGGAAGAAAGTCTGGTCGACTACGTGGTCACCAGGGACGAGTGCAATCGCCCCGAGACGACCCTCGAGGGCCTGGCCAAGCTGGAGCCGGTCAAGGGTCCGGGCAACTTCGTCACCGCCGGCAACGCCAGCCAGCTGTCGGACGGCGCGGCCGCCGTGGTGGTGATGGAAGCCAAGGAAGCGGCCAAGCGCGGCCTGGAGCCCCTGGGCCTGTTCAAGGGCTTCGCCATCGCCGGCTGCGAGCCCGACGAGATGGGCATCGGCCCGGTCTTCGCCGTGCCGCGCCTGCTGGAGCGCCACGGCCTGAAGGTCGACGACATCGACCTGTGGGAGCTGAACGAGGCCTTCGCGTCGCAGTGCCTCTACAGCCGCGACACCCTGGGCATCGATCCGGAGAAGTTCAACGTCAACGGCGGCTCGATCGCCATCGGCCACCCGTTCGGCATGACCGGCGCCCGCTGCGCCGGCCACCTGCTGCTGGAAGGCAAGCGCCGCAAGGCCAAGCTGGGCGTGGTGACCATGTGCATCGGCGGCGGCATGGGCGCGGCGGGGCTGTTCGAAATCTTCTAGGTTCCGACACGAGCCGGGGACACACACTCGCCACGACGCGCCAGGGATCAATCCTCCACGCCGAGAGCGAGTGTGTGTCCCCTATCCACTACAGACGCCGCTGGGTTCACGCCCGGCGGCGTTCTGCGTTTCGAGGTCGGATTCGACAAGTCTGACGAACGGCGATCGGCGAATTTGCGAACGCGCGGCGGCGACCTCTTGAACCTCGCCCAACCGCAACCATCTTTGTTGCCAATCGACCGCCCCTTGGCGGATCGCTCGATCAGGACCCGCCGCCATGGCCTCCACCATCAAGGCCCTTTTCGCCCTCGCCACCGTCGCCGCCGTCTCGATCGGCCTGCTCCTGCCCGTGCCTGGCGCCGTGCATCAGAGCCTCGACGCGCGCGGCCACTACGAGCTGATGGACGTCGGGAACTAAGGCTCGGAGAACTAAGGCTTCGGCTGTCCCTTCAGGTCCAACGGCGCCGAAGCGCACCCCCTCAGGGTTTGGCCATTGAGCGTCACCTCGGCGCGATAATCATAGCGGCGGTCCGACATGCCGTCGGCGCACGGCTCGGGCTTCAGCTTGAACACCAGCCCGCCCACGCCCCACACGCCGACATCGCCCTCGACATGCGCGCCGGTGTTGGCGGCGCTGACATCAGGCTGACCGGCGCGTGACAGGGTCAGGCCGTCGCCCTGGATCCGTCCGCTCCAGAACGGCTCGGTCCCGATCAGGTCGAAGTCGCCAGAGAAGTCCGGTCCCGGCGGCGCCGAGGCCGGGGCGTCGGCCGGCGGCGGCGTCGCGCCCTCCGAAGCGCCCATCGGCGACTCCCCGCAGGCTGAGAGCGTCAGGATCAGGCAAAGAGCGGCGGCGGAACGAAGCATGGCGGCGCTATCCTCGGATGGGCGGCTCACGCTAGACTCTCGCGCGATGAATCGGAACGCTTCCAGCGCCTCGGGCCCCTCCTTCTACGAATTCTTCGCCGGCGGCGGGATGGCGCGCCTGGGCCTGGGCGCGACCTGGACCTGCGCCTTCGCCAACGACTTCGATCCGGTCAAGGCCGCGACCTATCGCGACAACCACGACGACGCCGCATCTCACTTCCACGAAGGCGACGTCTGGAAGGTCGCCCCCGCCGACCTGCCGGGCCGGGCGGACCTGGCCTGGGCCTCCAGCCCCTGCCAGGACTTCAGCCTGGCCGGCGCCCGGGCCGGCCTGCAAGGCGGGCGCTCCTCGGCCTTCTTCGGCTTCTGGAAACTGATGGAGGCGCTCTCCGCCGAGGGCCGTGGTCCCGACACTGTCGTGGTCGAGAACGTCGTCGGCCTGCTGACCTCGCACGGCGGGGCCGACTTCACCGCCCTGTGCCGGGCCCTGGCCAGCCAAGGCTACCGCTTCGGCGCGCTGGAGATCGACGCCGCCCGCTTCGTGCCGCAGTCGCGCCCCCGGGTGTTCGTGATCGCCACCCGCCTGCCGGTCGAGGACCTGGCTGGTCCCAGCCCGTTCCAGACCCGCGCCGTACGCGAAGCCCACGCCCGCCTGCCCGCCGAGTTGCAAGGCGCGTGGACCTGGTGGGGCCTGGCCGCCCCGCCGACCCGCAACACTGACCTGGCCGCTTTGCTCGAAGCCGATGACCAAGTCACCTGGCGCGCGGACGCCGACACCGCCGCCCTGCTGGACCTGATGGCCCCCGCCCACCGCGCGGCCGTCGAGGCTCGCGTCCAGAGCGGCGAGCGCGCGGTCGGGGCGGTGTTCCGGCGGATGCGCGGCGGCCAGCAGCGAGCCGAGGTGCGGTTCGACGGCGTCGCCGGCTGCCTGCGCACCCCGCGTGGCGGCTCCTCGCGCCAGACCCTGCTGGTCATCGACCAGGGCCAAGTGCGCTCGCGCCTGCTCAGCCCCCGCGAAGGCGCCCGGCTGATGGGCCTGCCCGACGCCTATCGCCTGCCCAAGAGCGCCACCGCCGGCCTGCACGTGATCGGCGATGGCGTGGCCGCCCCCGTGGTGCGCTGGCTGTCCGAACGGCTGCTGACTCCCCTAGCCTTGAAAAGAGCGCCTCTCAGGAAATCTGCGCCGCTCGCCGCCGAATGACCCGCTGACACGTCAAATCCCACGGCCTAAGGTGGATTAAGGCCCAAGGGCCCGCCCATCACATCCAAGCGAGACTTCCCATGGACGACGCCTCCTCGATCTACGACGCCGCGCGGTTCAAGCGCGCCGGGCGCGGCAAGATCTTCGACTCGATCCTGGACACGGTCGGCGACACGCCGCTGGTCCGCCTGCCCAACCTGACCGCCGAACTGAAGCCCAAGGGCACGGTCGTGGCCAAGCTGGAGTTCTTCAACCCGCTGGCCTCGGTCAAGGACCGCATCGGCGTGGCCATGATCGAGTATCTGGAGGCCAAGGGCCTTCTGAAGCCGGGCGGCGTGATCGTCGAGCCCACCAGCGGTAACACCGGCATCGCCCTGGCCTTCGTGGCCGCGGCCAAGGGCTACAAGCTGACCCTGGTCATGCCGGAAAGCATGTCGATCGAGCGCCGCAAGATGCTGCTGCTGCTGGGCGCCAAGCTGGAGCTGACCCCGGCCGAGAAGGGCATGCGCGGCGCCGTCGCCCGCGCCCAGGAGATCATCGAAGCCACCCCCGGCGCGGTGATGCCCCAGCAGTTCGAGAACACCGCCAACCCGCTGATCCACCGCGTCTCGACGGCCGAGGAAATCTGGAACGACACGGCCGGCGCCGTCGACGCCGTGGTCTCGGGCGTCGGCACCGGCGGCACCATCTCGGGCGTCGGCCAAGTGCTGAAGGCCCGCAAGCCGTCGGTGAAGATGGTCGCGGTCGAGCCGGAAGCCTCGGCCGTGCTGTCGGGCGGCGCGCCCGGCCCGCACAAGATCCAGGGCATCGGCGCCGGCTTCGTGCCGGGCATCCTGGATCGCGGGGTGATCGACGAGATCATCCAGGTGTCGAACGACGACAGCTTCGCCATGGCCCGCAAGGCCGCCTCGACCGAGGGCCTGACCGTCGGCATCAGCTCGGGCGCGGCCCTGACCGCCGCCTTCGACCTGGCCCTGCGCGACGAGTACGCCGGCAAGCTGATCGTGGCGATCATTCCCAGCTTCGCCGAGCGCTACCTGTCGACGGCGTTGTTCGAAGGCCTCTGAGCCGAACCGGCGGCGGGGCGTTGCGTTGGTCATGACTGACGTCTTCGACCCCGCCAAGCGCTCGGCCGTGATGGCCCGCGTCAAGAGCCGGGACACCAAGCCCGAGCTGCTGCTGCGCCGCCTGCTCACCGACCTGGGCGCGCGCTACCGCCTGCACCGCAAGGACCTGCCCGGCTCGCCCGACGTGGCGATGCCGGGCCGGCGCCTGGCGATCTTCGTCCATGGCTGCTTCTGGCACGGGCATGACTGCGCCCGGGGCTCTCGGGTGCCCAAGGCCAACCGCGACTACTGGCTGGCCAAGGTGGCCCGTAACGTTGCGCGGGACGGGCGGAACGTCACCGACCTCGCCGCCGTCGGTTGGCGGGTGGAGACGGTGTGGGAGTGCCAGATGAAGGATCACGGGGCGTTGAAGGAACGGCTGGCAGTCTTGTTGGACGAAACCGCGCCCAACTAGACCCTCCCCCTCTGGGGGAGGCGGCCGAAGGCCGGTGGGGGAGTATTTGGGTCGACGATCCAGGTTGTGATCCTCGTTCGATCACTCCCCCTCCGTCGGCTTCGCCGACACCTCCCCCACAGGGGGAGGATTTTAAGCGGCGGCTCTTGAAACTCCCGCCGGCAGAACCTCGCTAAGCGCCGCGTGCAGTTGGCTGGGGTCGATCGGCTTGGCGACGTGGGCGTTCATGCCGGCCGCGTGGCAGGCTTCCCAGTCCTTGGCCGTGGCCGAGGCGGTCACCGCGATCACCGGGATGTCGCGGTTGGGTCCTTCGGCGGCGCGCAGCTGACGCGTGGCGTCGCGGCCGTCCATGCCCGGCATGTAGACGTCCATCAGCATGACGTCGAACACCTCCGAATGCAGCAGCTCCAGCGCCCGCTCGCCAGACTCGGCCAGGGTGGGCTGGATGCCGAACGACTGCAGGACCAGCTCGATGGCCCGGCGGTTGACCACGTGATCGTCGACCACCAGCACTCGCGCGCCCTCGATGATCGCGCCGCCGGCCCGGGTGTCCGGCGCCTCGGCGGCCTCGACCTGGACCGCCAGGCGGAAACGCGAACCCTTGCCGGGCTTGCTGGTCACCGTCAGGTCGCCGCCCATCAGCCGAACCAGCTCGCGGCTGATCACCAGGCCCAGGCCCGACCCGCCGTGTTCGCGCGCCACGTTGGACGCCAACTGGTCGAACGGCGTGAACAGCCGCGACAGCTCCGCCTCGGTCAGGCCGCGCCCGGTGTCGGCGACGATCGCCTCGAACACCAGGTGGTCGCCAGCCTCGCGCGCGGACAGCCGCACGGTGACGGCGCCCCGATCCGTGAACTTGATGGCGTTGGACAGCAGGTTGTTGAGCACCTGGCGCAGCCGCATGGAGTCGCCGGCCACCCAGCGCGGGAGATGGGCCGCGCCCTCGATCCGTAGGCGCAGGCCCTTCTTGTTGGCGTCCGGCCGCCACAGCCGCAGGGTGTCGGCCATGGCCTGACGCAGGTCGAACGGCGCCTGCTCGACCGCCATCCGCCCGGCGTCCAGGCGCGACAGATCCAGCAGGTCGTTGAGCAGGGTGCGCATCATCGCGCCGGCGTCGCCGATCAACTGGGCATGGGTCTTGGACGAAGCGTCCGGCACGTCGCTGTGCAGGCGGGCCGCCCCGGCCAGGATGGCGCTGATCGGCGTGCGCAGTTCATGGCTGATCATCGCCACGAAGGCGGACTTGGCGGCCACGGCCTCCTCGGCCTCGTGGCGGCGGCGCTCGGCCTCCTCCTTGGCCGCCGCCTCGGCCCGCAGAGCGCGTTCCAGGGTGCGGGCGGCGACGAACACCGAGACGATCAGCAGCACGACGCCCAGCCACAGGGCGTCGGCCAGGGGCGCGCCCGGATTGGCCGCCCGGGCGACGAACGGCGCGATGAGCAGATAGACCACATGCGGGGCCGCGGCCGAGATCGTCGCCGACCTCAGGCTGGAATTGACGACGATGACATTGAGCAGGGCCCCGGCCAGCAGCAGGCCGCCCAGGGTCGGGGCGAACCGCTCGTGCGAGGCGAACAGCGGCAGGGCCAGAAAGCCGAAGATGGTCGAGGTGACCACCGGCATGGCCGCCACCGCCCAGCGCAGGATGCGCGCGCGCGCCGGATCGGCCTGGCTCAACAGGGCGCGGATCAGGACCAGCTCCAGCACCTGGGCGGCCGCATAGGCGCCGGCCCAGACCCAGGTCCAGGCCATGCCGATGAAGACGTGCAGCATCAGGGCGATCATCACCGTGGCGACGACGCGCAGATAGAGATTGCCGCGCCGCGCGGCCGCGGCCCTCATCTCTCCCGACTGATGTCGTCCGTCGTCCACACAGCCCCCCGTGCCGCGCGACCCCCGCCGCGCGCTGAAGAGCCCATAGCATGAAACAGCGTCGCTAAGAGGGGGTGAAAGACCCTGATTCGTTCGCGGCTTTTCGCGCGCGCCACGCCCTAAACTTGCCCTCGTTCCGGACTCCGGCGGGCATTTTCAACTCATGAGAGGCGGCGGCCTGAGATTTGTGATCACAGCTTGCTCCGCCGTATCAGGAAGAGCTTGCCGGCGGCGATCCCAGCGCGCGGGCCAGCGACAACGGGTCGCAGCCGGCGATGTCGATCAGCTTGAGCCGGGCGCCTGTTCCCGAGGCGATGGAGAGCGACGATTTGGCAACGCCCAAGGTCTTGGCCAGCAGGACCAGCAGCGCGGCGTTGGCCGCGCCCTCGACCGGCGGGGCGGCGACCCGCACCTTCAGATAGGGCCGGCCGTCGCCGTCGACCGCCCAGCCGTCGATCGCCTCGCGCCCGCCGCGCGGGGTGAGGCGGACCGCCAGACGCATGACTTTAGTAGCCGCCGCCGACCAGGCCGATCAGGGCGCCGTGCAGGGCCGGCAGCAGGATGGCCCGCACGCCGGTGATGATCAGCAGCACGATGATCGGGCTGATGTCGACGCCGCCCAGCGGCGGAATGATCCGTTGGAACGGCCGCAGCACCGGTCCGGTCACCCGGTCCAGGAAAGTGCTGATCTGATAGACCGCCTGGTTGCGCAGGTTGATGATGTCGAACGCCACCAGCCAGCTGAGCACCGCCGAAATGATGATCGCCCACCACAGCAGGCCGAGCAGCGCGCCGGCGATGAAGAAGACGAAGTTGAGGATGGCGACCATGAGCTTCCTGTCCGAGTGCACCGCTTCTTGCCGCGCCTTGGCGACCCTTGCAAGCAAAGGCCGCCTTTAGGTCCAACCGGGCGCTTGACGAGGCCGCCGCCCCAACGTATCTCCGCGCTTCCTTGGGGCCGTAGCTCAGATGGTAGAGCGCCTCGTTCGCAATGAGGAGGTCAGGGGTTCGATTCCCCTCGGCTCCACCAATCCCTCGATGGATTGGATTGCCCCAAGAAAATCAATCACTTATACGAGCCCTCTGAAAGCGATGGGTGGCAGTTTTGTGCGCTCGTTGGGTGGCAGTTTTTAGACTCTCACTCAAGCGCGGCAACCTAATGACCTCGCCTTCAAGCTCTGCCATGTTCGAGCATGCCTTCGGGCCGGGCAAAAAAGGCAGCGGGCATCGCGTGACGGACATCAGGGACCATCCAAATCAACGATTGCGCGAGCTCCGAGAAACGATTTTCGAGAGCCAGACATGGGTGGACAAGTCTGCAGACCCCGGCCGGCGCGCTATGCTAAGGCCGCTCGCGCGATTGATGAGTTGCACCAGATCGAGAGCATTCTCGCTCAAATGCAGCTTGCCGATACGCAGCGAGAAACGGCGGCGGCTCAACGCGAAGTCGCCAAAGCTCAACATGAGGTCGCTGACGCTCAACGGGCAGCAACAGCGGCGAGTGATGCCGAGCGCGCTTGGAGCGAGGGACGGGCGTTCTGGCTGCGACGTCTCATTACATCCCTCGCCGTGGCCTTCGGCGCTGCCAGTTTCGCGGCAGTCTCAGCCCTCCTCCGCCCCGACCCGCCGGCAGCTAACCCGAGCGAACTCAATGCGATCCTGGTGCTGTTTCTGGGCGGAACGCTGGTAACAGGTGGGCTCTTGCCTCTGCTGCTCCTATGGAAACCGAGGGCACAACCCGATGACCTCCTAAGCGAGCGCGTGCAAGCGGGAGTATGGGCGCTGGCCGTGCTTTCGGCTGTGGCCTTGCTTGCCGGCGTCGCCCTCGTCACGCGCGTTGGCCTGACAACTTTCAACAAGCGAACAGCGGAAGCCGCAGCCCGCTCGAAGACCCAGGCACAGCCTCCCGTCGCGATGACGTCGCCACAGACTGCACCGGCGAAAAAGAAGCCCTAGCTCGTCTCGGTGGTCAGTTCGCTATGAGTAGTGGTCAAAGCCGGGCTTCACGACGAGGCAAGGCGCGGACAGGACGGCGAGATCCGTCGACCAGCCGGTGCGCAGCAGGCTTGCCCCCAGCAAGCTGAAGACCTCGGGTTCGTCGATGGCCGAGCGGTAGGCGCGGCCGCCTTCCAGGAGCGTCTTGACCTGCCAGGCGGCTATGAAGGCGTCATCGGCGTGGTCGTCGCCCTTCGCCGCCGCCGTGACGAAGGCCTCGAAGAAGAACGTGTCGCCTGGGCGAACCGGCAGTGAGTTGAAGTCCGTCGACGCAACCGCGCGACTCAACCCTCTGCGCAGACCCGCAAGGGTGTAGGTGACTACCGCCAGCGCGGCCGTCGTTACAGTAGCCCCGGCTCCCGCGCTCCAGGGACGAGATCCCTCGCCCTTGCGCCCACTCAGGATCTTGAGGGCCTCGGCGGGCGCCGGGATGAACAAGGGAGCCTCGAAGCCGACAGCCAAGGGCCAGTTCGAGCCCAACGCCGTCATGGCGTCGATGAAGACATCCAGGTCCTTGCCAAGGACGGGATCGGCGTTTGGGGCCAGGATCGCCCAGCCCAGCTTCCCGCCCTTCGGCGAGCCGACGTCAATCACGCCGATGGCGACGTCGGCCCGGCCATAACTCATGCGACTGCCGTGCGCCGCCCTCGGATCGCCTTGGGTGTTCTGGCGCGTTCGGCGCGGATGCGGTCGAGGAGGATGTTGGCGGGCTCGTCGGCGGGGTCCTGAAGGACCAGCTCGCCCTGGAAGGCCTTGGCAAGCACAGCCTGATCCAGGCGATCCAGAAGGCGAAGAGCGGAGACGGCCTCGGTAGTCATCCGGTCGATCTCGCTGAAGGCGCGGTCGACTAGGCGAACGATCTCAACCTGTTCTTCCAGTGGCGGCACCGGCACGCGGGTGGCCTTAATGATCCCCAGGTTCAGATTGGGTTGCACCCCGCCCGCTGCGGCCCTCCGCAGAACGAGGTACTGCGACCGCAAAAACCAATACAGGTAATCTCGGCGGACGATGTTTTCAGAGGCGAGAGAGATTGCTGCGAGGGCTTGGTTGGTCGCCGCAGCGATGCCAAGCACGGAGACACGTCCCCGCGTCTGACCTTCGCCATACATCGCAACCAGCAGCGTGCCTGGCTCAAAGATTTTGCAGTTCGTTTCGCGTAACGCCTGTTCGGTGATGAACTCATCAGCCGAGTCGACGTAGACGCGATTTACGACCGAGCTGGTAACCCATGGGATGGAGCCGCCTTGGTAGTATGCAGCCTGACTACGCTTGGGCGTGGAGCCCGTTCCTACGTCTGCAATCTCACTGATCGGCAGCTCCCTCCAGCCCATACCGTTCGATCCAGTCAGTTCACCGCTGAACGCCTTCGCCAGCGCCGCCTGCTTGTAGTGGGTGGCGAGTGCGGGGATACGGTCGAGGTCGGCGCGGGCGCGGGCCGTCCGGGCCATCAGCGCGTCGAGCTTCGCAACGATCCGCCGCTGCTCGGCGAGCGGAGGAACGGGAAGAGGCAGCTCTTGAAGTGTTTTCGATGACAGATGCTTCACTGTCACCGAGTGCGTAGCCTCGTTAATGAGCTGCAGATAGCCAGGTAGCAGATAGGAAAGAAAGCGCAGGTTAAGAACCTGCTCATCGGGCGTAATCTTGCAAACTCGTTGGTTCAGTAGTCCCCTTTCGGCGGTCCAGATGCGACTGTTGAAGTCACCATCCATGCCGACCACCAAATCGCCTGGCTCGACCCAGTAGCCGTCAACTCGTGGACCGGCGTATCTGGTTTCAGTGCGGCCGCTGGTCACGTCCCTAATCCGGATGAGCGGATCGCCTGCACCGTTCGTGAAATGGTCGGACTTAAAGGGAAAGCCGTTCAGGATACTGGCAACGTTGCCGAGTGGCTCCCTTGGCCACGCGGACGCGGCTTGAACCAGAGAGGCTTCGGACGTCTCGACGAGTTCGTGAACGGACGCAGAAAAGCTCACGCCTCGATCTCCACCGGCACAGCCTCTTCGCCGGCGAGTTCAGCGTCTACCGCCTCGACCTCCGCCAGGGCCGCTCGCAGATGACCAAGGATGGCTGCCGCGATGTCCTCCGGGTCGCTGAGGTCATCCTCGGCGGAGTCGCTGTCGTCGCGCAGCCAGGCGATGTCGAGGTTGTCGTTGCGGGCGGCGATGTCGGCGCGGGTGAAGAACCTGAAGCGTCCCTCGGGTCCCTCGTCGGTGCGCGGTGCGCCGCCGTTCGGATCGTCGCCGTAGGCCGCCTCGAAGGGCGCGAAGTCGGCGATGGACAGCGGCCGGGTCTTGCCAAAGGCCGGCATGTTGGCGCGCAGGTCGTAGACCCAGACGCCCTTGGTGTTCGCGCGGTCGGCCTTGCCGCGCGTCAGGAACAGGACATTGGTCTTGACCCCTTGGGCGTAGAAGATGCCGGTGGGCAGGCGCAGGATGGTGTGCAGGTCGGCCAGTTCCATCACCCACTGGCGCAGGCGACGGCCGGTGTTGTCCTCGAACAGCACGTTGTCGGGCAGCACTACCGCCGCGCGGCCACCGGGCTCCAAAGCGCGGACGATGTGCTCGACGAAGGCCAACTGCTTGTTGGAGGTTTCGGCCGTGATCGAGAAGTCGGCGCGGCTTGGCCGGCCGCCGCCCTTCTTGGTGCCGAACGGCGGGTTGGTGAGGATCAGACGCGCCTTGCCCAGGGCCTCGCCATCGGGGGTGAGGCTGTCGCCCAGGGTAATCGGACCTTCGACGCCGTGCAGCATCAGGTTCATCAGCGCCAGGCGGTGGGTGTCGGGCACCAGTTCGACGCCGACGAAGGCGCTGTTGCGCTGGAAAAAGGCCTGGGCCGGGGTCAGGGCGTAGAGGTCGTCGGTGTGATCCTTGATGTAGCGGTCGGCTGCCACCAGGAAGCCGGCGGTGCCGGCGGCTGGGTCTTGGATCACCTCGCCGGCCTGCGGCTTGATGAGGCGCACGATGCAATCGATCAACGGCCGGGGCGTGAAGTATTGTCCCGCGCCGGACTTCTTCTCGGCGGCGTTCTTCTCCAGCAGCCCTTCATAGAGCTCGCCCAGGCCCTCTTCGCGGGCCGAGAACCAGTCCAGGCCGTCGATGGCGGTGGTCAGGGTCTTGAGGTTGGCCGGCTTGCGCAGCTTGGTCTGGGCGTCGGTGAAGATAGGCTGCACGACCGGGTCGCCGGACTTGCCCAGGTCCAGCAGGGCGCGCTTGTAGTGGTCGAGCTGGTCGACGCCCTCGCGGCCGGCGATCTCCTTCCAGCGGTAGGCGGCCAGGATGCGATCCTCGCGGCCGGTCTCCTCCATCATCTTGAGGAACAGCAGGAAGGTCAGCTCGGTGACGTATTCCTGGTAGCTGACGCCGTCGTCACGCAGGACATGGCAGAGGTTCCAGAGCTTTTGGACGATGTCCTGTGTCGTGACCCGGCCCTTGGTCAGCTCGCCGTTCGCCATAGTTCCTCACTCAGGTCCGACAGGACCGACTCCAACTTGCCGTCGAAGCGCTTGTTGATCACCCGGAAGCCGCCGTCGGCCTTGAAAGGTTCGTCATCGAGCGACTCGCGGTCCACCACGATCTCCTTCTGGAGCTGTTCGCCGATGCGGTGAAGCCACCGCTTCTGGACATCGGTCCATGCGCCCTTGCGGACCACCGCGTCCACCGCGCGCTTCACCCGGTCGGCATAGGGGATCAGCGGGTCACCCAAGGCGGCCTGACGGACGTAGCCGATGATCGAGGCGGCGATGTCCTCATTCTTGGCGTCGGACCAGGCGCGGCGGATGTTGGCGTCAGTGAAGCCCTGGGCGTCGAGTTGGAGGCGCAGATCCCGAAGCTGGGCACGGGTCAGGTCACGCGGACGCTGGACCACGGTGGTAAGGGCGGCGATCTGGTTGAGGTTGTCGCGGATGAAGGCGGCGAACGCGTCGAGATAGTCCTCGGGCCGTTGCGCGCCGCCGTAGCCCCGGCTGACGTCCACCACCGCGTCGGGATGTTCCGAGATCGGCAGCATGATCGGCGTGCCGCCGGAGGTCTCCCAGTCTAGCGCCGGGCCTAACCCAGGGCGGCCTCGAACCCAACTGGCCAGATCCTCCGCCGTTCCGGCCCTGAAGCGCGCGAGGGTCTCCTCCGGGGTCTCGCCGGCCGCCAGCTCGGCCTTGGCGCGGGCCTCGGCCGACATGCGCTTCAGACGGCGGCTCAGCTTGACGATGATCTGGTCCCGGACGTCGGCGCGATGCCGGGCGTCCTCGATGTTGGCCAGTTCCTCCAGCAGCTGCGTCAGGGTTAGACTCGGGTCGGCCGCAACCGGCCGCATCTCCGTCATGTCCTGAAGCTTGCAGTAGAGGTCGACCGCGTCGAAGATCCTGAAGGTCTCCTTGCCGATCTCCGGGCACAGGCGCGTCGCCCGGCCGAGCATCTGCTCATAGAGGATCCGGCTGTTCACCCGGCGCAGGAACACCAGGTTAGTGATCTTCGGGATGTCGACGCCGGTGGTCAGCAGGTCGACCGTCACCGCGATCTTCGGCAGGGCGTCGTTGCGGTAGCTCAGGATCAGTTTGCCGACCTTGTCGACGCTGCCGGTCAGCTTGCGGATCGCCGCGTCCTCGATGTCGCCGTGGGCCTCGCGGAAGGCGTCGCGCAGCGCCTTGACCACGATGTCGGCGTGAGCGTCGGAGGCGGCGAAGACCAGGGTCTTGTTGGGCTCGGCCAAGTCGATGTGCCGGGTCAACTCGTCGGCGACGGCGCGGTTGAAGGGTTCGGTGATGACCGTGCGGTTGAAGCCCTCGACGTCGAAATCGAGACTGTCGGGCAGCTTGAACAACTCGACCTCGCCCGTGGGGGCGTGGACGAAGGTCACCTCCTCCTCGGCGACGAAGTGGATGCCATCCTGCGCCAGGGCGGTGGTGATACGGATGGGCGGCTCGTGGTCGATCAGATAGCCGTCGACCACCGCCTCCCGGTAGGAGTAGCGGAACACCGGCTCGCCAAAGATCTGGACCGTGTGCAGGGCCGGGGTGGCGGTCAGGCCGATCTTGGTGGCGTCGAAGTAGTCCAGGACCCGGCGGTATTTGGAGACGTAGTCGTCCTGGTCGCGGAAGCTCAGCTCGGCGTCGGACATCTCGCGGTCGAGTAGGTAGCCCCGGTGGCACTCGTCGATGACCATCAGGTCGTATTGATCGACCGTCGGCGCGTCAGCCGGATCGTCGGCGAACAAGGTGCGGCGCACGAGGCCCTGGATGGTGCAGATGTGGATCCGGGTTTCGGGGTCGGGCGTCACGTCGCCAAGGCCCTTGAGGCCGAAGATCTCGGCGAAGGCCTTGCCAGCGACGACCTTGGTGGTGGTAAACTCGCGCTCGGTCTGGTCGCCCAGGGCGCTACGGTCCACGACGAAGCAGACGCTGCGGAAGCGCTTGGCGGCGATCAGCCGGTAGAGCATGGCGATGGCCAGCTTGGTCTTGCCGGTGCCGGTGGCCATGCCGATCAGCATGTGAGGCCGGTTCTCCGCGAGGCCCTTCTCGACCGCCTCGATAGCTTGGCGCTGGTAGCGTCGCAGGTCGAAGCCGAAGTTGAAGCCCTGGGTCTGGAGGGTCGCTTCTGCTGCCTCCTGGTCAGCCTCCAGGCGCTCCAGGAGCCCAGCAGGCGACGGCCAGGCCATCAAGGCCGACGCCGCGTTCGTCGGCCGCCGCAGGTCCCGACGCCAGATGCCGGAAGCGGTCTCTAGCTGCTTGAGGTAGGGCCGACCATTGGTCGAGAAGGCGAACGGGGCCTTGAACTCCCCCCACGGACCTCGCGCGTGCAGATGATGCGCCCCAGGCTCAATCCCGGCGGCATAGCGCTCGGCCTGGGGCAGCACGCTCATGACATTGCGGTTGCGGCGCTTGGCCTCGACGACACCGACCAAGGTCAGCCCCGCGAACAGGGCGTAGTCAGCGGGGCCGCTGACGGTGGGCCACTCGGCGATGGCCAAGTCGCGCCCCTTGGTCGGCCGCGCGCCCTTGGCGTAGCGGAGCTCGCGGGTGTCGGCCTCCCAGCCAGCGTTGCGTAGCTGCTGGTCGACGAGAGCCCTGGTGGCCGCCTCGTCGAGATTGATGGCGTTGTCGGCGGCCTCGGCGGCCTTTTCGAGCTTGGCGAGTTCGGCCGGGGCAGTCTTCTCCGCCTGCCGCTGGGTGGCCTCAAGGGCGGCCCTGACCTCGCCCGCCGCCGCCTCGGCGTCCTCCGCTAGCTTCTGCCAGACCTGTCGCTCCTCGGCTTCCCGACTTAAGCGTTCGGCCGCTTCGAGGTTGTCGAGCGCGAGCGCCTCGGCGCGGGCCTGGGCGATCTCGGCGGCGCTGCGATGACTTTCCGCCTCGGCCTTGAGCTGATCCAGCTCGGCCCGCAGGCTGGCGGTGGGGTCGGCGGGCGCGGGCGGCGGCACGAACGGTCCCAGAGCGAGCTTGGGCGTTCCACCGTAGCTGCGGACGAACCACGCGCCGAGCTCACGGGCTACCTTCAGACCAGCAAGTGCGGCTGCAAAATCATCTAGGTCGCCGTGGACGGCGTCGTTGCCGGCTTTGCGCAGGTAGTGGAACAGATCGAGCGCCTGACGCGAGGCGTAGCCGGCGCGCCCAAGCACGCCGAGGATGTCGGAGAAGGACTCGTCGGGCGACTTCAGCGAGCCGGTGCGAGCGGCGACCTCTTTGGCCAGAAGCTCGGCGAACTGCCGCAGTTTGATCAGGGAGGTGTTGGGGTCCGTGCGGAAGTAGTGCTCCGCCTGGGCCGCCAACCGAACCAGCTGCTGCCCCTGCGGGCGCAGGAACTCGAAGTTGGCGGTGGCTGGCTGCATCATATCCCCGTTAGCGCCCGGCCCGCACTTGAGACGAAAGGGTTCGACGACGCAACCAGTTGTGGAGCTTGGCCCGCCAGCGGACCGAGGGACCGACATCTCCCCAGCCATCGAAAAAAGCAGGGTAGGCCGAACGTAAACGCGCGAGCACGGCGTCGATCTTATGGCGCTGAGTTATGGCCTCTAGGACCCCCGCAGTGTCCCCAACGCTTGGCGATGGTGATGCCCTCCCCCGACGAAGTAGACCTCATCAGCCAGAGCCCACCCGACAGATGGGAGGTGGCGGATGACCGGTCAGGTCCTGGTATCCACCGGCCATCGCCGCTCGTAGAAGGCCTTCGTGTTCTGCTGTGACGATGAGACTGTAATGGATGGGAAGGGCGACGGCCCCCACCTTCACCGTCCTCGTCAGCACCTCGATCAGGATGTCGCTGTCGATGCGTTGCAGCCGCGCCGCTGCCCCAGTGCCAAAGGCGTCTGCAACGGGGCGATTGATGTCGATGACGGCAGCGACCAAGACCTTGAAGTCGACCGCACCTGCGAGCTGGGCCTTGTCTTCCGCCCCCGCCCGCAGGGCCGCAGGCTTGCCGTTCAGGAGTCGGTTGAAGATCCGCTTTCCGACCTCACGGACCTCGGGACCAGAAAGCCCGGGGGAAGATAGGGGTCGTGGTCAAGCGTAAGACCTCGCTCGGCGTAGAGCAGGCTCGGCTGCATCCGCGCGTAGTCGAGCTCGATGGTCGGCGCGCCGTCGATGGTCAGATGCGGGCGCTCGCGCTTCGGCACCGTCTGCCACCATCCGCCATAGAGTCGGCCGCCGCTGTTCCAGTCGCCTTTGAAGCTCCGATAGAGCGCCAGCCTTCCGGCGTCGCCAGACGACATGCGATCCATGGCCTCATCCGAGCCTTGGTCGTGGAGGCGAGCGCGGATGCGGTCCCATGAGTCACGAGGCAGCTCAAGCCGAACGGCCTGGATCATACGGTTGACCGCAAGCAGAACCTGGCGGCTGGCGCGAACGTCGCCCGGCTCAGCCCCCGCGCCCTCATAGGGCTCCTTCAAGCGCACGATGTCTTCCGTCTTGCGCCATCCGAGGCCGCTGGTCGGCTTCCAGGTCGGGGCCTCCAGGTCGATGCCGGCGTCGACCACCTGCGCCAGAAGCCGTGGCGTTGCCCGGAGTCGGGTCCGGCGCGCATGCACCGGCCAGTCATAGCCGCCGATCCGTTCTCGCTTCTGGTAGCCCTTCTCCCCCTCCACAAGCCCTTGGGCTAGGAGGTGGTCGCGCACATCCTCGACCGCTCCGAGCGGCATATCCGTGCCGGCATATGTTTTCCGGTCAAAGGACATGGAGACGAACGCCTCGACCGACACGGTGTTACGGCGCGCGGCGATCAGGTTGGCCAGGACGGCGCTCAGGGCCACCTTCAGGCGTTCAAGATCGATGGCCTTCCGCTGCCGTGTCCGGGGCGGCTCCTTCGCCAGCAAGTCGGCGAGAACCCTCTCCCACAAGGCCAACCCGGGGTCACCTGCCAAGCACCGGCGGGCGATAAAGGGGACCGAGGTGTCGAGTTCGTCGCGGGTGAACGGGCCACCGAAAGCACTACTGTCAGTCACGAAGCGAGCCGCCTCCTGCGCGGGCCGATGCTGCCGGCAGGGCGTCCCGCCAACGGACGGGTGAAGGCGATGAGGTCGATCAGCCGGTCGAGTTTGGCGCTGATTTCTTGCAGCGCGCCGAGGGTGTCTCTGGCGGTCGAGGCGTAGGTGTTGTGGGTCATGATCCAGCTTGGGAAGCGGCCGGCTGTTTCCGGTCCATAGTAGGGGCGACACCCCTCCCGGAACTCACTCGCCGTAGCTCGGCGGGGGCTTGTAAGCCTTGGGCTTGCTCGCCACCCAGGCGTCGATGTCGTCGAGGTAGTAGCAGGTTCGGCCGATGCGTTGATGGTTGGCCGGACCTGTGCCCCGCTGCCGGCGACGCTCCAGGGCCCGCTTGGTGATCCCGAGGATCTCGGCGGCCTGAGACTCGAAGAACCAGTCCCGGGTATCCACCGGCTTGCGGGGGCCGAGGGGCAGCGGATCGAACTGCGCGACGATCTCCCTCTCCGCCAGCAGATAGCCAATCCGATCTCTTTCGCCCTTGTTACGCACGGGCCTACTCCTGACTCTGGCGGGCACCCTGGAGGCCCGAAACACGTTGCCGCTGTCACACGTCCAGCCGACTCGTTCCAGCCCCCTCTAGCCGTCCACCAGAGTCGCCGTAGGGGGCTCTTGGGCGAGCAACCGGTAGGCTGACGCTCGGCTGATCCCGAGGCGCTTGGCGATTGCGTCGGGGCGGAGGCCATCGGCCGCCAGCTCTCGCGCTTCCGCTCCTTTCGCCTGCGCCGTCGGCTTGCGGCCGCGATACTTCCCCTCAGCCTTGGCCTTGGCGATGCCCTCCCGTTGGCGCTCCAGCATGATGGCGCGCTCGAACTGGGCGATGGCTCCGACCATGGTCAGCAACAGCTCGCCAGTGGCGGTCGAAGTGTCGATGGCGAGGTCGAGGATCCGCAGCGCAGCGCCCTTCGCCTTGAGACGGGCCGAGACGTCGAGGAGGTGCGACACCGAGCGGGCCAATCGGTCGAGCTTGGTCACGACCAGGACGTCGCCGTCCCGGACGAAGTCGAGCGCCGTGGCGAGCTGTTCGCGCGCTACCACGTCAACCGATGACACCTGCTCGATGAAGAGCCGCTCGCAGCCGGCGGCCAACAGGTCCCGCTCCTGCGCCTCAAGGCCGGCCTTTTGGTCGGTCGTCGAAGTCCTGGCGTATCCGATGATCATGCCCACTCCCGTCTCACTAGGATCCTAGACGATCTAGAGAGTGAGTCTCAGAACGTCAATACCATTTATGTGAGACGCCAAGAGCGCTACTTGAGACGTCGCACAAGACCACGCTTCAGAGAGACAAGCGTGAGTGGTAGCAGTTAGCCTTCCAGGGAGGTGAAGTTGGCGATCCGCGATCAACGCATTGATGTCGGATACGGCGTGGAGAGGATTAGGCGGGTCGTTTACGACTATCGGTCTGATCCAGAGTGGCGACTTCAGACAGGCTACGTCCAATACGACAGCAACAGCGTGCCGGTTTGGAGACCCTACGACCCCGAAGATCGCGATCTCGACGCCGATTGGCGAACGGGCCTATGGCGCAACATCTACACCATGGTCATGCCACCAAGCCCCGGCACCAAGCACGTCAGCTACGAGACAGAGGAATACAATACGGGCTCGGGCCAGATCGCTATGTTGCCCAGAGTTGAAGTCCGACTGACCTACCTACTTCGCGAGCACCTCGCTAAGGTTGGAAAATGACCTAGACACCCCCTACGGGGGGATTGGCGCACGCTGGCGCATACGTTTGCCGTTTAAGATATCCGACCCAAAAAACGATCGAACCGACCTACACCGCCACCCGAACGCCATCGCCCATTTTAGGCCCGGAAGGACTGCCAATCGGCACTCCATCCGGTAGCCGCACGCTCTCGACCACCGCCCTGAGTTGCTCGTCGGATGCGCCGGAGTCGTAGACCTTCAGCGTCATGGTCGACCTGCCGGCCTCGTGACCAACGACGGCCGACACCAGGTGCGGCGGCTGGCCCGCCTGGAGTGCCTTGGTGGTGAACCAGTGTCGCCAGGAGTGAAAGTTGACGTTGGAGACGCGCTGCCCCTCTTCCCGCTCATCCACGCCGAGGTCGCGGCGGTAGGCCGTGAAGCGCTCCGACGCCTTGGCCGACCGCTCCTTCGAGCGGCTCTCGGGAGCCTTCAGCTCTTCGATCAGGTAGTCGGCAGCGGCCTTGTCCTTCGACCGACGCTCGACCAGCGCCTTAAGTTCCGAGTGGATCGGCACGCGTCTAATGCCCGCCTTGGTCTTCGAGTCGCGCACGTTGAAGATGTCGCCCACGGCGTCGTCGACACGTAGGTTGCAGATCTCGTTGATCCGCATGCCGCTTAGGGCGGCGATCCGCATCAGATCGTGCAGGGTGACGTAAGTCGCGCCACTCAAGAGCGCCTTGGCTTCCTTGTCCGTGAAGGCACGCACCTCGGCCCCCTCCTTGACCGGCGGCTTGCGCTGCTGGCCAGCCCAAGGGTTTCGCTCGGCGAGGCCACGGCGCTCCATCCAGCTCCAGTAGGTGGCCAACGATGACACCAAGCTGTTGACGGTCGAGGTCGTGATGCCGCTGGCCACCAGATTGTCGACGAACAGCGCCGCCTCCAGCTTGTTCAGCCGTTTGATGTCCGCGCCGCCGGGCCGCTTCGACATCCAGGCTTTCAAGCGCTTCACGGCGCGCCGGATGCGGTCAGCGTAGCGAGGCTTCATGTGGCGCTCTTTGATGTAGCGCTCCAGGCCGGCATCCGGCGGGCTACGCCGCCCGTGTGCAAGCGCGTAGAGGGCCACGACCTCTTGCTCCGCTTCAGGCCGATAGACCGGATGCTCTTCGCCCTCGTGGTCGACCTCGACGCCGATCTCTGGCCCGAGACGACGCTCGGCCTCCAGATCGAGTTCAATCTCCAGGTCGCGAGGCACGTCGCCCTTGTCGGGATTACCGCCCGCCTTGAAGACGCGGTCGCGCCACCAGGCCACGAACTCTTCCGGCTCCTTGCCCGGCCGCAACGCCGTGGGCTTCAGCGCGCCGTCGTCACCCCGCGTCATCCTGGCGATCTCGGTCTTGATCTCGCCGACGACGATGGGAAGACGTTTCAGCGCCTGGGTGCGATCCGAGGTGCGTAAGCTGCGCTCGATGTGACGGTCACCGAGGCCCGCTGATGGGGGCACGTGGACCCGAACATACCAGTTCCTTGAGCCGGTTCGCTGGTAGATCCCAGGGCCCTTCGAGGGCGATGCGGAGGGCTTTATGGGGGGCAGTTTTCGGGTCGACATGGGTGGCAGAAGTAGCGCCGAAACCCTTATCTACAAGGGATCTAACGACTTTCTCCACAGAAAAGATAGCCTCCCCTCGGCTCCACCAAAGACCTTCCAGACAGCCCATGACCCCTGGCCCGCCCGCTTTTCGCGCGCGGCGGGGTTGATCGCGTCCAGCGGCCACGCGGGTCTGGACAAGGCGCGGACGGCGCCCGACGGTCCGCCTCCTGGATGGGGAGGGCGTGGACTTTGCGCATCGGAAACCTGCTTCTGCTGTCGGCCGCCTGCGCGGCGCTTTCAGCGACCGCCCTTTCCGCGCCGGCTTGGGCTGCTTCGCCCACTGCCGACCTGGCCCGCCAGCGCGCCACGGCGGCTCACGTTCAGATCATCCGGGACGACTGGGGGATCGCTCACGTCCACGGCAAGAGCGACGCCGACGCGGTGTTCGGCATGGTCTACGCCCAGGCCGAGGACGACTTCAATCGGGTGGAGACCAACTACCTGACCGCCCTGGGCCGCACAGCGGAGGCTGATGGCGAGAAGGCCGTCTGGCAGGACCTGCGGATGAAGCTGTTCGTCGATCCGGCCGACCTCCAGGCCCGCTACGCCCAGAGCCCCGTCTGGCTGAAGGCGCTGATGGACGCCTGGGCCGACGGGCTGAACTTCTATCTGGCGACCCACCCCGCCACGAAGCCGAGGGTCATCACCCGTTTCGAGCCCTGGATGGCGCTGAGCTTCACCGAGGGCAGCATCGGCGGCGACGTCGAACGGATTTCGCTGGGCGAGCTGGAGGCCTTCTACGACCAGCCCCAGCTGCAGGCCTCGGCCGAGGTCAAGGCCCGCGAGTTCGCCCAAGCCGTGGAATTTCGCGAACCGACCGGCTCCAACGGCTTCGCCATCGCCCCATCCAACACCAAGGACGGCCACGCCCTGCTGCTGATCAACCCGCACACCTCGTTCTTCTTCCGCTCGGAGCTGCAGATGAGCAGCGACGCGGGGCTGAACGCCTATGGCGCGGCCACCTGGGGCCAGTTCTTCGTTTATCAGGGCTTCAACGCCCATGCCGGCTGGATGCACACCTCCAGCACGGTCGACGTGGTGGACGAGTTCGCCGAGACGATCGTCCGGAAGAACGGCAAGCTGTTCTACAAATACGGGACCGAGGAACGGCCGGTGACGGTTTCGACCGTCGAGGTGCCCTACAAGGCCGCCGACGGGTCGCTGGCCCGCAAGACCTTCACCGTCTATCGCACCCACCACGGCCCGATCATCCGCGCGGCCGACGGCAAATGGGTGGCCTTCGCCATGATGTACAGGCCGGTCGAGGCGCTGGAGCAGTCGTTCCTGCGCACCAAGGCGACCGACTACGCCAGCTTCCTGAAAGTGGCCGAGCTGAAGGCCAATTCCTCGAACAACACGCTGTTCGCCGACGACAAGGGCGAGGTCGCCTATCTGCACCCGCAGTTCATACCCCGCCGCGACGACCGCTTCGACTACACCAAGCCGGTCGACGGGTCGGACCCTGCCACCGACTGGAAAGGCCTGCACGCGCTCGACGAGGCGCCGCACCTGAAGAACCCGCCCAATGGCTGGCTGATGAACACCAACAACTGGCCCTATTCGGCGGCCGGTCCCTACAGCCCCAAGCCGGCCGACTTCCCGCGCTACATGGACAGCGTCGGCGAGACGCCGCGCGGGGTCCACGCCACGCGGGTGCTCTCCGCCCGCAAGGACTTCACCCTGCCGACCCTGATCCAGGCCGCCTACGATCCCTACCTGACCGCCTTCGCCGACCTGATCCCGACGTTATCGAAGGCCTATGACGAGACGCCCGACGGCGACCCGGTCAAGGCGCGGCTTGGCGCGCAGATGGCGGCGCTGAAGGCCTGGGACCTGAAATGGTCGGAAGGCTCCACCGAGACCTCGCTGGCGGTGTTCTGGGGCGAGGCCCTGTGGGCCAAGTCGGCGCCCGAAGCCAAGAAGGCCGGCGTGTCGGTCTACAAGTACATGGCCGAGACCACGACGCCGGCCCAGAAGCTGGCGGTCCTGGCCGAGGCCTCGGACCGGTTGACCGCCGACTTCGGCGACTGGCGCACGCCCTGGGGCCAGATCAACCGCTTCCAGCGCAACGACGGCGCCATCGTCCAGCACTTCGACGACGCCAAGCCCTCGACCCCAGTGCCCTTCGCCTCGGGCCAGTGGGGCTCACTGGCCTCGTTCGGGGCCAAGCGCTATCCGGGCACGAAGCGGTACTACGGAACCAGCGGCAACAGCTTCGTCGCGGTCGTGGAGTTCGGGCCGAAGGTGAAGGCCCTGGCGGTGTCGGCCGGCGGTGAAAGCGGCGATCCCAAGTCGGAGCACTTCGACGATCAGGCCCAGCTCTACGCCGACGGCGAATTGCGGTTGGTCTACTTCCATCCGGAAGACCTGAAGAACCACGTTGAGCGGACGTATCGGCCGGGCGAGACACCATGAGCCACCTTCACGAACAGGTCATCGCCCTCCTGGCCGAGGAGCGCGGACTATCTGTCTCGGAAATCGATCTGAACTCGCGCCTACTGGAGGATTTGGGCATGGACGGTGACGACGCCGTCGAGTTCTTCGACCTGTACGAAAAACGGTTCGCGGTGGATTTGAAACCACTGTGGGGCCACTGGAGAAAGCATTTCGGGCCCGAAGGCCTGGGCTGGTCCGACTATCGCTTCAACCTAGCCGCCTTCGCCTGCATTTGCTGCATGGCCGCGGGATTATACTGGACGACCTTGCCCCCCTGGGTGACGCCAGTGGCGGGTCTCGCGTTGATCACAACCTTCGGGCTCGGATGGCGGAGCGAACGAAAAAACAAACCGCATGTTTCACTGACGGCGGCCCATCTCATTGAGGCAGCCGTTACCAAGCGATGGCCCTTGGACTATTCGGTGGGCTGATCGTTCACGTCCGCAAGTCGAACAAAAAAGCCCCACCGTCGCCGGCAGGGCTTTGTCGTTTCGTACGGCCTGAAGCCCTAGCCGCCGCGCTGGTCGCGCTTGGCCAGCACGCGCAGGCGCAGGGCGTTGAGCTTGATGAAGCCGCCGGCGTCGCGGTGATCGTAGGCGACCTTGCCCTCCTCGAAGGTGACCAGGTCCTGGTCGTACAGCGAGTACGGGCTGCTGCGGCCGATGACGGTGACGTTGCCCTTGTAGAGCTTGACCCGCACCTGGCCGGCCACCTTGGCCTGGCTGTAGTCGATGGCCGCCTGCAGCATCTCGCGCTCCGGCGTGAACCAGAAGCCGTTGTAGACCAGCTCGGCGTACTTCGGCATCAGCTCGTCCTTCAGGTGCATCGCGCCGCGGTCCAGCGTGATGCTCTCGATGCCGCGGTGGGCGGCCAGCAGGATCGTGCCGCCCGGGGTCTCGTAGACGCCGCGCGACTTCATGCCGACGAAGCGGTTCTCGACCAGGTCCAGGCGACCGACGCCATTGTCGCGACCCAGCTCGTTCAGCTTGGTCAGCAGGGCGGCCGGCGACAGCTTGACGCCGTCGATGGCGACGGGGTCGCCCTTTTCGAAGTCGATGGTGATGACGGTCGGCTTATCGGGCGCATCTTCCGGAGCGATGGTGCGCATGTGGACGAATTCGGGGGCCTCGACCGCCGGATCCTCCAGGACCTTACCTTCCGACGAGCTGTGCAGCAGGTTGGCGTCGACGCTGAACGGGGCCTCGCCGCGCTTGTCCTTGGCGATCTGGATCTGGTGCTTCTCGGCGAAGTCCAGCAGGGCCTCGCGGGACTTGAAGTCCCACTCGCGCCAGGGGGCGATCACGTGGATGTCGGGCTCGAGGCCATAGTAGCCGAGCTCGAAGCGGACCTGGTCGTTGCCCTTGCCGGTCGCGCCGTGGCTGACGGCGTCGGCGCCCATCTTGCGGGCGATCTCGATCTGCTTCTTGGCGATCAGCGGACGGGCGATCGAGGTGCCCAGCAGGTACTGGCCCTCATAGACGGTGTTGGCCCGGAACATCGGGAACACGAAGTCGCGGACGAACTCCTCGCGCACGTCCTCGATGAAGATGTTCTCCGGCTTCACGCCCGCCGCCAGCGCCTTGGCGCGCGCCGGCTCGATCTCTTCGCCCTGGCCCAGGTCGGCGGTGAAGGTGATGACCTCCGCGCCGTATTCGGTCTGCAGCCACTTGAGGATGATCGAGGTGTCGAGGCCGCCCGAATAGGCGAGCACGACCTTCTTCACGGGCTTGGCGGCCATGAGCGGGGTCCTTTAGAGAAACACAAAGTCGCAGAGTGTTTCTCCGTCGGAGAAACACCGGGTCGCCGGGCGTTTAGCGCGGTTTCACGCGCATTGAAACGCCAGTGCGCGAAGAACTGATGTCAGAGCTTGATCTGGCCTTCGGCGGCCAGCTGGTTCAGGGCGCGGCGGACCTGGGTCAGGTGCGCCACCGCGAAGATCGCCGCCAGGATCGCGCGCACGCACAGCAGGATGATCCCGACGTTCAGGTCCAGCGGCCGGCGGCTTTCGGCCAGCAGCCACAGGCTGAGCAGGAAGGCCACGGTCGGCAGCGAGGCCAGGGCCACGGCGCGCGGGGCCCGCCACAGGGTCTTGCCCGACGGCGACCACAGCACCGGAACCAGCACGTCCTTGACCTTGCCCCAGGCCATGCGCGAGGCGCCGGCCATGATCGACAGGGCCAGCAGCCACAGCACGTCGCCGATGACGCCGAGGATGTTCATCTAGACCGTAACCTCTAAACCGTAACCTGGGCGCCCAGCTCGACCACGCGGCCGGGTGGGATCTTGAAGAAGTCGGTGGGGTTGGTGGCGTTCTTCATCAGGAAGATGAAGATCCGGTCCTGCCACAGCGGCATGCCGCTGTTGGCCGACGGCACGATCGAGCGCCGCCCCAGGAAGAAGCTGGTGGCCATGATGTCGAACTTCAGGCCCTGCTGCTTGCGCAGGATGGCCAGGGCCTTGGGCACGTTCGGGCTTTCCATGAAGCCGTAGAAGATCTCGACCTTCTTGAAGTCGGCGTTGATCGCCTGGGTGCGCACGCGGTCCTCGTCGGCGACGCGCGGGGTCTCGACCGTGCGAACGGTCAGCACCACGTTGCGTTCGTGCAGCACCTTGTTGTGCTTGAGGTTATGCATCAGCGCGACCGGGGTCATGTCCGGATCGGAGGTCAGGAAGATCGCCGTGCCGGGGGCCCGGTGCGGGGCGCGGGCTCGCAGGATCTCCATCAGATCGACCAGCGGCACGGAGTCGCGGCGGGTCTTGTCGGTCAGGATCTGGGCGCCGCGTGTCCAGGTCCACATCACCAACACCAGCACCGCGCCGAACACCAGCGGCAGCCAGGCGCCGTCCGGAATCTTCAGCGCGTTGGAGGCGATGAACACCATGTCGATCATGGCCAGCGGGATCAGCAGGGCGGCCGTCTGCCAGAGATTCCACTTCCACACCAGGCGCAGCACCACATAGGCCAGCAGGGTGTCGACGAACATCGCCCCGGTCACGGCGATGCCATAGGCCGAAGCCAGCTTGTGCGAGCTCTGGAACATCACCAGCAGCACCAGCACGCCGACCAGCAGGAAGGTGTTGACCGCCGGCACATAGATCTGGCCGGCCTGGGTCTCGGATGTGCGCTTGATGTCCAGGCGCGGCAGCAGGCCCAGTTGCACGGCCTGCTGGGTCATCGAGAAGGCGCCGGTGATCACCGCCTGGCTGGCGATGACGGTGGCGAAGGTGGCCATCAGCAGCACCGGCCAGTAGGCGAAGGTCGGGACCATGTCCCAGAACGGATTGTGCCGCGAGGCCGGGTGGTCCAGCACCAGCGAGCCTTGGCCCAGATAGTTCAGGGCCAGGCAGGGGAAGGCCAGCCACAGCCAGGCGGCGCGGATCGGGCCTTTGCCGAAGTGGCCCATGTCGGCGTACAGCGCCTCGGCGCCGGTCACCGCCAGGAACACGCTGCCCAGGATCACGAAGCCCAGGAAGCCGTTCTCCAACAGGAAGCGCACGCCGTACCAGGGATTGAAGGCCCGCATGATCGAGAAGTCGTCGACCAGGTGGTACAGGCCCAGCGCGCCCAGGATCAGGAACCAGGCGGCCATGACCGGTCCGAACAACGCGGCCATCCGGTGCGTGCCCTTGGCCTGGACCAGGAACAGGGCCACCAGGATCCCGGCTGAAATCGGCAGGACATAGGACGACAAGGCGTGGCCGACATGCGGCGCGTCCTTCATGCCCTCGACCGCCGACAGCACCGATATCGCCGGAGTGATGATGCCGTCGCCGTAAAATAGCGCAGCCCCGATCACGCCCAGGAAGAAGACGGCCGTCGATCGCTTGTTGCCGACCTTGCCCAGGGCCTTCTGGGCCAGGGCCATCAGGGCCAGGGTGCCGCCCTCGCCCTTGTTGTCGGCCCGCATGAAGAAGATCACGTACTTGATCGTGACGAACAGGGTCAGCGTCCACAGGACCAGCGACACCACCCCCAGCACCGCGTGCTCGGTGGCCGTGGTGCTGCGCGAATGGGCCAGCGCCTCGCGCATCGCATAGAGCGGACTGGTGCCGATATCCCCGAACACGACGCCCACGGCGCCGAGGGCGAGCGCCAGGAAGCTATGACCTTTCGGGTCATGGCCAGCTTGCGGAGGGACGTCACATGATACGGCGCTGGTGGGAGCGGGCGCGCCAGAGGCTTCGGAAGCCATTCAATCCCTCCGGGGTCGCCCTCGCAAAACGCGGTGCGGAGCCCCATATCGATCAAGCGGGGCGCGATACACCCAATCCCGCTCCGGTTCAATCACGACCTGAAGCCGGAGGACGACGATAGTTTTTGCCCGCCGCGGCTTTTCGCCGCCGATAGTTTTTGATTGAACGCACGAGCGACGCCCTTAGGGTCCTGCCACAGAAAAATGTCCGACAGTCAGAAATTCCCCGTAGCGGCCCACGCCCTCGCCTATCTGGCGCACAAGAGCGCCTTTTCGGCCGACCGCGCCGTGGCCAGCGCCGAACTCGCCGCCTCGGTCCCGACCAACCCGGTCGTGGTGCGTCGCGTGACGGCCATGCTGGGAAAGGCGGGGCTGATCGGCGCGCGCGCCGGCGCCAACGGCGGCGCCTGGCTGCTGAAGTCTCCCGAGACCATCACCCTGGACGTCGTGCTGCGAGCCGTGAACGGCTGCGCCCACCTCGGCGTCGCGCCCAAGGGGGTCAAGGGCTGCCCGGTCGGCGAGAAGATCCCCGACGCCGTGCGCGGGGCGATGATCGCGGCCGACACGGCGGTGGCCGATCGGCTGTCGCAGATCTCGGTGGCTGACCTGCTGCGCGGGGCCTCGGTCGAGGCCGCGGCCTAGAAACGCGCGTGATCCGGGGGCGGACGCGATGACAATGATCGAACAGCTGCGCGACGCTCAGCGTGGCGAACGGCTGATCCGCCTCTACCGTCCGTTCGAGGAAACCTATGTTCGCGGCTATGTTCTGGGCGTCGAGTCCGAGTTCTTCCTGCTCGGCCTGGTCAGTGACCGCCTGTGGCTCGACGGCTTCGAATGCTTCCGTGTCGACGACGTGGACGAGCTGGTTGCCGACCCCTACGCCGATTTCACCCAAGCCGCGCTCGCCGCCCGGGGCGAGGTTCGACCCGAGCTCACGCTTCGCCTGACCAATATCGCCGCGCTGCTGACCTCGGCCGCCGAGCGGTTTCCACTCGTGACGATCCACAAGGAACGCGACCAGCCCGACGCCTGCTATGTCGGCAAGGTGATCAGCATCGAAGGCGGCATCGTCTGGATGCTGGAGATCGGTCCCGACGCGAAATGGGACGCCGCGCCCTCGGCGCACAAGCTTGGCGAGATCACGCGGGTGAACTTCGGAGGCGACTACGAGGACGCCCTGGCCTTGATCGGCGGAACACCGCCCGCCCCGACATCCCCGTCGCGGGTTCCGCTGAGACTGGTCTCCGACAAGGCCTGAGCCTACTCCGCCGCCGCCAGCCGCAGCCGCTGCGAGCGAACGTCCAGCGCCGCCACCACCCAGATCGCGAAGCCGCCCAGGGCCAGGGCCGCGCCGACATAGCCCGTCGACGCCCAGCCGTAACCGGCGGCGATCGCCAGGCCGCCCAACCAGGGGCCCAGGGCGTTGGCGAAGTTGAAGGCCGAGTGGTTCAGGGCCGCCGCCAGGGTCTGGGCGTCGCCGGCCACGTCCATCAGCCGGGTCTGCAGCACCGCGCCCAGCCCGCCGCCGCAACCGATCAGGAAGACGACGGGCGCCAGGCTCCGCAGGCTGCCCGTGGCCATCGGATAGAGGGCCAAGGCGGCGGCGCTCCACAGCAGCACCCCGCCGATGGCCGGGATCTGGGCGCGATCGGCGGCCCAGGCGCAGACCAGGGTCCCCACCGTCATGCCCGCTCCAAACACCGCCAGCACCACCGGCAGGGCGGCGGGCGAGGCGTGGGTGACGTGGGCCATGGTCGAGGCCAGGTAGGTGTAGACGCAGAACATGCCGCCAAAGCCGATGGCGCCGATCCCCAGGGTCAGCCACACCCGGCCGCGACCCAGGGCGCCCAGCTCGCGCAGTGGGCTCGCCCCTGCGTCGGCCGGCGCGCGCGGCGCGAAGATGTAGACCGCCGTGGCGGTCAGGGCCGCCAGCACGGCGACGATCACGAAGCCCCAGCGCCAGCCGATCCACTGGCCCACCACGTTAGCCATCGGCACGCCGACGATGGTGGCCACGGTCAGGCCGATCATCACCATCGCCACCGACTGGGCCCGGCGCTCGGGCGGCGACACGCTGGCGGCCACCAGGGCCGCGACGCCAAAATAAGCCCCGTGCGGCAAGCCGCTGAAGAACCGGAACGCCAGCATCCAGCCGAAGCTGGGCGACAGGGCGCTGAGCAGATTGCCCAGCGCGAACACCGCCATCAGGGCGACCAGGATGATCCGGCGCGGCAGGCGGGCGGCCAGCACGGCGATCACCGGCGCGCCGACCACCACGCCCAGGGCATAGGCGCTGATCGCATGGCCGGCGGTCGGGGCGTCGACGCCCAGGCTGGCGGCGAAGTCGGGCAGCAGGCTCATCGAGGCGAACTCGGTGGTGCCGATCGCGAACCCGCCCAGGGCCAGGGCCGCCAGCACCACGCCGGGCGCATGGACCTTCACCTGGGTGACCGTGTCTGGAACGGGGCTGGTGGTCATGGTCGCCGCCTTTTCGATACGCACGCCGCAAAGAAGGGTCCGGACGCGCCAGATATGGCGCGCCTTGAGCTCATGCTGGTCTGCAAGATTGTTGGACCAGATAGGATAATGACAACGTTGTCACAAGGCTGGACCGCCTATCCACTTGGATATTCCGCCGTTCGCCCAAAACCCACCCCACCGCCGCTGAATCGGTTTGCAGAATAACTGCACCTTCCACTGTTGCCGATCCCCTGGAAACCCGCACGGCCATACATACGTAATCGTCACGGTTTCAGTTACGAACCGAAACGACATTCCAAGGGCTCACGACAATGACCAAGGTCGCCATCGTTTATCACTCGGGTTACGGCCACACCGCCGTCCTGGCCGACAAGATCGCCGAGGGCGTTCGCGACGCCGGCCAGACCCCGGTGCTGCTGAAGATCGAGAACGCCGCCCAGGACTTCGCGCCGCTGATCGAGGCGATCTCGGGGGCCGACGCGGTGGTGTTCGGCGCGCCCACCTACATGGGCGACGTCTCCGGCGTGTTCAAAGTGTTCGCCGACGCCACCGCCGGGGTGTTCTTCACCGGCGCCTGGAAGGACAAGCTGGCCGCGGGCTTCACCAACTCGCACAGCTTCGCGGGCGACAAGGGCCATGCCCTCGAAAGCCTGACGATCCTGGCCGCCCAGCACGGCATGAACTGGGTGAACCTGGGCCTGGCCCCTCCCGGCGTGACCGCCGCCGAGCGCGGCCCCGACACGATCAACCGCGTCGGCTCGTTCATCGGCCTGGCCGCCCAGTCGGACAACGCCTCGCCCGAGATCACCCCGCCGGCCGGCGACCGCGAGACCGCCCGCCTGCTGGGCGTCCGCGTCGCCGAGGCCGCCGTCCGCTGGACACGCGGCGCCCAGCCGGCGCTGAGCGAAGCAGCCTAACGAAGTTCGCCCGTCCTTCCTGATCCCCCAGCCCGAAGGACGGGCCCGCGGCGCTCCGGCGCCGCCCGAGGGGGCGCTTGAGCCCGAGCGCCCCCTCGCCCCTTTCCTCGCCCACCAGACGGGGAGGTGGCGGGATGCGAATACGCATCGTGACGGAGAGGGCGTCCCCAGCGCCAACTTGAACCAAATCCTCGCCCGTGCTCGACTCCAGCCAAGTTTCACCGCTTCGCTTGGACTTGAGCCCCGCATGGCCCGCCGTCTCGCCCTGATCACCGGCGCCTCCGCCGGCATCGGGGCCGCTTTCGCCCGCATCTACGCCAGCCATGGCTATGACGTGGCCCTGACCGCGCGCCGGCTGGACCGCCTTGAGTCCCTGGCCGCCGAGATCCGCCTGCGCTTCGGCGTTGAAGCCTATCCGATCGCCGCCGACCTGGCCGAGCCCGACGCGGTCGACAAGGTGCTGGCCGCCATCGAGGCCGAGGGCCTGGTGATCGACGCGCTGGTCAACAACGCCGGCTACGGCCTGCCGGGCGCCTACGCCCAGACGACCTGGACCGACCAGGCCGCCTTCCTGCAGGTGCTGCTGGTCTCGGTCTGCGGCCTGACCCACAAGGTGTTGCCGGGCATGGTCGAGCGGGGCTTCGGCCGCATCGTCAACGTCGCCTCCCTGGCGGGCCTGGCCCCCGGTGCGGCCGGCCACACCCTCTATGCGGCGACCAAGAGCTTCCTGGTGAAGTTCTCCCAGAGCCTGCACCTGGAAACGCAGGGCGCGGGCGTGCACGTCTCGGCCCTGTGCCCCGGCTTCACCTATTCGGAATTCCACGACGCCAACGGCACCCGCGCCCAGGTCACCCAATCGATCCCGTCCTGGCTGTGGCTGGGCGCCGACGAAGTGGCCGCCGCCGGCTACGAGGCCGCCGAGGCCAACCGGGCCGTCTGCGTGCCGGGCTCGCCCAACAAGGCCCTGGCGGTGTTGGCCAAGCTGGTCCCCGACGACTGGGCCCTGGCGCTGATGGCCAGCCAGGGATCGCGGTTCCGGAAAGTCTAGGCGGAACGCCCCGACCATCGGCGTCCGCTTACGCCCAACGCGCCGCTGAATCCCCAGGTGGAAGTTTGTTCCAAGCTTGACCGCAAAAACCTGGAAGATTCCGTCAATTTCACAAAACTCATATATACTGATCAAATTTCAACCCGATCTATAACGATATTGAAACTGTGCAATAGAATCCACTTGCGCGGCCGGTATTCGCGCTGACAACTTGCCCTCCGGAAGAAGTTGCGTTTCGGAGTCAGCGTCTGTGATCACTTCCACATCGGTACGCGTTCAGCCCTACTTGCGACCTGGGACGGATCTTCATTTTTCTGGCGGGATTTGGCGGGCCGCCGTCCGCCGCACCAGCCCTGGCCTCGACGCCAACCGCCACTATTTCAGCCACCCGGTCTGGCTGGAGAGCTGGCTGAAGGAGGTTCATCGATATCCCGAGTTGAAGGCGCGCTGGTTGGCGGCGACAGGCGCTTGGGACGACCGCGTCGTCGTCGACCTGGGCTGCGGACCGGGCAATCTGTTCGCGCTGATCGGTGGACGTCCCAAGGCCTTGATCGGCGTGGATATCGCCACCGGCAGCCTCGAACGCGCCGAAAAGCTCGGCTACACCACGATCGAGGCCGACGCCCAAGATACGCCGCTAGCTTCGGACATGGCCGACATCGTCGCGATCAACGGCACCCTGCATCATTGCGACGACATGGCGGCCGTCCTGCGCGAGGCCGCGCGCCTCGTTCGCCCCGGGGGCCTGATCGTGGTCGACCATGACCCTCAGCGAAGCGCCTGGAATTTTCGCGGCCTGGCGCTCTGGCTCTGGAAGTTGCGCCTGCCCCTCTACAAGGCCCTGGATCGCGGCGGCCACAGGGCCTGGGACGACGAGCAACGCTGGGCGCTGGCCACCGAGCTCCATCACAAGCCTGGCGACGGCGTCAGCGAGGAACTCTTCCGCCAGACACTCGAGCCGCTGGGCTTCCAGGTCGATGTCTATCCGCACAACAACAAGGTCGGCGGCGAAGTGTTCGAAGGCGTGATGGCGCGACCGCCGCTGAAGATCCGACTCGCCCAAGCCATGTCCGGCATTTCGTCGGACGCCCGACAGGGCGCGATCACCCTGATGTGTGTCGCCCGAAAGCGTCCGGCGGCGGCCTAGCCCGCCCTACCGGTGTTCCGCGTACGGCGCCTTGGCGTCGGCGCGGATCAGGCCGCGCGTGGCGTCGCCCACGCCGATCAGCACGAACTGCACCGCCAGGGCGCAGAGGATCAGACCCAGCACCCGCACCACGATGCTCATGCCGATCCGGCCCAGCACCCGGCTGATGATCGGCGCGGCCCAGAAGACGCCAACCAGCACCACCGACACGGCCAAGATCACCCCGACGCCCAGCGCCAGCCCCGCCAGGCCGAACGGTCGCGCCTCGCTGGCGTAGATGATCACCGTCGAGATCGCGCCCGGCCCGATCAGCAGCGGCATGGCGAACGGCACGATCAGCCGCTCGAAGCGCTGCTTGGCGTAGACCCGCGCCGACTGGCCCTCGATGCCCTCGGCCGCGTCGGCGAACATGGTGGTGAAGTCGTCGCGCACCATGTCCAGGCCCAGGATGAACAGGATGATGCCCCCGGCGATGCGGAAGGCCGGCATCGAGATGCCGAAGAACTCCAGCAGGCTGACGCCGGTGAAATAGAAGAAGACCAGGAAGACCGCGACGAACAGGCCGATATAGACCGCCACCATCCGTCGTCCGGCGGCGGCCGCGCCCAGGGTGGCGGCGGCGAACAGCGGCACGTTGCCGATCGGATCGATCAAGGCGAACAGGGCGACGAAGAAGTTGACGGCGAGCTCAGCCTGGCTCATTCGGGGTGCTTAGCCTTCAATTCGCGCGGATCCGCATCCTTCTTAGGGTGATGCGACCTCGCGCGCCAACCCCAGGGATATGCTGATGACCGCCGATCCGCGCCTGATCCTGCCGCTTGACCTGCCCAGCGTCACCGAAGCCCGCCAGATGGTCGAGACCCTGGGCGACGCGGTGTCGTTCTACAAGATCGGCCTGGAGCTCTTGGCCACCGACGGCATGGCCCTGGCCCGCGAACTGAAGGGCGAGGGCAAGTCGATCTTCCTAGACTGGAAGCTGCACGACATCGGCGCGACCGTCGAGCGCTCGGCGCGGGTGCTGGCCGGGGCCGGCTGCGACCTGCTGACCGTCCACGCCGAACCCCAGGTGATGCAGGCGGCCGTCAAGGCCAAGGCCGGCTCGGACTTGAAGATCCTGGCCGTCACCGTACTGACCAGCCTGACCGACGCCGACCTGATCGAGATGGGCTATGCGTTCAGCGCCCGCGACCTGGTCGCGCGACGGATCCGCCAGGCGGTGGAGTGCGGCGTCGACGGCATCGTCTCGTCCCCGCAAGAAGCCGCCCTGGCCCGCGAGATCGCCGGCCCCGACTTCCTGGTGGTGACGCCGGGCGTGCGCCCGTTCTGGTCGGCCAAGAACGACCAGGCCCGCGCCGCCACCCCGGCCGACGCCCTGAAGGCCGGCGCCAGCCACCTGGTCTGCGGTCGCCCGATCACCGCCGCCAACGACCCGCGCGAAGCGGCGCTGAAGGTGGTGGCGGAGATGGCGGGGGTCTAGGCCCGCTAGAAATCCACCGCCACGCCCTTGCGCTCCCAGTCGCCGAACCGAGTCGGCTCGGGGCCGTCGCGGCCGCCTTCCTCGGTGGGCAGGGCGGCGGCGCGAGCCTCGGCGTGACGGGCCGCGGCCTCTTCCAGGGCGCGGCGCGCGGCGGCGGTCAGGGGTTTGTCGGTGGCCGCGCCAGGCGGCAGGTCGGTCTCGGACATGGGCGCTTCCTACCACCGTTCGCGCCAAAAGGCTTGCGCTCGCCGTCGCCTCGGGGCACGGCGGGCGGGTGACTCAGGAACTCAATGACGGCCTCCCGGCACGGGAAGGCGCCCTCGCCCTCATCGACGCGGCCCTGTCGCGGCGCGGGGGCCTCGACGAAGCCGCCTCGGCCAACGCCTTCCGCTTTCTGGAACCGCGGGAGCGGGCCTTCGCGCGCGCCCTGGCCATGGCGGCCCTGCGCCACCTGGGCCCCATCGATCGCGCCCTGGCCGGCAAGCTGGCCAAGGAGCCGCCGCCGCGCGTGCGCAACCTGCTGCGCCTGGGCGCGACTCAGGTGTTCTTCCTGGAAGTCCCCGCCTTCGCCGCCGTGGCCACCAGCGTCGAGCTGGCCGGCGCCAACAAGACCAGCCGGCCGTTCAAGGGCCTGGTCAACGCCGTGCTGCGCGGCCTGCTGCGCGACGGCGCCTTGTCGGACGCCTCGGAGCATCTGGCCCCGCCATGGCTCTACGCCCGTTGGGCCAGCGCCTACGGCAAGGAGACCGCCGACGCGGTCGCCGCCCAGATCGGCTTCGAGCCCGCCACCGACCTTTCCCTGAAGCCCGACTTCGACGCGACCGCCCTGGCGGCCGAACTGGAAGGCGAGATCCTGCCCGGCGGCACGCTGCGCACCGAGCGCCGAGGCGATGTCTCGTCCTGGCCGGCCTTCGACGACGGCGTCTGGTGGATCCAGGACGCCGCCGCCGCCGTGCCCGCTCGCCTGCTGAACCTGAAAGCTGGCGAAACCGCGCTGGACCTCTGCGCCGCGCCCGGCGGCAAGACCATGCAGATGGTCGCCGCCGGCGCCCAGGTCGTCGCCGTCGACCGCTCGCCCGCCCGCCTGGGCCGCGTCACCGAGAACCTGGCCCGCATGGCCATGCAGGCCGAGGTGATCGCCGCCGACGCCGGCGCGTGGGACGACACCCGCACCTTCGACGCCGTGCTGCTGGACGCCCCCTGCTCGGCCACCGGCACCTTCCGCCGCCACCCGGACGTGCTGTGGGCCGCCCGCCCTGGCGACGTGGCCAGCCTGGCCGGCGTGCAGAGCAAGCTGCTCGACAGCGCCGCCGGCCGGCTCAAGCCCGGCGGGCGCCTGGTCTATTGCGTCTGCTCGCTGGAGCCGGAAGAGGGCGAGGCCCAGGTCGAGGCGTTCCTGGCCCGCCGTCCGGACATCAAGCTGGACCCGATCGCTCCGGAGGAAGGCGGCGCTCCGGTCGCCAGCCTGACCCCGCGCGGCACGCTGCGGATCCTGCCCCACCACCGCGAAGGCGGGCTGGATGGCTTCTTCGCGGCGCGGTTCGTGAAGTCATAGTCGGCGCTCTCCTGTCGGGAGACGGCGAACTTTTGGATCGTCTGGGCATTCGATTCCCAACGGCATAACGCGTTCGCTTGTCGCGCGAGCCGGAGACAGCTAAGCCAGGACCATGACCGCGCCGCTGATCGCCCCCTCCATTCTCGCCTCCGACTTCGCCAAGCTTGGCGAGGAAGTCGCCGCCATTGAAGCGGCCGGCGCCGACTGGGTGCATGTGGACGTGATGGACGGCCATTTCGTGCCCAACATCACGCTGGGCCCCGACATCGTCAAAGCCATCCGCCCGCACGCCAAGATCCCGTTCGACGTGCACCTGATGATCAGCCCGGCCGATCCGTACCTGGAGGCCTTCCGCGCCGCCGGCGCCGACCTGATCAGCATCCATCCCGAGGCCGGCCCCCACCTGCATCGCTCCCTCAAGCGCATCCGCGAACTGGGGGCCAAGGCCGGGGTGGTGTTCAATCCCTCAACCTCGATCGACCACGTCGAATGGATTCTCGAGGACGTCGACCTGCTGCTGGTGATGTCGGTGAACCCCGGCTTCGGCGGCCAGAGTTTCATTCCCGGCCAATTGCGCAAGGTCGAGGCCCTGCGCAGGATGGTCGACAAGGCCGGTCTCGACATCATCATCGAGGTCGACGGCGGCGTCACCCCGGTCACCGCCCCACAATGCGTGGCGGCGGGGGCAACCGCCCTGGTCGCCGGCTCGGCGGTGTTCAAGGGCGGCCCCTCCGCCTACGCCGACAATATCCGCGCCCTGAAGGGCGGCTGATCCAGCGGCATGGAGGGGGCTCCCGCGACAGGTTCCGCCCGCAAGTCCTCCGCCCTGGCCGGCGGCCCTAAAGCCCGTGGGCGAGCCAAGCCGCCGAAGGGCCTGTTCTTCAAGGCCTTGAGCGCGTCGATCAAGGGCAACCTCGAACGCGAATGGTTCGGCTCGCCGCCGCATCGCGCCGCGATCAGCAGCCCGCGCCCGGTCGGCCTCGCCGCCCATCCCCACGACCCCCGTCCGGTCGATCCCGAACGCGGCCGCCAGTTGCTGGACGGTGTGATGGCCCTGGACGGCGGCGCCTTGCGGCTGGGCGAGACCGGCGACCCGTTCGACCAGCCCAGCCCGACGCGCCAGTTCGCCACCGCCCTGCACGGCTTCGACTGGCTGCCGCACCTGATGGCGGCCGGCCCGGGCTCGGCGCGCCTGGCCCTGCGGCTGCTGCAGGACTGGCGGCGGGTGTTCGGAACCTGGAACGCCTTCTCGTGGAGCGGCGAGCGGCTGGAGCGGCGCACGTTCCACCTGGCCTGCGCGGCCCGCGCCCTGTCGCCCGAAGCCTCCGACGCCGAGATCTCGGCCATGGCGCTGGACATCGCCCGCGGCGCCCGCCAGCTGCTCAAGGCCTCGGACGCCCCTCACCGCCGGCTGGAGCGGGCCGTGGTCGTGACGATCGCCGGCTGCGCCCTGACCGGCAAGGCCAGCGACCGGCTGATGGCCCAAGGCCTCAAACGGGTCAGCGCCCTGCTCGACGCCATCGTCCTGCCCGACGGCGGCCACGCCAGCCGCTCGCCCGAGGCGGGGCTGGAGCTGCTGTTCGACCTGCTGACCCTGGACGACGCCCTGGGCCAGCGCGGCCGCCCGCCGCCCGAGCCGCTGACCCGCGCCATCGACCGTCTGAGCTCCTCGGTGCGGTTCTTCACCCTGGCCGACGGCCACCTGGCGGCCTTCCAGGGCGGCGAAGCGGTCGAGCCCAAGCGGATCGCCGCGGCCCTGGCCCATGACGACCACGGCCCGCGCCCGCCCCAGACCGCGCCCCACGTCGGCTATCAGAAGATGCAGGGCGGCAGCATCCAGGTGATGGCCGACGCCGGTCCGCCCGCCACGGGCATGCTCAGCGTCGCCGCCTGCGCCCAGCCGGCCGCCGTCGAGATCGTCTGCGGCAAGGACCGGCTGATCACCAGCTGCGGCTGGAGCCCCGAGGCGACCGGCGCCAACGCCTTCCGTCTGTCCGACGCCGCCTCGACCCTGTCGGTGGGCGACGGTTCGGCCGGACGCCCCCTGTCGGGCTGGCGCTCCGAGGCCCTGGGCCCCTGGTTGATCGACGGGGCCGTCGATGTCGACATCAAGCGCCACGACGCCGACATCGGCGTCTGGCTGGACATCCAGCATGACGGCTGGCGGCGTCTGGGCCTGACCCACGCCCGCCGCCTCTATCTGGACCTCAAGGCCGACGAACTGCGCGGCGAGGACAGCCTGATCCCGATCGGCGCGGCCAACGCCGACGGCCCGCGCCGCTACCTGCCGTTCTCGGCGACGTTCCACCTGCACCCCGACGCCCGCGCCTCCCTGGCCCGCGACGGCAAGAGCGTACTGATCAAGGGCGCGTCCAATGTCGGCTGGTGGCTGAGGAACGACGCGGTCGACGTGAGCATCGCGCCCTCGGCCTATTTCGATCACGGCCATGCCCGCCGGGCCGGGGCCATCGTGCTCAAGAGCCAGGTCCGCCCTGAAAAGGGCGCCAAGATCCGCTGGAAGCTGGTTCGGGCGGCCGACCACTAGGGCGTCGGCGATGGAACGCGCGCAACTCCTGCGACATTACGTCCCAGGCGCTCGCCGAGGCCGTGGAATTCACAGTCCCGGGCGCGTCCTGTAGCAGTTTTCGACCGCGTCGGCTGAGGGAGGGCAGATGACGAACCTCGCCGCTCTGCAGCCCATCTTACGAACCGCGATCGATCCGGTCGTGGTGATGGACGTCCGGGGCGTCATTCTCGACTGGAGTCCTCGCGCCGAGGCGGCCTTCGGCTGGACTCACGCCGAGGTTCTGGGCCGGGGCCTGATCGAGGTGCTGGCGCCGCTGCGCCACCAGGCGGCCTACCGCGAGATCCTGGTCAAGCGCCTGGCCGCCGGCGAACCACCGGCCGCGCGCCAGCAGTCGCAACTGATGGCGGTGCGCAAGGACGGGGTCGAGATCCCGATCGAAGTGTCTCTGGCCGCGTTCGGCGAGCCCGGCGCCGGCGTGTTCCTCGGCTTCATTCGCGACATCACCGACCGCGTCGAGGTCCACGACCGCCTGGCCGCCAGCGAGGCGCGCTTCCGGGCCGCGATCGGGGCGGTGGACGGCATCCTGTGGACCAACGACGCCTCGGGCCGGATGGTCGGCGACCAGCCCGGCTGGGCCAGCCTGACCGGCCAGACCTTCGACCAGTACCAGGCTTTCGGCTGGGCCGACGCGGTCCATCCCGACGACGCCGGGCCGACCGTCGAGGCCTGGAACACCGCCGTCGCCCAGGGCGGTCCGTTCAACTTCGAGCATCGGGTGCGCCGACAGGACGGCGTCTGGCGCGACTTCGCGATCCGCGCCGTGGCGGTGCTGGAGGCCGACGGCTCGATTCGCGAATGGATCGGCGTGCACACCGACATCACCGAGCGCAAACGGGCCGAGGAGCGTCTGCGCGAGAGCGAGTCGCGTTTCCGGGCCATGGCCGATTCCGCGCCCGCCCCAGTCTGGATGACCTCGATTGAAGGCGGGATCACCTTCGCCAACGAAGCCTTCGCGGAATTCGCCGGCGTCGACGCGAAGGCTCTGCTGGGCGATGCGTGGATCGGCCTGATCCATCCGGAGGACCTCGCCGGGGTCGGCGCCAAGCGCGCGGCGGCTCGCGACGCGCCGGAGGGTCCCCGCGCCTACGGATTCGAGGCGCGGTTCCTGTGCGCCGGCGGCATCTATCGCTGGATGGTCGCCAACGCCCGCCCGCAGATCGACGCCCGAGGCCAGTTCCAGGGCTATATCGGCATGGCCATGGACATGACCGAGACCAAGGTCGCCGAGGCCCGCCAGCGCCTGCTGATCAACGAGCTCAATCACCGGGTCAAGAACACCCTGGCCTCGATCCAGTCGATCGCCCGCCAGACCCTGCGGCCCGACGAAACCCCGGTGCATGTGCGCGAGCGGCTGATCGACCGGCTGCTGGCGATGTCGGCCGCCCACGACGTGCTCACCCGCGAAAGCTGGGAAGGCGCGGGGCTGGAGGAGATCGTCCTTCAGGGCATCGCCCCCTTCGTCGACGACCAGGAGCCGGACCGGATCGCGATCAGCGGCCCCAGCCTACGGGTGGGGGCGAGCACCGCCCTGTCCCTGGCCCTGGCCGTGCACGAACTGGCCACCAACGCATCGAAATACGGCGCCCTGTCGACCCCGGCCGGCAAGGTGGTCATCGCCTGGGAGCCGACAGGACCGGACGGCGCGATCCTGACCTGGACCGAGCGCGACGGACCGCCGGTGCGGACCCCGGAACGCAAGGGCTTCGGCACCCGGCTGCTACATCGCGGCGTGGCGGCCGACCTGGGCGGTCAACCCAAGCTGACCTTCGCCGTCGAGGGGGTGCGCGCGGTGCTACCGGTGCGGCTGGCCTGAGCGGGGCGTACCGCTAGCCGCCTGTACCGGTCATCTGGAACTGCATGCGCCAGGCGTCGCCGTCCTTGCGATCGGCATAGTCCACTTGCCAGAAGCCGATCGTATTGATCGCGTAGGCCGGTTCGAAATGGGTGAGATCGTTGCCCGGGATCACCGAGGTCTCCAGGATATCCAGGACGTAGACACGCTTGTCCCGCAACCGCGCGCCGAGCACCGCGTGCCCCTCCGGCGGGGTCTTGAACGTCGACAGGCCGAAGATCAGAAACAGGTCCTCGGCCGCGAATCCCAGCCGGCGCAAACCCCAGTACTTGACCAGCGAGATGTCCTCGCAATCGCCGCCGATCGTCAGGGTGTTGACCGGCGGAGACCAGACGTCATCCGCCGCGTACAGCCTGTAGTCCTCGACGCGTTTGACGTGGGTGTTCACATAGGTGTTCACCAACTCCAGCTTGGCCGCCTCGTCCTTCGCGTCCCTGGCCTTGGTGTCGAGAAAGCCGCGGTAGTCACGGATTTCGCGGATATCGCTCTTCTGGAGCACCACATCGGTGGCCGTCCACCCCTGTTCCAGCGCAACCAGTCTGGCCTTCAGGCGGGGCGGGTAGTCGGTCTTGGTGATCAGCCAGGGACCGTCCCTGCGAGTCTGAGAGAGAGCCGGACCGGCGACGGCCGACAAGCTTCCCACGACCAACAGAAGACCTTGGATCGCGCCGCGACGGTTGGGGTTCTGCTGGGACATCCCTCAACACTAAAGGCTCGTCTGGTGGCGACTATCCGATGGAACCCTTTCCACGGCTCAGTGAAAGCCGCCACTGGAACGGCGCACCCAACCAGTCCCCACCCAATCGTCGGGCTCGCGGACCGTCGCCGCCCAGCACATTGACTCCCTCGCCCGCCTCCGTATTTTCCGCCCGTTCGCGTGACTGGCGCTAGTGATGGGCAACCATCGGGGAGCGCGAACCTCATATGCCGCGCGCCTGGGCTCCGTTTTCTCGTCCAACCAGACTAGCCAGGAGTTCCGCCGTGCCCGCCGCCCCCGACTATCCGTCCGCCCCCGATCTCGTCGCCCCAAAGCGCGCCCTCCTGTCGGTTTCCGACAAGACCGGCCTGGTCGAGGCCGCCCAGATCCTGCACGCGGCCGGGGTCGAGCTGGTCTCCACCGGCGGCACCAAGGCGGCGATCGCGGCGGCCGGCGTCCCGGTCAAGGACGTCTCGGACCTGACCCAGTTCCCCGAGATGATGGACGGCCGGGTCAAGACCCTGCATCCGATCGTCCACGGCGGCCTGCTGGGCGTGCGCGACGCCCCCGAGCACGCCAAGGCGATGACCGACCACGGCATCGGCGGCATCGATATCCTGTACGTGAACCTCTATCCGTTCGAGGCCACGGTCGCGAAGGGCGGTTCCTACGCCGAATGCGTCGAGAACATCGACATCGGCGGCCCGGCCATGATCCGCTCGGCGGCCAAGAACCACGGCTATGTCGCCGTCTGCACCGATCCGACCGACCTTTCCGAAGTGCTGGAAGCGCTGAAGACCGGCGGCACGACCCTGGCCCTGCGCCAGACCCTGGCGGCCCGCGCCTATGCCCGCACGGCCGCCTATGACGCGGCGATCTCCACCTGGTTCGCCGCCCAGCTGGGCCAGGACTTCCCGGCCCGCAAGGCCATCGCCGGCGAGCTGCGCCAAGTGATGCGCTATGGCGAGAACCCGCACCAGAAGGCGGCCTTCTACGCCTTCCCGAACCCGCGCGTCGGGGTGGCCACGGCCACCCAGCTGCAGGGCAAGGAGCTCAGCTACAACAACATCAACGACACCGACGCGGCCTTCGAGCTGATCGCCGAGTTCGATCCGGCCCAGGGTCCGGCCGTGGCGATCATCAAGCACGCCAATCCCTGCGGCGTGGCCGTGGGCGGAACCCAGCGCGAAGCCTATGAGCGGGCCCTGGCCTGCGACCCGACCTCGGCCTTCGGCGGCATCGTCGCCGTCAACTCGCGCCTGACCCGCGAGGCCGCCTTGGCGATGGTCGAGATCTTCACCGAGGTGGTGATCGCCCCGGAAGCCGACGACGACGCCATCGAAGTGTTCGCCGCCAAGAAGAACCTGCGCCTGCTGGTGACCGGCGGTCTGCCGGACGCCCTGTCGACCGGCGACACCTTCAAGTCGGTGGCCGGCGGCTTCCTGGTTCAATCCCGCGACGACGCCCGCATCAAGGCCTCGGACCTGAAGATCGTCACCCAGCGTCAGCCCACGGACGAGGAAGTGCGCGACATGCTGTTCGCCTTCACCGTGGGCAAGCACGTCAAGTCCAACGCCATCGTCTACGCCCGCGCCGGCCAGACCCTGGGCGTCGGCGCGGGCCAGATGAACCGCAAGGACAGCGCGCGCATCGCCGCGCTCCGGGCCGCCGATTTCGGCCTAGACCTGAAGGGCTGCGCCTGCGCGTCGGAGGCTTTCTTCCCGTTCGCCGACGGTCTGATCCAGGCCGCCGAAGCCGGCGCCACGGCGATCATCCAGCCGGGCGGTTCGATGCGCGATCCGGAAGTGATCGAAGCCGCCGACAAGCTGGGCCTGACCATGGCCTTCACTGGCGTGCGCGTCTTCCGCCACTAGTTCCGATCCAGGATGACCCGCCGCCGCAGATTTCGCGGCGGGTCATCGCGGGACCATGATGAGCACGGACTGCCTAATTCGTGTCGATCCACCGGCGTCTGGAACGATGTCATACGAATGCGCTAGTCGGCGGACGATCGCGTGGCTAGAGCTTGCCCGTAGTCTTTCAAGCGAGCCCAGATGTTCTCCAAGCCCCGCGCCGATCTCGTTCCGAATACCGCCGCCTATGAGAACGAACCCTTGGTCAAGGCGACCGGGTTCCGGGAATATGACGCGCGCTGGCTGTTCGGACCCGACATCAACCTGCTGGGCGTGCAGGCCCTGGGTCTGGGTCTTGGGACCTATATCCACGAACTGGGCCTGTCGAAGATCGTGGTCGGCCACGACTTCCGCTCCTATTCCAGCTCGATCAAGAACGCCCTGATCCTGGGCCTGATCAGCGCCGGTTGCGAGGTTCACGACATCGGCCTGGCCCTGTCGCCCACCGCCTACTTCGCCCAGTTCGACCTGGACATCCCTTGCGTGGCCATGGTCACCGCCAGCCATAACGAGAACGGCTGGACCGGCGTGAAGATGGGCGCCCAAAAGCCGCTGACCTTCGGTCCCGACGAGATGGGCCGCCTGCGCGACATCGTGCTGGGCGGAGCCTTCGTCGAGCGTGATGGCGGCAAGCTGATCCGGGTCGAGGGCGAGGCCGAGCGCTTCATCGCCGACGTCGCCAAGCGCGCCCAGATCACCCGCCCCCTGAAGGTCGTCGCCGCCTGCGGCAACGGCACGGCCGGCGCCTTCGCGGTCGACGCCCTGCAGCGCATGGGCGTCGCCGACGTGGTCGGCATGGATGTCGAGCTCGACTACACCTTCCCCAAGTACAATCCGAACCCTGAAGACGTCGAGATGCTGCACTCGATGGCCGCCGCCGTCCGTGAGCACGGCGCGGACCTGGCCTTCGGCTTCGACGGCGACGGCGACCGCTGCGGCGTGGTCGACGACGAGGGCGAGGAGATCTTCGCCGACAAGATCGGCCTGATGCTGGCCCGCGACCTGGCCCCGCTGAACCCCGGCGCGACCTTCGTGGTCGACGTCAAGTCCACGGGCCTCTACGCCACCGACCCGATCCTGGCCGCCAACGGCTGCAAGGTGATCTACTGGAAGACCGGCCACAGCTACATCAAGCGCAAGAGCGCCGAGCTGGGCGCCCTGGCCGGCTTCGAGAAGAGCGGCCACTTCTTCATGAACGGCGACCTGGGCTACGGCTACGACTGCGGCCTGACCGCGGCCGCCGCCATCCTGGCCATGCTGGACCGCAACCCCGGCGTGAAGCTGTCGGACATGCGCAAGGCCCTGCCGGTGGCCTTCACCTCGCTGACCATGAGCCCGCACTGCGGCGACGAGGTGAAGTACGGCGTCGTCGCCGACGTGGTGAAGGAATACGAGGACCTGTTCGCCGCCGGCGGCTCGATCCTGGGCCGCAAGATCACCGAGGTGATCACCGTCAACGGCGTGCGCGTGCACCTCGACGATGGCTCGTGGGTGCTGGTCCGCGCCTCGTCCAACAAGCCCGAGATCGTGGTCGTGGTCGAAAGCACCCAGTCGGCCGACGACATGCGGGCCCTGTTCCGCCAGGAAGTGAAGCCGCGCCTGGGCGACCGGGTCGGCAAGTACAACCAGGAAATCTGAGGCTCCGGAGCGGGAACGCATGCTCAGCGCCGATTGGGGAGCCAAGGTCGCCGCCGCCTCGAAGGTCTTCAAGCCTTCGGGGCCCGGCCCCTTCCCGGTGGCGCTGATCCTGCACGGCTGCGGCGGCAAGACGCCCTTCCTTGAGACCTACGCCCAGGTCGCCGTCGACGCGGGCTGGGCGGCCGTGGTGGTCGACAGCCTCAAGCCGCGCGGCATGTCGACCCTGGACGGCAAGCTGTTCGTCTGCACGGGCGTGGCGTTGCAAGGCCTCAAGCGCTCGGGCGACATCTTCGCCATGCTGGCCTGGCTGGAGAGCCAGCCCTGGGCCGACGCCGAGCACGTGTTCCTGGCCGGCTGGAGCCATGGCGGCTGGTCGATCATGGACGGCTACGCCATCGGCCAGAACGCCGCCCGCGCCACCGGGCTCGCCGACGCCGATCCGCTGAAATTGCGCACTCGGGTCAAGGGCGCCCTGCTGGTCTATCCGTACGCGGCCTATCCGTCCCTGACCTCCAGCCGGGGCTGGGGCGTCGAGGAATTCACGAGCCTGAAGGTGTTCTCCGTCGTCGGCGGCAAGGATCAGGTGGTCGGCTGGAAACACCCCCAGAAAGCGCTCGAGCGCCTCAAGCGCGACGGCCTGGCGGTGGACACGGTCTTCTATCCGGACGCCACCCACGCCTTCGACGACGATCGCGCCAACGACCCGCGCGCCCGCTATCGCCCGGATCTCTTTACCCAGACCCAGGCCTATTTCGCCAAGGCCCTCGAGGTCGTGCGCGCGGCCTAAACTCGCCTTCAGCGCGCATTATTCCCGTCAAGATTGTTCGTCTCGAAATTGTATGCCAGGGTCGCGCCACCAAGCGGGAGGCCTTCCATGACGCTGGCGCCGATAGCGCGAGCCGCGCTCGCCCTGACCCTTCTATTGCCCGCCCTGGCGCCGGTCGCGTGCGCGCCCGTGGCCCCGCCGCCCAACCCGGTCGCCCAGGTCAACGCCGCCAGCCTGAAGAGCCAGACCCTGTCGTTGCTGGACGTGACCGGCGATCCCTACGCCAGCCACGCCGCCGAGGTTGCCGCCTTGAGCGCCAGGATCGACGCGGCGGCCAGCGCCGCGGCCGCCGATCCGCTCAACACCTTCTCCGCGCGGCAATGGTCGGTGTTGCGCGACCCGAACCGCGCGCTCTACGGCGGGACCGTAGTGTTGTGGCAGAGCCAAGGAACGCTGAGCCCGACCTTCCGCGATCAGAAGAAGATCCAGATCGGCCGGGCCTTCGACTACATCCTCTGTCTGGAGGCCAACAAGGGTCAGGCTACGTCCTGCGGCCAGCTCGAGGAAGGCGCGTCATGAGCCAGTTCGACGATTTCCTGACCGCCGCCAAGGCCAATCTGTCGGTGCTGGGCAGGGAGAGCTTCGAGGGCTACTCCGCCGAGGTGAAGGCCATGGCCCAGGCGGCGCTCGACAAGGCGCAGACCAACCTGCGGCTCTGGACCGCACAACTGGCGACCGGCCAGCTGAGCCAGGCCGAGTTCAAGAACCTGGTGCAGGGCGAGACCGACTTGACCGAGATCGCCGGCTATACCGCCGCGGGGATCAGCCAGGCCGACGCCCAACGCCTGCGCGACGCGGTGACCCTCTCGGTGATCAACACGGCGCTGGACACCTTCCTGAAGTCCAACCCGCCGACCTAGGTTAGGCGGCGACCGGCGCCGCCTCGGGCGCGCGGCGCAGAGGCATGGGCCCGCGATAGGCCAGCCGCCACAGCCACTCCAGCGGTCCCATGGTGAAGCGCGCCATCCACCAGCGCGACCACAGGATCTGGATCAGCCAGATCGTCGCCACCGCGCCGGCCAGGAACGGCCGGTCGACCTTGCCGTAGAGACCTGGCCCCCGGCCGCCGTACAGCAGCGTCGTCATCAGGATCGACTGGGTCAGATAGTTGGTGAAGGCCATCTGGCCGACCGGGGCCAGGACGGCCGGGATCGCCTTCCAGAGCCTCGACCGCATGGCCAGGACCATCAGGCCCACATAGCCCAGGTTGACGACCGGGGCCGTGGCGCTCTGCAGCCAGCGGGCCAGGGCGCGCGGCGCCCACGGATGGCTGGGCAGCAGCATGTAGATCGTCTCGGCCAGGCCGACGATCGCCAAGGCGCCCAGACCCGCGCCGATCAGGCCCTGGTAGACCCCGGTCGGGGCCTTGCCGCTGAGGACGCCCAGCTTGTAGAGGCCCATGCCGATCAGGATCAGCGACAGCACCAGGATCGGCCAGGTCTGCGGCCAACTGACGAACGAGTCGAAGGTGAAGTCCCAGAAGTCCTTGGCGTTCTGGACGAACGACTGCTGGAAGGTTCCGGCGTATTGGGCGCTGTCGGCCTGCACCCCGGCCAGGAACTTGGCCATCTCGGCCGACGACGGATCGCCGCCGCCCTCGGCCGCGTGCTTGAGTAGTTTCCAGGCGCTCCACACCGACAGCGACAGGTGCACGGCCACGCCGGCCTGCAGCAGGCGCTTGGGCGACCACGAGCGCGCCCACATGGCCAGCAGGCCGACCACCGCATAGGTGTTGAGCACATCGCCCTGCCAGATCACGAAGCCATGGAACAGGCCGATGGCCAGCAGGCTGACCAGGCGCAGGATCAGGATTCTTCGCCGCTCCGCATCACCGCCCTCGCCGCCGACCATCAGGATCGAGGCGCCGAACAGCATGGCGAACATCGAGTAGAACTTCTGCTGGAAGAACACCTGGGTGATCCACCAGACGGCCACCGAGGCCGGCGCCATGCCCAAGGGCCACAAGGTCAGGCTGGTGGCCACCGAATGCGGCTGGGCCGAGATCGGAATGTTGCACAGCAAGATGCCCAGGACCGCCAGACCCCGCAGGGAGTCCAGCAGAACGATACGATCCTTGACCATGCACGCCCCCAAACGCCAATCGGCGGCGATCCTGGACCGACTTGGCGCGGACGACAACCCTGGGTTATGCGATCAGCGCGGCGTCCGGTCCCTGGCGGGGCACCCGGGCCAGAACCACCGCGCCGGTGGCCAGGAACAGGGCCGAGACGGCCACCGCGATGCGCTGGTCGCCGACCACTCGGGTGCCGACGGCGATGACCAGCGGCGCCATGAAGGCCGTGGCCTTGCCCGACAGGGCGTAGAGCCCGAACCACCGCCCGCTCTCGCCCGCCGGCGCCAGCTGGGCCATCCAGGCGCGCAAACTGGCCTGGGCAGGCCCGAAGGTCAGGCCGACGAACAGCGAAAAGCCCAGGAACACCCGCTCGGGCAGGCTGGCGAACAGGCCGCCGCCGGCCACCGGCGCCGCGACCTTGATCACGAAGGCCAGGCTGTCGCGTCCCACCAGCCCGATCCCGAACGCCCCGAACAGCACCACCCCGGCGGCGATCAGCACCGTGGTCTTGGAGCCCAGTTTCTGGTCCACCCGACCGCCGATGAAGGTGCCGATCCCGGCCATCACCGAAAGGGCGATGGCGTAGAGGCCCAGTTGGGTGGTGGTCCAGCCGAACAGCCCGGCGGCCAGCACGCCGCCGAAGGCGATGAAGCTGGAAATGCCGTCGCCCACCAGCATCCGCCCGATGAGAAAGCGCAGCATCCACGGCTTGCCCGGCAGCGACCGCAGCGTGGCCCACAGTTCGGCCAACGGCTTCTGGCCAGCGATCTTGGGCGGCTGGGGCGCCATCACCATCAGGGGCCATGAGAAGAGCAGGAACCATACGGCCACCAGCGGCCCGACGATGCGATCGGGCTCGTGCAGGGCCTTGGACAAGCCCAGCATCGGAACCTTGGGCAGCGAGAAACATAGCAAGACGACGAACAGGGTGATCAGCGCCCCGACATAGGCCAGGGCCCAGGCCGAGCCCGACAGCCGCCCCACCTGACCGGGCTTGGCGACCAGGGGCAGCAGGGCGTTCATCACCGAGCCGCTGAGCTCGGCCGAGACCCCGGCCACGACCAGGCAGATCAGGATCGGCAGCACGCGGCTGGCGTCGCCCGGCGCAGCCATCCAGAGGGCGGCGCTGGCCAGGACGAACGGCACGGCCAGGCCCACCAGCCAGATGCGCGGATTGCGCCGCGCGTCGACGCTGGCCCCGACCAGCGGACTGAACACCGCGATCAGCAGGCCAGAGACCGCGCCGGCATAGCCCAGCAGACTCTGGCCTCGCGCCGCATCGCCGACGAACCCGGCGGCGAAATAGGGGGTGAAGATGAAGGTGGCGATCAGCGCCCAATAGGGCTGCTGGGCCCACTCATAGAGCGCCCAAGCCGCCCGCTGCCGATCACCTTGGTTCATGACGCGCCCCCACTGAGGGGTCGCTTATACGCCAAGCTTTCACGGCTGGGGACACGCACATGTGCGTGTCCCCAATCGGAAGCCTAAGAAGCGCTCGCCAGGCCCCGCAGCGCCGCGTTGGCGATGGTCAGCTTGGCGAAGGTCCAGCCGCCGCCGGCCTGTTCGATGTCCTCGACCGTGCGCTTGGCAGAGCGAACCCCGTCGGTGCGCAGGGCGGCCCAGGAATTGACCGCCGCCTTGGCCGCCCCCTCGTCATCGCCGGCCTGGGCGTTGGCCGCGAACTTCAGCACCGCCTGGGTGATGGCCGTCTGTTCGCTGAGCATGTCCTCGATCAGGCGACGGACGGCCAGGCGCTCGAAGGCGTCACCGCCCACGAACGAACCGGCCGCCGAGCGCAACCGGTCGAAGCCGAAGGCCGCGCCCACTTGGTGATAGAGGCGGGCCACGTTCTCGACCGACCAGCTGGAGGCGTTGCCCAGGTCGACCAGGTCGGCCGCCGTGGTCACCGGCTGCAGGGCCGCCACCGCCAGAGCCAGGGCCTCGGGCGCGCCGTCGGCGACATAGGCCTTGGCCCGTTTTGCGGCCGCCTTCTGCTCGAAGGGCGAGAGGATCGCCGTGCCCAGGGCCGACAGCGCCTTGACCGACGGCCCGTAGGCCTGGACCAGGGCCTCGACGCCGGACTTGTCCTTGAACGCCCGGCGGGCCAGCCAAAAGGTCAGGCTGCGCTGGGCGTACGCCAGGGCCTTGTACAGGGCCAGCTGGCCATTGGCCGAAGCCTTGCCGTCCAGGGCCGAGACCTGGTCCCACAGGGCGTCGACGCCTAGGATCTCGCGAGCCGCGGCGAAGGCGATGACCAGGGCCGTGGTGTCGCAACCGGCGGCGGCCCGCAGGCGGCTCGGGAAGGTCGGGCCGCACATGTTGATCATCTGGTTGTCGAGCACGGTGGCGATGATCTCGCGCTTCAGTCGGTGCTGCTGCATGGCGTCGCCGTACTGGCCCAAGGCCGGCGGGAAATAACCCTTCAGCGTCGCCTCGAACCAGGGGTCATCCGGCGCCTGGGAGGCGACGATGTCGTCGAACAGGTCGATCTTGCCATAGGCCAGCAGCACGGCCAATTCGGGCCGCGTCAGGCCCTTGCCCGCCTGGGCGCGGTCGGTCAGGGCGGCGGCTTCGGGCAGCCCCTCGACCTTGCGGTCCAGGCGACCCTTGGCCTCCAGCTCGGCCATGAACCGGGCATGGGACTCCACCTCCGAGACCGCGTCGCTTTCCATCAGCGACAGGGCCAGGGTCTGGTCGTAGTTGTCGGCCAGGACGTGGCTGGCCACGTCGTCGGTCATGGTCGGCAGTAGCTGGTTGCGCGCCTCGCGAGTCAGCTTGCCGCCGCGCTCCAGGATCCCGGTCAGGATCTTGATGTTGACCTCGTGGTCGGAGCTGTCGACGCCAGCCGAGTTGTCGATGGCGTCGGTGTTCAGGTGGCCACCGGCTTGAGCGAACTCAATGCGGCCGGCCTGGGTGACGCCCAGATTGGCGCCTTCGCCGATCACCTTGACCCGCAGATCGACGCCGTTGACGCGGATGGCGTCGTTGGCCTTGTCGCCGGCGTCGGCGTGGCTTTCGGTCCTGGCCTTCACGTAGCCGCCGATACCGCCGAAATAGAGCAGCTCGGCCCGGGCCTTGAGGATGGCGGTCAGCAGTTCGCTGGGCGCGACCGTCTCGGCCTTCAGGTCCAGCATCGCCCGCACTTCCGGCGACAGCGGGATCTGCTTGAGCGTGCGTGGGAACACCCCGCCGCCCTTGGAGATCAGGCTCTTGTCGTAGTCGTCCCAGGACGAGCGCGGCAGCTTGAACATCCGGTCGCGCTCGGCCCACGAGGCCGCCACGTCCGGGTCCGGATCCAGGAAGATGTGGCGATGGTCGAAGGCGGCCAGCAGCTTGGTCTGCTTGGACAGCAGCATGCCGTTGCCGAACACGTCGCCGCTCATGTCGCCGACGCCGACCACGGTGAAGGGCTCGGTCTGGATGTCCTTGCCCAGTTCGCGGAAGTGGCGCTTGACCGCCTCCCAGGCGCCGCGGGCGGTGATGCCCATCACCTTGTGGTCGTAGCCGACCGAGCCGCCCGAGGCGAAGGCGTCGCCCAGCCAGAAGCCGTAGTCCTCGGCCACACCGTTGGCGATGTCGGAGAAAGTGGCCGTGCCCTTGTCGGCGGCGACGACCAGATAAGGATCCTCGCCGTCATGGACGATGACGCCGACCGGCGGCACGATCCGGTTGTCGGCGTCGATGTTGTCGGTGATGTCCAGCAGGCCCGACAGGAAGGTCTTGTAGGCGCGGATCGCCTCGGCCTGGATGGCGTCGCGGTCGCCGCCGCGCGGCAGGTTCTTCGGATAGAAGCCGCCCTTGGAGCCGACCGGCACGATCACCGCGTTCTTGACCTGCTGAGCCTTCACCAGACCCAGCACCTCGGTGCGGAAATCGTCGCGGCGGTCGCTCCAACGCAGACCGCCCCGGGCGACGGGGCCGAAGCGCAGGTGCACGCCCTCGACGTGCGGAGCCGAGACATAGATCTCGCGATAGGGCTTGGGAGCCGGCAGGTCCTCCAGCTCACGCGAGGCGATCTTGTAGCTGATATAGGGCTTGGGCTCGCCGTCGGGGCCCAGCTGGAAGAAGTTGGTCCGCTGGACGGCGCCGATCAGGGCGGCGATGCGGCGCAGGACGCGGTCGGCGTCCAGGCTTTCGACCGCCTGCAGGGCCTCGACGATGCTGGCTTCGACGGCCTTGGCCTGCTCCTCGCGGGCGGCCAGGTCGGCGCGCACGGCCGGATCGAACTTGATGCGGAACAGATCAAGGATCAGGCGGGTGACGCCGGGATTGTCCGACAGCGCCTGTTCCTGAACGCCCTGGCTGGGGTCGAGGCCCGTCTGCTGACGATAGCGGGCCAGGGCCCGGACCAGGGCGGCCTCGCGCCAGCCGACGCCCAGTTCCAGCACCAGGCGGTTGAAGCCATCGCTCTCGGCGCGGCCCGTCCAGATGGCGACGAAGGCCGCCTCGAAGGCGGTCTTGATATCGGCGAACGACAGGTGTTCGCCGCGCTCGTCGCGCAGGGTGAATTCGTGGACCCAGACCTTGCCGTGCGCACCTTGGGTCGGGGTCAGCTTGAAGCCGTCCTCGATCAGCGCCTTCAGGCCCATGTGCTCTAGGATCGGCAGCACGTCGGCCAGGGGCGCCGCGGCCCCGGGGCGATAGAGCTTGAAGCGGAAGGTCAGCTTGTCGTCGTCGGCATGGCGGAAGGCGCGGACCCGCACCTGTTCGTCGGCGGCGAGATCGTCGACCACCGCCAGATCGGCCAGGGCCTCGGCGGCGTCGTACTGGTCGCGATAGCCGGGCGGGAAGGCGCCCTGCCAGCGGGCCAGGGTCTTGGCCACGCGGCCAGGGGCTCCGCCATCTCGAACCGCGGCTTCGAAGCGGTCTTCCCAGGTGCGGGCGGTCTCGGCGACGGCGGCCTCCAGCGCGGCCAGGTCCGGATCGCCGTGCTTGCCGGGCGTCACGCCCAGGACATAGTGCACGCGAGCCAGGGGGGCGTCGGAGAAGCTGGGATAGTAGGCGCTGACCCGGCCTTCATAGGCGTCGGCCAGGATCTTGCCGGCCCTTTCGCGCACGCCGCTGTCATAGCGCTCGCGCGGCACGAACATCAGCACCGAGATGAAGCGGTCGAACGGGTCCTTGCGGGCGAACAGCCGCACGCGCGGGCGGTCATAGAGGTGCAGCACCCCCATGGCCATCGACAGCAGCTCTTCCTCGGAAATCTGGAACAGCTCGTCGCGCGGCCAGGTCTCCAGGATGTTGCGCAGGCGCTTGCCGCTGTGGCCCTCGGGATCCTTGCCGGCCTCCTTGAGCACGTGCTCGACCTTGCGGCGGATCACCGGCACCTCGTGGGCGGGCGTCTCGTAGGCCTCGGCGGTGAACAGGCCCACGAAGCGGACCTCGCCCGAGGGCTTGCCGTCGGCGCCGTACCGGCGCACCCCGACATAGTCCATGTAGCCACGACGATGGACCTTGGAGCGCAGGTTCGACTTGGCCACCACCAGGGGCGCGCCCAGCAGCAGGTGGTCGCGGACCTGGGGCGACAGGATCGCCGGCTCGCTGCCTCGGCGCAGCACGGTCAGGGTCTGGTCGCGCAGCACGCCCAGGCTGCCCTCGGGCTGGTACAGCGGCTCCTCGGCCGCATAGCCGCCGTCGCTCGTGCGGGGATATTCGTAGACGCGAGCGCCCAGGAACACGAAGCGGTCGCCTTCCAGCCAGTCGAGGAAGGCCAGGCCCTCGTCGCGCTCCCCCTCGGGAATCGGAGCCTTGGAGGCGCGCAGCTCGTCGATCGTGCGATGGATCAGGGCCTTCATGGCGTCGAAGTCGTCGACGGCCACCTGCACGTCGCCCAGGGCGTCGCGGACGGCGGCGATCAGCGCCTCTTCGCGGTCCTCGCCCACCGGGGCCAGATAGACCTGGATCATCGAGCGCCGGCCAGCTGGCGTGTCGATCACCGGGTGGAACATGGCCCGCACCGAGAAGCCGGCCTCGGCGATGGCGCCCATGATGCTGTCGACCAAGAACGGGCGGTCAGGCTGAACGATCTCCAGCAGATCGCTCTTGAGGTCCGTCCCGTCGGAACGCCGCGCGGGGCGGACGCGGATGGACAGCGGCTGGGACGCGGTCTCGCCGAAGCGCCAGAAATCGATCCAGCTCTGGGCCAGGTCGGCGGGCTCGAACCCCGGGAGCTCCTCGGCCGACCAGTCTTCCTGAACCTGGGCGGCGAACGCGGCTTGCGGCGGCGTCAGAACCTCCACGCCAAGCGCGGCTCTGAAGGCCGAAATCAGGCCTTCCGACTGAGCTGCGTCCGACTTGGGGTCAAGTTTTGCACCGACCATGGGATTTCCTCGCGAATTTTTGGCGATAACCTAGCCCTTCCGGGCTCGGCTTCAACCGCAACCAGGCAAATAGGCAGAATATCTTACCAAGGAGGAACCGGCCCGGCGGAGACCTGGCGCGGAGCGGACGCGGAAGCGCCGCCGGTGGGGGGAAACCGGCGGCGCGGGCCCGCCGAGGGGGCGGCGGGCGGTTCCGCATCGGACGCTCCAGAAAATCGGTCTGCGTCGCGCGGGGTCGGCATGGGGGGCTGCCGACAGGATCTAGATAGGAAGGCCATTTGGGATTTTAAGCCCCCTTGGCCGACTTCTGTCGCGAACCTGTCGAAGCGCCCGCTTTTTTGTCCGAAGGCCCCTTGTGGGAGGCTCCCGGAGCCTTGCGGTCCAGGCCCGCGCCGCTGGGGTCGCCGTCCTCCGACAGCAGGATGGCGATCCAGCGCGTGCCCTCGAACTGGGCCATGATCAGCATCAAGGCCACGGTCAGCGGCGTGGACAGGAACATGCCGGTCACGCCCCACAAGGCGCCCCAGACCGCCAGGGACAGCAGCACCACCGTCGGGTCGATGTTCAGGCTGTCGCCCTGCATGCGCGGATAGATGACGTTGCCGACCACGAAGAAGATCAGCTCCAGGGCGCCGAACAGGATCAGGGCCGGCCAGAAGCTGTCGGGAAACTGCACCAGGGCGAACAGCGGCGGCAGGATGCAGCCGACCGCCCCGCCCAGGATCGGGATATAGGCGGCCACGAAGATCAGGAAGGCCCAGAACAGGGCGTTGTCCAGGCGCAGCAGCAGCATCACCACGAAGGCGGCGATGGCGATCATCAGGCCGGTGACGGTCTGGATCCACAGGTACTGCTCCACACCGTTGCGGATGCGCTGGAACAGCTGCATCGCGCCGTCCCGCTCGGCATGGTGCGGATAGAGCGCGACGATCTTGCGACTGAAGCCCCGGCGCGAGGCGATGATGAAGCCCAGATAGATCAGCACCAGGATGGCGCTGGAGGCGAAGTTCTGCAGGCTCTGGGCCGCCGCCCCGGCGTACTTGCTGGGATTGAGCTGGTTGATCAGGTCGCCGATGGTCGGCGCGACCTTGATCCCGACCAGCGACGCGACCTTGGCGATCACCCCGTTCAGGCGCGGCGCGTATTCGCGCATCTGCAGAACGAATTCGGTCCCGTTGGCCGTGACCACCCAGACCGCCCCGCCGAAGATGGCGATCGACAGGAAGATGGCGGCGGGCAGCGCCAGGGTCCGGGGAAAGCGCGGCACCCGCAGGACCAACACCCGGGCGAAACTGTCGATCATCACCGCCAGAAACACGGCCATGGCCAGCGGCGTGAGAATGCCGCGCATCCAGTACAGCGCCGCTCCGCCGGCGATGACCGCCAGGAACACCAGGGCGTTGCGTCCGGTGATCGACGCGGGGATGGACATGAGCGAAATCTCTTTCTCGGGCGTCTGGTAGTCTTGGAGCGTCTGTAAAAGACTGGCGCCACATTGCGCGAGCCGATTGGCGCGACGCAAGGCCAGGGCTAGGCTTAAATCTTCAATGTGAAGGACGTTGCGTATGACCCTGGCGATCGGCGAAGACGAAATCCTCATCGGGCTTAGCCAAGAGGGAGTTGGGGAAGGACCCGTAACGCAGCGGCTGGATCGCTCCAACCGGCACGGCGTGGTGGCCGGCGCGACCGGCACCGGCAAGACCGTCACCCTGCAGGTCATGGCCCAGGCCTTCTCCGACGCCGGCGTGCCGGTGTTCGCCGCCGACGTGAAGGGCGACCTGTCGGGCGTGGCCGCGATCGGGGCGCCCAACGCCAAGATGCTGGAGCGCGCCGCGTCCATGGGCCTGACCCTGACGCCGTCCGCCCCGCCCGTCGTCTTCTGGGACCTGTTCGGCCAGAAGGGCCATCCGATCCGCACCACCATCTCCGAGATGGGCCCCGTCCTGCTGTCGCGGCTGCTGGAGCTGAACGACGTGCAGGAGGGCGTGCTGACCGTGGTCTTCCACGTCGCCGACCAGGACGGCCTGCTGCTGCTGGATCTGAAGGACCTGCAGGCGGCCCTGAAGTATGTCGCCGACCACGCCGCCGAGATCGGCACGCAGTACGGCAACGTCTCGCCGGCCACGGTGGGGGCGATCCAGCGCAAGCTGCTGACCTTGCAGAGCCAAGGCGCCGAGAACTTCTTCGGCGAACCGGCCCTGAAGCTGGCCGACATCATGCGCACCGACGTCGCCGGGCGCGGCTACGTCAACCTGCTGGCCGCCGACAAGCTGATCCAGTCGCCCAAGCTCTATTCGACCTTCCTGCTGTGGCTGCTGTCGGAGCTGTTCGAGGAGCTGCCCGAGGTGGGCGATCCAGAGAAGCCCAAGCTGGTGTTCTTCTTCGACGAGGCCCACCTGCTGTTCAACGACGCCGAAAAGCCGCTGCTGGAGAAGATCGAGCAGGTCGTGCGCCTGATCCGCTCCAAGGGCGTGGGCATCTATTTCGTCACCCAGAACCCGGCCGACATCCCCGACGCCGTGCTGGGCCAGTTGGGCGCTCGCGTCCAGCACGCCCTGCGCGCCTATACGCCCGCCGACCAGAAGGGCCTGAAGGCCGCCGCCCAGTCGTTCCGGGTCAATCCGGCCTTCGACACCGCCGAGACCATCCAGGCCCTGGGCGTGGGCGAGGCGCTGATCTCGACCCTGGACGCCAAGGGCGCGCCCTGCGTGGTGCAGAAGACACTGATCCGCCCGCCGGCCTCGCGCCTGGGTCCGCTGACGCCGGAGGAGCGCGCGGCCCTGATCGCCAAGAGCCCGGTCGCCGGTCTCTACGACCAGACCCTGGACCGCGAGTCCGCCTACGAGGTGCTGCAAGGCCGAGCCACCCAGGCGCAGCAGCAGGCTCAGAGCGCCGCGGCGGCGGCGGAAGCCGAGCGCCAGCGCACCGCCGCCGAGAAGGTTCGTGAACGAGAGGAAGCGCGCGAGGTCCGGGCCGCGCCGCGACCGCGCGCCTCGAACCGTCAATCCGTGGCCGAAGCCTTCGCCACCTCGCTGGTGCGCACAATCGCCAGCCAGGCCGGCCGCGAGATCATGCGTGGCCTGCTGGGCGGCATGTCGCGGCGGCGGTAGCCTCTAGGCGGCCTTGCTGTTGCGGCGCGGCTTCTTCGGAGTCGGCGCCGCTTCAGGGGCCGGCTTGGCCGCCGTCACACTGGCCAGGGTCCAGGCCGACAGGCTGTCGACGGGCGACGGACGGCCGATCGCATAGCCCTGCAGCTCGGCGCAATTCTCGCCGCGCAGGAAGTCGATCTGCTCCTGGGTCTCCACGCCCTCGGCCACGCACGGGATCTCCAGGCTGCGGCCCAGGCCCAGCACGGCGCGAACGATCACCGTCGCGCGGTCGTGGCGATGGATGTTCTCGACGAAGCTCTTGTCGATCTTGATCTTGTCGAACGGGAACGACTGCAGGGTCGACAGCGACGAGAAGCCGGTGCCGAAGTCGTCCATGGCGATGCGCACGCCCAGGGCCTTCAGCCGGCGCAGATTGTCCAACGCGCGCTGATAGTCCTTGAACAGGGCGCTCTCGGTGATCTCCAGTTCCAGCCGCTTGGGCGACAGGCCGGTCTGGACCAGGACCTCGTGCACCAGGGTCGGCAGGTTGGGCTGGTTCAGCTGCAGCGGCGACAGGTTCACCGCGATGCGCAGCGGTCGCTCCCAGGTCACGGCGTCGGCGCAGGCGCGACGCAGCACCCACTCGCCGAGCTGCCCAATCAGGCCGTTCTCCTCGGCGATCGGGATGAACTCCAGCGGCGGGACCATGCCGCGCACCGGATGGTTCCAGCGCACCAGGGCCTCGAAGCCGCAGACCTCGCCGTCGGACGCCTTGGCCAGCGGCTGGTAGTAGACGATCAGTTCCTCATCGGTGATCGCCTGGCGCAGCTCGCGGGCCAGGGTCCGCCGTTCGCGGATCGACTCGTCCATCTCGCGCTTGAAGAAGCGATAGGCGCCGCGGCCACTTTCCTTGGCGCGGTACAGGGCCATGTCGGCGTTGGCCAGCAGGGCCTCGGCGGTGCGGCCATCGTCGGGGAACAGCGACACGCCCAGGCTGGCGCCCATGGCCAGCTCCTGGCCCTCGTAGACGGCGGGAACCGACAGGGCCTCGAGCAGGCGGCCCGCCAGCTCGGCGGCGGCGGCGGGCTGGTCGCCGGCGGCCACCTGGACGACGATGAACTCGTCGCCGCCGAGACGCGCGGCGAACGACGGGGCCGTCAGGGAGTCCTGAAGCCGGCGCGCGGTCTCGACCAGCAGGGCGTCACCCGCCAGGTGACCGTGCAGGTCGTTGGCTTCCTTGAAATGGTCCAGGTCGATGCAGATCAGCGACAGGCTCTCGCCCGAGGCCTCGACGCGGTCCAGGGCCGCGGCCAGGCGGGCCTGCAGCGAATTGCGATTGGGCAGTCCGGTCAGGCCGTCGTGTTCGGCCAGGTAACGGATCTTCTCCTCGGCCGAGCGGCGCTCGCGCAGGTCGCGCACCGCCAGCACCGTCAGGCCCGAGGTTTCGGCGCGGGCGCCGTCGTCCATCAGGCGCGAGAACGCCTCGACCGGGATCGCGCGACCGCCGTCGGCGGGCTGCAGCACGCCCTCGCGGCGCACGCCCTCGCGGGTCGGCCCCTCGGTATCGAAGGTCAGCAGGTCGGACAGTGGCGTACGCAGCAGAGCGTCCAGCTCGACGCCGGCCAGCTCGCAGAAGGCGGCGTTGGCGTCGTTGATGCGGCCGTCCTGGATCACCACGATGCCTTCATAGGCGGCGTTGGCCAGGCGGCGGATGCGATCCAGGGCCGAACGGCTGGTCGAGGACTCGATGGTCACCGCGCCCAGGCCGCCCAGGATGATCATGCCGGTGATCGAGGTCACGGCCAGGGTCAGGATCGCGCCCGACAGCATCTGGTCGGGCACGTTGATCGAGGGATCGGGAACGATGGTGATCGCGCCCATGCCGATGAAGTGCAGGGCGCAGACGCCGATCGCCAGAACCGCGCCGCCGCCCGCTTGCTTCAGCAGGCTGCGCGCGCGTCCGGCCAGTTGCAGGGCGCCCGCCGCGCCGATCACGCCGGCCAGCACCGAGACGGCGATCGTCGCCTGCTCCCACTGCACGAAGCCCTGGGTCACGAAGGCCGACATGCCGGTATAGTGCATGGCGGCGATGCCCATGCCGAGGATCAGGCCGCCGGCGAAGTCGTTGGTGCGCGTGCGCTGGGCCGAGGCCACGGCGAAGCCGCCGGCCATGAACAGCACCGAGATCATCAGCGACAACAGGGTGCCAGACGGGCTGTAGCCGGTCTTCAGGCCCGGCGAATAGGCGACCATGCCGATGAAATGGGTAGCCCAGACGCCCGAACCCGCCACCAGGCCGGTCAGCAGCAGCCACGCGGCCCGCACCACCCCCTTGGCCCCGCGCATGCGCGAGTAGAGGCGGAACGCCGTGAAGCAGGCGGCGAAGCAGATCAGACCGGCGACCACGACCAAACGCAGGTCGTGCTCCGTCGTCAGGCAGGTCAAAACCTTCAGCACGCGGGGTCCCCCAGGGAATTCGTCCTATGAATACCGGGGAAGATGCAAAAAAAGCGTTTCGCTACAGGGACGCGTTATCCGGGCGTCGCTTCCGCCCCCGCGACCCGGCCGGCGTGCCAGCGCCAGGCGCTATCCAGGATGCTGTTCAGATCGTGGGTCGGAGACCAGCCCAGCACCTGCTTGGCCAGGATATTGTCGGCGACGAGCACCGGGGCGTCGCCCTGGCGGCGTGGCGCTTCGACAACCGGCAACGGCCGCCCCGACACGCGCTTCACGCCCTCGACCAACTCCCGAACGGTCGTTCCGAGCCCCGTGCCCAGGTTGAAACTTCCCGCCGCGCCGCCATCCAACAGGTAACGCAGCGCCAGAACATGCGCGTCGGCGAGGTCGAGAACGTGCACGTAGTCGCGCACGGCGGCGCCGTCGCGGGTGTCGTAGTCGGAACCAAAGATCGTGAAATGCTCCCGCCGCCCCAGGGCCACGTCGATGGCCAAGGGTATGGCGTGGGTCTCCGGCTCGTGCCACTCGCCAATGCGCCCCTCCGGATCCGCGCCGGCCGCGTTGAAATACCGCAGGATCACGCTCCGAAAACCGACATACCGGGCGTAGTCAGCCAGGACCTGTTCGACCATGAGCTTGCTGCGACCATAGGGATTGAGCGGGATCTGCGGATGATCTTCCGCCATCGGCAAATGCACTGGATCGCCAAAGGTCGCGCAGGTCGAGGAGAACACCAGCGCCTCGACGCCCGCCCGACGCGTCGCCTCGATCAGGGAGATCGAGCCGCCAACGTTGTTGTCGAAAAACTTGCCGGGATTCCTGACCGACTCTCCGACCTCGATGCTGGCGGCCAAATGCACAACGGCGACCGGCCTGTGCGCCGCGAACACCGCGTCCAGGCGCGCCCCGTCGCGGATGTCGCCGATTTCCAGCGGCCCCCATTGGACGTGTTCGCGATGGCCGTTCGACAGGTCGTCGAACACGATCGGCCGGAACCCTGCCTGCGCTAGACGCAGGCAGGTGTGCGATCCGACGTATCCGGCGCCGCCTGCGACAAGGACAGGCTTCATGATCTTATCCTTGTCGCCGCTGCGCGGGCGACCGACGGCCGCGGATCAGAAGAAGCGCTCGCCGATCCGGATGGTGTCGCCCGGCGCCACCGTGACCGTCGGATCGAGCGTGTACTTGTGCTCGACAGCCTCGCCCAGGCGCTTGATGAAGACCTTGCCCTTGTCGGCCCGATAGGTGAACCCGCCCGCCGTGGCCACGGCGTTGAACACGGTCAGCCCCGACGTGTAGGGATAGGTGCCCGGCTTATCGACTTCACCCAGGATATAGAACGGGCGGAAGGACAGCACCTCGGCGCTGACGCGAGGCTCCTTGAGATAGCCGTTGCTCAGGGCGTTCTGCACGGTGTCCTGGAACTGGCGAACGTTCAATCCGGCGGCTCTGACCTCGCCAATCAACGGCAGCGAGACCAGGCCGCTGCCGGTGACGAAGAATTCGCCCGAAAGCTCAGGCTCGCCATAGACGGTGACACGAACCTTGTCGCCCGAGCCCAGAAGGTAGTCCGAAGCCGAAGCGGGCGGCGCTTCGCCGGCGACAGCCGCCGGCGGCGTTTGAGCCTGAGCCGCGGAAAGTGGGAGCGTCGAGACCACAAAAACGGCGGCCAGCACGGCCAAGGTAGAACGGAAGATGCGTCGCACGACGTACATCGGTCTATATCTCTGAAAAAGCGGTCGTCCCTTTTCGACGTCATGACACGGGCGCAAAGACGCGACAAGTACGGCGCTTAGTGTCGGCGGGTCTTTCGAACCTGCAGGATTGTCGGCGGCCCTCCGTCAAGACGAACCGCGGTCAAGACGCCCGTGGCGTAGGCGCCTGTATCGATATTAATCCGATCAGTACCAAGGAAAGGCTCCTCGGCCGGCGTGTGACCGTGCACGACAACCCAGTCCAGTCGATGCGGCTGCGACAGGAAGTCACCGCGGATCCACATCAAGTCTTCGGAATTTTGCCGCTCCAACGCAATGCCCGGACGCACGCCGGCATGGACGAACAGGTAGCCGCCGTAGGCCGCCGACAGCTCCAGGCCCTGCAGAAACCGCAGATGCTCCGCGGGAAGCTTTTGTCGTAGCTGGCTCTGGATCTCGACCCACTCGTCGGGTTCGGGACGCAGCGCGGGTCGGGAAACGCCGTAGGACGTCAGGGTCTCGCCTCCCCCGAACTCGACCCACGCCGGCCCCGCTTCCGCGTTGTCGAGGAACGAGAGCATCGTCTGCTCGTGATTACCCATAAGAGTGCGGATCTCGAAGGCGCTGACGTCGACCGAGGCGGCCCGCAACGCGATCAATCGGTCGCACACGCCCTTTGAATCCGGGCCGCGATCCACATAGTCGCCCACCAGGACCAGCACCGGCCGGTCGGTCCGCCCCAGCGCCGCGAAGTCGGCCGCGATGCTGTCCAGCATCAGATCCAGAAGCTCGAGCTGACCGTGTACGTCGCCGATCGCGTAGATCACCCGCCCCTCCGTGGAAGCGTAGCGAGGCGCGCGCGCCTTTGAGCGAAGAAAGTTGAACACCATCACCGTGCCGCCGCGCTGAAAGCGCTGAACCGGTCTGGAAACTGCCTCAGACCGAGCCGCCCTTCAACCGGCTGTCGAGATTATTATCAGAGAATAAACCATGTAATATCAGGCGGCATTTACTCAGTCATTTACCCCCGATTAAGCTTACCTTTCAAGTAAGCAAACTTATTCAAGAAGATATCACTACAAATATTGAACGCATATTTATGGCCGTAATCCAAATTCGCCTTAGAAATTAGGGCGAGTTGGACATGACTTTCCGGTCTGCACTGCTGAAATATGCAAGCGTTGCTGCTTTCCTTTCTGTGGCTACATTTGCACACGCCGAACGTCGCGCCTTTATGCCGCAAGGCGAGGTCGCCGCGGCCCCGCCGGGCTTTCTGGACCTGTGCCAGCGCGACGCCTCGGCCTGCGGTGCGAACGGCGCCGATGCGGCGCCCGCCATCGCCTTGACCAGCGCGCCTCTCGCGACGTCGTCGCTCGGCGGCCCTACGGATCCGCAAGTCCTGACGCGTCTGCGCGGTCTTCACCTCGGCGGCGCCCCGCAAGAGGAAACGACCGGCTTGGCCCAGGTCGAGCAGCTCGACGCCTACCGGCCGATCATCGACAACACCTTCGTGGCGGTCGGCGGCGAACGCGTGCAGACGGCGCAGGCCGCGGTCGCGCCCGCGCCCCTCGCCTCGAACACCGGCCCCGCCGTGGTCTCGAAGTCGCTGATGCGCCTGGTCAACACCCTGAACCGCGATGTTAACCGCGAAGTTCTGAAGGCCAGCGATTTCGACCTTTATGGCCTGCAGGAATTCTGGTCGCTGCCACGCGTGATCGACGGCAAGATGTATGGCGACTGCGAGGACTACGCGCTTGAAAAGCGCCGCCGCCTGATCGCGGCTGGCGTGCCGGCCGAAGCCCTGTCGATGGCCGTCGCCGTCACCGCGCGAGGCGAAACCCACGCCGTTCTGGTGGTCAGCTTCGAATCTGGCGACTGGGTCCTGGACAACCTGACCCCGTGGGCCACGCCCTGGAACGAGCTCAACTATCACTGGGTTGAGCGTCAAGTTCCCGGCTCGACCGAGTGGAAGAGCATCACCTGATCGGTTCGATACGCCTGATCGGTTCGACAAGAGCCGACTGCGCAAGAAGAAGGCCCCGCGGTGCGAACCGCGGGGCCTTCTTTTTCTTCGTGGTCTCGGCGGCGGCCCAGCTGGGCCGCTCGATCGTGGGATCAGAAGATGCGGTGGATGATGATCACCAGGCCAGACCACAGTCCGCCGCTGGCCAGGGCCGCCAATCCCCAGCCGATCGCGCGCGGCAGCCGGCGCACGGGCGCCGCATGGACAGCCGGAATATCAGCGAAATTAATCTGAGCCGGGATTATCGACATAGGCTTGTCTCCGTGTTGGGAAAACCTACCGGAGCAGCCCTAAGCGCCATTTAACGAATAGGGTTTAGGCGCCTTTACGATTTATCTATGGTTACCAGCTCGTTTATGAGCGACGACTTGCGGGAGTTACGCTAGAAGCATCGAGAGCGCCGTAGGAAGGGTTCCTCCGGCACAGCCGTGGAGACGCGTAGTGAGCGGGGGCGCAAACACTGATGTGCTGAGCCACGAAACGACGGTACTCTTTTCAGCTGTGGCATTGAATCCGGCAAAGCGCGCTTTTGACATTTTGGCGTCAGCTTTGCTGTTGGTGTTTTTCGCGCCCGTGCTCTTGCTGGCGGCGATTCTGATAAAGATCGAGTCCCCGGGTCCGGCGCTGTTCCGACAGACGCGCGGCGGCCTCAACGGGCGGAACTTCACGATCTACAAGCTGCGCTCGATGCGTTGCGAGGAGAACGGCCAGAGCGTCGTTCAGGCTGCGCGCGGCGACGACCGCGTCACGCGTACGGGTCGCATCATCCGCGTCACCAGCCTCGATGAGCTGCCGCAATTGCTCAACGTGCTGAAGGGCGACATGTCGATGATCGGGCCACGGCCCCACGCGGCGGCCCACGACGAATATTATGGCGCGCTCATTCCCACCTATGCGCTTCGCTTCCAGGCGCGCCCCGGACTGACGGGGCTGGCTCAGATCAGCGGCCTGCGTGGCGGCACGACCGATGTCGACGACATGGCCAAGCGCGTGAAGGCCGACATCGACTATATCGACAACTGGTCGCTGATGTCGGACCTGCGCATCGCCCTGCTGACGGTTCCCCACCTGCTTCTGGCCAAGAACGCCTACTAGGCGGAGACGCTTCAGCGGTCGGCCACGCTTTGGGCCGAGACCTGACCTCCGGCGGAATGATGTGCGTGCGAAACACGCCGCCTGGGCTGCCCCCTAGACCAAACGCTACGTGATCGGATCGAACGGCGTCATGCGCTGCACCGTGATCTGAAGCGCCATGCCAACCCGGCCCGTCGGGTTGTGGAGGCTGTTGGCCAGGGCGATGAAGTGTCTGGGATTGCGCAGTCGCCGCCATTCGACGCCGAACTGATAAATTTCCTGCTCGCGGGCCAGCGGGCTCAGTCGATCCCAGGACTCGTAGGCCAGGGCCGTCCGGCGCTCGAACAGACTGGTCTGCAGCGGCGCAACCGCGAACGATCGTTCCAGAGCGAAATTGGCCGCGTCATCCCGGCCCAGGGCCCGATAGATCGCCGCTCGGCGCAGCCAGGCCGAGCCCGACGCCGGACGCAACGAAAGTTCGCGCGCGCTGAGGCGCTCCAGGGCAAGACCGCGCTCGGCCGTCATCCCCGGCTGGACAAGCCTTGCCTCTATGCCACCGGCCAGGGCGTCGGCCGGCGCCGAGGGCCAGGCCGACAGATCGCCGCCCAGCTTTCCCGCCAACATGGGAAGCGCCAGCGAAGCGGCGATCAGCGTCACCACAGCCGCGGCTCCGCCCGCGGCCCAGGTTGGCCAGACAGGCTGAATACGCACAGTTCGCGAGTTCGACTGCGGCGCGGCCATGCCGCCCACAACGCCGAGTATCAGCGCCGCGAGCGCCTGGATGGCCGGCACCTGCAAGGCAAAGTCGGTGCTTCCATGGATCAGGAACAGCAAGGCGGCGCAAACCGCGCCGCGACACCAGATCCCAACCGCGCCTTCGCGGAAACCGCCGCGAAGGATCGGCCAGATCAGGGCCACGAACAACGCCGTCATGGCCAGCGCCCCCACGACGCCGGCCTCTTCCAGCCATTGGAGATAGAGGTTGTGAACGGCTCGCACGTTGAACAACGCCGGCAGATTGGCCTGGGTGACGATGAGCTGGTTCACGGTCGGGAACGAGCCCAGACCGAACCCAAACCAGGGCGCGGAGCGGAACGCGTCCCAGTGCGGGGCGAAGATCGCGGCGCGAATTCCGGCGTCCTGCTCGGCAAGGCTAAACCGCTCGGCGACGATCTCGAAGCTGCGAAGCGCGACCGCGCCAACGACGATGACCATCGCGATCACCGCCAGAACCGCGGTCGTACGCATCCTATGACGTTGCGACAGGCCTTCCCAGGCCAGGAAGAGCGCGACGCAGATCAGGGTCGCGACGACGCCGCCGCGAGACGCGGTCAGCAGGAGATTGACAAGCAGGACGCTGGCGACGGCCATCGCCAGGATGGCCTCGGGGTCTCCCCGCCTCAGAACCGCCAGGCCGATGCCGCGCCGCAGCCGCTGGGCGGCGAACGCCATCGCCATCAACATACCGCTCCCGAACAACGTGGCCGCGCTGTTGGGACTCAGAAGGGTCGCGACAAGACGCGCCGTGCGGCGAACGCCGACATAGTCGGCGAACGCGGCCGCGGCATACAGCCCCGTCGCCAGGACGCTCGCGCGCAGAAACCAGCGCGCGCGGCTTTCCGACGCGCCGATGACCCGTCCCGTGAGGAACAGGCAGGCTAACCCCAGGAACTGAACGACGTTGAGGATGACGGCGGACCTGTCGATCGCCAAGCCGCCCATCTTTGGGGAGGCCTCGGGCAGGTAGGTCCAGACGACGTTAGAGCCGCCGGGACCCCACGGCGTGAGCGGCAGCAGCACGACGACCAGCAGCAGGAGGAACAGACCACCCGTGGTCTTCAGCCCTTTCTGCCGGGCAAGATCACGCCGCGCCCAGGCGCAGGTCGTCAGCAGTCCAATCAGAAAGAGAGCATAGAGGCCGGTGAACAGGGTCGCCGTACCCAGGTCGCTCGCGCCGAAAGCCAGCACGGCCATGAAGACCAGGCCAACAAGAACGCTGGACGCCGCGATCTCGGAGGGCGCCAGTCGTCTAGCGCGAACTTGGCCGGCGCGCTTCGGCGAGCCGGCCGTTGTTCGATCGCCTGCCTCACTCGGCATAGTACTTGCGGTAACTCTTGTAATAGTAGTTCGAGTCGCCATAGCCGTAGCGGGACTGGGCGTTCAGATCCATCTGGGTCAGCGCGACGCCCGCGACGAAAATACCGCGCCCCTGCAGCAGCGACAGGGCCGAGGTAATCGCCTTGATCGGCGTCTTCTTCCAGCGCGCCAGCATGACGACGGCGTCGGCATGCGGCGCCAGGATCCGCGTATCGGCGATCGCCAGCAGCGGCGCGGTGTCCAGCAGAACCACGTCGAAGCGCTGACGCAGCTCCTGCAGCAGCTTCAACATCGCCGGCGAACCCAGGACGTCACGCGGCGTATAGGCGGACTTGGCCAGGGGCAGCACCTGGGCGCCGCTCGCGTCGGTAAACAGCGCCTGATCCAGCGTGCACACCCCGTTGAGCACTTCCAGCAGGCCGACCGTGGGAACATGCGGCAGGAAGGCGTTGATGGCGCTTTGGCGCAGATCGCAATCGACGACAACCACGTTCGATCCCGCCGTGGCCAAGGTGCGCGCCAGTGAGAAGGTCGTCGTGGTCTTGCCTTCGCCTGGCAGCGATGAGGTGATCACCACCACCTTGACGGTTTCGCCGACCTTCGAGAACAGGATCGCCGCGCGAAGCTTGCGGAAACTTTCCGCGAAGCTGGAAAGCGGCTTGGCCAGCAGATAGTCCGTCGGCTTGATCTTCCGGGCGCTCTTGGGGTTTTCCATCGACGAGCTGAGCAGCGGCACGGCGCCCAGATAGGGCACTTGCAGCCGACGCTCGACCTCGTCTTCGGTGAACAGACCCGCCATCAGGATCTCGGCCAGAACGATCGCGGCCGCACCCGCGCCGATCGCCAGGACCAGGCCGAACAGCAGGTTCATCGATGGCTTGGGATAGCTGGGCTTCGTCGGAATCTTCGCCTCGGACACGACGCGCGCGTCAGGCTGTTCGATACCCTGGTTGGTCGTCGTCTGCTTGAAGCGCGCCAGCAAGGATTCGTACAGCGTACGGACCGATTCAGCTTTGCGCTCAAGCTCTCCGAGCCGGATCCCGGCCCGGTTGTTGCCCGCCAGAGTGCCCTTCGACGAAGCGACGCTGCCAGCCATGGAACCGGTGCGCTGACGCGCGACCTGGGCCTGGGCTTCCAGGTTCGAAATGATGCGACGGATTTCGCTCTGGATCTGGGTGTCGATGTCGGCGAGCTCGCGCTTGGCCTTCAGGAGTTCCGGATGCAGCGGGCCGTAGCGCCCGTCCAGATCGGCCACCTTCGCGCTTTGCTCGGAGCGCTGCTTGCGCAACGCCTGCACGACCGGCGAATTCAACGATTCACCGACGTCTTCGCCGTTGCTCCCTCGAGCCAGTTGGTCACGAGCGATTTTCAGGCGGGCGTCGGTCTCGGCCTGCCCGGCGCGCGCGGAAGCGAGCTGCTGGTTGAGGCCCGAAATCTCCTGCTCGGTCAGGGTGGCGCCTTCGGCGCTCAGCAGATTGTTGGCGATCTTGTACTGCTGGACGTCGGCCTCGGCCTGCTGGAGCTGATCGCGCAGTTCCACGACCCGCGTGTCGAGCCACTCGTTCGCCTTCTTGGTGGCGTCGAACTTGGCCTCCAGCTGTTCGGTCAGATAGAGGTCGGCGAAGGCGTTCGCGAGACGAGCCGCTTCCGTGGCCTTGGGATGGGTGTACTCGACCGAGATCAGATAGGTCAGTCCGGCGCGGCGGACGCGAAGCCCGGCCAGGACACGATCGACCAGGGCTTCCTGCTGACGCTGAAGTTCGACCGGATCGACCACGGCGGTGGGAGCGACCGCCTTCTTGACCCAGGGCAGCCAGGACGAGGCGCCGTGCGCGGTCGCCAGGTTGGGATTGAAATAGGGATCCTGGTCGAGCTTGAGCTGCTTGACCACGCGCGCCGCGAGCGACCGCGAGCGCAGGATCTCGACCTCCGTGTCCACCACCGAGGAGTCGGCGGGAAGTCCGGAGAGCACGGCGTTCATATCCGTGACCTGCTCGGTGCGCACATCCAGCATGACCTGCGCGACGGCCGTATAGCGAGGCTTTTCCTGAAGCGTGTAGAGCAACACCGCGACAAACACCGCCAGAGCGACAGCCGCGAAAAGGCGCAGCCTGCGTCGGAACGTGGCGATAGCGATGTTCAGATCAAACGCCATCACTCCGGCGCTAGGCGCCGGAGTGTGCGAGGTCTCAAAGGCTGAGCCGTCCATGTTACTCTCACAGGCGCCCCAGCTAGGTGAGGCAGGCCCTATCTAGAACTGAAAAGCGACAGAAGCCGCGATCTTGTTGTCGTCGAACGAGGCGCCGCGAGCGCCGCCCGAAGAGTTTTGCTTCAAGAAAGTGTACGCCAGGATAAGGCCGACGTTCCGGTTCATCAAATAAGTGGCCGAGGCATTGAAGCCGGTCCGCTTATCGTCGCGGTCGATCGTCTGGTAGTTATCCTTGCCATAGCTGGCCTGGGCCGAAAGCAGGACGTTACGCAGCAGCTCGTGGTCGACGCCGGCCGAAAGGTTGTTGGAGATATAGCCCTGCGACCCAGCGGCCACGGCTTCCTCGATGGTCCGCGACCCGTTCAACGTGACGGTCGTCAGTTCGGTCGGAAACCATTCCACGCGCCCCTTGGCGTTGAAACCGCTGACATTGGCGTAGGCGGGATTGTCATAGGACTGATCCATGTAGCCGCCTTCGATTTCACCGCGCGCGACTTGCGAGATCTCGAAGTTCACGCCGCCGCTGACCACGTAGCCGTCGGAGTCGCGCCCCGCGATCGCCAGATCGTAGTCTTTCTTGTTGCCGACCAGCGAGAAGAACACGGCCGTATCGGGGCTAACGGCGTATTCCGCCTTGCCGCCGTAGTAGAATTCATCACGGTCGCGCGTGTCCTGATCGATCACGCCGCCGGCGGCGTTACGCGCGTCGTCATAATCGTAGGTCTTGTTGTCCAGACGTCCCGTCAGGCGCAACCGGTTGAATTCCTTGATCGCGGTCAGGTTGCCGGTGACCAAGGTATATTCAACGGGCGCGGTCGCCGCCACCGGAGAGGTCGGAGAGGTGCGAGGCTCGGTCAGGGCCTGATACTGCAGCGAGCCCGCGATGTTCGATCCGCGTTCGAGGTCCAGCCGGCCGTTGGCGCCGATGGTGTATTCCTCGGTATTTTCAGTGTCGAAATCGCTGTAGCGGTTGATCGTGGCCGAAGCGAACGCCCCCAGGGCGTTGCGCGACCAGTTCGATCGCACGGCCACTTCGGGCTTCACGCGCCAAATCGTATCGCTCTGTTCGTCGGTCGCCGTCGCGTAGATGTTGTCGTCATGCGTGGCGCTCAGCGTGACGCGCGGAAAGACCGTGAAGCCGCCGGCCTTGATCCCGATCGCTTCGAAATCAGGACGCGGGCGCTGGCGAACGCTGACGCTTTTGTCACGCTTGAAGTTCGAACCCAGGTCCTGCGCCGAGACCACCAGAGGCATCGACACGGAAAAGGCCGCCGCCAAGGCGGCCGTTGCCAAAAGTTTCATGATCCTATCCCCGCCTTACGGCGACCAAACGGCCCCGCTAGGACAAACACGTTGAGTGAGTACGCTGCTGAACCGACCCGGCGGCGTTAGCCGCCGCAGTAACTCGCGATCACACCGGCGCAAGGATCGTAGGGCGTAGCGGCCGCGCCACCACCGCCGCCGTCACCCTGCAGGTTCACCAGAACGCTGGGATTGCCGGCGTCCGAGGTCGCTCCAGTGACGGTGGCCGATTGACCCGTGGCCTTCAGCTGAGCGACGACCGCGGGAGCCTGCGACACAGCCTGCGCCATCTCGGGCGAGATCGAGGCGGCCACGGCGATCGCGACGCCGGCGCTGATGACGCCCGACGCCACGGCCTGGATCAGGGCGGCCTGGATCATCGCGGGCGATGCGCCGCTAGCGGCAAGAGCCTTGGCGACGGCCGCCTTGATGGCGTCCAGCTTGGCCGCGGGCGTCATGCTCGCGAAGCCTGGCGCTGCGGCCGCTTCCCGCGCCGAGGCGGAGATCAGAGCCTGCAATTGCGCCGCGGTGGGCGCGGTGCTGGCGGGGGCGGGTGTTTGAGCCGACACAATCGATGCGCCCATGGGCGCAATGGCGATGGCCAGGCCGGCGACGACGGCGCTTACAAGACGCGATGACATGACGACCCTCCTAGTTAAGGTTTCGAAAGTCCTAATAGTCCAGCGGTTCGGAACACTCCAGCATTATTTGCCTGCCAGGGTGGAGTGAATTCAAGATTCCCGACAGGTGACACCTTTATGCACGCTTTCAGGGCGATTTTGGATCAAGCCGATGAAACGCCCAGCACAGTTTCTCGTAGTTAATCGAGGGAATCCCCATCGAGACTCGCCTATTCGTCTAGGCATTAGCCCCTTTGAAGATTCTAATTGAGACTGTTGACTTCGCTCAAGTTCAATGGCGGCCACTAGAATGGTTAAGGTCGCCAAGGGTCTCAGTCGAACATCGCGGCGACCGCACCTCTCCAATCAGGAGAGAGGCAAAACAACAGCAACCTGAAAGCGACCAACAGTGCAGCGGGCAATACCACGGCTTTTGCTGCACCGCGACATCTAAGCACATTTTATCGTAACCGCGTTCTTAAACGCGTCATTTGACGTCCATAGGACGGAAAAATGACGTCCAGCGCCGCGACGTGGTCCGCCGATGGGCTTGTTTCCGTGCGACGATTGATCGATGACGCGGAGCGATCCGCCCAAAGCGAATCCTAGCTGGTGGACCTTTTAAGGAGCGCGCATGCGCGTAGCGATGATTGGCACGGGCTATGTGGGCTTGGTGTCTGGTGCGTGTTTTGCGGACTTCGGGCACGTTGTGACGTGCATCGACAAGGACCCGAGCAAGATCGAGCGGCTGGAGAAGGGCGAGATCCCGATCTTCGAGCCGGGGCTGGACGCGCTGGTGGCGCGCAACGTGCGCGAAGGCCGGCTGTTCTTCACCCTGGACGGGGCCCAGGCGATCAAGGACGCCGACGCGGTGTTCATCGCGGTGGGCACGCCCACGCGGCGCGGCGACGGCCATGCGGACCTGTCCTACGTCTATGCCGCGGCCGAGGAGATCGCCGGCCTGATCGAGGACTTCACCGTCATCGTCACCAAGTCGACCGTGCCGGTGGGCACCGGCGACGAGGTCGAGGCGATCATCCAGCGGGTCCGGCCCGACGCCCAGTTCGCCGTGGTCTCCAATCCCGAGTTCCTACGCGAGGGCGCGGCCATCGAGGATTTCAAGCGTCCCGACCGCGTGGTGGTGGGCACCGAGGACGAGCGGGCCCAGGCGGTGATGCGCGAGCTCTACCGTCCGCTGAGCCTGAACGAGACGCCCATCGTCTTCACCGGCCGGCGCACCAGCGAGCTGATCAAGTACGCGGCCAACGCCTTCCTGGCCATGAAGATCACCTTCATCAACGAGATGGCCGACCTGTGCGAGAAGGTCGGGGCCGACGTCCAGCAGGTGGCGCGCGGCATCGGCCTGGACAAGCGCATCGGGTCCAAGTTCCTCAACGCCGGTCCCGGCTATGGCGGCAGCTGCTTTCCCAAGGACACCATCGCCCTGGTGCGCACCGCCCAGCAGTACGGCGCGCCGGTCAAGCTGATCGAGACCACCGTCAGCGTCAACGACGCGCGCAAGAAGGCCATGGCCGACAAGGTCGCCGCGGTCCTGGGGGCCGAGGACCTGACGGGCAAGACCGTCGGGGTCCTGGGCGTGACCTTCAAGCCCAACACCGACGACATGCGCGACGCCCCCAGCCTGGACATCCTGCCCGCCCTGCTGGCCCGGGGCGCCAAGGTCCAGGCCTTCGATCCCGAAGGCGCCAGGGAGGCCGCCCACATGATGCCGGGCGTCACCTTCGTCGGCGGCCCCTACGAGGCCGCCCAGGACGCCGACGTCCTGGTGATCATCACCGAGTGGGACCAGTTCCGCGCCCTGGACCTGGAACGCCTCAAGACCCTGCTCAAGGCCCCCGTCGTCGTCGACCTGCGCAACGTCTACAAACCCGCCGAAATGGTCCGCGCCGGCTTCACATACGCCTCCATCGGACGGGGCGCATGAGCGCCGGGCCGGTCATCGTCACCGGCGCCGCCGGCTTCGTCGGCCTGCACGTGGCCGAGCGCCTGCTCGACCGAGGCGAGACGGTGATCGGCGTCGACGTGTTCAACGACTATTACGACCCGGCCCTGAAGGCCGCCCGCGCCGCCCGCCTCGACGGGCGGCCGGGATTTTCCATGGTGCGCCTGGACATCGCCGACGCTGCGGCCTTTCTCGCCCTGGTCCGCGACAGCGGCGCCAAGCGCATCGTCCACCTGGCCGCCCAGGCCGGCGTGCGCTACTCGATCGAAAACCCCTTCGCCTACCAGCGCTCCAACCTCGCCGGCCACCTGTCGGTGCTGGAGGCGGCGCGCCACAACGGCGTGACCCATCTGGTCTACGCTTCGTCCAGCTCGGTCTATGGCGATCGGCCTCAATCCCTGGCCGGCGGCGACAGCGCGGGCTTCACCGAGACCGACGCCGTCGACGCGCCGGTGTCGCTATATGCCGCCACCAAGCGCGCCGACGAGCTGATGAGCATCAGCTACGCCAAGCTCTATGCCTTTCCGATGTCGGGCCTGCGCTTCTTCACCGTCTACGGACCGTGGGGCCGTCCGGACATGGCCTATTACGGCTTTACCCAGAAGATCCTCGCCGGCGAGCCGATCGAAGTTTACGGCGAAGGCCGGATGGCCCGCGATTTCACCTATATCGACGACATCGTCGATGGCGTGATCGGCGTGCTCGACAATCCTCCGCCCTCGGGCGGACACGAGATCTACAACATCGGCGACAACGACCCCGTCGGCCTGATGGACATGATCACCACGCTGGAGGCCGCGCTCGGCCGCGAGGCGGTCAAGATCATGCGTCCGATGCAGCCCGGCGACGTCACCGCCACCTATGCCGACATCTCCAAGCTGAACGCCCTGATCGGTTACCGGCCAAAGGTGAAGCTCAAGGAAGGGCTGGGCCGCTTCGTCGACTGGTACCGGAGCTTCTATCCAGGCTGAGTTTGCGAGGCGACCATCGCCGCCCGCATCTGCTCGGCCTGTTCGGGGGTGATGCCCATGGCGGCCAGCAGCGGCGAGGGCGCCTTGTGGTCCCAGCTGCTGCGGCCGCCGATGGTGATGCCGCCGTCGACCACGATGTGCGTGCCGGTCACGAATTCGGAATCGTCGCTGGCCAGGTAGAGCGCGGCGCGGGCGATGTCGTCGGGCAGGCCGGCCTTGGGGATCGGCTGGATCTTGGGTCCCACCTCGGCGACCCGGGCGGCCATCTGGTCGGCGACCTCGCGCGGCAGGCCCATCGAGGCCCCGAAGATGGAGGTGGCGATCAGGCCGGGACAGATGGCGTTGACCCGGATCTTCTGCGGTGACAGCTCGGCCGCCGCGCATTTGGTCAGCTGGATCACCGCCGCCTTGGCCGTCGAATAGGCCAGCGGACCGAAGCCCGCCTGCAGGCCCGCGATCGAGGCGGTGTTGATCACGCTGCCGCCGCCGCGCGCCAGCATCAGCGGCAGGGCGTGCTTCATGCCCAGCACCGGCCCGCGCAGCAGCAGGGCGAAGGTGGCGTCCCAGCCCTCGGCGGTCATGTCGGCCACGCCATTGGGCGCCCCGCCATGGCCGGCGTTGTTGAACAGGATGTCGAGACCTCCAAACGCCTCCTGGGCCAGTTCCATGGCCGCGGCGATCTGGCTTTCATGCGTGACGTCGCAGGGAGCGAAGCGGACGGCGTCGGGGAAACGCTTTTCCAGCATCGCGCCCTTCTCGGCCTGGACGTCCGCGGCCACGACCCGGGCGCCCTGGGCCACGAACAGCTCCACCGTGCCCAGCCCGATGCCCGAGCATCCGCCGGTGATCACCGCAACCTTGCCGTCCAGACGTCCCGTCATGCGCCGCTCCCTTTGGCCGCGCGCGGCCTCTGGAAACGGGCCGCTGCGTCAGGCGCGACCATCCTGGCGCGGCGAGCCGCGCCTGGCTAGGACTAAGTGAACAGCGTTCAGGCTTGTTGGCGAGCCGGTCCCGGCTGCAGCCGGTTGGCCACCAGGCTGAACAGCAGCCAGACCGCGCAGGGCAGCAGAACGACGGCCCAGGCCAGAACCAGGCCGGCCAGGCCGAAGATCGCCGCGACACGTTGCGCGATGCCGGGCCGCTCGACCTTTCCGGTCGGCGGCGGCATGGAGATATTCAAGCTCATCGTCGTCCCCCCAGAACGTCAGAGCGCGCCAATTCAGCCGCCCGCACGTACTCCGCGCGGCTGGCCTCGGAAGCTTTGCCGGAAGCGGCCTGCCTCGCAAGCGCTTTCCCCAAATCGCGTATGGCCGGCCCCACCAGAGACCACGGCTCCACGCAGTAGCGGGTGAACAGGCGCTGCGGATCAACCATCAGGCGAAACAGCCATTCCATGCCCACCTGCCCCATCCAGCGGGGCGAGGGGATCTGGACGCCAGCCTCGTAGTCGAACGCGCCGCCGACCGTGAAGGTCACGCAAGGTCCGAGCTTGGGCTGGTTCTCCAGGACCCAGACCTCCTGGCGCGGCATGCCCATGCCCACCAGCACGATGTCGGGCTTGTAGGCGTTGATCGCGTCGATCACCGCCTGGTTCTCGTCCGAACCGGAGGCCACATCGAAATAGCCGTGATGAGTGCGGATCTGCGCGCCCGGCCAATCGGCCTGGATGCGGGCCGTCGCCGCCTCGCCGACGCCCGGGGCGCCGCCGACGAAGAAGACCTTCCAGTTCTCCTGGATCGCGCGTTCCCAGAAGGCGTCGCGCCAGTCCAGATAGGTGCAGCGATGGAACCGGCGGCTGGCCCGACCGACAATGCGGGCCCAGAAGATCAGCGGCACGGAATCCACCTCGATCAGGTCGGACTTGCGGAAGAACTCGGCGATCTTCTCGTCCTTGCGGATCAGGTAAAGGCTGTGGAGATTGTGGTTGGCGACGATGGCGCTTTCACGCGCGGCGATCTTGCCCGCCACGAAATGGAAGACTTCCTCGGGACGCACCAAGTCCATGGATCCGCCAAGAACCTGCACCCGCTCTTCGGGGCGGCGGCTCATACGGAAGTTTTGACGCACCTCTGGAGAGAAGGCGTCTCTCGCTGGAAGAAACATCTTGGCCCGACTCCGACAACTTGGAGCACAGGTTTACGGGGATAGGCTTAGCTGTTCCCCAATAAGAATGCTTAGCGAGACTTAACCTTGAATGTCCTTATTGAAGAATGATTCACCATTTAAACGCCTGACGACACACACGGACCAACCATATCGAAAACTTCCGTCTCGGATAACGTTGATCCGTATGTGTCGCAATGTCGCGGCCTCGAGTCTTTAACAGCGTGGCGGGCGCCGAACCGCTCACGCCTCCGGCCGCCAGGCTTTAGTCGTTGACCACCACCACCTTGCCCATGGCCTTGCGGCTGGCCAGGTGGGCGATGGCGTCGCCGGCCTTGGCCAGCGGGAAGCGCTCGGAGACGTAGGGTTTGATCTTGCCCGCCGCGTAGAGATCCATCAGCTCGCGCACGTTCTGGGCGTGGCCCTTGGGATCGCGAGCCACCGCCGCGCCCCAGAACACCCCGACGATGTCGCAGGACTTCAGCAGGGTCAGGTTCAGCGGGATCTTCGGAATGCCCGACGGGAAACCGATCACCAGGAAGCGACCGTTCCAGCCAGCGGCGCGGATGGTGGCTTCGGAATAGTCGCCGCCGACCGCGTCATAGGCCACGTCCCAGCCATTGGGGCCGCAGGCGTCTTTGATCAGGCTCGCCAAAGCTTTCTGGCCGTCCTTGTCGAACGGACCGCGCGGATAGACCACGCCGGCGTCGGCGCCGTGCTTGATGGCGAGATCCACCTTCTCCTGGCTGGAGCAGGCGGCGATCACCCGCGCCCCGGCCGCCTTGCCCAGCTCGACCGCCGCCAGGCCCACGCCGCCGGCCGCGCCCAGCACCAGCAGGGTCTCGCCGGCCTTCAGATGGCCGCGATCCTTGAGGGCGTAATAGGAAGTGCCATAGGTGAGGATGAAGGCGGCGGCCTCGTCGAAAGGCATGTTGTCGGGGATCGGCGTGCAGCGCGCGGCGTCCAGCGCCACCTGCTGGGCCATGCCGCCCCAGCCGGTCGAGGCCAACACTCGCTGGCCGACGCTGAAGGTCGTGACGCCCTCGCCTACCGCCGTGATCACGCCCGACACCTCGCCACCGGGGGCGAAGGGCCGCTCGGGCTTGAACTGATACTTGTCCTCGATGATCAGCACGTCGGGATAGTTGACGCCGCAGGCCCTGACCGCGAGCACCACCTGGCCCGGACCGGCAACGGGATCGGGCAGGTCTTCCAGCACCAGGGTCTCGGGTCCGCCGACCGTCTTGCTGAGCACCGCCTTCATCTCGCCTCTCCCGTCTTTTGTCGTTAAGAGGCCGGACGCTAGCGCAGGCCGCCCGGCCAAGGAAGCATAATGTCAAACAAACGTTTTACTCTCGCCCTACACGGCGGCGCCGGGGCCAAGCGCGGCCATGACTACGCCGTCGAGATCGCCCACATGCGCGGCCTGGTCGAGGCGGCCCGCGATCGACTGGCGGCGGGCGCCGGGGCCCTGGACGTCGCCGTCGAGACCGTCGTCGCCCTGGAAGCCAGCGGCCTCTACATCGCCGGCAAGGGCGCCTCGCCCAACGCCGACGGCGAATACGAGCTGGACGCCAGCCTGATGGACGGCGCCACCCTGCGGGCTGGATCGGTGGCCGCGCTGCAGGGTTTCGAGAGCCCGATCCTGGCCGCCCGGGCGGTGATGGAAAAGACCCCGCACGTGATGCTGGCCGGCGAAGGCGCCATGGCCTTCGCCCGCGCCCAGGGCCTGAAGGCCATCGACGATCCGGCGACCTGGTTCACCCAGGCCGGCGCCTTCGAGGACAATACCGCCGCCCTCCCCACGGGCACGGTCGGCTGCGTGGTCCGCGACGGCGAAGGGCGGCTGGCGGCGGCGACCTCGACGGCCGGCGTATTCGGCAAGCTGCCCGGCCGGGTGGGCGATTCGCCCATCATCGGAGCCGGCGCCTGGGCCGATGGCCATGCGGCGGTGTCGTGCACCGGCCAGGGCGAATATTTCATCCGCACCGCCGTCGCCTCGCAGATCGCCCACCGGGTGCGGTTCGGCGGCGAAAGCCTGGAGACCGCCGCCCAGGCCGCCATCCAGGGCGTGGCCGAACTGGGCGGCCACGGCGGCCTGGTCGCCGTCGACCGCGACGGCAATGTCGCCATGCCCTTCGCGTCCAGCGGCCTGAAGCGCGCCGCCCTGCTGCCGGATGGAACGATCGTCGCCGAAGCGTTCTAGGCAAGTCCACGAACATTGAACGGCGAACCAGCGATCGATAAGGGTGAACGCATGCACGAACACGCCGGCCGTCAGGCCCGACCCGAAGACCTCGTCGACCTGGACGCCCTGACCCGCGCCTATTTCGACGTTCACCCCGACCTTTCGAACGTCGCGCACCGCGTCGCCTTCGGCACCTCCGGGCACCGGGGCTCCAGCCTGGACGCGGCGTTCAACGAGGATCACATCCTGGCGGTCGTCCAGGCCATCGTGGACTATCGCGCGGCCCAGGGGATCAACGGCCCGGTCTTCGTCGGCCGCGACACCCACGGCCTGTCGGAGCCCGCCTGGCGCTCGACCCTGGAAGTGCTGGTCGCCAACGGCGTCGAGACCCTGATCGACTCGCGCGACGGCTTTACCCCGACCCCAGCGGTCTCGCACGCCATCCTGGCCTACAACCGCGCCCATCCGGGCCAGGCCGACGGCATCCTGCTGACCCCTTCGCACAACCCGCCGCGCGACGGCGGCATCAAGTACAATCCCCCGTCGGGCGGCCCGGCCGGCGGCGAGGCCACTTCGGTGATCGCCGCCCGCGCCAACCAGCTGCTCGAAGGCGGGTTGAAGGACGTCAGGCGCATCCCGTTCGAGCGCGCCCTGGCCGGCGCCCAGCGCTACGACTTCCTGGCCCACTATGTCGACGACCTGCCCAGCATCCTGGACCTGGACGTCATCCGCGCCGCCGGGGTGAAGATCGGGGCCGACCCACTGGGCGGGGCCAGCGTCGCCTATTGGGGCGAGATCGCCACGCGCCACCGCCTGGACCTGACCGTCGTCAACGACGCCGTCGACCCGCGCTGGGCCTTCATGCCGCTGGATAACGACGGCAAGATTCGCATGGACTGCTCGTCCTCGGCGGCCATGGCCAACCTGATCAACGCCATGAAGGGCGGGGCCGGCTACGACGTCGCCACCGGCAACGACGCCGACGCCGACCGGCACGGGATCGTCACCCCCGACGGCGGGCTGATGAACCCCAACCACTACCTGGCCGCCGCCATCGCCTATCTGTTCGCCAACCGGCCGGCCTGGGGCGCGAACGTCGCCGTGGGCAAGACCCTGGTGTCGTCCTCGATGATCGACCGCGTGGTCGCGGGCCTCGGCCGCCGCCTGCTGGAAGTGCCGGTCGGCTTCAAGCACTTCGTGCCGGGCCTGCTGGACGGATCGGTAGGTTTCGGCGGCGAGGAGTCGGCCGGGGCTTCGTTCCTGCGCCGCGACGGCACGGTGTGGACCACCGACAAGGACGGCCTGCTGTTGGCCCTGCTGGCCGCCGAGATCCAGGGCAAGACCGGCCAGAGCGCCAGCCAGCTCTATGCCGGCCTGACCGACCAGTACGGCGCGCCGTCCTACGCCCGCATCGACGCCCCGGCCAACCGGGCGGAGAAGGCGCGGCTGGGCGCGCTGAGCCCGAGCGACGTGTCGGCCAAGACCCTGGCCGGCGAGCCGATCACCGACATCCTCACCAACGCCCCCGGCAACGGCGAGGCGATCGGCGGGCTGAAGGTGACCACCCAGAACGCCTGGTTCGCCGCCCGGCCGTCGGGCACCGAGGACGTCTACAAGATCTATGCGGAGTCGTTCCTGGGTCCCGATCACCTGAAGTCCGTGCAAGCCGAGGCGCGCGAGGTCGTGGCGACGGCGTTGAAGGGGTAGGCGGCGAACACTTGCCCCCTACGGACCGCTTCGCGGTCGTCTTCCCCCAAAGGGGGGGAAGAGGGATGTCCTCCGCCCCCTATGGGGGCGGACAGACGGCGAAGCCGTCAGGTGGGGGCAAGGGAGTGTGATCCCACGCCAATCTGGCTGTGAGTTGATGGAAAGGGTCGCGGAGCGCCGGACGACGTCCGGAGGAGATTGAAGAACTAACCGTTTCGACGAAGCCCGTTCGCTCCGCGCGGTCGTTATCCGGAAGCCCGCGACGCTGAGCTCTATTAGAGCCTCGCCGCCTTGAAGCCTCCGACGGGCGGGCTGGATCAACGAACCCCAGTCCCGGACCGCGAGCCTGTCATCGCTCGCCTGCCGCCAATTCAGCCCTCACGTCACGTCGTATCTGTGTTCCAGGCCCGACCGGCACCAGAGACGCAAGGTTTGGTCCCGCCTTACTCACGCGGACAGAACCGCCGACAGAGCTTCCCGCTCGATCGCCCCCCGCCGCCGCATCGGTCGCTGGCCATGCGCCCTTTCCCTGCGTCGAGGTGAGATCAGGATACGGCGGGTTTGGAAGGGTGGGGACAAGATTGGGTCGAGAAAGTTCAGGGCGTTGAAATCGTTTAACTTCAATCACTATGCGCCGAGGATAGACGCCCTTCTTGAACCCTCTCCCAGAGGGAGAGGGCGGGGCCCAAGCGAAGCTTGGGAGGGTGAGGGGTTAAAACGTCAACCGGCGTGCCGGCAGGGCGCTCGGTGTGAAACCGGACAGGGTGAAACCTCTCACCCTCCCACCGCTACGCGGCGGGCCCCTCCCTCTCTCTAAGAGAGAGGGGTCAAGAAAAGCACCCTTTCCGCAAACACCCCTGACGTCATCCGCCAGCGGCGAGGCCGCGCCTTGAAACCTTGGAGGCGAGCCTGCTCTGGCGTCTGGCCGTGTCAAGGACCGCCTCTGGCGGCCGCGTCGCGGCGACCCTGCGGGTCGTCCTTGACACGGCCAGACGCCAGAGCTCCGATCCACCAAGGCTTTAAGGCGTGGCCCCATCCGGGGCCGATGGGCAACGGGAGCCGCGCTAGGAGAATGGGAAACGTAGTGGAGTTGCCGAGACGGACGACGATTTTGCCCGCCTCACCACGGCCGATCTGGAACGTGCCCTTCAAAACGCCAAGCTCAGAGCCCCCCAACTCGGCCCCCTCCCGCGCAAGGGAATCGAGAAGCGAATTCACCGGCTCGAGAAAGCTATCGCCGCTCGCGCCATTGACTAACCCGCGCCACACCTAGCGCCCGGAGAACCGATGACCGCCTACCTCGTGCTCGACTTCTCCGTCCGCGACCTTCGCGGCTTCATGCCGTACGTCTCCGCGATCCCGGCCTTCATCGAAAAGCACGGTGGAAAGTACATCGTCCAAGGCGCGAAGCCGACCGTGATGGAAGGCGACTGGGCGCCCGAGCGGATGGTGATCCTGGAATTTCCCTCGCCCCAGCACGCCAAGGCGTTTCTGGACGACCCGGACGCCCAGGCGCTGTTCTCCCTCCGCCACGCGACCACCGACAGCAAGCTGATCCTCGTCGACGGCTGCGCGTGAAGGCTGCCCTGGACCAAAAGCCGGCCCCCTCACCCAAAACCTAGCCACCACCGCCCACACCGCCTATACCCCGGCGCATGTTTGAAGGCCTCTCCCCCCTCGCCCGCGACGCTCGTTCCTGGCCGTTCGAGCAGGCGCGCGCCCTGCTCGCCCGCATCCTGCGCCTGCGTCTGTCCGACGCCGAACGCGACCTCGCCTCGACCCTGATCAACAGCGGCAAGGCCGACGAGGCCGTGAAGACCTTTCCGGCGCTGGCCAAACCGGTGATCCTGGAGACGGGTTACGGCCCGTCGGGCCTGCCGCACCTGGGCACCTTCGGCGAGGTGGCGCGCACGACCATGGTGCGCAACGCCTTCCGCGCCCTGGTCGACGACGCCATCCCCACGCGCCTGATCGCCTTCAGCGACGACATGGACGGCCTGCGCAAGGTTCCCGACAACATCGAGAACAAGCAGCCGCTGATCGAGGACCTGGGCAAGCCGCTGACCGTGGTCCGCGACCCGTTCGGCACGCATGACAGCTTCGGCGCCCACAACAACGCCCGCCTGCGCGCGTTCCTGGACGGCTTCGGCTTCGAGTACGAGTTCGTCTCGTCGACGCAATGCTACAAGGGCGGGCTGTTCGACGAGACCCTGCTGACGGCCCTGGCCCGCTTCGACGCCATCCAGAAGGTCATGCTGCCGACCCTGGGCGAGGAGCGCCGCGCTTCGTATTCGCCGTTCCTGCCGATCAGCCCTTTGAGCGGCAAGGTGCTGCAGGTCCCGACCCTCGAACGCAACGTCGAGAAAGGCACGATCGTCTTCCAGGACGAGGATGGCTCCAAGGTCGAGGTCCCGGTCACCGGCGGCCATGTGAAGATGCAGTGGAAGCCCGACTGGGCCATGCGCTGGACGGCCCTGGGCGTCGACTACGAGATGAGCGGCAAGGACCTGATCGACTCGGTCAAGGCCAGCGCCCAGATCTGCAAGGCGCTGGGCGGCGTGCCGCCCGAGGGCTTCAACTACGAGCTCTTCCTGGACGAGAACTCGCAGAAGATCTCCAAGTCCAAGGGCAACGGCCTGTCGATGGAGGACTGGCTGCGTTACGGCGCGCCCGAAAGCCTGTCCTACTACATGTTCCAGAGCCCCAAGTCGGCCAAGAAGCTGTATTTCGACGTCATCCCCAAGGCGACGGACGAGTACCTGCAGCAGCTGGACGCCTATCCCAGGCAGGAAGCGGCCAAGCAGCTGGACAACCCGGTGTGGCACGTCCATTCGGGCCGCCCGCCGCAGTACGGCTCGCCGGTGTCGTTCAGCCTGATGCTGAATCTGGTCTCGGCCGCCAACGCCTCGGACAAGGAAATCCTCTGGGGCTTCCTGTCGCGCTACATCCCGGGCGCGACGCCCGAGAGCCAGCCGCTGCTGGACCGCCTGGCCGGCTACGCGATCAACTACTACGACGACTTCGTGAAGCCCACGAAGGCGTTCCGCGCGCCCGACGACAAGGAACGCGCGGCGATCGTCGACCTGCTGGGCCGCCTGAAGGCCCTGCCCAGCGACTGCCAGGACGCCGAGCTGATCCAGAACGAGGTGTTCGCGGTCGGCAAGGACCATGAGTTTGAACCGCTGCGCGCCTGGTTCCAGGCGCTGTACGAAGTTCTGCTCGGCCAGAGCCAAGGCCCCCGCTTCGGCTCCTTCGCGGCGATCTTCGGACTGGACAGGACAACGGCCCTGATCGAGGAAAAGTTGGGCTAGACGGCTCGCGCTCTCAGACCTGCTCCAGCACCCCAAAGAAGAATTCTTGGGCAGGTCCGCGCCTGGAGCGCCCGACGCCTAAGTCTCGTGGGCCGCTTCGGCGGCGCCTTCTCGGCTAGCCTCGTGAAATTCGATGGGCGCCAAGCCCCGCTTCGCGCGAAAGCGTCTCGGGACACTTCTGCGAAGGCTGCAAAGTCATTACAGAATAAAGACGCTGCACAGAAATCATGCACGGCTCTTGTGGGGCGCGATTTTCCAGCCTCAGGCTTCCCCAGCGTTATCCGAGCCGGGGACGCGCCCGCGAAAATCGCCGCGCCAACACGACCTTGAGCGGGACCGCGCGCCCGATAGTCATGAAAATGCAATAGATACAGCCGCTTGATTGAAGCTTGGACGCACATCCACGGACGCCAAGCCTTCCATAATATGGCGCGCGAATCTTTTCGCGGGCGCCTTTCATCCAGGCGATCGCATCGCGCCGCCCCCGGAAAACAAGCGAAAACGGCGCGCCCGTCGCCCTAGACGAGCAATGCATGTGTGCGCCGCAACATTCGCTCGCCTTCAATGAACCACTCGGCTATTGAGCAGGCTTGTGTGTGGGACCGCCCGGTCCATTGGACAGTACGGGGGATTTTATGAGTGTAGCCAGCAACGGCAAGGTGGCGCTTATTACCGGCGTGACGGGCCAGGACGGGGCCTATCTTTCGGAACTTTTGCTTTCGAAGGGTTATACGGTGCACGGCGTGAAGCGCCGCTCGTCGTCGTTCAATACCGGCCGGATCGAGAATCTTTACCAAGATCCGCACGAGAAGGATCAACGGTTCATCCTTCATTACGGCGATCTGACCGACAGCACGAACCTGATCCGGATCGTGCAGCAGACCCAGCCGGACGAGATCTACAACCTGGCGGCCCAGAGCCACGTGGCGGTCAGCTTCGAGACTCCGGAATACACCAGCAACGCCGACGGCACCGGCACGCTGCGCCTGCTGGAAGCCATCCGCATCCTGGGCCTGGAAAAGAAGACCAAGTTCTACCAGGCCTCGACCTCGGAACTGTACGGCCTGGTGCAGGAAGTGCCCCAGAGCGAGAAGACCCCGTTCTATCCGCGCAGCCCCTATGCGGCCGCCAAGCTCTACAGCTACTGGATCGTGGTCAACTATCGCGAAGCCTATGGCATCCACGCCAGCAACGGCATCCTGTTCAACCACGAGAGCCCGCTGCGCGGCGAGACCTTCGTCACCCGCAAGATCACCCGCGCCGTCGCGGCCATCAAGCAAGGCTTCCAGGACAAGCTCTATCTGGGCAACCTCGACGCCAAGCGCGACTGGGGCCATGCCCGCGAATATGTCCGCGGCATGTGGCTGATGCTGCAGCAGGAAGAGGCCGACGACTACGTTCTGGCCACCGGCGAGACGACGATCGTGCGCGACTTCGTCACCAAGGCCTTCTCGGAGACCGGCGTGACCCTCACCTGGTCGGGCAAGGGCGTCGAGGAAAAGGGAACCTGCGCGGAAACCGGCAAGGTTCTGGTCGAGGTCGATCCCCGCTACTTCCGCCCCACCGAGGTGGAGCTGCTGATCGGCGACCCCACCAAGGCCAAGGAAAAGCTGGGCTGGGTCCACGACACCAAGTGGGAACAGCTGTGCGCCGAGATGGTGGCGGCCGACATGATCGCCGTCGCCAGGGAGCAACGCCGCAATGCCGAATGACGTGATCTTTCCCCTCGAGGGCAAGCGCGTCTGGGTGGCCGGCCACCGGGGGATGGTCGGTTCGGCCATCGTCCGCCGGCTGGCCTCCGAAGGCTGCGAGGTGATCACCGCCGGGCGTGATGTCGTCGACCTCAAGCGCCAGGACCAGGTCCAGGCCTGGATGGCCAAGGAAAAGCCCGACGCCATCTTCCTGGCGGCGGCCAAGGTCGGCGGCATCCTGGCCAACGACACCTTTCCGGCCGACTTCCTCTACGACAACCTGATGATCGAGGCCAACATCATCGAGGCCGCCCATACCCAGGGCGTGTCCAAGCTGGTGTTCCTCGGCTCGTCCTGCATCTATCCCAAGTTCGCCGAGCAGCCGATCCGCGAGGACAGCCTGCTGACCGGGGCGCTGGAACCGACCAACGAGTGGTACGCGATCGCCAAGATCGCCGGCATCAAGCTGGCCCAGGCCTATCGCAAGCAGCACGGCGCCGACTTCATCAGCGCCATGCCGACCAATCTCTACGGCCAGGGCGACAACTTCGACCTCAATTCCAGCCACGTGATGCCCGCCCTGATCCGCAAGGCCCATGAAGCCAAGCTGGCCGGCGCCGACAGCATCACGATCTGGGGTACGGGCACGCCGCGCCGCGAGTTCCTCAACGCCGACGACTGCGCCGACGCCTGCGTGTTTCTGATGAAGACCTATTCGGACTTCGAGCACGTCAATGTCGGCTCGGGCGAAGACGTGACGATCCTCGAACTGGCCCAGCTGGTCTGCGAGGTCGTCGGCTTCAACGGCGAGATCGTCACCGACACCTCCAAGCCCGACGGCACGCCGCGCAAGCTGATGAGCGCCGAAAAGCTGCGGGGCATGGGCTGGCGGCCTTCCATCGAACTTCGCGACGGCGTGGCGGAAGCCTACGGCTGGTTCCTGAAGCACCACGAAGCCGGCCAGACCGTAGCCGCCGGCTAAGGGACCTCGCGGGCTCGCCATAGCGCGCGGTCCTGGGCTCTCGGAGCCCAGGACCGCGGGGTTGTTTTGAGGTTGGGATTGATGTCGGCAGGCCCTGGCAAAGTCTACTATTTCGCCCCTATCTCGACCGACAAGATCAACGCGATGTTCGGGGCGAACATCATGGCGGGCGCGGCCTAGCCGCTTATACCGCAGAGTTATTTTGGACGTGAATATCAGCGCGCGATAAGCCCGCTCTCAATCAACGGTGATCGCCATGGCTCCTTTGAAAATTGCGGTCATCCTGACCTGCTTCAATCGGAAAGCGCACACCTTGAGTGCGATGAGGGGCATCCGCGAAAGCGCTCACGGCTTCGACGTCAAGGTGACCCTTGTCGATGACGGCAGCCGAGATGGCACCCGCGAAGCCGTCCAGGACCAGTATCCAGAAGTGAATGTTGTCGTCGGCAGCGGCGATCTGTACTGGAACGGCGGCATGAGGCGTGCCTGGCAGGAAGCCTTGGATCCAAGTGTCGATTTCTACCTTTGGCTAAACGACGATCTGGAGCTGGCTCCGAATTTTATTCGCACCGCAGTAGACGAATACACGCATGCGACGGAGCAATACGGCCAAAATGTTATTATCGTCGGAAAAGTCGTTCACCCGAAAACTGGCGAGGTAACCTATGGCGGCTACCGAAAGCGGGGAGGGTTGTCTCAACTCTCCTTTGAACTACTCGGAAATTCGAAGGATGTCGCCGACACCGTCAACGGCAACTGCGTTCTCATTCCATCATCCGCCGTTACTCATATCGGCATAAATTCAGACAAGTATCGACATGCATTTGGCGATATAGATTATGGCCTAAGAGCCCGCCGAGCCGGTTACAACATAATTCAAACAAAAGATCCCGTTGGATATCAAGAGTTCAATCTATCATATATGGACTCTATCAGCGTCCTTACAATGAAAAATTGGCGCTACATACTGATCAGCCCAAAGGGAGTTCCCTTCCGGGAATGGTTCGAATTTTGCAAAGATCATGGCGGCCCGATATGGCCCGTGAACTTTGCTTTCCGCTATATCAAGATGATAGCTTCGGGACTTCAGCGGGCAAAGGAACCCCTTCAGGGTCGGAACTAGAATGCGCTCAGCAGCTGTAGCGTCGACACTTGTACGGTTCGATCGCTTGGATGCCGTTGCATCCGGCGCCCCAACCCGAACCCGCCCCTTGGACGCGCTCATAAGCGCCGCGAACGGCGAGCGACATTCAACCCTGTTCGCACCAACACAATATTGATGCCTGGCGCCTATCTTGCCTCGACTCTGATCGTGGGCTCGCCAAGGCGGGGCGCGAGAAGCCTGACGGAAGCCCAAGTCCGAACATGAAAATCCTGCACATCACCGCGTCGGTCGACGAACGCAACGGCGGCGTTGCGGATGCGGTGCTGCGCCTGGCCGAGACCTGCGTACGCGACGGACTGACCAGCGGCGACGAAATCGTCTGCCTGGACCTGCCCGAAACCCTTTCGCGCTCGGAGCCGCCGATCACGGTTCACGCCCTCGGCGATGACCGGCCAGGCCGCGGCCCGGTCGATCGCTTCCTGAACCACTACCGCTATAGCCCCAAGTTCAAGCCCTGGCTGGAAGCCAATCTCGACCGCTTCGACCTGGCGATCGTCCATGGGCTCTGGAACTACGCGCCCTTCGCCGCGTCCCAGGTTCTGCCGCGCCGCGACGTTCCCTACTACGTGTTTCCCCACGGGATGATGGATCCCTGGTTCCGGAAGGCCTACCCGCGTAAGCATCTGCTGAAGCAGGGCTTCTGGACCATCGGCGAAGGCCGGTTGCTGGCCGGCGCCAGGGCGACGCTGTTCACCTGCGAGGAAGAAAAACGCCAGGCGCGCGGCGCCTTCTGGGGCCACGCCTATAGATCGGATATCGCGCCGCTCGGCGCGGTCGCCCCGCCTCCACGCACCCCCGCGCTCGTCGACGCTTTCCATCGGCACGTTCCCGCCGTGGCCGGCCGTCGGTTCATCCTGTTCCTGGGCCGCATCCATCCCAAGAAGGGCTGCGACCTGCTCGTGCAAGCCTACGCCGCCACGGCCGCCAAGGACCCGACGCTCGATCTCGTTGTTGTGGGTCCTGACCAGGAAGGTTGGCAGGCTCAGTTGCAGAAGATGGCCGCCGACCTGGGCGTCGCCGACCGGATCCATTGGCCGGGCCCGCTGTTCGACGACGCCAAATGGGGCGCCTATTACGCCGCCGAGGCCTTCGCCCTGCCGTCCCACCAGGAGAACTTCGGGATCGTCGTCGCCGAGGCGATGGCCTGCGGCTTGCCCGTGCTGATCACCGACAAGGTCAACATCTGGGAGACCGTCGACCAAGCCGGCGCGGGCCTGGTGTGCAGCGACGACCTTCCCGGCGTCACCGACCAACTGTCGGCGTGGATGCGATCCTCGCCCGAAGACCGACTCAGGATGTCCGAAGCGGCGCGAACCCTCTATGTCGAGCGCTACGGCCTCACGATGGCGACGAAGAATATCATCGCGCTGGTCGGCAAGGATCACGCGCCGAAGGCGGACTCGACCCCATGATTCTCCTGCTCGCCCTCGCCCTCTCGCCCCTGGTCCAAACCGGACTGTCCTACTGGGTGTCTTGCGGCACGCTGCTCTCGTTGATGACCATCTATGCCGCGCGCCGGAACATCGCCGTCGCTTTGAGGCGCCCCATGGCGGCCTTCGTGCTGCTGATTTTCGTGGCCATGTACTTCAGCGTACTGACGTCGGCGACCAATGATCCGGTGCATGACCTGCTGTTGGTGACCCGCCAGGGTGTGATTTTTGCCCTGCTGTGCCTGATCATGCTGGGATCTGACCTAGGCATCAAAGCCCCCAGCCGAGGCATAATAACCACGATAGCCATTATAACCGGCGGCATGCTCGTGCTCACGGCCATCCAGAGCGTCGTACTTCAAAAAGTGTATATCGGGATTCCAAAGTCATTCTTTATTCAGAATGAAAACACCCTCCCGACACTACTGGATATGATATATGCCAGAATTCGCCCAATGGGAACTTTTGGAGAACCTTCGTATCTGGGCTTCTACTCCACCTCACTTATCTTCGTCTTGCTTGGAAATTCGGAAAGCGGGAAGTTTAGGAAAATATCGAATATTCTTATATTCGGAAATATTGCAATTGGCCTCCTCTCTCAGAGTATGGCTTTCGTAGTTGCCATCACAATAACCTTGCTCGTTCACCTCTCGAACTCCAAAAGCTTTAAACGATGGATGTCGACGCGAACGCATATCCCGGTCGCAATTGGAATCACGGCCATACTGGCGCTGATCACCTTGGCTTCGCTCGGGAAATTCGAGGGCGTAAGGCTATTCGACCGTGTCGGAACGATCATGAGCGGAAACGACTTCTCCGCTAACGTTCGTATTTTCTACCCGCTCCAGGTACTCCTGGAGTACATTTTCGCCTACCCATTTGGATCTGCAAATTCAGAATTGCTTTATAATGTATCGGATATTTCTATGAAATTCATAGGATTTCCGATCAAATCCATCGACAACGCACTTATAACAGCTTCTTTTCTCTACGGATTCGTAGGGTTACTAGTCATAGTCACACTCGGAATCTCCGCACGCACCGTTTCGATGCTTGCCTACCTTTTCGTGTGTGCGAATTTCAACGGCGCTCTTCTATCAGTCGATAAATTGGCGATCGTGAGCCTTGCCGTGTTGCTGCACTCCCACTTCACGCACCTCGCCCGCAATGGTGGAGGCGAGGAAGATCGCATCACGCTTCCGCCTCGGAGCGCTATCACTTAGCGCCCCGAGACTCTGCTCAGGGTGTGAAGCCAGGCCCCGCCCCTAAGATCTACCCAACGGCGCGTACTGACCCGCCATCAAGCAAGTTTCATGGACGAGATGTCCCGAAGGAAGAGGCGCGACGCTGATCGCAACTAGGCCTTGATGGATTTCCTCATCAGTCCCTGGCCGGCGTGAAGCGCCGAATTCCAGAACTTCCGCCCATCCGGGAACAGCATGATGGCGACCCCGTAGGCTAGGTAGGCCAACACCAAATCCACGCCCAACGAGATCAAACTCGATCCCATCAGGCTGCGCCGGACCAGAATGATCGCGGCCGCTGCGACACAGCCGGCGGGATACGGCGCGAAACCTTTAAGGAAGTGGAGAATGGTCACCGGCCCCCGGCGCCCCATCAGCCAGATCAGGACCGGCAAGCGGATCACGTTCTCACGAATAGCGTAGACCACCGCGAAGCCCATCGCCCCCCACGGCACGGCCGCGGCGAAACCGCCGATCGACACGATGGCGTTGAAGAGACCCCACCTCCAAAAGGCGCCCGTACGACCCTGGCTGACCAAGATCCAGCCTGCCGTGTAGGTCAGGGGTTGCCACAGGGCCGCCGCGCCGATCCAGACGAAGATGTCCGCCGCGCCACGCCATTCGGCGCCGAGCAGGATCGGAATGATCTCGCGGCCGTCGCAGATCAGCCAGACCATCCCCGGCTGGGTGGCGAACAGGATCGCCGCGACGCCGTTCAGATAGAACGCGCGATACTCTTCCGGCTTGTCCGCCAGGCGGCTCAGCACCGGCAGGAAGATGCGTCCCAGCGGGATGTTGATCTGCTGGATCGGGAACAGGATCAGGCGGTTGGCCCGGTCATAGGCGCCCAGGGCGGCCGCCGACGCGTAGCGGCCCAGCAGGACCAGGTCGGCGTTGCGGGTGAAGTAGTTGAGCAGGTTGAAGGCGAAGACGCCGGATCCGAACCGCGCCAGATTGAGGAACTTGGGGTCGCGCGTCGGCAGGCCGGGACTCCACGACGCCTTGATCCAGGCGCCGACGACATTGGTCAAAGCTGTCACCAGGGGCATGGCGAACAGCGCCCAGTAGCCCGGATGGATCAGGGCCACCGCCAGCGAGGCGGCGGCGCCCAGCACATAGGACGCCAGATCGATCCCCGCCAGGAAGCCGAAGTGCAGCCTGCGCGTCAGTAGGGCCAGCGGCTGAGCCGAAAGGCAGTTGAGCATGGTGACGCCGCAGAACCCCCACACCAGCTGGGCGACGACCGGCGTCTTGTAGAAGAGGGCGATAAAGGGCGCGGCCAGGGCGAGGAGCAGGACGATCGCCCCGCAGACCGCCAGGTTGAACCAGAAGATGTTGTTCAGGTCGGTCTTGGTCAGCTCGCGCTGAATGATCGCCTGGGTCGTGCCGGAGTCCTGGAACAGCAGCGAAAAGACGTAGATCGGCAACGCCATGGCGTAGATGCCGAACTCGTGTGGCGAGACCAGCCGCGCCAGGGCGACGACCGATCCGATCTGCACGAGCATCTTGCAGCCCTGGAACACCATGGTGACCGCTGTGCCCTTGACACTGCGGCCCTGAAGGCTCGGTTCGGCGACGGGCGGGGGGCTCGGCGCCGAGGATTCCACGCTTGTCATGGGTTACGACGCACCGAAGCCAGAGCCAGATTGCCCGCCACCTTGGCGGCGATCCAATAGGGCCGCCATTCCAGCGGCGAGAAGATCTTGTCGGACAGCGCGCGCCGGAAGGTGTCCAGGCAGGTCCATTCGCCGCGCTGAGCGGAGAAGACGATGACTCGCTCCAACATCTGCCGACGCTCTTTCCCGAAGAAGGCGACGAGGTCCGGCGACGAGCCATGCTTGGCCAGCACCAGGCCCGCGGCCCTGGACCGCCCCTCGATGTTCATCGAAACGCGCCCGCCTTCGTGCTGCACGAAATAGGTCAAGGGCTGCGGCAGGCTGGCGAACTTGGACCCGGCCAGCGCCAGCCGGTACCACAGCTCCCAGTCCTGGTACGATGGCAGCGTTTCATCGAAGCCGCCCACGGCCTCGAGCGCCGCGCGTCGAATCGAGACGCAGCTGGTGGTCGGTGGGCACAGGCCATCGAGGGTCAGCCCGCGGACCATGTCCGCGGCGACGGGCGTGGCATTGTAGGGCCGCGCATCCCGCGCGCCCGGAAACACGTACCAGACACCCGAATAGACGACATCCGACTGACCGCTGTCGTGCGCGGCGACATGGTCTCCGACCTTATCGGCCGCCCAATAGTCGTCATCATCCAGGAACAGCACGACGTCACCAGTCGCCGACCGCCATCCCAGGTTCCGCGCCCCGCCGCCCAACAGGCAACGATCGCTGGCGACGACCTCCGCGCGTCCCGCGAAGTCGATGCCGTCCAGCAGCGCGCGCACCGCCTCCCGCTCATCGGGATCGGCCGCCACGACGATCAGTTCTTCAGGAGGCCGAGCCTGCGAAGCGACGCTCGCCACCGCCTCCCGCAACCGATCAAGTCGCCTGAAGGTCGGTATTACAACGGAAGCACGAATAGCCAATTCTCCTGAAGATCGGGCGCACTGTATCTATATGAATTGTCGGCGACGAAACGCTCGCCCGACATCAGCCAGGAGGCTGCAGGGTCGGCGCCAGCACCGGGTCGGCCGCGACCTTGCCGTGATGGTCGCCACGCCTTGGCAGAAATCGCCCCAGCCAAGTCAGCAGCGGCTTCTCGACGAACAGGTGGATCAGCACGCCAGCGGCCGTGGACAGCAAGACCACCCCCAGGATCACGATCCAGATGTTGGTCTGAGGCAGGAAATGTTTCCAGACCCCCAGCATCGCCGACTGGAAGTGCGGGTGAAACAGATAGATGGAATATGAGGCGTCGCCGAGCAGCGAACCGACCCTGTTCAGGCCGGAATCGGCGAACTTCAGCTTCACGGCCAGGAAGATGATCGCCGAAGCGACGATCGCCGATATCATCGTGCCCTGAATTTGATCGATCTTGAGGTCCAGGACGATCGCCAGCAGAAAGAAGCCCACAAAGGCCGCGATCAGCAGAAGCGCCGGCGCCGGCGTCGAAAGATCGCTCCTGATATCTCGGCGGCGACAAAGAAGCCCCAACGCCAACCCAGCGCCGAATTCGATGTTGACCGGATTTCCGAAGATCTTGGCCGCGTAGAGGGCCGGGTTGTCGGCGGGATGGAAATGGGCGAACAAAGCGACGGGTATAAAGCTGAAGATCCAAATCAGGATCAACCAGCGCGCACGTGGAAACAGCAGAAACGTCAACGCGAAGGCCGAGTAGAACACCAGCTCATGTCGCAGTGTCCAGATGTTTTGCGGAACCACTGGCCCAGTCGGCAACAAGAACAGAGCGTTCACATAGGGCGAAAAGTCTGAAAGACCGCGCCCGGCGAGCCTTAGCGCGGCGTAGGACAGGATCGCGATCCACATCAACGGCACGATACGAATAAGCCGTCGAAGCGCGAAGTCCGTGATTGAGATCTTCGCCCGCAGCGTCGTGATCTCCAGCGCGACCGTGGCAATAATCAATCCACTGATCACGAAGAAAAGATCAACACCTATCGTGCCTTTTTCAAGGTGACCACTAAGAATAGATTGACCAAAATACTTCGGAAATGCCGCCATTCCGGCGCCGTGATCCACAACAACAGCGAGAGCCGCCAGCCCACGCAGATGTTGCAGGCCCACAATCTGCTTTCTTCTATCTGTGGTCATCAATTTGCTCTCGCTTGACGTACCTTTTTAGGATACCCAGATTGCGTAATATTTTTGTTAGAGAAAAATCTAATCAGTAGAAACTTCCCCGCACAGGGGCCATTGGGTGAATCTTGGCTGCTAAGTACGTGAACGGTCACACGATTGCTGCTCATCAAACCCGCGTTCTCTATCTCGATGGATGGCGCGGCATGGCGATCCTATCGGTTTTGGCCGGCCACTTCATACATCTCTCCGCCATCAACGTCGGGCGATTTGGCGTTGAACTGTTTTTCGTGCTGAGCGGTCGCTTGATGGCTCACATATTGTTCATCCACAAGGCCGCCCTGGCGGAGTTCTACGCGAGAAGATTTTCAAGAGTGTGGCCAGGTCTGGCGGTCTTCGCCACGATCACCACCGCGATCGTGATGGTCGCCTCGGATTCGAAACTGGTGGTGCTCAACTGGGTCGGAGCGCTCACCTTCACCAGCAATTATATCTCGGCGGCGGGCTTCCGGCTGCCCTGGATCGAACACGTCTGGTCGCTTTGCGTCGAAGAGCACCTCTACATCCTGCTCGGTCTGCTGGCGTTCGCCTCGCGCCGCCTGTCGCTATCGGCCACGCAGATTCTGTCGCTGCTCTGCGCGATCATGGTCGCGATGATGGGCCTCGGCGCAGTTCTTTCAGCGCAGGGCCACGATTATTTCCAGGTCTACTGGCGCAGCGACGTGCGCGGGGCTTCAATCTTGGCGGGAGCCGCGGCTTATCTTCTGGTTCACGGCCTGGACGAGCGTGGCGTCCGGACGCCAGCCTGGCTGCCCATCGCCTTGGGTCTCGCGGGCGTGGCCTTGCAGGTGAACCCGGTTCCGGATCCGATCAAATACTCGCTGGGCACGATGCTGGTCGCCGGCAGCTTGGCGACACTGCATTGGGCCCCCAAGTTCGCCCTCGACATCCTGTCGATGCGCGCCCTGACGTTCTTCGGGCTGGTCTCGTTTTCGATTTACCTGTGGCAACAACCCTTCTACATGCTCGCCGCGCTGCACGGCGCGCAGGTGGGCGGCAAGTTCGCCTATCCCCTCATGCTCGCGGTCGCGATCGGAGCGGGGCTGGTCAGCTACTATCTCGTCGAGGATCCGATCCGTCGCCGCTTGAATTCGCTGATTCGCCGCAGGAAGCCGGAACCGGTGATCGCGGTGGGCGACTAAGCCGAACGGTTCAGCCGTTCGGCGACCTTCTTGGCGGGCGAGCCGGCCCAGATCGTCAGGGCCTCGGTGTCGCGGGACAGCACCGATCGCGCGGCGACCACCGAGCCCCTGGCCACCGTCACGCCGGGGTGAACGAACACTCCGGCCGCGACCCAGGCTTCGTCTTCGACGACGATCGGCTTGGCGTAGATGTCGAAGGCCGGCGCGCGAAAATCATGAGAGCCGGTGCACAGATAGCTGTTCTGCGAGACCACGGCGTTCTGGCCGATCCGAATTTCGCCCAGGGTGTATAGCTCGACGAAATCGCCGATCCAGCTGTGGTCGCCGATCGTCAGCTTCCACGGATAGGTGACGCGCACCGTCGGGCGGATGATGACGCCCTTGCCGATGCGGGCCCCAAACAGCCGAAGCAGCCCATTGCGCCAGCCGTACATGAACTGTGGCGAACAGCGGAACAGCGAGCTTTGCACCAGCCACCAAAGCTGCACCACCACGCCCGACCGACCACGAAAGCCGGGCGGATTGCGGAAACTGGCGAGATCTTGAACGACGGGCTGGGTCATGACGCCACCGAAATATCGCCGAGCTTCAGGACGCTGGCGACCTCATTCACGAAGCCGTCGATGATCGCGCGCTTGCGCCAGCGGCTCTTGGCCCGGGCCTTGCCGGCCGTGCCGAGCGCGCGGCACAGGTCCGCGTCCGCCGCCAGCGTCAAGACGCCCTCGGTCATGGCCGCCGCGTTCGGCTCGACGACCAGACCACATCCCGCGACCTCCTCGGCCAGGCCCGTGCCTTGTGTCGCCATCGCGACGACCGGCCGGCCAGAGGCCAGCATGCCGGTCAGCTTCGAGGGCAGAACCAGATCGGCGGCCTCGGCGCGCTGAGGCAACAGATGGATATCGGCGGTCGCCAACAGTTCCGGCAGCCGTTCCAACGGCTGCAGGGGAAGAAATTTCACATTGGCCAGCCCCTGGCAGGCTGACTCCAGCGTCGCGCGCGCCGGTCCTTCCCCGCACAGCAACAGGGTCACGGGCGCCTTAACGGCCTTCAAGCTCTTGGCGACATCCGCCAAGGCTTCGATGCCCTGCTTGCCGGCCATGTTACCGGAATACAGCGCCACGATCTGATCGGCCGCGATGCCGAGCTGCGCGCGATAGGCCGTGTCCGAGCTGACCCAGGTGGGGAAGGCGTCCAGATCCACCCAGTTTCGAAGCTCGAGCGCCTGATCGGCCGCGACACCCTTGGTCCGCAACAGGTTCACCATGGCCGGCGCAATGCTGGACACCCGATCGAACCGTCGCAGCAGCCAGTTTTCCATTCCCAACGCCAGGCGTCGGGCCGCGCCGTTGTTCAGCAAGCCCAATCCGAAGGCGGCGTCCACCTCGAAGTCCTGAACATGCAGCCAGGTTTTCGCGCCGGCCGCCTTGCCGGCGGCCAAGGCCGCGCCGGCCGCGGCCAGGGTCGGCGCGACCGCGAACACCAGGTCCGGACGAAACCGCTTGGCCGCCCGAACGGCCGTCGGCAGGGCCGCCGCGCCGAACGAGGCCAGGTGCAGGATGCGCTTCACGCCACTGGGGGCGGAGGGCACGTAAAGGGGCGTCCGGTTGATGGTCACGCCGGATCGGACCTCGCGACTCCACCGCGCGCCGGAATAGGGCTCGGCGATCTTCCATTGAGGATAGTAGGGCGGCGCCGCGACCACCTCGACCACGTGCCCTCGGGCGACGAGCTCCTCGGCGAGCTCGGTGGTGTACTTGGCGCAGCCCACAAGTTCCGGCGCGTAGTTCAGCGCCACGATGAGCACGCGGAACGGCCGTCCAGGATCAGCCCCCTTCGCGGCGCGGGCCGTAGCCTCGACGTCCTGGGCGATGGAAGACAACGGGGCGGACAGCGTCACGGCGTCACCCCCGTCCGATGGAGGCGTATGTGAAGCCGGCGCGGACCATTTCGGCGGGTTTGTAGACATTGCGCAGGTCGACGACGACGGGGGCCTTGAGCAGGGTCTTGAGGCGTTCCAGGTCCAGGGCGCGGAACTGGTCCCACTCGGTGATGATCACCAGGACGTCGGCGTCCTGGGCGGCCTCGTAGGGGCCGCCGACGAAGGTGACGCCCGGCATCATGTGGGCGGCCTCCCTGGCGCCTTCGGGATCGAAGGCCTGGACCTTGGCGCCCCGGGCCAGCAGGGCGGGCAGGATGTCCAGGCTGGGGGCGTCGCGCATGTCGTCGGTGTTGGGCTTGAAGGTCACGCCCAGGACCCCGACGGTCTTGCCCGTCAGGTCCTCGGCCCCCAGGACCGCGGCGACCTTGTCGGCCATGGCCTTCTTGCGCGCGTCGTTGACGCTGACGGTGGTCTCGATCAGCTTGACCGGCGCGCCGTACTGCTGGGCGGTGCGCACCAGGGCGATGGTGTCCTTGGGAAAGCAGCTGCCGCCATAGCCGGGACCGGCGTTGAGGAACTTGGACCCGATGCGCTTGTCCAGGCCGATGCCGCGCGCCACCTGCTGGACGTCGGCCCCGACCTTCTCGCACAGGTCGGCCATCTCGTTGATGAAGGTGATCTTCATGGCCAGGAAGGCGTTGGCCGCGTACTTGATCAGCTCGCTGGTGCGCCGGCCGGTGAAGACGATGGGCGTCTCGTTCAGGCTCAGCGGACGGTAGAGCTCGCGCATCACCGCCTGGGCCCGCTCGTCCTCGGTGCCCACCACCACGCGGTCGGGACGCTTGAAATCCTCGATGGCCGCGCCCTCGCGTAGGAACTCGGGATTGGAGACCACGGCGAACTGGGCGTCGGGCCGGACCCGCTGGATGATCGCCTCGACCTCGTCGCCGGTGCCCACCGGCACGGTCGACTTGGTGACGATGACGGTGAAGTCCTCGATCAGGCCGGCGATCTCCTCGGCCGCGGCATAGACGTAGGACAGGTCCGCATGGCCGTCGCCGCGCCGCGTGGGCGTGCCCACCGCGATGAACACCGCGTCGGCGTCCTTGATCGCCTGGGCCCCGTCCAGGGTGAAGAACAGCCGGCCTTCGCGCACGTTGCGCGCCACCAGCGCGTCCAGCCCCGGCTCGAAGATCGGGATCTCGCCCTTCTCCAGCCGCTCGATCTTGCTCGGGTCCTTGTCGATGCACGTCACAACGTGCCCGAAGTCCGCAAAACACGCACCAGACACCAAGCCCACATAGCCCGTGCCAATCATCGCTACGCGCATAAAGTCCCCTGTCGGAACCCGCCCAAGGTGGCGGGACAAAATAGTCTGCGAGCTAGTCGCCCGCCCAACGGTCGGTAGCAACCCCAAACCACCGTACGCCATGCCGAATGTTTGTGTCAGGCGTAGAACACGGCATTTAATTAGGCGCGCGGCGTCGATTGATCAGGCGTCTTGACGTCGAGAACATGGCCAAACGCTCAAGCTTCCCCGCCGAAAATCATCAGATCATGGCCGGGCGCGGCGCGCCGTTTTCCGGACAACATTGATCGGGCGCGCCACGCCTGCGACACCATGCCCCGATAGATGAACAACAGATAAATCGCCGGTTAAGGGTCTGTCCGCTATTTGGCGTCTAGTCTGGTTGCATCAGAACCAAGGTTAGTCTCATGGCTTGCTTCACCCTCCGTCCTTCGGACCGCTCGGAATTCGACTCGTTGCTCGGCGAACTGGCGTCCCAGTTCCCGTCCGCTCATGTCGAAGCCGCCCACAACGACAACTGGGCGTCCTATCGCGTCGACATCTCGTGCGACGCCCCGTGGGAAGGCGACCTGACCGCCTGGCTGCAAAGCAAGCACGCCGACTGCCCGCGCACCTGACCTGGATAGACTGGGCCTTTACTGGCTGGCCCAGAGGATCCGCGCGATCCACACCACCTCGGCCAGGTCCAGCGTGCGATCCTGGCCCTCTCGCGTCAGCGACGCCAGTTCCACGCTGCGGGCCGTGACCCGCGCCAGTTCCTTGACCAGCAGCTCCCCGCCCGTGGTGCGCACCACCACCCGGTCGCCCCGGCGCGGCTCGAGCGATGGCGAGACCAGGATGCGGTCACCGTCGCGGAACACCGGGGCCAGGGCGTCGCCGGCGATCTCCAGGGCGTAGACGCCTTCGTCCGCCAGACCCGGAAAATCGATCTCGTCCCAACCGGCGCCGATCGGCGCGCCGGTCTCGTCGAACATCCCCTCGGCCCCGGCCTGGGCGAAACCGATCAGCGGCACGCTGTGCGAGTTGGGACGCGGATTGGGCCCCGCCCCCCGCTGGAGGGGCGCCCGTTCGGTCAGGGCCGCGAATTCCGAGAAACCGACCCCCGTCGCCTCCAGCACCTTGGCCAGGCTCTCGGTCGAGGGCCAGCGCGGCCGGGCGTCGCCGTCGCCGCGCTTGGAGCGATTGAAGGCGGTGGGATCCAGGCCCGCCATCTTGGCCATGGCCGACGGGCTCATCTCGAAGCGCTTGGCCAAAGCGTCGATCGCGGTCCAGATCTCGGTATGCGACAGGGACGACATGGCGGCCTCCTAGCCGTGGTCCCGAAAAATATGCCCAGGCCCTAGGAATGTAAACCTAAGGCGATACGGCCAAGTTGACGTTTACGTAAACGTTGACGTCAGTTTGTCGCGGGCATATGGTGATCGACGATAACCAACCGGCTCGGCCGCAGAAGTCGGGCCTGCCCAGGGAGGGTTCGAATGTTGGCCGACCTGCGACGTCCAGAGCGCACCTTTACAATTCGCCAGCTGTGCAACGAGTTCAAAGCCACGCCGCGCGCGTTGCGCTTTTATGAGGACAAGGGCCTGCTGACGCCGGCTCGTGAGGGCCTCAACCGCGTCTATTCCCACAAGGACCGCGTCCGCCTGCAGCTGATCCTGCGCGGCAAGCGCGTGGGCCTGTCGCTGTCGGAAATCCGCGAACTGCTCGACCTCTATGACGAGAACGACGACGGCGCGGCCCAGATGGCCCGGTCGCTGAAGAAGTTCCGCGAGCGCGTCGGCGCACTGGAGCAGCAGCGCGAGGACATCGACGGCGCCCTGATCGAGCTGCGCGAAGCCTGCAACCGCCTCGAACAGCGCCTGGCCGAGATCCGCCCCGACCTGCTGCCGCGCGCCGCCGACTACGACCAGGTGCTGCGCGCCCGGCTCGACGGTCACGCGGATGCGACCTTGGGCAAATAAGCCTGGAGCGCCGACCTGATTCCGCCCGCTTCCTGCAAGACAGGGACGCGGGCGGCGACTTTGTTTCCACCTCCCCGACCCGCCACCAGATCCGCCAAACCTGCTGATCCGACTGACCAGGACCGTTTCATGACCTACCAGCCGCCCGTTCGCGAACACGCCTTCCTCCTGCGCGACGTGCTCAACATCGATCAGCACGGCGACCTGCCGGGCTTCGCCGACGCGCCGTTCGAGACCGTCGAGCAGATCCTCGAGGCCGCCGCCCAGTTCACCGGCGAGGTCCTGGCCCCGCTGAACCACGTCGGCGACAAGCAGGGCTGCGTCTGGAACAAGGACTTCACGGTCAAGACGCCGGACGGCTTCGCCGCCGCCTACAAACAGCTGTGCGAAGGCGGCTGGACCGGCCTGGGCTCGGACCCGGCCTATGGCGGCCAGGGCCTGCCCCACGTCGTGAACCTGTCGTTCAGCGAGATGTCGAGCTCGGCCAACATGGCGTTCTCGATGTATCCGGGCCTGGCTCACGGCGCCTATTCGGCCATCCACACCGGCGGCAGCGACGCCCAGAAGGACCTCTACCTGCCCAAGATGGTCTCGGGCGAGTGGACCGGCACCATGAACCTGACCGAGCCGCATTGCGGCACGGACCTGGGCCTGCTGCGCACCAAGGCGGTTCCGCAAGCCGACGGCAGCTACAAGATCACCGGCCAGAAGATCTGGATCTCGGCCGGCGAGCACGACATGGCCGACAACATCGTCCACCTGGTGCTGGCCCGCATCGAGGGCGCCCCGGCCGGCGTGAAGGGCATCAGCCTGTTCATCGTGCCCAAGTACATCCCCAAGGACGACGGCTCGGTCGGCGAGCGCAACGAGGGCGTCAAGTGCGTCGGCCTCGAAGAGAAGATGGGCATCCACGGCAACGCCACCTGCGTGATGCAGTACGAAGACGCCCAGGGCTGGCTGATCGGCGAGGAGAACGCCGGCCTGAAGATCATGTTCGTGATGATGAACGAGGCCCGCATCGGCGTGGGCCTGCAGGGCGTGGCCCAGGCCGAGGCCGCCTACCAGGCCGCCGCCGCCTTCGCCAAGGACCGCCTGCAAGGCCGTTCGCTGACCGGCCCGAAGAACCCCGACGGCCCGGCCGACCCGATCCTGGTCCACCCGGACGTGCGTCGCATGCTGCTGGAGAGCAAGGCCCTGATCGAAGGCGGCCGCGCCTTCCTGTTCTGGACCGCCCTGCACGGCGACCTGGCCCACCATCACCCGGACGAGGCCGTGCGCGCCAAGGCCGAGGACTATATGGGCCTGATGACGCCGGTGCTGAAAGGCTACCTGACCGACAAGGGCTTCAAGATCTGCTCGGACGCCATGCAGGTGCACGGCGGCAGCGGCTTCACCGAGCACTTCCCGGTCAGCCAGTACCTGCGCGACGTCCGCATCGCCCTGATCTACGAAGGCACCAACGGCGTTCAGGCCCTGGACCTGGTCGGCCGCAAGCTGGCCGCCAAGGGCGGTCGCGGCGTGATGACCTTCTTCCAGGAAATCGACCAGTTCATCGGCGAGAACGACAGCGATCCGGGCCTCAAGCCCTTCGTCGACGCCCTGGCCGGCGTGAAGGCCCAGCTGCAGGACGGCACGATGTGGCTGATGCAGAACGGCCTGCAGAACCCCGACAACGCCGGCGCGGCCTCGACCGACTACATGCACCTCTTCGGCCTCACCGGCCTGGCCTACATGTGGTGCCTGATGGTCAAGGCGGCCAACGCCAAGATCGCGGGCGGCTCGTCCGACCCGTTCTTCACCACCAAGATCACGACGGCGAAATATTTCATCGAGCGGGTCTTGCCTGACGCTGGGGCGCATCTGGCCAAGCTGAAGACGGGCTCGGAAACCTTGATGGCCCTGCCCGCGGAGGCCTTCTGATCATGGGCGTGCTCAACGTCGAAAAGCCGGCCTTCATGGCCGAAGAGGACATCGCGATCTTCGAGGACGCGGTCGGCAAGTTCTTCGACGAGCACGCCCCCGAGGCCGTGGTGGCGACGTGGCGCAAGAACCACGTCGTCGACCGCGAAATGTGGAACACGGCGGGCCGGGCAGGACTGCTGGGCCTGACCGTTCCCGAGGAATACGGCGGGGCCGGCGGCGACTATCGCCACGAGGCCGTGCTGATGGAGCAGCTGGGCCTGAAGGGCGTCGACGGCTTCGGCATCAGCCTGCACAACGCCATCGTCGCCCCTTACATCTTCCACTACGGGACCGAGGAGCAGAAGCAGCGCTGGCTGCCGCGCCTGTGCACCGGCGAGCTGGTCGGCGCGATCGCCATGACCGAACCCGGCGCGGGCTCGGACCTGCAAGGCATCAAGTCCACCGCCAAGGTCGTCGGCAACCAGTACGTGATCAACGGGTCCAAGACCTTCATCACCAACGGGCAAACGGCGAACCTGATCATCGTCGTCGTCAAGACCGACCCGACCGCCGGCGCGCGCGGCACCAGCCTGATCGTCGTCGAGACCGACGGGGCCGAAGGCTTCGAACGCGGCCGCAATCTCGACAAGCTGGGCCACGAAGCCCAGGACACGTCCGAGCTGTTCTTCAACGACGTCAAGGTTCCGACCGAGAACCTGCTGGGAACCGACGAGGGCCAGGGCTTCTTCCAGCTGATGGGCCAGCTGCCCCAGGAGCGGCTGAACATCGCCGTCCAGGGCATGGCCACCATCGAGCGGGCGCTGGAGCTGACCATCGCCTACGTCAAGGACCGCAAGGCGTTCGGCAAGGCGATCATCGACTTCCAGAACACCCAGTTCGTGCTGGCCGAATGCAAGACCGAGGCGACCGTGGCCAAGGTGTTCGTCAACCACTGCATCGAGCAGCATCTGGCCGGCAAGCTGGACGCCGCCACCGCCTCGATGGCCAAGTACTGGGTCACCGACCTGGAGAACAAGATCGTCGACCGCTGTCTGCAGCTGTTCGGCGGCTACGGCTTCATGAACGAATATCCGATCGCCCGGATGTATCGCGACAGCCGCGTGCAGCGCATCTATGGCGGCACCAACGAGATCATGAAGCTGCTGATCGCGAGGACGCTCTAGCATGCTGATCGAAGCCGCCGTCGTCCTGTGCCTGACCAACGCGACCCAAGCGGCCGTGTCCGGTCTGGTGCGCGACGAGCGCGCCAAGGTCACCACGGCCAAGCTGGAAGGAACCAGCCTCACCTATCGCGCGCCCCTGGCCGAAACGCCGTTTCCGGCCGTCGAGGCGGGAGCGACCGGCTGCGCCAATGTCGACGGGCTGACGCTGGCCAAGCCGCAGCTGGTCGTGCGCTCGGGCCAGTCCCCGGCCGCCGTCGCCGCGGCGGGCGGCAAGCACGCCGACACCATCTGCCGCCCGACCCGGCCGCTCGTGTCGGGCCAGCGCCTGACCTTCGTCTACCGCAAGAGCCTGTTTGGCCCGTTGACCTGCAAGGAGACCCGCTGATGCCGATCGCCGCCGCTCCGCCTCCCGCCCAGGTCGCTTCGGATAGCCGCTCGGCCGTCGTCTGCGTGCGCGCGGCCGGCCCGCGCCCGCTGTTCTTCACCGGCAAGCTGGTCGGCAAGAAGCCCGGCGCGACGTTTCCCGGCGATTTCGAACTGCCGCTGAAGGCCAACGCCGACCAGTGCAACAACCTGCTGCGCTCGAAGGTCGCCGACTGGACCCTGTCGGTGACCACCCCAGGGTTCAAGGCCTGCTACCTGCCCGCGCCCGAGTTCGGCTATCGCGTCACCTACAGCGCCAAGGCCACGGCCCGGGGCCTGGCCTGCGCGCCGATCGCCAAGTCGCCGATCGGGACGTGGAAATAATGAGCCTGGCCCTAAGCCTTGTTGACGCTGTTGGCCTTGATCTGGGCGGCGCCGCGCGCGTCCAGGTCCTTGCGCGTGGCGTCCAGGCTGAGCGGGCCCAGCAAGGTGGCGTTGACGGCGTCCATGCCGGGGGCGGCCACGCCGGGCTTGCGGGCGATCAGATAGCGCAGGGACAGGCGTTCGTTGTCGGCGGCGTCGGGCTGGGTGCCGTGCAGGGTGCAGGCGTGCCACATGGCCGCGTAGCCGGTCTTGCCGGTCAGCAGATGTTGCTTGGTCTGGACCTCGTGGCCGCGCCCGTCGCGGTACAGCCAGCCGGCCTCGTTCTTCGTGAGATCGTGCGGGAACAGCGTCCCGCCCAGCTTGTGGCTGTCCTCCAGCAGGAACAGCGGGGCGTCGTGCGTCCCCACGTCGTGCAGGTAGACGTACAGGGTGATGAAGTCGGCTTCCCGGTCCTTGTAGTCGATCAGGTCCTGGTGGAAGTCGATGCCGTAGAAATAGGTGATGTCCCGGAACGGGGCCTTCACATAGGCGCCCAGGTTGTTGACCGGGTTGCCGGCGATGCGGGCCTTCAGCCAGTCGGGCACGACGCTGGCCGGCACGCCGCAGATCAGCTTCTTGAGCAGGATCTCGTAGCCGTCGCCCAGCAGGGCGCCCAGGGCCGAGGCGATGGCCGGGTCCTGCTCGACGAAGGCCAGCTCGTCCTCGAAACGCTCCAGCAGGTTCCTGCCAGGCGCGGGGTTCACCCCTATATATTGCGGGTCGGCGTCGAACTCGGCTTCCGACAGGAACAGGTCCGCATCGAACGTCCGCAAGGCTCGGATCTTGGCCAGCAGCGCGCTCGCCGCCGCCGGGTCCACGCCACCGCCGAACACATGATAGCCGCGCGCGATGAAGTCGCTCACCACCGGGTGGGCCGCGTCCGTCGAGCGCTCCGCTGCCGTCATCGTCCTGATCTCCAAACCAACGGAATCAGACGCCTTTTTGGTTAACGAACCATCCAAGCCTACGCAGGAAGGAGCCATACAATGGCCGACGCTTATATCTTTGACGCCGTGCGCACGCCGCGCGGCAAGGGCAAGAAGGACGGGTCTCTGCACGAGATCACCGCCCTGTCCCTGGCCACCCAGGTCCTGGAAAGCCTGCGCGAGCGCAACGGCCTGGACACCTCCTATGTCGACGACGTCGTCCTGGGCTGCGTCTCGCCGGTGGGCGAGCAGGGCGCCGACATCGCCCGCACCGCCGTCCTGACCGCCGACTACGCCGAGAGCGTCGCGGGCGTGCAGATCAACCGTTTCTGCGCCTCGGGCCTGGAAGCGGTGAACATGGCCGCGGCCAAGGTGGCCTCGGGTGAAGCCCAGCTGACCATCGGCGGCGGCGTCGAGAGCATGAGCCGCGTGCCCATGGCCAGCGACGGCGGCGCCTGGCCGACCGACCCCTCCTCGGCCTTCAAGACCTATTTCGCTCCGCAGGGCATCTCGGCCGACCTGATCGCCTCGGTCTACGGCTTCAGCCGCGACGACGTCGACGCCTACGCCGTGGAAAGCCAGAAGCGCGCGGCGGCCTCGTGGGCCGACGGTCGCTTCAAGAAGTCGGTGATCGGCGTGAAGGACCAGCTGGGCCTGACGATCCTCGATCACGACGAAACCGTGCGCGGCGCCACCACCATGCAGACCCTGGCCTCGCTGAACCCCTCGTTCCAGGGCATGGGCGACATGGCCTTCGACGCCGTGGTCACCCAGCGCTATCCGCAGGTGGAGAAGGTCAACCACGTCCACCACGCCGGCAACAGCTCGGGCATCGTCGACGGCGCCGCCGGCGTGCTGATCGGCACCAAGGAAATGGGCGAGGCTCTCGGCCTGAAGGCCCGCGCCCGCATCAAGGGCGCGGCCTCGATCGGTTCGGAGCCCTCGATCATGCTGACCGGCCCGTCGCTGGTCACCGAGAAGCTGCTGAAGAAGCTGAAGATGGAGGTCTCCGACATCGACCTCTACGAGCTGAACGAAGCCTTCGCCGCCGTGGTCCTGCGCATGATGCAGGCCCTGAACATCCCGCACGACAAGATGAACGTGAACGGCGGCGCGATCGCCATGGGCCACCCCCTGGGCGCCACCGGCGCGATGATCCTGGGCACCATGGTCGACGAGCTGGAGCGCTCCGACAAGGAGACCGCCCTGATCACCCTGTGCGTCGGCGCCGGCATGGGCACCGCCACGGTCATCGAACGCGTCTAGGATCTGAGGATTAGAACCATGGAAAACTTCAAGATCGACGTCGACGGCGACGGTATCGCCCTGATCACCTTCGACGTGCCCGGCCGCACGATGAACACGCTGACCGCCGCGGTCATCAAGGAGATCGGCGAGATCGCCGAGACCCTGAAGTCCGACGCCAACATCAAGGGCGCGGTCATCACCTCGGGCAAGACCACCGGCTTCTGCGCCGGCGCCGACCTGGGTGAACTGGGCGGCGGCGCTCTGGGTGGCGGCGGCGGCGCGCCGGCCGGCGAAGAGGGCCTGAAGGCCGCCTTCGAGGCGGGCTTCGCGCTGAACAAGGCGTTCCGCGCCATCGAGACCTGCGGCAAGCCGGTGGCCGCGGCCATCAATGGCCTGGCCATGGGCGGCGGACTGGAAATCACCCTGGCCTGCCACTACCGCGTCGTGGCCGACAATCCCAAGATCCAGCTGGCCCTGCCGGAAGCCAAGGTCGGCCTGCTGCCCGGCGCCGGCGGCACCCAGCGCCTGCCGCGCCTGATCGGCGTGATGGCGGCGGCGCCGTACCTGCTGGAAGGCAAGTCGATGAAGCCGGCCGAGGCCCTGGCCCTGAAGGTCGTGCACGAAGTCGCGCCCGCCGACCAGGTGGTCGAAGCCGCCAAGACCTGGGTCAAGACCAAGGGCGATCCCGTCGCCCTCTGGGACAAGAAGGACTTCAAGATCCCCGGCGGCGGCCCCTACACCGCCAGCGGCAGCCAGGTGTTCGTGATGGGCAACGCCATGCTGCGCAAGCAGACCTATGGCAACTATCCGGCCCAGCTGAACATCATGAAGGCCGTCTATGAGGGCCTGCAGGTTCCGTTCGACGCCGCCCTGCGGATCGAGACCCGCTACTTCCTCAAGACCCTGATGTCGCCCCAGGCCAAGGGCATGATCCGCACCCTGTTCCTGTCCCTGCAAGAGCTGGGCAAGGGCTCGGGCCGCCCGGCCGGCGTGCCGCACTACGACGTCAAGAAGGTGTCCGTCCTGGGCGCCGGCATGATGGGCGCGGGCATCGCCTATGTCCAAGCCATGGCCGGCATCGAGACCGTGCTGATCGACCAGAGCCAGGAAGCCGCCGACAAGGGCAAGGGCTACGCCGAGGGCCTGGTCAAGAAGGCCGTCTCGCGCGGCAAGCTGACGGCCGAGAAGGGCGAGGCCATCCTGGCGCTCATCCACCCGACCGCCGACTACGCCAACGTCAAGGGCAGCGACCTGGTCGTCGAGGCCGTGTTCGAGAACCGCGACGTCAAGGCCGCCGTCACCAAGTTGGCCGAGGCCCAACTGGCCGACACCGCCGTGTTCGGCTCCAACACCTCGACCCTGCCGATCACGGGTCTCGCGGAAGCCTCCATCCGTCCGGAAAGCTTCATCGGCATCCACTTCTTCTCGCCGGTCGACAAGATGGGCCTGGTCGAGATCATCCTCGGCGACAAGACCGACCAGGCGACCATCGCCAAGTCGATCGACTACGTCCTGAAGATCAAGAAGACCCCAATCGTCGTCAACGACAGCCGCGGCTTCTACACGTCGCGCTGCTTCGGCACCTTCGTGCAGGAAGGCATGGAACTGCTGGCCGACGGCTACGCCCCGGCCATCATCGACAATGTCGGCCGGGCCACCGGCATGCCGCGCGGTCCGCTGGAGATGCACGACGACGTCGCGCTGGACCTCTCCTACAAGATCGCCCAGCAGACCAAGAAGGACCTCGGCGACAAGTACGAGGAGCGCCCCTTCACCACGATCATCGAGAAGATGGTCGAGGGCGAGGGCCGCTACGGCCGCAAGAACGGCAAGGGCTTCTACGACTATCCGGAGAACGGCCCCAAGGTTCTGTGGAAGGGCCTGGCCGACCTGGCGCCGGTCAAGATCGACTCGGTCGACAAGGCCGGCATCGAGGAGATCCGCACCCGGCTTCTCTACCGCCAGGCCGTGGAAGCCGCCCGCTGCTTCGAGGAAGGCGTGATCACCGATCCGCGCGAGGCCGACGTCGGGGCTATCCTGGGCTGGGGCTTCGCGCCCTGGACCGGCGGCCCGGTCAGCCTGATCGACGGCATTGGCGTGGCCAAGTTCGTCGAGGCCTGCGACGCCCTGGCCCAGAAGTACGGCTCGCGCTTCGCGCCGCCGCAGCTGCTGCGCGACATGGCCGCCAAGGGCGAGACCTTCTACAGCCGCTTCGGCGTCAAGGAGAAGGCCGCCGCCTAAGGGGGGCTCAAGCCTGAATACGGAAGGGCCCGGCGGCGACGCCGGGCCCTTTTCGTTTCGCCGCATTCGTTTCGAAACGGACTTGCCGCCGCCTTGGTCCGGCCGCATGGCCTCGCTAGAGCTTGGTCCGGTGAGATCGAGCCTATCTTTGATGCGTCCCGCCGCCCATCCATCGTCGCCCGGGGACCTCAGGGAGGCCGCCATGCCCGCGACGCGGCGAAGACAAGCCGCCCGGCGTCGCTGGCTGGTCGTCGGCGGCGCGTCGCTGGCCTTCCACGGCCTGCTGGGCTGGGTGCTGCTGAAGGCCGTGCCCGCGCCCCCGATCCTGGCCGAGCCCCGCAGCGTCGTGATCGAGATGCTGGCGCCCGACCAGCCGCACCCCCATGAACGGCCCGCCACGCCTCGGCCTCAGTCGGCGCCGCTGCACGTTCCGACGCCCCGAGCGCTTCCGCCCCTGGTCACGCCGTCTGCGGCGCCCTCGCCCCTGCCCGCCGCGCCCGGCGCCATCGTCGCCCCGCCCGGCTTCACGGCCCGGGGAACCCTGACGGGCGGCGGCGAGGCCCTGCGTCAGGCGGCCCGCAAGAGCGCGTGCACCGAGGCCGACACCGTCAAGCTGACCAAGGCCGAACGCGAGGCCTGCGCCGAGGCCCTGGGCGCCAAGAACAAGAACGGCCCGGCCCTCTACGCCGCCATCGACCCCGACAAGAAGGCGGCCTTCGACGGCGACTGCAAGAAGGACGACGACTGGTGCCTCTACCGCAGCGGCAAGGGGCCGTATCCCGGGCTGTTCGCCATCGGCAAGAAGAAGAAGCGTCCTGGCTGGGACGACTAAGGCCCCCGCCGATACGCGACCTGGCCGATCCAACGGAATTTGGGAAGTGGTGCCGCTTACAGGACTCGAACCTGTGACCCCCTCATTACGAATGAGGTGCTCTACCAGCTGAGCTAAAGCGGCGCGCTTCGTCTCCGGAGACGCTCCGAAAGACACTGGTGTTCCCGTCGCCAAATCACCGACCCGGCGCGAGGAGGGGCCTATTTAGCGGCGCGAGGGCCGCTTGCCAAGCGTCGGCGTGCAGCTGTCTTGCGACGGGGCGCCGGCGCGCCGGTTTCGGGCTCGGTCGGCGACGGCGCATCGAGGCCGCCGTCGTTGCTGCCGTCGCCGATTCCGGGGTCGTCCGGGATGGGCATCAGGGCCCCGCCGGTCTCGGCCGCCCGCACGAACGGCGTCGATTCCGCATAGGCCGAGGGCAGCTGCGGCAGCTCGCTCATCGTGCGTTCGCGGCGCTCGAAGCGCGGATGGATCAGTTCGCCGGTCTCGGCGTAGCTGACCGTCAGCCGGGCCCAGTCGTCGCGGGCGTAGGCGAAGGCGCGGCCCTCGGGGTCGAGATCCGACCAGTCGGGCTCCTGCGGCGCGGCCACGCCCCGGGCGACCCAGGCGCGGGCCTCGTCGGCCTCGCCGTTGGCGTAGGCGACGCGGGCCATCAGGCCGGCCACGCGAGCGGTCAGCGCTTCCTCGGGGAGCAGCCGGGCGGCGGCGCGGGCGGCGACCGGATCACCGCCGATCAGGGCGCTTTCCACCTTCAGCAGCCGGCTCTCTCGCGCCTCGGGCTTCAGATTGGCCAGGGCGGCCAAGCGCGTGGCGCGCAGCTTGGGGGTCTCGCTGGTCTTCAGGTCGCGATAGGCCAGCCACAGGGCCGGATGCGGGGCCTGTTTCCACGCGGCCTCGATCAGGGTTCCAGCCTTGGCGGCCTTGCCGTCGGCGGCCTGCAGGCGCGCGGCCATCACGACGCCGGGCGCGAACTCGGGCTTGAGCCTGGCGGCCTGGGTCGCGAAGTCCACGGCCTGGGCCAGCACCTTGGGGTCGTCGGAGTCCTCCAGGCCGGCGGCCGAGGCGGCCAGCAGGGCGGCGCGGGCGCGCTCGGCGACCAGGGGCGGGACGATCTTGCGGTCCAGCGCGCCCTGGACCAGGGCCAGGGCCGCCTTCCAGTCGCCCGCCTCCAAGCGCGCCTCCAGCAGCGCGCGCCAGGCCCAGCGGGCGGTCTTGGCCAGGCCGTAGGCGGTCTCGGCATGCCTGAGGGCGAGAGCCTTGTCGCCCTCGGCCAGGGCGGTCTGCATCAGGCCGCGCAGACCCGCCAGGCGCATCTCGGGAAAGCCGAGCATGGCGTTGTAGGCCTGGCGCGCGGCGACGTGATCGCCCGCCGCCTCGGCGGCCTGGGCGGCCAGCACGCGGACCAGGGCGGGCGCGTCCTCGGCCAGTTCCGAGGCCTTCTGGGCCAGGCGGCGGGCCTCGGAGCCGTCGCCGGCGGCCACGGCCAGGAAGCCCCGCGACAGGGCCTCGACGCCCTGCTTGCGCTTGGCCTCGGCCCGGGCGCGGGCGGCGCGGCGCGGCGCCTCGATCACCCACAGCAGGCCGCGCCACAGGATGGTGGCCAGCAGGGCGGTGAACAGGGTCAGCAGGGCCGCGGCGGCGGCCGTCATCTCGACCCGCCAGCCCATCCAGTCCAGGCTGGCCGCGCCCGGCTCGCCGGTCAGGGCGACCACCGCTACGGCCAGAGCCGCGACCAGGAAGAAGACGACGGCCGCGCGGATCACGGGGCCACCGGCGACGAGACGGACCCAGCGGCGCCGACTTGCGCATGCGTCACCTGGACCAGGCCGGCCAGGGCGTCGGCCCGGATCGCGGCGATGTGGCGGTCGATCTCGACCCGGCGCTCGGCGGCGGCGCGCCAGGGGGCCAGCACGGTCTGGGCCGGGGCGGGCAGGGTCTCGACGGCGGTCAGGGCGCTCTCGATATCACCTTCGTTCAGCAGCTTCTGGGTCCGGCCCAGCACCGCGTCGGGCGTCGTGCCCTGGGTCGTGCCCACCTGGCGGATGGAGACAATGCTGGACAGGGCGTGTTGCAGGCGGGCCAGGAAGTCGGCGTTGCGGCCAGGATCGCGGGCGGCGACGGCGGCGCGGCCGGTCAGGGTCTCGAACTCGGCGGCCAGGCCCGCGCGGGTCGCGGCGCCGTCCTGGGCCAGGCGAGCCAGGGCGCGCAGGTCGGACGACAGCGGCAGGACACGTTCGAGGCTGGCCAGCTCCTCGGCGAACGGTCGCGCGGTGCGGGCGGCGTCGGCCAGGGTGGCGGCGGCGAGGGCCGCGCCGGCGGCGTCCAGCGCCCGCTGCTGGCCGGTCTCGAGCACGGCGATCCGGCCTTCCAGCTGCGCGACGTCCTCGGAGGCGGCCGGCGGCGAAACCGCGACGCTGGGCGCGCCATAGAGCGGCTGGCCGGATCCGACTTGAGACGGCGAAACCCCGCTTCCGGCTGGCGGCTGGACCACGGGCGGCGTCTCGGCGTGCGGGAACCAGGTCGGCCCGAATCGCGCCAGGCCCGCGCCGGCCGCGACACAGACCAGCCCGAAGGCGATCAGCGCCCAGAACCCTGGCCCGAGCAGGCGACGTCGCCCGTACAGGGCCGGGTCGCGCGGAGCATCGGTTTCAACGGGATCGGGAGCGAGCGTCATGCGCCATTCGTGCCCCACGCCGCCGCGCCGCGCAATGTTCAGCTAGAGCGTGAGGCGGTCCAGCAGCGCGGTTTCGGTCGGGTGCGACGCGGACGTCACGGCCTTCAGCCGGCCGGCTTGAACCAGTGTCCCAAGCGGCTCGGCCACGGCGCCCGACAGGCACAGCGCCCGCAGGCCCGGCGCGGGATGGCGCGTCAGCCATCCAGCCAATGTGCGCGCGGCGCGCGGCGAGTGCAGCAGCACCGCCTCCAGCCCGTCGAGCGCGGACAGGGTCTCTGGCGAGGGCGCGCGGTCGACGGCCTCGTAGACCGCCAGTCGCCGGACGCTCAGTCCCGCCGCGACCAGGGGCGAGACCAGGTCGCCCGCCGGTTCGAGGGCGGAGGGGTGCAGGATCGCGCCGTCCAGTTGCTCGGCCTGGCCCAGGATCAAGGCCGCCAGCGCCTCGACGTCGCCATCGGCGGAGGCGATCTCCGTGAAGCCAGCTTCGCGCGCGGCCCGCGCCGTGCGGTCGCCGACCGCGAAGACCCGGCGGGTCCGATCGCCGTGCAGGCGGGCGAAGGCGGCGACGCCATTGACGCTGGTGAAAGCCAGGGCGGCGACGTCGCCCAGGTCGATGGCGGGGGAGAGGTCGCGGACCTCCAGCAACGGGTCGATCAGCGGCTCGAAGCCCATCGCGGCGAGGCGGGCGGCGGTGGCCTCCGCGCCCGGCGAGGCCCGGGTGACCCAGATCCGCCGCGCGCCGTCCGCCATGGCTCTACTCGGTCAGGATCAGGGCCGGACCGCCCTCGGCGCGGACGGCGCCGCCCAGGTCCAGGCCCAGGGCCCGGGCTTCCTCGGTGGCGTCGATCTGCGACAGCGTCACCGAACCCTCGCGACGGAAGCGCTGGACGCCGTCCGGGGTCAGGGCCTCGACGATCAGGGTCAGGTCCAGGCCGGCCAGCCGCGCATGGGCGCCGACCGCCGTGCGGCACGAGCCCTCCAGGGCGTAGAGCGCCCCGCGCTCGGCGGCGACGGCCAGGGTCGTGGCCTGGCAGCGCACGGCCTCCAGCCACGGCAGGCCCACATCCTCGGCGCGGGTCTCGATGACCAGGGCGCCCTGGCCCGGCGCGGGCGGGGCGGCCAGCGGGTCGAGCCAGCTGTTGGTGATGTGGCCCAGATTCAGCCGGTTCAGGCCCGACTGGGCCAGCAGGATGGCGTCGGCCTCGCCGCGCTCCAGCTTGGCCAGGCGGGTGTCGACATTGCCGCGCAGCATGACGACCTCCAGGTCGGGCCGCACATGCAGGGCCTGGGCCTGGCGACGTAGCGAGGCGGTGCCCAGGCGCGCGCCCTTGGGCAGGTCTTCCAACCGCTCGGCCACGTGGCTGATGAAGGCGTCGCGGGGATCCTCGCGCTCGGGCACGGCGGCCAGCACCAGGCCCGGCGGCAGTTCGGCCGGCATGTCCTTCAGCGAATGGATGGCGCAGTCGATGCGGCCGTCCAGCAGCGCCTCTTCGATCTCCTTGGTGAAGAGGCCTTTTCCGCCGATCTCCATCAGCCGGCGATCCTGGATGCGGTCGCCGCTGGTGACGATCGGGATCAGCTGGGCGTAGGCGTCGATGTCGCTCGCGCCATCCCACCCCAGGGCCTTGGCGATGCGGGCCTGCATCAGGCCGGACTGGGCCAGCGACAGCTTGGAGCCGCGCGCGCCGATGCGGATGGGTTGCCGGGACACTGTCGGGACGTTACCTGCAAGGCTGAAATTCGCCTTCGCTGCTACAGGAGCGGCGGGAACCCCGCAACCGCATGACGACCCTTACGAAATCGGCCCTCACGATCCTGGGCCTCGAAACCAGCTGCGACGAGACCGCCGCGTCCGTCGTGCGCCGGGACGAGGACGGCCGTGTCGAGGTGCTGTCGTCGATCGTCGGCACCCAGTTCGAGCAGCACGCCCCGTTCGGCGGGGTGGTGCCCGAGATCGCCGCCCGCGCGCATGTCGAGGTCATCGACAGCGTCGCGGCCGAGGCCATGCGCGCGGCCGGCATCGGCTTCGACGCCCTGGACGGCGTGGCGGCCACCGCCGGACCGGGCCTCGTGGGCGGGGTGATGGTCGGTCTGGCGTTCGGCAAGGCCGTGGCCCTGGCCCGGGATCTTCCGCTGGTGGCGGTCAACCATCTGGAAGGCCACGCGGTCTCGGCCCGGCTGGGCGCCTCGATCGACTATCCGTTCCTGCTGCTGCTGGTCAGCGGCGGTCACTGCCAGTTGCTGGAAGTGGCTGGCGTGGGCGCCTGCACCCGCCTGGGCACCACCATCGACGACGCGGCCGGCGAGGCCTTCGACAAGATCGCCAAGAGCCTGGGCCTGCCGTATCCTGGCGGCCCGGCCCTTGAGGCGTTGGCCAAGTCCGGCGATCCCACCAAGTTCGACCTGCCCCGCGCCCTGCTGGGCCGCAAGGACTGCGACTTCTCGTTCTCGGGCCTGAAGACCGCCGCCGCCCGGCTGGCCGAGAAGGTCACCTCCGAGACCGAGCGCGCCGACCTCGCCGCCGCCGTCCAGTTCGCCATCGCCCGCCAGCTGTCCGAACGCACCGACCGGGCCATGAAGCTCTACGCCGCCAGCCATCCGGGCCAGAATCTGCGCTTTGTCGTGGCTGGCGGCGTGGCGGCCAACGGCGCGGTGAAGGAAGCCTTGCGGAAGAACTGCGCCGACAACAGCTTTTCCTTCGACGCCCCGCCCCTGGCCTACTGCACCGACAACGCCGCCATGATCGCCCTGGCCGGAGCCGAGCGGCTGGCGATCGGCATTTCCGACGATCTGGACGCCGTGGCGCGTCCGCGTTGGCCGCTGGACGAGGCCGCCGCGTTATCCAATCCGAGCAACAGTTTCGGTCGCAAGGGAGCCAAGGCATGACCTTTCAGCACGTCGGCGTCATCGGCGCCGGGGCCTGGGGCACCGCCCTGGCCCAGGTCGCGGCCCGGGCCGGTCTCCAAGTGACCCTGCAGGCCCGTGAGCCCGAGGTCGTGGCCTCGATCGCCGCTGACCGCGAGAACACGATGTTCCTAGCCGGGGTGACGCTGGAAGCGGCGATCACCGCCTCGGCCGACATGGCCGCGCTGTCGGCGTGCGACCTGATCCTGGCCGTGCCGCCGGCCCAGCACCTGCGCTCGGCGATCACGGCGCTGAAACCGCACCTGAAGGCCGGCGTCCCGGTGGTGCTGTGCTCCAAGGGCGTCGAGCAAGGCACGCTGAAACTGATGAGCGACGTAGCGGCCGAGGTGCTGCCGGGCCAGCCGATCGCCGTGCTGTCGGGTCCCAGCTTCGCCGGCGAGGTGGCGCGCGGCCTGCCGACGGCCGTGACCTTGGCCTGCGAGGACGAGGCCCTGGGCCGGAAGATCGGCCAGGCCATCGCCATCCCCACCTTCCGCCCCTACTGGGCCGACGACGTGATCGGGGCCGAGGCCGGCGGGGCGGTCAAGAACGTCCTGGCCATCGCCTGCGGCATCTCCGAGGGCAAAGGCCTGGGCCGCAGCGCCCACGCCGCCCTGATCACCCGCGGCTTCGCCGAGCTGACCCGCCTGGCCGTCGCCCTCGGCGGCAAGAGCGAGACGGTTGCCGGCCTGTGCGGCCTGGGCGACCTGGTCCTGACCTGCTCCAGCCCCCAGTCGCGCAACATGAGCGTCGGCCTGGCCCTGGGCGGCGGCCAGACCCTGGACCAGGCCCTGGCCGGCAAGGTCTCGGTGGCCGAGGGCGTGGCCTCCGCCCCCGCCGTGCGCGCCCTGGCCCGCTCCCTGAACGTCGAGACCCCGATCTGCGAGGCCGTCGCCGCCATCCTGGCCGGCGAGGTCGATGTCGACAGCGCCATCCTGGGCCTGCTGTCGCGGCCGCTGAAGGCCGAGGTCTAGGAGGCCGCCCTCGTCCTTCGACAGCTCAGGATGAGGGCGACTTTAACGCCGAACTTCCATTCGAAATCCTCATCCTGAGCTTGTCGAAGGACGAGGATTTCGCACACCGACCCACTTCGCCAAGGACCACACCGATGCCGCTCTTCGCCATCAGCTGCCGCGACAAGCCCGGCGCGCTCGAGACCCGCCTGGCCACGCGCCCCCAGCACCTGGCCTATCTCGCCGAATCCAAGATCCTGAAGCTGGCCGGCGCGCTGCTGGACGACGACGGCAATCCGGTCGGCTCGATCCTGATCGTCGAGGCCGACGACAAGGCCGCCGCCCAGGCCCAGGCCGACAACGACCCCTACACCAAGGCCGGCATCTTCGAGAGCGTCGAGATCCACACCTGGCGGCTGGCGGTGGGTTCGCTCTAGCCGCGATGCCGCTGTTCGCCCTGCACTGCCTGGACCGGCCGGACGCCGCGACGCTGCGCGCGGCGACACGGCCCGCGCACCTGGCCTATGTCCGCGCCGAGGCGGCCCAATACCGGTTCGGCGCCTATCTGCTGGACGAGGCCGGGGCGATGTGCGGCTCGCTGATGGCGGTCGAGTGCGCCGACCTGGCCGCCGCGCGACGCTTCTCCGCCGCCGATCCCTACACCCAGGCCGGGCTGTTCGCGCGGATCGACATCCACGAATGGCCGGTGGGGATCGACGCCGTCGCCAACGCGGCCGCGCCGTGAACCCCGCTCGCCCCGCGCCCGGAACCGTGCTGTGCCCGCTGGACGAGGTCGCCTCGCCCGGCGCGCGCGGCTTTCGCTTCCGGGTCGAGGACGCGGTCTTCGCCGGCTTCGTGGTGCGGCGCGGCGAGACCCTCGTCGGCTATGTCGACAGCTGCCCGCACGCCGGCTGGCCGCTGGCCGGACCCAACGGCCGGTTCCTGACCCGCGAGAACGACCTGATCCTCTGCGCCGGCCACGCCGCTCTGTTCCGCATCGAGGACGGGGCGATGGTGGCCGGCCCCTGCCAGAACGTGGCCCTGACGCCCTGGCCCGTACGGGTCGAGGGCGGGTCGATCGTCACCGCCTGAAATAACGCCGGTCGCCAAACGTAAAGGTGAAGGTTAGGGTCCGCGCCACCGGAACGAGAGGGGCGCGCCATGGACATCATTCTGCTGCAGCCGGGCGATGCGGACCTCGTCGCGCCTTGGGCCACCCCCAAGCTGGACGGCCTGCCCGCCGCCGTGCAGGGCGGCTTCGATCCCGGTCGATGCGTCCAGTTGATCGCCTTCGGCCAGGACCTGAAGGCGCCCGCCTCCCCGGCCGCGCCGCCGGCCACGGCGTTCACCGTGATCAAGCCTGTCGACGCCCTGTCGGTGAAGCTCTACGAGTTCTGCCTGCGCGCCCGGCCCCTGGGCGTGGGCCACGAGCAACCCAGCTATCTTCACAGGGTCGGCAACGGCGTCCTGGTCTTCAGCATCGCCCTGCGCGACGCGGCGGTCGCCGACATCCAGCTGCAGGCCCAGACCGACGGATCGACCGTCGAGCGCCTGACCCTGGCCCCCTCCGAAATGCTGTGGACCCACTATACGGAGCACGGCGTGCTGCACTCCGGCTGGAGCACCCTGCGGAACGGGCCGATCGCCAGTTTCACCACCTGACCGTTCCTTAACCCCTTGGCGCTATCGTTTTCCCCGACTGACAACCGGGACACCGCGCCATGGCCGACGGCTCCACGACCTCTTTCGACGCCGAACTGACCGACGCCCACGACGCGCGCGGCCTGGGCGCCAAGCTGCGCTCGTTCGCCAAGGTCAATCCGCGCTTCGCCCCAAACCTGGCCCGCACGATGCTGGCCAAGCGCGATCCTTCGGTGGTCGACGCCTTCAACGCCCACAGCGAGAAGGTCGGCTACGAGTTCACCTCGGGCTGGGCTTCGAACAACATCCCGTTCGTCACCCCGCTGCTGCGCGAGTTCTCGGCCAAGCGCGGCGAGCTGGCGCCGTTCCGCTACTTGGAGATCGGGGCCTATGAGGGCCGCAACCTGGCCTTCATGGACTGGCTGATCCCCGGGCGCCTGGACGTGACGGTGATCGATCCCTGGTTCGACGAGACCCTGAACCCGGAAGAGAAATACCACGCGGTCGAGCCGCGCTTTCGCCGCAACATGGCCAAGACCGGCTTCCGCTCGATGACGGCGCACAAGGGCTTTTCGACCTACGAGCTGCCCAAGATGCTGGCGGCGGGCGAGCAGTTCGACCTGATCTATGTCGACGGCAGCCACACGGCCCTGGCCGTGCTGATCGACCTGTGCTTCTGCGCCAGCCTGCTCAGCGTGGGCGGCATGATGGTGCTGGACGACTACTGGCACGACATCAGCGAGATCGGCGGCCCCGGCGTGAAGCAGGCTGTCGACCAGTTCTTCGGCGCCTTCGGCCGCTATTTCGAGATCACCGCGGTGTACCGCCAGGTGGCCCTGACCAAGATCGCCGAGATCCCGCGGTAAAATTCCTTCTCCCCTTGCGGGAGAAGGTGTCGGCGAAGCCGACGGATGAGGGGTCGCACAGGCCTGACCGTTGCTCGCGGCTGAACCGGCTTTCAACCCCTCACCCGACCTCGCTCCGCGAGGCCACCCTCTCCCGCAAGGGGAGAGGGGTAATGACCTAGATCCGCTTCTCGGCCGAGAAGTCGGCCAGATCCTCGATCAGCGACCTGGCCGCCTGGGCCACCAGCGCGCCGCCCTTTTCGGGCGTGGCCTGGGCCGGGTCCGAGCCCATGCGGCCATCGGCGTAGCGGGCGCGGAAGTCCAGGGCCTCGCGGATCGGGCCAGTGGGCGCGATCTTCGGCGAATACGGGACATCCTTGATGGTGTCCGGATAGCCCCACTGGGTCACCGCGATCTCGGACGGGGTGGCGTGGCTGCCGTGGCCGGTCGGGAACTGCTGGTTGGCGAGACTCAGCACGCCCTTCAGGTCCCACCAGTTCTTCAGCTTCAGGGCGAACGGCGCGCGCTCCTTGCGGAAGCTGTACTCGGCGTAGATCTCCGAGAAGGCCGCCTCGATCGAGGCGACGTTGCCGCCGTGGCCGTTGAGGAAATAGATCTTCTCGAAGCCGTGGGCGCCCAGCGAACGCACCCAGTCGCCGATCGCGGCGATGAAGGTCGAAGGCCGCAGGAAGATGGTGCCCGGAAAGGCCAGGTGGTGCTGGGCCATGCCGACATTGAAAGTCGGGGCCACCAGCACGGTTTCCGACAGCTTGGACGCCTCGTGCGAAATGATCTCCGGGCATAGCCAGTCGGTGCCCAGCAGGCCCGTGGGTCCGTGCTGCTCGTTGGAGCCGATCGGCACCACCACCGTCTTCGACGTCGCCAGATAGGCCTCGATCTCGGGCCAGGTCGAAAGGGCGAGCAGCATGGCTGGAAACTCCGCGAGAAATCCTGGGCGGCGGCCTACACGCGCCGCGCCTACAACTTGGGCACGGCTTTACGCCCATCCAACAGCGAAGCCGACCCTATTTTGGCGGACAGGAAAGCCCTCCATGACCCTGCAGCTCGGCGACATCGTTCCGGACTTCACCCAGGCCTCGACCGAAGGTCCGATCCACTTCCACGACTGGTCACAGGGTTCGTGGGTGGTGCTGTTCTCGCACCCCAAGGACTTCACCCCGGTCTGCACCACCGAGCTGGGCGCGGTGGCCCGGCTGAAGCCGGAATTCGACAAGCGGAACGTCAAGGTGATCGGCCTGTCGGTGGACGGCCTGGAGAACCACGGCGGCTGGGCGGCCGACATCGAGGAGACCCAGGGGCAGAAGCTCAATTTCCCCCTGATCGCCGACACCGACCGCTCGGTGTCCGACCTCTACGGCATGATCCATCCCAACGCCTCGGACACCCTGACCGTGCGCTCGGTGTTCATCATCGACCCGAACAAGAAGCTGCGGCTGACCCTGACCTATCCGGCCTCGACCGGACGGAACTTCGACGAGATCCTGCGGGTGATCGACAGCCTGCAGCTGACCGACGGCCACAAGGTGGCCACCCCCGCCAACTGGACCCAGGGCGGCGACGTGATCATCGTGCCGTCGGTGACCAACGAGGCGGCCAAGGCACTCTTCCCGAACGGCTGGGACGAGCAGAAGCCCTATCTGCGGGTGGTCAAGCAGCCCGCCTGATCCGCAAGCCTTGGACGGCGCGCGCCAAACCCGCTAGGCGAGGCGTACGCCGTCCCAAGCCGAGGCCCTGATGACACCGATCGTGCTCGCCCTGGTCCTCGCCGCCTCGACGGCCGCGCCGCCAGCCCAGGGTCCGACTCGTGACCTGGCCGGCAACCGGCTCGAGGCCTTCGCCGCCCTGCCGCCGAACGGCGTCGAGGGCGCGCCGCCGCTCCATTGCACCGCCGATCGCGCCTGGTGCGCGCAGATCAGCCGCGACGTCGATCAGAACACCTCGACGCTGTACGTCTTCGCGGGCATGCCGCCCGGCCATCAGCCCGTCGCGATGCTGGAGCTGGGCGACGACAACGATGACGAGATCGCGCTGTGGCCGTCTATCGTCCGCGTCGCCGGCGCCGAGCCGGGCGTGCTGGTCGGGGTCGAGCGCCATGTCAGCACCAGCTATTCCGGCGGTGGCGGCGGCGCCACGGCGCTCACGCTGGTCCGGGCGGTGGGCGAAGAGGCCAAGCCGGTCCTGACCGCGCCGATCTCGGGCTCGCTAATGATCCGCGCCTGTTTCGACGAACGGGACATGAAGGCGCGGCGCGGGGCGTGTCACGACGAGTACAGCTTCGGCGGCGACCTGATCCTGGATCCGACCACCGCCTCGGGTCCGCCGCGCTTTCGGTTCGAGACCCAGGCGACCGCCTTTCCCGCCGGCGCGTCTCGGAACGGAGATTCGACGGCGCGGGGCCGGCTGAAACCGAGTGATCTGGTCGCGGCCCGCGACCCCGCCTGCAGCTATCGGCGCGTCTTCGCCCTCGACCCGGCGTCGGACGCCTACGCGCCCGACAGCCCCTTGCCCGATTGCAGTGACTACACCGCGCCCTGAACGCGCGAAGAAACCGCAGTGGTCTTCTTGCGCGACGCGTCCCGCCGCGCATAACTCCGCCGCAACAAGATCATGGGAGTAGAGGCGTTGAGCGACGGACAGGTTTTTCCGGTTCCCGACGACTGGGCGGGCAAGGCCCATATCGACGCCGCCGGCTATGAGGCCGCGTGGACGCGGGTCGAGTCCGACCCCGAGGGCTATTGGCGCGACCTGGCCGGCCGGCTGGACTGGATCCACGCCCCGACCAAGATCAAGGACGTCTCGTTCGCCAAGGACGACTTCCACATCCACTGGTACGCCGACGGGGTGCTGAACGCCTCGGCCAACTGCCTGGACCGCCACCTGCCGCACCGCAAGGACGACGTGGCCCTGGTGTTCGAAGGCGACGAGCCGGACACGTCGTTCAAGGTCACCTATGGCGAGCTGCACGCGCAGGTCTGCCAGATGGCCAATGTGCTCAAGGACCTGGGCGCCAAGAAGGGCGACCGGATCACCATCTACCTGCCGATGATCCCGCTGGCGGCCGTGGCCATGCTGGCCTGCGCGCGGATCGGGGCGATCCACTCGGTGGTGTTCGGCGGCTTCTCGCCGGACTCGATCGCCGGCCGCATCCAGGACTGCGAAAGCCGCCTGGTGATCACCGCCGACCAGGGCCGTCGCGGCGGCAAGCGCGTGCCGCTGAAGGCCAATGTCGACAAGGCGCTGGAGCAGTGTCCCGACGTCGACAAGGTGCTGCTGATCCGCTGGACCGGCGCCGAGGTTCCCATCGTCGAGGGCCGCGACGTGGTCTGGGACGACGTCCAGCCCGCCGCCTCGACCGATTGCGCGCCCGAGCCGATGAACGCCGAGGATCCGCTGTTTATCCTCTACACCTCCGGCTCGACGGGTAAGCCCAAGGGGGTGATGCACACCACCGGCGGCTATTTGACCTGGGCCAGCTGGACCCACGAGGTGGTCTTCGACTACCGGCCCGGCGAGGTCTTCTGGTGCACGGCCGACGTCGGCTGGGTGACCGGCCACAGCTATGTGGTCTACGGCCCGCTGGCCAATGGCGGGACCAGCCTGATCTTCGAGGGCGTGCCCAACTATCCGACCCCGGCCCGGTTCTGGGAGGTGGTCGACAAGCACCAGGTCGAGATCTTCTACACCGCCCCCACCGCCCTGCGCGCCCTGATGCGCGAGGGCGACGAGCACGTGACCAAGAACGACCTGTCGTCCCTGCGCCTGCTGGGCAGCGTCGGCGAGCCGATCAATCCGGAAGCCTGGCTCTGGTACCATCGCGTGGTCGGCAAGGACCGCCTGCCGATCGTCGACACCTGGTGGCAGACCGAGACCGGCGGGATCCTGGTCTCGCCCCTGCCCGGCGCCACGGCCCTGAAGCCCGGCTCGGCCACCAAACCCCTGCCGGGCGTGAAGCTCCAGCTGGTCGACGCCGAGGGCAAGGTCCTGGAGGGGGCGACCGAGGGCAACCTCGTCATCACCGACAGCTGGCCTGGCCAGATGCGCGGCGTCTACGGCGACCACGACCGGTTCTTCGCCACCTATTTCTCGGCCTATCCGGGCAAGTACTTCACCGGCGACGGCTGCAAGCGCGACGAGGACGGCTATTACTGGATCACCGGCCGGGTCGACGACGTGATCAACGTCTCGGGCCACCGCCTGGGCACCGCCGAGATCGAAAGCGCCCTGGTCGCCCACGAGGCCGTCGCCGAGGCCGCCGTGGTCGGCTACCCGCACGACATCAAGGGCCAGGGCGTCTACGCCTATGTGACGCTGAAGTCGGGGATCGAGGCCACCGAGGACCTGCGCAAGCAACTGATCCTCTGGGTGCGCCAGGAGATCGGCCCGTTCGCCGCGCCGGACGTCCTGCAATGGGCCCCGGGCCTGCCCAAGACCCGCTCGGGCAAGATCATGCGCCGCATCTTGCGCAAGATCGCCGAGAACGAACTGGGCAGCCTGGGCGACACCTCGACCCTGGCCGATCCGTCGGTGGTCGACGACCTGGTGAAGAACCGGGCGCACGCCTAGGGCTCAACCGATGGGGACGGGCGCGGGCGCCTGTCCCCCTTCCGGAATAAGCGGGTTCAATCCAACCCCGGAAAGCTCTAGCCTTCACCCCATGCGAGGCCGAGCCCTAGTCGTTGCGTTGGTGATGCTGATCGGCCCCGCCTCCGCTTGGGGCCAGGCGGTCAATCCCGACTGGCTGCGCAAGATCGAGAGCGGCGACATCGCCCTGGAAGCCCATGCCGACCCCAGCGGTCGCGGCGGCGCGGTGCGGGCGATGATCGACATCGCCGCCCCGCCCCAGGCGGTGTGGGCCACCATCCTCGACTGCGAGCGGGCCGCGCGCATGACCCCCAGCGTCAAGCGCTGCACCGTGCTGTCGCGCGACGCCTCCGGCCGCGGTGAAGTGCGCGAGCATGTGGTCAAGTGGAGCTTCCTGCTGCCGGCGCTGCACTCGACCTCGCGCCTGACGCTCGAGCCCTATCGCCGCATCGCCTTCCGCTGCGAGGGCGGCGACATCAAGGACTGCGAGGGCCAGTGGCTGCTCGAACCGATCGACGGCGGCAGGACCACGCGGGTCACCTACGAGAATCGGGCGAGCGCGCCGTTCGGCATGCCCAGCGGCCTGGCGGCTCTGGCCATGCGCCGCGACGTGCCGGCCGCCCTGCGGGCCCTGCGCCGCGAAAGCGTGGCGGCGGCGCGATGAACGGGCTCATGCTGTTCGACGGCGTCTGCAACCTGTGTTCGGGCTCGGTCCGGACGGTGCTGGCCCTCGACCGCAAGGGCCTGATCCGTTTCACCCCGATCCAGTCGGCCTACGGGCGCCAACTGGCCCTGGCGCACGGGATCGATCCGGACCAGCCGACCAGCTTCCTGTTCCTCGACGGCGGCCGGGCCCTGGAGAAGAGCGCGGCGATCCTGGCCCTGCTGCGGCGGCTGGGCGCGCCATGGTCGTTGCTGGCGGTAATCGGCGTCCTGCCGCGATCCTGGCTGGATGGCGGCTATGACTGGCTGGCCGCCAACCGCTACCGGCTGATGGGCAAGCGCTCGACCTGCATGCTGCCCACGCCCGAGCAGCGCGCCCGCTTCATCCTGGAACCACCGGCGGCATGAACGACGGCCGCAAACGCATCGTCCTGGTCGGAGCCAGCGGCGTCTTCGGCCGGAGGCTGGCGGCGATGATCGCCCGCTGGCCCGATGTCGTGCTGGTGCTGGCCGCCCGCGACCTCGCCAAGTTGGAAGCCCTGGCCGCCGACCTGGCCAAGACCAGGCCCGCCGCCGGGATCGAGGTCGCGCGCCTGGATCGCCTGGACCCCAAGGGTCTGGCCGCCCTGGGCGCCTGGGCGGTGGTCGACGCTGCCGGACCGTTCCAGGGGCAGGACCACGCCTTCCCCCGCGCCGTGCTGGCGGTCCGCGCCCACTATCTGGACCTGGCCGACGCCCGCGACTTCGTGGCCGGCTTCGAGACAGCCCTCGACGCCGAGGCGCGCGCGGCCAAACGCTGGGCGATCACCGGCGCCAGCTCGACCCCGGCCCTCAGCCACGCCGCCCTCGATGCGATGACGGCCGGCTGGACCCGGATCGACCGTATCGAGGCGGCGATCTCGCCCGGCGCCCGCGCGCCACGCGGCCTGTCGGTGATCCGCGCCATCCTGGCCTGGGCCGGCGCGCCGCTCCGGGTGTTCGCCCAGGGCCGTTGGACGACCCGCGCCGGTTGGAGCGATCCCCGCCTTACGGCCTTTCCGGGCCTCGGCTGTCGCTGGACCAGCCTGGCCGAGACGCCGGACCTGGACCTGCTGCCCGCCCGTTTCCACGTTCGCCGCGACGCGATCTTCCGAGCCGGACTGGAGCTGCCGATCCTGCACCTGGGCCTGTGGGCGCTGAGCCTGCTGCGGCGCGCACGACTGATCTCCAGCCTGGAGCCCCTGGCCGTGCTGCTGGGCGAGGCGGCGGGTTGGGTCGCGGGCCTGGGCTCGGATCGCGGCGGCATGGTGGTCAACGCCGAAGGGCTGGACGCCGACGGCGCGCGACGCCTGGCCCGCTGGGGCCTGTGGGCCGAGGCGGGATCGGGTCCCCACACCCCGGCCGCCCCGGCGGCTGCCACGCTGCGCGCCCTGCTCGACGGCGGGCTGGACGGCGAACCGCGCGCCACGCCCTGTGTCGGCCTGGTCGATCTGGACGCCATGCTGCACGAACTGCGCGACCTGCCAATCCGCACCCGACTGGAAAGCCAGCGACCCGACACGCCCGGCCTGTTCCCGCGCCTGCTGGGCGAGGCCTGGACCGCTCAGCCCGAGGTGGTCCGCCACGCCCATGCCGGCCTCGCCCCCTTCACCCTGACCGGACAGGCCCGAGGTCGCGGCGCGCCCGGCCTGCCCGCCCTGGTCCGCCGCCTGCAGGGCCTGCCGCCCGCCGGCCGCCACGTCACCACGGTGACCATCACGCCGATGGCGAACGGCGAGCGCTGGGTCCGCCGGTTCGGCGAGCGCACCTTCGCCTCGACGATCGCTCCGGCCCGCGACGATCCCTGGACCTTCGAGGAAACCGCCGCCGGCGCCGTGACCTTCCGCTTCGGCGTCGCGCCCTATCCCGGCGGCTTCTCTTGGACCTTCGAAGGCTGGCGGCTGGGTCCGATCCCCCTGCCCCGCGCCTGGGCGCCACGCATCCGCGCCCGCACCTTCAGCCCATCAGGCAAGCATGGCGACGGCGCCTACCGTTTCCGCGTCCTGGTCGCTCATCCCTGGCTGGGCCTGATCTTCGGTTATGCCGGCCGGCTTTCATGACAAGACGGTAAGCTTGGCGCCCCGAACCCGGATGATAGGGTCGCGCCCTGAAGTTTCCGGAGCGCCGTCCTCATGATCCGTCCCGCCGCCAAGGCCGCCCTCGTCGCGCTGGCCCTTTCGACCACCGCCCTCTCGCCCTTGGCCCAGGCCCAGACCAAGCCGGCCCCCGTGGCGGCGGGCGTGACGGTGCCGCCGATCGTCTACAAGGAACGAACCCTCCCCAACGGCCTGAAGGTCTACACCTCGCGCGACGCGACCACGCCCAACGTGACGGTGCAGGTCTGGTACGGCGTCGGCAGCAAGGACGACCCCGAGGGTCGCTCCGGGTTCGCGCACCTGTTCGAACACCTGATGTTCAAGTCGACGCGCAACATGCCCAACGAGTTCTTCGACCGGCTGACCGAGGACGTCGGCGGCTTCAACAACGCCTCCACCTACGACGACTTCACCAACTATTACGAGGTGGTGCCGGCCAACCACCTGCAGCGCCTGCTGTGGGCCGAGAGCGAGCGGCTGGGCTCGCTGGTCATCGACGACGCGGTGTTCAAGTCCGAGCGCGACGTGGTCAAGGAAGAGCTGCGCCAGCGGGTGCTGGCCAATCCCTACGGCCGGTTCTTCGCCCTGAACATCACCAAGGCCTCGTTCGCCGACCACCCCTACAAGCGCCCGGGCATCGGCTCGATCGAGGAGCTGGACGCCGCCACGGTCGACGACGTGCGGGCCTTCCACCAGGAATACTACCGCCCCGACAACGCCGCCCTGATCGTGGTCGGCAATTTCGACGAGGCCCAGCTCAACGCCTGGATCGACCAGTATTTCGCCCCGCTGAAGGCCCCCGCCGCGCCGATCAAGCAGGTGACCGTGGTCGAACCGGCCCGCACCGGCGCCAAGGTCGTCACCACCTATGGTCCCAACGTGCCGCTGCCGGCCGTGGCCATGACCTGGCTGGCTCCGGCCGCCGCCGATCCGGACGTTCCGGCCCTGGCGGTGCTGGACGCCATCCTGTCGGCCGGCAAGTCGTCGCGCCTCTATGACAGCCTGGTCTATGACCAGAAGATCGCCCAATCGATCTTCTCCTCGGCGCCGAACAACGCCCAGCCGGGCCTGTTCTACGTCGGGGCCATCATGGCCGGCGGCAAGACGGTCGAGCAGGGCGAAGCGTCGCTCTCGGCTCAGGTCGCCAAGCTGCGCGCGACCCCACCGACCGCCGCCGAACTGGCCGAGGCCAAGGCCGGCCTGCTGGCTGACGCCGTACGCGGCCGCGAAACCATCGACGGCCGCGCCTTCGCGATCGGCTACGCCCTGCGCACCGAGGGCGACGCCGAGCGCGCCAACACCGACCTGGCCGCCCTGCAGGCGGTGACCGCCGCCGACGTCCAGCGGGTGGCCGCCAAGTACCTGGGCGACGACCGCAAGGTCACCGTCCGCTACCTGCCGGAATCCGCCAAGCCGGCCGGCGCCAAGGACCCGTTCGAGGGGCCCAAGACGGTCCCGTCGGTCAGCTATAGCGGCCCGGTCACCAGCCTGGCCCCGGAGGCCGAGCGCGTCGCCCCGCCCGCCCCGAGCGCGCCGGTGTCGCCCGTCCTGCCCTCGCCGGTCGAGAAGACCCTGGCCAACGGCCTGCGGGTGATCGTCGCCAAGTCCAGCGACCTGCCGCTGATCACCGCCGACCTGACCGTCAAGGGCGGCTCGGGCGCCGATCCGGCCGGCCTGGCCGGCGTCTCCAGCTTGACCGCCGAACTGCTGACCGAGGGCACCAAGACCCGCACCGCCACCCAGGTCGCCGCCGCCACCGAGGCCCTGGGCGCCAATCTGGAGGCCGGCTCGGGCTGGGAAGCCTCGTCCCTGACCCTCAGCGTCATCGCCGACAAGGCCCCGCAAGGCCTGGCGATCATGGCCGACGTCGCCCAGAACCCGACCTTCAAGGCCGACGAGCTGGAGCGGGTGAAGGCCGAGACCCTGGACGGCCTGTCGGTCAGCTTTCAGCGCCCCGGCGCGGTGGCGGGCTTCGTCGTGCCGACCGTGATCTACGCCGGCTCGGGCTACGGCCACGTGGCCGACGGCACCCCGGGCTCGCTGCCGAAGATCCAGCGCGACGCCCTGGTCAAGACCCACGCCGCCAACTGGCGTCCCGACAACGCCATCCTGGTGCTGACCGGCGACCTGACCCCCGAGCAGGGCTTCGCCCTCGCGGAAAAGGCGTTCGGCGGCTGGGCCAAGCCGGCCGGCCCGCCGCCGGCCCCGGTCAAGGGTCCGAGCGGCTACGCGGCCAAGAGCATCATCGTCGACCTGCCGGGCACCGGCCAGGCGGCCGTGGTGGTGACCAAGCCGGCGATCCTGCGGGCCGACCCGCGCTACTATGCCGGCCTGGTGGCCAACGGCGTGCTGGGTGGCGGCTATTCCTCGCGCCTGAACCAGGAGATCCGCATCAAGCGCGGCCTGTCGTACGGGGCCGGCTCCAGCCTGTCGCCCCGCGCGGCGATCGGCGGCTTCTCGGCTACCGTCCAGACCAAGAACGAGTCCGCCGCCCAGGTGGTGGGCCTGATCAAGGACGAACTGACCCGCCTGGCCGCCGAGCCGACCTCGACCGCCGAGCTGGCGGCGCGCAAGTCGGTGCTGGTCGGCGACTTCGGCCGCGACCTGGGCACCTCGGGCGGCCTGGCCGACATCCTGGGCAACCTGGCGGTCTACGGGATCCCGCTGAACGAGATCCAGGCCTATACCGGCAAGGTCGAGGCGGTCAGCCCCGCCGACGTCCAGGCCTTCTCCAAGGCCGTGCTCGACCCCGCCCAGACCAGCGTCATCGTGGTCGGCGACGCCAAGACCATGGGCGAAACCGTCAAGACGGCCCTGCCCGGCGCGGTGCAGATTCCGATCGACCAGCTGGATCTCGACAGCCAGACCCTCAAGAAGGCCAAGTAAAGCGTGACCGACAACCGCCAGGCCGATGCGAGCAGCGCGGCCCAACTCGCCTCGCCCTCCTATCGCCTGGCGGCGCTCGACCAGGACTTCCTGCTGGGCGAATCCATGCGCGGCGTGCGGTTCCTGCTGGAGTTCGCCAAGGCCGACGAGGCCTTGCGGGCCTGGGGCGTGCGCTCGACGATCGTGGTGTTCGGCAGCGCCCGGGTCCGCGAGGATGGTCCCGGACGCCAGCCGCACTGGTACGCCGAGGCCCGGCGGTTCGGCCGCCTCGCCTCCGAGCGCGGCGGGGCGATCCACGCCACCGACGGGGTGCGTGACAACGTCATCGCCACCGGCGGCGGGCCGGGCGTGATGGAGGCGGCCAATCGCGGGGCCTGGGACGCCGGGGCCCCGTCGGTGGGCTTCAACATCACCCTGCCGCACGAGCAGCGGCCCAACCCCTACGCCACGCCGGACCTGTCGTTCCGCTTCCACTACTTCGCCATGCGCAAGATGCACCTGGCGATGCGGGCCAACGCCCTGGTGGTGTTCCCCGGCGGCTTCGGCACCTTCGACGAGCTGTTCGAGATCCTGACCCTGCGCCAGACCGACAAGGCGCCGCGCATTCCCATCGTGCTGTTCGACGAGGCCTATTGGCGCTCGGTGGTCAATTTCGACAGCCTGGTCGAGCACGGTATGATCAACGCCGCCGACCTGGAGCTCTTCCGCTTCGCCGAGAGCGCCGAGACGGTGTGGTCCAGCCTGCTGGCCTGCGGCCTCAAGCCGGGAGAGTCGATCGAGCTGGAGCCCGAGCAGGCGCCGCCCGCGGAGCCCGCCAGCGCATGAGCCCCACCCTATGACCGAAGTCGACGTCGCCATCATCGGCGCCGGAGCCGCCGGCCTGGCCGCCGCCGCGACCCTGGCGAGTTCGCCGCTGAACGTCGTGGTGCTGGAGGCCCAGGGCCGGATCGGCGGCCGGGCCCACACCGTCCCGCTGGCCGGTCTGTCGCTGGACCTGGGCTGCGAGTGGCTGCACTCGGCCGACCACAACCCCCTGGTCGACAGGATCGCCGCCTCGGGCCTGACCATCGACAAGACCCCGCCGCCCTGGGCCCATCCCGAAGCCACCGCCAATTTCACGGCCGAAGAGCGTCAGGCCTATGGCCTGGCCTTCGCGGCTCTGGACGAACGCGTGGAGGCGGCGGCGCGCGAGGCGGGCGACCGGCCGGTCTCCGCGCTGCTGGAGCCCGGCGACCGCTGGACCCCGCTGCTGAACGCCTTCAGCGCCTATTACAACGGCGAGGCGTTCGACCAGGTCTCGGTCCAGGACTACGCCGCCTATGACGACAGCGAGCAGAACTGGCGAGTCGCCGAGGGCTATGGCGCCGGGATCGTGGGCCTGGCGCCGGCCGGCGTGCGGATCCTCAGTGACTGTCCCGTCTCGCTGCTGCGCCACGACGGGCCGCGCCTGAGCCTGGAGACGCCCCGAGGGGTGGTCCAGGCCCGGGCGGCCATCGTCTGCGTCTCCACGGCCGTCCTGGCGGCCGGAGCCTTGCGCATCCTGCCCGAGCTGCCCGCCAAGCTGGCCGCCGCCGAGGGCCTGCCCCTAGGCTTGGCCGACAAGGTGTTTCTGAGCCTGCACGAACCCGAGGCGTTCGCGGTGGAGTCGATGGTCTTCGGCGCGACCGACCGGACGGCGACGGGCTCCTATCACATGCGCCCGCTGGGCCGGCCGATCATCGAGGCCTTCTTCGGCGGGGCCCATGCCCGCGCCCTGGAGGCCGAGGGGCCCGGCGCCTCGGCGGCGTTCGCGATCGAGGAGCTGGTTGGGGTCTTCGGCTCGGGCCTGCGTGATCGGGTGTCGGTGCTGGCCAAGACGGCCTGGGCCAGCGACCCGTGGGCGCGGGGCTCGTACTCCCATGCCCTGCCTGGACGGGCCGGCGAGCGCGCCGTCCTGGCCGCGCCGGTGGACGGTCGTCTGTTCTTCGCCGGCGAAGCCTGCTCGGCCCATTCGTTCTCGACGGCCCATGGCGCGTGGGAGACGGGCGAAAGGGCGGCGCGGGAAGTGCTGGCGGCGCTCGGCTCTTAACACCAAAATTCCGCTCATCCCGGCGAATGCCGGGACCCAGATGGAATGGCGGTGTGGCTGACGCCAAAAGCGCTGAGCTTATCCCATCAGCCTCTCAGCCTTGGGATCTGGGTCCCGGCGTTCGCCGGGATGAGCGGATCAGAAAGTCAGGCCTTCGGCCTGGCCAGCAGGTCGCGGATCTCGGTCAGCAGCTTTTCCTGCGGCGTCGGGGCGGGCGGCGCTTCCGGCGCGGGGTCCTCGGCGTCGGCGCGGCGGATCTGGTTGACCAGCTTGACCAGCAGGAACACCACCGCCGCCACGATCAGGAACTGGATCACGGTGTTGATGAAGGCGCCGTACTGGATGGCCACCTTCTCGACCGCGGTCGTCGCCGGGTCCTCGGGCTTGAGCACCCATTCCAGCTTGGAGAAGTCCAGCCCGCCCATCAGCAGGCCGATCGGCGGCATGATCACCTGGTCGACCAGGCTCTTGACGATGCCGTTGAAGGCCGCGCCGATGATCACGCCGACGGCCAGGTCGATGACGTTGCCGCGCGCGATGAACTCGCGAAATTCCTTGAGGATGCTCATGGGGGCCTTCTTCCGACGCTGCAGGCCTCGGAAGCTGAAGGCGTTCGGCCCGCCGGGTCAAGCGGGGCCGATGATCCTTTACAATCGTGGTCGGACTATTCGTCGGCGTTCAGGCGGCCGCGCAGTTCCTTGCCGCTCTTGAAGAACGGCACGTGCTTGGCGCGGACGTCGACGGTCTCGCCGGTGCGAGGATTGCGACCGGCGCGGGCCGGGCGCGAGCGCACCGACAGGGCGCCGAAGCCGCGGAGCTCGACGCGGCCTCCGTCCTCGAGCGCACCGATCATGCGTTCAAGAATGACGCCGACAACACGCTCGACATCCTTCTGGGTCAGGTGCGGATTCTCGTTCGCGAGCCTGGCGATGAGTTCGGACTTGATCATCGATATCCCCGACGCGCCAAAGCAGCCCTGGGGGAGAGAGGGCCCGACGCGCGTGCGACCTTTGCCCAAGCAAGCCTGAGTCTTCAAGGGGAAAGAGCACCGTTCGCGTCGGGTTCGCGACCAATGGGGTTAATAGCCGATCCCGGAGAAACGCCCGCTTCAGGTCAAGGCGCGCGCGCCGACAGGTTCGCGAGCGCCACGCCAAGCTCACGTCGAGTAGCCCGCAAAGTAGCCCGCAAAGAAAACGGCGGCCGGATCGCTCCGGCCGCCGTTCCTCATTTCTGAAGCTAGTCTTCGCTATAAGGCGAAGCTTAGTCCTTGGTGGCCCGCTCGCGCAGGGCCGCGCCGAGGATGTCGCCCAGCGAAGCGCCGGAGTCCGACGAGCCGAACTGCTCGATGGCTTCCTTCTCTTCGGCCATTTCCAGCGACTTGATCGACATCGAAACGCGGCGAGCCGCCTTGTCGATGTTGGTGATCTGAGCGTCGACGCGGTCACCCACGGCGAAGCGCTCGGGGCGCTGTTCCTGACGGTCGCGCGACAGGTCCGACTTGCGGATGAACGCGGTCATCAGGGCTTCGTCTTCACCGAAGCGCACTTCGATGCCGCCGGTGGTGACTTCCGTCACGGTCACGGTGACGGTCTGGCCCTTGCGGTAGGTGTCGCCCGACATCGGATCGCCGCCCAGCTGCTTGATGCCCAGCGAGATGCGTTCCTTCTCGACGTCGACGTCCAAGACCTTCGCCTTGACGATGTCGCCCTTCTTGTAGCGAGCCATGGCTTCTTCGCCCGACGCGCTCCAGTCGATGTCCGACAGGTGCACCATGCCGTCGATGTCGTTGTCGAGGCCGATGAACAGACCAAATTCGGTCGCGTTCTTGACTTCGCCTTCGACGGTCGAGCCGACCGGGTGGGTTTCGAGGAACGAATCCCACGGGTTGGCCAGGGCTTGCTTCAGGCCCAGCGAAACGCGGCGCTTGGACGGATCGACGTCCAGCACGACCACGTCGACTTCTTGCGAGGTCGAGACGATCTTGCCGGGGTGGACGTTCTTCTTGGTCCAGGACATTTCCGAGACGTGGACCAGGCCTTCAACGCCGGCTTCCAGCTCAACAAACGCGCCGTAGTCGGTGATGTTGGTGATGCGGCCCGTGAACTTGGCGCCGACCGGGTACTTGGCTTCGACACCATCCCACGGATCCGACTGCAGCTGCTTCATGCCGAGGCTGATGCGCTGGGTGTCCGGGTTGATCTTGACGATCTGGACCTTCACGGTGTCGCCCACGGCGAGCACTTGGCTCGGGTGGTTGACGCGCTTCCAGCTCATGTCGGTGACGTGCAGCAGGCCGTCGATGCCGCCCAGGTCGACGAACGCACCGTAGTCGGTGATGTTCTTGACGACGCCTTCGCGGATTTCACCCTCTTGCAGCTGCGACACCAGTTCGGTGCGCTGCTCGGCGCGGGCTTCTTCCAGGATGGCGCGACGCGAGACGACGATGTTGCCGCGCGGACGGTCCATCTTGAGGATGGCGAAGGGCTGTTCCTTGCCCATGAGCGGGCCGACGTCGCGCACCGGGCGGATGTCGACCTGCGAGCCGGGCAGGAACGCCGAGGCGCCGCCCAGGTCGACGGTGAAGCCGCCCTTGACGCGACCGACGATGGCGCCGAGCACGGGTTCGTTCTTGGCGTAGACGCCTTCCAGACGGGTCCAGGCTTCTTCGCGCTTGGCCTTTTCGCGGCTGATGACCGCTTCGCCCAGGGCGTTTTCCAGGCGTTCCAGGAAGACTTCGACCGAGTCGCCGACCTTGATGGTGGGCTTGCCGGTTTCGTCGACGCCGAATTCCTTCTGCGGAACGCGACCTTCGGTCTTCAGACCGACGTCGATGATCGCGAAGTCCTTCTCGATCCCGACAACGATACCCTTGACGACGGTGCCTTCCTGGAAGTCGCGGCCGCCCATGGAATCGTTCAGCAGCGCTTCGAAATCGTCGCGCGTCGGGTTGAAGCTCATATCGTCAGCCATGCTGATGTTTAGTCTCGTGTTGAGGGAAGCCCTGCGGTGAGCGCCGTCGGATGACGGTTCTCGGGATTCCGGTGATGTGGGTTTTTGATGCGATCCACCGCGTCCTGAGCGGCGGCGAGGCGGGCGGTGGATTAGCCCTTGGGGTTTCCCCACCGGGCGCGCGCCGTCTCGACGATGCGGCGGGCCGCATCGAAGGCCTGGGATATAGTCATTTCCGACGTATCAAGCAAGACGGCGTCGGCGGCCTGCGTCAACGGCGCCGAAGCGCGGCCGCTGTCGCGCTCGTCGCGCTTGCGGATGTCGGCCAGGATCTCGTCGAAGGTGACGCTTTCGCCCTGGCCCGTCAGCTGTTTCCAGCGCCGGTCGGCGCGGACCTCGGGGCTGGCGGTGACGAACAGCTTGGCCGGGGCCTCGGGGGCGATGACCGTGCCGATGTCGCGGCCGTCGATCACGCTGCCGGGCTCGCGGGCGGCGAAGTCGCGCTGCAGGTCGAACAGGGCCGCGCGAACGCCGGGATGCACGGCGACGCGGCTGGCGGCTTCGCCGGCCTGGCGGGTGCGGACGTCGGGGCGTTCCAGCTCGGCCAGGTCCAGACCGCGCGCGGCGGCCTCGGCGGCGATCGCGTCGTCCAGATCGCCGTCGGCGGTCAGCAACCGCACCCCGACCGCCCGGTAGAGCAGGCCGGTGTCCAGCATCGGATAGCCGTAGAGCTCGGCCAGGCGCGAGGCGACCGTGCCCTTGCCCGAGGCGGCGGGACCGTCGACGGCGATGACGAAGGCCACGCCCCTAGGCCTCGACCAGGTCGCCGCCCAGGCCGCGCATCATGTCGGCGAACCCGGGGAAGCTGGTGGCGATCATGCCGGGCTCGTCGATCTCGACGGGCTCCTGCGCGGCCATGCCCAGGATCAGGTGGCTCATGGCGATGCGGTGATCGCCGTGGGTGTGGACCAGGCCGCCGCCGCGCACCGGATGATTGCCGCGCGCCGTGCCGATGACGGTCATGCCCTCGGGCTCTTCCTCGACCGTGACGCCGCAGGCCTTCAGCCCGGCCGCCGTCAGGGCGATGCGGTCGCTTTCCTTGACCCGCATCTCGCCGATGCCGCGCATCACGGTCGAGCCTTCGGCGAAGGCCGCGGCCACGGCCAGGATCGGATATTCGTCGATCATCGCCGGCGCGCGCTCGGGCGGCACGACCACGCCCTTCATGTTCGGGGAGTAGCGGGCGGTGATGTCGCCGACCTGCTCGCCGCTGGCCTCGCGGACGTTCGAGATCACCAGATCCGCGCCCATCTCCTGCAGGGTCGTGAACAGGCCCGTGCGCAGCTCGTTGAGCATCACGCCCTCGACCGTCACTTCCGAGCCGGGCACGATCAGGCCGGCCACCAACGGGAAGGCCGCCGACGACGGATCGCCCGGCACGGCCACGTGGGTTCCGGTCAGCTTCTGGCCGGCGGGCAGGCGGATGTGGCGCACGGTGTGGTCGCCGCTGGCGCGATCCTCGACGATCACCTCGGCCCCGAAGGCCCGCAGCATGCGCTCGGTATGGTCGCGGGTGGCTTCGGGCTCGATCACCTCGACGCCGCCCTCGGCGTGCAGGCCGGCCAGCAGAACGGCCGACTTCACCTGGGCCGAGGCCATGGGCAGGGTGTAGTTCAGGCCGCGCAGGTTGCCGCCCTTCAAGGTCAGGGGCAGACGGCCCTTGTCGCGACCCAGCCACGTGGCGCCCATCCGGGCCAGCGGGTCCAGCACCCGGCCCATCGGACGCGAGCGTAGCGAATTGTCGCCGGTGAAGGTGGCGCACAGCGCAAAGCCCGCCGCCGCGCCCATGATCAGGCGCACGCCGGTGCCGGCGTTGCCGCAGTCGACCACGTCCGACGGCTCGACGAAGCCGCCCTGGCCCTCGATCCGCCAGCGGCCGACGCCCTCCTGCTCGACCCGCGCGCCGAAGCTGCGCATGGCCTGGGCGGTCGCCAGAACGTCGGCGCCCTCCAGCAGACCCTCCACCGTGGTGGTCCCCGAGGCCAGGGCGCCGAGGATCATCGAACGGTGCGAAATTGACTTGTCGCCGGGAGCCCGAACGGTCCCTCGCAAGGCCCCGCCGGGCGTGCTCTTCAGTCCAGCCGCCGTCATGCCGAAACCGGCTCCTTGGTCATGGTGGTTTTCGCGAGGGGATTGCTTTTGACAGCGGCCCTTCGTCATGGCAAGTGACCGGCCGCTTTTCCCATCTGGATCAAAGGGTCGCCAACTTGGCCAATCCCGAACTGGGCGCAAAACAAATTTGCCCCAACTGCCAATCGAAATTCTACGATCTGGGCCGCCGCCCGGCCGTTTGTCCCAAGTGCGGCGAGTCGTTCGATCCTGAAGAGGCGCTGAAGTCGCGCCGCGTTCGCGCTCGCTCGGTGACCCCGGACTACGAGGACGACGCCGAGAAGGAAGCCCCGCCGGCCAAGGAGGTCGACGGCTACGAGGACGAGGTCGATGAGACCCCGGAAATCGACGAGGTCGCCGAGGAAGTCGTCGAGGCCGACGACGACGACAGCGATCCCACCGTCGCCCCGGCCCCGGCCGCCGACGACCTGGGCGTCGACTTCTCGGAAGACGAGGATCTCGCCGAGGACGAAGCCGACGACGTTCCGTTCCTCGAGGACGAAGACGACGAGGACGTCCTGGACGACGAAATCGAGGGCCTGCCGGGCGCGGACGACGACGACTAAGCTCGTCCGCACCCCTCGGAAAACTTGACCGAACAAAGGTCGAAAAATTTTCCGAAAAAAGTTCGCCGGGAGGGTTGATCCAAAAATCCTCCCGGCATAGGTTCCGCGCCTCTTCGGGGGCCACTCACTCGGAACCGCCGCAGAGACTGAGGAATTCTCAAGCGACCCAACCCCATCCGGGCCGGGAAACTTGAGCAAACCTTGGGGCTTTAGCTCAGCTGGTAGAGCGCTTGCATGGCATGCAAGAGGTCAGCGGTTCGACTCCGCTAAGCTCCACCAAGACGGCCGCTTCCCTAAAGGAAGCGGCCGTTTCCATTTCCGGCGCGGGGAAGCCGCGCCGAGGCGACTCTCCCGATAAAATTTCGACTTCGCCCTGCGTCGATTTGGCGGTCAGAATGCTTCGGTGTTCGGAGGCCTCTCATGCGACCCACGAAACCCTTGTTCCGTTCCGCCCTGGCCGTCGCCGCCACGCTGGCGACCGCGGCCCCGGCCCTGGCCCAGACCGAGACATCCAAGACCCAGCAGATCGAGCAGGACGCCGCCACGGTGGCCAAGTCGCCGCTGAAGGACGTCGGGGTGGTCAAGGACAAGATCCCCCAGGTGCTGATCGACGCGCGCACGGCGACCTACGTCCTGCCCGCGCCGCTGACCTGCAAGACCCTCTTCGACGCGGTCGACGCCCTGGACGCCGAGCTGGCGCCCGACCTCGACGCGCCGTCCACCCAGATCAAGACCGGCATGTCGGCCACCGAGATCGGCGAGACCGTGGTGCATGGCCTCACGCCGCTGCGCTCGTGGGTCCGCAAGCTCAGCGGCGCCGAGAAGAACGCCAATGAGGTCCAGGCGGCGATCATGGCCGGCTCGATCCGGCGCGGCTATCTCAAGGGCGTGGGCCTGGGCCTGGGCTGCAAGCCGCCCGCCGCGCCGCTGGGGGTGACCCTGCCGACGGCGGCCAAGCCCGCAACCAAGCCCAAGTCGAAGAAGCGCTGACGTCCCTCCCCCTGTGGGGGAGGCGGCGTGAAGGCGCCGGTGGGGGGAGCAGACCCACCTCGGCAAACTCCCCCCTCCGTCGGCTACGCCGACACCTCCCCCAAAGGGGGAGGACCTAGACCTCAGTAGGGCAGTTGCTCCGGCGCCGGGGTGCCCGGGGCGGGCGTTTCGGCCGCCGGGCCCTCCGGACCGGTGGGGCCGGTCAGGATGTCGCCGATCGGGTCGTCGGTGGCCGGAGGCGGCGGTTCGATCACGCCGCCGGGGATCGGGGTGGCCTTCAGGCGCGGCAGGGCCGCGGCCATGAAGTTGTGCCAGATCTCGGCCGGGGCGCCGCCGCCGGTGACCTTCTTCATCGAGGTGTTGTCGTCCTTGCCGGTCCACACCGCCGTGACGAAGCCGCCCGTGTAGCCGACGAACCAGGCGTCGCGGTAGTCGCTGGTGGTGCCGGTCTTGCCGGCGATGTCGTAGCCCGCGACCTTGGCCCGCGTGCCCGTGCCGGCCGCCACCACCTGGCGCATCATCTGGTTCATGTATTGCAGCGAGGGCGAGCCGATCACCGCCGGGCGCTGGGTCTTGTCGACGCTGTGGTCGTACAGGACCTTGCCGCTGGTCGTGCGGATGCGCTCGATGCCGTAGCCCCGGGCCAGGAACCCGCCGTTCGAGAACGGGGCGTAGGCCTGGGCCATCTCCATGGGCGACACCTCGACCGCGCCCAGCGCCATCGACGGGTCCAGCTGGATCTTGCTGGTGATGCCCAGGCGGCGCGCGGTGGCGGCGACGTTGCTGGTGCCGACCTCGCTGGCCAGGCGCGCGGCGACCGTGTTGATCGACTGGGCCAGGGCCGTCTGCAGGGTCATCTGGCCCAGATATTTGTTGGTGTAGTTCTTGGGTTCCCAGTTGCCGATCTTCACCGGCTCGTCATTGACCACGACGCTGGGATTGCGGCCCTGGTCCATGGCGGTCAGGTAGACGAACGGCTTGAAGGCCGAACCGGCCTGGCGACGGGCGCTGGTGGCGCGGTCGAACTGGGTCTCGCCATAGTCGGCGCCGCCGACATAGGCGCGGATGCGGCCCTCGCCGTCGATGGCGACCAGCGCCGCCTGCTGCACGCCCTGGGCCTTGTGGCCGTCGACCCCGACCTGGACCGAGCGCTCGGCGGCCACCTGGATCGGCAGGTCCAGGGTGGTCTCGACGACCAGGTCCTCGGTCGGTTCGCCGACCAGCGAGCGCACCTGGGCGTCGACATAGTCGGTGAAGTACTGGGCGCGCTGGTTGGCCAGGGTGGCCGAGACCCGCACGGGCTCGGCGAAGGCCTGGTCGCGCTGGGCGGCGGTGATGGCCTTCATGCGCACCATCTCGTCCAGCACCACGGTGGCGCGGCGGGCGGCGCGGTCGCTGGCCGAGACCGGCGAGTAGCGGGCGGGGGCCTTCATCAGGCCGGCCAGCAGGGCGGCCTCGCCCACGGTCAGCTGCGACGCCGGCTTGTTGAAATAGCGCTGCGAGGCGGCCTCGATGCCATAGGCGCCGGCCCCGAAATAGACCCGGTTCATGTAGAGGGCCAGGATCTGCTTCTTGCTGAACTTCAGCTCCAGCCAGACGGCCAGGATCAGCTCCTGGGCCTTGCGGCGATAGTTCTGGGCCGGGCTCAGGAACAGGTTCTTGGCCAGCTGCTGGGTGATGGTCGAGCCGCCGCGCTGGGGGCCGCCCTCATGGCTCAGGTTCCACATCAGCGAGCGGGCGATGCCCCACGGGTTGAAACCGATGTGGTGATAGAACTGGCGGTCCTCGATGGCCACGAACGCGGCCGGCACGTAGGGCGGCAGCGCGTCCAGGTCGACCGGGGGCGCGTACTGGCTGCCGCGCACGGCCAGCAGGGCGCCGGACCGATCCAGATAGTTGATCGAGGGCTGACGCTTGACGTCGTACAGCTTGGAGGTGTCGGGCAGGTCGCTGGCGAACACCGCGAAGAAGGCGACGATGAAGATCAGACCCCAGACGCCGAGCACGACCGCCCAGTAGAGCAGGGCTTGCAGCGGCGTGCGCTGAGGTCTCGCCGGCTTGTTCCCGCCGAAGGCGCCGTTGGCCATGTCGTCCTTAATCCCGAAAGGCGCGGATGTCCCGGGGTCGCGCCGCAATCCGTTTAGCCGAAGCCCACAAAACGCGCGACAAGATTGACGAGAGATGAACGCATCTTCACCCGTCTTGCACGCCGCGCGTGTTCATGGTTCGTTTCAGCTCCAGATCGCATCGCGACAAACGTGGCGACCCCCGATGCAGAACCCATGAAGCCGATGTCCGCTTTCAAGCCGAATTTGGGGGCCAGATCGTGGCGCCCCGCTTGGCCTGAAGGCCGGGCGCTGTCAGAACACGCCCGTGTACGATCATCCTGACTCAAGTTTCGTCCCCCATGTCTCGGGGCCCGCTCCCTCCCTGGAGGCGGCGCGCGAGGTTCTGCGCCGAACCTTCGGCCACAGCGATTTCCGGGGCCTGCAGGCCGGGGTGATCACCGAGCTGCTGGAAGGCCGCAGCGCCCTGGCCGTGCTGCCCACCGGCGGCGGCAAGAGCCTGTGCTACCAGATCCCCGCCCTCGTCCGCCCGGGCCTGGGCCTGGTGGTCTCGCCGCTGATCGCCCTGATGGCCGACCAGGTGGCGGGCCTGCAGCAGGCCGGGGTCGCGGCCGAGCGCCTGGACAGCAACACCCTGCCCGCCGAACGGTCCGAGATCTGGCGACGCATCGACGACGGGCGCCTCGACCTGCTGTATCTGTCGCCCGAAGGCCTGATGCAGCCGTCGATGCTGGAGCGGCTGTCTCGCCTGCCCCTGTCGTTGGTCGCCGTCGACGAGGCCCACTGCGTCAGCCAGTGGGGCCATGACTTCCGTCCCGAATACCGCATGCTGGGCCGCCTGGCCGAGGTGTTCCCGCACGCCCCGCGCCTGGCCGTCACCGCCACCGCCGACGCCCGGACCCGCGACGACATCCGCAGCGAGTTGCGGCTGCAAGGCGCGGCCGAGTTCGTCGACAGCTTCGCCCGCCACGAACTGGCCCTGAACGCCGAGCGCAAGAAGGGCAAGGGCCACGAGCGGGTCATCGAGCTGGTCACCGAGCGCCCCAACCGCGCCGGCGTCGTCTATGCCGGCAGCCGCGACTCCACCGAGAAGCTGGCCGAGAAGCTGATCGGCCAGGGCATCCCCGCGCTCGCCTATCACGCCGGTCTGGACAAGGCCGTGCGCGCCCGGCGGCTGGAGGAGTTCCTCGAGGCCGAGGAGGCGGTGATGGTCGCGACCATCGCCTTCGGCATGGGCGTCGACAAGCCCGACGTCCGCTTCGTGATCCACGCCGATCCGCCGGCCGCCATCGAGGCCTATTGGCAGGAGATCGGCCGGGCCGGCCGCGACCGCCAGCCGGCCGAGGGCATCACCCTCTACAGCTCCGCGGATCTCGCCTGGGCCGTGCGCCGCATCGAGGCCCAGAGCGCGCCCGACGAGGTCAAGGCGGTGCAGCTGCGCAAGCTGCGCCAGTTCTACGCCATGCTGGAAGGCGTCACCTGCCGCGCCGCCGCCGTTCGTCGCTATTTCGGCGAGGAGGGGGTCGAGCGCTGCGGGGTCTGCGACATCTGTATTTCGCCACCCACCGGCGTCGACGCCACCCAGGCCGCCCAGAAGGCCCTGTCGGCCGCCCACCGCATGGGCGGCCGATTCGGGCGCGGCCGCCTGGTCGACCACCTGCTGGGCAAGACCAAGGACGTCACCCAGGCCGAGGCGACCATGTCGACCTTCGGCATCGGCAAGGAGTTCAGCCCGCAGGGCTGGCGTGACCTGATCGACACCCTGGTGTTCGAGGGCCTGCTGAAGGAAGACCCCAATGACGGCCGGCCGCTGATCGGCCTGGGCGACGGCGAGGGGGTGCGCCAGGTCTATCGCGGCGAGCGCCCCGTCTCCCTGCGCCAGCAGCCGGCCACCGCCGACAGTCCCGGTCGCTCGGGAGCCGGCAAGACCGCCCGCAAGCGCCAGGCCCTGACCGTGCCGCTGGAGGACCAGGCGCTGTTCGAGGCCCTGCGCGGCTGGCGGCGCGAGGAGGCGGCGCTGCAGCACGTGCCGCCCTATGTCATCTTCCACGACGCCACCCTGGCCGAGATCGCCGCCGCGCGACCAGCCACCTCCGGCGCCCTGGCCAAGGCCGGCGGCGTCGGCCAGGGCAAGCTCGACCGTTATGGCGAGGCGGTGCTGAAGGTGGTGCGCGACAACTAGGCGATCCGGCAATCCGCAGGGCCGGTGGGAAACGTTTTACGGCGCGGCGTGTTACGATGGTCGGCGCCGCCATTCGCAGGATTTCGCATGACCGACTTCACGATCAAGACCCCGGCCCCCAAGACCTCCGCCAAGACGACGGCCAAGGCCAGCGTGAAGCGCGCCAAGGCCGCCGTCGAAAAGGCGGTCGAGACCGTGGCCGAAAAGACCGAGGTCGCCCGCACCTTCGCCGCCGAGAAGGCCGAGGTCGGCAAGACCTGGAGCATCGAAAAGGCCAAGGCGGCCCACGTGGTCGCCGAGGAGCGCCCCGTCGCCCTGGCGGTCGGGACCTTCGTGGCCGGCCTGGTGTTCGGCTTCCTGCTGGCCCGTAACTTCGACCGTTAAGACGGCCGGCTACAGCGCCAATCTACAGAGACAGCCGCTCGGCGTTGACGCCGGCGGCGCGCAGGGCGGCCAGGCGCGCGAAGGCCAGGGTGAGCGCCTTGCGCCGCGCCGGGGCCAGGGGCGCGACCGGCGCCTCGCGCACCACCGCGCCGCCGAAGCCGTCGGCGACGATCAGGCCCGGCTCGTCCGGCAAAATCCCCTCGGGAAAATCCGGCGACACCGCGAAATAGAACGCGTCGCAATAGGGGGCGTATTCCGGCCACTTGCGGTCGACGCGATAGTCTTCCAGCCCCGACTTCACCTCGACGATCAGCACGTCGCCCTTGGGACCCAGGGCCATCAGGTCGGCGCGTCGGCCATTGGGCAGGGTGACCTCGGCGAGGGGCGCATAGCCCAGCGAGACCAGGAACCGCGCCCCGCCCCGGGTGACCTGGTCGGTGGTCTCGGGCCGCGTGGGTTTAAGGTCGATGACGACGTCCATGCCGGAACTTTGTTCCAGCTTTGTTCGGGGATCAAGGGGCGGATTCGTCTGGCGTCGATCCAAGGCGTCGTTGGATGATTTTCCAATCCGAAGCTGCGATCACCACGATGGCTTCCTGTTCCCCTCGCGTGACCAAGGCTGGATCGCGATCTGCGATGACACGATCCACGACCTCGTCGAAATTCTTGGCCGCCGCTGGAAAGCTGATGATGCGCATCCGCCTTGCTCCTTGATCCAGCGGAAACCTAGGCGAAGACGGCGTTCAAATCGAGCTAGCGCGCCGCGTGCTTGGTCACCCGCAGCATCGCGGTGTCGTAGCCCATGGCCCTGGCCCGGTCGGTCAACGCCTTCAGCTGATCCGGGGTCGGCGGCTTGCGGGTCAGGAGCCACAAGTAACGGCCCGAGCCCTCGCCGACGATCGACCAGCTGTAGTCGTCGGCGTGGTCCAGCACCCAGTAGTCGCCGACGAAGAACGGGCCGAAGAACGAGACCTTCAGTTTTGCCTTGGTGACGGCGTCGGCGACCTTGGCCCTGCCTTCGCTGACCTTGACCGGTCCCGTCGGCCCGCCCTGATGGCAGGTGTTGACCACGCGGATCAGGCCGTCGGGCCGCTTGGAATAGTCGGCGGTGACGCCGTCGCAGCCCTTCTCGAACCGCATGTCGTAGCGCGCCGCCTCGTACCAGAGGCCGGCGTAGCGATCCAGGTCGACCGCCTTGGCCGGCTGGGGCGGGCTGTGATTGCCGCTCGGCCCGGCGACACACGCGGCGACGGCGACCGTGGTCAACAGCAAGGCGGCGACGAAGCCTGGAGCGCGGCGGAGCAGCATCAGGCCGGCGGCTGCTGAGGGTATTCGAGCTTGGCGTAGCCCAGGGCCTTCACACGCTCCAGGGCCTGGGCCTTGGCGGCGGGGTCCATTACCGCCTTGCGCGACAGCAGCCAGACATAGTTGCCGCCCGGCGTGGCCATGATCGCCCAGGAGTGGTCGTCGGCGCAGTCCAGCACCCAGTATTCCTGCTTCTTCAACCCGCCCAGGAAGCTCATCGTGAAGCGGGTGTTCTGGGAGCCGCCGATGATCTTGCCGGTGGTGTCGAAGGCCTTGGCCGCGCCGCCGGCCGAGCCCTTGCGGCAGACCTGATGCACCGCGAAGCCGTCGGCGCCCTTGCCGGTGAATTCGGTGGTCGGGGCCTCGCAGTCGCGCTGGCCGGCGTTGGGCGTGCGGGCGATCTCGTACCACTTGCCGGTATAGAAGCTGGCGGCGATCGGCTTGGATGGCGGCTTGGCGGCCGCGAAGGCCTCGGCGGCGCCGAGCATCGGCGTCACGAGCAGGCTGGCGGCGATCAGGATCGGTAGGCTGCGCATGACGGTCACTCTGCCCCACAAGGCGCCAGAAACGCAAAGCGCCCCGCCGAAGTTCCTTTTCAGGATTCCGGCGGGGCGCTCGTGGTCATGCGAACGGGCCTATTCGGCGGCGATGGTCACCGGCTGGGCGCGGTCCTTGAAGTTGATGGCCTGCAGGTGGCGGATGCCCTCCTCGGCGATGTCGTCGCCGACCATCCGCTCGCCCTCGCCGCGCAGTTCGTCCAGGTCGACGTACATGGCGTAGAAGGCCTTGGTGCGGTCGGTGATGATGCCGGCGTTCAGCAGCGTCTTGACCAGCACCCGGAAGATGTTGGTCTGCTCCTTCATGTTCTCCCGACGCAGGTCGTCGGTCATGATCTTCCCGTACTCCTCGACCACCTTGTCCGGGTCCAGGCCGAACTCGCGATAGAGGTCCAGCTGCTGGTGCGGCGAGACCAGGTTGAACAGCAGGGTCTGGAAGCAGTGCGCCGCCCAGTCCTCGATGATCGCGTGCTCCTCGGGGCTCAGCTTGGGCACCGTGCGGTCGGCCCAGATCTTCCCGAACTTGTGGTGGAAGGCCTCGTCGGTCATCACCAGCTGCAGCATCTTCTTGCCGACCGGGTCGTTGATCTGGTTGTAGAAGGTGGCGAAGGCGCCCATGGCCAGGCCCTCGACCAGCATCTGCATGCCGATGATCTTCTTGTAGACCTCGGGCGCGCCGATGATCTCGACCAGCAGGGTCTTCAGGGCCGGGCCGCATTCGACCGGCTTGCCCCAGCGGGCGCGGATGTACTTGGCGAAGGCCGTGACGTGGCGGGCCTCCTCGCGGGTCTGGTTGGCGGCGTATTCCTGGGCGCCCTGGTCCTTGAGCACGTGGCACAGCGAGGCCGACAGGTTCAGCGCCCCCTGCTCGCCGTGCAGGATCGAGGAGAAGCTGCGCAGCACCGACTGGTTGATGAAGCGGATGCGCTGCTTGGGATCGCTGAGGTGATTGGAGACGTAGTCGGTCGACAGAGCGATCACCAGTTCCTCGGGAACCAGGGCCTGGTTCTCCATGTCGAACGGTTCGTCGAAGTCGATATAGGCCTTGTCCAGCGGGTCCCAGAAGTGGTCGTGGGTGGCCGAGATGATCTTGTCGAAGGCGGTCGAGCGGCTGTTGTAGCGGTCCAGTTCGAGCATCGACTCGAAGTCGTCCGGCGCCACCGCGTCGTACATGGCGTCCTTGGTGATGTTCTTGTCCGTCATGGAGGGCTCCTCGCCTAAAGGGGCTGGACAGGCCCCGTCTAACGCGGGTCTCTGGCCTATCTAAACACTGTCAACTCAAAGAGCCGGCGGGGTCAAATTAAAAATGACGACCGCGTCAGGTTCGCGAGAGTCTACCCTTCCAACCCCGCCAGCACCTTCGGATCGCGCTTGGCCAGCTCGACGATCCGCTCGATCAGGGCCTCCTTGCTCTCCAGCGCCAGGCCGTCGCGCAGCCGCGCCAGGCGTTCGCGCACATAGCCTCGCCCCGTGCCGTCCAGCAGGTTGGCGGCCACCACGACGGCCGCCTGGTGCTTGCAGGCGCCGAACTTGTCGAAGCCGGGGCAGGTGCAGGCGCCCTCGCCGTCGGGCGCGCGCAGGGTGACCACATAAAGGTCGCCGGCGCTGCCCGTCACATGGCCAGTGACGGCGTCATCCTCGATGGCCACCAGGTCGACGGCGCCGGCCTCGGCGATGGCCGCGCCGCTCTCGAACCAGCGCTCGTCCATGCGGCCGCGCCACGCATCAGCGTCGAACAGGGTGTCGGCGGAGCTCATGCGTCGTCCTCGATGCGGTGGATGTCGTCGTCCGACAGGCCGAAATGGTGGCCGATCTCGTGGACCAGCACGTGGGCGATCAGGTCGCCCAAGGTGACGTCGCCGCGCTCGCACCATTCGTCGAGGATCGGCCGGCGGTAGAGAAACACCATCGACGGCTGCGGCGTGGGGTCGAAGAGCGTGCGGCGGGCCAGATCGACGCCCTGGTAGAGGCCGGTCAGCTCGAACGGATCCTCGATGCCCAGCTCGTCCAGCACCTCCTCGGAAGCGAAATCGTCGATGCGGAACACCACGTCGCCGGTCTGGCGGCGGAAATCGGCGGGCAGGTCGTCGAACGCCTTTCGCGCCAGGGCGGCGAAGTCGTCGAGCGACGGGGCCCCGGCTGAAGCAAGTTGGTCGGTCCAGGTCATGATCGGTACATAGGCCGGGGCGCCCCAGCGTGAAAGGCCGCGCGAAGCTCTGTGACAGCGGCGCTCATCGCGCTCTGGTCACGCGCGGCCTAATCTGTGAATCTGATTCGCTAACCACGTCCGCAGCCGGGGGCCGACGACAAGCCTGATGACTTCGTCCGACTTGATCCTGGCCGCCACGGCCGGCGCGGTCTGCCTCGCCCTCTGCGCCACCCTGTGGGCGATGTCCCAGCGACGGCGGTTCGAGGACCACCTGGCCTGGCTGAAGGCCCGCGCCGCCCGCCTGGAGACCCGGCTGATGGACAGCCAGGGCGCGGCCGAGGCCTTCGAGAGCGCCGTGGTCGTGATCCACGACGGCGGCGTCGACCTGGTGTCGGGCGAAGACGCCCTGGCCGAATGCGCCAAGATCCTGGATGTCGCCGCCGACGCCCACTCGGTGGTCGTGGCCCTGACCGACGCCGATCCCTCCCACGCCCACAAGCTGAAGGCCCTGTTCGAGCAGGGCGAGGTCTGCGCCTTCGAGGCGCGGAGCCCGCGCGGCGGGGTGCTGGTCGAGGGCCGGGCGGCCGGAACCCGGGCCTGGCTGCGCCTGGCCGCCGCCGCCGTCAACGAGACCGGCCTGCCCGACGCCGGCCGCTTCGCCGCCTTCATGGACGGCCTGGTCGAGCCGGCCTGGATCTCGGGCGCCGACGGCGCGCCGGTCTGGGGCAACGCGGCCTATCTGCGCGTGGTCGGGGTGGAGACCGCCTCGGACGCGGCGCGCGACAACAAGTCGATCGACCGGGCCGCCGACGCCCTGGCCGTCGAGGCCGCCAAGGCCGGCGAGCTGCGCGAGCTGGTCCGCTGGGTGCCGCTGGACGGCCGCCGCCGCGCGTTGCGCTTCTCGGCCCAGCCGCTGGACGGCGGCGGGGTCGGGGTGTTCAGCAGCGACGTCACCGAGGTCGAGGACATGCGCGACGCGCTGAAGAAGCACGTCGAGGCCCATGACGAGACGCTGAACCACATCGCCGACGCCGTGGCGATCTTCAGCCAGAGCCGCCGCCTGGCCTTCCACAACACCGCCTTCGCCGAGCTGTGGGGCCTGGAGCCGGCCTGGCTGGCCGAGCGCCCGACCCACGGCGAGGTGCTGGACCGCCTGCGCCAGCGCCGCCGCCTGCCCGAGACGGTCGACTACGCCAAGTGGAAGGCCGCCGAACTGGCGCGCTACGAGGACCTGGGGCCCCAGGCCGACGAGATGTGGGACTTGCCCGACGGCCGCACCCTGCGCGTCGTGCGCCAGCCCCACCCGCTGGGCGGCATGCTGCTGCTCTATTCCGACATCACCGGCGAGCTGCGGCTGAAGGCCCAGTACAACGCCCTGATCCAGGTGCAGCAGGCCACGCTGGACAAGCTGAACGACGCCGTCGCCGTGTTCGGATCGGACGGCCGGCTGCGGCTGCACAACGAGGCCTTCGAGACCTTCTGGAACGTCTCGGCCCAGGCCCTGGAGGCGGCGGTCGACTTCGAGGGCGTGGTCGAGCTGTGCGTGCCGCGCCTGCATGACCTCAGCTTCTGGCGCGAACTGAAGGGCCGAGTGGCCGATCCCGACCCGCAGATGCGCGCCCCGACCTCGGGCGAGACCCGCACCTCGGACAATCGCATCATCGTCTACCAGAGCCGGCCCCTGCCCGACGGCGCGACCCTGATCGCCTTCGCCGACGTCACCGACACCCGGTCCCTGGAAAGCGCCCTGGCCGATCGTTCCCAGGCCCTGGCCGAGGCCGAGCGACTGAAGCGCGACTTTGTCGGCAACGTCTCCTACGAGCTGCGCACCCCGCTGACGACGATCATCGGCTATTCGGAGCTGCTGGAGCGGGCCGACGGCCTGACCGAGCGCAGCCGCGGCCACGTGGCGTCGGTCCGCTCGGCAGCGACCCAACTGGCCCGCTCGATCGACGACGTGCTGGACATGGCCCAGATCGACGCCGGCGAGATGGCCCTGGAGATCGAGGACGTGCGGGTGGCGAGCCTGATGAGCGACGCCCAGGAGCGGTCGCTGAAACTGGCCCAGCTGGGCGGCGTCACCTTGTCGGTCGAGTGCGACCCGGAGGTCGGCCTGATCCGAGGCGACCACAAGCGCCTGTCGCAGATCCTGGACCACCTGATCGAGAACGCCCTGCGCCAGACCCCGCCGGACGGAGTGGTCACCCTGTCGGCGCGGCGGGCGCTGGGCGAGGTGCGGCTGGACGTGTCGGACACCGGCCGAGGCGTGCCGTTCCACGTCCAGGCCCACATCTTCGACCGCTTCGTGGGTCGCGACCGCGGCGGCCCGGGCCTGGGCCTGGCCCTGGTCAAGGCGCTGGTCGAGCTGCATGGCGGCTGGGTGGCGCTTGAGAGCGAGCCGGGGGCCGGCTCGACGTTCACGTGCCACTTGCCCGAAACGCAGCAGCCAGGCGCGGCGCAGCCGGAGTTTGGGTTTTAGATAAAGCCTCCCCCTGTGGGGGAGGTGTCGGCGAAGCCGACGGAGGGGGGAGGAATACGACCTCGACCGCACGCAGGATCGACGCCCCTGAAACTCCCCCCACCGATCGCTTCGCGATCGCCTCCCCCACAGGGGGAGGCTTTTGGAACCTAGTGCTGGCTTTCCGGAAGCCGCACCACCAGCCCGTCCAGCGCGTCGCTGACCTTGATCTGGCACGACAGGCGCGAGTTCGGTTCGACGTTCTCGGCGAAGTCCAGCATCGACTCCTCCATGGCCGACTTGTCGCCGGTCTTGGGAAGCCAGGCGTCGTCGACATAGACGTGGCAGGTGGCGCAGGCGCAGGCGCCGCCGCAGTCGGCGTCGATGCCCGGCACGTTGTTCTTCACCGCGCCTTCCATGACTGTCAGGCCCGGCTTGACGTCGATGACATGGTCCGTGCCGTCGTGCTCGATATAGGTGATCTTGGCCATGGGTCCCCTGGATGCTCTCGAACAGGCGTTTTACGCCGCTACTTCTTTCATGGAAATCGCCGGGTTCGCCAGTTTTTCAAGGCTGACGGGCGTACGCTTGGCGATCAGTTGCTTGCCGGCCATGAATTCGGGCGGCGCGTTGACCGCCTCGACGGCCTGGACCAGGTCGCCCTTCAGGTGGAAGACGGCGAACTTGGCGGCGGCCACGTCGCCGCGCACCACCTGGGTGTCGGCGTCGAATGGCAGGCCGGCGATCTGCAGTTTCAGGTCGTACTGATCGGACCAGAACCACGGGATCTCGTGCGGCGGCATCGCCCGGCCGGTGATGGCGGCGGCGGCCTGCTTGGCCTGTTCCAGGGCGTTGGGCACGCTCTCCAGCCGGAACTGGCGCTCATAGATCGGCAGCGGCCGGTGGGTGACGTCGCCGATGGCGAACACGAACGGATCGGCCGTGCGGGCCTCGATGTCGACGACGATGCCGCCGGCGATCTCCAGCCCCGCGTCCTGGGCCAGCTCGACATTGGGATGGGCGCCGACCCCGACCAGGGCCGCGTCGCAGGCGATCACCGAGCCGTCGGCCAGGCGCACGCCGGTCACGTGGCCATCGGCGCCCTCGAAACCTTCCACGCCGGCGTTGAGCACGAAGGTCACCCCGCGCGCGCCGTGATAGTCCTGGAAGAAGGTCGACAGCGTCTCGCAGGCCACCCGGGCCAGCACCCGGCTCTCGCGCTCGATGATCGTGGCGTGGCCGCCCAGGGCGATCGTCGAGGCCGCGGCCTCCAGCCCAACATAGCCGCCGCCGACCACCGCCAGGCGCTTGCCGGGGCCCAGGGCGCCCTTCAGGGCCTCGGCGTCGGCCGCCGTGCGCAGGGCCAGCACGCCGGCCAGATCCGCGCCGGGGATCGGCAGGGCGCGAGCCCGGGCGCCGGTGGCCAGGATCAGGTGGTCGTAGGGAATGTCCTCGCCCGAGGCGAGGGTGACGGTCTTGGCGCCGCGATTGATCGAGACGACCACCCCGCCCAGACGCAGGAACACTCCGGCCTCTTCGTACCAGCTGGAGGGCTTGAGCTGCAGGCTGTCGGCGTCGGCCTCGCCCTTCAGCCAGGCCTTGCTGAGCGGCGGGCGCTGATAGGGCAGCAGGGGCTCATCGCCGATCAGGACGATCTTGCCGGTATGGCCGTATTGACGAAGGAAGGCGGCCGCCGAGCCGCCGGCATGGCCGGCCCCGACGATGACGACGCGCGCGTTCAGATCCGCAGACACCGGTGCGTTCAAGACGCGCTCTCCCTTTGGTCAAAAAATGACGGTGGCGTCACCTTTTTGCAAGCACCGAAAGCGCCTGCCGGTTTCTCCATCGGGATTCCAGATCGCCGGGTCAAACGAAACGCGCCGGACACGCGTCTGGAAGCTCGGCGCCGATCGCTGGCGGTCAAGACGTGGCGGAAGCCGCCACGTCCCGAGTCTTTTTGCTCCCAGGCGCACGACAGGCGAACCAGCGCCCCTGCGGCTGGAAACCGGCAGGTCTTAGACCACCCGCTCGACCAGCATCTTCTTGATCTCGGCGATCGCCTTGGCCGGGTTCAGACCCTTGGGGCAGACCTGGGCGCAGTTCATGATCGTGTGGCAGCGATAGAGCTTGAACGGGTCCTCGAGGTTGTCGAGGCGGTCGCCCGTGGCTTCGTCGCGGCTGTCGATCAGCCAGCGGTAGGCGTGCAGCAGGGTCGCCGGGCCCAGATACTTGTCGCCGTTCCACCAGTAGCTGGGGCACGAGGTCGAACAGCAGGCGCAGAGGATGCACTCGTAAAGGCCGTCCAGCTTGGAGCGGTCTTCCGGCGACTGCTTCCACTCGGTCTGCGGCTCGGGCGTCACGGTGTGCAGCCACGGCTCGATCGAGGCGTACTGGGCGTAGAACAGCGTCAGGTCCGGGATCAGGTCCTTGACCACCGGCTGGCTCGGCAGCGGGCTGACCTGCACGGCCTTGCCGGGCGTGTCGGCGTGGCCATGCGTGCAGGCCAGGGTGTTGCGGCCGCCGATGTTCATCGCGCACGAACCGCAGACGCCTTCACGGCACGAGCGGCGGAAGGCCAGCGTCGGGTCGATGCTGTTCTTGATGTACAGCAGGGCGTCCAGGACCATCGGGCCGCAGGCGTCCAGATCCACCTCGTAGGTGTCCCAGCGCGGATTGCGGCCGTCTTCCGGATCGTAGCGATAGATCTTGAACGCGCGCGTGTTCTTGGCGCCGGCCGGAGCGGGCCAGGTCTTGCCGTTCTGAACGGTGGAGTTCTTGGGGAGGGTGAGTTGAACCATCAGCGTACCCTCAATAAACCCGCGCCTTGGGCGGGATATAATCGATGTCTTTCGACATGGTGTAGCTATGCACCGGGCGGTAATCGATCGTCACCTTGCCGGTGTTGACGTCGAGCCAGGTCAGGGTGTGCTTCATCCATTCGGCGTCGTTGCGGTCGGAGAAGTCCTCGCGGGCGTGGGCGCCGCGGCTCTCGGTGCGGTTCACGCCGCCGGCCACGGTGACGACCGCCTGACCGATCAGGTTGTCGAACTCCAGGGTCTCCATCAGGTCGGTGTTCCACACCAGACCGCGGTCGGAGACCTTGATGTCGCCCTTCTTGCCCCAGACGACGTCCAGGCGCTTGACGCCGCTTTCCAGGCTTTCGCCGGTGCGGAACACGGCGGCGTCTTCCTGCATGGCCTTCTGCATTTCCAGGCGCAGGGCGGCGGTCGGCTGGCTGCCGTTGGCGTTGCGCAGGCGATCGAAGCGCGCGATGTGCGGATCGGTCATGGCGTCGGTCAGCTCGACCTGGGTGGCGCCGGGCTTGAGGATCTCGGCGCAGCGCAGGGCGGCGGCGCGGCCGAACACCACCAGGTCGGTCAGGCTGTTGGAGCCCAGGCGGTTGGCGCCGTGCACCGAGACGCAGGCGGCCTCGCCCACGGCCATCAGGCCCGGGATCACCTGGTCGGGATTGTCGCCCGACTTGGTGACGACTTCGCCGTGATAGTTCGTCGGGATGCCGCCCATGTTGTAGTGGACGGTCGGCAGGACCGGGATCGGGGCCTTGGTCACGTCGACGCCGGCGAACACCTTGGCGGTCTCGGAGATGCCGGGCAGGCGCTCGTGCAGGATCTTCGGATCCAGGTGGTCCAGGTGCAGGAAGATGTGGTCCTTGTTGGGACCCACGCCCCGGCCTTCGCGGATCTCGATGGTCATGGCCCGGCTGACCATGTCGCGCGGGGCCAGGTCCTTCACGGACGGGGCGTAGCGCTCCATGAAGCGCTCGCCTTCCGAGTTGGTCAGGTAGCCGCCCTCGCCGCGCGCGCCCTCGGTGATCAGGCAGCCGGCGCCGTAGATGCCGGTGGGGTGGAACTGGACGAATTCCATGTCCTGCAGCGGCAGGCCGGCGCGCAGGGCCATGCCGCCGCCGTCGCCGGTGCAGGTGTGGGCGCTGGTGGCCGAGAAGTAGGCGCGGCCGTAGCCGCCGGTGGCCAGGATGACCATCTGGGCCTGGAACCGGTGCAGGGTGCCGTCATCCAGCTTCCACGCCGTCACGCCGCGGCAGACGCCGTCGTCCATGATCAGGTCCAGCGCGAAGTACTCGATGAAGAACTCGGTGTCGTGGGCCAGCGACTGGCCGTACATCGTGTGCAGCATGGCGTGACCGGTGCGGTCGGCCGCCGCGCAGGTGCGCTGGATCGGGCCGTTGCCGTATTCCTTGGTCATGCCGCCGAAGGCGCGCTGATAGATCTTGCCGTCCACGGTGCGCGAGAACGGCACGCCCCAGTGTTCCAGCTCCAGAACCGCCGCCGGCGCGTTGCGGGTCAGGTATTCGATGGCGTCCTGGTCGCCCAGCCAGTCCGACCCCTTGACGGTGTCGTACATGTGCCAGCGCCAGTCGTCCTTGCTCATGTTGCCGAGCGACGCCGAGATCCCGCCCTGGGCGGCGACCGTGTGGCTGCGGGTCGGGAACACCTTGGTGACGCAGGCGGTCTTCAGGCCGGCCTGGGCGGCGCCCAGGGCCGCGCGGAGGCCCGAACCGCCGGCGCCGACGACGACGACGTCGAACTTGTGGTCAATGAACTTGTAGGCCGACATCAGAGGGCTCCGGTGAAGGCGACCTTGAGGATCGCCACGACCCCAAGAGCGCCGCCGAGGACGCAAACGAACAGATTGGCGAGGACCAGCACGGTCTTGGTCGTGAAGTCCGGGATGTAGTCTTCGATCACAACCTGCACCGCGCCCTTCAGGTGGATCAGGGCCACGACGATCAGCAGGCTGAGCAGGACGGTGTTGTGCGGGATGGCCACCCAGGCGGCCGCGCCGCCGAAGTCCAGGCTCGCCAGGCGCAGGCCGGCGAACAGGCCCCACAGGGCCAGCGGGATCAGGGCGATGCCCGAGACGCGCTCGGTGACGAAGTGGCCGACGCCGTGGTGCGACGCGCCCAGCCCGCGGGCCCGGGACATCGGCGTGCGGAAGCGCGTGGAGGAAGAAGGACCAGCCATGATCAGAGCGCTCCGGTTTGGGCGGCGATGACCCAGACGACGATCGCGCCGACCACCGCGAAGGCGATCGCGCCGGCGCCGGTCATGTCCGCCACCTTGGGCGTGAAGCCCTTGCCCGCGTCCCAGAAGGTCTGACGGACGGTGTAGGCGATGTTGTAGAGGACCGCGACGGTCAGGCCGAACAGCACCAGCTTGCCCAGGAACGAGCCCAGCAGGCCGGTGTAGCTGGCGTAGGCGTCGGGACCGGAGGCCAGGGCCACGGCCCAGCCGGCCAGCAGCAGGACGCCGACATAGAGCGCGAAGACCGTGGCGCGGTGCAAGATCGAGCAGGCCATGGTGATGTGCCAGCGCCAGACTTGCAGGTGCGGCGACAGAGGGCGCTCGGGGAGGCCCCCGCTGGTCTCGGTCATGGTTGTGTCCAACCCCTTGGCTTTGTGCGTTGCGGGATGCTTTTAAGCGCGACGTTGGGGGTGTCAACGCAGGCGCCCTTGTTGAGAAACGTTCTCAGCGCACCGAGCGCAGGCGCGATGGAAGGCCGAAGCGAAGCTTCCGTGATGCCGCCCCGAGCGCTCGGGCGGATCCGACCCCGGTCGATCGACGTTCGCCGATCGCGTTCAACCTTCGTTCAATCCTGATTGGTAAATGAGCGGTTGATTGAGTCGGGGTGCGTTCAATGGCCGCGGAGATTTTGACGGACGCGACGGCGCCGGCCGGCTGGCGGCGCAGACTGGCCGCGATCGGCGACGTGCTGCGGGTCTCGGGCCGCGACACCGGCGGGATGGGCGCGCGGCTGGTGTTCTCGACCGTCGTCTTCTGCGCCACCCTGCCCTATTCCACCGATCCCTCGCCCTATTTCTGGATGGCGGCCATGGCCGCCCTGGCCATCGCCGAGGCCCGCACCACCGACGCGGCGACCGACCTGTTCGCCTGGCTGCAGAGCGCCGGCTACGCCCTGGCCGGCTTCTACCTGACCTTCTTCCAGGTCGGCGCCGCCCAGACCTTCGGGGTCACCCTGTACGGCGTGGTCATGTTCGAGATCCTGGTGCGCGACTACGCCCGCCCCAAGCGCCTGCTGACCAACCTGACGCCGATGCTGATCTCGATGGTCGTGGTGCAGCTGGGGGCCAGCGCCCGGCTGATCCAGCGGGACGAGCCCTGGCGGATCGCCACGGTGCTGGCCACCACCTACCTGGTCTTCCGGGTCTTCCGCTCGCTGCAGATCGACCTGACGCGCGCCCGCCGCGAGGTGGCCGAGGCTCAGGACCGCGCCGAGGCCGACGCCCGCACCATCCGCGAAGCCCATCGCATCGCCCTGATGGCCGAGAACATGGCCGGGGTCGGTCACTGGCGCATCGACGCGACCAATAGCGAGACCACCTGGTCCGAAGGTGTGTTTCGGATCTACGGCCTGGACCCGTCGGTGGGCGTGCTCGACCGGGAGGCTCAGCTCGCCCACTTCCCCGCCGCCGACCGTCCCCGCTGGCAGGCCGAACTGGAGAAGGCGGCCACGACGGGCGAACCGTTCGAGTTCGAGACGCGCCTGACCCGGGCCGACGGCACGGTGCGCGACATCGTCAGCCACGTGGCGGTCGAGCCCGACGCCGACGGCCGGGTCGCCACCCTGTTCGGCGCCCTGATGGACGTGACCGAGTCCCGGGCCCGCGAAGCCGCCCTGATGGACGCTAAGCTGCGCGCCGAGGCCGCCGCCGACGCCAAGGCCGAATTCCTGGCCAATATGAGCCACGAGATCCGCACGCCCCTGACCGCGATCAACGGCTTCTCCAGCCTGCTGGGCGAGCTGGAGAACCTGCCGCCCGACGCCGGCCTCTATGTGCGGCGGGTTCAGACCGCCGGCATGACCCTGCTGACCGTGGTCAACGACATCCTGGAATTCTCCAAGCTGGAGTCCGGCCACGTGGCCCTGGCGCCCCAGCCCTTCGTGGTGGCGCCGTTCCTGGACGACGTGATCGCGCTGTTCGCCGACCAGGCCCAAGCCAAGGGCCTGGCGCTGTCGCTCGATCTGGACCCCGGCGTTCCCGCCGCCCTCGAGGCCGACGCCAACCGTCTGCGCCAGGTGATCGTCAACCTGGTCAGCAACGCCATCAAGTTCACCGAGGTCGGCGAGGTGCGGGTGGCCGTGCGCCATGCCGACGGCGCGCTGCGCGTCTCGGTGCGCGACACCGGCTGCGGCGTGCCCGACGACAAGCGCGACGGCCTCTTCCAGCGCTTCTTCCAGGTCGACGGCTCCAACAGCCGCCGCTACGGCGGCACGGGCCTGGGCCTATCGATCTGCAAGGGCCTGGTCGAGCTGATGGGCGGCGCGATCACCATGGAGCCGGCGCCGAACGGCGGTTCGATCTTCGCCTTCGACGTCCGCGCCGAGGAAGCCGCGCCGGCCCCGGCGGGCGCCAGCGCCGAGCGCGCCGGACCGATCGTTCGCGCCCAAGTCCTGGTCGTCGACGACGTGGCCGTGAACCGCGAACTGGTGCGCGCCATGCTGCACGCCGTCGGCCACGAGGTGTCGGAAGCCGCCAGCGCGTCGGAGGCCCTGCGCCTGACCGGCTGCGAGCGGTTCGACCTGATCCTGATGGACCTGCAGATGCCCGAGGTCGACGGCTTCGCCGCCGCCCGCGCCGTCCGCGCCCAGGACGGCGCCAACCGCGACACCCCGATCATCGCCCTGAGCGCCGACGTCCTGCCCGAGCATGTGGAGGCCAGCGCCAAGGCCGGCATGAACGGCCACATCGGCAAGCCGATCTCGCCGGTGGAGCTGCTGGGCGCGATCGAACGCTGGACGGGGACAAGGGCGCCGGCGGAGGAGTCGGACAAGGAATCCCTCTCTCTTTGAGAGAGGGTTCAAAAAGCAGCCCCTACCCCCGAAACACCGTCAGCGCCGCGTGCTGCAGCAGCATGATGGTCTTGGCGTCGCGAATGCGGCCGTCGGCGATCATGGCCAGGGCCTCGTCGACGCCCAGCTCCAGCACCTCGATGTCCTCGCCCTCGTCGGGATGGCCGCCGCCGTCGCCGATCCGCATGGCCGCGTCGTACTCGGCGACGAAGAAGTGCAGGATCTCGGTCACCGAGCCGGGGCTCATGAAGGCTTCGAACACCTTGCTCACCGCGCCCAGGCGATAGCCCAGCTCCTCCTCGACCTCGGCCCGGATGCGCGTTTCCGGCTCGGCGTCGTCCAGCAGGCCGGCGGCCGCCTCGATCAGCAGGTCGTCATGGCCGTTGACGAAGGCCGGATAGCGGAACTGCTTGACCAGCAGCACGGTGCGGTTGGCCACATTGTAGGGCAGCAGCACCGCCCCGTTGCCGCGATCATAGTGCTCGCGGGACTGGGTCTGCCACGTCCCGTCGCGACGCTTCCAGTCGAAGGTGGTGGTCTTCAGCACGTACCAGTTGTCGGAGAGCAGCCGGGTCTCGTGGACGCGAACGCGGTCTTTGACGCTCATCTGGCTCTCCTAATCCCGCACCCGCGCCACATAGTCGGCCGAGCGCATTTCCTGCAGGCGCGACACCGTGCGCTCGAACTCGAACGAGCCGTCACCGGCCGGGTACAGCGCCTCGGGCTCGCCGGTCGCCAGGGCCACCAGCTTGACGTCGGCTTCGTAGAGAGCGTCGATCAGGGTGTTGAACCGCTTGGCCGCGTCGCGCCGCTCGGGCGTCAGCAGCGGCACGTCCTCGAGGAACAGGGTGTGGAAACGCTCGGCGATCGCCAGATAGTCCTGCGGCCCCAGGGCTTGCTGGCAAAGGCTGGCGAACGAGGCGCGCAGCAGGCCGCCGGCGGCGCGCGGGAAGCGCATCTTGCGACCCAGGACTTCCAGGGTGGCGCCGGTCTCCTCGGCCCCGTCCAGCATGTCGGCCCACAGGCGATCGAACTCGGCGGCGTTGGCCTTATCGTCCGGCGCCAGCCAGGTGCGGGCGGCGCGCAGGCGGTCCAGGCGGAAGTCGACCGGCCCGCGCACGGCCACCACCTCCAGCTTCTCCTTCAGCATGGCGATGAACGGCGTGAAGAGCTGGCGGTTGAGGCCGTCCTTGTAGAGGTCGTCGGGCGGGCGGTTGGAGGTGGCCACCAGGGTGACGCCCTGGGCGAACAGCGCCTCAAACAGCCGGCCCAGGATCATGGCGTCGGCGATGTCGGTGACCTGCAGCTCGTCGAAGCACAGCAGGCGGGCGTCGGCGGCGATCAGGTCGGCGGTCGGGGCGATGGGATCGTCGCCCTTGTGCTGGCCGAAACGCGCCTTGCGCTCGGCCGTGTCGCCCTTGCGCCAGGCGTTGATGTGCTCGTGCACCTCCGCCATGAACACGTGGAAGTGCACGCGGCGCTTCTTGGCGACCGGAGCGCTGTCGAAGAACAGGTCCATCAGCATGGACTTGCCGCGCCCGACCGGCCCCCACAGATAGACGCCCTTCTGGCCCTTGGGCTTGCGGCCGAACAGCGAGAAGCCGGGCTCGCCGGCGTTGTCGAGATCGGCCTCCAGGCGCGACAGGGCGTCGACGGCGGCGGCCTGGGCGACGTCGGGCTTGATCTCGCCCTGGGCCAGGCGCTCTCGGTAGGCGGTGCGGACGGATGTAGGCATCGGCGATCCGGTTAGCGCGGCGAAGGCCTTAAGGAAAGGGGCGGCGGGGAAAGCCTCAACCGCGCTCGATCGTTCGCAGCCGGCCGCGCATGAACTCGACGAACGCCCGCAGCGGGGCCGAGGCGCCCAGGCGGCTGGGATAGTAGAGATGCCAGGCCGTCGAACCGGCCAGGTGCTCGTCCAGCACCCGCTCCAGCCGCCCGGCCGCCACGGGTTCGGCCACCAGGGGTTCGGGCGCGTAGGCCAGGCCCAGCCCGTCGATCGCCATTTGAACCATGAAGTTGAAGTCGTTGACGCTGAACGGCCCCTCGACCGTCACCTCGAACTCACGACCGCCCTCCTCCGCGAACTCCCAGCGATAGTCGGTGCCCCGGGTCAGCTGGAAGATGTTGAGGCAGGGAACGCCCTTCAGGTCGCGGGGGTGCGCGGGCCGTCCCATGCGTTCCAGCAGCGACGGAGCGCCGACCACGCAGAACTGGAAGGCGGGCGACACCCGCGCGGCCACCATGTCCGGCGCGATCGTCTCGCCCAGCCGCAGGCCCACGTCGAAGCCCTCGTCGATGATGCTGATCGAGGTGTCGTCGACCGCGATCTCCAGGCGCACGTCGGGAAAGGCGCGGGAGAAGTCGGCGACCGCCGGGGCCAGCACCATGTTGAACGCCAGCTGCGACACCGTCAGGCGGACCCGGCCGGCCGGGCCGTCGCCCAGCGACCGGGCCGCCGCCGTCGCCGCCTCCATGGCCTCGACCGCCGGCCGCGCCCCGTCCAGGAACCGTCGTCCCGCCTCGGTCAGACCGACTTCTCGCGTGGTGCGCGCGAACAGGACCACCCCGATACGGGCTTCAAGCTGCTTGACCGCATGGCTGACGGCCGCCGGCGTCACGCCCAGGTCGACCGCCGCCGCGGTGAAGCTGCGCCGCCGCGCGACGGTGGTGAAGGCGACGACGCCGTCCAGCAGGTCTCGCTGCATTATCAAATCCTATTTGAAAGCTCGTTAGAACTATCAAGGATTATCGAGACGAGGTCGAGCCGCCATCTTCCAGCTCACGGGGACGCCGACAGCGACGCCCACCCGAAACCCAGGAGAAATCGCATGTCCGCCAACCTCGAATCCAACATCACCGGCAAGGTCGTCGTCGTCACCGGGGCCAGCAGCGGCCTGGGCGAAGCGACCGCCCGCCACCTCGCCGCCAAGGGCGCCCGCCTGGTGCTGGCCGCCCGCCGCATCGACCGCCTGGAAGCCCTGGTGGCCGAGATCGTCGCCGCCGGCGGCCAGGCCATCGCCGTCCAGACCGACGTCACCGTCAAGGCCGACGCCGACGCGATGATCGCCGCCGCCGTCAAGGCCTTCGGCCGGGTCGACGTGCTGGTCAACAACGCCGGCCTGATGGCCATCGCTCCCATGTCGGCGACCAAGGTCGACGAGTGGGACCGGATGATCGACATCAACATCAAGGGCGTCCTGTACGGCATCGCCGCCGCCCTGCCGGTGTTCGAGGCCCAAGGGTCGGGCCAGTTCGTCAACATCAGCTCGATCGCCGGCCGCAAGGTCTTCAGCCCGGGCGGCACGGTCTATAGCGGCACCAAGTTCGCCGTCTCGGCCATTTCGGAAGGCCTGCGCCACGAGGTCGGCGGCAAGATCCGCGTGACCGTGATCTCGCCCGGCGTGGTCGACAGCGAACTGCGCCACGGCAGCTCGGACCCCGACGCGCTGAAGGGCCTGGAAGACTTCTACCAGATCGCCATCCCGGCCAACGCCATCGCCCGCGCCATCGCCTACGCGGTGGAGCAACCGGCCGATGTCGACGTCAGCGAAATCGCCGTCCGCCCGACGCTGCAGGACTTCTAAGGTCTACGCCTCGTCGCGGCGACTCGCCTCCAGCCATGAAACGTGGCTGGAGGCGACGTCGTTTGTTTCCCTGACACGTCAGAAGGAGACCGACATGGCCCGCCCCGAAGACCGCGCGATTCCCGCCGACCTCGCCCCCGAAGGCGCGACCGAGGCGCTCTACGACGCCGACGACAACCTGGACCTCGACGCGGGCGCCGCGCCGCACGACGGCGATCTCGACCACCGCCCCGGAACCAAGACTCGCCACGCCCGCAAGAACGAGATCAGCAACCGGCCGGTGTGAAGGCTCTTCTTCCCTCCCCTTTATGGGGAGGGGGGACCAGCGAAGCTGGTGGGTGGGGTCCTCGGCGCCAAAAGAACTAGCTCATCAAACCCCACCCGACCCCTTCGGGGCCACCCTCCCCACAAGGGGGAGGGAAGGGCGCCATGCTAGACCCCCAGATCCTTCCGCACGAACCGGTACGTCTCGCGCCGTTCACAGGCGCAGGCCTTCATCGTCCCGTCCTTGGTCCACCAGACCAGCAGCGGATAGGCGAAGTTCACGCCGTTTTCCTTGAGCAGCGGCCGCAGGTCCTCGACGGTCTTGCGACCGGCCTCGATCACGGCGGTGCGCGCGACGTCGCCGTCGGCCGGGGCGATGCCGGCGGCCGTCCAGGCCTCCACGGGGGTGGCGTCCCACGTCTCCGACAGCGCCCAGCTGCGGTTGACCCACATCTCGGCCACGGTCGCCCGCTCGGCCGGCGTCGACTTGGGCACGCCGTTGCGGTCGGCCCGGGCGATCTCGATCAGCCGGGTGTCGATCCCAGCCTTGTGCAGGCCCGGATACTCCTCGTGCTTGAAACGCACGCAGTCGGGGCAGGTGCGGAAACTGACCATGTAGAGCTTCCCACCCTTCAGCCCCGGCGACACCCAGCCGGCGGTCTCCAGGATCTTGGCGATCTGCGCCTGGTTCTTGGTGATCGTCTTGGGCCGCCAGCGCAGCTCGAGGTTCCAGTAGGCCCAGGCCCCCGCCCCGACGGCGGCGACCACGACGATGGCGACGAGCCAACGGCCAAAACGCTTCATGCGAGAATTCCTTCTTCCCCGAGTCCTCGAGCTTGGCCCTACCGTCCGACGTCGCGACCGGTCCGTCAAATTCGCCGGTCCTCGCCTTGGAACGACGCGGCCGCTTGTCTAGACTCGCCACCGGGTCGAACGCCCGCTTTTCAAGGACGGCCGCGACCGTGATCGAGATTTCCCTGCCCAATGAAGCGGCCACCCAAGCCCTGGGCGAAAAGCTGGCCGCGACTCTGCGGCCCGGCGACGCCGTCTGCCTGACCGGGCCCCTGGGCGCGGGCAAGTCGACCCTGGCCCGCGCCCTGGTCCGCGCCCTGACCTCGCCCGACGAGGAGGTGCCCAGCCCGACCTTCACCCTGGTGCAGTTCTATGACGGCCCCGACTTTCCGGTCGCGCATTTCGACCTCTATCGCCTGACCGACCCGGACGAGGCCTACGAGATCGGACTCGATGAAGCGCTGGAGGACGGCGCGGCCCTGATCGAATGGCCCCAACGCTTGCAAGGCCGCCTGCCGGTCGACCGACTCGCTATAGACATCACGCCCATGGGCGAAGACGGATCGGCGCGCCGCGCCGTCCTGACGCCGCACGGAACCTTCGAAGGACGTAACCTTGAGCTCTGATCGCGAAACCCTCAAGGCGGCCTTCCTGTCGGCCCATGGCTTCGGCGGCGCGCGCCGCGAGCTGCTCAGCGGCGACGCCTCGACCCGCGCCTACGAGCGTCTGCACGAGGACGGTCAGAGCTTCATCTTCATGGACCAGCCGCCGGCCCTGGAGAGCGTGGTCTGCCCGCCGGGCGCCAGCGACGCCGAGCGCGTGGCCCTGGGCTACAACGCCGCCGCGCGCCTGGCCGCCGGCTCGGTCGCCGCCTTCGTCGCCACCGCCGCCTACCTGCGCGAACGCGGCCTGTCGGCCCCGGTCATCCTGGCTCACGACGTCGAGGCCGGCCTGGCCGTGCTGGAGGACCTGGGCGACGGCCTCTACGCCACCCTGATCGCCGACGGCCAGGACGAGGCGCCGCTCTACGAAGCCGCCGTCGATGTCCAGGTCGCCCTGCACGGCGAGATCCCGCCCGACGTGCTGACGGCGGAAGGTGGGGTCAGCTGGCCCCTGCTGACCTACGACACCCTGGCCCTGAAGATCGCCACCGACACCTTCCTGGAGTTCTGGCCGAAGTTCTCGGGGCTGGCGCCGTTCAGCGACGCGGCCGTGGCCGAGTGGGACGCCCTGTGGGCTCCGGTCTGGGTGCGCGGCGAGGCCGGCGCCAGCGTCTTCACCCACCGCGACTATCACGCCCAGAACCTGCTGTGGCTGCCCGACCGCGACGGCGTGGCCCGCGTCGGCCTGCTGGACTTCCAGGACGCCCTGCGCGCCCATCCGGCCTGGGACCTGACCCACCTGCTGCAGGACGCCCGCCGCGACGTCTCGCCCGCGCTGGAGCAGGCCATGCTGGACCGCTACCTGGCCGCCCGGCCGTCGGTCGACCGCGACGCCTTCATCGCCGACTACCGCGCCCTGGCCGCTTCGAACGCCGCGCGCATCCTGGGCCGGGTGTTCGCCCGCCAGGCGTTGGCGGGCCGGCCGCAGTACGAGGCCTACATGCCGCGCACCTGGCGCTATCTGGAGCGCAACCTGCAAGACCCGGCCATGGCCGGTCTGAAAGCCTGGTTCGACGCCCACGTGCCCTCGGAGTTCCGCCGATGACCACAGCTCCCAAGATCGCCATGGTCCTGGCCGCGGGCCTGGGCACCCGCATGCGCCCCCTGACCGACGACCGGCCCAAGGCCCTGGTCGAGGTCGGCGGCAAGGCGCTGATCGACCACATGCTGGACCGTCTGGCCGCCGCTGGGGTCGAGACCGCCGTGGTCAATGTCCACTATTTCGCCGACGTGCTGGAGGCGCACCTCGCCGCCCGCGTCGCCGTCCATCCCCTGCCCCACATCGTCATCTCCGACGAGCGGCCCCAGGCCCTGGAGACCGGCGGCGGCGTCAAGCACGCCCTGCCGCTGCTGGGCGAGGATCCGATCTGGGTGGCCAATATCGACTCGATCTGGATCGAGGACGCCCCGGCCATCGAGGCCGTCGCCCGCGCCTGGGACCCGGACAAGATGGACGTCTGCCTGATGCTGGCCTCGACCACCGAGTCCCTGGGCTTCCACGACACCGGCGACGTGTTCCTCGACGATGGGGTCGTGCGCTTCAAAGCGTCCGGCGAGACCGCGCCGCTGGTCTATGTGGGCGTCCACATCACCAAGCCCCAGGTCGTGGCCGAGGGCCCCGAAGGCCCGTTCTCGCTGACCCCGATCTGGAAAGCCCTGGCCGCCAAGGGTCGGGTACACGGCGTCGCCCCGGCTGGGGTGTGGATGCACGTCGGCGATCCCGGCGCCCGGGACATCGCCGAGGCCCGGCTGGCCGGAACGGCGACCTGACCATGGTCGGCCCCTTCGACCGCCCGGGGCCAAGATGGTTCTCGATCCCCGCCCACCGGCCCTTCGTCGAGGACCTGGCGCGCGGGCTGCTGGACGCCCTGGCGCCGCTGGGGCCCGAGGCCCTGCCCGCCGCCACCGTCCTGACTCCCACGAGGCGCGGCGCCCGCGCCCTGGCAGACGCCTTTGTCGCGGCCTCTGAAAGCTTGGGAAGGGGCGGCAAGGCCCTGCTGCTGCCGCAGATCCGGCCGCTGGGCGACCTGGACGAGGGCGAGCCGCCATTCGAGCCGGGCGAACTGAGCCTGGACCTGCCGCCCGCCGTCTCCTCGCGCCGCCGCCGGTTCGAGCTGGCGCGGCTGGTCGCCGACAACAGCCACCTGCTGTCGTTCCAGCCCCAGGCCGGCCAGGCGCTGGAGATGGCCAAGGCCCTGGCCGAGTTCCTCGACAGCTGCCAGATCGAGGAAGTGATCACCGACGACGGCCGCCTGGACGGCCTGGCCGAAGGGGATCTCGCCCAGCACTGGCAGGTCTCGGCCCGGTTCCTGAAGGCCGTGCTGACCGCCTGGCCCAAGCGGCTGGACGAGATGGGGCTGATCGACGTCAGCGACCGGCGCGTGCGGCTGCTCAACGCGCTCTCGGACCAGTGGGAAGCCAACCCGCCGCAGGGCGTGCTGGTCGCCGCCGGCTCGACCGGCACGGCCCCGGCCACGGCCCGCCTACTGCGGGTGATCGCCAACCTGCCCCAGGGCGCGGTCGTGCTGCCGGGCCTCGACGACGGCCTGGCCGACGACGCCTGGGACCAGATCGAGGGCGTGCAGGGCGAGCAGCATCCGCAGGGGGCGATGAAGCGCCTGCTGGACGGGGCCGGGGCGACCCGCGCCGACGTCCGCCCCTGGTGGCCCGAGGCCGACAGCCGGGGCCGCTGGCGTCGCCGCCTGATCAACGAGGCCCTGCGTCCGGCCCAGGCCACCGCCGACTGGCTGGCCCAGATCGACCGGCTTCGCGCGGAAGCCCCAGGCCTGGATCCGATCGAGGAGGGGCTGAAGGGCCTGTCCCTGGTCAATGCCCGCACCGAGGAGGAGGCGGCCGTCGCCTGCGCCCTGCTGCTGCGCGAGGCCCTGGAGACCCCTGGCCTGACCGCCGCCATGGTCACGCCCGACCAGGAGCTGGCCCGGCGGGTCAACGCCCGGCTGGTGCGCTGGGGCGTGATCCCCGACAGCTCGGCCGGCGCGCCCCTGGCCGCCAGCGCCGCCGCCATCCTGGCCCAGCATGTGGCCGGCCTGGCGGTGGATCCGCTGGATCCCGTGCGCCTGCTGGCCGTCGCCAAGCACCCGCTGCTGCGCGGCGATCTGGATGTCGCTCGCGACCTGGAGCGCTACGGCCTGCGCGGCCCCGCCCCACGCGACGCGGCGCAATTGCTGGAGCGGCTGGAGAAATATCCCGACGCCAAGACCCTGATCGAGCGCGTCCTGGCCGCCGCCCACCGGGTCGCCCTGCCCTATGTCGCCGACCCCAAGGCTGGCCAGCCGGCCGCCGCCGCGCGGGCCCTGGTCGAGGCGCTGGAAGCCCTGGCCAATCCCGCCGACCTGTGGGCCGGGTCGGCGGGCGAGAGCCTGGCCAGCCTGCTGTCGTCGCTGATCACCGACGGTGTCGTCCTGCCGCCGGCCTCGGCCATCGGCTTCGCCGACCTGTTCGACCGCATGGTCAACGAGGAGACCCTGCGCACCGGCGGGGCCACCCACCCGCGCCTGCGGATCTTCGGGGCCATCGAGGCGCGGATGGTGCGGGCCGACCGGCTGATCCTGGCCGGGCTGGAGGAGGGGATCTGGCCGCGCGGCGCGCCGATCGACCCGTTCCTGTCGCGGCCCATGCGCGCCAAGCTGAACCTGCCGCCGCCCGAGCGCCGCATCGGCCTGACCGCCCACGACTTCGCCCAGGCCGCCTGCGCGCCCGACGTGATCCTGGTCCACAGCGAGCGACGCGGCGGGGCGCCGGCGGTGGAGAGCCGCTGGCTGTGGCGGTTGAAGACCCTGGCGCGCGGCGCCGGCCTGCGCCTGACCGAGCGTCCTGATGTCCTGGCCTGGGCCCGCGACCTGGACGCCCCCGGCCCCTACGCGCCCATCGCCCGCCCGGCCCCGACGCCGCCGGTCGCCGACCGTCCGCGCAAGATGGCCGTCACCCGCGTCGAGGCCCTGACCCGCGACCCCTACGCCGTCTGGGCCCGCGACATCCTCAAGCTCTATCCGCTGGACCGTCCCGACGAGCCGGTCGAGGCGCGGGCGCGCGGCACGGCGATCCACGCGGCGTTCGAGAAATTCGCCGAAGAGCATCCCGGTCCCGTGCCGGAGAACGCCGCCGAGATCTTCGCCGGCCTCTATCTGGGCGAACTGGAAGCGGCCGGCATGCCCGCCGCGGCGCTGGCCCGTGAACGCGCCCTGGCGCGCGAAGCCGCCCTGTGGGTCGCCGATCTGGAAACCCGCCGCCGCGCCGGGGCCGAGCGGATCGTCGTGGAGGCCGCCGGCGAACTGACCTTCGACATCGGCGGCCGGCCCTTCACCGTCACCGCCAAGGCCGACCGCATCGAGCCCACCGCCGACGGGATGGCCCACATCCTCGACTACAAGACCGGCGCCGCGCCATCGAAGAAGCAGGTCGAGACCGGCTTCTCGCCCCAGCTGACCCTGACCGCCGCCATCCTGCGCGAAGGCGGCTTCAAGGACATCGGCCCGCGCGAGCCCGGCGACCTGACCTATCTGCGCGTCACCGGCCGCAAGCCGGCGGGCGTCGAGGAGGTGCGGGCCGCCGCCGGAGTCGACGCCCAGGAGGCGGCGATCAAGGCGCTGAACGGCCTGCGGGCGCTGATCGAGCGCTACGACAATCCGAGACAGCCGTATCTGTCGCGCGTGGCGCCGCAGTTCGTGCACGACCATGCGGGGGATTATGGGCACCTGGCGCGGGTGTTCGAGTGGTCGACGAGCGGTGACGACGGGGAGGGCGGCGAATGAGCCTCCCCCTCTCCAGTAAGGTCCTCCCCCTGTGGGGGAGGTGTCGGCGGAGCCGACGGAGGGGGGAATGTTTCCCCGTCGCCGCTCTATCCCCCCACCGATCGCTTCGCGATCGCCTCCCCCATGGGGGGAGGACCTAGACATGTCCGACGCTCTGACCACCACCATCGACCCCCAGCGCATCGCCGCCGATCCGGCCATCTCGGCCTTCGTTACGGCCAACGCCGGCTCGGGCAAGACCAAGACCCTGATCGACCGGGTCGCGCGCCTGCTGCTGGCCGGCTCGTCGCCCGAGGCGATCCTGTGCGTGACCTACACCAAGGCCGCCGCCGCCGAGATGCAGCGCCGCCTGTTCGAACGCCTGGGCGAATGGTGCGTCACGCCCGACGTCAAGCTGCGCGAGCAGTTGGGGTCTCTGGAGGGCCGCGACCCCGCCGACTTCAGCCACAAGCAGCTGTCCGAAGCGCGGGGCCTGTTCGCCAAGGCGCTGGAGACGCCGGGCGGGCTGAAGATCCAGACCATCCACGCCTTCTGCGAAAAGCTTCTGCGGCGCTTTCCGCTGGAGGCCGGGGTCTCGCCGGGCTTCCAGGTGATGGACGACAGCGCCTCGGCCGCCATCGCCCAGGGCGCCCTGCGGCAGGTGGCGACCTGGGTCACCGATCACGACGATGCGTTCGCGGAGGCCTATGCCCGCTTCTCGGTGGCCCTGGACTTCGCCAGCTTCGAGGCGATGTTCGCCACCTTCGAAAGCCAGCGCGGGGCGATCGGCGAGTATCTGGACAAGGTCGGCGGCCTGCAGGGCGCGGTCGACGACGTCTGGAAGGTCTGCGGCTTCCACTACGGGGCCAGCAGCGTCGCGGACGTCATGGCCGAAGCCATGGCCGAACTGGACCGCGACCTGTGGCGCGCGGTCGCCGACGTGCTGCTGAACGGCACCAAGACCGACATCAAGTGCGCCGGGCAACTGCGGGCCGTGGCCGTCGATCCCGACGCCGATCTCGACCAGGCCCTGGCCGCCCTGTTCACCGAGAAGGGCGCCGGCACGCCCGCGACCTGGCCGGCCAAGACCTCGGGCCTGAAGGCCCACGAGCATCTGCGCGTCCGCCTGCTGGCCGAGCAGGAGCGGCTGGAGGAAGCCCGCGAATGGCTGCGCGCCGCCCGCGTGGCCGAGGACAGCAGCGACGCCCTGCGGCTGGCCGCCCTCTACGTGACCTCGCACCAGATCGAGAAGGACGCCCGGGGCGCGCTGGATTTCGCCGACCTGATCGACAAGACCAAGGTGCTGCTGACCCAGAAGGTCGACGCGGCCTGGGTGCTGTACAAGCTGGACGGCGGCATCGATCACATCCTGCTGGACGAGGCCCAGGACACCGCCCCCGAGCAGTGGGCGATCCTGCGGGCCCTGACCTCGGACTTCTTCGCCGGGGCCGGCGCGGTGCGCTGGCGCGAGCAACACAAGAACCAGGCTCAGGACGCCCGCACCCTGTTCGTGGTCGGCGACGAGAAACAGTCGATCTACTCGTTCCAGGGCGCCGATCCCCAGCGCCTGCTGGCCGAGACCCAGAGCTATATCGCCCAGATCACCGACGTCGGACAGGTAGGCAAGGCCGTGCCGCTGATCACCTCCTACCGTTCGACGGTGGAGGTGCTGAGCTTTGTCGACGCCCTGTTCTCGGCCCCGGAGACGCGGTCGGGCGTGCCCGCGCCGGCCGGCGAGGACGTGGTGCGCCACACCCCGTTCCGCGTCGACCACAAGGGCTGCGTGGACCTTTGGCCGCTGGAGCGCGAGCTGCCCGGCGAGGAGCGCGAGGCCTGGGACGCGCCGCTGGACGCCGAGACCGAACACGGCGCCAACCGGCGCCTGGCCGAGAAGATCGCCATCGAGATCCAGGCGCTGATCCGACGCGGCGACGCGGTGTTCGACAAGGAGACCCGCCAGTGGCGTCCCGCTCACCCCGGCGACATCCTGGTGCTGGTGCGCCGGCGCAAGGCGCTGTTCGAGGAGGTGCTGCGGGCCCTGAAGCGGCGCGGCGTGCCGGTGGCCGGGGCCGACCGCCTCAGCCTGTCGGCCCACATCGTGTTCGACGACCTGCTGGCGCTCGGCCGGTTCTGCCTGTTCCCCGACGACGACCTGACCCTGGCGGCGCTGCTGAAGAGCCCGGTCTGCGGCCTGTCGGACGACGATCTCTACGCCCTGGCCAAGGGGCGGCCTTCCACCCTGTGGCGGGCCGTGAACGAGCGCGCCGCCGAGCAGCCGGCCTGGTCCGCCGCCCGCGACCTGCTGCGCTGGGCCCTGGCCGAGAGCCGCCGCAAGCAGCCGTTCGAGTTCTACGCCCTGCTGCTGGGCCGGGTGGACGACAGCGTCCGCTCCAACCGCGCCAAGGTGCTGACCCGCCTGGGGGAGGAAGCCGCCGAGGCCCTGGACGAGTTCCTGGCCCAGATCCTGGCCGCCGAGCAGCGCGGCGTGCGCGACCTGGAGGCCCTGGTCGCCGACTTCGCCAGCCTGGATATCGTGGTCAAGCGCGAGATGGAGGGCGCGCGCCAGGAGGTGCGGGTGATGACCGCCCACGGCTCCAAGGGCCTGGAGGCGCCGATCGTCTTCCTGCCCGAGACCACCATGAAGGGCGGGGCGCGCGGCTCGCCGCTGATGCAGACGCAGGACGGCGGCTTCCTGTGGTGCGCGTCCAAGGCCAATGACTGCGCGGCCTCGGCCGAGGCTCGCGAGCGCCGCGAGAAGAAGGACGCCGAAGAGGCCCTGCGCCTCTACTACGTGGCCCTGACCCGGGCGCGGGATCGCCTGGTCCTGTGCGGCCGGATCGACGCGCGGACCAAGGACGAGAACGTCGGCGGCTGGTACGCCGCCGCCCAGGCCGCCTTCGCCCACGAGGACATCGCGCCGGGCGTCCGCGAGATCTCCGATGACGGCCGCAAGCGCTTCGGTCCCGATCCGATGAAGGCCGAGGTCCTGGCTCCGCGTTTGGCGCCCGCCTTAGTGCCAACGCCCGCCTGGACCCTGGCCCCGGCCACGCCCGAGACGCCCGCCGCCCGCTACGCCGCCCCCTCGACCCTGGAGGACGAGGCCCGAGGCAGCGCGCCTTCGCCCCTGGCGGCGGTGTCGGGCCTGGGCCGCTACCGGCGCGGCGAGATCATCCACCGGCTGCTGCAGCTTCTGCCCGACATCGAGCCCGCCGGTCGCCGGACCGCCGCCGGCCGGCTGCTGGCCGCCGAACGCGACCTGACCGACGACCAGCGCGCCGAGATGGCGGCAGCCGCTTTCGGGGTGCTCGAGGACGATCGCTTCGCCGCCGTGTTCGGCCCTGGCTCGCGGGCGGAAGTCTCGGTGGCCGGCGGGGCGCGCACGCTGCCGGCCGAGCTGAAGATCTCCGGCCGGGTCGACCGTCTGGTGGTCACGCCGCAGCGCGTCCTGGTGGTCGACTACAAGACCAACCGCCCCTCGCCCGACCGCATCGAGAACGCCGATCCGGCCTATCTGTCGCAGATGGCGGTCTACGCCGCCGTGCTGGCCGAGGTGTTCCCCGACCGCCCGATCGAGGCCGCGATCGTGTGGACGGACGGTCCCAAACTCATGGCGGTTCCAGAAAAGGTGATGGCCGCCGCCCTGGCCCGGCTGTTCTAGATCATTGCCGAGGGGCTCGCGGGTCCCTAAATCTTGCTGCAAGACGGGGAGCGAATCCCCGAAATGACAGTTTCTAGCGCGCCCCCGAGCGCAGATGGAGCCAAGAGATGAGCACCGTGACGGTGACCGACGAGTCCTTCGAGAAGGACGTCCTGCAGGCCGACAAGCCGGTTCTGGTCGACTTCTGGGCCGAATGGTGCGGGCCCTGCAAGCAGATCGCCCCGGCCCTGGAGCAGATCTCAGAGGAACTGGCCGACTTCGTCACCGTGGCCAAGGTCAATATCGAGGACAGCCCCACCACCCCGTCGCGCTACGGCGTGCGCGGCATCCCGACCATGATGCTGTTCCGCGGCGGCCAGATGGCCTCGATGAAGGTCGGCGCGATGCCCAAGGCCAAGATCCTGGAATGGCTGAACGAAGCCGGCGTGCACCAGCCCGCCTAGGCGTTCGCCGCTTTAGACTTTGATCGTCAGCCGCCCGTCTCGTTCGCGAGGCGGGCGGTTTGCGTTTGCGCCGGCCCGCCCGACCCGACATCGTGCGCCGACGACCACGGAGACCCGCCATGACCATCGAGAACGAAGACCAGCTGGACAAGCTGCGCGCCGTCGGCGGCCTGGTGGCCCGCACTCTGGCGGCGATGGGCGCGGCGCTGGAGCCCGGCATGACCACCCAGGAGCTGGACGACTACGGCCGCGCCCTGCTGGAGAAGGAGGGCGCGCGGTCGGCGCCCGAGCTGACCTACAACTTCCCGGGCGCGACCTGCATTTCGGTGGGGCCCGACTGCGCCCACGGCATCCCCGACGGCACGGTGGTGAAGGCCGGCGACCTGATCAATATCGACGTCTCGGCCGAGCTGGACGGCTATTTCGGCGACACGGGCGCCAGCTTCGCCGTGCCGCCGGTCAGCAAGCGCATCGAGCGCCTGTGCCGTGACGGCCGCCGGGCGATGTGGGCCGGCATCCGGTCCGTGAAGCCGGGCGGGCGGCTGAACGAGGTCGGCCGCTCGATCGAGGCCTTCGCCCAGAAGAACGGCTACAGCCTGGTGCGCAACCTGGCCAGCCACGGCGTCGGCCGCTCGCTGCACGACGATCCGGCGGAGATCCCGACCTGGCACGAGCCGCGCGACCGCCGGATCATTCCCGAAGGCCTGGTCTTCACGATCGAGCCGTTCCTGTCGCTCGGCGCGGACTGGGTCGAGGAGCTGGACGACGGCTGGACCCTGCGTCCGCCCCAGCGCCAGGCCACGGTGCAGTACGAGCACACCCTGGTCGCGACCCGAGGCGGGCCGCTGATCCTGACGCTGGCGTGAGGACTACTTCTTCCCCGGCGTGACGATGAACGGCGAGGCCGAGACCGGGGCGGCCTTCTTGTCCGCCTTGGGTTTGCGGACTTCCTTGTTGGACTTCTTCTGACCCTTGGCCATCGTGGTTCCTGCCTGGACGCTCGCGCGCCGGGGATGTCCAGCGGGCCGAGCCGCCCTTTCGGCGTGGCGCGATCCTAGAGCTTCGCCGGGCGGGGGCCTAAGGCTTTCGGGCGGCGGCGCGCTCCAGGCTCTCAAGATAGGCGCCGAACATGTCGGCCATGGCGTCGGCATAGGCCGCGATCTCGGCGGGCGTCCGGGGGCTCTCCGAGAAGGCCTTGCCCACCTGGCTGAGCGTGTCCTTGACCAGGTCGCCGGCCAGGACTCGCGCCGCCTCTGGGACCCCGGGCAGCACCTCGCGCATGAAGCCCTGCACGATCCCGGCGCCCGCCGCCTTGGCGTCCTGGGCCTCGGGCGCGTCGCGATACAGCGGCGCGGCGTCGCCCAGCGCCACGCGCATCTCCGCTTCCTCGCATTCGGAGCGGATGAAGGCGTGCACCAGGTCGCGCAGCCGCTCGAACGGCGGACGCTCGGCGTCCTCGAGGATGGCGCGCAGCAAACCGGTGGTCTGGCGCCACTCGTCGCTCTGCAGCCGAAACAGGATCGCGGCCTTGTTGGGGAAGTACTGATAGACCGAGCCGACGCTGACCCCGGCCTTCTCGGCCACCCGCGCCGTGGTGAAGCGCTGGGCGCCTTCCTTGGCCAAAACCTGAACAGCGGCCTCCAGGACGGCCGCGACGAGGTCGGTCGAACGGGCCTGTTTGGGCTGTTTCCTTGAGGAAATCCGGGGACTTGGGCGATCGGTCATCGGGGCTCGAGGCGATGCGAATAGTCAACCTGACGAATTAGTCGCATTTTTCGGGGCGGCGCAAGGACGCGCCGTTCAGACCGGAATTTCCCATGACCACCCTGACCACCGCCCCGGTGGCGCCCCTGCTGGATCGCCTGTTCGAAGAGGCCGACGCCGCCTCGCCGATGAACAGCCCCCTGGCGGCCGCCCTGTCGGTCGAACAGCACCGCCGCCTGATGCAGAGCAAGACCGACTATCTCGACTTCTACAGCCAGATGAAGGACTTCCCGCTGGCGGTGTCGCGCGAGACGGGCGCGCTGCTCTACATGCTGGCGCGCGGCTGCGGGGCGCGGACGATCGTCGAGTTCGGAACCTCGTTCGGCCTGTCGACCCTCTATCTGGCCTCCGCCCTGCGCGACAACGGCGGCGGGGTGCTGATCACCACCGAGTTCGAGCCGTCCAAGGTGGCGCGCGCCAGGGACAACCTGACCGCCGGCGGCCTGATCGACCTGGTGGAGATCCGCGAGGGCGACGCGTTACAGACGCTCGGCGCCGACCTGCCAGAGACGATCGACCTGCTGTTGCTGGACGGCGCCAAGGCCCTCTACCCGGACATCCTCGGCCTGGTGGAAAGCCGCCTGCGGCCGGGCGCGCTGATCGTCGCCGACAACGCCGACTACAGCCCCGACTATCTGGCGCGCGTCCGCTCGCCCGAGGCGGGCTACCTGTCCACGCCGTTCGCCGAGGACGTCGAGCTGTCGATGAAGCTGGGCTGAAGCCCGGTCGAGGATCAGGCGGCCTTCTTGGCCGCCTTTTCCTTCTTGGGCTTCTTGTCCTTCTTGCCGTCCTTGTGGGCGACCTTCTCGGCCTTGGGCGCCTTCAGCTTCTTGGCCTTGGCTTCCGGCTCGGCGTGAACGTCGGTGACGGCCATGTCGGCCAGCAGCTCCAGGAAGCCCTCGCGCTTGCTGGGCTTGAGCAGGGCCAGGATGCGGGCGTCGGCCATGGCCACCTTGGGGCGGCTTTCCTCCAGCACGGCGGCGCCGGCGGGGGTCAGGCTGACGGTGTTGGCGCGGGCGTCCTGGTCGGAGCGATGACGCTCCAGGTGGCCCTTGGTGATCATCCGGGCGACCATGTCGGCCAGGGTGGAGCGGTCGATGCCGGTGGCGCGGACCAGGCCCGTCTGGGTGACGCCCTCGTTCTCGGCCACGGCGGCCAGGACAGCGAACTGGCGCTGGGTGATCCCGCCGGTTCCGCTCTCCTCGGCATAGATGTCGAGAGCCAGTTGCAGGACCCGGTGCAGGAGATGGCTGGGCGAACGGGCCAAGGCCCCGCCGTGATCGCTCTTGCCGTCCTTATCGCCCTTGGTCTTCGCCATGGTCCGTCCGTCCCTCGTTTCCGTCGACGGACCTTTATGTACCACGGTTACACGTCGTTTTGACGACAGATGGTCCGTGGGCTGCCGGTTAGGCTCCTACGCCATTCGCGGGGATGAGCGGATCAAAGAGATCAGAACCCCGCGTCCGGCGGTTCGGGGGTCTGGGCCTCGTCGCCCTTGGCGATGTGCTTCATCATGAAGGGCACCTGGCTGAGCGAGAACAGCAGGGCCAGGGGCAGCAGGCCGATTCGGAACTTCACCCACATGTCGGTGGTCTGGGTGAGGCGGACCAGCTCGTTGGCGACGGCGGCGAAGGCGAAATAGCCGCCATAGCGCAGGGTCAGGGTGCGCCAGGCCGTGTCGGGCAGATGGATGGCCTCGCCCATCAGGGCCTTCAGCGGCGCGCGGCCGGTCAGCACGCCGCCGATCATGAAGATCGCCAGGGCGGCGTTGACCACCGTGACCTTGATCTTCACGAATACGTCGCTGTGGAACACCAAGCCCAGGGTCCCGAAGATCAGGGCCATGACGCCGGAGAACAGTGGCAGCAGGGCCACGCGGCGCTCGACGGCGTAGCCCAGGATCAGGGCCAGGGCCGAGGCGGCGACCAGCACCCAGGTGGCGGTCTGGAAGTTCTTTGTGAGGAAGAAGGCCGCGGCGAAGGCGATCGGCGCGCCGTAGTCGACGGCGGTGCGCACCCAGGCGGCGTTCTTCTTCTTCGGGGTCTCGGCGGGCGGCGTGTCGGTCATGATCAGTCTTCCAGGCCCACCAGCGAACGCGAGAAGGCGCGCGCGTCGAACGGTTGCAGGTCGTCGACGCCCTCGCCGACGCCGATCAGCTTGATTGGGCTGTCGGAGGCGCGGGCCACGGGCACCAGCACCCCGCCGCGCGCGGTGCCGTCCAGCTTGGTCATCACGATGCCCGACACCCCGACCTGGTTGCCGAAGATCTTCTCCTGGGCCAGGGCGTTGCGGCCGACCGTGGCGTCCAGCACCAGCAGGGTCTCGTGCGGCGCGTCGGCGTCGACCTTCTTGAGCACCCGGATGACTTTCAGGAGCTCGTCCATCAGGCCCTGCTTGTTCTGCAGGCGACCGGCGGTGTCGATCAGGACCACGTCGTGGCCCTCCAGCTTGGCGCGCTCGACGGCCTCGTAGGCCAGGGCGGCGGCGTCGGCGCCGGGCGGCCGCGACATGAAGTCGGCCCCGGCGCGGTCGGCCCAGACCTTCAGCTGCTCGACGGCGGCGGCGCGGAAGGTGTCGCCGGCGGCGATCAGCACCTTGGCCTTCTTGTTGAGGGTCAGGTCCGAGGCGATCTTGCCCAGGGTGGTGGTCTTGCCCGAGCCGTTGACGCCGATGAACAGCACCACATAGGGCTTGGGCCCCGATAGGGGATCGAACACGCCTTCGCGGTCGGACAGTTCGGCCATGACCAGCTCGGCCAAGGCTTCCTTGACCTCGGTCTCGGTCGACGACTTGCCGAACCGCGCCTTGCCGAAGGCGTCGGTGATGCGCGCGGCGATCTGGGGGCCCAGATCCGCCTCGATCAGCATCTCTTCCAGCTGGTCCAGCTGTTCCTGGTCCAGCGGCTTCTTGACGAAGACGCCGGTGACCTGCTCGGTCATCTGCTGGGACGACCGGGCCAGGCCCGACGTCAGGCGCTGGAACCAGCCTTTTTTCTGCTCGGGCTTTTCGCTCATGGCGTTCCTTTAGCGGCACGTGGCATGAAACGCCAATGGACGCGCTATCGACCACCCTATTCTGGCTGGATTACGCCGCCGTCGCCGTGTTCGGGGCGACCGGCGCGCTGGCGGCCGCCCATCGCAAGCACGACATCATCACCTTCGGCTTCTTCGCGGCCATCACCGGGGTGGGCGGCGGCACGTTGCGCGACCTGCTGATCGGCGCGCCGGTGTTCTGGATCCAGCGACCCGGCTACGTGATGGTCTGTCTGGCGGCGGCCGTCGCGGTCTGGATGCTGGGCAAGCGCGGCTGGCGGTTCCGGGCCCTGCTGTGGCTGGACGCCCTGGGCATGGCCGCCTACTGCGTGGTCGGCACCGCCAAGGCGCTGAGCCTGCACGTCCATCCGTTCACGGCGATTGTCATGGGCGTACTGACCACCGCCTTCGGCGGCGTGATCCGCGACGTGCTGGCCGAGGAGCCGAACCTGCTGCTACGCCGCGAAATCTACATCACCGCGGCCCTGTTCGGCGCGGCGGTGTTCGCGGGACTGACCACGCTGTTCCATCTCGACTTCTGGCCCGCCGGGATCGCCGGCTTCGCCACCGCCTTCGGCCTGCGGGCCTGCGCCCTGAAGTTCGGCTGGAGCCTGCCGGGGTTCGCCGGGGGCGAGGAGGAGGCTTGAACAAGCACAGGCCGCGGTTCGAGGATGAGATGACGATCATCCTCCAGGGTCGCCGTACGTCGGACATCGTCTATCTGGGACTCTATGTGGCCTGGCTGGGCTTGGTTGTCGGCCTGGTGATCGACGGCGTCTTTCACGGCTCTCGCGACGATCCCGGCATCGGCGTCTTCGCGGTCCTGACCCTGCCCGTGCTGGCCTGGGCCTTCATGGGATCGGTATCGCGGCTGCGGAACCACCAGCCCTTCTTCCAGGCCGACGCTCAAGGACTACGGCTGCATCCCAGCTTCGCGCCCGCGCCCCTGCCCTGGTCGGCCATCCGCTCGCTGTCGATCCAGAGCGACCCGTACGGCAGAAGTCGAGGCCTCGGCGCACGGGGCCAAATCCGGGTGCTGCTGCGAGAGCCCTCGCGCTCTCTGAGCTACCCCTGGGGCTCGCTCGAAGTCCGGATGCGGCTGATGGACCTCGATCTCTCCCACAGGGAGGCGGCCGACTTGCTACGACGACTCAAGGTGCTGCGCGGGTCCGGCGCGCACGCGGAAGACGACGTATGACCCATGCGAACCGGTTCGAGGGCGAGACGACGATCAAGCTGCAAGGCGGCCCGGCCAACAGTCTGTTCTATCTGACCATCACCCTGGGATTTATCGCCGCCATGGGCTGGTCCGTCGTCTCGGCCATGGGCCGGCCGCACGGCGCCGGCGAGCTTCTGGCGTGCCTGGTCGCGATCCCGCCAGCGATCTGGTTCGCGGCCAGCCTTGTCTGGCGACTGACGGACCCGAGCCCGCTGTTTCAGGCCGATCATCAGGGCCTGCGCCTGCATCCGAGCCTTCTGTTCCGGCCACTCCCCTGGACGATGATCAAGTCGCTTTCGCTCCAGAAGTCGCCGATCCGAGGCGTCGCCGCCAAGGACGTCCGAATTCTTCTCAAGGAACCGGCGCGCGGCCTGATGGCCCCCTTCGGCACGCGCGAATTTCGCCTTTCGCTCCAGGCCCTGCGGCTGTCCCCACGGGACGGCGCCGATCTCCTGCGCCAGTTGCGTCGGCTACGAGCAGACCAATCCTCGGCGGAAGAGGAAATTCAGGTCTCGTGATCCGGATGTTGCCGGCTGACCACCGCGCCCGATGGCCCCATCGGCGGTCGCACCGGCATGTCGACCAGGTGGTCCATCCAAGCGGGACGCCCCTCGACGGCCAGTTGGACGCCCGGCTCCACTCGCGACGGGTCGTCGAAGGCGAAGACGGCCAGGTCGATCTTGTCGATGCTCCATTCGTAGGTCAGGGGCGTGCCGCAGGCGGCGCAGAAGCCACGCCGCACCGCGTCGGAGCTCTGGAAGCGGGCGGGCGCGCCGCGCGTCCAGGTCAGGTCGGCGATATTGACGGTGACCAGGGCCCCGAACGGGCCGGCGAAGGCCTTCTGGCACATGCGGCACCAGCAGATCGAGGCGCGGCCCGGCTCGCCCTCGACCCGGAAACGCACCGCGCCGCACTGGCAGCCTCCGGTCAGGGGAAGATCGGACATGACGGACCTCAGGGCTTGTGCGGCGGAACCCGCAGGGCGGGGATCGGCGTCAGACGGAAGGTCACTTCATAGGCGTCGTGGTCGGACAGCACCGGCCCGCCGGTGGCCGAGCCGTCGAAGCGGGCCTCCACCTGGATCGGCCGGATCGCCACCTTGTCGCCGGGCTTGAAGCCGATCAGGTCCTGGGTGTCGAGCCAGGGCGCGTCGCCGTCGGCCGAGATCTTGGCGTCGCAGCTTTCCGGCGTCTGGAAACAGACCTGGCTGACCACCTCGAACGGATAGCGCTGCATCACGTAGTCGTAGCGGTCCGGCGCGTGCATGACGTTGAAGTCGCCGCCGACGATCAGCGGCGCGCCGGGCGTGCGGTCGGTCGCCATGAACTGGCCGAGCTCGGCGGCCTGCAGATGGTGGGCCGAGCGGTTGCGATTGCGCGGCACGCCCGAGGCGCCCTTGGAGTTCAGGTGGGTGTCGGCGATCTCGACCGGAACCGGCAGGCCGGGCACGTCGAGACTGACCAGCATCACCCCCTTGTTGGCCAGGCAGTCCAGGCCCGCGCAATAGTGGTAGGCGTGCGACTTGACCCAGTTGATCGGGTGGTTGCTCAGCACCCATAGGCCGCTGGAGCCCCACTTGCCCCAGCCCTCGCCCTTGCGGCGGTATTTCACGCGCTTGTAGCGCGGATAGTCTTCGCGGTTCAGTTGGCTGCCATCGCGCTGCTTCTTGCGCGGGCCCTTGGCGACATAGGGATAGCCGGACAGCTCGATCAGGTCGTCGACCTCGTCGCGGAAACCTTCCTGCAGCAGGACGACGTCGGGCTCGATCCCCTTTTCGCGCAAGGCCGCCAGCTGGGCGCCGATGGCCTTGAGCTTGGAGCCCCGCCCGAACCGCACCGGCCAGGGCAGGCCCTCGACATTGTAGGTCATGACGCTGAGCTCGATCGGCTGGATCGGGCCGATCGGCGTGAACGCGGCGGGCGGGGTGTCCTCGGTGGCCGGCGCGGGGATGGCCGGCACGAGGGGAACCGCCTGGGCCCCCGTCTGAGCAGGCGCCAGGGTCGGCGACAGCAGGGCCGCGACCAGCACGGCGATCAGGCGGCGACCGTTCATGCCTAGGCGGCGAGCTCCGCAATCACTCGGGCTCCGTCGTGGCCCGTCACCCGGAAGGCGGCGATCTGGCCCTGGGGCGCGTCGCCCGCAAAGGCGATCTCGGTGAAGTCCTCGGCCCGGGCCACGCCATCGCGCTCGACCAGACCCGACAGGACGCGGCCGACCTGGCGCTGGAGGTGGCGTTCGAGACCCGCCTGGCCGGCCTCGCGCAGACGGCGGGCGCGGTCCTTGATCACCGGGCCCTTCACGGGCGGCATCCGGGCGGCGGGCGTGCCGGGGCGGGCGCTGTAGGGGAAGACGTGCAGGAAGGCTAACCCAGCCTCCTCGACCAGCTTCAGGGTGTTCTCGAAGGCCTCGTCGCTCTCGGTCGGGAAGCCGGCGATCAGGTCGGCGCCGAAGGCGGTGTCGGGGCGCACGGCGCGCACCTGGGCGACCAGCTTCAGGGCGTCCTCGCGGCTGTGGCGGCGCTTCATGCGCTTGAGCACCAGATTGTCGCCGGCCTGCAGGCTCAGATGCAGATAGGGCATCAGCCGCGGCTCGGTCTCCAGCAGCTTGAACAGGTCCGGATCGATCTCGGCCGCGTCGATCGACGACAGGCGCAGGCGCGGCAGGTCCGGGACCAGCTTCAGGATCCGGCCCACCAGCTGGCCCAGGGTCGGCTGGCCCGGCAGGTCCGTGCCCCAGGAGGTGACGTCGACGCCGGTCAGCACCACTTCGCGATAGCCCTCGGCGGAGAGGCGGCGCACCTGGTCGACGACCTCGCCGGCCGGGGCCGAGCGCGAGTTGCCCCGGCCGTAGGGGATGATGCAGAAGGTGCAGCGGTGGTCGCAGCCGTTCTGGACCTCGACATAGGCCCGGGCGCGGTCCTTGAGGCCGGCGATCAGGTGCCCGGCGGTCTCCTTGATCGACATGATGTCGTTGACCCGCACGCGGGTGGAGGTGTCGAGCAGGGCGCCCGGCGCGGCTTTCTCGGCGTTGCCCAACACCAGGTCGACCTCGGGCATGGCGGCGAAGGCGGCGGGGTCGATCTGGGCGGCGCAGCCGGTGACGATCAGCCGGGCGTCCGGCCGCTCGCGACGGGCCTTGCGGATCGCCTGGCGGGCCTGGCGCACGGCCTCGTTGGTCACCGCGCAGGTGTTGAACACCACCGCATCCTGCAGGCCGTCGGCCGAGGCGCGAGCCCGGATCGCCTCGGACTCATAGGCGTTCAGCCGGCAGCCGAAGGTGACGACGTCGACGCCGTCCGGCCCGGACATCGTCGTCGCCGGTCCGCCCTCCTCACCCACGGCGGGCTTGAGCGTCGGGGGACGCGAGATGAGGGTGTAGGTCGTCACGGCGCTTCGACGAACGCCGCGAAGGCGTCCTTCCAGTCGGGATGCCAGCGCGACAGGGCCGGGCGGTTCTCGATGACGTCGCCCATGGCCCAGGCCATGCGCTTTTCGTCGACCGAACGCGGCACGTCGTTGTCGGGGCACAGGATGTAGAAGTCGCCGCGCTGGATGCTTTCCAGCATGAAGGCGACGGTCTGTTCCGAGGTCCAGGCGGCGTCCGGCTTGGCCGCGCCGCGCCGGGTCATGCCGGTGAAGACATAGCCGGGGATCAGCAGGCGGGCGTCGACCTGGCAGTCGACGATCTCGCGCAGGGTGTGGGCTAGCCCCTCGGTCAGGGCCTTCACCGCCGACTTCGAGACGTTGTAGGCCGTGTTGCCCGGCGGCTGGGTGATCCCCTGCTTGGAGCCGGTGTTGATGATCAGGCCGGGACGACCGCTGGCGGCCATCTCTTCGCCGATCACCTGGACGCCGTTGATCACGCCCCACAGATTGACGTCGAGCACGCGCTTCCACGGGTCCTCGCCCGAGAAGGCGTCGCCCCCGCCGCCGACCCCGGCGTTGTTCATCAAGACGTCGATGGCGCCGAACTTCTCGACCGCCGCGTCGCGCAGGGCCTGGACGGCCGCGCGGTCGGCGACGTCGGTCTCCACGGCCAGGGCGTTGTCGCCGATGGCGTCGGCGGCCTTCTTCAGGGCTCGGCCCATGATGTCGGCCATGACCACGTTCATGCCGAGCGCGGCGAAGGCCTGGGCGGCGGCCAGGCCGATGCCGTCGGCCGCGCCGGTGATCACGGCGGTGGCGCCGGCCTTGATGGCGGGGTGGATGCTCATGCCGCCGCCAGCTCCGGCAGCTTGCCGACGAACTCCATCGTCACCGGGCCGGTCATGATCACGTGGCCGTCGGCCTCGCGCCATTCGATGGTCAGGGCGCCGCTCTCGAACTCGACCTTGGCGACGCGGTCTGTCAGGCCGCGACGCACGGCGGCGACCTGGGCCGCGCAGGCGCCGGTGCCGCAGGCGGCGGTCAGGCCCGCGCCGCGTTCCCAGACCTTCAGCTGGATGTGATCCCGCGCGGCGATGTGGGCGAAGCCGACATTGACGCCTTCCGGAAACAACGGGTGATGCTCGACGAGGCTGCCCGTGCCGCGCGCGAACTCGTCGCTGACCGGAGCGTCGACGAAGAACACCACGTGCGGATTGCCCATCGAGACGCAGCCGGGCGTGTGGACCAGCGGCGCGTCGATCGGACCGACCTGCAGCTCAACGCCGACGGTGTCCATTTCTTCCGACAACGGGATCTGGTTCCACGCGAGGCCCGGCTGGCCCATGTCGACGGTGACCAGCTTGTCGCCGGCCATCACGCCCGACAGGCGCCCGGCCACGGTGTCGAAGGCCACGGAATCTTTCTTGCCCGACTGCATCAGGAGCCAGGCCACGCAACGCGTGCCGTTGCCGCAGGCCCCGGTCTCCTCGCCGTCCGAATTCCAGAACCGCACATAGGCGCTGGCGCCCTCGGCGCGCGGCGGGTCGATGGCGATCACCTGGTCACAGCCGATTCCGCCTTCTCCCCGTTTCGCGATCGCGCGGATCTCGTCCGGGGTCGGATTGAAGGGCTGGGTCAGGGTCTCGATCACGACGAAGTCGTTGCCGAGGCCGTTCATCTTGAGAAAGGTGCGGCTCATGGTGGGGCTATATAGTGGAAAACCGCGCGCGAGTCAGAGGTTGGGGCTCACTGCGGCGTTTTGAGCGTCGGTTTCCACAGGGGCGCGCCTACTGAGGCGGCGTTCGAATCCCTCTCTCTTTGAGAGAGGGAGGGGCCCATGGCGAAGCCATGGGAGGGTGAGAGGTTACACTCTCACCGAATGAAACGCGGTCGTTCAGCCGGTCTTCGGGCAGCGGTCCAATCCACGGCGCCAAGCGCGGTGCGCTTCCCCCGAAGCCCCAAAAGCGACGCTGACGGGCTGAGATTTGCCGGCTGGCGGTGAAACTCCCACCGCTTCGCGGTGGGTCCCTCCCTCTCTCTAAGAGAGGGGTCTTTAGGGGGATCGGGTGTCCTCGATCCTCGCCATCACCGCAAAGAATCCCAACCCTTTCAACGCCCTGAAGAAAAATCAGCGTCACAAGCCCTCGGCGCTCAAACCGCCCGCACAATGATCCTGTCTCCGTCGCGGAGGAGGGCGCTTGGTACCGACCCGAAGCGGCGATGGAGATGGAACCGAGCGGGGCCGCCTGGCCTGGCGATCGGCTCTTGGCGAATGGCGGGGCTCAGAAGGCTCCAAGGTTCGGCGAGACCGATCGCGGGACAGGCGGGTCGACGGGGCCGGGAAGCAAAACCGGTCTGTTCCAGGATCTGTCGGAGTCGCTGACGGCCCCTTCCGGGCGACTTTGATCCTGCCCGCCCGAGGGGGAATGTCGACCGGGATGAAACAGGCCCTCAGTCGCCGTCCCTCGGTAAAAACGGTTTCGCGGAGCGGTCGAGCCACGCCGAAACGCAAACTCTAAACCCACGGTCTCCGGGCTTGGCCCGGCCGCTCCGCGCCTCCTCATCCCGCTCACAGCCAGATTGGCGTGGGATCACACTGACTTGCCCCCACCTGACCGCTTCGCGGTCTGTCCGCCCCCGTAGGGGGCGGAGGACGCGCCTCTTCCCCCTTCGGGGGAAGACGACCGCGAAGCGGTCCGTAGGGGGCAAGTGTTTCGCCGCACCAACGGGAGACGCCTTGACCCTAAGCCCCGCGCGCCACGAACCAGCCGTTGCGGAAGCCCTGGTCGGCCTTGCCGTACGTGAAGGCCCCGCCTTCCAGCGTCGTGAACCGGCCGCCGGCGGCGATCAGGATGGCGTGGCCGGCGGCCGTGTCCCATTCCATGGTCGGCCCGTGGCGCGGATAGATGTCGGCCGCGCCCTCGGCGATGCGGACCAGCTTAATCGAGCTGTCCATCGGCGCGCGCAGGGAAAAGCCGTACTGGGTCGCCAGCTCGGCCATGCGCTCTTCCTTCATGGTGTGGCTGAGCAGGGCCAAGGCCTGACCTTCGGGCCACGGACGAGCCTGGACGCGGGTCTCCGGGCCGCCGGGGATTTCGCGCTTGAGCACGCCGTCGGCGCTGGTGAACCACACCTCGCCGGTGGCCGGGGCGCAGATCGCGCCGGCCACGGGGACCCCGTGGTCGATCAGGCCGATATTGACCGTGAAGTTGGGATCGCCGCGCACGAAGGCCTTGGTGCCGTCGACCGGATCGACCAGGAAGAAGCGCGAGCCGATGGCGTCGGGCGTCCCGAACTCGCTGGCGTCCTCCTCGGAAATCACCGGAATCTCGGGGAAGCGTTCCGCCAGCCGGCCCAGGATCAGGCGCTCTCCGGCCCGGTCGGCTTCGGTCACCGGGCTCTCGTCGGCCTTGCGGACCACGTCCAGCTCGGTGCGCCAGAACGGCAGGATGACCTCGGCGGCGGCCTCGACGATCGCCGCCAGGTCGCGGCCCATCTGCGCCAGGTTGACGTCGCTCATTCAGGAACCTCGGGGATCGTCGCCGACGAACAGCAGGGTGACGCGCGTCGCGTCGACCGTCTGCTTGCCGGCGTCTTCGAAATTGACGGTCACGCGATGGCCGATCACCGACTGCACCTGGCCCAGGCCCCAGTCGGGCTGGTCGGGATGGCGCACCAGGACGCCCGGCTCGAGAAACGGATCCATGACGGACTCCTGATAGGCCGCCGACCCGGCCCACGCCAGCCCGTTCCTCCCAGCCCGTTTGCCAAACTTCCAAATCACGCCAAAGATCGCCTCATGACCGACGAAGCCGCCCCCGCGCCCGAACTGAACGTCAACGGCCCCGACTTCGCGGCCCTGGTGGCCGCGCGCCTCTGTCACGACTTCATCAGCCCGGCCAGCGCCATCGTCTCGGGCCTGGATCTGCTGGAGGATCCCTCCGCCCAGGACATGCGCGAGGACGCCATGAGCCTGATCGCGTCCAGCGCCCGCAAGCTGGCCGATCTGCTGCAGTTCACGCGGGTCGCCTTCGGCGCCTCGGCCTCGGCCGAGAACTTCGACTCCCGCGAGCTGGAAAAGCTGGCCCAGGGCGTGTTCGCCCACGTCCGGCCGACGATGGAGTGGGCCATCCCGCCCTCGACGATGAACAAGGCCAGCGCCCGGGCCATCCTCAACATCGCCCAGATCGCCGCCAGCGCCCTGCCGGCCGGCGGCAAGGCGACGCTCCGGGCCGTGGTCGCCGACGACCGGGTGGCGATCACCGCCGACGCCGCCGGCCCCCGCGCTCGCCTCCGCCCCGAGGTCCTGGCCGGCCTGAAGGGCGAGGCCCTGGCCGAGGGTCTGGGCGGTCCGTGGGTGCAGGCGGCCTATCTGCACGCCCTGGTCCGCGCGGCCGGCGGCCAGGTCGGCGTCGAGCTGGGCGAGGACCAGGTCAGCCTGGCGGCCTGGGTCCCAGCCTAGGCCCTGCGGCATTAAAGCCGCGAAGTCCGCGATTAACGTCACCGCTCCTTAACCCCATTCGCCCCAAGCTGGCCGGGTTGAAGTGGAGCGTGCCGTGAAGACCTGTCTCGTCGTTGACGACAGCCGGGTGATCAGAAAAGTCGCCCGGCGCGTCCTGGAAGACATAGGCTTCGAAATCGCCGAGGCCGCCGATGGCGTGGAAGCCCTGGCCTGGTGCCGGGCGGCGATGCCTGACGCCGTGCTCCTGGACTGGAACATGCCGGTCATGAACGGGATCGAATTCCTGCGCCATCTGCGCCAGGAGCCGGGCGGCAAGGGTCCGACCGTGGTCTTCTGCACCGTCGAGAACAAGATCGAGGCCATTCGCGAGGCGCTGGACGCCGGCGCGGACGAGTACATCATGAAGCCTTTCGACGGCGACATCATCGCGGCGAAGTTCGCCGAGGCGGGCCTGCTGTGACGCCCGAGGACATGGACCTGCTGTCCGCCCTGGCCCGCCAACGCGCCGGCCTGCGGATCGAGAGCGACAAGGCCTATCTGGTCGAAAGCCGGCTGAACCCGCTGGCGCGCCGCGAGGGCTTCGATTCGATCGAGGCGATGATCGCCGCCCTGCGGGCCCACCGCGAGGACCGCCTGATCTGGGCCGTCGTCGAGGCCCTGACCCTGAACGAGACCGCCTTCTTCCGCGACCGCGAGGTCTTCGCCCATCTGCGCGACGAGCTGCTGCCGGCCCTGTCGAAGCTGGGCCGCGATCGGCCGATCCGCATCTGGAGCGCGGCCTGCTCGACCGGCCAGGAGGTCTATTCCCTGGCCATGACCGCCGCCGAAGCGCGCGACATCGCGCCCGGCGCCCAGTTCGAATTCTTCGGGTCGGACCTGTCGGATCGCTGCCTGGAGAAGGCCCAGAGCGGCCTCTACACCCAGTTCGAGGTGCAGCGCGGCCTGCCGATCCGCCTGCTGGTCAAGCATTTCGAGAACGCCGACGAGATGTGGGCGATCAGCCCGCGCATCCGTCAGTCGGTGCGCTGGCGGCGGATCAACCTGCTGGCCGACCTGTCCTCGATGGGCAAGTTCGACGCCATTCTGCTGCGCAACGTCCTGCCGGGCCTGGATCCCAGCCTGCACGGCCGGGTGATCGAGAGCCTCGTCGCCCGCCTGGAAGACGACGGCGTGCTGCTGGTCGGCAGCGGCGAGTCCCTGGAGGGGATCACCGGCGCCGTGCGCGCGGTCTCCGGCCGATCGGGCCTGTTCACCCGCGCCGCGGCCTGACCCCAAGCCTACGCCTGGGCCAGGCCCAGTTTCGCGCTCTGCTCGCGCCAGAAGGCCAGCACCCACGCCCAAGGCGTCGCGGCTTCGCGTTCGGGCAAGGCCTTGACCAGCTTGCGATAGAGGGTCTGGACCGGCCCCTGGGCCGTCAGCGCGGCGCTCAGATCCAGCGCCTCGATCATCGCCACGGCCTCCTTGCGATAGTCGACACGGGCCTTGCTGGGATGAGGCGCGGGGGTGCGGCAGTCGCTGAAGTCCAGCTTCACCCCGGTCAGCACCTCGATCGCCGTGGCCATGGTGCGGGCGTATTGTGGGTCGGTTCCCAGCCGATCCACGTCGATGACCAGGTCGGCGCGTGGCAGGGCCGTCACGTAGGACAGGACATAGACGGCCAGGAAGGCGGCGAACGACACCCGGGCCGGCGCCCGCTTCAGCTGCTTGCGCACGGCCTGGATACGCTCGAACAGGTCGCCCCGGCCCGCCGTCAGGCCCAGTCGCCGGGCCCCGGCCTCGCCGCTGGCCGCCTCGGACAGGATCACGTACTGGCAGAGCTCGAAATAGGTCGGCCGGGGCCGCTTGCGCAGCGAATAGAACGACCGCCACTGCTGCACGGGATCGCGGATCAGCACGATATGGGTGCCGCCGAACCGTCGCCGCAGCCAGCCGACCCGGCCCAGGGTCCGGCAGCAGGCCAGCACCGGGGTGCGGTCCTCGCGCCGCGCCGCCGCGATCAGGGTCTCGACATAGGCGGCCTGGCCGGGATCCTCCTGGTCGACGGGCTGGAAATAGTCATCCAGCGCCAAGCGAGTCTCGAAGCCATGCACGCCGCTCTGCGGCGCCAGCAGGTCCTGGAATTCGTGGAGATAGGGCAGGCCGTCTGTCGGGTGTCGCAGACCGCTGGTCTCGGGTCGCTCCCGGGCGATGCGCTCCGGCGTCAGGGTCGCCAGCTGCTCATGCCAGGGCTCGTAATAGGCCATCACCTCGGGAACGGCGCGAAAGCGGCGCCAGACATAGGTGCTGGAGCATCGCCAGCCGCTATGGACGAAGATCGGTGCTGAAGACGGACGCGGCAATTTGAAACCAGACCCCTTGGGACGAGACCCCAGGGTGCAGGTTCAGCTTGGCTGGCGAATATCGCTTCTGGCCGGATTTCGGTCCGATTTGTAACCGATGCGCCAAGTCCGAAATCGATTGTCACGAGGCTGTATCCAGCGTTACCGGATCGTCTTGAAGTCGCATTGTGGAAATAAAATCTAGAGTGGCTTCCGTTCCCGAAATTGGCGTGAAAAAGCCCGCCGATCAGGGATCGGCGGGCTTGATCATGGGTCCGGCGAGGCCGAACCCGGTGTCAGTCGCTTAGGACTACTTGGCGTCCTTGGCGGTGTCGCTGACGGCGTGACCGGCCGACGAAACGTCCTTGCCGGCGCCTTCAACGGTGTTGCAGGCGGCGACGGTGAGGCTGGCGGCGATCGCGGCCAGAACGATGAGCTTACGCATGGGTCTTCTCCGGTGATCGCCCCAAATGGGCGTCTAAGGTGTTGCCCCACTTGAACGTGGGCGGCCCAGCTAAGTTCCGGTGGAGCCCGCTTCGATCGGCGGGACCAGTGGCGTGGGAAAAACCAGGCGCACCAGGAGGCCGCCGGCCGGCGACGTGTCGAACAACAGCTTGCCGCGCAGTTGCCGCGCGAAGGCGGTCATCAGGGTGCGGCCCACGCCCTCGACCGGCCCCTTGGGCGCGCCGGGACCATCGTCGCCGATCGCCAGCTCGGCCTCTTCGCCGCGCACGAAGAAGTCGACCGTCAGGGTGCCGCCGCGCTCGGCCAGGGCGTGCTTCTGGGCGTTGGTGATGGCCTCGACCGCGAACAGGGCCAGCGGCGCCAACCGGTCGGGGTCGATGACCAGCGGATCGGCGTGGACCTCGGTGCGGATCGGGCCGCCGGTCGACATGTCGCCGGCCAGCAGCAGGGCGGTCAGTTCCTCCAGGAACGGCCGCAGGTCCACGCGCTTGAGATCGGGGCCCTGGTAGAGCGCCCGATAGATCTGGGCCAGGGCGGTGATTCGCTGGCGCGTGTCGTTCAAGGCGGTGCGGGCGGCCGGATCGGTCAGGGCCCGCTGCTGCATGTTCAGCAGCGACGAGATGATCTGCAGGTTGTTCTTCACCCGGTGATGGATCTCGCGCATCAGCGCGTCCTTTTCACCCAGGCTGTCACGTAGCGAGGCGTCGCGGGCGACGATGCCGGCGGCCATGTCGTCGAGAGTGGCGGCCAGCTCCCGAATCTCGGGCGGGGCGCGTTCGGCCTGCAGCGGACGCACGGTGAACCGACCCCGGGCGTAGATGGCCGCGACCCTGCGCAGATAGACGATCCAGCGGATCACCGCCTGCTCGGTGGCGTAGAGCACGGCCGCCAAGGCCAGGACGAAGGCCAGCAGCGGCGCCAGCAGGCGCAGCATCGGGTTCAGCCAGGCCCAGGACGCCAGGCCTGGAGCCTTGGCCGACAGGATCACGAACACCTCTTCGCCGACCAGGGGCGCGGCCGAGAAGTCGCGCGGACGATCGTCGGCGTCACGGCCCGACCACAGAGCCGAACCGCTCTTGACCGCATCGGTCCGCCAGCTGGCCGGCGGCGTTCCGAAAGCCCTCCGGTTGGTGGCGGCGAAGACGTGGCCCTCGGAATCGGCCAGAGCGACCTCGGCCCCGCCGGGCAGGTACCGGTTGGCCGTCTCGGGCTGGATGGTCGACAGGGTCAGGACGGCGGCCATGGCCCCATCGAAACGGCCGTCTGGGCGTTCGGCCCTCACCGCAGTCAGCACGGCGGGCTCGTCGGCGTAGTCGACCCCCGGGATGCTGGCCACCACCATGTGCGAACCGCCGGCCAGGCGCTGAAACCAGCGGCGATTGGCGCGGGTGGCGTCCGGCGGCGTCGTGGCCGCCGCGCAGGACACCCGGCCATAGGCGTCGAAGCGGATCAGGTTGGCGTAGCCCGGCAGGCGCTGCTTCACCGTGTCCAGCCGCTGGGTGCAGGCCAGGCCGACAGAACCCGGCCCCAGGGTCTGGAGCAGGACGCCGGCCGCCTCGATACGGGCGCGGGCGATCGCGGCGCTGCGGCCGGCGGCCAGCTCCAGGCTCTGGCGACGTGAGTCAGCCTCGGCCTTGAAGGCGAACACCGATTGCAGAACGCCGAGGATCAGGACCGGCAAAAGCGCAAGGAACAACGCACCGGCCAGACGGACCCGAATGGATCCGACCGCGCCGGCTCCTCGCCCGAGGAAAGACTTCACCGCAGGGTGCTCAGTCTCTCCGCGTCAGCCAGGATGGCGTACATGGCGTCGCCGGCGGCGCCGCCGTCGCGGTCATAGGCGCCGGCCTCGAGGATCGCCTGCAGGGCCCGCCGCGCCCGGCTGACCCGGCTTTTCACCGTGCCCACGGCGCAGCCGCAGATCTCAGCGGCCTCTTCGTAGGCAAAGCCGCCGGCTCCAACCAGGATCAGGGCTTCGCGTTGTTCCGGCGGCAGCATGGCCAGGCTGAGCCGCAGCTCGTCCAGAGCCACCGGCGCTTCGGGATCGTCCACCGCCACCAGGGTGCGTTCGGCCGCCTCCTGGTCGAGCTGGCTCTGGCGCCACGAACGGCGCTTCTCGGAATAGAACTGGTTGCGCAAAATCATGAAGGTCCAGGCCTTCATGTTGGTGCCCAGCTGGAAGCTGGCGCGGGCGTCCCACGCCTTCATCATGGCGTCCTGCGCCAGATCGTCGGCGGCGGTGGGATCGCCGGTAAGCGTCCGGGCGAAAGCGCGCAGATGAGGGATGAGCGTGACGAGTTCCTTCTTGAAGGCCACGTCACGGACCGGATCGAACGGCGACCGGCCAACTTGCGCTTCGCTCATGCTCAACGCTCTCCCGAAGGCGTTTCGGCCTTGCGCAGGATATCCAGAAACTCGTCGGGAACCGGCTCGTTCACGACCTCGTCGAACATTTGACGAAGCTTGACGCCGATAGCCTGCTGACGGAGCCGAGCTTCATCGAGCGCGGCCGCCCCTTTGCGGTGATCTTCCATGGGTACGTGTTCGATCATGTCCTCGACGCCGACAAAACGCAGCGCCCGCCCCCTTTGGCCGAATGAGAGTACGCCGGATGACAACGTCGGATTCCGTATGGGGTTCCACAAGCTTGAGCATATGATGGCAAAATTATTCGGACTTCGGAACCTGTCATGGAACCGGCGCCTGAGGGTTGCGTTTATGTTCGGATGGCCGAACGGCGTAGCTTCACCGCACCGCAGGCTTTTTTGTTCCGAAGACACTCACACGGGAGGGGTCATGAGTCTTCTTGCCCGGCTGGCGCCGCACTTGCCTTATGTTCGTCGCTACGCCCGCGCGCTTACCGGCGACCAGACCACTGGCGACCACTATGTTCGCGTCGCGCTCGAGGCCCTGGCGGCCGGCGAGCGGTCGCTGGACGCCAATCTGTCGCCGCGCGTCGCGCTTTACCGCGTATTCCACGCGATCTGGCTGTCCTCGGGCGCCCAGCTGGAAGCGCGCCGTGACGATTCGATCAGCGCGGCCGACGACGCCTCGCAGCGCCTGATGCGGATCGCTCCGCGTTCGCGCCAGGCGTTCCTGCTGACCGCCCTGGAAGGCTTCACGCCGACCGAGGCCTCGCAAATCCTGGATTGCGACTTCGCCGAGGTCGAACGCCTGATCTCCGAGGCGCAGAGCGAGATCGACGCCGAGCTGGCCACCGAAGTCCTGATCATCGAGGACGAACCGGTGATCGCCGCCGACATCGAGGCCCTGGTTCGCGAACTGGGCCATGAGGTCATCGACATCGCCGCCACCCGCGGTGAAGCGGTGGACGCCGTGACCCGCCGCACCCCAGGCCTGGTCCTGGCCGACATCCAGCTGGCCGACGGCTCGTCGGGCATCGACGCGGTCAAGGACATCCTGGCCCGCCTGGACGTGCCGGTGATCTTCATCACCGCCTTCCCCGAACGCCTGCTCACCGGCGAGCGTCCGGAACCGACCTTCCTGATCACCAAGCCCTTCCAGCCGGAAACGGTGAAGGCGGCGATCGGCCAGGCGCTGTTCTTCCATCCGCGCCGGACCCAAAAGGCGGCCTGATCCACGTCAGACTGCGAAACGATCAAGGTCCCGGTTTCCACCGGGGCCTTTTTCATGGGCGGCGCTCCGAGGCTAAAGGCGGATCAGCCGGCGGGAGTCTGCTTCACCGGCGCCTGATCGGTCGAATAGCGCTCGGCTTCCTGCGTGGTCTTGGCGCCGTTGTTGTGCTCGACACCGGCCAAGTCGCCCGAGCGCAGGCCCCAGGCCCCGAACAGGGCGGCCGCGGCCAGCACGGTCGAGATGATCAGCACCCAGAAAACGTGCTTGCCCCATCGACCCTGGCGGGCGCGGGTCGCATTGACGGCGGGATGGTGTTGTTCAAGGTCGGCGGGCATTTCAAGGCCTCCTTATCGGGCGGCGGAATAGGCGCCCGCGTCCGACGCCGTCGGACCGCTGGAAGCCAGGTTGTCGTTGAAGTGCTGGAGAACGCCCGCCGACGCCGCCACCACGGCGATCACCACCAGGGCCGTCATCCGATTGCGCCTGGCCTTCTCCCGGCGCGTCGGCGCGGTTTCGAAAGCCAGTCCACCATGTTCGGCCTGATAGGTGCGGATCACGACGTTGCTCCCCAGTTCAAGGCCGCTTGGCCTTCAGGAAATCAACGTTCCGCCCCTTGTGGCGTTCCCTCGCGACCTTGGCCGGAGAGGGGTTTGCCGGTCCTTGAAAAATAATCGCGGAAAAGTCGAAAAAAGTTTCAGGCGGCGGGAACCGGGTTCTGGAAACGACGTTTTCGAATTGCGGAGGCGGCGACGCCCCCCCGACTTGAGGCTGGCGAAAGCTGGCCTGCTGCCTCCGCACCCCCAGCTTTACAAGCCTTTCAGGCGGACCCTTCGGATCCGCCTTTTTTGATGTCCGCGATCACACGGCCGCGACTAGCGCAGCTTGCCGTCCAGATCGAACTGGATGTCGGCCCGGCGCCGCAGAGGACGGGCCTCGCCGCCGCGGGTCGTCGCACCGGCGTCTCCGGCAGCGGCGACGTCAAACACGACCTTGCCGTGGCCGAGCTTGCCTAGCGCCCGCGTCACCACGTCGGCCCGCTGCTTGGACAGCGTCAGGTTGGCGTCCGGAGCCCCGACGGCGTCGGCCAAGCCGAGCACCTTCACCGACTCGACCTTACAGCCGGTGGTCAAGGCGTCCGCTTCCTTGAGCACCTGGCGCGCTTCGCTGGTCAGCTTGGCCGACTGGCTCTCGAAATAGATCTGGACCGCGAAGTCCTCGCACGTCGGCGCGGTCTGCACGATCTGGGAGCGCGACTTGGGCCAGGGGCTGCTCGCGCATCCCGCCACCAGACCTCCCATGACCGCCGCCCCGATCATCGCCAATCCGAGTTTTCTCATCGCTTGCCCTCTCTGACGCCCCATCTCTGGGACCACGGCGCGCAAAAGGCGGCCGACACCAGCCGACCGCCTTTCTGAAGATTTCAGGCTTGGCCCGATTTAACGGGGGCTGCCGTCTTCCCAGTAGTAACGACCGCTGCGCGAGTCGTAGTAGTAATACCGTCCGGCGCGCTCGTCATAGTACTGACGGCGATTGACGTTGGTCGCGCCGCAGCCGCCATCCTCGCGGCAACCCTTCACGGCGCCGACGGAGCCGCCAAGGGCCGCGCCCACGAGGGCACCGGTCGTGGCGCTGCCGCCGCCGACATTGTTGCCGACCACCGCGCCCGCCAGGGCGCCCAGGGCCGCGCCGCCCGCGGCGTTACGCTCGGTGTTACCGGTGGCGGTGCAAGCACTGGCCAGCACGCCGACGCCCAAGAGGGCGATCAAGGTCTTGTTCATCGTGGCTCTCCGTTCGAGCTTGTCCCAGCAGGCAAACGGCCTCGCCTCGCCAACGGTTCCGGGAACCGTGATCAAGCGCCGCCGTTTCTGGTGTCGGACCGTCCCGCGCAGCTGCGCCTTTCTGGAATTTCGCATGCGTGTGGAAGTCGTCACCAACATCGCCTCCGGCTCGGTGGGCAAGGACGCCCCGGCCCAAGCCGAGGCCATCCTGGCCGAGCACGGCGTCACCGGGCGGGTCCACGCCCCCAGCGAAGGCGAGCTGAACGCCTGCCTGCGCGACGCCATCGAGTCCAAGCCCGACGCCATTCTGGTGGTGGCCGGCGACGGCACGGCGCGGGCGGCGGCTGAAATGGCCGGCCCTCATGGCCCGATGATCGCCCCCCTGCCCGGCGGCACCATGAACATGCTGCCCCATGCCCTCTACGGCCCGATCCCGTGGCCCCAGGCCATGGCCGACTGCCTGAAGGGCGGCCAGGAGCGAATGATCTCCGGCGGCGAGATCAACGGCCGCGTCTTCTTCGTCGCCGCCATCCTCGGCAGCCCCGCCCTGTGGGCCGAGGCCCGCGAAGCCGCTCGGGCCGGCCGAGCGGACCTGGCTCTGATGCGCGCCCAGCGGGCCCTGCGCCGGGCCTTCTCCAGCCGCCTGCGCTATGTCCTGGACGGCCGGCCCAAGGGCAAGACCGAGGCGCTGAGCCTGATGTGCCCGCTTGTCTCGGCCGAACTGCATGAGGACGAGCAGGCCCTGGAGGCCGCGGCGCTGGACCCGGCCAGCGCGCTCGACATCTTCCGCCTGGGGGTCAACACCGTGGCCGGCAACTGGCGCAACGACCCGTCCGTGATCGTCGGCCGCTGCCGGGTCGGCAAGGTCTGGGCCGGCGGGCGCATCCCGGCCATCCTGGACGGCGAGCCGGTGCGGTTGGACGACACCGTCAGCATCCGCTTCCGCCCCAAGGCCTTCCGCGCGCTGGTTCCTTCACCTGCGGTCTCGGGCAAATGAAACCGCTGAAGCTGGTTCAAGTTTCCGACATCCATTTTGGCGGCGAGCACAAGGCCGCCGTCGAGGCGGCCGTCGAGCGGATCAACGCCGAGCGGCCGGACCTGGTGATCGCCGCCGGCGACCTGACCAAGGACGGCAAGGTCGAGGAGTTCGACGCCGCCCTGGCCTGGCTGAACCGCCTGCCGTCGCCGCGCATCGTCACGCCGGGCAATCACGACACCCCGTTCGTCGGCCCGCGTGAGATCCTGACCCGGCTGGTCAAACCCTGGCGGCGCTACGAGGACCGGTTCGGCGAGCGGATGAACAGCGACTGGGACGATCCGCGCGCCACGGTCGTCACCCTCAACTCGGCCCGCGCCTTCCAGCTGCGCCTGAACTGGTCGAAGGGCGCGGTGTCGCGCCGGCAGGTCCGCGAGGTCTGCGCCGACCTGAAGGAGGCCGCCCCGGACGCCCTGAAGATCGTGGTCTGCCACCATCCGCTGATCGAGATGCTGGGCGGCCCGATGACCGCCAAGGTGCACGGCGGCATGGCGGCGGCCCAGGCCTTCGCCCATGCCGGGGCGGACCTGGTGCTGACCGGCCACATCCACGCGCCGTTCGTGCATCCCTATCCGTTTTCGGACGGCTGCACCCAGGCGGTGGGCTCGGGCACCCTGTCGGTGCGCGAGCGCGGGGTGCCGCCCAGCTTCAACCTGATCGAGGTCGACGACGTCGACATCCGCATCACGGCCCTGGCCTTCGAGCGGACCCAGTTCGTGACCTTCCGGACCTGGTCGGTCCCCCGCCGGTGCGTGCCCAAGAGCCCAAACGAAAACGGCGCGACCGAGGTCGCGCCGCTCCAGGTCTAGAAATCCGAGACCGGTCAGGCCGACTCGGGGAAGGTCCAGACCGCGCCCTGGCCCTTGGCCGCGGCGAACTGGGCGTCGGCGAACGCCCAGTTGGGCAGGACGTCGAACCAGGCTTCCAGGAAGCCCTTCCGGTTGTTCTGGTGGTCCAGATAGTAGGCGTGCTCCCAGACGTCGCAGACCAGCAGCGGGACGATGCCGTCCTTGGTCAGGGTGTCATCGGCGTCGTGAGTCGACAGGACGACCAGCTTGCCGCCTTGCACGGCCAGCCACACCCAGCCCGAGCCGAAGTGGCCGATGCCCTCGGCGACGAACTTTTCCTTCAGGCCGGCCAGGTCGCCGAAGGCTTCGGCGATCGCGGCCGACAGCTCGGCCGAAGGGCCGGCCTTGTCGGCGCTCATGCAATCCCAGAAGAACTGGTGGTTCCAGATCTGGGCGGCGTTGTTGAACACCTTGCCGGGGCCGGCTTCCTTGATCACGGCTTCCAGCGGACGCGTGTCGCCTTCCGGCAGCAGGCCGTTCAGCGCGTTCACATAGGCCGCGTGGTGCTTGTCATGGTGGAAATGAAGCGTGTTGGCCGAGATGGTCGGCTCCAGGGCTTCATAGGCGTAGGGCAGGTCGGGGAGTTTGAACATGATCGCTCCAGGGCAAAACGCCCCCGGAAGATGGGCGGGGAGGCCCATAAAACCAGAGGCGGGAAAGGCTCGTCTTGTCGATTGTCGCCAAAGCGCGCCGGGCGCGCTTCGGAGATTGAAACTAGCGCGGCGGCGGCTTTTGCGAATCCACGAAAGCCTTGGCGACGATCGCGGCCAGGGCCGGGTTGCGGAAGGCGATGATCCCCGCCGCCAGGCCGGCACCGACCGTCAGGATCGGGCGATCCTTGATCATCTCGATGGCCTTCTCGGCGAAGAACAGCGGGTCCGCCGCGGGCGCCGGGCGGGCCTTTTCCTCGACCTTGAGCGCGGCCAGCAAGCCGGCCAGGCCGACGATCGCCGCGGCCACGGCGGCGACCACGGCCGCGGCGCCGGCCGGGCCCAGATGGGGCGCCAGCACCGCGAACAGCGCGAAGGCGGCGGCGACCACGCTCACAGCAGCGGCCGCGGCGATCGCCGCGGCCGCTGCCAGGGTTGTCAGGGTCTTGCCGAAGATCACTTGTCGCGGCCGCTACGGTTTCCGGCCAGCAGCAGGCCCAGCAGAACGCCGACGCCGAGACCGGCCAGGGTGGCGGTGATCGGACGCTCGCGGACCCGTTCGCTGACATAACGGCCGGCTTCATCGACCTGCTGGCCGGCGGTGTCGGTGTAGGTGCGGGTCTGGGCGCGCAGGGTTTCGAGGCCCTGGGTCAGGGACGCTTCGATCCGCTTGGCGGCGTCGCTCAGGTTGGCCTTGGCCGAGGCGGCGGCTTCGCTGAGGTTGCCGCGCGCGGCGCTGGCGGCTTCGCCGAAGCTGCGCTCGGCGTGATCGAGGGCCGCGCTGGCGTTCGACGAGGCCTTGTTGGCTTCGTTGATGGCGGGGTTCAGGCTGTTGTCGGGCATGAAAATCTCCGGTTCGCGGCTCAAGCTTGTGGGGGGCGGGCAGCTGCGAAGCTGCGCCCGCACAACGCAATGCCGAGGCGACAAGTTCCATTGTAGCGCCAAGGTTGGAGCTTCACCACAGCCGATCTTCACGGCGATCTTTGGGGGTAAGGCGGAGCATCGCCTTTATCGATCTCGCGCCCTGCGCGAACCCAGTCTATGGTCGAATCATGGACGATGCGGGCGGATCGCTGGCAGATGATCAGGAGGCGCGTCGACTGCGCGCCCTCGACGCCCTTCGCGCTTTCGACGGCGACCCGGCCGATCCCCGATTCGATCGAATCGTCCGCCTGGCCTCGCGCCTGTTCGGCGCGCCGAAGGCGGCGATCCGGCTGATCGGCAAGGACCGGGTCTGGCTGAAGGCCAGGGTCGGCTTCAACCATGTCGAGGAGCCCCGGCCCGCCGGCCTGTCCGACCGCCTGCGTGAAAGCGGCGTGGTCGCCAATCCCGATCTGGCCAGCGCGCCCGACAACGCCCTGCGGCCCTGGTGCGCCGACAGCCGCTTCTTCGCCTGCGCGCCGCTGAAGACCGCCTCGGGCGAGATCGTCGGACTGCTGACCGTCGAGGACCCCGCCCCGCGCGAGGCCGTCGACACCGGCCTGGCCGACGCCCTGGCCGACCTCGCCGCCCTGGCGATGGAAGAGCTGCTGCACGACGCCGAGACCGCCCGCAACGCGACCGAGCGCACCCTGGACGCCGAACGGATCGCCCTGGCCCTGCGCGCCGCCAATCTCGGCGAATTCGTCTGGGACATCGCCGCCGACACGGTGCGGGTCAGCGCGCGGATGTCGAAGATCACCGAGATCCCCGAGGGCGTGACCCCGGCCCAGGGCGGCGAGGAACTCTATTCGATCATCTGGCCGGGAGACCGCGAGGCCGTCCGCGCCGACGTCGAGGCCCAGCTGGCGGCCCACGGCCGCTACGAAATCGAGTTCCGGCGGGTCACCTCCGATCCCGACCGGGTGATCTGGAACCGCGTCGCCGGCCTGATGGTGCTGGACGCGAACGGCCAGCCGCTGCGGCTGATCGGCGTAATCCAGGACGTCACCGCTCGCCGCGACGCCGACGACAGCCGCGAGAACCTGCTCACCGAGCTGGACCACCGCATCAAGAACATCCTGGCCGTCGTGCAGTCGGTGGCCGGCCAGTCGGCCCGCAAGGCCTCGTCGCTGGACGGCTTCCTCAAGGCCTTCAACGGCCGGCTGAAATCGATGAGCTCGGCCCACGACCTGCTGAGCGCGGCCCGCTGGCGCGGCGCCACCCTGGCCCGGATCGCCGCCGCCGAGCTGGGCGGGGTAGCCCCCAACCAGACGCGCTGGGACGGGCCCGAGCTGTTCCTGACCCCGCGCGCCGCGGCGGCCCTGTCGCTGACCCTGCACGAGCTGGCCGTCAACGCCGTGAAGTTCGGGTCGCTGTCGGTCGAGAGCGGCCGGGTCGAGGTGGTCTGGCGCGTGGCCGCGGACGGCGGCTTCAATCTGGAATGGCTGGAGACCGGCGGGCCGATGACCACGCCGCCGGACGTGCGCGGCTTCGGCATGACCCTGATCGAGGACGTGGTCGGGCGCGAGCTGGGCGGCCGGGCGACCGTCGAATACAAGCGCAGCGGCGTCACGGCGATGATCCACGCGGCCGCCGACGCCTTGGTCGACGAGCCCCAGCCCGAACCCGTCGAGACGCCCGACACCCGCATCGTCGAGACCGTCGGCGGCGGCGACGACAGCTTCCGGGCCGGCGACATCGCGGGCCTGAGGGTGCTGATCGTCGAGGATTCGCTGCTGCTGGCCATGGAGCTGGAGGCGGGGCTGGAGGATTCCGGCGTCGAGGTCGTGGGCTGCGCGGCCGAACTGGCCGAGGCCCTGCAGATGCTGGAGCTGTCGTTCGACGCCGCTGTTCTGGACGCCGATCTCAACGGCCAGTCGGTGGCCCCGGTCGCCGAGGTCCTGCGCCGTGAAGGCCGGCCCTTCGTGTTCGCCACCGGCTACGCCGACAAGGCCGCCCCGATGGGCTTCGACGCCCCGATCGTGCGCAAACCCTACAACGTCCACCAGATCGCCCGAGCCCTGGCGTCGGTGACGGGGCGGTAAAGTCCCTTTCGTTCCCGCAACGACCACTTGCCCCCTACGGACCGCTTCGCGGTCGTCTTCCCCCACAGGGGGAAAAGCCTCCGCCCCCTACGGGGGCGGACAGGCGGCGAAGCCGCCAGGTGGGGGCAAGTCAGTGTGATCTCACGCCAATCTGGCTGTGAGCTGGTGGAAAGGGTCGCGGAGCGCCGGACGACGTCCGGAAGACATAGAAAATAACCGTTTCGACGAAGCCCGTTCGCTCCGCGCGGTCGTTATCCGAAAGCCCGCGACGCTGAGCCCTGTTAGGACCTCGCCGCCTTGAAGCCTCCGACGGGCGGGCCAGGTCAACGAACCCCTGTCCCGGACCGCGAGCCTGTCACCGCTCGCCTGCCGCCAAGTCAGCCCTCACGTCACGTCGTATCTGTGTTCCAGGCCCGACCGGCACCAGAGACGCAAGGTTTGGTCCTCCGAAAAGAACCGCCGACAGAGCTTCCCGCTCGATCGCTCCTCGCCGCCGCATCGGTCGCTGGCCATGCGCCCTTTCCCTGCTGCGAGGTGAGATCAGGATACGGGCGACCTGAAAGGGTGAGGGGAATAAAGATTTAGGGCAGCGATTTCATAGGATTGCCAGGCGAAGGACCGGGAACACACGCAGGCGTGCGTCCCCAAGCGCGCCCTGTCTCGCCTCTCACACCACGCCCTTGGCCCGCAGCTTGCCGATCGCTTCGGCCGACAGCCCGGCCACCGCGCTCAGCACCGCGTCGGTGTGTTCGCCCAGGGCCGGACCCGGCCAGCGGACGCTGCCGGGATTTTCCGACAGGCGCGGAAAGGCGTTCTGCATCTTCACCGTGCCGAACACCGGGTGGGCGACCTCGACGATCGAGTCGCGGGCGGCGAACTGCGGATCCTTCAGCATGTCCGGCGCGCGATAGACCCGGCCGACGGCGAGGCCCGCATCCTCCAGCAACGGCAGCAGGGTCTCGATGTCGTGCTCGACGGTCCAGCCGCCGATCGTCGCGTCAAGCTGGGTCTGGTTGGTCCCGCGCGCGGCGTGGTCGCGATAGCGCTCGTCGGTCGCCAGCTCCGGCCGACCCATGGCCTCGCACAGGCGCTTGAACAGGGTGTCCTGGTTGGCGCCGATCAGGATCAGCTCGCCGCTGCGGGTGGGATAGACGTTGGACGGGGCGATGCCGGGCAGGATCGCGCCTGAGCGTTCACGCACATAGCCCGACAGGTCGTATTCGGTGATCAGGTTCTCCATCACCGTCAGCACGCTCTCATAGATCGCCGCGTCGACCACCTGACCCTTGCCGGTGCGCTGGCGGGCGTGCAGGGCCATCATCACACCGAGCGCGGCGTTGAGGCCCGCCAGGCTGTCGCCGATCGAGATCCCGGCCCGGGCCGGCGGCCGATCGGCCTCGCCGGTGATGTGGCGCAGGCCCCCCATGGCCTCGCCGATCAGGGCGTAGCCGGCGCGGTGCGAATAGGGACCGGTCTGGCCGAAGCCCGAGACCCGGGCCATCACCAGGCCGGGATTGGTCCTGGCCAGGTCCGCGTAGCCCATGCCCCACTTCTCCAGCGTGCCAGGGCGGAAGTTCTCGACCACCACGTCGGCGGTGTCGATCAGCGCGCGGGCGATGTCGCGACCTTCCGGGAGGCGCAGATCCAACGTCACCGAGGACTTGTTGCGGCCGATCACCGGCCACCAGGGCGAATGGCCCTTGGGCTTGGTGCGGCCCCACTGGCGCATCGGGTCGCCGGCCTTGGGGTCTTCCAGCTTGATGACCTCGGCGCCGAAATCGCCCAGCACCTGGCCGCAGAAGGGGCCGGCGATCAGCGAACCCATCTCGATGACCCGCAGGCCGTTCAGCGGCGTCTCGGCCATGCGTTTTCTCCCCACTGCTCACGGAACCATCACGGGCGCGTGAGGTTGATTAGACCTCATCGGCGCAGCGCAGCGCCGAACGATCAACGTTCTAGAAAAACGCGCAGGGAAAGAAAGCCATGACCCGTAAGCTTCTCATCGTCGGCGCCGCCATCGCCGCCCTCAGCGTCGCCGCCTGCGGCCAGAAGGCCGAGGAAACCAAGGGCGCCGCCACCCCGGCCGAACAGGCCGCGACCCCGGACGCCAACCCCGCCGCCACCGTCCCCACCCCGTCGGACGAAACCAAGGCCGCCACCTTCGTCGACAAGGCCGCCGCCAGCGACATGTTCGAGATCGAGGCCGGCAAGCTGGTCGCCAAGCGCTCGACCAACCCCGACGTCAAGAAGTTCGCCGCCGCGATGGTCAAGGCCCACACCAAGACGACCGAGGACCTGAAGGCCGCGATCGCCGCCTCGGGCGCCGCCATCACCCCGCCGACCGCCCTGCCGGAAGACCTGCAAGGCAAGCTGGACGACCTGACCAAGGCCGACGCCAAGGACTTCGACAAGAAGTACGCCGACAGCCAGGTCGACGCCCACCAGGCGGCCCTGAACCTGCTGCAGCGTTACGCGCAGGACGGCGACACTCCGGCCATCAAGGCCTTCGCCGCCGCCACGGCCCCGGCCGTCCAGGAGCACCTGAACATGGCCGAAGGCCTGAAGAACGGCTTCGACACCGGCAAGGACGTGGCCAAGGCCGAGGAGAAGGTCGACAAGGCCGAGGCCAAGGTCGCCGAAGAGAAGGCCAAGAAATAGGTCTGACCCAGAGGCCCGCGTCCTCGGGCGCGGGCCCGCCTAGGGAATGGCGTAGGCGACCGTCGCCTTGGCGGCGGCCCGCTCGCGCGATTCCGACCAGATCAGCACCTCGACCGTCGCGATGCGGCGACCCAGTTTGAGTAGCGCGCCCTCGGCGTAGAGATCGTCCGGCTTGGCGCCGCGCAGGAAGTGAATGGTGAGCGAGGTGGTCACCGCCATCGCCACCTCGCCGATATGGGCCAGGATCAGGGCGTAGGCCGCCGTGTCCGCCATGGCCATCTGGGTCGGCCCCGAGATCAGCCCGCCCGGCCGCAGGGCCCGGTTGGCGAAGGCCTGGCGCAGCAATACCCGCCCCGGCTCCACCTCCGCCACCTTGGGCAGCTGTTTCGGATCGACATCCGGAAAGGCGGCCGACAGGAAGGCGTTCAGCCCGCCCACGTCGAGCTTCAGCTCCGTCGCACTGGACATTCCGCCTCCCCTTTTTAGCGCTAGCGCATCTCGACCTTCGTGGTGTTGTCGTCGCCGTTGCGGTCGATGACGGTGTTGTAGGGGTCCACGCCCGCGACCTTGGGCAGGGTCCTGGTGACGAAGGTCAGGGTCTGGGTTCCCGACCGGATCGTGCGGCGCTCGAAGGCCACGACCTTGTCGGCCCCGAAACCCTTCTTGCCCGGCTCCAGGGTGAACAGGCCGATGTCCATCGGCTCGCTCATCGGCGCCTCGGCCTCCTGGCCTCGACCCTGGGCGTAGAGCTTCTTGGCGCTCACCGTCAGCGTCACGTCGTAGCGGCCGTCGGACCGCTTGTGGGCCACGGCCATGGTGGTCTTCAGGTCATACAGCGTGATCTTCTCGAACAGGTCGGTGATCAGCGCCTGCTTGTCGGCCGGCGCGTGGCGGCGCAGGGCGGCGACCAGCTCCAGGGTGGTCGGATAGGGCGGGCCCTTGAAGGCGTAGGCGGCCAGCATCTCGCGCAGGGCGGCGTTGACGTTGTCCTCGCCGATCTCCTGGGCCAGGCGGTACATCACCAGCGAACCCTTGTTGTAGTAGATGTAGGGCTGGTCCTCGACCTGGCGCAGCGGCAGTTCCTCGATCACCTCGCCGCCCCGGGCCCGCAGATAGCGGTCCAGTTCGTACTTGAGGAACTTGCGGATCATCGGCTCGCCATAGGTCTTCTTCATCACCATCAGGGCCGAGTACTGGGCCAAGGTCTCGGCCAGGGCCGCGCCGCCCTGCTGGTCGGCGCCGATCAGCTGGTGGGCCCACCACTGGTGGGCGATCTCGTGGGCCCCGACATAGGTGACCATGTCGATCTTGGTCGGGTCCTCGTACCGGGAGATGAAGCCCAGGTTCTCCGACCACGGGATGGTGTTGGCGAACGACTGGGCGAAGTTGCCGTAGGCCGGGAACTCCAGGTAGCGCACCTGGCGGAACTGGTAGGGGCTGAAATTGGCCTGGTCGTAGTCCAGCGACCGCTTCATCGACTCGATCATCCGGTCGACGTTCCAGGCGTGGGCCGGGGTGTAATAGACCGACAGCTGCACGCCCTTGTACGGCTGCGTCCTCACCGCGTAGCGGGCCGACTGGATCGAGAAGAAGTGCAGGATCGGGGCCTCGGTCACGAACCGCGCCGTGCGCCGGTCGCTGGCCTTGTTGGTGGCGGGGCCGCTCATGTTGGCCGTCTCGCGCCAGACGCGGTCCGACACCTTGTAGCCCGGGGCCATCGGCGTCTGGTCGGCGTTGGTGGTGACGGTGATGTCGGCGGTCACCCAGTCGCTGTCGCGGCGCAGGCCGTTGAACTGGCGCGAGGGGATGTCGCCCAGCTTGGCCGGCCGCAGCTCGGGCCGCAGGCCGTACTTGCGCCGCTTGGTGCGGTCGGTCAGCAGGCCGCTGCGGTCCATGCCCAGCGACGGAGCCAACTGCTGGTCGTTGATGAAGGTGCCGTTGTCGACCATGTGGGTGTCGGGGCCGCTGTTGCGGAAGCCCATGGCCACGCGGGCGGTGCTGAACGACATCGAGCGCCGCTCGCCCGGCTGCATCGGGGTGTCGAAGGCGAAGATCCGATAGTTGAAGCGCTCGAAGGTCCGCTTGGGCCGGGCGCCCTCGATCGACAGGGCCAGGACCTTCAGGTCGCGGTCGAAGCGGACGTGGATCTCGCGCAGCGGCTTGTCGGTGCGGTTCTCGATTACATAGACGCCCTTGGTGTCGATACGGGGGGCGTCGGGCCGGATGTCGACGTCCAGCTTGACCGCGGCGATCTTGGGCTGGGGCGTGGTCTCGAACCCGAGCAGGGCCTTTTCGTAGTCGGCGGTCCAGCGTTCGGTGCTGAGGGTGGTGCGGTATTCGTTCCAGACGTTGGTGTTCCAGTAGATGAAGGCGCCGACGCCGGCGAACACCACCAGGGCGGCCCCGGCGATCAGGCCCGGCGCGCCGTTCAGGCGGCGCGGCAGGGCGGCCAGGCGCGGCCTCAGCCGGCTCTCGGTCCCTCGTCGCCACAGCCCGTGGCACAGCACCAGCAGCACCACCGCGAAGGCCGTCCAGTAGAGCCGGAACCACCAGGCGCCGATCCAGAACCGGCTCTGGCCGTTGAAGTCGGACAGCGGCGTCGATGAGGCTTCAGGATAGATGTAGAGGTTGTGCTCCAGCCCCCAGCTGGACGCGACGATCGTGCCGATGATGTAGAGCACCATCAGGCCCCAGCCGACGAACTTCTGCGGCGACAGCACCTGCAGGAACACCGCCAGCACGGCCATCATCAGGCAGTAGATCGCCTGGGGCAGCACCCACCAGATCAGATAGTGGAAGAGCTCCAGGTGGGTGTAGCCCTTGATCAGCTGGATGATCACCGCCACGACCACGCCGGCCAGGAAGGTGGTCAGCAGGACCAGGCTGATGGCCAGGGTCTTGGGGACCACGAAGGCCCAGTCGGCGATCGGCGTGACGTCGATCAGTTCGTGGGTCTTGCGGTCCTGTTCGCGCCAGACCAACTCGCCGGCGTAGAACGCGGCGATGATCATCGAGATGAACGGGAAGATGCCGTCCAGGGCCCCGGTCATGGCCCGAGTCACCGGATAGATCGCCCCGCCATAGAGGCTGTCATCGGTGACGTGCCAGAGATTGAACACCGACAGCGCCGCCGCCAGGCCCACCAGCACCAGATAGGCCGGGCTGAGGAACACCTGGCGGGCGTCCAGCCGGGCCCGGGCCCACAGCTGCGCCCAGCAGGTCGCCCGGCCGAAGGTCGGAACGCCGTGCATGATCCCGATCGGGCGCGGCGCGTCGGCCTCGCCGGGGGTCTCGCGCTTGACCCGCGCGGCGCCGTCGCCCTTGCGCAGGTCGAACAGCCAGTAGGCGGCGGCGATGATCGCCAGGGAAACGCCGATCCAGATCAGCCGGTTGGCCAGCAGATAGCCGGTCAGGGCCGGGATCTGGGTGTTGCGCTCGGCCGCCGTCCAGTAGCGCACGGCCAGGCCGTAGGCGCTGCCGCCGAAGGGCTCCCAGAGGGCGGCGATCTTCTCCAGGCCGGGCTGGCGCAGCATGCCGGTGCTGATGAACGACGCCACCATGAAGACGATGACGCCGACATAGGTCCACATCATCGACCGGGTCACGGTGGTCACCGCGAAGAACACCGCCGAGGTCAGCAGCAGCGACGGCAGGGCCAGCACCAGATAGGCGAACAGGTAGTGGTTCAGGACGAACGGCCCGACGCTGTCGGGGTCGACCCAGAACATCACCGCGCCCAGGGCCATGCCGGCGGGCACGGCCAGGAACGACAGGGCCGCGGCGGCGAAGGCGCCGGTGAACCGGCCGTACAGATAGTCGAACTTGCCCAGCGGCGTGGAGCGCAGGATGCCGTCGAAACCGGTGTCCTCGTCGCGCGTGATGATGTTGGCGACGAACGCGGCCGTGATGAACATGTAGACCAGGGCCAGGAACAGGTTCGTGCTGGCGATCACCGAGGCGGCGTTCTTGTGCACGTTGGCCGTGGAGCCCAGCTGGACGATGTTCGGCGCGGCCACCGTGGCGAAGGCCATCAGGAAGAAGATGACCACTCCGGCCCAGAAGACGGGCTGACGCGCCTGGTACCGAAACTCGAAGGCGGCGACTTTTCCGAACATCCCCACGCCTTTAGGCCGCGCACCGGGTGTTGGACAGGGTCGAGAAATAGACGTCCTCCAGCCCGCCCTCGACGCGGACGAAGCCGTCGCCCGGGTCTTGGTCGGCCAGGACGTGGATCACCGTGCGGCCGGCCAGCAGGCGGGTGGAGATCACCTGATGCCTGGCCTTGGCCGCCTCGAGCTCGGCCTTGTCGATGATCTTCTTCCAGATGCGGCCCGACAGCTGGCGGACCAGGTCGGCGGGCGCGCCTTCCTTGACGATGCGGCCGTCGCAGATGATCGCCATGGCCGGGCAGAGGTCGGACACATCCTCGACGATGTGGGTCGACAGGATCACCACCACGTTCTCGCCGATCTCGGCCAGCAGGTTGAGGAAGCGGTTGCGCTCCTCCGGATCCAGGCCCGCGGTGGGTTCGTCGACGATGATCAGGCGCGGATCGCCAATCAACGCCTGGGCGATACCGAACCGCTGGCGCATGCCGCCCGAGAAGCCGGCGATGGCCTTCTTGCGCACGGTCCACAGATTGACCTGGTTGAGCAGGCTCTCGACGACGTCCTTGCGCTCCTTGGTCCCGGCGATCCCCTTGAGCACCGCCATGTGGTCCAGCATGTCGTAGGCGCTGACCCGCGGATAGACGCCGAAGTCCTGCGGCAGGTAGCCCAGGGTGCGCCGCAGCAGGTCGGGCGACTTCAGCACGTCGATATCGCCGAAGCGGATATGGCCCGACGTCGGGGCCTGCAGGGTGGCCACCGTGCGCATCAGGGTCGACTTGCCGGCGCCGTTCGGACCCAGCAGGCCGTACATGCCGCGCGGGATCGTCAGATTGACCTCGTCGAGGGCCTTCACGCCGTTGGCGTAGACGTGCGTCAGGTTCTCGATGATCAGCATCGTCGGTCCCGGGCCCCTTCGACGTCGGCGTGACGGGTTTTCGCCACAATTGCCCACCCGTCATGCCTTGTCGTCGCAGGTCGGGGCAAGTGAAAGAACGTTTAGACGGACCTCATGGCCGGCATGTTGCAGGATGATGTCCTCGCGAAGGTGACTTTTGGCGGGCGCGGTTTGGGTCTAATCAGACGCCATGACCAACTTCGCCTTTGCTCCGCCCGCCCAATCCACGGTTCCGGTCGCGGGAACCGACGCGGTCTTCCCGGTGCGTCGCATCCTCTGCGTCGGCCGCAACTACGCCGCCCACGCCCGCGAGATGGGCGCGGACGGGCGCGATCCGCCGTTCTTCTTCGCCAAGCCGGCCGACGCCGTCGTGACGGGCGGCAAGGTCCCCTACCCGGTCGCCACCCACGACCTGCACCACGAGATCGAGCTGGTGGTGGCCCTGAAGTCGGGCGGCGCCAACATCGCGGTCGAAGAGGCCATGAGCCACGTCTTCGGCTACGCGGTCGGGGTCGACCTGACCCGCCGCGACCTGCAGGCCGCGGCCAAGACCAAGAGCCATCCGTGGGACGCGGCCAAGGGCTTTGACGCCAGCGCCCCGATCAGCGCCATCGTCCCCGTCGGCCAGGCCAAGCCCGACGGCGCGATCACCCTGAGCGTCGACGGCCAGCCCCGCCAGGCGGGCCAGATCGCCGACATGATCTGGACCATCCCCGAGATCATCGCCGAGGCCTCCAAGCTGTGGACCCTGGCGGCCGGCGACCTGATCTTCACCGGCACCCCCGAGGGCGTGGGCCCCATCGGCCGGGGCGAGCGGATCGTCGGTCAGGTCGAGGGCGTGGGCGAGCTCGCCTTCACCGTCGTCTGAGGCGCGCGCCGTGAAACTGACCCTCCACAGCGCCTGGCGGTCCAGCGCGGCCTACCGGGTGCGCATCGGCCTGAACCTCAAGGGCCTGGCCTACGACATCGCGCCGGTGAACCTGGTCTCGAACCAGCATCAGGGGCCGGCCTTCACGGCCCTCAATCCCCAGCGCCTGCTGCCGGCCCTGGAGGTCGACGGCAAGATCCTGACCCAGAGCCTGGCGATCCTGGACTGGCTGGACGAGACCGTTCCGGAGCCCGCCCTGCTGCCGGCCGACCCGTTCGACCGCGCCACGGTGCGAACCATGGCCCACATCATCGCCAGCGACATCCACCCGGTGAACAACCTGCGCATCCTGCGCGCCCTGACCGAGCTGGGCGTCGACGAGCCGGGTCGCGAGGCCTGGATCGGCCGCTGGATCACCGACGGCTTCACGGCCCTGGAAGGGCTGATCGTCGCCCACGGCCAGGGCTTCGCGTTCGGCGACACGCCGGGCCTGGCCGACTGCTGCCTGGTCCCCCAGGTCTACAACGCCGAGCGGTTCAAGACCGACCTGACGCCGTTCCCGGCCATCCGCGCGGTCGCCGCGCGCTGCGCCGAGCACCCGGCCTTCGCCGCCGCCCATCCCAACCAACAGCCGGACGCCATCCATGCTTGAAGACCTGAAGAGCAACAACCTGGCCTGGTCGCTGCGCAAGACCGAGGCCGACCCGCAGTTCTTCAAGCGCCTGGAGGGCCAGCAGAGCCCCGAATATCTGTGGATCGGCTGCAGCGACAGCCGCGTGCCGGCCAACGAGATCGTCGGCCTGGATCCGGGCGAGCTGTTCGTCCACCGCAACGTCGCCAACCTGGCCCCGCCGCAGGACGCCAACTACCTGTCGGTGCTGCAGTTCGCGGTCGACGTGCTGAAGGTCAAGCACATCATGGTCGTGGGCCACTATGGCTGCGGCGGCGTGGCGGCGGCCATCGACGGCAAGCGCCGAGGCCTGGTCGACCACTGGCTGCACCCGATCCGCGAGGTCCACGCCGAGCACAAGCACGAGCTGGAGGCGCTGCCGTCCGAGAAGGACAAGCTCAACCGCCTGTGCGAGCTGAACGTGGCGCGCCAGGTGCGCAACGTCGCCTCCGACGTCTTCGTCCAGGACGCCTGGGCGCGCGGCCAGACCCTGTCGGTGCACGGCTGGGTCTATTCGCTGAGCAACGGCCTGGTGACCGATCTGGAGGTCGGGATCTCCAACCTGGCGGACTACGAACGCGTCGCCAGCGGGCCTTGCTGAGGCCCTTCCCTCTCCCCTTGCGGGAGAGGGTGGCCCTGCGAAGCAGGGTCGGGTGAGGGGTCGAAAATCCTGACCGCCGCGACCAGCCCGTCAGCTGTCGCGGCGGTTTTCGTTTGAGAGACCCCTCATCCGTCAGCTTCGCTGACACCTTCTCCCGCAAGGGGAGAAGGAACCGGTTAGCCACCCTTGATCCGCACTCGCGCCGAGGCCGCTCTTCCCTGACCGTCCACGACCTTCAGCCGGTAGAACCCCGGCGCTGGCGGTCGCCAGATCACCTTGCCGCTGACGGGATCGGCCGACAGCGGCGCGCCGGCGACGTACCAGGTCAAATCCTCGCCACCCGCGGCCATGACCAGGCCGCGCGAGCCGGGACCGACGCTGTCGACCTGCACGGTGGCCCCGTCGGGCGGAAAGATCAGGCGGGGGCCTTCGGAGGCCTGTTGCAGGCGCTGCAGCGCCCCGGGCGCCGCCTTGGGCGCGATCGGGCGCGGGGCGATGGCCGGGGCGTTGATGACGTCGGCGACGTCGAACAGCAGGGGCAGGGCCGCGTCGCGTCCGGTCAGGCCGCCGCGCGCGCCGCCGTCGGCTCGGCCCGTCCAGACGATGATCGCGTAGCCGCCGACCACGCCGGCCGCCACCGCGTCGCGGAAGCCGTACGAGGTGCCGGTCTTGAAGGCCATAGCCGGTCCGCCCTTGGTCAGGGCCGAGGGCGCGCGGCCGCGGGGCGCCGGGGCCTCGCGCAGGATGTCCAGCACCTGGGCGGCGGCCTCGGACCGGACGATGCGGGTTCCGCCCTGGTGCTCGCGTTGTTTCGCCTCGGCCTCGGTGAAGGCCAGGGGCTTGGCCACGCCGCCGTCGCCGAGCGCCGCATAGAGCACGGCCATGTCGCGCGGCGTGATCCCCGCCCCGCCCAGGGCCAGGGCGAGGCCCGACGCCTTGATCGCCGTCTTGGGGCGCACCAGCCGCACGCCCGCGCTCTCGAGGCGAGCGGCGAAGGCGTCGGGGCCGATCTTCTCCAGGGTGGCGACAGCCGGCACGTTCAGCGAATAGGCCAGGGCCTCGCGGGCCGTGACCTTGTCGTGGAACACGTGGTCGAAGTTCTCGGGCTGGTAGTCGGCGAAACGGGTCGCGGCGTCGTCGATCTGGGTGTCGGGCGCCAGGGCGCCGTCATCAAATGCGAAGGCGTAGATGAACGGCTTCAGCGCCGAGCCGGGCGAGCGAATGGCCCGGGTCAGGTCGATCCAGCCGCCGGGTCGCTGGCGCCCCGCCGAACCGACCAGGGCCCGCACGGCGCGGCTCTTGATCTCGACCACCAGGATGGCGGCGGTGACGTCCGGGCCCTGGGAGGCGGCCACGGCGGCGGCCATGGGTTCGAGGCGGGTCTGGAGGTCGGCGTCGATCGTCGAGACCACGCTGGGCTGCCCGGCCGGGGCGGCCAGGGCCAGCTCGCCGGCCGCGTGCCAGGCCAGGGTCGGGAAGGTCCCGCGCCTGGGGATCGGCTCGGCGTCGGCCTCGCTGGCGGCGGCCTCGGTCAGGACGTGGGCGCGGACCATCTTGTCGAGCACCGCGCGGCGGGCGGCGCGGGCGGCCTCCGGGCGACGGTCGGGGCGGCGGGCCTCGGGCGACTGCGGCAGGGCGATCAGCAGGGCCTGCTCGCCGTCGGTCAGGCTGGTGGGCTCATGGCCGAAATAGGCGAGGCTTGCTGCCCGCACCCCCTCCAGATTGCCGCCATAGGGGGCCAGGGTCAGGTAGAGGGCCAGGGTCTCGCGCTTGGTCAGCCGCGCCTCCAACTGGGCGGCGCGGACCATCTCGATCAGCTTGGAGCCCAGGTTGCGCGGCCGAGGCTCCAGCAGGCGAGCGGTCTGCATGGTCAGGGTCGAGGCGCCCGACGTGGCCCGGCCATGGACCACCGCCGAGCCGACCGCCCGGATGAGGGCCAGGGGATCGACGCCCAGGTGGCCGTAGAACCGCGCGTCCTCGACAGCGACCAGGCGCTTCTGAAAGGTCTTGTCCGTGCGATCGAGATCGGCCCGCACCCGCCAGCGCCCGTCCTCGACCGGCAGGGCGCGCAGCCAGGCGCCGCGATGGTCAAGCACCACGGGCGAGGAGCGTTTTGCGCGGGCCATGTCGGGCGGGAAAGCGGCGCCGAGGGCGAACAGCGCCACTTGCAAGCCGACGAAGGCGACCAAGGCTCGGGTGAGGCGGGGGATGGTGATCATGACTCTATGCGGCGAACACTTGCCCCCTACGGACCGCTTCGCGGTCGTCTTCCCCCCAAAGGGGGAAGAGCGCTCCGCCCCCTACGGGGGCGGACAGATCGCGAAGCGATCAGGTGGGGGCAAGTGTCAGCCTACCCACCCGGCGCCACGTTGATCCGCCCCGCCTCCGACCGCGCGTTCAGGCTGGGCCGGTACATGTCCTTGGCCACCGCGCCGGGCAGGAAGAACTCACCCGGCGTCACCGCCCGCGCCACATAGGCCATGGCGAACGGCTTCTCGCCGCCCAGGTCCAGCGCGGCGATGTAGCGGTCGTCGCGGCTTTCCTGGACGTCCGGATTGGTCAGCTCGCCCAGGAACTTGAACGGACCGTTCTGGGCGTCGTCGGCGCCCAGCGTGGTCTCGATCTCGAAGCCGGCCGGCAGGGCGTCGTCGACCACCAGGGCGGTCGAGCGGGCCTGCATCGAGCGACCGGACACCAGCACGATCACCCGGTCGCCCTGGTGGATCTGCCATGGATCGATCGACCCGCCGTTCATCGAGAACAACCGCTTGGACACCGAGATGCCGTTGGCCTCGGCCCCCGGGGCGACGACCGGCGTGCCGCGCACGCTGACCGTCCGCCACAGGGCGCCCTTGCCGGCGTTGGTGAAGCGAGCGTCGGCCAGCTTGCCCACCGCCCAGCGCGGCGCGCCGCCAGCCGGCGGCAGAGCCGTCACCCCCTGGGCGTCGATGGTGATCGGACCGGCGGCCTTCAGCAGCTGGTAGGCCGCCGACAGCACCGCCGCCTGCTCCTGGGTGTTCAGGGCGTCGGGATCCTTGACCACGTTCTCCAGCCGGCCCTGCAGTTGGCGAGCGATGTCGCCCTGACCGGCCTGGACCGCCAGGGCGGTGATCGCGGCGACGTCGCGCAACGGGCTCTGGTACCAGTCGCTGTCGTCGCGCCAGCCCAGCGAGCGGACCGCCTGGCGCATGGCCGAGCGAGCCCGGGCCTGATCGCCCATCAGGGCCAGACCCGCCGCCACCTGGGCCTTGGCCAGGGGCTGGTCCTCGTCCTTCATCTGCACGTCGTGCCACCAGCGCAGGCGCGCCAGGTCGCCGCGACCGGCCTTGGCCATCACATAGAGGGCGTAGGCCGAGGCGCGCCGGCGCATGCGCTCGGTGGCCTTCTTGGAGTCGTCGGGCGTGCGGCCCCACCATTCGGGATATTCCAGGCGATAGGAGACCGAGCTCCAGCCGTCGGGACGGCTGATCTGGCGCATGGCGTTCAGGGCCTTGTCCATCGCCTCGTCCGGCACGGCCACGCCCTGGGCTTTCGCTTCCACCAGGAAGTCGGTGGCGTAGGCGCCCAGCCAGGCGTCGGCCTCGCCGTCGCCCACGCGCCACAGCCCGAAGGCCCCATCCAGCGTCTGGCGATCCAGCAGCTTGCCCACCGCCCCGGCCAGGATCGCCGGGTTGCGCTTGAGCTTGGGATCGCTGGAGACGCTCTGGGCGTACAGCAGCGGATAGGCGGTCGAGACCAGCTGCTCGGTGCAGCCATAGGGGTAGCGCTGCAGGGCCACCGCGATCGCCGACGGGTCGAAGCCCTTGAACGGCGAGTAGCTGACCTGCAGCGTGATGTCGCCGGCCGCCAGGCCCGACAGCAGCTGGGCGTTGGGGGTGTAGCTCATGCCCGGCTGCTGCAGCTCGGTGGTGGTGCGCACCACGTCGCCCCAGCCCAGGCGGGTCTGGATCGGATAGTCCTTGGCCGTCTGGAAGCCGGGGCCGGCCACCTTGAAGCCGACCTTGCCGATCCCCGTGACGGTCGGAGCCAGGAAGGGGATCTTCTCGGCGATCCGCTGACCCAGGACCAGTCTGATCACCTTTTTGAAGGCCACCGCGATGCCGTTGGTGGCGTTGGCTTCCACCGTATAGGCCCCGGCCTTGCCCTCGACATTGTGCAGCTCCAGCGTGGCCATCGGCTTGTCGCCGGGAGCCAGGAAGCGCGGCAGGTTGAGGTCGGCCACCACCGGCTGGCGCACGGTCAGGGGCTTGGAGCCCGAACCGACGGCGGTGTCGGTCCAGGCCACGGCCATGATCCGCAGCTCGCCGTTGAAGTCGGCGGCCGGAAGTTTCACCACCGCCTTGCCGTCCATGCCGGTCTCGACGATGCCGGACCACAGGGCCACGGTCTTGATCGGCGTCACCGTCAGGCCCTCGCCGCCCAGCTCGTCGGCGCCGAAATTGACGTTGGCCGGCGCGCCCATGTTCGGGTCGAGCAGGCGGCCGTAATCGTCGCGATAGTTCAGCGTCAGGGCCCGCTTGCCGAAGTACCACTTCACCGGGTCGGGGCTGTCCTGACGGGTCAGGCGCAGGATGCCCTCGTCCACGGCCGCGATGGTGACCTTGGCCTTTTGACCGAAGCCCAGGCCGTTGACCTTGATCGGCACCTCGACCGGGGCCTTGCTGTCGATCTTCACGGCCGTGCCGATATCGACCGTCAGCTTGCGGCCCTTGGGCTCCAGCGGGACATAGATCAGGCCCAGGGCCCGCTTGGGCTTGGGCGAGCTGACCGGATCGCGCGGCTGGATGACGGTGACCATCACATAGGCCCCGCCGCCCCACGCGGCCGAGGTCTTCAGCTTCACGGTCGTCCCGTTCTCGCCGACGCTGAGGGTCTTGAAATCGATCAGGCGATCGGTGGCGACCGCCACCTGCACCTGGCCGGCATAGGGCGACTTCAGGGCGATCTCCACCGTGTCGCCTTGCGCATAGGCCTTGGTCCCGGCGCTGACCCGCACGAAGTCGGGCGCCTCGCCTTCCTTGGCGGGCGAACCCCAGCCCGAGGAGAACTTGGTCACGGTCTTGGAGCCGTCAGGACCCTCGATCACCAGGCGATAGTCGCCCCAGCCCAGGCGGCGGTTGAAGCGCGCGGGCGCGCCGGCGCCGATATTGACCGTGGTCTTGGCCACCACCGCGTCGCGGCTGGTGCGCCGCCACTGCCAGCGGCCGTCCTGCTGGAACCAGTCATAGCTCCAGTTCTCGCTGATCAGGGTGTAGGTCGCCGTCGATGAAATCCGGGCGCCGGCGGCGTTGACCGCGATCATCTCCAGGCTGACCGGCGGATCGCCGTTGCCGGCGTCGCCCTGCTCGACCTTGACGCCGTAGTAGACGGGCTTGCCGCGCACCTTCAGCTCCAGGCCTTCGCGCACCGGACGGCCGCCGGGCTCGAACACCGAGGCGGTCACCGCCGCCACCAGCGGCTGGGCGGTGTCGCCGGCGTCCGTCGTGGCCAGGTTCAGCATGGCGTGGCCGTCGCCGTCGGTGACGGTCGTGCCCAGCTCGATGAACTTCTCGTCGAAGGGCGCCAGATCGTCGCCCCACTCGAAGCCCTTGTACTGCGGGAAGGGATCGGTGTCGGTGCGCAGCCGCGCCTCGCCCTGGGTCTGCAGGCCCGCGCCCGGCGCGCCGTAGAGGAAGCGGGCCGAAACGTCGATCTTGCGCTCCTGGCCGGCCGCGACCGGCACGGACTCCTGGCCCGTGGCGGTGACCGCCAGCCGTTGCGGGGCGAAGTCCTCGACGCTGAAGCTGAACGAACCGGCCTCGGCGTCGCTGCCTTCCATCTTCAGCACCGCCGTCCAGCGGCCGCGCGGGGCGCTGCGGGGCAAGGCGATGTCGGCCAGCACGGCGCCGGCGTCGGCGCGGCTGAAGTTGTAGCGCTTGAACTCCACGCCCGAGGGCCGCTTGACCAGGATGTAACCCTTGCGGTCGTTGACCGCCTTGGCCAGGCGGTCGCGGACCATGGCCGTCAGGTGCACGGTCTCGCCGGGACGGTAGATGCCGCGGTCGGCATAGAGATAGCCGTCGATGTCGGTGGACAGCGCCCGGCCGCCGTCGGACTCGGTGCGGCCGCCGACGCCCTGCTTGGACAGGTCGACCGGCGAGCGGTCCAGGTCCATCACCGCCAGGTCGCCCTGGTCGCCATAGGCCATGACCATCTTGGCGCGCGAGGCGCCCTCGCCTTCCAGCAGGGTGTGGGCGAAGCGCGCGCGACCGTCGGCGTCGCTCTTGGCCACGGCCAGGTCCTCGCCGTCCTTGGCCACCAGGGTGACCTTGACGCCCGACAGGGTCTTGGCGGTCTTCAGCGAGCGGACCACCACGTCCAGCGACTCCGCGCCGTCGTAGCCGATCAGCGCCATGTCGGTGAACATGATCCAGCGACGGGCCTGGGCCGGGGTGGGGTCGCCCTCGCCGTCCGGATCGCGGCCGCCCGAGGCGTCGCGCGCCTTGATCACATAGCCGCCCGGCTTCATTTCCTTCAGCACCGCGCCCAGCGGGAAGACGGTGGTCGCCTTCTGGCCGGCCGCGCCCTGGACGTTGATCACGCCCTTCCAGACCTGGCGGCCCTCGTCGTCGGGGCTGTCGTCGCCATAGTCGCTGGCGTAGTCGCCCTCGCCGGTCGGATCGGGCGCGCTGATCGACTTGCGCACCAGGTTGCGGTCCGACACGCGCCAGACCTCGATGGCCAGCTTGGAGACGTTCAGGGTCTCCAGGGCCACGCCGTCGGAGTCCTCGCGCGGCAGGATCACGCCGTCGCCGGCGAAGCCGACATACGGGGGCTTTTCTCCAAACGTGAAGTCGACGTCGGCGTTGGCGGCCAGGGTCTCGCCGTTCTTGCCGGGCAGGCCCTTGAGCAGGGTGACGCGGTGGTCGGTGAAGCCGATCCCGCCGATGCACAGCTCGTCGTTCTTGACCCGCACGGCCGGCTGGCGGCCCAGGTCCGGCGATATCAGCACGAAGTCGGCATAGGCCTTGGACGGGTCGAGCGGCTTGCTCATCTGGACGCAGGCCATGGGCTCGGCGCCGGAACTGTCGATACGGCTCTGCCAGACGGCGAAGCCCTCGGGCTTGGGAACGCCGCGACGGGGCGCGTTGGCCGCGCGGGGCTTGCCGAACAGCGACCAGGCCTGGCCCTTGGGGGCCTCGGCGGTGGCCGCCGACTTGCCGCCGAACCAGCCGAAGTCGGCGACCTTGCCGACGGCGAAACCACCGCCGAAGCCGAGCACCAGGGCGGCCGCGCCCACCGCGACCAGGGGCGACTTCAGGCCGGGCGGGATCTTGCCCTTGAAGGCGTCCCAACGATCGGCCCAGGAGGAGGAGGGAGCGCCGTGATCGCCTTCGGGCGGAGTCTCGTCCGTCGACATCCCAGGTCTCCCAACTTTAGCGTGTCGGGGGACTTGAGCCTAAGCCGGGCAAGGGGTCAACGGCTCTATGATACCTCTCCCGCGAGGAGATAAGGACTTCTAGGCGTCGAACGCCACCAGGCCGCTGGCCAGGTCGTAGGTGGCCGAGACGATCTTCAGGCGGCCTTCGGACAGCTTCTCGGCCAGCACGCCGTCGGCCACCTTCAGGCGGGCGGCGACGTCGCGGACGTTCTGGCGGATGGCCGCGTCCTGCAGGTCGGCCGGGTGCTTGTCCTGCGCCTCCAGCACCGCCGGGATGATCGGCAGCACCATGTTCAGCAGGGCGCCGTGCAGGTCGACATGCTTGGTCGCCACGTCCACGGCCGCGCCGACGGCGCCGCACTTGGTGTGGCCCAGCACCACCACCAGCGGCGCGCCCAGATGCTCGACGGCGTAGACGATCGAGCCCAGGCCCTCCTGGCTGACGGTCGAGCCCGCCACCCGGACCACGAACAGCTCGCCCAGATTGCAGTCGAAGATCAGCTCGGGGCCGGTGCGGCTGTCGCTGCAGCCGACGACCACCGCGAACGGCTTCTGGCCCTTGGACAGCTCCGCGATCCGCGCCAGCGTCGGCAGGGCGATGCTGGCCCCGCCGCGCGCGAAGATGGCGTTGCCTTGCTTCAGGCGACCCAGCGCCTCGTCCGGGCTGACGGCCTGGGGCGGATGCACCTCGGCCGGGTCGACCGCGTTGGGATCTTCCAGCGGCTTGACCTGGGCCAGGGCCTTGTCGAGCGCGGCCTTGTCGGTGGCCTGGGTCTTCAGGGCCCGGCGGGTGCGGCGACCCTTGCGGGTCAGCACCGACGGCGGGGCGGCGCCGTCACCCTCGGCCCAGGCCAGGGCGGGCGCGGCCAGGCCGGCGCCCAGGGCGCCCAGCAGCAGACGTCTCGAAACCATCTCATCCCCCGACGAGTGTAGCGGTTAGTTCGACGCTACTTATGGCGGCAAAGGGTTAACCACGGCGCAACGCCAGGTTCCCGTTCAAAGCGGCAATTCGACACGTTTGACCACGGTGCGCAGGGCGATCGACGAGCTGACCCGGACCACGCCGGGAATGCGCGTCAGCTCCTGGGCGTGCACCCGCTCCAAGTCGTCGACGTCGCGCACCACCAGCCGCAGCAGATAGTCCGAGCCGCCGGTCATCAGATAGCACTCGGCCACCTCGCGCACGTGGGAGATGGCTTTTTCGAAGGCGCTGAGCGTGGCTTCCGCCTGGGACGACAGGGTGACGGTGACGAAGACGCTGAGCGGCAGGCCCACCGCCCGCTCGTCGATCACGGCGGCGTAACGCCCGATCACTCCGGCGTCCTCCAGCGCTTTCACGCGGCGCAGGCAGGCGGATTCGGAAAGATTCACCGCCTCGGCCATTTCCACATAGCTGGCCCGGCCCTTCCGCTGGAGCAGGGTCAGCAGCTTGCGATCGAAGGCGTCGAGGTTGGCCGCAGGTTTCTTCACGACGGAGGCTCCATGGCGCAGGATTCCTGCATAACACGGATACCGTCACATGAAATGCCCCAGGAACCTGCAGTCTGGCAGGCGTAAACCAGCGTCAAAGGCTCATTGGAGGAGACTATCATGCGCGTTGGAGTGCCTTCCGAGATCAAACCGGGCGAACACCGGGTTGGCCTGACCCCCACCGCCGTGCGCGAGTATGTGGGTCATGGTCACTCGGTGCTGGTCCAAGCCGGCGCGGGCCTCGGGGCCGGCTATGGCGACGACCTCTATGTCAAGGCCGGCGCGACCCTCGCGCCCGACGCCGACGCGGTGTTCGCGGGCGCCGAGCTGATCATCAAGGTCAAGGAACCCCAGAAGATCGAGTGGGAGCGTCTGACGCCCCGCCACATCCTGTTCACCTATCTGCACCTGGCGCCGGATCCGGCCCAGACCGAGGGCCTGCTGGCCTCGGGCGCGGCCGCCATCGCCTACGAGACTGTCACCGACGCGCGCGGCGGCCTGCCGCTGCTGGCCCCGATGTCGGAAGTGGCCGGGCGCATCGCCGTCTTCTCGGCGGCCGAGACCCTGCTCAAGCACAACGGCGGCATGGGCCTGTTGCTCTGCGGCGTGCCGGGCGTGCCCCCGGCCCGGGTGGCCGTGCTGGGCGGCGGCGTGGTCGGCTCCAACGCCGCGCGCATGGCCGCCGGCCTCGGCGCCGAGGTGGTGGTGCTGGAACGCTCGATCCCGCGCATGCGCGAGCTGGACGACCTCTACCAGGGCCGCATCCTGACCCGCTATTCGACCTTCGCGGCCGTCGAGGAGGAGATCCTCAAGGCCGACGTGATCATCGGCGCGGTGCTGACCGCCGGAGCCGCGGCCCCCAAGCTGGTCAAGCGCGAGCACCTGTCGAAGATGAAGCCGGGCTCGGTGCTGGTCGACGTATCGATCGACCAGGGCGGCTGTTTCGAGACCAGCCACCCGACCACCCACGCCGAGCCGACCTATGTGGTGGACGGCGTCGTGCACTACTGCGTGGCCAACATGCCGGGCGCCGCGCCGCGCACCTCGTCCGAGGCCCTGGGCAACGCCACCCTGCCCTTCGGCCTGGCCCTGGCCGACCACGGCCTGGACGCGCTGAAGAGCAACATCCACCTGGCCAAGGGCCTCAACGTCCTGAACGGCCAACTGACCCATCCGGCCGTGGCGCAGGCGCTGGGCAAGACCTCGGTCGATCCCTACGGCGCCTGGAAATAGGCCCGAAAAACGACGCGGCCTCCGCCCTGGCGAGGGCGGAGGCCGTTTACGCGTAACGCTTACTGTCAGAGATATCAGGACGTCATCAGATCGCGCTTGGTCAGCTTGGTGGTGAACTTGCCGTCCACCTCGGTCAGGCTGGACATCGGCACCGTGATGGCCTTGCCGTCGAGCAGGATCTGGGGCGAGCCGCTGGGGTCGATCTTGTAGATCGGGGCCAGCTTCTTGCCGTCGGCGTCGTAAAGCAGCTTGCCGATCAGGACCTTTTCCAGGGCGGATTCAGCGGCGGCGGTGCTCGCGCCGACGAGGGCCGACACCGGCAGAAGCGCCGAAAGGGCGACGATCAGGCCAAACTTCTTCATCAATATAGCTCCCCGTTGTTTTTATGAGGCCCGCCGGAACGCGGGGCCAACCAACATGGAGCTTAGGCGGCGAAGCGGCCCAGATCCTGGTGGCTCTCCACCAAGTCCAGCACGTCGTGCATCGAAAACCCAGGGTCGGCCGCGTAGAGCGCGTCATATATCGTACGGGCGAAGGCGAGGTCGGCCGGGGTCTTCACGCGCCAGTCGTAATGCGACCAGTCGCGGTGGGTCTTGAGGTGGGCCTGGCGGAAGCGGTCGGGCCGTTCGCGGATGGCGGCGGTCGGCGAGATCATGGCCAGGGGATCGCGAACCTCGGCGGCGGCGGCGCGCAGCGCCTCGACGGTGATCACCTCGACCTCCAGCCCGGCCGGATAGGTGCGCTCGACGCGGTTGGAGGTATAGGCCGCGCCCGTGACCTGGGCCAGGCGGACGGCTTCGTCGACCACGGCGGGATCGACGAACGGAGCGTCGCCCTTGATCCGCACGATGTGGCTGACAGGACCGGCGGCCTCGGCGCAGCGGGCGATGCGGTCGAGAATGTCGCTGCCCGAACCGCGATGCACGGCGTAGCCGCGCGACACCACCAGACCGGCCAGGCCATCGTCGGCGGCGTCGCTGCTGGTGGCGACGATGATCTTGTTCAGGCGTCGGGCGCTGCGCAGCCGCTCCAGCTGGCGCAGGATCATCGGCTGGCCCTGGAGGGTGGCGACAGCCTTGCCGGGCAGACGCTTGGAGCCCATGCGGGCCTGGACGACGGCGAGGATCATGGCGTTCGGCTCCCTCTTTCTGTCTCAGCGCTCATTCGGAGGCTGAGCTTCGATTCGCCTGATCGTCAGGCGACCCAACGTCGCGGGTCCAGGGCCACCGGATCGTCGATGGCCATGTCGTCCCAATCGAGGTCGGGGGGCGGGCTGGAAGCGGCGGCGACCACGGCGGAAAGCTCGGCGGCCGAGGTGACGCCCACCAGGACGGCGCTGGCCTCGACGCGCGACAGGGCGAAGCCCAGCGCGGCCTGCAGCGGATCGGAACGGCCCTCGGCGATCATCCGGCGCACCTTCGACAGGCGGCCCGAGGCCCCCTTCAGCTGGGCGGGAACGCGGTCGGGCGGCAGGAACAGCAGGCCGTTCAGGAAGATCGAGCGCAGCTGCACTTCCACGCCCATGCCGGCGATGCGTTGCAGCGAGCCATCGGCCAGCAGACGCTGGTCCAGCAGGCTGGCGGGGGCTTGCAGGATGTCGGGCTTGAAGCGGCGGGCCACGCCCACCGGATCGTCGCTGGCGTGGGCCGCGACGCCGATCTTGGCGAACAGGCCTTCGTCACGCAGCCGGGCCAGGCGGTCCCAGACCGCCGCGCCATGGGCGCCGAACAGTTCGGAGGGCGAGGACACGATGATGGCGTCGGCGCGCTCCAGGGCCAGGCGGCGCAGGGAGGCGCGGGCCTCGGCCTCGACGAAGTCGGGACCGCGATCGGCGCGAGCGGCCGACAGGGTGACGCGGAACGGCACGGGACGCGGGATCAGATCACCCAGCACCTGCTCGGCCCGGCCGTAGTTGCCGGACACGTCCAGCACCGACAGACGGGCGCGGGCGGCGATGCCGAGGATGTCGCGAGCTTCGGTTTCCGGCGACCGGGCGCGCGGCGACGCACTCATGCCGTCCAGCCCGAACTGGGCGGCGGCGAGACCGAGCTTGGAAACGGAAAGCGACATGGAAATCCGTGCGGATGAACACCAATGACGCGAACCGTACGCCCCAAGGTTTGAAGAAGGCGTTTCTGGAAACTTGCCGAGGGGTTAATGTCCGCCCCAATGAAGCTTCCCGATCTCGCGCTCGACTTGGCCGCCGAAGCCCCTGGCGACTGGCCCCTGTTCGGCCTGGCCGACGACATGCGCCCCGCCCTGGCTCGAGCGCTGATGTGCGGTCCCGCCGCGTTGGCGACGATTATTTCACTCGGCGACGGCGGTCCCCGGCCGATCGGCACCCAGATGGTGTTCGGCCAGGACGCGGCGGGCGCGGCGACGCGCGCGGGCTTCCTGTCGGGCGGCTGCATCGAGGCCGACGTCGAGGATCACGCCCGCGCCTGCGTCGCCGACGGCCGCCCCCGGCGACTGGTCTATGGCGAGGGCAGTCCCTGGCCCGACATCCGCCTGCTGTGCGGGGCCCGGATCGAGATCCTGGTCGAACGCATCGCCCCGGACGATGCGGCGGCCCGCGAACTGCTGGCCCTGGCGGCCGCCCGGGCGCCGGCGATCTGGATCAGCGACGGCGAGCGGCGGCTGTGCGCGCCCCTGCCGGAGTTCGTCTCGGCCTGGCCGCAGGCCTTTTCGCGCCGCTTCGATCCGCCGCCCCGCCTGGTGGTGTTCGGCGGCGACCCGACCGCCCTGGCTGTCGCCAGCCTGGGCGCCCAGTCCGGTTTCCAGACCACCCTGGTCCGCCCCAAGGGCCCGACCGCGCCGCCGCCCCTGGCCGGCGTGGCCTATCGTCGCGACGCGGTCGCCAGCGCGGCGGCGGCGATCGGCCTGGACGCCTGGACGGCGGTGGCGATCTGCGGCCACGACCAGGACGTCGACCACCAGGCCCTGCTGGCCGCCCTGCCCTCGGCCGCGCCCTATGTCGGCCTGCTGGGCGCGCGGCGGCGGTTGGGCGAGCGGCTGGACCGCCTGCGCGCGGCCGGCGTGGGCGAGCGGGACCTGCAAAAGCTGCGCGCCCCGATCGGCCTGGACCTGGGCGGCAAGGCGCCGTTCGAGGTGGCCGTGGCGGTGATCGGCGAGATCATGGCCACCCGGCACGGGCAACCGGCGCTGGCGCGGCGTCTATAAAACCCCCTCTCTCTAGAGAGAGGGATTCAAAAGCCCTACTCCGCCCGCCAGTCGCCCGACTTGCCGCCGGTCTTCTCGGCCAGGCGCACGGCCTCGATGACCATGCCCTTCTCGGCGGCCTTGAGCATGTCATAGATCGTCAGGCAGGCCACCGAAACGGCGGTCAGGGCCTCCATCTCCACGCCCGTCTGGCCCTTCAGCTTGACCCGAGCCATCACCGCCAGACCGCCCTCGGCCGCCTCGACCGAGACCTCGACCTTGGACAGGGCCAGGGGATGGCACAGCGGGATCAGGTCGGCGGTTTTCTTGGCCGCCATGACGCCCGCGATCTCGGCCACGGCGCGCACGTCGCCCTTGCGGCCGGTTCCCGATATGGCCAGCTCCAGGGTCGAGGGCCGCATCCGCACGAAGCCGACGGCGATCGCCTCGCGGACCGTCTCGGCCTTGTCGGAGACGTCGACCATGCGGGCGCGGCCCTGGTCGTCGATGTGGGTCAGGCGAGTCACTGTTCCAGCAGTCCTATTGCTCTAGGAGTCGGGGCATCAGTTCGACCATGTTGCAGGGCTTGTGGCGGCTGTCGAGCTGGGCCGCGATGACCTTGTCCCAGCCGTCCTTGACCGCCCCGTTGCTGCCCGGCAGGCAGAACACGAAGACACCGTCGATCAGGCCGGCCGTGGCCCGGCTCTGCAGGGTCGACAGGCCCACCGAGGCGTAGCTGACCAGGTGGAACACCACCGAGAAGCCGTCGATCTTCTTGTCGAACAGCGGCTCCAGGGCCTCCACCGTGATGTCGCGGCCCGTCAGGCCGGTGCCGCCGGTGGTGACGATGGCGTCGACCTGGCCGCCGGCGATCCAGTCGCGGACGGTCTTGCGGATGGTCTCGATCTCGTCGCGGACCACCGCCCGGCCGGCCAGCGCGTGCCCGGCGGCCTTCACGCGGTCGACCAGCAGCTGGCCGGAGGTGTCGGTGGTCTCGTCGCGGGTGTCCGACACGGTCAGGATCGCCACGCGGACCGGCTTGAACGGAAGCTCCGGCTTGATACCGCCGCCGGGGGTTAGACCTGCCGACATCTTCTTCTCCTAGTCCCAGCGCTGCGCGTCGGTCCTATCCTGAGCCGTCGGCTCGATCCAGCGGCCGCCGTCCGGGCCGTGCTCCTTCTTCCAGAAGGGCGCGCGGCTCTTGAGGTAGTCCATCAGGAAATCGCAGGCCTCGAAGGCGGCGCGGCGATGGCCCGCCGCCGTGGCCACGAAGACGATGGCCTCGCCCGGCGCGATGCGGCCGATGCGGTGGACGATGCGGTAGTCCTGCAGCTCGAACCGCGCCTTGGCCTCGTCGGCGAAGGCGGCGATCGCGGTGTCGGTGAAGCCGGGATAGGCCTCCAGCTCCAGCGCCAGGGCCTGGCCCCGCTCGGCCCGCGCCAGGCCGACGAAGCTGGCCACCGCCCCGGTCTCGTCACGGCCGGCGCAGAAGGCGGTCAGGATCTCGCCCGGCTCGAAGGGTTCGGCGACGAGGGTGATCATCCGCCGCTCATCGGCGGCAGGAAGGCCACTTCGGTGGCGGCGGCCAGGCTGGCCTCGCCCCGGACCACGACCTTGTCGACCGCCACCTGCACGCCGGGACCCGTCAGGGCCTCGCCCAGCGCGGCGTCGCCGGCCGCCAGCAGGTCGCGCAAGCTCGCCAGGGACGAGGCCTCGACGAGACGATCGCGCCAGCCGGCCAGGTCGGCCAGTCGTCCGAACAGCAGCACCCGCGCCACGATCAGCCGCCCGTCGTCGACATGTGACGGGCCACGGCCGGCCGCAGGGCGTCGATGTGGAAGTCGTGACCCTCGGGCTTGGCGCCGATCGCCATGAAGATCGCCCGCTCCAGTTCCGCGTCGCTGGCCCCGTCGCGGATCACCGCCCGCAGGTCGCTGGCGTCATCGCGGCCCAGGCAGGTGTGCAGGGTGCCCGTGCAGGTCAGGCGCACCCGATTGCAGGCCTCGCAGAAATTGTGACTGAGCGGCGTGATGAAGCCCAGTCGCCCGCCGGTCTCCTCGACGCGGACATAGCGGGCCGGGCCGCCGGTGGCGTAGGCGAGATCCGTCAGGGTCCAGAACGAGGCCAGGTCGCGCCGGACGTCCTTCAGCGACAGGTACTGCTCGGTGCGATCCACCTCGACCTCGCCCAAAGGCATGGTCTCGATCAGGGTCATGTCGGCGCCCAGGCCATGGGCCCATTGGATCAGGGCCGGCAGTTCCCGGGCGTTGTCGTGCTTGAGGGCCACGGCGTTGATCTTGACCTGGATGCCGGCGGCCAGGGCCGCGTCGACCCCCGCCAGCACCTTGGACAGGTCCCCGCCCCGGGTCAGCTTGCGAAACAGGTCGGGCTTAAGGGTGTCGAGCGAGACATTGATCCGCCGCACGCCCAGCCGCGCCAGGTCGGCGGCGTGAGCGGCCAGCTGGGTGCCGTTGGTGGTCAGGGTCAGCTCGTCCAGGGCCCCGCTGGCCAGATGCCGCGACAGCCGCTCGACCAGGGTCATGATCCCCTTGCGCACCAGGGGCTCGCCGCCCGTCAGCCGCAGCTTGCGCACGCCCAGGCCCACGAAGGTCGAAGCCAGGCGGTCCAGCTCCTCCAGCGACAGGACCTCCGCCTTGGGCAGGAAGGTCATGTGCTCGGCCATGCAGTAGGTGCAGCGCAGGTCGCAACGGTCGGTGACCGAGACGCGCAGATAGGTCACCGCGCGGCCGAAACCGTCGATCAGACGGCTTGGCGGGCGCGAGGCGCGGGTAACCGCTTGCGCGGGGCTGGCGTCATAGGGCGTCATGTCTGTCTGTAAGATAGGCGCGCGACGGCATGGCGGAAAGAAAAAGCACGCGGTGCGACGCCGTGGTCCTGGCGGCCGGGGCCGGGCGCCGGTTCGCCGAGCAGTCCGGCGGCCGCAAGCTGCTGGCGCCGTTCGAAGGTCGCCCCCTGGTGGCCGGCGCCTTGGATGCGGCGTTCGCGGCCCCCGCGCGACGCGTGCTGCTGGTCACCGACGGCGACGCGGAGCTGGCCAAGGTCGCCCGCGATCAAGCCCAGGCCCTGGGCCGCGCGGACGATCTCGACATCGTCGTGGCGACCGACGCCGCCGAGGGCATGGGCGCTTCTCTCCGGGCGGCCGCTCGCGCCCTGCCGACCGATTGCGACGCGGCCTTCGTTTTTCTCGGCGACATGCCGCGCGTTCCGCTCGGCCTGGCGCGAGACCTGGCCCAGGCCCTGGTCCCGGGCGTCGACGCCGTCGCGCCATGCTTTTCGGGACGGCGCGGCCATCCGGTGCTGTTCGGAAAGGTCTGCTTTCCCGCCCTGCGAAACCTGGGCGGCGACCTCGGCGCCCGCGAGGTGCTGGCCGCCCTGGACGAACGCCTAGCGCTGGTGGAGAGCGGGGACGCCGGTGTCCTGTTCGACGTCGATCGGCCCGGAGACCTCACCCGATAGCGGATCAGGAGCGGGCGTGATCGCGACGATGGCGGCCGGCCCAGGTTCCGAACGCGATGCACGCCAGGATCCCATAGCTCCAGATCGCCATGCCGGCCTTCAGGGTGTTGAAGGTCACCCGGAAGTCGATCATCACCGCGATATGGGAGCCGACGATGATCGCCATGAACGCCGTGGCGACGATCGTCCAGAGGAGGCGGCTGCGCGTCGAGATCCAGGCGAAGATCACCAGCGTCGTGATGTCGATCGCCAGCAAGGCGTAGTCGGCGTTGTAGGGGTCGCGGTCGTGAACCAGGATCGACCCCAGCCACGAGGCCAGCAGCGTCGCGCCGTTCCACCGCGCGGGCTGATCGCCGCGCCACATCGCCAACCCGCAGACCAGGATCGCCAGTATCAGGGAAATGAGGGTGTGAAGCTGCAAGGTGGTGACGCCCGAGACTAAGATCGGGCGTCACCATGCCTCAGACGAGAATTCCAGAGAAGCAACCTCCGGTCGGTCAATGCCGGGTCCGGCGGCCTTCCCACAGAATGGTCTTCACTTCCTCGATGATGCTCAGCGCGCCATCGGCGTCGCCGGCCTTGTCGAGAGCCACCAGCTGGGGCATCAGCACCGACAGAATTCGGCGCTGCACGGGTCCAAGAGCGCGCAGGTGTTGACGGAACTCATTGAGCTCGTCGTCCGAGGTGTCCTGCTGCGACTGGACGGTCTGGGCGGTGCTCATTGCACGTCTCCCATGAGTCTAAGGACGGCTTGCGCCGTGAACGGACCAGATGGCGTCAGGCGGCCAGGCCGCCGGACACCGCCTGCAGGCGGCCGGTGGTGCGCGTCACTTCGACTCCCTTGTCCAGGTCGCCGACGGCCAGGGCGCCGCAACCAATCTGGGTGCGCACGGTGGCCAGGGCGCTGTGCGTCTCGATGATCGTCCGGCGCGCGGAAACGATGTGGGCCAGGGTCTCGCCCAGGTTGGCGACGGCTTCCTGACCGAGCACGGCGGACAGCTTGGACTCCAGCCGGAGCGAGGGCAGCAGGCCCATCAGTTCGGCGGTTTCGCGCAGGGCCGCGTCGATGGCGGCTTCGGCGCGCATCAGCTTTTCAGCGCCAGCGCGAGCGGCTTCGGTACGTTTCATGGCATGGCTCTCCCGTCGCACGGGTCCCCCCCGTACGTTCAAGTCAATGAAATGGTTTTTGGAAGTTCGGCGTCAGTTCGCCGGAGGCGGGCTCCAGCCCTCGCGGAACCGCTGAAGGGCGTAGAGGAATTCATGGGCGCCCATCGTGACCGTCCCGAGCAGGATTCCGCCCAGGGTGGCGACCGCGAGGATCAGACCCAGCCATTGCAAAGGAGTCAGGTCATCGCGCCAACTCCTTCCGTACGCAGGGGCGTGTCGTCCGCCAGGAAGGCCGTCGCGGCCAGGACCCTCAGGAGCAACTTGCCCGGCGGGTCGCCCGCCGCCTGCGCCTTGCGCAGCGCCGAGACCGTCTCCGCCACCAGGCGACCGCGTTCCGGCGTCCCCGCCATCAAGGTCAGACCCTCTTCCAGGGACTGCCAGCTCGCGATGAAGAAGGCCGAGGCCGGGCTCGAACTGTTGGCGGAAAATTTGGTCATGGCTGCTCTCGCTGTTGAAGCGAGAAGAGCCCTCGGACTGGGCCGTGGCTAGCTCAGCCGATTGCTTACGGTAGTCATTACCGGGGTCGGTTTCCCAGGCGATGAAGGCCAGGGCGGCGTCGCGACGGTTCAGGCCGGCCAGCCGGCGCCGCGCGCTGAGCACGTGCATCTCGACCGTCTTGGGCGAAAGGCGCAGCAGGCGGGCGATTTCCTTGGACTGTCGATGCTGAGCGATCAGCCGAAGAATCTCCCGCTCTCGAGGAGTCAGCCGCTCAAAGCCCAGGTTGTCACCAGAGTCCACCATGCCGCTAAAATGGTTCGCGGCTCGCCCGACGTCCAGCAAGACTTGACCGATCGTGTCCGCGCGGTGCGCGATCCGTCAAACTCGCATCGAATTTCGCTACGCCGAGCGCCCTTTATTTCGCTCGCGTGACGGTCAGACCCCGGCGCGAACGAACGGCAGGCGGGTCGTCGGCGTCTTGGACAGCGCCAACAGGGCGTTGGCCACCGCCGGAGCGATCACTGGCGTGCCTGGTTCGCCGACCCCGCTGGGCGGATTGCCGGAGGGCACGATGTGGGTCTCGACTGTCGGCGCCTCGTTCATCCTCAGCACGCGGTAGGTGTCGAAATTGCTCTGGTCGACCTTGCCGTCGGTCAGGGTGATCTCGCCGTAGAGCGCCGCCGACAGGCCATAGCAGGTCCCGCCCTCCATCTGGGCGGCGATCTGGTCGGGCGAGACGGCCACGCCGCAATCGATCGCCGTGACCACCCGGCCGACCCGGGGATGGCCGTCGACCAGCTTGACCTCGGCGACCTGGGCCACGACCGAGCCGAAGCTTTCGTGCACGGCCACGCCGCGCGTGAAGCCCGCCGTCGGCGCGGGACCGGCCTTCTCGACCGCCAGGTTCAGGGCCGCCAGGTGACGGGCGGCTTCGGGACCGGCCTTGGCGTACAGGGCGCGGCGATAGTCCACCGGGTCCTTGCCGGCCTTCAGCGCCAGCTGGTCGATGGTGTGCTCCATGACGAAGGCGGTGTGGGTCGCCCCCACCGATCGCCACCACAGCACCGGAACCCCGCCCTCGGGCAAGGCCAGTTGGGCGTCGACGATCGGGGTGGCCTTCAGGTAGGGCGAGCCGGACGTTCCCTCGATCGCGGTCTGGTCGGGGCCCTTCGAGGGCATCGGCGAGTCCTTCATGATCGACTGGGTGACGATCCGATGGCGCCAGGTCGCCGGATAGCCGTCCTTGTCCAGCGTCACGCGCACGGCGTGGTGAACCAGCGGCCGGAAGAAGCCGGCCTGCATGTCGTCCTCCCGGGTCCAGACCAGTTTCACCGGCCGGCCCTTGCCGACCTTCTGGGCGATGGTCACGCACTCGGCCACGTAGTCGGACGGAAAGTTGGCCCGCCGGCCGAACGAGCCGCCGGCGTAGAGGGTCTCGATCTCGACCGACCCAGGCAGCGTCTTGACGATCTTGGCCGCCGCCATCTGGTCCAGGGTCTGGGCTTGGGAACCGTGGATCAGCTTGACCTTGTTTCCGTCGACGATCGCCACGCAGTTCATCGGCTCCATGGTGGCGTGGGCCAGGTAGGGAAAGTCGTAGGTCGCCTCGAGGACCTGGGCCCCCTTGCCGGCCGAAGCGGCCGCGGCCTCGCCCTTGGAGTCGAAGGCCTGCCACTTCAGGTCGGCGGGACCCTTGCCGGCGGCGATGTCGCGCCACTGCTGGGCGATCGTCGCCGAGCTGCGGGTCTCGACCTTGCCCTCGTCCCACTCGATCTTCAGCGCCTCGCGGCCCATCCGGGCGGCGAAGGTGGTGTCGGCGACCACCGCCACGCCGGTCGGGATCTCGTGGACGTCGACCACCCCGGCCACCTTCCTGGCGTCGTCGGCGTTGAAGCTCTTCACCTTGCCGCCGAAGCGCGGCGCGTGGGCGACCACGGCCACCAGCATGTCGGGCAGCTGGACGTCTTGGGTATAGCGGGCGGTTCCGTTGCTCTTGATCAGGCTGTCCTTGCGACGCACGCGGTCGGTGCCGATCAGGGTGAAGGTCTTGGGATCCTTCAGGGTCGGGGTCTCGGGCGGGGCGATCTTGGCGGCGTCGGCGATCAGCTCGCCGAACCCGGCGCTCTTGCCGCCGGCGTGGCTGACCACCCCGTCCTTGACGGCGATTTCGCCGACCGGGACGTTCCATCGCGTGGCCGCCGCCTGCACGAACATCGCCCGCGCCCCGGCCCCGGCCTTGCGCAGCTGCTCCCAGGAATTGGAGATCGCCGAGGAGCCGCCGGTCAGCTGGATACCGGCGGTGGTGTTGCCATAGAGCTTGGCGTTGGCCGGCGCGTGGACGACCTTGACCCGGCTCCAGTCGGCGTCCAGCTCCTCGGCCACGATGGCCGCCAGGCCGGCGTGATTGCCCTGGCCGAACTCGATGTGCTTGGACAGCACGGTCACCGCCCCGTCCGGATCGAACCGGATGAACGGACCGAACGCCCCGGGCTCGACCTTGGAGCCGGCGCTCATCAGGTCGGCCGGCGAACAGCCGACCAGCAGGGCTCCGCCCACGAGGGCCGCGCCGACCACCACGTCCCGGCGGCTGACGCCATCCTGGGGCTGGAGTTTCCGGAACGGCCCGTTCATTGACCCACCCCCCGGCTGGTCGAACCAGACGCCGCGGCGATCTCGTCGTCGACATCGTTGGAGGCCACGGGTTGGGCGGGCGGCGCGGCGACCACCGGCGCGGCGGCCAGGCCGGCGGCGTCCTTGATGGCGGCGCGGATCCGCTGATAGGTGCCGCAGCGACAGATGTTGCCGCTCATGGCGTTGTCGATGTCCTCGTCGCTGGGCGCCTTGGTCTGGGCCAGCAGGGCGGCGGCCGACATGATCTGGCCCGACTGGCAGTAGCCGCACTGGGGCACGTCGTGGCGGACCCAGGCCTGCTGCAGCGGATGGGTTCCGCCCAGGCTCTCGATGGTGGCGATCTTGGCGCCCTCCAGGGCCGCGATCGGGGTCACGCACGAGCGCACGGGATCGCCGTTGACGTGGACCGTGCAGGCCCCGCACTGGGCCATGCCGCAGCCGAACTTGGTGCCCGTCAGGCCCAGTTCGTCGCGCAGGACCCATAGCAGGGGCGTCTCGGGGGCGGCCTTCACGGCGACCGTCTTGCCGTTGATGTCCAACGTCGACGTCATGGCTTTCGCCTCCCACGCGAAAAGCGGGGCCCGACAGCCCAGCCAGACCGAATCTAACACTGCTAAGACCCAAACCCGCCAGTGAAATCTTGGTTCAGGCAGGCTAGCCTGACCGTGACGTTCGTTGCCGTGTCAGGACCCGCGCCTTGGATTCCTTCCCCGCCTACTTCCCGCTCGCCGGCCGCAAGGTCGTGATCGCCGGCAGCGGCGAAGCCGCCGACAACAAGGCCCGGCTGTTCGACGGTTCGCCGGCCACCCTGGTGCGGGTCGACGGCCACGCCGCCTTCCTGCCGGGGACCTATGCCGGCGCCGTGCTGGCCTTCGTGGCCGGCGACGACGAGGTGTTCCTGCAGGCCGCCGCCAGCGCCGCGCGCGCGGCGCGGGTGCTGGTCAATGTCGTCGACAAGCCAACGATGAGCGACTTCAACACCCCCGCCGTGATCGACCGCGGCGAGGTGGTGGCGGCCGTCGGCACGGGCGGCGCCTCGCCGACCCTGGCCACCAAGCTGCGCAACGACATCGAGGCCCAGGTGCCGGAGGGCTCGGGCCGGGTGGCGGCGCTGCTGCGCAAGTTCCAGGACGAGGTGCGCGGCGCCCTGCCCGCCCTGCACGAGCGCCGGGCCTTCCTGCGCGACGCCGTGGCCGGCGAGGCCGCCCAGGCGGCCATGGCCGGCGACATGGACAAGGCCGGCCAGCTGTTCCGCCAGGCCCTGGCCAAGGGCGTGGGCCGCGAGGGCAAGGTGCGGTTCATCGCCGGCAAAGGGCCTTCGGACCTGCTGACGCTGCGCGCTCTCCGGGCGCTGGGCGCCGCCGACGTGTTGGTCGCCGACGAGGGCGCCGATGCGGAGGTCGTCACCATGGCCCGCCGTGACGTCCATCGGCTGGACCCGGCCGAGGTCGGGGCCGAGCGTCTGATCGAATTGGCCCGCGAGGGAAAGCAGATCGTCCGGCTGGTGGTGGCCCCGGTCGATCCGGCGGTGGTTCAGGCGCTCGCGGCGGCTTCGGTGGCGGTCGAGGTGATCTGATTGTTCCGCTCATCCCGGCATTCGCCGGGATGAGCGGATAATAGCTAGTCCAGCGACCGGTCCTTGGTCTCGGGCAGCAGGAACAGGGTCGTCAGCACGCTGATCAGGGTGAAGATCACCGGATACCAGAGCCCGGCGTAGATGTTGCCCACCGCCGCCACGATGGCGAAGGCGCTGAACGGCACGAAGCCGCCGATCCAGCCGGTGCCGATATGATAGGGCAGCGACAGGGCGGTGTAGCGCACCCGGGTGGGGAACAGCTCGACCAGGGCCGCGGCCAGCGGTCCGTAGAGGGCGGTGGCGCCGACCACGAAGACCAGCAGCACGCCGAACACGCCCCACCAGTTCAAGCGCGCCGGATCGGCCTTGACCGGATAGCCGGCCTTGGCCAGGGCGGCCTTGATGCGCGCCTCGACCTCGGCCTTGACCGCCTTGGCCTCGGCCTTGGACAGGCCCGCGGCGCTACGGGACTCCACGGCGACCGTCCCCACCTTCATCACCGCCACGCCGGATGGGGCCTCCTCGTTGCCGTACGAGACGCCGGCGTTAGCCAGGGTGCTTTTGACGATATCGCAGGCGGTCACGAAGGCGGTCTTGCCGATGGGATCGAACTGCAGCGAGCAATCCTTGGGATCGGCGAACACCACGACCGGAGCCCGCGCGGAAGCCTCGGCCAGGGCCGGATTGGCGGCGCGCTCCAGCAGGTGGAAGCCGGGGAAATAGAACGCCAGCGCCAGCACCATGCCGCCCAGCATCACCGGCTTGCGGCCGATCCTGTCGGACAACCAGCCGAACACGACGTAAAGCACCGCGCTGACCGCCGCGGCGGCCATCATCAGGCCGTTGATCACGCCCGGCGAGACCTTGAGAAACTTCTCCATGAAGGTCTGGATGTAGAAGAAGGTCGTGTACCAGACCGCCCCCTGGGCCGACATCACGGCGAAGAAGGCCAGCAACACCAGCTTCAGATTCTTCCACTCGCCGAAGGCCTCGGCATAGGGCGCCTTGGACGCCGCGCCGTCTTCCTTCATGCGGGCGAAGGTCGGGCTTTCGCTGAGCTTCAGGCGCATCCAGACCGAGACCGCCAGCAGGCCGATCGACACGGCGAAGGGGATACGCCAGCCCCAGGCGTCGAAGGCGGCCGGACCGGCCAGGTCGCCCAGCAGCCAGCGGGTCGTCAGGATGACCAGCAGCGCCGCGAACAGGCCCAGGGACGCCGAACTCTGCACCCAGGCGGTCGATCGGCCGCGCTGGTCCGGCGGGGAGTGCTCGGCCACATAGATCGCCGCCCCGCCATACTCGCCGCCCAGGGCGAAGCCCTGCACGCAGCGCAGGACGATCAGCAGGATCGGCGAGATGATCCCCGCCTGCTGGTAGGTGGGCAGCAGGGCGATGGCGAAGGTCGCGCCGCCCATCAGCAGCACCGTGGCCAGGAACGCCCCCTTGCGCCCGGCCTGGTCGCCGATCTTGCCGAACACCAGGGCGCCCAGCGGCCGGAAGGCGAAACCGACGCCGAACAGGGCCAGGGCGGCGACATAGCCGGCCGTGTCGGACAGACCCGTGAAGAAGGTCTTGGAGATCACCTGGGCCAGGCTGCCGAAGATGAAGAAGTCGTACCACTCGAACGCGGTGCCCGCCGACGAGGCCGCCACCACCATGCGCATCGAGGCGCGGTCCTTACCCTCAGCCTGGGCCGTCATACGCTGGTTTCCCCCGTGTTTCTTGGGAGAGGCTTAGCGTGGTTTCGGGCGGTCTGGAAAGCCTAGGCCACCGCCGCCGCGTCCTCCGGCTCGCTCCCCGCCAGCCGGACGATCTCGCCGATCAGGGCGGCCGGGACGATCGGCTTGGCGGCGACGCCGTCCATGCCGGCGGCCAGATAGGCGGCGCGCTGGTGCGACAGGACGTTGGCGGTCAGGGCGATGATCGGAGTGCGGGCCGCCGGACTGGGCAGGTTGCGGATGCGGCGGGCGGCCTCGAGCCCGTCGATGCCGGGCATCTGCACGTCCATCAGGATCAGGTCGAAGCCCCGGGCCGCGGCGGTCACCCCGCCCAGGCCGTCGTCGGCGGTCTCGACGCTGGCGCCCAGCTGTTCGAGGATGCGGCGGGCGACCAGGCGGTTGGTGGCGTTGTCCTCGACCACCAGGATCTTCAGGCCCTGCAGCAGGCCGTCGGCCATCTCGGGCTCGGCGGCGCGGGCCTGCGCGGGCGGGGCGGCGATGGTCAGCAGGAAGGTCGAGCCCACGCCCTCTTGCGAGGTGAAGCCCACCTCGCCGCCCATCATCTGGGCCAGCCGCCGGGTGATGGCCAGGCCCAGGCCCGAGCCGCCGAACCGGCGGGTGGTGCTGGCGTCGGCCTGTTGGAAGCGCTCGAACAGCCGAGCCTGGGCCTCGGCCGGAATGCCGACCCCGGTGTCGACCACCTCGAAGCCGATGCGGGGTTCGGTCTCGCTTCCAGAACCCTCCAGACGACGCACCCGCAGGGTCACCGAGCCGTCCAGGGTGAACTTCACGGCGTTGCCGATCAGGTTGAACAGCGCCTGACGCAGCCGGCTGGGGTCGGTGAGGATCAGGCCGACGTCGGGCGCCTCGACCCGCAGCTCCAGCCCCTTGTGTTCGGCCTGGGCCCGCAACAGCCGCGCCACGCTCTCCGCGACTTCGCTGGGATCGACCGCCTCCTGGGTGACGTCCAGCCGTCCCGCCTCGATGCGCGAGAAGTCGATCACGTCGTCCAGCAGGGTCGACAGCATGCGCCCGCAGGCCAGGGCCTCGCCCAGCAGATGATTGGCCTCGCCCGGCAGCTTCTCGCGCTTGAGCAGGTGCATGACCCCCATCACCCCGTTCATCGGCGTGCGGATCTCGTGGCTCATATTGGCCAGGAACTGGGCCTTGGCCTCGCTGGCGGCCTGGGCGGCGCGCTCGGCCTCGACCAGCGCCAGCTCGGCGCGCTTCTTGTCGTCGATGTCGAGGATCAGGCCGAACGCCTTGCGGACCCGGCCGGCCCCGTCCAGACGCACCTCGTGGAAGATCCGGATCCAGCGCTCGTCCCCGTCGGGCGTGACCACCCGCACGTCGAACGAGCGTCCTCGCGAGCTGAGATGGCCGTCGCGATGGCGCTGCCAGTCCTCTGCGGCCTCGTAGACCGCCGCCACGTCGCCGGGGTGGATCATCGGCCAGACGGCGCTGCGCACGTCCTCGTAGGTGACCCGGCGGCCCAGGATGCGGTGGAACTCGGGCGAACCCCAGAAGCCCTTGCCCACGTGGTCGATCTCATAGACCCCGGCCTGGGCCGCGCCCAGGGCCACGCGCAGCCGCCGCGCATTGGCCCGCGCCTCGCGCCGGGCCTCCGACAGGGCCGTGACGTCGTCCATGTAGGTGATGACCCCGACGATCGCGCCGTCGGCGTCGCGCCAGGGCCGGGCTTCCCAGCGCAGGGTGTGGGTGCGGCCAAGGCCGTCGTCCAGCTGGTCCTCGCGCCGCAGGACCGTCTCGCCGGTCAGGGCGCGCTCGACGGCCCGGACGAAGCGCTTGCGCGATCCGGAGGTCAGTTCGTGCAGCGTGCGGCCGATGACGTCGGCTTCGCGGGCCTGGAAGATCTCCAGGAAGCGTGGGCTGACCACCTGCAGGCGCAGATAGCGGTCGTAGAGCGCCACCGCGAACGGGGCTTCCTCGACCAGGCGGCGGGCCTGACGCTCGCCCCACACCGCCGCGTCGCGGGTCAGGGCCACGTCGGTGACGTTCTGGGAAATGCCCTTCAGCGCGAACAGGCCGTCGGCGCGTGGCTCGGTGCGGAAGGTGGCGCGATAGGTGAACCACTGGTCGCGGGCGCCGCGCAGGCGATGCTCGATGGTCGCGCCCTGACCGGTGCGCACGGCCGCGTCGAACGCCGCCCGCAGGCCGTCGCGTTCGCTGGGGTCGAGACGATCGTAGAACTGCTCGGGCTGGGACACGTCCTCGGGCTCCAGGCCCGTGGTGGCCAGGATGTCGCGCGACCACTCGATATGTTGGCCGTGCGGTTCATAGCTCCAGACGCCGATGCCGGCCGCCGAAGCCAGCAGCTCGCGGGTCTGGCGGGCGGCGGTGACCTCGGCGCGGCGGGCCATGTCGGCGGTGACGTCGCGCAGGGCGGCGACCATCTCTCCGTTGGGACCCAGGCGCGACTGGCCTTCCAGCCACACCCACTCGCCCGTCTTGCAGACCACTTTGAAGCGGTGGAAGGCTTCGCCGGCGGCGCGGATCAGGGCCGCGGCCTCGGTGAAGTCCTGATGCGAATCCGGATGCACGAAGCGCAGGGCCGGCTGGCCGATCAACTCGTGCCGCGCCCAGCCGGTCACCCGCGTCCAGGCCGGATTGACCGTGGCGAACCGCCCCCGCGAGACCACGGCGAACAGATCGTGCGAATGGTCGAAGAACCATTGCGCGCTTTCGGCGTCGCTCAATCTCGGGGTCTTGGGGGGCGAGGGCATCGCGGCTCCAGAGAACGGACGCCGGATGGTGATGCTGAAGAGTAAACTTATGGTTGGCGTGGGCGATCATTGTTCGCCGACCGCGATCAGACCTCGGCCCACATCCGCAGCAGGTTGTGATAGGTCCCGGTCAGCGACAGCACCGAAGGGTCCGTGGACCCTACCGCGCCGGACAGCCGCTGGATCGCCACGTCCATGTCCAGCAAGAGCGCCCGCTTGGCGTCGTCGCGCACCAGGCTCTGGATCCAGAAGAAGCTGGCCGTCCGCACGCCGCGCGTCACCTCGGTGACGTGATGCAGGCTGGAAGCCGGATAAAGGATCGCCGAGCCCGCCGCCAGCTTGACCAAGTGACTGCCATAGGCGTCCTCGACCACCAGCTCGCCGCCGTCATAGTCGTCGGGACCGCTGAGGAAGACGGTGATCGACAGGTCGGTGCGCAGGGTCTGGCCGGTGACCGGGTCGCGGCGGATCGAATTGTCGACGTGATCGCCGAACCCCATGCCCTGGCCATAGCGGTTGAACAGCGGCGTCAGGATGGTGCGCGGCAGGGCGGCCGAGACGAACAGCGGATCGGCCTGCAGGGCCGCGACGATGATCGCCCCGACCTCGCGGGCGGCGGCCCCGTCCTGCGGCAGCTGCTGGTTGTTCTTGGCCATCGCCGCCTGAAAGCCGGAGGTGACGTTGCCGTCGATCCACTCGGCCGCGTCGAGCACGGCGCGGCAGTGGGCGACCTGGTCGGCGGTCAGGACGTCGGGGATCTGGATCATCATGACCAGACTCCTAGCAAGAACTGGCGCTCAGCAGAAATATGGCCTCGCCCGGGAGGGGCCGCTCCCGGGCGAGGCGCTCGAACGTCTGACGATCAAACTCCGGGGAGGGAGAGGATCAGTACTTGACGTTCAAGGTCAGGATCGCCTGGCGGCCGGGCGCCGGATCGGCGTGGTGCACGCCGTTTGTCCGCATGATGTAGCGCTCGTCGGCGAGATTCTGGACGTTCAGCTGCAGGTCGACCTTGCTGTTGATCACGTAGCTGGCGAAGGCGTCGAAGCGCCAGTAGTCCGGGGCGTAGACGCGGTTGGCGCCGCCGCCGGCCCCGCCCTGGTTGCCGCCGAACATCTTGGACACGTAGTAGGCGCCGCCGCCCACCGAGACGCCGCGCACGACGCGGTAGGTCGTAAACAGGCTGAAGCTGTTCTTGGGCGTGTTGGCCAGCGGGTCGCCCTGGTTGATGTTGACGACCGGAATGTTGGCGCCGGGACCCGTGGTCGGGATCGTCACCGCGCCACGGACCAGCTCGCTGTCCATGTAGGTGTAGCCGCCGAAGGCCTGCCACCTGGGCGTGATGTTGCCCGAGACGCCCAGTTCGACGCCCTTGACCTCGGTCTCGCCAACCTGGGCGTAGACGCCGGTGTCGATCTGGATCGCGGCGTTCTTGCGGGTGGTCTTGAACACCGCGCCCGACAGGGCCAGCGTGTCGTGGAACAGGGTCCACTTGGCGCCCAGCTCGAAGCTTTCGCTGTCTTCCGGCTCGAGTAGGGTGTTGGCCAGGTTGCCCGAGCCGACGGTGCTGTTGGCGTTCTGGTCGCCGCCGGCCACGGTCGGCGGGGTCGAGGCCGTGCCGTACGAGACGTAGAGGCTGGAGTCCTCGGTCGGCTTGAAGACCAGGCCCGCCTGGTAGTTGGTGAAATCCCATTCGCCCTGGCGGTAGGTGATCGTGCCGCCGCTGAACACGCCCTGGGTCTGGGTGAAGCTGCCGTAGTCGTAGCCGGCGCTTTCGTAGTGGTCGTGGCGCAGGCCCAGGTTCAGCAGCCACTTGTCGCCGAACTTGATGGTGTCGAAACCGTAGATCGCCGCGGTCTTGGTGACGTTGCGGTTGGCCGGGCTGCGGTTGGTCACGCCGGTCCAGGGATCGTTCGGATTGGGCGCGTAGACCAGGGTGCAGTCGCCCGCGCCCAGGGTCGCGGCGTTGGTCCCCAGGTTGAAGCCGGCCGGGCAGGCCGAGCCCGAGGTGGTGAAGGTCGAATAGGAGGCGTTGAGGTTTTCCTCGCGGCTGAGTTCGATCCCCAGGTCGAAGCTGTGACCGAAAGCGCCGGTCGCGAACTTGCCGTGGAAATCGGTGTTGGCCGCGACGGTCTCCACCGGGTTCCAGCGGGTCTTGGTGCCGCGCTTCATCCACCACTGGCCGCCGATCAGCTGGGCCGCGCCGCCGTCGCCGGGATTGGTGACGATGTAGTCGTTCAGGGTCTTGGAGTAGCGGACGACCTGGCGCACGCCGAGGTTCTCGTCGATCGCGTGATCGATCGCGAAGGTGGCGATGTCGGCCTTGGTCTTTTGGTAGTCGCGGGCCTTGAGGCCGTAGAAGCTGTCGTAGTCGACGTCCAGGATGCCCGAGGCCGTGCGCGGCTGGGTGGTCTTGGTGAACAGCGGGATGCCGTAGTCGGGCATCGCGTTGCTGTCGAGGTGGTAGTAGCTCAGCGTCGCCTGGGTCGGGCCGTTGAGGCCGGCGGCGATCGACGCCGCCGCGCCCCAGCGGTCGAAGTCCACGGCGTCGCGGCCAGGCGTGTCGCCCTTGGTCCCCAGGACGTTCAGGCGAACGGCGACGCTGTCGTTGAGCTGGTGGTTCAGGTCGGCGGTGGCGCGGATGTAGCTGTCGGTGCCGCCGGCGATCGAGCCGCGCGCGAAGTCGTCGGCCTTGGGGGTCTTGGACGTCAGGTTGATGCTGCCGCCGCCCGAGCCGCGGCCGCTATAGGCGCTGTCGGGGCCCTTCACGACCTCGACCTGCTCGAGATTGAACACTTCGCGGGTCTGGCCGCCGCTGTCGCGCAGGCCGTCGACGAAGACGTCGTTGGCGCTGGACTGGCCGCGGATGAACGGACGGTCGGCCAAGGGCTGGCCGCCTTCGCCGGCGCCGAAGGTGATGCCCGGCGAATTGCGCAGGATGTCCTGCAGCGAGGTGGCCGCGGTCTGCTGGATGATCTTCTGCGGAATGACCGTGATGGCCTTGGGGGTGTCGACCAGCGAGGCGGTCAGCTTGGGCGACTGGACCTCGGCGCTGCGCTTGCCGTCGACCTTGACGCCCGAGACCTCGGTGCTGGTGTCGGCCGGAGCGGCCGTGGCGACCGCCGCGTCGGCGTCGGCCTCAGGCGCGGCCGCGAAGGCCGCCGGGGCCAACGACAGGCCGGCGAGGCCGGCGACCGTGGCCACGCGCAGAGCGCCACGGGCTTGGCTGCGAACGCCGGCGACGGCCGGCTTGGAAGTCTTTTGCATGTTTGAAACCCCAGCAGGCCGTCGAGGGAGCGCGGCCCTTTGTCGTAATTGCGACGCGTTCTTATCTTTAGCTTTGCCGGTATGCAATGATAATCATTCTCAGAAACAACCCCTATCGAGACCGCGATCCTGGTTGTGCGGCGGGCCGGCCGCGTGTCACCTCGCGCATCCAATTCTCAGTTGATTGGATGAGGCCGTGGACATGCCCTTGCACGTGTCCCCTGACAGGGCGCGGGGGTTTTGGGACACGCCCAGGGGCATGTCCCCGGCGGCTCCCCCTAAACCTTCACCACGAACCGGTGTAGACACCTCTCGTCCGCGTGACTGGCGATCACAGGGAGCACCCTGAGGGAGCGCGGACGTCACGAGCCGTTCGCCTGGGCGCCCACCTCGAAGCGGAGTTCGCCCATGCCCGAAGCCAAGACCTGGATCGCCTTCTGCCTCGTGTGTCTGGGCATGGCCCTTACCCCGGGGCCGAACATGCTCTATCTGGTCAGCCGCTCGATCTCCCAGGGCCGCTGGGCCGGGATCGTGTCGCTGGTCGGCACGGCCGCCGGCTTCGTGGTCTATCTGCTGTGCGCGGCCCTGGGCATCACCGCCCTGCTGATGGCCGCGCCCATCGCCTATGACATCCTGCGGTTCGGCGGAGCGCTCTACCTGCTGTGGCTGGCCTGGCAGGCGATCAGGCCCGGCGGCGCCTCGCCCTTCCAGGTGCGCGAACTGCCCAAGGACAGCCCCGCCAAGCTGATCAGCATGGGCTTCCTGACCAACCTGCTGAACCCCAAGGCGGCGATGCTCTATCTGTCGCTGCTGCCCCAGTTCATCGATCCGCATCGCGGCGCGATCCTCGGCCAGTCCCTGGCCCTGGGCGGCAGCCAGATCGTCATCAGCCTGACCGTCAACGGCTGCATCTGCCTGGCCGCCGGGACCATCGCCACCTTCCTGGCCAAGCGCCCCAGCTTCGCCCTGATCCAGCGTTGGCTGATGGCCACGGTGCTGGGCGGCTTGGCGGTGCGCATGGCGACCGAGGCGCGGCGGTAATCTCCCACGATCCGCTCATCCCGGCGAAGGCCGGGACCCAGGCTGACTTGGCCGCTTCGGACTCAGCGCGTAATGACGGACTCTGCTTGGGTCCCGGCCTTCGCCGGGATGTTGGGATGTGTAAGGGAGCGCGCATGACATCGAAGTTCGCACGAGCCGCCATCGGCCTGTTCGCATCGCTCGCCCTGGCCGGCGCGGCCCAGGCCTCCAGCCTGAAGGCCTGCGCCGTCCCGCCCAGCGTGATCCCGGCCCCGGCCGAGGTTCCGCCCGCCGGCGAAATCCACACCGACGTGCCGACCGCCGCCTATCTGCTGGCGCTGTTCTGGTCGCCCGAGGCCTGCCGCGCGGGCATTCCGGAGTCGAACAAGGTCATCCAGTGCGACACCAACAGCTTCGGCTTCACGGTGCACGGCCTGTGGCCGAACGGTCCCGACAAGGTTCATCCGCGCTATTGCAAGCCCAGCCCGCCGATGAGCGCCTCGACGGTGCTGGCCAATCTCTGCATGACACCCTCGCCCTGGCTGTTGCAGCACGAGTGGCAGGCGCACGGCACCTGCCAGTGGGACACGCCCGAGGCCTATTTCAAGAAGGCCCGCGAGGTGCGCCAGGGCCTGAAGGTTCCAGACCTCAAGCCCGGCCCCGACGGGACCCTGACCGCCGGCCAGATCCGCCAGGCCTTCCTGAAGGGCAATCGCGGCATGACCGCCGAGGGCCTGAACGTGCGCGCCAACAAGGAAGGCCGCCTGACCGAGGTCTGGATCTGCATGGACCTGAAGTTCAAGCTGGCCGCCTGCCGGGGCGGCAACGGAACGCCGGACAGCGCGACGCTCCAGGTGACCCCCAAGCGCTAACCCGCCTGGGGGTGACGCCAGCCCCGCTCGGCGGCCATCCAGTGCGTGTTGCGGGCCCGCGAGGCTTCGAAACAGACGGCGCAGATCAGGCTGATCCCCGCCTGCGCCTCTGACTGGGGCGTCCAGCCGCCGCCGGCCAGCCGCGCCTCCTCGCAGCGGTCGCACCAGGCCGCCTGCTCGTCCGACGCGTCCTCGTCCTGTTTGCCGTAGGGCTCGTTGAAACCCAGCCCGACGCCTTCGACCAGATGCTGGCACACGAAGCTGGGCCTCCGCAGGCCATGGCGTTCGCAGTGAACTCGTCTTTGGTCGTCTTGCATCCGACACGCCCCCCAGCGTCTACGGCCAAGTTAACCTCATTGATCGCAAACGCAAAACGGGCGGCTCCTTTCGGAACCGCCCGTTCGCTAGCCTAGGCCGTGAAAGACGTCTTCACCCTCAGGTGTTGACGGCTTCCTCCGGGGTCACGGCTTCCTTCTTGGACAGGTCTTCGCCGGTTTCCTGGTCGACGACCTTCATCGACAGCTTGGTCTTGCCGCGATCGTCGAAGCCCAAGAGCTTCACTTTGACGATCTGGCCTTCCTTCAGCACGTCCGACGGCTTGGCGACGCGTTCGTTGCTGATCTGGCTGACGTGGACGAGGCCGTCCTTGGCGCCGAAGAAGTTCACGAAGGCGCCGAAATCGACGACCTTCACGACCTTGCCGTCGTAGATCGCGCCGACTTCAGCTTCCTGGGTGATCGACTTGATCCAGTCGATCGCGGCCTTGATCTTGGCGGCGTCCGAAGCCGAAACCTTGACCGTGCCTTCGTCGTTGATGTCGACCTTGGCGCCGGTGGTGGCGACGATCTCGCGGATCACCTTGCCGCCGGTGCCGATCACTTCGCGGATCTTGTCGGTCGGGATGGTGATGGTCTCGATCTTCGGGGCGAAGTCGCCGACTTCTTCCCGAGGCGCGTCCATCGCCTTGTTCATCTCTTCGAGGATGTGCTCGCGGCCGCCCTTAGCCTGGGCCAGCGCTTGCTCCATGATCGCGGGCGTGATGCCGGCGATCTTGATGTCCATCTGCAGAGACGTCAGGCCCTGGCTGGTGCCGGCCACCTTGAAGTCCATGTCGCCCAGGTGATCTTCGTCGCCCAGGATGTCGGACAGGACGGCGAAGCCGTCCTTTTCGAGGATCAGGCCCATGGCGATGCCCGAGACCGGACGGATCAGCGGAACGCCCGCGTCCATCATGGCCAGCGAGGAACCGCAGACCGTGGCCATCGAGGACGAGCCGTTCGACTCGGTGATCTCGGAGACCAGGCGGATGGTGTAGGGGAAGTCTTCCTTGGCCGGCAGCATCGGGCGCAGGGCGCGCCAGGCCAGCTTGCCGTGGCCGATTTCGCGGCGGCCCGGGCTGCCCATACGGCCGGTTTCACCGACGCTGTAGGGAGGGAAGTTGTAGTGCAGCAGGAAGGATTCCTTGTAGGTGCCTTCCAGGGCGTCGATGAACTGCTCGTCGTCGCCGGTGCCCAGGGTGGCGACCACGATCGCCTGGGTCTCGCCGCGGGTGAACAGGGCCGAGCCGTGAGTGCGCGGCAGGATGCCGACTTCACCCAGGATCGGACGAACCTTGTCGACGGTGCGGCCGTCGATGCGGATGCCGGTGTCGAGGATCGAGCGACGGACGATGTCCGCTTCCAGTTCCTTGAACACCGAGATCAGCTTCAGCGGATCGATGCCGGCCGGGTTGGTGTCGCTCTTGGCGAAGGTCTCGACGGCCTTGTTCTTGGCCGCGCCGAGGGCCGCGACGCGTTCGCCCTTGCCCTGGATCTTGTAGGCGGCGGCCAGGTCCTTGCCGACGGCCTTCTTCACTTCGGCCTTCAGGGCGTCGGTGTCTTCCGGTTGGAAGTCGAAGGGTTCCTTGGCGGCGTGCTCGGCCAGCTCGATGATCGCGTCGATCACCGTCTGCATTTCCTTGTGGGCGAAGTTCACGCCGCCCAGGACGATCTCTTCCGAGAGCTCCTGGATTTCGCTTTCGACCATCATCACGGCTTCGGACGTCCCGGCCACGACCAGGTCCATCTTGCTTTCCTTCAGCTCGTCGAGCGTCGGGTTCAGCACGTAGCCGCCATCAACGTAACCGACGCGCGCGGCGCCGATCGGGCCCATGAACGGGGCGCCCGACAGGACCAGGGCGGCCGAGGCGGCCACCATGCCCAGGATGTCGGGATCGTTCTCGAGGTCGTGCTGCAGCACGGTGACGACGACCTGGACTTCGTTCTTGAAGCCCTTGACGAACAGCGGGCGGATCGGACGGTCGATCAGGCGGGAAACCAGAGTTTCCTTTTCCGACGGACGGCCTTCGCGCTTGAAGAAGCCGCCGGGGATCTTGCCGGCCGCGAAGGTCTTTTCCTGGTAGTTGACCGTCAGGGGGAAGAAATCTTGACCGGGCTTCGCCTTCTTGGCGAACACGGCGGTGGCCAGGACGACGGTTTCGCCCATGGTGGCCAGGACGGCGCCGTCGGCTTGACGGGCGATGCGACCGGTTTCGAGGACCAGCGTCTTGCCGCCCCACTCGATCGTCTTGCGCTTGATATCGAACATTTTTGCTTCTTTCGGTTCCGAAGGACCCATTTCCTTCAGGACGGACAGGGGCGGGCGGCCGAAGGGCGGTCCCGAGGTTTCCTCATCCAGTTCGACAGGCGTCCGACGATCGTGATCCTCGGCGTACATTCGGGCCCGCGATGTGCGGCCCCGCAGCAACCAATCGTTTCAGCCTGTCTTGAAACGGTGGCCAGAAATGCGTTCGGCCGCCTTGCCGGAGCAAGGCGGCCGAATTGCGCCTAACTTAGCGGCGCAGACCCAGCTTCTCGATGAGAGCCGTGTAACGGCCCAGATCGGACTTCTTCAGGTGGTCGAGGAGGCTGCGACGCTGGGAAACCATCATCAACAGACCACGACGGCTGTGGTTGTCCTTCTTGTGGGTCTTGAAGTGCTCGGTCAGGTTGGCGATGCGCTCGGAGAGGATCGCGACCTGGACTTCGGCGCTGCCGGTGTCACCCTCGGTGCGGGCGTGTTCGGCGATAAGAGCGGTCTTGCGCTCGGCAGTGATCGACATCGGGTTGTCTCCGCTCAGGTGAGTTGGAAGACCCGCACCGGATTGAGCTTTCCGGCGCGCATCTCGCACAAGGCCACCAACCTCTCTCCGGACATGGCGGAAACGGTGCGATCGCCGGGCGTGAGCTCGGCTTTCAGCGATTCCACCTGCCTTGGGAGCAGAACGATGGCGCGTCCTTGCGCAAGCCGGAAGGCGTCTTCATCGGTCACGGCCAGCGCCGGGATGTCGTCCAGCGCGGTCTCGACCGGAAGCAATGCCTCCGACAGGCGGGCCTCATAGCTCAAATTCTCCAGGGTTTCCAGGCTTATCGCGGAATCTTCCCTGAAGCGGCCGACTCGCGTGCGGCGCAGCTGGTCGACATGTCCACAGGCGCCGAGCGCGGCGGCCACGTCACGGACGATGGCGCGGACATAGGTGCCCTTGCCGCATTCCATCTCCAGCTCGATGTGATCGACGTCCGGCGCGGCGACGACGCGCAGCGCGTGAACCTGCACCTTGCGGGTCTTCAGCTCGAACTCGACGCCCTCGCGAGCCAGGTCGTAGGCCCGTTCGCCATCGACCTTGATGGCCGAATAGTTCGGCGGGATCTGGTCGATCTCGCCGATGAACGGAGCCAGCACGGCCTCGACCTGCTCGCGCGTGGGACGCACGTCGCTGCTGTCGGTGGTCTCGCCCTCCCGGTCCAGGGTGGTGGTCGAGCGACCCCACTGGATCGTGAAGCGATAGGCCTTGTCGGCATCCATCAAGAACGGGACGGTCTTGGTCGCCTCGCCCAGGGCCAGGGGCAGGATGCCCGTCGCCAGAGGATCAAGGGTCCCGGCGTGACCGGCCTTCTGGGCGTTGAACGCCCGACGCACGCGCGACACCGCGCTGGTCGAGGTCAGGTCGTAGGGCTTGTCCAGGCAAACCCAGCCGGAAACGGCGTCGCCCTTCTTGCGGCGGGCCACGCTTAGCCTTCCTCGTCTTCGGCCACGTCGCTGAGGCGGCGCACGTCCTGCTGCACGCGCGGGTCCTCGAACAGGCGATCCATGTAGGTGGCCGAGTTGAAGGTCTCGTCGTGCAGGAACTTCAGGTCGGGCGTGAACTTCATGTCGATGACCCTGGCCAGGCGGCCGCGCAGGAACTTGGTCAGGCGGTTGAGGCCAGCCACCACCTCGGCGGGGCTGCCCGGCACGACCACGGTGCGCGACGGCGAAGACGGCTCGCGCTCGACCTGCGGCGTGACGCTGGCGCCCAGGGGCTCGACAAAGCAGACGGCATGCTTGAGGTCGGCGCTCATCCGCACTTCGGAAATGGTCACCGAAATGCCCTGCAGGGCCGGATCGACCAGCTCCTCCTCGCGCAGGATCTCCACCAGGGCATGGCGCACCAGTTCGCCGGCGCGCAGTTGCCGCTGCGACGGACCCACGGGTCCGCTCTTCTTGTTTTCGGAATGGCGCTTCATGGCGCGGTCGCCTCGATGCCCGGCCGGCGGATCGAACGCCGGTAGCGCGGGGAGAAATGGAAGGCGGGGTGTCTAGGCGCGTGACGGGCGAATGTCCAGTGCGCCGGCCGCCTTAGGCGCCCGTTCGCTCCTTGAAGAAAGCCAGGACCTTTCGATAGACCTGCATCGTTTCGCCGTCCGGGTCGTCACGGTCCAGGTGCACGGTCAGCACCGAATGCGGCGGTTGGCCCGTGCCCTGCTTGGCCACGCTGTCGGGCAAGGTGATGGCCTCGACGCGCGACCCAAGCTCGCGTTCCAAGGTCTGGAAGCGGGCGCAGGGCACGTGCTTGTCGCCCTCGAAGCGCAGGGCGATCAACGACAGGTTCTCGGCCTCCATGCGGGCCTTGGCGATCGCCAGCTCCTCTGGCGAGCAGTCCAGCTTGCCGCCGCTCTTACCGCCGGCCGGCAGCGAGGGTTGGGACAGAACCGGGGCCACCACCGACGGCTCGGTCATCATGGCCAGGGCGAAGCCGCCGGTGAAGCACATGCCCACCGCCCCCACGCCCTGGCCGCCGCACTCGGCGTGGGCTTGCCGCGCCAGAGCCCGCAGCCAGTCGACGATGGGGCTGGAGCGGTCGCCGGCCCACAGGGAGAACTCGCGGCCCACGCACAGCAGCTTCAAGGTGGTGGCGGTGATGTAGCCCTTCGAGACCGGCTTGGTCGGCTTGCCGAACAGGCTGGGGCAGAACACCGTCATGCCCTCGGCCGCCACGTCGCGGGCGAATTGCAGCACCAGGGGGTGGAGGCCCGGGATTTCGTGGATCACGATCACCGCCGGCCCGGAGCCGATACGATAGACCGGCCGCTTCCAGCGCCCGTCGTCGAACTCGAACTTCGTGAAGCCCGCCAGCGCGTCGCTCATGTCCGCCCCCCGCCCTTTCAAGGAGCATGGCACGAAGCCGCCTTTCGCGCCTAGCCCGGCCCGTTGTCGCCGGCCCAGTCCTCCATCGGATCGGGATGGTTGCCGGCCGGCAGCTTCCATTCGCCCCGGAACGAGAAGTCCAGGGTGCCGCACAGGCGGGTCGGACCGCCCTTGGGATCGTCGCCGAACGCCTGGACGCGCAGGTCCTGATGCACGGCCAGCCGGCTGAAGCTCAGCCATAGCCGCTTGGCCCCAGGGCAGAAGGCGCGAATGTAGATCTTGCCCTGCTCGAACTTGGGATCGATCTCGTAGAGGGCCGCGTCGGCGTCGACGCCGCTCATGGCCTTCAGCCCGCCGGGGCCCAGGTCCTTCTCACGGCCGTCGATCACCCGGCCCTGGACCGGCACGCCCGTGGCCAGCACCTTCACGACCCGCGTCCCCGTCAGCTTCTTGTCGAACAGCACGGTCAGTCCCGCCCCGGTCAGCCGCTTGGCGTCGGCCGAGATCGGGTCGTACGAGTACATCTTGCGCTCGGCGTGGGCCGCGCCCGTCGTCAGGCCGGCCAGCACTAGGCCAAGGGCGATCGCCGTCCCTGGCCTCACAGCTTCAGGCGCAGCTTGGCCGTTTCGGGATCGAAGCCCGACAGCCGCCAGGTCCCGTTTTCAAGGGTGAAGGTCAGCAGGCAGGGCCCGTCCTTGCTCTTGGCGGCGCAGACCTGGTCCGAACCGATGTAGCGCAGGCCGGCGGCGATGCTGATGCGGTCGGGGATCGGCTTGTCGGGGGTGTAGCCGTAGTAGTTGGCGGCGTAGCGGAAGGTCTCGGGCTGGACCAGGGCCTCGCCGGCGATGTCGGCGGCCGGGCCGGCCAAGGCGATGGCCGCCGCCTGCCAGCCGCCGCCGATGCTGGAGCCGCGCGCCTTGCGCACCAGCTCGCTCTCGATCTCGGCCTTCAGGGCCGGGCGATCGACGCGAGAGTCGAAGGCGGCGTGGTCGTTGTTGCGGATCGCCACCAGCAGGGCGTGAACGTCGCCGGCCGCGTCGTAACGGGTGGCCGTGGCGCAGGCGCTCAGGGAGACCGCGGCGAGGGCGAGGGTGAGAAGGGCTCGAATGCGCATGGCCCTACGGTTAGGCCTGAAATCGGGCGATTTCCAGTCCGGGCGTTGTCAGGGCCGCGCGACGCCCCACGGCCCGACGTCGGCCTCGACCAGGGCGACAGCCTCGGGACTGCGGACCTTCGCCTCCGCCGACAGCTTTCCAAGGCAGTCGGCCAGGAAGGCGCGTTCCTGCTGGCGGTCGGCGAAGAAGCGGGTGGGTAGGAACCAGGCCTGGCCCGAACCGATGAACAGCCAGGCCGCGTTGCCTGGCGCGATCTGCGACACGCCAGACCACGCCACATGGGTGGAGGTAAGGTCGCCCTGCAGAACCAGAACCTGGTCCTCGATCCTGTACGTTATCGCCGACGCGGCCGGCACGCCCCGCGCCATCCAGGCCTTGGGGACGAGGGTTCGGCAATAGCGGTTCCAGACGAACAGGGCGGCGACCGTGAAAAGCAAGACGCCAAGCCACCCGGAGCCGGGATAAAGGGTCTCGAACAGCCATGACACGGCAAGGTCGCCGACCAGCATGATGGCGATAAAGCCCCACTGGGCGAACCGCATCCGCCCCAACAGATGCTTGCTCAGCGGCTTGCACGCCTTTTGGTTCTCGAAGATCCCGATCTGGCCGCTGACTTCCACGCACACCCCCAAACGCAAGAAAGGCGCGGACTTTCGCCCGCGCCTTTCTCTTTAAGCTGAAGCTTGATCGAACGCCTAGTCGAGCTGGCGCTTGATCTCTTCGACCGTGAAGCACTCGATCACGTCGCCGACCTTGATGTCCTGGAAGCCCGCGAACATCATGCCGCACTCCTGGCCGGACGGGACCTCGTTGACCTCGTCCTTGAAGCGCTTGAGCGTCTGCAGCGTGCCCAGTTCCAGAACGACGATGTCGTTGCGGATGATCCGGACCTTGGCGCCCTTGCGGACCACGCCTTCGGTGACCTTACAGCCGGCGATCTTGCCGACCTTGGAGATGTCGAAGGCCTGCAGGACTTCGGCGTTGCCGAGGAAGGTTTCGCGCTGGATCGGGGCCAGCATGCCCGAGAGCACGCCTTTGATGTCGTCCAGCAGGTCGTAGATGATCGCGTAGTAGCGGATCTCGACACCTTCGCGCTCGGCCAGCGCCCGCGCCTGGGCCGAAGCCCGGACGTTGAAGCCGATCAGCGGCGCGCCGGCGCCCTTGGCCAGCATCACGTCGCTTTCGCTGATCGCGCCGGCGCCCGACAGGATGATCCGCGCGCGGACCTCGTCGGTCGACATGGCGTCCAGCGAACCGATGATCGCTTCGGCCGAGCCCTGCACGTCGGCTTTGATGACCAGCGGCAGTTCGCGGTACTTCTTGTCCTGCAGCTTGGCCATCATGTCGGCCATGCTGGTGGCGCCCGCGCCGACCGGATGCATCGACTTCTCGCGCTTGAGACGGATGCGGTACTCGGTCAGCTCGCGCGCCCGGGCTTCGTTCTCGACCACGGCGAAGCTGTCGCCGGGCGAGGGCACGCCGTCCAGGCCGAGGATCTCGACCGGGGTGGCGGGACCGGCTTCGGTCAGTTGCTCGTTGCGCTCGTTCAGCAGGGCGCGAACCCGGCCGAACTGGCTGCCGGCCACGACGATGTCGCCGCGCTTCAGCGTGCCGCGATTGACCAGCACGGTCGAAACCGCGCCGCGACCCTTGTCCAGCTTGGCCTCGATCACCACGCCGTCGGCGGTGCGGTCGGGGTTGGCCTTCAGGTCCAGCACTTCGGCTTGCAGCAGGATGCGTTCGATCAGCTCGTCCAGGCCCTGGCCGGTCTTGGCCGAGACTTCGACGATCTGGGTGTCGCCACCCAGGCTTTCGACCACGATCTCGTGTTGCAGCAGCTCGTTGACCACGCGCGTGGAGTCCGAGCCGGGCTTGTCCATCTTGTTGACGGCCACGATGATCGGCACTTCGGCGGCCTTGGCGTGTTTGATCGCCTCGACCGTCTGCGGCATGACGCCGTCGTCGCCGGCCACCACCAGGATCACCAGGTCGGTGATGTTGGCGCCGCGAGCCCGCATTTGCGAGAAGGCCGCGTGACCCGGGGTGTCGAGGAAGGTGACCTTCTGGCCATTTTCCAGACGCACCTGATAGGCGCCGATGTGCTGGGTGATGCCGCCGTGCTCGCCGCCGGCCACGTCGGCCTTGCGCAGCGCGTCCAGCAGGCTGGTCTTGCCGTGGTCGACGTGACCCATGACGGTGACGACCGGGGGCCGGGGCTCCAGGTGATCGTCGATGTCCTCGGCGCCGATGAAGCCTTCTTCGACGTCGGCTTCCGACACGCGACGCACGGTATGGCCAAATTCGGTGGCCACCAGCTCGGCGGTGTCGTTGTCGATGACGTCGTTGATCTTCAGCATCACGCCCTGACGCATCAGGAACTTGATGATCTCGACGCCGCGCACGGCCATCCGGTTGGACAGCTCCTGCACGGTGATGACGTCGGGAATGACGACTTCGCGGCTGACCTTGACGACGTCGGCGGGACCGCCGCGGCGCTTTTCCTTCTCGCGTTCACGGGCTCGGCGAACCGAGGCCAGCGAGCGCATGCGGTCGGCGGAGTCTCCATCGCCGGCCACGGTCTGGATGGTCAGGCGACCTTCGCGGCGAACCGGCGCGCCCTTGGCGCGGCTGACAGCCTTGCCGGGGGCCGCGGCCTTGCGGCGATCATCGTCCTCCTCGGGCTTGCGACCGACGTCGCCGCCGGGGCGGGGCGCCGAACGGGTGGCGCGCTGGATTTCCGGCGTGGCCGGAGCCGAGGCCGGGACGCCCGGACGGGCGCCGCGCGGACCGCCGGGACCCGGACGGGCGCCGGGCGCCGGACGCGGGGCCAGGGCCGAATAGCGGACGGTCTGGGTCGGGCGGTCGCCTTGCGGACGGTCGCCCTGGGGCCGATCGCCTTGCGGGCGGTCACCCTGCGGACGGTCGTTGCGATAGCCGCCCGCGCCCTCGGGGCGGGGACCACGCGGCGGACCACCGGCGTCGGGACGCGGGGTGCGCTGGTTGTACGGGCCGTCCTGGCGCGGGGCGCGCTGGTTGAACGACGGACGGTCCGCGAAGTTGGGACGATCACCCTGGGGACGGTCGCCTTGCGGGCGATCACCCTGAGCGCCCGGACCCGGACGATAGGTGGTGGTCGACGAGCGGTCGTCGCGACGGTCGCGGCTGGGCTCGTAGGTGCGGGTCTGACCGGCGGCCGGAGCCGGAGCCGGGCGCGGAGCCTCGGCCCGGACCGACGGCGCGGCGGGCGCGGGCGTCGGAGCCTGGGGCGCGGGGGCCTGCGGAGCGGGCGCGGCCGGAGCCTGGGCCACGGGCGCCTGGACGACCGGAGCGGCGGGCGCTTCGGCGGCCGGAGCCGGCGTGGCGGCGGCCTTGGCGGCTGCGGCGGCCTTGGCGGCGGCTTCGCGAGCCGCGGCTTCGGCGGCCGCGGCGCGGGCCTCGGCGGCGCGGCGCTCGGACGCCTGGCGTTCTTGCTGTTCGCGAGCGGCCTCGATGGCGCGCTGACGGGCCACCATCTCGCTTTGCGACAGACCACCGGCCGAACCACCGCCGCCACCGCCGCCCGAAGACGACTGCGGACGCGGGGCGTCGTTGCGACGCTCGGCCGAGGACGGCGCGGCGAGATTGCCGGCCGGCGGCACGTGCGGACGCACGCGCTTGGTTTCAACCACCACCGTCTTGGTGCGGCCGTGGCTGAAGCTCTGCTTCACGACGCCGGCGCTGACAGACCCTTGACGGGGCTTCAGCGTGATGGGCGCTCGCCCGCCGGGGTTGGAACCAGGCCGACCGTTATCGTTCTCGTCGCTCATGCGCTCGCTTGTACTTCCGCCGGCGGCAGCCGGCCAAAAACCGTTTGATCCATGTGAGAAAGGGGCCTGGACGTACTTCCCGAAGGAAGCGCGTTTCCCGACCCTTAACTCAGGAGCGGATCACGCTCCTCGTTTCAAGTTCCAGACCTCTGTCGCCGACGAATGAAAGCCATTCGTCGAGGCCAGGGGCCTAGGCCTCCTCGCGCCAACTCGCCGACCAACTCAAGGGAAGGAGTGGGCGGAAGCCTGATAACCGCTCGACGTCCAAAGTCCAGCGATCAGTGCCGCGCCCGGCAAGAAGCGCCGTGTGTATCACATTCTCCCCGCCCAAGGCCAAACCCAATTCGTCTGACGTGAACATCCCGCAGATTTTGGGGCTGTTCGGGGCCTTGTGGACCGCGGTGAGAATCTTTCGGCGACCGTCAGCGGCGCCGTCGGACGCCTCGATCAACCAGGCGGTCTGCCCCGACGCCAGGGCCGAGGAGACCTTTTCGAAGCCTGAGATAATCGTTCCGCCGCGCCGTGCAAGACCCAGCCCGTCCAGAACCCGCCTGGCCAGCAGCCGTTCCACCTGGTCGGCCAGATCGGCCGGAGCGGTCAGCTTGGTCTTGGCCGAGCGCGAGAACAGGCCCTTCTTGGCGGCCGCGCTGATCGCCTCGCGGTCGGCCGCCACCCACATGCCGCGGCCGGGCAGCTTGCGCGCCACGTCCGGCACGACCGTCCCGTCGGGCCCGACCACGAACCGCACCAGACGCGCCTCGTCGCTCGCCTCGCCCAGGACGATGTCCTTGCGCTGGCGATTGGCTTCGGCGTGGGTCTTGGCCACGGGGGTATGGGGCGCGTCGGCGTCGGTCATGGGTCTCTAAAAGGCGCCGGGCCTCCCACTTTCGTGAGAGGCCCGGGTCTTGGATCAGTCTTCGGTGGTTTCTTCGGCGGCGCCTTCAGGCGCTTCCTCGGCGATCTCGTCGTCCGAGGCCTCGGCCGGCTCCTCGCCCGCCTCTTCCTCGTACACGGCCTCTTCCTCGATATATTCCGGCTCGGGCGGGGCCTCGACCCAACCCATGACGATGCGGGCGCGCATGATCAGCGCCTCGGCGTCTTCCGGCGACAGGTTGAAGCTGTCCAGGATGCCGGCTTCGCGCGTGCGCTCGCCGTCCTTGGTCTCGAACCAGCCGCGCAGGTCGTCGGGGATCAGGCCAGCCAGGTCCTCGACCGACTTCACATCGCCTTCGCCCAGGGCCACGGCCACCGGCAGGGTGACGCCCTCGATCTCGAGCAGGCTGTCCTCGACGCCCAGTTCGACACGCTTGGCGTCCAGGGCGGCGGCTTCCTTTTCCAGGAATTCGCGAGCGCGGGTCTGCAGCTCGTCGGCGGTCTCGTCGTCGAAGCCTTCGATGGCCGCGATCTCGTGCGGCTCGACATAGGCGACGTCCTCGACGGCCGCGAAGCCTTCGGTGACCAGCAGCTGGGCGATGACCTCGTCGACGTCCAGGGCTTCCTGGAACAGGGCGGTGGCCTCGGCGAACTGCTTCTGACGGCGCTCGCTCTCCTGGCTTTCCGTCATGATGTCGATCTGCCAGCCGGTCAGCTGGGAGGCCAGGCGGACGTTCTGGCCGCGGCGGCCGATGGCCAGCGACAGCTGCTCGTCGGGCACCACGACTTCGACGCGCTCGTCTTCCTCGTCCATGACGACCTTGGAGACTTCGGCCGGGGCCAGGCCGTTGACGATGAAGGTCGCCTCGTCCTCGGACCACTGGATGATGTCGATCTTCTCGCCCTGCAGCTCGGCCACCACGGCCTGCACGCGCGAACCGCGCATGCCGACGCAGGCGCCGACCGGGTCGATGCTGCTGTCGTTGGAGATCACGGCCATCTTGGCGCGCGAACCCGGGTCGCGGGCCACGGCGCGGATCTCGATGACGCCGTCATAGACTTCCGGCACTTCCTGCGCGAACAGCTTGGCCATGAAGCCGCCGTGGGCGCGCGACAGCATGATCTGCGGGCCCTTGGTCTCGCGACGGACGTCGTAGATGTAGGCGCGGATGCGGTCGCCGACGTTGAAGTTCTCGCGCGGGATCGACTGGTCGCGGCGCATGATGCCTTCGCCGCGGCCCAGGTCGACGATGACGTTGCCGTATTCGACGCGCTTGACGCTGCCGTTGACGATCTCGCCGGCGCGATCCTTGTACTCGTCGTACTGGCGCTCGCGCTCGGCTTCGCGGACCTTATGCATGACGACCTGGCGGGCCATCTGGGTCTGGACACGGCCGATCTCGAACGGCGGCAGGCTTTCCTCGTAGACCTTGCCGACCTCGGCGTCGCGCCAGGTGCGCTTGGCCGACGACAGCTGGACCTTGCCGATCTCGCCTTCCAGCTCGAAGTCGTCCGGCACGACCTCGATCACCCGCTTCTGGGTGGTCTCGCCGGTGCGCGGGTCGATCTTCACCCGGATGTCGTGCTCGGCGCCGTAGCGGGCGCGAGCAGCCTTCTGCAGCGCGTCCTCGATCGCCTCGATGACGACTTCCTTCTCGATGCCTTTTTCACGCGCGACCGCGTCGGCGATCTGCAGCAGCTCGAGGCGGTTGGCGGAGATGCCGATAGCCATGGTCAGTCCTCTTCACTTTCGGACAGGTCAATATCGTCGTCGGCGTCGTCGCCGAGATCTTGGTCGTCAGCGTCGTCGCCCTCGGCGTCTTCGCCTTCAGCGCCCACGCGAGCAGCACGCTGCTTGGCGCCGCGCTTCATCAGTTCGTCGTTGAGCACCAGCTTGGCGTCGACGATCCATTCGAACGGAAAATAGACGGTGGTGTCGTCCTCGCCCTCGAGGTTGAGACCCACCTGATCGTCCTCGACGCCGGCCAGCTCGCCCTTGAAGCGCTTGCGGCCTTCGGCGACGCGGTCCAGCTCGATGCGGACTTCCAGCCCGGCATAGGTGTCGAAGTCCTTCAGTCGCGTCAGCGGGCGGTCGACGCCCGGGCTGGAGACTTCCAGGGTGTATTCGCCGCTGATCGGGTCGGCGGCGTCCATGATCTCGGAAATGGCCCGCGACAGCTTGGCGCAGTCCTCGACGTTCATGTCGCCATCCGGCCGCTCGGCCATGATCTGCAGCCGGCGCTGCTCGGCCCCGCCCATCAGGCGCAGGCGAACGATCTCGTAGCCGACGGACTCGGCGACGGGATCGAGCAATTCGACCAGACCGATATCTTCCTGCGTCTTCCCGCGCACGGTTCTCTCAACTCACTGGGCCGGTCGTTCAGCTCCCAAAAGGTCAAGCTGGCGAGCGGCCAAAGAAAAAGCGGCAGCCTTTCGGGCCGCCGCTCGAAAGCGCTATCAGCGCTGACGGACGATGTAGGAGCTATATAGCGCGATGTTCGGGCCGTTGGAAGCCCCTGCTTGGGGGCGGTCCATCGTCGGAATTTTCCCGATCCGCCCGAAGTCTTCGCACCGCCGCCCGCCAGGACGGTGATCAACGCGGCCGACGAGGGTCATGAATTCAGCCCAGATCGCGAGCTTGGCGGCATCCATCGCCGTAACGGGCTTCCGCGCCGCAACATTTGTGGCCTATAAGCGCCCCCGCGCAGGCCGCCTCCCCGCGGACCCAAATCCCTGAAGAAGAGTCACAATGGACCTCTCCAAGATCGCTATCGGCGTGAACCCGCCCTTCGACCTCAACGCCATCATCGAGATCCCGCAAGGCGGCGAGCCGGTGAAGTACGAGATCGACAAGGAAAGCGGGGCCCTGATGGTCGACCGCTTCCTGCACACCGCGATGTTCTATCCGGCCAATTACGGCTTCATCCCCCACACCCTGGCCGACGACGGCGACCCCGCCGACATCATGGTCGTGGGCCCGACCCCGGTGGTGCCCGGCGCGATCATCCGCTGCCGCCCGATCGGCACGCTGATGATGGTCGACGAAGCCGGTTCGGACGAAAAGATCCTGGCCGTGCCGGTCGACAAGCTGCACCCCTTCTACACGGGCGTGAACAGCTGGCGCGACCTGCCGGTGATCCTCACCGAGCAGATCGCCCACTTCTTCCAGCACTACAAGGATCTGGAAAAGGGCAAGTCGACCAAGATCACCGGCTGGGCCGACCTGGAAGAAACCGCCGAGATCATCCGCACGGCGATCAAGCGTCACGACGAGAGCTACTGAGCCTTAGGCTCGGGCGTTTCGCGAAAATCGGGCCGGCGTCGTTCGCGACGCCGGCCCTTTTCGTTTCAGGCCCTGACGAAGTCCAGGAACACCGGCGCGCAGTCGCCCAGCTTCTTTTCCTCATAACGCGTGGTGACGTGGTCGGCGGGCGCGGCGTTGCGATCGGCCGTCTCGTCGGCGAAGCGGAAGGCCGGATCGGCCAGCACCCGCTCGACCGTCCACTCGGCGTAGTCGGCCCAGTCGGTGGCGAAGCGGAAGGCCGCGCCAGGCTTCAGCACGCGCGCCAGCTCGGTCACGAAGGCCGGCTGGATCAGGCGGCGCTTGTTGTGCCGCGCCTTGTGCCAGGGATCGGGGAACATGATGAACAGGCGATCGATGCTGGCCTCTGGCAGCCAGCCGACCACGTCGCGGGCGTCGCCCTCGTGGATGCGGACGTTCTTGAGGGCCTGCTCCTCGACATGGCGCACGGCGCTGGCCACGCCGTTGACGAAGGGCTCGGCGCCGATCACCAGCACGTCGGGGCGCTTGCCGGCCTGGGCGGCCATGTGCTCGCCGCCGCCAAAGCCGATCTCCAGCCAGACTTCCTGGGCGTCGGGCATCAGGTCGCGCGGCGCGAACGGGGCGGTCGGCACGGCGATCTCGGGCAGCAGGGTGTCGAGCAGGGCCTGCTGGCGCGGCTTCACCGGCCGCGACTTCAGGCGGCCGAACGAGCGCAGCGGCCCGTGGGGCTGGGTGGGGTTGGTCATGGGCGGGGTCTTAGAGCTTTGAAGCCGAAATGAAAACGGGCCCCGACCGGATGATCGAGGCCCGTTGATACGGTCGGGGACACACGCCTGCGTGTGTCCCCCTATCGGGTACGGCTTACGCCAGGCCCTTCAGCTCCGACACCAGGTCGGTCTTCTCCCACGAGAAGCCGCCTTGATTGTCCGGCGTGCGGCCGAAGTGGCCGTAAGCGGCGGTGCGGGCGTAGATCGGACGGTTGAGCTGCAGGTGCTCGCGGATGCCGCGCGGCGTGGCCCCGCCGATCAGCTGAGGCAGCAGCTTTTCCAGCTGGGCCGGATCGACCTTGCCGGTGCCGTGCAGGTCGACGTGGAACGACACGGGCTGGGCCACGCCGATGGCGTAGGCGATCTGGATCGTGCAGCGATCGGCCAGGCCGGCCGCCACGACGTTCTTGGCCAGGTAGCGGCAGGCATAGGCGGCCGAGCGGTCGACCTTGGTCGGATCCTTGCCCGAGAACGCGCCGCCGCCGTGCGGGGCCGCGCCGCCGTAGGTGTCGACGATGATCTTGCGGCCGGTGACGCCAGCGTCGCCGTCCGGACCGCCGATCTCGAAGCGGCCGGTCGGGTTGACCAGCCACTGGGTCTTCTTGGTGATCAGGCCGTCCGGGAAGACGGGCAGGATGTGCGGCTTGATCAGGTCGAGCACGCGCTTGGAGGTCGGGGCCTTGCCGCCGATCTTCTTCTTGTGCTGGTGCGAGACCACGATCGAGACGACGCGAACCGGCTTACCGTTACCGTCATATTCCAGGGTCACCTGGCTCTTGGCGTCGGGCTCGAGTTCCGACAGCTCGCCCGAGTGGCGCAGCTGCGCCAGGCGGCTGAGAATGTTGTGGCTGTACTGCAGGGTGGCCGGCATCAGCTCCGGGGTTTCGGTGCTGGCGTAGCCGAACATGATGCCCTGGTCGCCGGCGCCCTCTTCCTTCTTGTCCGAAGCGTCCACGCCCTGGGCGATGTGGGCCGACTGACCGTGCAGGTAGCAGGCGTACTTGGCCTTCTCCCAGTGGAAGCCCTTCTGCTCGTAGCCGATGTCCTTGATCGCGGCGCGGACCTTGGGCTCCAGCGACTTGATGATGTCCTTGGTCAGCTGCTTGTTGGCCGACTTGTCGCCGCCCGGCTTGCCGGCCCGCACTTCGCCCGCCAGGACGATGCGGTTGGTGGTCACCAGGGTCTCGCAGGCGACGCGCGCCTCCGGATCGGCGGTCAGGAAGGCGTCGACGACCGTGTCGCTGATCCGGTCGGCGACCTTGTCCGGGTGACCTTCGGAAACGCTTTCACTGGTGAAGATGTAGGAAGAACGGCTCAAGGATCAGCTCCGGACATGACGCCGCCCGTCCGGACGGCTCGCCCGACGGACTAATCTCGAACATATAAAGATAGGTTTATGTCCGCAAGCGCCCTGGCGGCCTTTCGCCGGAGTCGAGTCCCAGATCAGTCCTGGGACTCTTCCTCGACCAGGTCCTCGGCCATCGACCGGACCAGGTCCAGGATGCGCCGACGCACACGGGACTTGCCGATGCGCGGGAACAGCGCGGCCAGTTCCAGACCTTCCGGCGTCATCAGGAAATCGTGCACGAACTGCTCCGAGCCGTTTTCCTCGAAGCCGTCGACGTCGGTCGGGTCGGCCAGGCCTTCGAAGAAGTAGGACACCGACGACTGCAGGCTCTTGGCGATCTCGTACAGCTTGGAAGCGCTGACGCGGTTGGCGCCGCGCTCGTACTTCTGCACCTGCTGGAAGGTCAGGCCCAGGTCGTCGGCCAGACGCTCCTGGCTGACGCCGAGAATCTTGCGGCGCATGCGGATCCGGGCGCCGACGTGCAGGTCGACCGGATTGGGGGAGCGTTCTTGGTCAGGGGTGGTCGTGTTCATGCCGTTTCAATCACTGGGGGGAAAAGCCACGGTTATCTGGAAGCTTGTCTGTTTCAGTTTGGGACTTTTTCCAAGCCTCGACCTCCTGGAACGCGAATCGCTGCGACGAATGAAACCAAAAGCAGCAATCCGAAGGGCCAGTGCCCAAGCTTGGAGAACAAGGTCGGCGAACTGGTTCCGCTAACCTTACCGTCGATTACCCCTGATTCGCCAAGTTTCAAGCGGGCGCCGGGCACAATTCGTCCTTGCGAGTCGATCAGAGCCGACACGCCGGTGGGCGTCGCGCGGATGAGGGGCAGGCCTGTTTCGATGGCGCGGTAGCTGGCCAGGTTCAGGTGCTGCAGCGGTCCGGACGTCACGCCGAACCAGGCGTCGTTCGAGACATTGACGATGGCGCGCACGCCCGGGACCGGCTCGGCCAGGCGCGGGAACAGGCTCTCGTAGCAGATCAGCGGCTGGACCAGCAGGTTCGGGGCGATGCGCAGCGGCGCCGGCGCGGGCCCCGTGGCGAAGCCGTCGCCCAGGTGCGCCATGCTCTTGACGCCCAGCTTGGTCATCAGGGCGTCGGCCGGCAGGTATTCGCCGAACGGCACCAGGCGGTGCTTGTCGTAGATCCCGACCACCACGACGTCGTCGGTCGTACGGCGCAGGGCCACCAGGCTGTTGTAATAGACCGGCTGGTCGGGCGTTCCCTCGTAGCGATAGCCGCCGATCAGCATCAGCTGGCCGGGCCGCAGGGCGTCGACGATCGCCTGGCGCACCCAGCTGCCGGGGACTATGTAGTCGTTGATCGCCGCCGGCAGGGCGCCCTCGGGCCAGATGACGATGTCGGCGGGCTTGCCGGCGTAGGGCCGGGCGGTCAGCGAGACATAGGTCTGGACGATCTGGGCGAAGCGCCCGGCGTCCCACTTGGATTCCTGCGGAATGTCGGCCTGGACGATGCGGACGGTGGGCGCGTCGGGGCCGGGCGGGACGGGGCGAGGAAGGACGGCGCCCCCGATGTAGAGGACCGCCAGGGTCGCGACCGCCGCGCCCACGGCGATCCGACCGCGCCGGCCCTCGCGCCACACGGCCGGGGCGGCCGCGACGGCCAGGGTGATCCAGGTCAGGCCGTAGGCGCCGACCAGGGCGGCGGCCTGCGACGGCGCCGAACCCGCTCGCCAGGTCTCGCCCGGCAGGTTCCAGGGAAAGCCGGTCAGGATGTGGCCACGCGCCCATTCCAGCAGGGCGAAGGTCCCGGCGAACACCAGCACCCGCCGCACGCCGGCGGGACGGATCAGGCGATAGAGCACCGCCGCCAGGCCCCAGAACAGCGCCATGCCCGCGGCCATGGCGGCCACCGCGAACGGCGCCATCCAGCCCTGGTTGGCGGCGTCGACCATGAAGGCCTCGGCGATCCACCAGGTGGAGAGGGCGAAATAGGAAAGCCCCATCAGCCAGCCGCGCAGGAAGGCCGAGCGCAGCGGCCGGGGACTGTCGATCGCGTCGAGCAACCACAGCAGCACCGCATAGCCCAGCAGCCCGGGCAGAAAGCCGAACGGCGGATGGGCCAGGGCGGCGGCCAGACCGGCCAGCAGAGCCAGGCCCCGCGTCCGCGCCCACAGCGGCAGGGAGGGCGTCAGCTTCGGCAGGGCCGGCAGCTTCACGAAGCGGCCACGCGGCCAGGCTCGTTCGCCGCCTCGGTCTCCAGAGTGACGGCCGGACGCACCCGCACCCGACGCACGCGACGCGGATCGGCCTCGACGACCTCCAGGTCGAAGCCGGCCGGATGGGCGATCACCTCGCCCCGCTGCGGCACGCGGCCGGCCAGGGCCACCACGAGGCCGGCGACGGTGTCGATGTCCTCTTCCATGTCCGGCGGCGCCAGGTCGCGATCGAGGGCGGCTTCCAGGTCTTCCAGCGGCGCCCGGGCGTCGACTTCATAGAGGCCGCCAGGGCGGGCGACGATGCTGGAGACCTGGGCGTCGTCGTGCTCGTCGTCGATCTCGCCGACCACCGCCTCGATCAGGTCTTCCATGGTCACCAGGCCGTCGGTGCCGCCGAACTCGTCGATGACCAGGGCCATGTGGATGCGGCTGGTGCGCATGCGTAGCAGGAGATCGGCGGCCCGCATCGAGGCCGGCACGTACAGCGCCTCGCGCCGCAGCCGGTGCAGGATCTGGTCCGTGGTCCCAGGGCGCTTTTCTTCATTGGCCAGGAGCCGGAACACGTCCTTGACGTGGACCACGCCCACCGGGTCGTCCAGCGTCTCGCGATAGATCGGCATCCGCGAGTGCTCGGCCTCGGTGAACTGGGCCACCACCGCCTCGAACGGCGCGGCGACCTCGACGGCGACGATGTCGGCGCGCGGGGTCATCACGTCGGCCACCCGCAGGGTCTGGAAGGCCTCGGCCTGGTCGACCATGTCGACTTCGTGGACCAGGGCGGGGTCGGCCGGGCGCGAGACCTCGGCCAGGCCCGGCACGCCCCGGCCCGCCAGGTCCTTGCGCATCTTGCGGAAGAACGCCCGCACGCCCCGGCTCAAGCGAGCCGGACCGGCGGGCGTGGAACTCTGGTCGTCGCTGGGCATGCCCTAGAGATTATCCCTCGCCAGACGCGGGTTCGGCATAGGGGTCGGGGATGTCCAAGCCCGCGAGAATCTCGCGCTCGAACGCCTCCATGGCCTCGGCCTCGCCGTCGTCCTGATGGTCGTATCCTAAGAGATGAAGCACCCCATGCGCCACCAGATGTTGCAAGTGGTGCGCAAGAGGCTTGCCCTGCTCGACCGCTTCGCGCTGGCACACCCCGAAAGCCAGGGCGATGTCGCCGATCTGACCTTCCGGATTCGCCTCCGGATTTTGGGGCGACGGGAAGGACAGCACGTTGGTCGCATAGTCCTTCTGGCGGAAGTCGCGGTTCAACGCCCGGACGCTGTCGTCGTCGGCCAACAGGATGACGATCCCTTGCCCCTCGATGTCCTCGTGGGCGTCCAGCACGGCCTGCGCGGCGCGCCAGACCAGGGCCTCGACCTCGGGCTCGACCTTGGTCCAGGCCTCGTCCTCGATCTCGATGTCGACGGTGATGGTCATCTAGCGGGTCGTCGTCTGCAGGGCGTCGGCGTCGTAGGCCTTGACGATGCGTTCGACCAGCGGGTGGCGCACCACGTCGGCCGAGGTGAAGCGCGACACCGCCACGCCCTCGACGCCTTCCAGGATCGACACCGCGTGGGCCAGGCCGGAATCGCGGGGATTCAGCAGGTCGACCTGGGTCGGGTCGCCCGTCACCACCATCCGCGCGCCTTCGCCGAGGCGCGTCAGCACCATCTTCATCTGCAGGCGCGAGCAGTTCTGGGCCTCGTCGACGATGACGAACGCATGAGCCAGGGTGCGGCCGCGCATAAAGGCGATCGGGGCGACCTCGATCTCCAGCTTTTCCCGACGACGACGCAGCTGGTCGGCGCCCATGATGTCGGTCAGGGCCTCCCAGACCGGGGCCATGTAGGGATCGACCTTCTCGTTCAGGTCGCCCGGCAGGAAGCCCAGCTTCTCGCCAGCCTCGACGGCGGGACGGGTCACGATCAGGCGATCGACCTCGCCGCGCAGCAGCATGCCCGCCCCTTGCGCCACCGCCAGGAAGGTCTTGCCGGTGCCAGCCGGGCCCAGGCCAAAGCACAGCGGATGGCTGGCCATGGCTTCCATGTAGCGGGCCTGGCCCTTGGTCTTGGGCGAGACCGAGCCCTTGCGCACGGCGCGGGGCGAGGCCTGGCCGCTGGCGCTGTGAGCGTCGCCCACCGCCACGCGCACGTCGGCCTCGACCACCTCGTCGTCGTGGTCGGCGCGCTGGGCCAGGGCGTTGATCGCCCGCTTGGCGCTGGAGCGGCCCTTGACGTCGCCGGTGATCGTCACCCCGCCGCCCGGGGTCTCGATCAACACCTTGAAGGCGTCCTCGATCAGGGCGGCGTGGCGGCCGTTCGGGCCGGAAACGGCGCGGACGGCGGTGTCGGACAGAGGCAGGAACTCAGGCGTACGGCTCAAGCGGGCTCCGGAAGAGGTTGGGTCTCGAGCACGCCGCCCAGGCTCATCTTGGCCGACGACTCGATGCGGACGGGAACGATCTGGCCCAGCAGGCTGTCAGGGCCCACCGCGTGCACCGCCTGAAGATAGGGACTGCGACCGACGATTTGACCGGGGTTGCGGCCTTTTTTCTCGAACAGCACCGGCATGACCTTGCCGACCTGCGCCGCGTTGAACGCCTTCTGCTGCTTGTCGAGCAGGGCGTTGAGACGATCCAGGCGCTCGGCCTTGACCGCATCGTCCACCTGGCCGGGCATGGCCGAGGCCGGGGTGCCGGGGCGGCGCGAATATTTGAACGAGAAGGCGCTGGCGAAACCGACCTCGCGGACCAGCTCCAGGGTCTTCTCGAAATCGCCGTCGCGCTCACCGGGGAAGCCGACGATGAAGTCGCCGCTCATGGCGATGTCCGGACGGGCGGCGCGGATCTTCTCGATCAGCCGCACATAGCTCTCGGCCGTGTGGTCGCGGTTCATGACCTTGAGGATCTTGTCGCTGCCGGCCTGCACCGGCAGGTGCAGATAGGGCATCAACTCCGGCAGCTCACCGTGGGCCTCGATCAGGTCGTCGCCCATGTCGCGCGGGTGGCTGGTGGTGTAGCGGATGCGGTCCAGGCCGGGAATCTTCGCCAGACGCCGAACGAGCTTCGCCAGGGTATAGCCGCCGCCGTCATAGGCGTTGACGTTCTGGCCCAGCAGGGTGACCTCGCGCACGCCCTGGTCGGCCAGGCGCTTGGCCTCGTCCTCGATGGCCTCCGGCGGCCGCGACCACTCCCCGCCCCGGGTGTAGGGCACCACGCAGAAGGTGCAGAACTTGTCGCAACCCTCCTGCACGGTCAGGAAGGCGCTGACGCCGTTGACCTGGCGCTCGGCCGGCAGGGCGTCGAACTTCTCGTCGGCGGCGAAGTCGGCCGAGAGGCGCTCGCCGGTCGCCCGGTGGGCGCGGGCGATCAGCTCGGGCAGTTGGTGATAGGCCTGGGGCCCGACCACCAGATCGACCGCCGGCTGGCGATGCATGATCTCCTTGCCCTCGGCCTGGGCCACGCAGCCGGCCACGGCGATCGTCATCTTGCCGCCGGCCTCGGCCTTGCGGTTCTTCATCTGCTTGATGTAGCCGAGCTCGGAATAGACCTTCTCGGTGGCCTTTTCACGGATATGGCAGGTGTTGAGCACCACCAGATCGGCGCCTTCCGGCTCGTCGACGACGCCATAGCCCAGCGGACGCAGGACATCGGCCATGCGCTCGCTGTCATAGACGTTCATCTGACAGCCGTAGGTCTTGATATAGAGGCGCTTTTGCGGGGTCTCGCTCATCGGGGCGTTATGAGCGCGGGGGCGGGCTTTCGCAAGGACGTGGAGGTCACACTTACCCCCTACGGGCCTTCGGCCGTCTTCCCCCAAAGGGGGAAGAGCCTAGAGCGTGAGGCTCCGCCCCCTATGGGGGCGGACAGACCGCGAAGCGGTCAGGTGGGGGCAAGTCCGAGGATCACTCCTCCAGCGGAACCCCATAGAGCTCCAGCCGGTGGTCCACCAGCTTGTAGCCCAGCTTGCGCGCGATGGCGTTCTGCAAGGCCTCGATCTCCTCGTCCACGAACTCGACGACCTTGCCCGACTTCATGTCGATCAGGTGGTCGTGGTGGTGATCGGGGGTCTCTTCGTAGCGCGAGCGGCCGTCGCGGAAGTCGTGACGCTCGATGATGCCGCTTTCCTCGAACAGGCGAACCGTCCGATAGACCGTGGCGATCGAGATGTGCGGGTCCACGGCGTGGGCGCGGCGGTGCAACTCTTCGACATCCGGATGGTCGGTGGCCGACGACAGCACGCGGGCGATGACCCGACGCTGGTCGGTCATGCGCATGCCCTTTTCGATGCAAAGCTTTTCGAGGCGATCCACGGTGGCGTCTCCGGAAAGATGAACCCCGAACAGGGGCTCGCGGGCAAGATTCGCGGGCAAGATAGGGGCTTGGTCGCTAGCTGTTAAGCGCCCGACGCATCACGACCGCGTCCTTGGCCCCATCCGGATGGGGATAATAGCCTTTTCTGAGCCCGACACGCTCGAAACCGGTGGTTTCATACAACTTGATGGCCGCCAGATTGTCGGCGGCGACCTCGAGGAACATCTCGAAGGCGGCGGCTTCCCGGGCGATGCCGGCCGCCATCTCGACCAGGGCCGCGCCCCAGCCGCGACGGCGTGCGGCCGGATCGACCCCGATGGTCAGGATTTCGGCCTCGCCGGCGATCGCGCGGCACAGGATGAAACCCTTGGGCTCTTCCGGCTCTCCGGCCTCGCCCAGCACGGCGAAGGCCCCGGGCCCCTTGAGCAGAGCCTCGAACTCTTCCGCCGACCAGGGCCGGTCGAAGGCGCGGTCGTGCAGGTCGGCGAGGGTGAAACAGGCTTCCAGCCCGACGGGACGCAGGATCATGCGGTCGGCGCCACGGCGTAGGGCGCGCGCAGATAGAGCGGCCGGGGCGAATGGGCGGGCGCGGGTCGGGCGGCGGCCAGGCGGGCGATGGCGACGGGGTCGGCATAGGCCGGGGTCAGCACCCTCGCCTCGGGCAGGACGTCGGCGACCAGCGGCGCGCCCGAGCCGACCAGGGTGGCCGGACCGCCCGAATAGAGCTCGGCCAGGCGCGCGGCGGCGACCCCGACCTCCAGGGCGTCGGGCGCCATCAGCGCCTTTCCGCCGTCGAAGACCTGCAGATAGACCTGGCCCATCTTCGCATCCAGAACGCCGGCCACCAGGCCTGTCGCGTCGGCCGAAGCGGCCAGGGCTTCCAGCGTGTTGATTCCCACGCAGGGGATCGACAGGGCCGTGGCCAGGCCCTTGGCGAAGGACAGGCCCACGCGCAGGCCGGTGAACGAGCCGGGGCCGACGGTGACGGCGATGCGGGTCAGGTCGGCGAACTCGATCCCGGCCTCGGCCGCCACCTCGCGGGCCAGGACAGCGATCCGCTCCTGGTGACCGCGGGTCATCGGCTCGCTGCGGGCGGCGCGGACGCTCGCACCGTCCAGCACCGCGACCGAACAGGCACCCAGGCAGGTGTCGAGCGCCAGGATCATTGGGTCGGCGCCCCGCCGCGCCAGAAGAACTCGCGCAGGAAACCCTTTTCCCGCAGCACCGCCTCGGGCGGCATCGTGTCCTGGGTCCAGCCGGGAACGCCGAACACGTAGCGCAGCACCGGCTCGCCGGGCTGTGTGCAGATCACGGCGTGGACGTCACGGTCCTTGCCCATCCAGCAGCGCGGATAGTCCATGCCGGCGTCCGCCCATTTCATCATCAGGGTCTCGCCGCGCGGCCCTTGGGGCGCGCCGCCGGTGACGCGGATATCGCCAATCTTGGTCGTGCCGGGATTGCCCTGGATCTCGATCACGCCGCCGCCCTGTTCGACCGTGAGGATCGGCGTCGGCTCGCCCGGGCCCTGGTGCAGGAAGGCCGTCTTGACGTCCGCCTTGGGAAAGCGCGGCTTGACGGCGTCGAGCGAGAAGTCGGTCTGGGCCATCAACGGGCCGACCGAAAACTCGTCCAGGGCCAGCGGGCCGCCCTCGTAGGGCGTGAAGCGGTCGACCGCGCCGGACGCGTCCTGGCGCGTCACCACGGCCGGAACCGGCGCCGCGGCGGGCGCGGAGCTCTTGCCGCCCTGCGGCTTGTCGGCCGGGCCGCAGGCGACCAGGACCAGCAGAGGCGCGGCGAGGATCAGGCGTCGAAACATCGGATCAGGCCGCGCCGACCGCGGCCTTCTCGGCCGGACGCCAGACGAATTCGTTCAGCTGCCCCTTGGCCTTCAGCACCTCGACCGGCGGCAGGCCGCCCTGGGTCCAGCCCGGCACGCCGAACACATAGGACACGGTCGGCGCCTCGGGGCGCACGCAGACGGTCTGGTTGACGGTTCGGCCCTCACCGGCCCGGCACTGGGCGATGTCGAAGCCCAGATCGGCCCACTTCGCCAGAAGGGCTTCGCCCTTGGGGCCCTGCACGGGCCCGCCGGCCATTCGGATCTCGCCGATGCCGCCCTCGGCGTCCTTGCCGATCTCCAGCAGCGGGACGTTGTCCTGGTCGACGGTCAGGATCGGGCCGGGCGGGCCCTCGCCGGTGTGGATGAAGGCGCTCTTGACCACCGCCTTGGGGAACAGGGCCTTGATCGTGGCCGCATCAAAGGCCGTCTCGCCGGTGATCGGGCCCACGCCGTCGGCGCGAATGTTCAGCGGTCCGCCGATATAGGGCGTGACCGCGATGGCGACCGGGCCGGACTTGGCGGGGGCTTCGGCGGCCGGCGGCTTGGCGGCGCCGGGTTGCTTGGCGGGGCCGCAGGCGGCGAGCAGCAGCAGCGGAGCGGCGATCAGGGCGAGGCGCGAGGTCATGGGTCGGTTCTAGCACTGGGTACGTTTCGTACCCAACCCCGTCTTCCCGGCGAAGGCCGGGACCCAGATGCAGCCGTCGCGCCGGAAGTAGACTTCCAATGCACAGCCCTACGATCTGGGCCCCGGCCTTCGCCGGGGAAACGGAGGAGGTCAGATCAGACGATCTTCGCGGCTTCCTCGAAGTCCAGGCGCGGGTTGCGCGGGAACAGGCCTTCTTCGGTGCCGTAGCCGATCGAGGCGATGAAGTTGGACTTGATGTTGGTCCCGGCGAAGAACGCGGCGTCGACGCCGGCGTTGTCGAAGCCCGACATCGGCCCGACGTCCAGGCCCAGGGCCCGCGCGGCCAGGATGAAATAGCCGCCCTGCAGCGAGCTGTTGCGCAGCGCGCCGACTTCCTTGGCCACGGGGTCGCCGAACCAGGTCTTGGCGCCCGGCGCGTTGGGGAACAGCTTGTCGAGGGTCTCGGGGAAATCCAGGTCGTAGCCCACGATCACCGTGACCGGCGCCTTGAGAATCTTGGCGCCGTTCGAGCCCGACGACAGGGCGGCCAGCTTGGCCTTGGCTTCGTCGCTCTGCACGAAGATGAAGCGCGCCGGGGTGGTGTTGGCGGCGGTCGGGCCGAACTTCACCAGGTCGTACAGCTCGCGCAGCACCGGTTCGGGAATGGGCTGGTCGCTCCAGCCGTTGCGGGTGCGGGCTTCGGTGAACAGTTGGGCGAGAGCCGTGTCGGCGAGCTTGGCCATCAGCGATCCTTATGGGCGATATAATTGCAACTTATACAGTTACAATAAGGACGCCGATCGAGGCTGGCAAGCGCTCACCGCGCGCATTGTCTTGCACGCGAGCGCACGGGTGGAGCAGCCTAGAGCGTCTGCTCGACCCGGGTCACTTCCGGCACATAGTGCTTGAGCATGTTCTCGACGCCGGCCTTCAGGGTCGCCGACGAGGACGGGCAACCCGAGCAGGCGCCGCGCATGTGCAGCCACACCACGCCAGTGGCCGGCTCGAACTTGGAGAACACGATGTCGCCGCCGTCCTGGGCCACGGCCGGACGGATGCGAGTGTCGAGCAGGTCCTTGATCTCGGCGACGATCTGCGAGCTTTCCTCGTCATAGACGCCGTCTTCGTCATGACCGCTTTCGGTCGCGTCCAGCAGCAGAGGCCGGCCACTGGTGAAGTGGTCCATGATGGCGGCCAGGATCGGCGCCTTCAGGTGCGGCCACTCGGCGCCCTCGGCCTTGGTCACCGTCACGAAGTCCGGACCGAAGAACACGCGGTTGACGTCGCCCAGCCGGAACAGGGCTTCGGCGAGGGGCGAGGCGTCGCCCTCCTCCATCGTCTTGAACTCCCTCGCGCCCTCGCCCAGCACTTCGCGGCCGGGCAGGAACTTCAGGACCTCGGGATTGGGCGTGGTTTCGGTCTGGATGAACATGCCGGAGAAATGGACCCGCGACGCCGCCAGGACAAGAGGCGGCTGCCGTTTGCGTCATCGTGACAAACGAACCGCGTTATGGCTCCATCCTTGAAACAAGTGTTTAGGGAGGCCGCCATGAGCGACGGAGCCATCGATCTTTCGAGTGACGCCCCCAAGGACGCTTCAAGGGACGCGGCGAGAGCCAAGGCCTATGCCATGCCCCTTGAGCAGATCGACGTCGCCGATCCCGCCCTGTTCCAGGCCGACGCCCACTGGCCCTATTTCGAGCGGCTGCGGGCCGAGGACCCGGTGCATTACTGCGAAAGCAGCGAGCACGGACCCTATTGGTCGATCACCCGCTACGCCGACATCATGACCGTCGACACCACGCATCAGGTGTTCTCGTCGGACTCCAGCTTCGGCGGCATCACGATCCGCAACTTCGACGAGGACTTCGTCCTGCCGATGTTCATCGCCATGGATCCGCCCAAGCACGACATCCAGCGCAAGACCGTCAGCCCGATCGTCTCGCCAGTGAACCTGGCCATGCTGGAGGGCACGATCCGCGAGCGGGTCGGCGGCATTCTCGACGGCCTGCCGATCGGCGAGACCTTCGACTGGGTCGACAAGGTGTCGATCGAGCTGACCACCCAGATGCTGGCCACCCTGTTCGACTTCCCCTGGGAGGAGCGCCGCAAGCTGACCCGCTGGTCCGACGTCACCACCGCCGTGCCGGGCGCCGGCATCGTCGACAGCGAGGACCAGCGCCGAGCCGAGCTGCTGGAGTGCCTGGCCTATTTCACCGAGCTGTGGAACCAGCGGGTCAATTCCACCGAGCCGGGCAACGACCTGATCTCGATGCTGGCCCACGGCGAGGCGACGCGGAACATGCCGCCGTTCGAATATCTGGGGAACATCCTGCTGCTGATCGTCGGCGGCAATGACACGACCCGCAACTCGATCACCGGCGGCCTGCTGGCCCTGTCCCAGAACCCGGCCGAAGAGGCCAAGCTGCGCGCCGACCCGTCGCTGATCCCCAACATGGTTTCGGAGATCATCCGCTGGCAGACGCCGCTGGCCTATATGCGCCGCACCGCGATCGAGGACTTCGAGCTGTCGGGCAAGACCATCAAGAAAGGCGACAAGGTCGTGATGTGGTACGTCTCGGGCAATCGCGACGAGACGGCGATCGACAACCCCAACGCCTTCCTGATCGACCGCCCCCAGGCCCGCCGCCACCTGTCGTTCGGCTTCGGCATCCACCGCTGCGTCGGCAACCGCCTGGCCGAACTGCAGCTGAAGATCATCTGGGAAGAGATCCTCAAGCGCTTCCCGAAGATCGAGGTGATGGGCGAACCCAAGCGCGTCTATTCGAGCTTCGTGAAGGGCTATGAGAGCCTGCCGGTAAGGATTCCGGCGCGGCTATGAAGCACCACCAGTTCTGCAAGCTTAGCCGTGTCTATTGACTAAAACATAGAACAGACACATGATTCGGATGCCGGGAGTGCGTCATATAGCACGTTGGGACTATGGTCTCACCCGGCGTCCCAGCTTGCTTTCAGATAAACGTGGCCTTCGGAAACTTTATAATTCCGTATCCGGCCTCATCACCTTGCGCGTTTGTACGAAGGCTTGGCTTAAGAAGTTGGTAATACTTGTCGTCACCGCGCTCGTATTTTCTCCAGACGGCACCTGCGACCATATCTGCGAGTTGGATCCCAACGCTAAGGTTTGACGGGTGGATAAATAGCCCCTCGATTAGGTGCTTGTAGTTCGTTGTAAATCCGGACGCGGAATGCAGAAGCTTTTCGTGGTAGCCGCGCAACCTTTTGTCATCACCCGGACCTCGGTGGTCACCGACGACGATCCCAAATTCCCGGCGACCGGTAACTTTGCTTAGGTCGCTGAGATGGTATTCGAAACGCTCGGTCACGGGCTTAAATGTCCCATGATAGAGATCGTCCTGCGTGTTAATCGAGGGCATCGCATAGGCGGCCTCCCGGCATGAGACACACGCTAGTGTCTTAACCGCTGTCTCGGATGACATCAGTCGATAGATTTCTGTCCTGATTTCGTCGCGAACATCCTGCGCCAGGCCGCGCATTGGATTTTTGGCGTCATTGTTAGCTGGCGCAAAGTAACGCCATTTTATCTCACCCCTAATTCCACGACGAATTTTGATCCCCATGAGTCCGTCTCGCATACGATGCCAAGACGTCTCAGGAATTATAATCCCGCCTACTACAAAGTAGGAAGGGCGCTGGTCTTGGGGTCGGGGCGGAGTACCCGACTCGTCTAGGAAGAGCACATGCATGGACCAACACCACAACACGAGTCCATTCACCAGACAAGACGGGTGCTTAATAAGCTACGAGCCTACGCCCCCCAGAACCCCACCAGCTTCTTCACCTCGGCCACCGTCGGCGCGGCGACTTCGGACGCCCGCTCGGCGCCGGCCTTCAGGATCCGGTCGATCTCGGTCGGATCCGCCAGGAAGCGACGCATGGTCTCGCCGACCGGGGCCAGTTTCTCGACCGCCAGATCGGCCAGGGCCGGCTTGAAGGTCCCGAACCCCTTGCCGGCGTACTCGGCCAGCACCTCGGCCTTGGTCCGGCCCGCCAGCGCCGCGAAGATGCCGACCAGGTTGTCGGCCTCGGCCCGGGTCGCCAGTTCTTCCAGGGTCTCGGGCAGCGGTTCCGGGTCGGTGCGGGCCTTCTTGACCTTGGTGGCGATAGCGTCGGCGTCGTCGGTCAGGTTGATGCGGCTGTAGTCCGACGGGTCGGACTTGCTCATCTTGGCCGAGCCGTCGCGCAAGCTCATGATCCGCGCGCCCGGCCCCTGGATCAGCGGCTCGGGCTGGGGGAAAAAGCCCTGGACGCCGAAGTCGTGGTTGAACTTGCCGGCGATGTCGCGGGTCAGCTCCAGGTGCTGCTTCTGGTCTTCGCCGACCGGCACGTGGGTGGCCTTGTAGACCAGGATGTCGGCGGCCTGCAGCACCGGATAGGTGTAGAGGCCCACGCTGGAGCGCTCCTTGTGCTTGCCGCTCTTTTCCTTGAACTGGGTCATCCGGTCCAGCCAGCCAAGGCGCGCCACGCACTGGAAGATCCAGGCCAGTTCGGAATGCTCGCGCACCGCCGACTGCGGGAAGATGGTGGCCTTGGCCGGGTCGAGGCCGGCGGCCAGATAGGCGGCGGCGATCTCGCGGGTCTGCTGGGCCAGGGCTTCCGGCTCCTGCCACACGGTGATCGCGTGCAGGTCGGCCACGAAGATGAAGGTGTCCATCTCGTGCTGCAGCCGGGCGAACTTCACCAGGGCGCCGAGATAGTTGCCCAAGTGCAGGGCGCCGGACGGCTGGACGCCGGAGAGCACGCGGGTCGGGCCCGCATAGGGGACGGGGGTGTGGTCGGTCATGGCTTCAGCCCTGGATATCGAAAGCGGTATGGCGGACGCGCGGTGGCGCAGGCCGCGTGCAGGACGCGGCGGTCGGGGTCAGTTGAAGCTGCGCCATCGCGGCGCGGAGAAACCGATCGAAGCCATGCACGCTGGTTACCGGGCGGAAGCTGAGAGGGCAAGACGCCAGGTTTGACGAGCAGCCGCGGCCTTGGCCCGAAACCTCGTCCTTCGACAAGCTCAGGATGAGGTTTCCTAGTGCGCCGACGCTGAAAATAGCCCTCATCCTGAGCTTGTCGAAGGACGAGGGCGGCTCCTCGGCGTCAAAGGCCACGCCCTTTACGCCTTGCCCCGCCGCAGCACGCCCTTCAGTTCCGCCGGGGTCACGCCGCCGAACAGGAAGACCAGCGGCGGATACAGCGCCCCGCCGACCAGAACGGTCAGCAGCAGGGCGAACTCCTTGGCGCCGACGGTATGGCCGCGCAGGCCCAGCTCGCGCAGCGGCGCCTCGATCAGCGGCCGCCAGTGCGACGCCGCCGCCAGGGCCAGGCCCATGGCGACGCTGGCCGCCAGGATCCGCGCCACCCGCGACCAGGTGGCCAGGGACGGGCTGTAATGGCCCTTGCGCGACAGGCCCCAGGCCATCTGGCCGACGTTCAGCCACGAGGCGATGGCGGTCGCCGCGGCGATGCCCTTGACCCCGACCAGGTTGAACAGGACGACGCCGAACACGACGTTGACCGCCACGGAGATCAGGGCGAACCGCATCGGGCTCTTGGTGTCGCCCCGCGCGAAGAAGGCTCGCGAATAGAGCTGCTGCAGCACGAAGGCCGGCGTGCCCAGGCCGTAGAAGAACAGGGCCGAGGCCGTCTGACTGGCGTCGAAACTGGTGAACTGGCCGCGCGTGTAGAGGGCGTCCGACAGGAAGCCCGGCATCGAGACCAGGGCCGCGGCGGCCGGAATGGTCAGGGCCATGGCCAGGGTGATGGCCTGGTCCATGGCGGTCTGGGCGTCGTCGTGGTCGCCCGAGTGCACGGCGCGCGACAGGCGCGGCAACAGAGCCACGCCGATCGCCACCCCCACCAGGCCCAGCGGCAGCTGGTAGAGGCGATCGGCCGTGGCCAGCCAGGTGCGGCCGCCGGCCACGTGGCTGGCCAGGTTGCCGGAGATGAAGATGTTGACCTGGGTGGCGCTGGCCGCCAGGGCGCCGGGAATGGCCTTGCCGATCAGGGCCCGGACTTCCGGCGTCAGGCGCGGCAGCCGCCAGTGGACCTTGGCGCCGGACTTGTTGACGCCCCAGGTCAGCAGGGCCGCCTGGGCGACGCCGGCCACGATCACTCCCACCGAACCCCAGGTCGCCGCGCCCACGGCGGTGGTCTGCGGCAGGATGAAGATCAGGGTGGCCAGGTTCAGCAGGATCGGCGCCCCGGCCGACAGCACGAAGCGGTCGCGGGCGTTCAGAACGCCCGACAGGTGGGCGACGATGGCCATGCAGGGCAGGTAGGGCATGGTGATCTGGGTCAGCAGCACCGCCAGCTTGTACTTCTCGGTGCCCCAGCCGAAGCCGGGGCTGATCAGCATCATCAGCCAGGGCATGGCCAGCTGGCAGACCACGGTGATGATGATGGTCGCCGCCGCCAGGGTGGCCATGGCGTCGGCGGCCAGGATATCGGCCACCTCCTCGCCGTCGGTCTGCAGCGACTTGGCGTAGGCGGGCACGAAGGCCGCGGCGAAGGCGCCCTCGGCGAAGAACCGGCGGAACAGGTTGGGGAAGGCCAGGGCGGCGTTATAGGCGTCGGCGGCCGGGGTGGCGCTGGCCCCCATGCGGTACGAGACCGCCAGGTCGCGGGCGAACCCCATGAACCGGCTGACCAGGGTCAGGCCGGAATAGATCATCGACGACTTCAGCAGGCCGCCCGCCTTCTTGGCGGGGGGCGCTGCAGGCTCGATGGGGGGCGGGGCTTGTTCGGGGGGCGCGATGTCGGTCACGAACGGCTTCTGGGGGCTGGAGGATGGGCCGTCAAGCGAGGGCTTGCGGCGGGCGAGAGCTTGGCCGGGTTCGGCGAGGCCCGATAGGCGCGCCGCAAGGATTTCCGGAGGATTTTCAGCGGCGAACCCTTGCCCCCTACGGACCGCTTCGCGGTCGTCTTCCCCCGCAGGGGGAAGAGGGCTGCCACCGCCGCCGGCGCACACGCGTCCTCCGCCCCCTACGGGGGCGGACAGACCGCGAAGCGGTCAGGTGGGGGCAAGGGAGTGAGCCACCGTTTAGGGACACACGCTTGCGTGTGTCCCTAAACGTAGTCCCCTACCCTCTCCGGACACGCCTCTTCCGTCATCCGCCAGCGGCGAGGCCGCGCCTTGACACGGCAAACGCCAGAGCTCCGACCCGCCGAGGCTTTTAAGGCACGGCCCCATCCGGGACGAATGAGGGCTTCCGCCAAAGCACAATAGCTCCCACAGCGCACAGGATCGCGAGCACAAGAGAGCCCCATAGGTCCCATTGGCGACTTCCGGTGACGTAGTATTCACCCTTGCGTCGTTCCAACGTGCTCCTCCCCGACCAGGGCGCGTAATATTCCATCCACTCGCCGCGCCAGACGCCCAAGAGATACGACCCTTGCGGAGGAGGGCCCACGGCGGAGACGCCCTCCTTGAACAACGATGTGGAAAGACGATCGACGATAAAGGGCTCGTAAGAAGGCCCAGGTCTGGATCGAGCCCATGCTTCGAGTTCTTCGTCGGTGACCAACCTGTCAGTCTTCGAACGAGAGTCATCGACGAACCGCGCGGCCGCCTGAAAATCGGCGTACATCTGTCGGCTATTTTGCAGACTCTGGTCGACTAGCTCCTCGGCGAACCCCGCCAAAAGGGCGTTGGCCAAACAAAGCATCACGGCCAAGATCAAGACCAGCGCAGTGACACGTCGCGCCCATTGGGGAAAAGTAAAGCTCGGCTTCATGCGAAACCCAAGCACGGCCGACTAGGCCCCGCAACACGCGGCGCCAAATCTTGACACGCCCTACCGCGCCACGCTCGCCCGCGCCCGCTTCAGGCCCGGCCGCGTATTCGGCGCCCCGGCCTCGTTCTGCTCAAGCGCCGCCAGCAGGTCGGCCTTCAGCGCCGTGACCTTCTTGGCGTCGGCGACCTTCCCGCCCTCGGACGTCTGGACGTAGAAGGCGTCGACCGCCCGCTCGCCGTAGCCGTCGATGTGGGCCGACTGGATGGACAGGCCGTTGTCGGCCAGGGTTCGGGCCAAGGCCTGCAGCAGGCCCGGCCGGTCGCGGCCCGAGGCCTCGACCACGGTGGCTTCGTTGGAGGCCTCGTTGTCGACCACCACGGTGGGAGCGATCGAGAAGGCCGCCGTGCGTGACAGCTCCGCGCCGCGCCGGGGCTCGACCGCGATCGGCTCGCCGCGACCGGCGGCCTCCAGGGCGTCGGCCAGGCGGCGCAGGGCGCGGGGGTTCTCGCAGCCCAGGGCCGCGCCGGTCACGTCCTGCACATGGAACACGTCCAGGGCCTGGCCCTGGCGCGAGGTGAAGACCCGGGCCCCGACGACGTTGCCGCCCAGGGAAGAGATGGCCAGGGCGAGATCCGCGAACAGGCCGCGACGGTCCTTGGCGGCGATGACGATCTCGGCGGCGTTGGCGCCGGCCGGCACCCGGCCCTCGGCGGCGGCCCCGCCCTGGATCGCCGCGCGGCGGGCCAGTTCGGCGTGGGCCTTCAGGTCATCCTGCGAGAAGGCGCCGAAATAGGCGGCCTCCATGGCCTGGGCCCAGCCCTTGGCGGCGGGGTCGGCCTGGACCAGGGCCTCGCGGGCGGCCTCGGCGGCGGCTTCCTGATGGCGCTGGACGCTGGCGGCGGCGTCGCTGCCGCGCCCGCCCCGGAACACGGCCTCGGTAGCGTTGTAGAGCTCGCGCAGCAGCTGGCCCTTCCAGCCGTTCCACACGCCCGGCCCCACGGCGCGGATGTCGGCGACGGTGATGACCAGCAGCAGGCGCAGGCGCTCGGGGTTCTCGACGATGCGGGCGAAGGCGGCCACGGTGCCGGGATCGGCCACGTCGCGCTTCTGGGCGAAGTCGCTCATGACGAGATGGTTCTCGACCAGCCAGGCCACCAGCTCGACCTTCAGGCGGTCGACGCCCAGGCGCTCGCAAGCGCTGCGGGCGCTGCGGGCTCCGGCCTTCTCCTGGCCGCCCACCCCGCCCTTGCCGGTGTCGTGCAGCAGCATGGCCAGGAACAGGGCTTCGCGGTCCTCGATCAGCGGCATGATCGAGACGGCCAGCGGATGGTCGTCGACCAGCCGGCCGGCGGCCATGTCGCCGATCAGGCCCACAGCCCGCAGGGTGTGCTCGTCCACCGTGTAGGAGTGGTACATGTTGAACTGCATCTGGGCGACGATGCGGCCGAACTCGGGAATGAACCGGCCCAGCACCCCGGCGTCGTTCATCAGGGTCAGGGTGCGGTAGGACCGCTTGCCCCGGGCCAGCAGGTCCAGGAACGCCTGGGTCGCCTGGCGGTCGCGGCGGACCTTCGACGTGATCAGGTGCAGGTTGCGGGTCACCGCCGTGAAGGCGTCGGGATGCAGATCCAGGTCCCGTTCGTCGGCGGTCCTGAACAGGCGGATCAGGTTGACCGGATCGGCCTCGAACACCTGCGGGCCGTCGATGTTCAGCCGGCCGCCGTCCTCATAGAAGCCGGCCACGTCCAGCGCCTTGCGCTTGGGCTTGCCGCCGCCGGGCAGGAAGCGGGAGATGCCCTTGGGCTCGTGCTTGAAGTGCTCGGCCTCCAGCTTGGCCGAGAAGGCGCGGGTCAGGGCCCCGACCTCCTTGGCCACCAGGAAGTAGCGGCGCATGAAGCGCTCCACGGCCGGGGCGTCGCCCCGGTCGCCATAGCCCATGCGGCGGGCGATCTCGGGCTGCAGGTCGAAGGTCAGGCGCTCTTCCGGGCGTCCGGTGGCGAAGTGTAGGTGGGCGCGCACGGCGTGCAGGAAGTCGAAGGCGCGGATGAAGCCCTTGGCCTCGCGCCGGTCGAACACCTCCAGCTTGAACACGTCTTCCGGCCGGTCGACCGGGTGCAGATATTCGGCGATCCACATCAGGGTGTGCAGGTCGCGCAGCCCGCCCTTGCCCTCCTTGACGTTCGGCTCGACCATGTAGCGGCTGGCCCCAGCCCGGGCCTGGCGGTCGTCGCGTTCCTTGAGCTTGGCGGCCACGAACTGGGCGCCAGTGCCCTTCATCACGTCGTCCTGGAAGCGCCTTTTCAGTTCGACGCCCAGGCGTTCGTCGCCGGTCAGCCGGCGGGCCTCCAGGATCGTCGTGCGGATCGTGAAGTCTTCCTTGGAAAGGCGGACGCACTCCTCGATGGTGCGCGAGGCGTGGCCGACCTTGAAGCCCAGGTCCCACAGCGCATAGAGCATGAACTCGATCACGCTCTCGGCGTGCGGCGTCTGCTTGTAGGGCCGCAGGAACAGCAGATCGATGTCGCTGAACGGCGCCAGGGTGCGGCGGCCGTAGCCGCCCACCGCCAGCAGGCACAGGCGCTCGCCCTCGGTCGGGTTGCGGGCCCGGAACACATGGACGGTGGTGAAGTCGTAGAGGGCGGTGATCACCTCGTCGGTGACGCCGCTGAGCAGGCGGGCGGTCTCCAGACCCCCGGCCCCGTTCTCCAGCCGCTCCTTGGCGATCATCCGGCCGCGAAACAGCGCCTGTTTCAGGATTTCGATGGCCCGGGCCCGCTGGCCGGCCTCGTCGCCGATCAGGTCCAGGGCGGCGGCCGACAGGCGGGCGCGCAGGGCGTGGCCGTCGACGACATGTTCCAGGGGGGTAGGGCGAAGACGGCGGGGCATGGCGACTATATGGGGTTCCCGAGCGCGGTCGTCGAACCCCTCAAGCCGGGCCGGCGAGCCGCCGCCTTCACTATACGATGTCAGGTCTTGAGAAGAGCCTTAAGACGGTAAAGCGCGTCGAGCGCCTCGCGCGGGCTCATGCCGTCGACGTCCAGCTCGTCCAGCGCCGCGTCCGTGCGGCTGGGCGCCGCTTGAACAGGCGCCAGCACGGGAGCCGAAGCGGCGAACAGCGGCAGCTCGTCCAGCTTGGCCGGCGATTCGGTCTTGCTCTCCAGGCGATCCAGCACCTCCTTGGCGCGGGCCACGACCTGGGGCGGCACGCCGGCCAGCTTGGCCACCTGAACGCCGTACGAGCGGTCGGCCGGACCGGCGGCGGCCTCGTGTAGGAAGACCAGGTCGCCGTTCCACTCCTTGGCGCGCAAGGACAGGTTGGAGACGTGGGCCATCCGCGTCTCCAGCGTGGCCAGCTCGTGATAGTGGGTGGCGAACAGGGCGCGGCAGCGATTGGTGTCGTGCAGGGCCTCGGCGCAGGCCCAGGCGATGGCCAGGCCGTCATAGGTGGCCGTGCCCCGGCCGATCTCGTCCAGGATCACCAGGCTGCGCGGGCTGGCCTGGGTGAGGATGGCGGCGGTCTCGACCATCTCCATCATGAAGGTCGAGCGGCCACGCGCCAGGTCGTCGCCGGCCCCGACGCGGCTGAACAGGCGATCGACCACGCCGAGGCGCAAGGACTTGGCCGGCACGTAGCAGCCGGACTGGGCCAGGATCGCCAGCAGGGCGTTCTGGCGCAGGAAGGTCGACTTACCGGCCATGTTCGGGCCGGTGACGATCGACAGCCGCGCGCCGCGCTCGCCGGCCGCGTCCAGGCAGCAGTCGTTGGGGGTGTAGGGATCGCCGGCCCGCTTGACGGCGGCCTCGACCACCGGGTGACGCGCGGCCTTGGCCTCGAAGGCCAGGGACTTGTCGACGGTGGGGCGCACGGCCCCGCTGTCCTCGGCCCACTCGGCCAGACCCGCCGCCGCGTCGAGCCGCGCCAGGGCCTCGGCGGCGATCTGGATTGGCTCGGCCAGCAGGCGGGCGACCTCGCGCCAGGTCTCGAAGGCCGCGATCTCCATGGCCAGCACGCGCTCGGCGGCCTGGGCGATGCGGGCGTCGAGGTCCGCCAGCTCCACGGTGGTGAAGCGGACCTGGTTGGCCAGGGTCTGGCGGTGGATGAAGGTGGCGTTCAGCGGCGGCTGGAACAGCGGGTCGGCCTTGCCGGCCGTGGCCTCGACATAATAGCCGAGCACGCCGTTATGGCGGATCTTCAGGGGCACGCCGCTCTCGGCCGCCAGCCGGCTCTCCAGGCCGATGATCACCCGGCGGCTGTCGTCACGCAGGCCCCGGGCCTCGTCCAGTTCGTCGCGGACCCCGGCGGCCACGAAGCCGCCGTCGCGGGCCAGGGCCGGCAGGTCGGCGCCCAGACCGGTCTCCAGGGCCTCCAGGAAGCCCGCCAGGCCCTCGTGCAGCGCCGGGGTCAGGGCGTGGAAGGCCTGCTCCAGCTCGGACGGCGGCGAGGTCAGGGCGTCGCCCGAACCGGCGATCATCGCCGCCAGGTCCGCCCCGGTCTTCAGGGTGTCGCGGATGCAGCCCAGGTCGCGCGGGCCGCCCCGGCCCAGGGCCAGGCGCGACAGGGCGCGGGCCATGTCGCCGGAACCCTTCAGCACCTCGCGCAGGCGTTGGCGCAGCGCGCGGTGCTCGACGAACCACTCCACCGCGTCCAGGCGGCCATTGATCGCGGCCGGGTCCAGCAGCGGACGGGCCAGGCGGGCGGCCAGCAGGCGGGCGCCGCCGGCCGTCACCGTGCGGTCGATGACCGCCAGCAGCGAACCGTTGCGGTCGCCGCCCTGGGTGCGGTCGATCTCCAGGCTGGAGCGGGTGGCCGGATCGATGGCCATCACGTCGGCCTCGGCGGCGCGGCGCGGGGCGCGCAGGGCCGGCAGCTTGCCGGCCTGGGTCATTTCAAGATGGGCGGCGATCAGGCCCAGGGCCCCGATCTCGGCCGACGAAAGCCCGCCGAACCCGTCCAGGGTGTCGACGCCGTAGAGCCGCTTGACGCGGGTCTCCGACGCCTGGGGCTCGGACAGCGCCGAGGGCATCGGCTGGATCAGGCCGCCGCAGATCTTCAGGGTCTGGGACAGCTGGTCGTCCGACAGCAGGCGATCGGCGACCAGGGTCTCGGACGGGGCCAGGGCCGCCAGGATCGCCGCCACGGCGTCCTTGGCGACCAGGAAACACTCGACCTCGCCGGTCGACAGCTCGACGGCCGCCACGGCCGCCTGGCCGGCCCGCACGGCCACGGCGGCCAGGCGGTTGGCGCCGCGCGCGTCCAGCAGGCCGTCCTCGGTCAGGGTGCCGGGCGTCACCACCCGCACGATGTCGCGGCGGACCACCGACTTGGAGCCGCGCTTCTTGGCCTCGGCCGGGTCTTCCATCTGCTCGCAGACGGCGACCTTGAAGCCCATGCGGATCAGCTTGGAGAGATAGGCCTCGGCCGCGTGCTGCGGCACGCCAGCCATCGGGATCGGCTGGCCGTTGTGGGTGCCGCGGAAGGTCTGGCTGATGCCCAGGGCGGCGGCGGCCTTGTAGGCGTCGTCGAAGAACAGCTCGTAGAAGTCGCCCATCCGGAAGAAGATCAGCGCGTCGGGCTGACGCGCCTTCATCTCGAAGAACTGCTGCATCACCGGCGTCGCGCCGGTGGCGTCATAGGTCTGGGTGACGGTGGGGGCGGGGGCGTTCATCGCGCCGGACGGTACAGGGCGTTGGCCCTTCCGTTAAGACTTCGGTAGGGGATATCCACAAGCCCTGGGACTATTCCCGCGAAAACCCACCAAATAGGCGGTGATGAGGGCCCAAAACGACGAAGGGCCCGGCGCTTCCGCTCCGGGCCCTTCTCGTATCGCGATGCGGAAGCCGCCTAGCTGCCCGTCACTTCTTCCCAGAAGCGCTTGGCCTTGCCGACGAAGTTGGCCGACTTGGGGTTCTGTTTCTCGCTGCACAGGCCGGCCAGCTCCTGCAGGAGCTCCTTCTGCCGCGCGGAGAGGTGGGTCGGGGTTTCCACGAACAGCTCGACCACCAGGTCGCCGCGCTGGCGGCTGCGCAGGGACGGCATGCCCTTGCCCTTGAGGCGGACGGTCTTGCCGGTCTGAGCGCCTTCGGGGACCTTGACGGTCATGCGGCTGGCGCCGTCGCAGTTCTCGCCGCCCAGCAGGCAAGGGGCCTCGATGTCGCCGCCGAGAGCGGCCACGGTCATCGGCACCGGCACGGTGCACAGCAGGTCCAGGCCGTCGCGCTCGAACAGCTCGTGCGGAATCACCGACAGGAAGAGGTAGAGGTCGCCGCGCGGACCGCCGCGCGCGCCCGCGTCGCCTTCGCCCGCTAGGCGGATCCGGGCGCCGTCGTCGACGCCGGCCGGGATGCGCACCGACAGGATGCGCTCGCGGCGCACCTGGCCGTGGCCGTGGCAGGTGGCGCAGGGGTCCAGCACCAGGCGGCCCGAGCCGCCGCAGCGCGGGCAGGCCCGTTCGACCGCGAAGAAGCCCTGGGTGGCCCGCACGCGGCCGGCGCCGCCGCAGGTGCCGCAGACCGTCGGGCTGGTGCCGGGCTTGGCGCCCGAGCCGTCGCAGACCTCGCAGGTGATGGCGGCGGGAACCTTGATCTCGACCTCGGCGCCGGCATAGGCCTGCTCAAGGGTGATCTCCAGGTCGTAGCGCAGGTCCTGGCCGCGCTGGGGGCCGTTGTTCGACTGCCGGCGACCGCCGAACATCTCGCCGAACACGTCGCCAAAGACGTCGTTGAAGATATCGCCGGCGTCGGCCCCGCCGAAGCCGCCCGGTCCGCCCTGCTGACCGTTCACCCCGGCATGGCCGTAGCGGTCGTAGGCGGCGCGCTTCTGGGCGTCGGACAGCACCGAATAGGCTTCGTTGACTTCCTTGAAGCGCGAGGAGGCGTTCTCGCAACCGCCATTGCGGTCGGGATGGTGCTCCATCGCCATCTTGCGGAAGGCGGCCTTGAGGGCGGCGTCATCGCAGCCACGGGCCACGCCCAGGACTTCGTAATAGTCGCGCATCGTCAGGGTCGATCACTAGCCATGTTGAACAAGGAGGTGGGAGCGCTCCCGCCCGGCCGCAAGCGGCAGGCGGGAGCCTTGTTCCCGAAGGTGGGGGCGGAACGAACCGAAGTCACACGCACCGCCCCGCGACCCATGGTCACGCCGACGGCTTGGAGTCGTCGACTTCTTCGAATTCGGCGTCGACGACGCCGTCATCGGCGGCGGCTTCGTCGTCGCCGCCTTCGCCCTGCTGGGCGTTGTACATGGCCTCGCCCAGCTTCATCGAAGCTTGCAGCAGGGCCTGGGTCTTGGCTTGGATCGCCTCGGCGTCCTCGCCTTCCAGGGCCGTCTTCAGCTCGGCGATGCCGGTCTCGATCGCGGTCTTGTCGGGCCCGGAGACCTTGTCGCCGTGCTCGGCGAAGGCCTTCTCGGTCGAGTGCAGGGCGGCTTCACCCTGGTTCTTGGCCTCGACCAGCGCCTTCTTCTTCTCGTCCTCGGCCTTGTTGGCCTCGGCTTCCTTGACCATGCGCTCGATGTCCGCGTCCGAGAGGCCGCCGTTGGCCTGGATGCGGATCGAGTGCTCCTTGTTGGTCGCCTTGTCCTTGGCGTGGACGTTGACGATACCGTTGGCGTCGATGTCGAAGGTGACCTCGATCTGCGGCACACCGCGCGGCGCCGGCGGAATGCCCTGCAGGTCGAACTGACCCAGGAACTTGTTGTCGACGGCCATCGGACGCTCGCCCTGGAAGGCGCGGATCGTCACGGCCGACTGGTTGTCGTCGGCGGTCGAGAAGGTCTGCGAACGCTTGGTCGGGATGGTGGTGTTGCGCTCGATCAGCGGGGTGAACACACCGCCCAGGGTCTCGATGCCCAGCGTCAGCGGGGTCACGTCCAGCAGCAGCACGTCCTTAACGTCGCCTTGCAGAACGCCGGCCTGAACGGCGGCGCCCAGGGCCACGACTTCATCGGGGTTCACGCCCTTGTGGGGTTCGCGACCGAAGAAGTCCTGCACGGCTTGCTGGACCTTGGGCATGCGGCTCATGCCGCCGACCAGGATCACTTCGTCGATGTCGCTCTTCTTCAGGCCGGCGTCCTTCAGGGCCTGCTCGCACGGACCGATGGTGCGGGCGATCAGGTCTTCCACCAGGGCTTCGAGCTTGGAGCGCGACAGCTTGATGTTCAGGTGCAGCGGGCCCGACGCGTTCATCGAGATGAAGGGCAGGTTCACTTCGTACTGAGCCGTCGAGGACAGCTCCTTCTTGGCCTTTTCGGCTTCTTCGCGCAGACGCTGGAGGGCCAGCTTGTCCTTGCGCAGGTCGACGCCCTGCTCTTTCTTGAACTCGTCGGCCAGGTAGTCGACGATCCGAAGGTCGAAGTCCTCGCCGCCCAGGAAGGTGTCGCCGTTGGTCGACTTCACTTCGAAGACGCCGTCGCCGATTTCCAGGACCGAGACGTCGAACGTGCCGCCGCCCAGGTCGTAGACGGCGATCTTCTTGCCTTCGTTCATCTCCAGGCCGTAGGCCAGGGCGGCCGCGGTCGGCTCGTTGATGATGCGCAGGACTTCAAGGCCGGCGATCTTGCCGGCGTCCTTGGTCGCCTGACGCTGGGCGTCGTTGAAATAGGCCGGGACGGTGATGACCGCCTTGGTCACCGACTCGCCCAGATGGCTTTCGGCGGCTTCCTTCATCTTCTGCAGGATGAAGGCCGAGACTTCCTGCGGGCTGTAGTCCTTGCCGTGGGCCTTGACCCAGGCGTCGCCGGTCGGACCCTTGACGATGTCATAGGGGACCATGGCCTTGTCCTTGGCCACGACGGGATCTGCGAAATTGCGGCCGATCAGGCGCTTGATCGCGAAAAGGGTGTTGGTCGGGTTGGTGACGGCCTGGCGCTTGGCGGGCTGGCCGACGAGGCGCTCGCCGTCCTCGAGGAAGCCGACCACCGACGGGGTGGTGCGCGCGCCCTCGGCGTTCTCGATCACCTTGGGGTTCTTACCGTCCATGATGGCCACGCACGAGTTCGTGGTGCCAAGGTCGATACCGATAATCTTGCTCATGTTTAGACCTGTAGCTCCTGAATGGCGGACGGCGGTGACAAGGGCCTCAAGACAAGCGCCCCGGTTTTTCTCAAGCCGTCCCCGTCTGGTCGCGTTCTAACGGTTGATCCAAATCCTCACCTTCCAAACGACGTTCGGAAGGAAAGCGTTCGTTCAATCGAAGTTGACGAGCCCGTCAACCCCGCTTCGATGCCCGATATGGGGGATAGGCGCCAGCCTGCAAGCCCAATCCCGCATGGAATGAAGGGGAATCGTGACCTGCGACGAAATAGGCCGCGCCTGAAAAAGCGCGGCCCTTCCGTCAGATAGGTCGCGAGCGCGGCCCGAAAGCCTCAACTCGCGTTCGCTGAATCCGCTCTACGAGCGTCGTCTCAGCTTTTCTTGGCGACCCAGGCGGTGATCACCGGCATGGCGGCCTTGCGCACCTTGATGCGGTCGGTGATCGCGGCCACCGACTTGTCGGCCTCGCCGCGCGAGCCGGCCAGCAGGTTGGCGGCGGCGTAGGCGGTGACCTTGCCGATCATCGCCGGATCGGCCGAACGCTTGGCCAGGCCCGGGATGAACTTGGTGGCCGAAGCCGCGTCGACCTTGCCGTTCACCGCGTCCTTGTGGGCGACGGAGAAGTCGAAGGCCAGGTCGGGATGCAGCACCGAGACCCGCGAGATCATGTTGGCCGCCAGGGTTTCGCTGGGCTCGCCGCTGATGGCCAGATCCAGGGCCTTGGCCGCCAGGGCCTCGTCCTGGACCGAGGCCAGCTGGGTGTAGAGCTGGTCGCGGATCAGCGGGGTCTTCTCGACCTTGGCCTGGGCGTGCAGGGCGTCCCAGGCCTGGGCGTCGGCCTGACGGGCGACGACGGCCAGGATCGACTTGCGCAGGGCGCCGGGCACGGCCGACGGGTCGGTCTTGTCGGCGGCGTAGCGGCGCTTGGCCTCGGCCACGACGGCCGGATCGCCCAGGGCGCCCAGCTTCTCGATCAGCGCGGCGCGCAGGTTGGCGACCGGGGCCGGCTCGCCGGCCTGGGCCGTCCAGCCGATCTTCTGGAACACCGGCGACAGGCGGGCGATGGCCAGCTTGCGGAAGGCGGCCTGCGGGGCTGAGGCGCCGTCATACATGCCGTCGACCTCGGTCAGCACGCCGGCGATCTTGCTCCAGACCTGCGGATCGGCGTCGGCCGGCGTGGCCATGACCAGGTCCAGGGCGTCGGTGACGGCCTGCTGGCCGTTCAGGCCCAAGGCCCAGGCGTCGGAGATCACGCCCAGCTGGTCGATGGCCGGCAGCTTGGCGAAGCTGGCCGCGACGCCGGCGAAGGCCTTGGGCGTGTAGAGGGTGCGGAAATAGCCGGCCTGGCCGGCGTTGACCACCACGGGGCCGCAGCCGTCGACGCTCAGCGAGCCCTTGCCGCCGACCACCAGGGTCTTGGCCACGCTGCTGGAGCCGGCGACCTGGGCCGAGACCGGCACGCGCCAGGCCAGGGGAGTCTTGGTGGGCTTGTCGCGGCTGAACTCGCCCTGGGTCAGGCTCACGGTGGTCTTTCCGGCCGCGCAGGCGCCGGTGTCGACCGTGATCAGCGGGATGCCCGGCTGCAGGGTGAAATCGTGGGCGATGGCGGTGATCGGCTTGCCGGCGGCCTTCTCGACCTCGATCCACAGGTCGTCGGTCGTGGTGTTGCCGTGGGCGTGGGCCTTGATGTAGGCGCGAACGCCCGCGCGCCAAGCTTCGGGGCCGACATAGGCCTCGAGCATGCTGATGACCGCCTGGCCCTTCTGGTAGGTGATCGCGTCGAAGGCCTGGCTGGCCTGGTCGACGGTCTCCACGTGCTGGACGACCGGGTGGGTGGTGGCCAGCGAGTCCAGGCCCATGGCGTATTCACGCCCGCCGATCGCGCCCAGCTGGCTGTTCCACTCGGGATGGAAGTGCTCGGTGGCCCGGCTCTCCATCCACGACGCGAAGCCCTCGTTCAGCCACAGATCGTCCCACCACGACATGGTGACCAGGTCGCCGAACCACTGGTGGGCCATTTCGTGGGCCACGGTGGTGTAGATGTTCTGGCGGTCGGTCTGGGTCGAGATCGCCGGGTCTTCCAGCAGGGCGTATTCGAAGTAGAAGATCGCGCCCCAGTTCTCCATGGCGCTGAAGAACTGGCTCTGGCCGGGGGCGGCGATGTGGTCCAGCTTCGGCAGCGGGTAGGGCGCGCCGAAATAGTCGTTGTACCAGGCCAGGATCGGGCCCGAGGACTTCAGGGCGAAGTCGGCCTTGGCCAGGTCGCCCTTCTTGGTGATCACGCCCATCTCGACGTCGCCGACCTTGGCCGTGGCGCGGTCGAACTCGCCCAGGCCGAAGAACAGCAGATAGGTCGACATCTTCGGCGAGGTGGCGAAGGTGACCTTCGACTTGCCGCCGCCCAGATCCTGCGTCTTGGCGATCGGCATGTTGCCGATGGCCATCTGGCCCGTCGGGACCGTCACCTGGACGTCGTAGGTGGCCTTGAAGAACGGCTCGTCCCACGAGGGAATGAAGCGGCGGGCGTCGCTGTTCTCGAACTGGGTGTAGAGCGCGCGCTTCATGCCCTGGTCGGTGTCGTAGTCCAGGGCAAACAGGCCGGCGGCCTGCTTGTAGATCTTGCCGCTGTAGTCGATGGCCAGGACGTGCGCGCCCTTGGCGACCGGCTTGTCGAAGGTGAAGGTGGCGGTCTGGGCTTCGGCGTCGACACTGACCTTGGCCGCGCCCTCCTTGGCGCCGCCTGGGCCGACCATCTCGACCTTGGCGAACGCCAGGTCGGCGGCCTGCAGCGTGATGGTGTTGGTCGGGGCGGTCACGTCGATATTGATCTTCACCGAGGCGGTGAAGGTCAGCTTGTCGGTGTCGGGAACGAAGGCCAGGTCATAGTGGGTCGGGACCACGCCGCGCGGCAGCTGGGTCGTGACGTTGGCGGCGGTGATCGCGGCGGGCTTGGAGGCCTGAACCGCCTTGGGGGCGGTGGTCGCGGCCAGGGCCGATCCGGCGGCAAAAACGAGCACGGCGGCAGCCGCGGAAGAGAGAAGTCGACGCATGAGCGGCCCTGGATTGCAAAATTTGTTCGGCCGGCAGGCCCGGCGAGCGCAAACCAACACTGTCCAAACCCGTCTGGCGCATTAAATCTCCGTAATGATTAAACCGATCAGTGTTCTGCCGGGTTTCGACCTATGGCCCGGATTGCTGGACCCCAAGGCCCAGAACGATTTGATGCGCCTGGCGCTGGCCGCCTTCGAGGTCGCGCCGCCGCAAAATTATGAAACCGCCCATGGCAAGGCCATGAGCGTGGCCATGACCAGCTTCGGCCCGCTGGGCTGGACCAGCGACAGGACCGGCTATCGCTACGCCGACCGCCATCCGGCGACGGGGCGACCCTGGCCGGAGATGCCACGGGCTCTGCTCGATCTTTGGGCGGCCCTGGGCGATCCGCGGACACCGCCGGACAGCGCCCTGATCAACCTCTATCGCGATGAGGCCCGCATGGGCCTGCACCAGGATCGCGACGAGGCCGATCCGCGCTTTCCGGTGCTGTCGGTCTCGCTGGGCGACACGGCGGTGTTCCGGATCGGCGGAACCGCGCGCAAGGACCCGACGCGGTCGCTGCGACTGTCGTCGGGCGACGTATGCCGGCTGTCGGGACCGGCAAGGCTGGCGTTCCACGGCGTGGACCGGATCCTGCCGGGATCGTCGGGGCTCGTGCCGGGGGGAGGGCGGGTGAACATCACGCTTAGGCGGGCGTCCGTGGCTCACCCCCTTGCCCCCACCTGACGGCTTCGCCGTCTGTCGCGGCGAGGGGGCGGAGGCTTCATGCGCGACGCGCCTCTTCCCCCTATGGGGGAAGACGACCGCGAAGCGGTCCGTAGGGGGCAAGTGTTCGCCGCACGAAAAAGGGCCGCCCAACCGGACGGCCCTTTTATCATTCACCAGGATGAAAACCCTCAGCCGCGCAGCTTGCGCGTGATGGTCTCCAGGTCCTGGTTCAGGGCCGGGTCCTCGGCGCGCAGGGCCTCGATGCGGCGCACGGCGTGCAGGACGGTGGTGTGGTCGCGGCCGCCGAAGCGCCGGCCGATGTCGGGCAGCGAGCGGGTGGTCAGCTGCTTGGCCAGCCACATGGCCGCCTGGCGCGGACGGGCGATGGCGCGGTTGCGGCGCTCGCTGAGCAGGTCGGCCTGTTTCATGCCGTAGTGCTCGGACGTGGCCTTCTGGATGTCGTCGATGGTGATGCGCTTCTCGCCGGCCCGCAGGTGCGGACGCAGGATCGCCTGGACCTCGTCCAGGGTCAGGCGCGAGACGCCTTCGCCAGCCCGGGCCGACAGGGTGTTCAGCGCGCCTTCCAGCTCGCGGACGCTGTCGGTGAAGCGGTCGGCCAGGAAGTTCAGCACTTCGGGGCGCATGGTCGGCTCGAAGCCGTGCTGACGCGACAGCGACTGCAGCTTGCGGTCCAGGATGCCCAGGCGCAGAGCGCGGTCGGCCGGCTCCAGGCCGCAGACCAGGCCCGCCGACAGGTGCGAGCGCAGGCGGGCGTCCATCTCGGTCATCGCCGCCGGGGCGCGGTCCGAGGAGAACACCACCCGGCGACCGTCCTCGACCAGGGCGGTCAGGGTGTGGAACAGCTCTTCCTGGCTCGACTGCTTGCCGGCGATGAAATGCACGTCGTCGATGATCAGCAGGTCGGCGCCGCGCAGCTCTTCCTTGAAGGCCGCGGTCTGGCGATCCATCACCGCCCGCACGAAGGTCGACAGGAAGCGCTCGGCGGTCAGATAGACCACGCGCTTGGTCGGGGCCTGGCGCATGGCCTCCCAGGCCAGGGCGTTGAGCAGGTGGGTCTTGCCGAAGCCGTAGGGGCCGTGGAACAGCACCGGATTGAAGTGGCCGTCGGCCCAGCTCGCCACGCGGCGCGCCACGGCGTGGGCGAATTCGTTGGCCGGACCCGGCACGAAGGTGTCGAAGGTGAAGCGTTCCTGCAGGCCCTGGACGGGGGAGGGCTTGGCGCCGTTGGTCGGGGCCAGGGCGGGAATGTCGCTGGAGACCGGCAGCACGATCTCGATCGGCTCGGCCTTGGCGTCATGACCGGCCGACACGCCGCCGGCCGCCTCGAATTCCAGGCGCGACTTCAGGTCCAGGCGACGCGAGGTCGGATCGTTGGCCGCCCACAGTTCGCTGACGCGACGCCACGCGCTGCGGCGAATCCAGTCGCGCGCGATCCCGGTCGGCGTCACCAGCACAACGTCGCCAGCCTGACCTTCACGCAACATCGCCGGGGCGATCCATGAGCCGAAGGCCGCATCGCCCAGCTCGCGTTTCAGCACCGCGCACACCCTGCTCCAGACGGCGCCCGCAGGCTCGCAGGCAATCGTCGAGAACGCAGCCGAAAACTCTTGGGTCACTACCCCGCCTTTGGTCGTCAT